>NZ_CP108455.1:1502500-2907500 GCF_036241575.1 Streptomyces sp. NBC_01267 | reverse complement strand
CCAGGAACCGATGAAGGACGTGGGAGGCCACGATAGTCCCCGGGGAGCCGTCAACCAGGCTTTGATCCGGGGGTTTCCGAATGGGGAAACCCGGCAGTCGTCATGGGCTGTCACCCATGCCTGAACACATAGGGCATGTGGAGGGAACGAGGGGAAGTGAAACATCTCAGTACCCTCAGGAAGAGAAAACAACCGTGATTCCGGGAGTAGTGGCGAGCGAAACCGGATGAGGCCAAACCGTATGTGTGTGATACCCGGCAGGGGTTGCGCATGCGGGGTTGTGGGATTGCACTTCAATAGTCTGCCGGCTGTTGGGCAAGTCAGAAACCGTTGGTGTAGGCGAAGGACATGCGAAAGGTCCGGCGTAGAGGGTAAGACCCCCGTAGCTGAAACATCAACGGCTTGCTTGTGTGACTCCCAAGTAGCACGGGGCCCGAGAAATCCCGTGTGAATCTGGCGGGACCACCCGCTAAGCCTAAATATTCCCTGGTGACCGATAGCGGATAGTACCGTGAGGGAATGGTGAAAAGTACCGCGGGAGCGGAGTGAAATAGTACCTGAAACCGTGTGCCTACAAGCCGTGGGAGCGTCGCTGACAGTACTTGTACTGTTAGTCGTGACTGCGTGCCTTTTGAAGAATGAGCCTGCGAGTTAGCGGTGTGTAGCGAGGTTAACCCGTGTGGGGAAGCCGTAGCGAAAGCGAGTCCTAATAGGGCGTTTGAGTTGCACGCTCTAGACCCGAAGCGGAGTGATCTAGCCATGGGCAGGTTGAAGCGGCTGTAAGAGGTCGTGGAGGACCGAACCCACCAGGGTTGAAAACCTGGGGGATGACCTGTGGTTAGGGGTGAAAGGCCAATCAAACTCCGTGATAGCTGGTTCTCCCCGAAATGCATTTAGGTGCAGCGTCGTGTGTTTCTTGCCGGAGGTAGAGCACTGGATAGGCGATGGGCCCTACCGGGTTACTGACCTTAGCCAAACTCCGAATGCCGGTAAGTGAGAGCGCGGCAGTGAGACTGTGGGGGATAAGCTCCATGGTCGAGAGGGAAACAGCCCAGAGCATCGACTAAGGCCCCTAAGCGTACGCTAAGTGGAAAAGGATGTGGAGTCGCAGAGACAACCAGGAGGTTGGCTTAGAAGCAGCCACCCTTGAAAGAGTGCGTAATAGCTCACTGGTCAAGTGATTCCGCGCCGACAATGTAGCGGGGCTCAAGCGTACCGCCGAAGTCGTGTCATTCCAGCACATACCCCCAACGGGGGCTGGGATGGGTAGGGGAGCGTCGTGTGCCGGGTGAAGCAGCCGCGGAAGCGAGTTGTGGACGGTTCACGAGTGAGAATGCAGGCATGAGTAGCGATACACACGTGAGAAACGTGTGCGCCGATTGACTAAGGGTTCCTGGGTCAAGCTGATCTGCCCAGGGTAAGTCGGGACCTAAGGCGAGGCCGACAGGCGTAGTCGATGGACAACCGGTTGATATTCCGGTACCCGCTTTGAAACGCCCAATACTGAATCAGACGATGCTAAGGCCGTGAAGCCGTCCTGGATCCTTCGGGTGAAGGGGAGTGGTGGAGCCGTCGGACCAGATCTGTACTAGGTAAGCGATGGGGTGACGCAGGAAGGTAGTCCAGCCCGGGCGGTGGTTGTCCCGGGGTAAGGGTGTAGCCCGTGTGATAGGTAAATCCGTCACACGTTAAGGGTGAGACCTGATGCCGAGCCGATTGTGGTGAAGTGGATGATCCTATGCTGTCGAGAAAAGCCTCTAGCGAGTTTCATGGCGGCCCGTACCCTAAACCGACTCAGGTGGTCAGGTAGAGAATACCGAGGCGTTCGGGTGAACTATGGTTAAGGAACTCGGCAAAATGCCCCCGTAACTTCGGGAGAAGGGGGGCCATTCTTGGTGATCCGATTTACTCGGTGAGCTGGGGGTGGCCGCAGAGACCAGCGAGAAGCGACTGTTTACTAAAAACACAGGTCCGTGCGAAGCCGTAAGGCGATGTATACGGACTGACGCCTGCCCGGTGCTGGAACGTTAAGGGGACCGGTTAGTCACATTTCGGTGTGGCGAAGCTGAGAACTTAAGCGCCAGTAAACGGCGGTGGTAACTATAACCATCCTAAGGTAGCGAAATTCCTTGTCGGGTAAGTTCCGACCTGCACGAATGGCGTAACGACTTCTCGACTGTCTCAACCATAGGCCCGGTGAAATTGCACTACGAGTAAAGATGCTCGTTTCGCGCAGAAGGACGGAAAGACCCCGGGACCTTTACTATAGTTTGATATTGGTGTTCGGTTCGGCTTGTGTAGGATAGGTGGGAGACTTTGAAGCGGTCACGCCAGTGATTGTGGAGTCGTCGTTGAAATACCACTCTGGTCGTGCTGGATGTCTAACCTCGGTCCGTGATCCGGATCAGGGACAGTGTCTGATGGGTAGTTTAACTGGGGCGGTTGCCTCCTAAAGAGTAACGGAGGCGCCCAAAGGTTCCCTCAGCCTGGTTGGCAATCAGGTGTTGAGTGTAAGTGCACAAGGGAGCTTGACTGTGAGACCGACGGGTCGAGCAGGGACGAAAGTCGGGACTAGTGATCCGGCAGTGGCTTGTGGAAGCGCTGTCGCTCAACGGATAAAAGGTACCCCGGGGATAACAGGCTGATCTTCCCCAAGAGTCCATATCGACGGGATGGTTTGGCACCTCGATGTCGGCTCGTCGCATCCTGGGGCTGGAGTCGGTCCCAAGGGTTGGGCTGTTCGCCCATTAAAGCGGTACGCGAGCTGGGTTTAGAACGTCGTGAGACAGTTCGGTCCCTATCCTCTGTGCGCGTAGGAATATTGAGAAGGGCTGTCCCTAGTACGAGAGGACCGGGACGGACGAACCTCTGGTGTGCCAGTTGTCCTGCCAAGGGCATGGCTGGTTGGCTACGTTCGGAAAGGATAACCGCTGAAAGCATCTAAGCGGGAAGCCTGCTTCGAGATGAGTATTCCCACCCCCTTTGAGGGGTTAAGGCTCCCAGTAGACGACTGGGTTGATAGGCCAGATGTGGAAGCCCGGTAACGGGTGGAGCTGACTGGTACTAATAGGCCGAGGGCTTGTCCTCAGTTGCTCGCGTCCACTGTGTTAGTTCTGAAATAACGAACGGCCGTGTTGTTATCCGGTGTTGGTTAATTTCATAGTGTTTCGGTGGTCATAGCGTTAGGGAAACGCCCGGTTACATTCCGAACCCGGAAGCTAAGCCTTTCAGCGCCGATGGTACTGCAGGGGGGACCCTGTGGGAGAGTAGGACGCCGCCGAACAATTTTTAGCCTCAACCCCCGGACTTTGTCCGGGGGTTGAGGCATTTTTGCGTTCAGACCAAAACCGTAGGGACTTCTCCCTGTTGTCCATCGGCGCCGGGGCGAACCTTGTTGTGCCCCGGCGCCGACAGGCCGATCAGCTCTGCGAAGTGTCGTAACCGGGTACACCCGCGGATCGCGCGAGGTCGATGTCGAGGGCTTCGCGGCGGATGCGCTGGTCGATGTAGAGAAGCACCGTCACGCCGGCCGAGAACGGGTAGGCGACTGCCGCGGTGATCACCCCTCCGATGCCACTGACGATCAGATAGGGCCAGCCGAACGCGGGCGAATTGCCCGAGACGAGTTCGGTGACGCTGCTGCCGTCCGCGGCCATGGCGATGGCGTTGAACGGCAGGCTGATGATGCCGGAGAGGACGGAGGTCAGTACAAGAGTGAGCAGCATGATGCCGAAGATCCGCCACCACACGCCCTTCACCAGCTTGACCGAGCGGCGGAGGGCGTCCGCGATGCTCTGTCGTTCCAGCATCAGCGCGGGTCCGGCCAGGCCGACCCAGACCCAGAGCCAGGCCATCACAGCGATCACGGCGAATGCCCCGAGGACGGTGAGCGCGGCGCCTCCCGTGCCCCCGATCAGCAGGCCGGGAAGGATGCCGACCGTCGCGACGACCGCGTAGAGGACAGGCAGCAGCAGGCTCAGTCCGACCAGACGGGGAAGCTGCGGCCTGGCCTCCCGCCAGGCCTCGGACAGCGCCACCGGGCGGCCCAGGACGGAGCGGCTGACGACGATGGCGAGTACGGCCGTGGTGAAGATCGTGCCGATCAGCGAGATCGCGTACACGGGGCCCAGGTCGAGCAGGGTCGTCCGGAGGGCGTCGATGTTCTGGCGCAGCTGCTCGGTGGGACTGGCTCCGGCGTCGATCTGGACGGGGTCGGGGAGCAGGTAGTGCTGGACGAGGATCGAACAGCCCTGGACGACCGCCGCTACGGGAACGGTCAGGCCGAACACGGCGCGCCAGTGGGCGCGCAGGGTCGACACGGCGCCGTCGAGGATCTCTCCGACGCCCAGCGGTCTGAGCGGAATGACGCCGGGCCTGGGTGCGTCGGGCTGCCGTCCCCAGCCACCCTGCGGCGGACCACCCCAACTGCCGCTCTGCGGGCGGCCCCAGTTGCCGCTCTGTGATGCTCGTGCGCCCCGGCGCGGGGTCTGCTGAGGGGGGACGGACGCAGTGTCCGGCGGGCTCGGCGTGGTCCACCGGCCGGGCGGTGGCTGGTTGCTGGACCACTTCGGAGCGGTATCTCCCTGGTCGGACGGTTCGGTCGGGCGCGGAACGCCCGGATCCTGACCGTCGGAGGGGGCGGACCCGGGCGAGGCCCGACCCGGAGAGTCGTTCATGGTCGCTCCTTACACATGTCTGCCCACGAGTCGGGGCAGCAGGTTTGGCCGTCTTGGTGTCGTGCGCTGTTCGGCGACGGAGAGGGCCGCACATCCCCATCGCCGCTTCAATTGTCGGTGCCTCACGGGGCAGACTGTGCGGATGGCTGATCAGGACGCGCAAACCTCGTTGGATGCCGGACCTCCGATGATCCCTTCACTGCGTTGGGACGAGCCGCCGGAGGGGCCCGTCCTGGTACTTCTCGACCAGACCCGATTGCCGGGCGAGGAGGTCGAGCTGGTGTGCACGGACGTGCCCGCGCTGGTGCAGGCGATCCAGACGTTGGCAGTCCGGGGTGCACCGCTGTTGGGGGTTGCCGGCGGGTACGGGGTCGCGCTCGCTGCCGTACGCGGGTACGACGTCGACGAGGCCGCCGCGCTGCTGGAGGGTGCGCGGCCGACCGCGGTGAACCTCGGGTACGGGGTGCGCAGGGTGGCTCAGGTGTACCGGGCGGCCGTACGCAACGGCGCGGACGCCGAGGGCGGGGCGGCGGCGGCGCTCGCGGCGGCCAGGGACCTCCACCGGGAGGACGCCGGGGCCAGTGCGGAGATGGCGCTCCGGGGGCTGGAACTGCTCGATGAGCTGCTGCCCGGCGGTGGGCACCGGATTCTGACACACTGCAACACCGGGGCGCTGGTCTCGGCCGGCGAAGGTACGGCTTTCGCCGTGGCCCTGGCAGCACACCGTGCCGGCAGGTTGCGGCGGTTGTGGGTGGACGAGACGCGTCCCCTTCTGCAGGGGGCGCGGTTGACGGCGTACGAGGCGGCCCGCAACGGCATGGCGTACACACTGCTCACCGACAATGCGGCCGGGTCTCTTTTCGCGGCGGGTGAGGTGGACGCGGTGCTGATCGGTGCCGACCGGATCGCCGCCGACGGTTCGGTGGCGAACAAGGTGGGGAGCTACCCGCTGGCGGTGCTGGCCAAGTACCACCACGTGCCGTTCGTCGTGGTGGCTCCCACGACGACGATCGACCTGTCCACGCCGGACGGAGCGTCCATCGAGGTGGAGCAGCGGGCGGGCGGGGAGGTCATGGAATTCGGCGGGGTGCCGGTCGCGCCGCTGGGGACGCAGGCGTACAACCCTGCGTTTGATGTCACACCGCCCGAGCTCGTGACGGCCGTAGTCACGGAGGCAGGGGCGGTTTCGCCTGTCACCGCGGATGCACTCACCGCGTTGTGTGCCAGGTCACGCCAGGTAACGATTAGCTAATGGGATGATGTCAACATGAAGGGACGCGTCCTTGTCGTCGATGACGACACTGCACTTGCCGAGATGCTCGGCATTGTGCTGCGTGGTGAAGGTTTTGAGCCGTCATTTGTAGCGGACGGCGACAAGGCACTGGCTGCATTCCGTGAGGCCAAGCCGGACCTGGTACTGCTCGATCTCATGCTGCCCGGACGGGACGGCATCGAGGTCTGCAGGCTTATCAGGGCCGAGTCAGGTGTGCCGATCGTGATGCTCACGGCGAAGAGCGACACCGTCGATGTGGTGGTGGGGCTCGAATCCGGAGCCGACGACTACATCGTCAAGCCGTTCAAGCCCAAGGAACTGGTCGCCCGTATCCGGGCGAGACTGAGGAGGTCGGAGGAGCCCGCGCCGGAACAGCTGGCGATCGGTGATCTGGTCATCGATGTGGCCGGTCACTCCGTGAAGCGGGAGGGGCAGTCGATCGCCCTGACCCCGCTGGAGTTCGATCTGCTGGTCGCGCTGGCCCGTAAGCCCTGGCAGGTGTTCACCCGTGAGGTGCTGCTGGAGCAGGTGTGGGGGTACCGGCACGCGGCGGACACCAGGCTGGTCAATGTGCATGTCCAGCGGCTGCGGTCGAAGGTCGAGAAGGACCCCGAGCGCCCGGAGATCGTCGTGACCGTCCGTGGTGTCGGTTACAAGGCCGGGCCGAGCTGACATGACCCGAAGCAGTGCTGCTCCGACGCCCGGGGAGCCGGGAGCGCGCACGGAGCGGCCTGCCGGTCGGGAGGCGGACGCCTCTCCCCGGGACACCGTCCCCGCCGGTTCGTCCGGCGGGGGCCCCGGGGCGCGTTCGCGGGGGAGACTCGGCGAGCGTTTCGTACAGGGCGGCCGGCTGTTCCAGGACGGAGCGCCCGGCAGCCCCGTGCTGCGGATGGTGGCGCGTCTGGTGCGCCGTCCGCTGCTTCCCGCTGTGCGGCTGTGGCGGCGGAACATCCAGCTCAGGGTGGTGGCGGGCACGCTGCTGATGTCGCTCGCCGTGGTCCTGGTGCTGGGCGTCGTCGTCATCGGGCAGGTGCGCAACGGGCTGCTCGAAGCCAAGGAGAAGGCGGCCGTCAGCCAGGCCGCCGGTGGTTTCACCGTGGCGAAGGACAAGGCCAACGCGACCGCGGTGGTGGACAGCGAAACGGCCGACAGCGGGGCTTCCAGCAACTCCCGGCAGTGGCGTACCGACCTGGTCGCGCAGCTCGCGAGCGGCGGTCAGGGCGCGTACAACGTGATCACCCTGGCTCCCGCGTCCGAGGAAGCGGGGGCGGGCAACGGCGGGCAGCGTACGTCCGGGCAGGTGAGCCCCGACAGCGTGTCCGAGAAACTGCGCCAGGACGTCGACCAGGGGACGGCCCCGTACAAGACGTACACGGACGTCAAGTATGTCGACGGTCGTCCGCCGGAGCCGGGGCTGATCGTCGGGCAGCGGCTGGAGGACATCGACCACAAGCCGTACCAGCTCTACTACCTCTTCCCGCTCTCGCAGGAGGAGAAGACCCTCAGCCTCGTCAAGCGCACGCTGGCCACCGCGGGACTGTTCGTGGTCGTGCTGCTCGGCGCGATCGCCTGGTTCATGGTGCGGCAGGTGGTGACGCCCGTGCGGATGGCTGCCGGGATCGCCGAGCGGCTCTCCGCGGGCCGCCTGCAGGAGCGGATGAAGGTCACCGGCGAGGACGACATCGCGCGGCTGGGCGAGGCCTTCAACAAGATGGCGCAGAACCTTCAGCTGAAGATCCAGCAGTTGGAGGACCTCTCCCGGATGCAGCGGCGCTTCGTCTCCGATGTGTCGCACGAACTCCGTACGCCGCTGACCACGGTTCGGATGGCCGCCGACGTCATCCATGACGCGCGCAGCGATTTCGACCCGGTGACCGCGCGCTCCGCGGAGCTGCTGGGGGACCAGCTGGACCGTTTCGAGTCGCTGCTGGCCGACCTGCTGGAGATCAGCCGTTTCGACGCGGGCGCCGCGGCGCTGGAGGCCGAACCGATCGATCTGCGCGAGACCGTGCGCCGGGTGATATCCGGTGCCGAGCCGCTCGCCGAGCGCAAGGGCAGCCGGATCCGGGTCGTCGGGGACGAGCAGCCCGTGGTCGCCGAGGTCGATGCCCGGCGGATCGAGCGGGTGATGCGCAACCTCGTCGTCAACGCGGTGGAGCACGGCGAGGGCAAGGACGTGGTGGTGCGGTTCGGTGTGGCCGGAGGCGCTGTCGCGGTGGTGGTGCGCGATTACGGGGTGGGGCTCAAGCCGGGCGAGGCGACCCGGGTGTTCAGCCGTTTCTGGCGGGCCGATCCGGCGCGCGCCCGCACCACCGGGGGTACCGGGCTCGGGCTCTCCATCGCGGTCGAGGACGCGCGGCTGCACGGGGGCTGGCTGCAGGCCTGGGGCGAGCCCGGTGGCGGTTCGCAGTTCCGGCTGACTCTGCCGCGTACGGCGGACGAGCCGTTGCGCGGCTCCCCGATACCGCTGGAGCCCGAGGACTCGCGGCGCGGACGTGCGGCGACGGAGGCCGAGGCCGCGGGGCGGCGGGTGGCCGTGCCGGTCCAGCCGGGTCCCGACCGGTCGACGCTGCCGCTGCCGGCTCGGGCGATACCGGCCGATCCGACGGCGCTGCCGGGCAGTGGCGCCCGGGTGGTGCCGCGGGTCGGTGACTCTGCAACGCACGTACCGGACCGGGAGGACACCGCCCGTGGGCGCTGATCGTGGGGGTGGGCGCCGCGGCGCCCGAGGACTGCGGATGTACGTCTGGCTGGGGTGCGGCGGGGTGCTGCTGGCCGGGTGCGCGTCCATGCCGAACAGCGGTGACATCGAAGCGGTCGATCCCTCGCAGCGCAACGATTCGCAGGTCAAGGTGTACGCGGTTCCTCCGAAGGAGGGGGCGGCGCCCGCCGAGATCGTCGACGGTTTCCTGGAGGCGATGACCAGTGACGATCTGCAGTTCGCCACGGCCAGGAAGTATCTGACGAAGGGCGCGTCCCGGAGCTGGGACCCGGGTGCGCGGACCACCGTGCTGGCCGACGGTCCCACCCGCCGGCTGAGTCCGGCGAACGACCGGGACGCGCCGGAGGGCTCTTCCACGTTCGAGCTGACCGGCACGGAAGTCGCTGTGGTCGACAAGCAGCACGCCTACCGGCCGGACAACGGGAAGTACCGGAACGCGATCCATCTGGTCCGGCAGAACGGCAAGGAGTGGCGCATCGACGATCTGCCCGCCGGTCTGCTGCTCAGCCTGTCCGACTTCCAGCGCAACTACCACTCGGTCAACAAGTACTACTTCGCCTCGGCGCCGACGTCCGGAACGCCCGGCCAGGACTGGCTGGTCGCCGACCCCGTCTATCTCCGCCAGGGGATCGACCCCGAGACGCGGATGGATCCGCTGACACAGACGGTCGCCTCGCTGCTCGACGGGCCGACCAACTGGCTTCGGCCGGTGGTGGGTTCACGCTTCCCGGCCGGTACGGCGCTGAAGAAGGGCGTCAAGACGCTGGCGCTCGACGACCGGAACGCGCTGACGGTGCCGCTCAACGACAAGGCGAAGAACGTCGGCCAGGGGCAGTGCCGGATGATGGCCGCCCAACTGCTCTTCACCCTGCGGGACACGACGTCCATGCGGGTCGATCAGGTGGAGCTGGAGCGGGCGGACGGCTCGCAGCTGTGCGTGCTCAGCGCGGACCACGCGGAGGAGTACGCGCCCGACCGCACCTCGGGGACCCCGGCCGGCGAGTACTTCGTCGATGCCAAGGGGCGGCTCGTGGAGATGCAGGTCACCGGGGGCGGCACGTCGGGGCGGACCGATCCCGAGCCGGTCCAGGGGCCGCTCGGGACGGGTGAGAAGCCGCTGAGCACCGTTGCGGTGGCGCGTGACGAGCACCGGGCGGCGGGGGTGTCCAAGGACGGAGGGACGCTGTACACGTCGTCCATCGTCTCGGGCCGCGAGGCGCCGGAACTGCTCTATTCCAGCCACGCCAAGCAGGAGAAGGACCGGCTGTCCGCGCCGAGTTGGGACGGGCGCGGAGATCTGTGGGTGGCTGATCGGGACCCGTCGCATCCGCGGTTGCTGCGGTTCGCCGGGGGATCGGGTGAGCCGCAGAACGTACCGCTCGTCGGGTTGGACGGTGCGCGCATCGAGGGCCTGCGGATGTCGTCGGACGGGGTCCGGATCGCGCTGCTGCTGTTCAAGGACGGACACACGACACTGAAGGTGGGCAGGGTGGTGCGGCACGGCACCGCCGACAATCCCACGGTCCCGGCCGTCGAGGCACTGCGCCCGGCGGCCCCGCAGATGGCCGATGTCACCGCGGTGTCCTGGGCGGGGCGCAGCCGCCTCGTGGTGGTCGGCAAGGAGGCCGGCGGGGTGCAGCAGGTGCGTTATATGCAGGCGGACGGTTCTGTTTCGAGCGTGAATCCGCTGCCGGGCGCGAATCGCATCACGGCTGTTGCCGCTTCGGACGACGACCGGCTGCCGCTGATGGCGCTCTCGGACGAGGACGGAATTGTGCGGATGCCGCCGCGCTCGAATTGGAAGACAGTGGTGACGGAAGGGAAGTCACCCGTCTATCCGGGGTAGTTGCCCTACCAGCGTAGTTGCCGGTGGGGTGTCGGGCACGTCGGTCGGATATCGGTCGGCACGTCGGCCGGCTCGTTGTCCGACATGTGTTGTCCGACGTGTTGTCCGGCGTGCTGTCCAGCTGGTGGTCCGGCCTCCGGGGTGGTTATCCACAGGGGTGGCCCGATGCCTTGTGCCTCGGCAGAGTAGTAGCCGTGCGGAACTGGTGGCGGGAAATCTCGGATCTGGTGCTGCCGGTCGCCTGCGGGGGCTGTGGCAGACCTCGGACGGCGCTCTGCGAGGAGTGCGCCGGGGCGCTGTCCGGCGGCCCGGCGCGCAGGGCGAGACCGGTCCCGGAGCCTGCGGGGCTGCCGGCGGTGTGGGGAGCGGCGGCGTACGAGGACGCGGTGCGCGCGGTGCTGCTCGCGCACAAGGAACGGGGCGCGCTGGGGCTGGCCGGGGCGCTCGGCCGGGCGCTCGCCGGGTCCGTACGGGCGGCCGTGGCCCGGAGCGCGGGTGCGGGGACGCTGCTGCTGGTGCCGGTGCCTTCGGCACGCGGCGCGGTCCGGGCCCGGGGCCATGACGCGGGCCGCAGGATCGCCTGGTCCGCATCGGCCGAGCTGCGCAGGACGGGCACTCCGGCGCGGGTCGTGGCGGCGCTCCGGCAGCGTCGGGGGGTGGCGGATCAGGCGGGGCTGGACGCCCGTCAGCGGCTGGCGAATCTGGCGGGTGCACTGGAAGTGCCTGCCGGGGGCGTACGGCTGCTGGAAGGGGGCAGGGTGGTGTTGGTGGACGATCTGATGACGACCGGGGCTTCGCTGGTGGAGGCGGCGCGGGCCGTGCGGGCGGTGGGCGGCAGGGAATTCGGTGGCTGCCCGGAACCGGTCGCTGCGGCCGTTGTCGCGGTGCCACCACTCTCTTTCGAAATAAACCGGAACTGTCCGCGAACTTCCATCGTTGCAGGTAGTGAGGGAGAAAAACCACCGGAACGGGGGTACGCGTGAGTAGCGGGTGCCGATACCCGTCCCCGCGAGCTATGTTCGGTTGTGAGGAATGGCGAAAGCTGTGGCTCACTTGAATGCACGGACGTGCATACAGGCGCTTTCCGGGTTTCGCCGGTTCCGTGGAACTCGGAGATTGGTGGGGTGTGGGGATCTTCCGACGGGGGAGGAGGAGGTGAAAGTCACCAAGTCCGAGACTCCGGTGCTCGCCGGAGTCTGGTGCAAAAGGGAGCTGCTCCGCCAGTGAGCGGAGCGATCCGGGAACGGAGTTCTGCGTGGACATCGTCGTCAAGGGCCGCAAAACCGAGGTACCCGAGCGGTTCCGCAAGCACGTCGCCGAGAAGCTGAAGATTGAGAAGATCCAGAAGCTGGACGCCAAGGTGATCAGCCTTGACGTCGAGGTGTCCAAGGAGCCCAATCCGCGGCAGGCCGACCGTTCGGACCGAGTGGAAATCACGCTGCACTCCCGAGGCCCGGTGATCCGGGCGGAGGCAGCGGCAGGCGACCCGTACGCAGCGCTGGATCTGGCCACGGACAAGTTGGAGGCGCGGCTGCGCAAGCAGAACGAGAAGCGCCACAACCGCAGGGGCGCAGGGCGTATTTCAGCCGCCGAGGTCGTGGATGCCGTGCCGGAGACGGCGCAGATCGACGGCAACGGTGAGTTCATCGCCGACAAGGCGTCCCAGACGATTCCGACCACGAGGATCGGTTCGCTCGAAGTACAGGGCGACGGACCGCTGGTGGTCCGGGAGAAGACGCACGTCGCAGCAGCGATGTCACTCGACCAGGCGCTCTACGAGATGGAGTTGGTCGGGCACGACTTCTATCTGTTCGTCGAC
The DNA here is from genome assembly GCF_036241575.1 of Streptomyces sp. NBC_01267. Classification (NCBI taxonomy): domain Bacteria; kingdom Bacillati; phylum Actinomycetota; class Actinomycetes; order Kitasatosporales; family Streptomycetaceae; genus Streptomyces; species Streptomyces sp. NBC_01267. The sequence continues at coordinate 2,895,164 of NZ_CP108455.1, read as the reverse complement.
GCGGACACGAAGGAGCCCAGTGTCGTCTACCGGCGGCACGCCTACGACTACGGTGTCATTCACCTGATGACCGACCCGCTCGCCGACATGGAGGCGGCCGGCGCCGGCGGTGCGCTCGGCGGATGACTTCATGAACCGTGCGGTGCCCCTGGAAGTGCGTCCACGTACCCCGGGGGCACCGGCGTGCGGGTTCGGATCACCGTTCCGTCGTCGCGGCATGAAATCATGGCGTCACGCGCCAATCAGTGCTCTGTGAGCCGTGGTTGGCGTGGTACACGAACTTCTGGCCATGGCTTCAGGGGGAGGAACGATGGCGGACAGCTTCGGTCCGGTGCACGACGAGGATGAGGGCCCCATGGACCATGATCCGGCTTCGGGCAGGGAACCGATCAGGGTCCTGGTGGTCGACGACCACGCGCTCTTCCGGCGCGGTCTGGAGATCGTCCTCGCCGCGGAGGAGGACATCCAGGTGATCGGCGAGGCGGGTGACGGAGCGGAAGCGGTGGACAAGGCCGCCGATCTGCTGCCGGACATCGTGCTGATGGATGTACGGATGCCCAAGCGGGGTGGCATCGAGGCGTGCACGGCCATCAAGGAAGTGGCACCCAGCGCGAAGATCATCATGCTGACGATCAGCGACGAGGAGGCCGACCTCTACGACGCGATCAAGGCCGGGGCCACGGGATATCTCCTGAAGGAGATCTCGACCGACGAAGTCGCCACGGCGATCCGGGCGGTGGCGGACGGGCAGTCGCAGATCAGCCCTTCCATGGCGTCGAAACTGCTCACCGAGTTCAAGTCGATGATCCAGCGGACGGACGAGCGTCGGCTCGTACCGGCGCCGCGGCTCACCGAACGCGAGCTGGAAGTACTGAAGTTGGTGGCCACGGGGATGAACAACCGGGACATCGCCAAGGAGTTGTTCATCTCCGAGAACACTGTGAAGAACCATGTGCGCAACATCCTGGAGAAGCTCCAGCTGCACTCCCGGATGGAAGCGGTGGTGTACGCGATGCGGGAGAAGATTCTCGAAATCCGCTGAGCGGTGCCCCGGGGCAAGTCGTCCCGCCGGTCGCCTGCCGTCGGCCGCAGTCGCCGGTCGGCCGGCCGTCGGTCAGCTCGTCGGCAGGGTTTCTGCCAGGGCCTCGGCCAGTGGGGCCCGCAGCTCCGGGGCGTTCATACGCTCGACTCGCACATCCGTGCAGCCGACCCAGGCAGCCGCCTCGGCCAGGGCCTCGGCCATCGGCCGGGCCGCCTTCGCGTGGTCCAGGGAGACCTGCCGGGCCACCAGCGTGGTGCCCTCGCGCGCAGGATCGGCCCGCCCCACCAGCTTTCCGCCCGCCAGCAGCGGCATGGAGTAGTACCCGTGGATCCGCTTGGGCTTGGGGACGTACGCCTCCAGGCGGTGGGTGAAGCCGAAGATCCGTTCCGTACGGGCGCGTTCCCAGATCAGTGAGTCGAAGGGGGAGAGCAGGGTCGTACGGTGCCGGCCGCGCGGTGGGGACGACAGCGCCTCCGGGTCGGCCCAGGCAGGCTTGGACCAGCCCTGGACGCTCACGGGCACGAGCCCCGAATCCGCTACCACCGCGTCGAACTGCTCGCCCTTGAGGCGGTGGTAGTCCGCGAGGTCCGTACGGGTCCCGACGCCCAGGGACCTGCCCGCTAGGGCGACCAGCCGGCGGACGCACTCCAGGTCGTCCAGATCGTCATGGAGGAGGGCGCCGGGGATCGCGCGCTCGGCCAGGTCGTACACCCGCTTCCAGCTGCGCCGCTCGGTGCACACCACCTCGCCGTACATCAGCGCCCGCTCGACCGCGACCTTCGAGGCCGACCAGTCCCACCACTCGCCGCCGTTCTTCGCGCCTCCCAGCTCGGTGGCGGTCAGGGGGCCCTCCGCGCGCAGCTGCTCGATCACGGTCTCGTAGGCGGTCTCGGGGAGTTCGTGGTTCCAGTGCGGGCGGTCGCGGTACGCGCGGCGGCGGAAGGCGAAGTGCGGCCACTCCTCGACGGGCAGGATGCAGGCCGCGTGCGACCAGTACTCGAAGGAGTGGCCCCCGGTCCAGTACGCGTCGTCGACGGTTCTGCGGCCCACGGCGCCCAGCCGGGCGTACGGAATCAGCTCGTGCGAGCGGGCCAGCACGGAGATGGTGTCCAGCTGTACCGCGCCGAGGTGGCGCAGTACTCCGCGCACCCCGCCCCGCCGGTCGGGAGCGCCCAGGAATCCCTGGGCGCGCAGTGCGATCCGTCGGGCTTCGTCGGCGGAGAGTTCGACGGCTGGGGGCGGCACGGGAGTCATGCACGGAACGATAGGCCGCGGCACTGACAGCCGGACCGGGCCGTCGGATGTCCGGGGCGGTCCGGGGCGGTCCGGGGCGGTCCGGGGCGGGGTGGTGCGGGGTGGTGCGGCGCGGAAGGGACGGCGTCGGACCGGCCGGAGCCCGACACCGGAGCCCGACACCGGAGCCCGGCACCGAGCCCGACGGCCGTGGGTCCGACGGCCGGGGCACGATGCCTGGGCCCGAGGTCCGACGGCCGTGGTCCGAAGTCCACCACCGTCGGGCCGCGGGCCACGGAGTCCACGCCCGACCTCGGGCCCCCGGACCTCAGGCGCGCGCGGGTAAATACGCGTGCTCGGCGGAGAGCCCCAGGTCGGAGGGGAGCAGGGCGCCCACCCAGGCGTCCCTGCGGGTGCCCTTGTTCAGCAGGTCCGAGCGCAGTACGCCCTCGACCTGGAATCCGGCCTTCTCCGCCACGGCCCGCGAGCCCACGTTGCCGACCTCGGCCCGCCACTCCAGGCGTTCGACGCCCAGAGCGCTCAGCGTGTGGTGCGCCAGTACGGACACCGCCTCCGCCGTGTATCCCTGGCCCCGGTGTTCCTTCGCCGTCCAGAATCCGATCTCCCACGTATGAGAGGGCCCGCGCTGGAAGACGGAGATCGCACCTATCAGCGGGCCGCCCTCGCGCGGCTGTACCGCGAAGGCCAGGTTGGTGCCCGACTCCCAGCCGGTCGGGACGATGGTGCCGACGAAACTCTCCGCGTCCTTGCGCGCGTACGGCGAGGGCACGATCGTCCAGCGCTGGATGTCGGGGTCCTGGCAGGACCGGAACACACTCTCGGCGTCGGTGGGGGTGAAAGGGCGCAGCAGCAGGCGCTCGGATGTCAGAGTGAAGGGCTCCATCGCTGGATTCTCCGCTCCGGGCCGGACCGGGCGCCATGCCTTTTTGAGGTTCTCCCGGCACCTTCCGGACGCCCCGACCGTTGTCCTGAGCGGCAGGCCTCCCGGCGCGGCGGGGTCCTCGCTTACGATGGCCGTTGCTCTACCCCGGTTTGCCGCGTGAAAGTAAGCCGGGCTCCCTGGTCGGCCTTGTTTCTCCGGCCGGGGTCCGGGGGTAGCACCCCGGGAGGTTCAGCCCATGAACTCGACCGCGCCAGGCCCGACCGGCAAGGAGACCAACCCCCGTGTCCGTCTTCAACAAGCTCATGCGTGCAGGCGAAGGAAAGATCCTGCGCAAGCTGCACCGCATTGCGGACCAGGTCAACTCCATCGAAGAGGATTTCGTCAACCTCTCCGACGCCGAGCTGCGGGCCCTCACTGACGAGTACAAGCAGCGGTACGCCGACGGTGAAAGCCTCGACGACCTGCTTCCCGAGGCGTTCGCGACGGTCCGCGAGGCCGCCAAGCGTGTCCTCGGCCAGCGCCACTACGACGTCCAGATGCTGGGCGGCGCCGCCCTGCACCTCGGCTATGTCGCCGAGATGAAGACCGGTGAGGGCAAGACCCTCGTCGGCACGCTCCCCGCCTATCTGAACGCGCTGTCCGGCAAGGGCGTCCACCTGATCACGGTGAACGACTACCTGGCCGAGCGTGACTCCGAGATGATGGGCCGGGTCCACAAGTTCCTGGGGCTCGAAGTCGGCTGCATCATCGCCAACATGACCCCGGCGCAGCGCCGTGAGCAGTACGCCTGCGACATCACGTACGGGACGAACAACGAATTCGGCTTCGACTACCTCCGCGACAACATGGCGTGGTCCCAGGACGAGCTCGTCCAGCGCGGCCACAACTACGCCATCGTCGACGAGGTCGACTCGATCCTGGTCGACGAGGCCCGTACGCCGTTGATCATCTCCGGCCCCGCCGATCAGGCCACCAAGTGGTACGGCGACTTCGCCAAGCTCGTCACGCGTCTGACGAAGGGCGAGGCGGGCAACCAGCTCAAGGGCATCGAGGAGACCGGCGACTACGAGGTCGACGAGAAGAAGCGCACGGTCGCCATCCACGAGCCCGGTGTCGCCAAGGTCGAGGACTGGCTGGGCATCGACAACCTCTACGAGTCGGTGAACACCCCGCTCGTCGGTTACCTCAACAACGCCATCAAGGCCAAGGAGCTCTTCAAGAACGACAAGGACTACGTCGTCATCGACGGCGAAGTCATGATCGTCGACGAGCACACCGGCCGTATCCTCGCGGGCCGCCGTTACAACGAGGGCATGCACCAGGCGATCGAGGCGAAGGAAGGGGTGGACATCAAGGACGAGAACCAGACGCTCGCGACGATCACCCTGCAGAACTTCTTCCGCCTCTACGGCAAGCTCTCCGGCATGACCGGTACGGCCATGACCGAGGCCGCCGAGTTCCACCAGATCTACAAGCTCGGTGTCGTCCCGATCCCGACGAACAAGCCGATGGTCCGCATGGACCAGTCCGACCTGATCTACCGCACCGAGGTCGCCAAGTTCGACGCGGTCGTCGAGGACATCGCCGAGAAGCACGAGAAGGGCCAGCCGATCCTGGTCGGCACCACCTCGGTCGAGAAGTCCGAGTACCTCTCGCAGCAGCTGTCCAAGCGCGGGGTGCAGCACGAGGTGCTCAACGCCAAGCAGCACGACCGTGAGGCGCCGATCATCGCCCAGGCCGGCCGCAAGGGTGCCGTCACCGTCGCCACGAACATGGCCGGCCGTGGTACGGACATCAAGCTCGGCGGCAACCCGGACGACCTCGCCGAGGCGGAGCTGCGCCAGCGCGGCCTCGATCCGGACGAGAACGTCGAGGAGTGGGCCGCCGCGCTGCCCGCCGCGCTGGAGAACGCCGAGCGGGCGGTCAAGGCCGAGCACGACGAGGTCAAGGACCTCGGCGGGCTGTACGTGCTGGGTACCGAGCGGCACGAGTCGCGCCGTATCGACAACCAGCTGCGTGGTCGTTCCGGACGCCAGGGTGACCCGGGCGAGTCCCGTTTCTACCTCTCGCTCGGTGACGACCTGATGCGGCTGTTCAAGGCGCAGATGGTCGAGCGCGTGATGGCGATGGCCAACGTGCCCGACAACGTACCGATCGAGAACAAGATGGTGACGCGTGCCATCGCGTCCGCCCAGTCGCAGGTCGAGCAGCAGAACTTCGAGACGCGTAAGAACGTCCTGAAGTACGACGAGGTGCTCAACCGCCAGCGTGAGGTCATCTACGGTGAGCGCCGCCGGGTCCTGGAGGGCGAGGACCTGCACGAGCAGGTGCAGCACTTCATGGACGACACCATCGACGCGTACATCCAGGCGGAGACCGTCGAGGGCTTCGCCGAGGAGTGGGACCTGGACCGGCTCTGGAACGCGTTCAAGCAGCTCTACCCGGTGAAGGTCACCGTCGAGGAGCTGGAGGACGCGGCGGGCGACCGCGCGGGCATCACCGCCGAGTTCATCGGCGAGTCCATCAAGGACGACATCCACGACCAGTACGCGGGCCGTGAGGAGCAGCTCGGCTCCGACATCATGCGTGAGCTGGAGCGGCGCGTGGTGCTGTCGGTGCTGGACCGCAAGTGGCGTGAGCACCTCTACGAGATGGACTATCTCCAGGAGGGCATCGGCCTGCGTGCCATGGCGCAGAAGGACCCGCTGGTCGAGTACCAGCGCGAGGGCTTCGACATGTTCAACGCCATGATGGAGGGCATCAAGGAGGAGTCCGTCGGCTATCTGTTCAACCTGGAGGTCCAGGTCGAGCAGCAGGTCGAGGAGGTCCCGGTCCAGGACGAGGCCGAGAAGACCTCTCTGGACAAGCAGGACGCCGTGCCCGCGGGTGCGCGTCCGGAGATCCGGGCCAAGGGCCTGGAGGCCCCTCAGCGCCCCGACAGGCTGCACTTCTCGGCTCCCACGGTGGACGGCGAGGGCGGTGTCGTCGAGGGCGACTTCGAGAGCGAGGACGGAGCGTCCCGCTCGGAGGCGGACGGTATGACGCGTGCCGAGCGCCGGAAGGCGCAGAAGGGCGGCGGTCGCCGCCGCAAGAAGTAGCGCCGCGGCGAGACGTATCGCCCGCAGCAAGCCGTACGAGCCGGGGCCGGAACCTCAGAGTCTGTGGGGTTCCGGCCCCGGCTGTCTCCGCGGGCGGTTCATACGCAGGCCCGCTCGCCGCCCAGCTCCACCGCGGCGCACCGCCAGCGCAGGTCGGCGCCCTGTTCCAGGCGGAACGCCATCGCCTGTACGTGCTCGCCCGACCCGATGCGGGCGAACGCCTCGATGACGCCGGGTGCGGGGACGAACTCGCCGCAGTGGCGTACGACGGGCCTGAGGCCCGGTGCCCGCAGAGGCGTTCCCGGGGCCAGCAGCACCAGCTGTTCGTACGCCTCGCCGATGGTGTGGCCGAGCATCCAGTGCACCGGCCGCTGCCCGCTGAGCACCGCGAGGAGCCGTTCGGCGAACCAGTAGTGCGGCTTGAGCCGCCGCCGCTGGAGTGGGGTGGTGCGCGGGCCGTGCTGGTCGTGCCTGCCTGCGGGCCTGGTCCGGTTCATGAAGTGAGCGCCCCGTTCTGCTGTGCCCGGTGTTTATACCGGGCAGTAACTTCTGCTGGGTTTCTTCTACGGGCATACGGAAGCCGGGGCAAGGCGGGCACCGCCGCCCTGCCCCTGGCACCGAACATCACCTATCCGGGTGGCCGGCCCGTGCCAGAGAGGGGCTCGGGCGGGTGCCGGTCATCCTGGGGTGGACGCCTGCGGGGCCTCTCCAGTCACCACGATGGGGGACTCGGTACGTATCCTGGGTGCCTTCACCCGGGCTCCGTGCCCGGCTCCTCACCTGGGCCCGACCGGTTCGCGCCGGGTGCCCGTACGACGACGAAAGCGGCCGGCCATGCGTGTGTACGTCCCACTGACCCTCCCCGGTCTCGCAGCGGCGCACGCGGCGGGCGAGCTGGGCCCCGGCCCGCTGACCGCCTATGCCGTCACCCCCGGCCTGCGGGAGTGGTACGTCTCCGACGACATCGAGGAACTGGAGTACGCCGCGCTGAACCGCGCCGCGTCCGCCTCGCTGCGGCTGCTCGCCGGGGCGCCGGACATCGCCCGCCGCCGGATCGTCGTCGCCGTCGACGTGCCGGACCAGGACGCGGTCGCGGACCCCGACCGCGGGCTGGAGGCGGGCGCGCTGGGTGAGGTGCGGATCGCTTCCGCGGTGCCGCTGTCCAAGGCAGCGGCCGTCCATGCCGACGCCGACGACGCCGAGGCCGATGTCGCCGTGGCGGCTGCCGCGCTGGGAGCGGCGGACCACGGGGACGACGACGCCCAGTTCACGGTGGACGGCGCCGACGACCACGAACTGCTCTGGTTCGGGGTGCAGGAGATCCCCGGCCTGATCGGCTGAGCGGCCCGTTGTCAGACCCTGCGCGTACCGTTCTGGATGGGACGTGGGAACGAACGGGGGGACCGACGCAATGACGACACACGAGGGCACGGGTCCGGGCGCCGGCACCGGCACGCACATCGTCTGGGACTGGAACGGCACGCTGTTCCACGACATCGACGCCGTGATCCGGGCGACGAACGCCTCGTTCGCGGAGATCGGCCTGCCGCCGATCACGCTGGAGCGCTACCGCGAGCTGTACTGCGTGCCGGTACCGCGCTTCTACGAGCGGCTGATGGGCCGACCGCCGACGGACGCCGAGTGGACCGTCATGGACGAGGCGTTCCACCGGCACTACTGGGCGCTGGCGGAGAGCGCCGGTCTCGCCGCGGGCGCGGAGCAACTGCTCACCGACTGGCAGGCCTCGGGGCTCACCCAGTCCCTGTGTTCGCTGGCACCGCACGAGCATCTGATACCGATCGTGCGGACCCACGGCATCGAGCGGCACTTCCTGCGCGTGGACGGAAGGACCGGCCCGTCGAGTGCGGGCAAGGCGGAGCACATGGTGCGCCACCTCGCCGCGCTGGAAGGGGTCAGTCCCGGACGCACCGTGGTCATCGGGGACGCGGTCGACGACGCGGTGGCAGCCGCGCACGCCGGGGCGCGGGCCGTGCTCTACACCGGGGGTTCGCACAGCCGGGCCAGTCTGGAGACCGCCGGGGTGCCGGTCGTCGACTCGCTGGCGGCTGCCGTGAGAGCAGCGCGGGAGTGGGCGCTGTAAGGCGGTCGCAGGGGCTTCCCCCCGGGGGATTTCCCGGGGGCTTCGGCGGGGGTTTCGCCGGACGGTGGACGGCCGTGCACGCACTTGTCCAAAGTGTCGAAGTGTGACTCCTGGACTTGTACGGATACGGCTCGTGACGCTCACCGGTCCGGGGGAGATAGCCTGGTGCCGTGATCAGCGCGATATCTCGCGGGGGCATCGACGCCTCCGCCCCGCGCCCGGAGCACTACGGTGTCCGGGCTATCGCTGGCACCCCTGACCCGGACAGGCCTCCGAAATTGGCCAATAACGTCCCGGGTATCTCTCATCGCGGCATAACGTCGACTCCGACCGGATACCTCGCGTCGTGGTCGTGGCGTTGTGCTGCTTCTTTCACCTACGTCACGCAACGGCGCGCGACAGGAGCCAGAGGACATGCAGACCAAGCTGGACGAAGCCAAGGCCGAACTGCTCGCACGGGCAGCCCTGGTAGCTGAGAACGGCCCGGCCGGAGGGCAACTTCCGAGCGGGTCCACGAGCGGCGGGAGTCCGGACCGGGACCGCGTCCTTGCCTACCTCCAGCGCTATTACCTGCACACCGCTCCGGAGGACCTGGACAACCGCGATCCCGAGGATGTCTTCGGCGCGGCGCTCTCGCACTACCGGCTCGCCGAGAAGCGCCCGCAGGGCACCGCGAACGTCAAGGTGCACACCCCGACCGTCGAGGAGAACGGCTGGACCTGCAGCCACTCGGTCGTCGAGGTCGTCACCGACGACATGCCCTTCCTCGTCGACTCGGTCACCAACGAGCTGACGCGTCAGGGCCGCGGCATCCACGTCGTGATCCACCCGCAGGTCGTCGTACGCCGTGACCTCACCGGCCAGCTCATCGAGGTGCTCGGCAAGGACGAGAGCGGCGAGGGCCTGCACGACGCCCTCGTCGAGTCCTGGATCCACGTCGAGATCGACCGCGAGACCGACCGCGCCGATCTGAAGCAGATCACCGCCGACCTCCTCCGGGTGCTCTCCGACGTACGGGAGACCGTCGAGGACTGGGAGAAGATGCGCGACTCCGCGCTGCGCATCGCCGACGAGCTGCCTGCCGAGCCCCAGGCCGGTGACCTGTCCGAGCGTGAGCTGGAGGAGGCCCGCGAGCTGCTGCGCTGGCTCGCCGCCGACCACTTCACCTTCCTCGGCTACCGCGAGTACCAGCTGACGGACGACGACTCGCTGACCGCGGTGCCCGGCACCGGCCTCGGTATCCTGCGCTCCGACCCGCACCGCAGCGTCGACGAGGAGCACCCGGTCTCGCCGTCGTTCAGCCGGCTGACCGCCGACGCCCGCGCCAAGGCCCGTGAGCACAAGCTCCTGGTGCTCACCAAGGCCAACAGCCGCTCCACGGTCCACCGCCCGAGCTACCTCGACTACGTCGGCGTGAAGAAGTTCGACGAGAAGGGGAACGTCGTCGGTGAGCGGCGCTTCCTCGGGCTGTTCTCGTCCGCCGCGTACACCGAGTCCGTCCGCCGGGTACCCGTCATCCGCCGCAAGGTCGCCGAGGTCCTCGAAGGCGCGGGCTTCACGCCCAACAGCCATGACGGCCGGGACCTGCTGCAGATCCTGGAGACGTACCCGCGCGACGAGCTCTTCCAGACGCCGGTCGACCAGCTGCGCTCCATCGTCACCAGCGTGCTCTACCTCCAGGAGCGGCGGCGGCTGCGGCTCTACCTGCGCCAGGACGAGTACGGCCGCTACTACTCCGCGCTCATCTACCTGCCGCGCGACCGCTACACCACGGCGGTACGACTGCGCCTGATCGACATCCTCAAGGAAGAACTCGGCGGTACCAGCGTCGACTTCACCGCCCGCAACACCGAGTCGATCCTCTCCCGGCTGCACTTCGTGGTCCGGGTACCGGCGGGCACCGAGCTGACCGAGCTCACCGACGCCGACACGGACCGCATCGAGGCCCGGCTGGTGGAGGCCGCCCGCTCCTGGGCCGACGGTTTCGGCGAGGCGCTGACCGCCGAGTGCGGTGAGGAGCGCGCCGCCGCGCTGCTGCGCCGCTACGGGCAGTCCTTCCCCGAGGGCTACAAGGCCGACCACTCGCCGCGCGCCGCGGTCGCGGACCTGGGCCGCCTCGAACAGCTCGGAACGGGCGGCAAGGACTTCGCCCTCTCGCTGTACGAGCCGGTGGGCGCGGCCCCCGGCGAGCGTCGCTTCAAGATCTACCGGACCGGTTCGCAGGTCTCCCTCTCCGCCGTGCTCCCGGTGCTCCAGCGCCTGGGCGTCGAGGTCACCGACGAGCGCCCGTACGAGCTCCGCTGCTCGGACGGTACACACGCGTGGATCTACGACTTCGGACTGCGGCTGCCGCAGGTCGCCGGCGGCACCGGTGACCACCTCGGTGACGACGCCCGGGAGCGGGTCCAGGACGCGTTCGCCGCGACGTGGACGGGCGAGGCCGAGAACGACGGCTTCAACGCCCTGGTGCTGGGCGCCGGGCTGACCTGGCGGCAGGCCATGGTGCTGCGCGCGTACGCGAAGTACCTGCGGCAGGCCGGATCGACCTTCAGCCAGGACTACATGGAGGACACCCTCCGCAACAACGTCCACACCACCCGGCTGCTCGTCTCGCTCTTCGAGGCGCGGATGTCGCCGGGCCGCCAGCGGGCCGGTACCGAGCTGACCGACGGGCTGCTCGAAGAGCTCGACGGCGCCCTGGACCAGGTGGCGAGCCTCGACGAGGACCGGATCCTGCGGTCCTTCCTGACCGTCATCAAGGCCACGCTCAGGACCAACTTCTTCCAGGAGGCGGAGCCGGGCCAGCAGCACTCCTACGTCTCGATGAAGTTCGACCCGCAGGCCATCCCGGATCTCCCCGCGCCCCGCCCGGCGTTCGAGATCTGGGTGTACTCGCCGCGCGTCGAGGGCGTGCACCTGCGCTTCGGCAAGGTCGCCCGAGGCGGTCTGCGCTGGTCCGACCGGCGTGAGGACTTCCGCACGGAGGTGCTCGGCCTGGTCAAGGCGCAGATGGTCAAGAACACCGTGATCGTGCCGGTCGGCGCGAAGGGCGGCTTCGTCGCCAAGCAGCTGCCCGACCCGTCCGTGGACCGGGACGCCTGGATGGCCGAGGGCATCGCGGCGTACAAGACCTTCATCTCCGCGCTGCTCGACATCACGGACAACCTGGTGGCCGGCGAGGTCGTGCCGCCCGCCGGTGTCGTACGGCACGACGAGGACGACACCTACCTCGTCGTCGCGGCCGACAAGGGCACCGCGACCTTCTCCGACATCGCCAACGCGGTCGCCGAGTCGTACAACTTCTGGCTCGGGGACGCCTTCGCGTCGGGCGGCTCCGCGGGCTACGACCACAAGGGCATGGGCATCACGGCCCGCGGCGCCTGGGAGTCCGTCAAGCGGCACTTCCGGGAGCTCGGCCACGACACCCAGACCCAGGACTTCACCACGGTCGGCGTCGGCGACATGTCCGGTGACGTCTTCGGCAACGGCATGCTGCTCTCCGAGCACATCCGCCTGGTCGCCGCCTTCGACCACCGGCACATCTTCATCGACCCGACGCCGGACGCCGCCACCTCGTACGCGGAGCGGCGCAGGCTGTTCGACCTGCCGCGTTCCTCGTGGGCGGACTACGACACCGGACTGCTCTCGCCGGGCGGTGGCGTCCACCCCCGCAGCGCCAAGTCGATCCCGCTGAACGCGCACGTCCGCGAGGCGCTCGGGATCGAGTCGGGCGTGGCCAAGATGACCCCGGCCGACCTGATGCAGGCGATCCTCAAGGCCCCCGTGGACCTGGTGTGGAACGGCGGCATCGGCACCTACGTGAAGTCCTCCGCCGAGTCCAACGCGGACGTCGGCGACAAGGCGAACGACGCCATCCGCGTCAACGGCGAGGACCTGCGGGCCAAGGTCGTCGGTGAGGGCGGCAACCTGGGCCTGACCCAGCTCGGCCGCATCGAGTACGCCAGGTCGGGCGGCGACGGCTCCGGCGGCAAGATCAACACCGACGCGATCGACAACAGCGCGGGCGTGGACACCTCCGACCACGAGGTGAACATCAAGATCCTGCTCAACGGGCTGGTCACCGAGGGCGATCTGACCGTCAAGCAGCGGAACCAGATCCTGGCCTCGATGACCGACGAGGTCGGTGTCCTGGTGCTGCGCAACAACTACGCGCAGAACACCGCGCTCGCCAACGCCGTGGCCCAGGCCCCGTCGCTGCTCCACGCCCACCAGCGCTTCATGCGCAGGTTGGGCCGCGACGGGGACCTGAACAGGGCGCTGGAGTTCCTGCCGACCGACCGCCAGGTCCGTGAACTCCTCAACGGCGGGAAGGGGCTGAGCCAGCCCGAGCTGGCCGTGCTCCTCGCGTACACCAAGATCACCGCCGCCCAGGAGCTGATCTCCACCGATCTGCCGGACGACCCGTACCTGCAGAAGCTGGTGCACGCCTACTTCCCGAAGCAGCTGAGCGAGCGCTACTACGAGGCGATCGAAGGGCACGCGCTGCGGCGCGAGATCATCACCACGGTCCTCGTCAACGACACGGTGAACACCGGTGGTTCGACCTTCCTGCACCGGCTGCGGGAGGAGACCGGGGCCTCGATCGAGGAGATCGTGCGGGCACAGGCAGCGGCCCGGGAGATCTTCGGCCTGGCCGAGGTCTGGGACGCCGTCGAGGCGCTGGACAACAAGGTCGCGGCCGGCATCCAGACCAGGATCAGGCTCCACTCGCGCCGTCTCGTCGAGCGCGGCGCGCGCTGGCTGCTGGGCAACCGCCCGCAGCCGCTGGACCTGAGCGAGACCATCGCCTTCTTCACCGAGGGCGTGGCGAAGGTCTGGGCCGACCTGCCGAAGATGCTCAAGGGCGCCGACCAGGAGTGGTACCAGGGCATCCTGGACGAGCTGACGGCCGAGGGCGTGCCGGAGGAACTGGCCCGCCGGGTCGCCGGGTTCTCCTCCGTCTTCCCGGCGCTGGACATCGTGGCCATCGCGGACCGTACGGACAAGGACCCGATGGCGGTCGCCGAGGTGTACTACGACCTCGGGAACCGGCTGGCGATCACCCAGCTGATGGACCGGATCATCGAGCTGCCGCGGGCCGACCGCTGGCAGTCCATGGCCCGCGCCTCCATCCGCGAGGACCTGTACGCGGCGCACGCCGGGCTCACCCTGGACGTGCTGTCCGTGGGGGACGGCGCATCGACTCCCGAGCAGCGGTTCAAGGCCTGGGAGGAGAAGAACGCCTCGATCCTGGGCCGTTCGCGCACCACGCTCGACGAGATCCAGTCCTCGGACGCCTTCGACCTGGCGAACCTGTCGGTCGCGATGCGGACGATGCGCTCGCTGCTGCGTACGCACATCTGACGCCCGATGCAGGCGTCCGGGACGTACGCGGCGCAACTGCGGCGTAGGTACCCGTGACACGAGAACCGCGGCCCCGGCCCACCTGGTCAGTACAGGCGGGCCGGGGCCGCGGCGTTTCCGGGCGGGCAACGCGGCTCAGGTCCGCGGCTGTCCGTGGACCTGACACGGGCAGCTACTTCTTGGTGGTGAACTCCTCGTACGCGGCGACGACTTCCTCCGCCGGACCGTCCATCCGCATGGTGCCGGACTCCAGCCAGATGGCCCGCTCGCAGGTCTCGATGATCGACTTGTTGCTGTGGCTGACCAGGAAGACCGTGCCCGCCTGGGCCCGCAGTTCGGCGATGCGCTCCTGGCTGCGGCGCTGGAACTTGGCGTCCCCGGTGGACAGCGCCTCGTCGATCATCAGTACGTCGTGGGTCTTCGCCGCCGCGATGGAGAACCGCAGCCGCGCGCCCATGCCCGACGAGTAGGTCCGCATCGGCAGCGAGATGAAGTCGCCCTTCTCGTTGATGCCGGAGAAGTCGACGATGTCCTGGTAGCGCTCGCGCACCTCTTCGCGGGTCATGCCCATCGCGAGGCCGCCGAGGATGACATTGCGCTCGCCGGTCAGATCGCTCATCAGGGCCGCGTTGACGCCGAGCAGGGACGGCTGCCCCTGGGTGAAGACCTTGCCACTGGCGGTCGGCAGCAGCCCCGCGACGGCCTTCAACAGGGTCGACTTGCCCGAGCCGTTGGAGCCGATCAGACCGATCGCCTCGCCCTTGTACGCGACGAAGCTGACTCCCTTGACGGCATGGACCTCGCGGACGCCGGGGCGGGGCTTGCGGCTGACGATCCGGTTGAGCGCGGAGGTCGCGCTGCCCTTGCCCGCTCCGGTGCCGTAGATCTTGTAGACGATGTGGACGTCGTCGGCGACGACCGTCGGGGTCCGGTCCGGCGCCGGGGCGCTCAGCGGGTTCGCCGACTGCGCCGCGCTCGGGTCGGTCACGGGGGTCACGGGGGTCACGGGGTTCGTGAGGGTCTCAGCCACGTCCGTACTGCTCCTCTGCCTTCCAGAAGTAGATGAAGCCGCCCACGCCCGCGACGACCGCCCAGCCGATGGCGAGGGGCCAGACGTGCGGGGGGAGCTGGTTCGCCTTGTAGCTGTCGACGAGCGCGAAGCGCATCAGGTCGATGTAGACGGCGGCCGGGTTCGCCTGGAGCGCCAGCAGCACGACGTGCGGCAGGTTGTCGTGGGACAGGACCTTCTTGATGCTCCACATCACGCCCGAGACGTACATCCAGGTGCGCAGGATGAACGGCATCAGCTGCGAGACGTCCGGGGTCTTGGCGGCGAGCCTGGCCATGACCATCGAGAGCCCGGTGTTGAACATCGCCTGGAGCACCAGCGCGGGGATCGCGAGCAGCCAGCTGACCTTCGGGTACTCGCCGAAGCAGACCAGGATGACGATGAGCGCGCCCATCGAGAAGAGCAGTTGCTGGAGCTGCTGCACGGCGTACGCGATGGGTAGCGACGCCCGCGGGAAGTGCAGGGCCCGCACCAGGCCCAGGCTGCCGCTGATCGCGCGGGTGCCCGTCTGGATCGAGTTGCTGGTGAACGTCCAGATGAAGACGCCGGTCACCAGGAACGGGATGAAGTCGGGGACACCGTGGCTGGTGCCGAGCAGGACACCGAAGATGAAGTAGTAGACCGCCGCGTTCAGCAGCGGCGTCATGATCTGCCAGACCTGGCCCAGCTTCGCCTGGCTGTACTGCGCGGTCAGCCGGGCGGTGGCGAACGCCGTGATGAAGTGCCTGCGGCTCCAGGTCTGCCGGATGTACGCGAACAGCGAGGGGCGGGCGCCGCTGATGGTCAGACCGTGTGCGGCGGCCAGCGCGGCCAGGTCCTGCGAGGACGGCCGCGGGGGGACCTTCCGGGCCGTCGCCTCCGTGGCGGACGTGGCCGGGGCTGTGGGGCTCACAACATTCGCTTTCGACGGAGGGGAGGGGAAAGGAGAGGGGGCGAAGCGACAGTAGCGTCGCAACGGTTCCGTATCGTCGTTACGCCGAGGTTAGGACCGCCCGACGTCGAAACGCAACCGTTCCGTCGCGACGAATAGGTAAACTTCTCCCCATGGCAGCCCCGAACCCCCGTGCCCCCCGCCGAGCCCCGGCCGGGGCCGCAGTGCTCCGTGAGGACGTGACGGAGGCGATTCGCGCCGCCGTTTTCGAGGAACTGGCATCGGTCGGGTACGCGCGGATGTCGATCGAGGCCATCGCCCGCCGGGCGGGCGTCGGCAAGACGGCGGTCTACCGCCGCTGGAAGTCCAAGCTCTACCTGGTGCTCGATCTGGTCACGGCGTTCGCCGCGCAGGGCTTGCCCGCGCCCGCGACCGGTTCGCTGTACGGGGACGTGCGCGCGCTGCTGGCCGTGGCGGCGACCGCGCTGCGCCACCCCGTCGCCTCGCAGGTCATCCCGGATCTGCTGGTCGAGGCCGCGCGCCAGCCGGAGATCGCGGACGCGATCAAGGCGGCGCTGCTGGACAACCAGAAGGGGGTTGCGGCGGCGGTGGTCCGCGACGCGGTGCTCCGCGGTGAACTCCCCGAGGGCACCGACCCCGCGAAGGCGCTGGAGCTGATCGTCGGGCCGCTGTACTGGCGGCTCGCGGTGGTCAGGGACGGGCTGCCGAAGGGCTATCTGGACGGGCTCGCGACGGCTGCGGTGGCGGCGCTCAAGGCCTGATTCGCGGGGCCGGATGGCCGGATTTCGTATGTTCCGTGAGGACCCTGTGTCCGTCCGGAGAAGCTCTCAGCTGCGCGGGGTCCGACCGGAACCAATTCCGTACATGGCTGGTTAGGCGGATGAGCTAAATGTCCGTATCGCTAGTAGTGTGCCTGCGGCAGCGAGAGATCGGTCGCGCAGGACAGCGGGAAACGAGTGCATCAGCATGTCGATCAAAGTCAGCGTGATCATCCCGGTCTACAACCCGGGCCCCTACATCGAGGACTGCATCGAGTCGCTGCTCCGTCAGAGCCTGCCCGATGACGCGTACGAAGCGATCTTCGTCAACGACGGTTCCACCGACGGCACTCCGGCGAGGCTGGACTCGCTCGCCGCCGAGCACCCGAACATGCACGTGATCCACCAGGAGAACTCCGGCTGGTCGGGCAAGCCCCGCAACGTGGGGATCGCCGCCGCCCAGGGCGAGTTCGTGATGTTCGTCGACAACGACGACTGGCTGGGTGACGAGGCGCTGGAGCGGATGTACACCTACGGTGTCGAGAACGACGCCGATGTCGTCGTGGGCAAGATGGCGGGTCGCGGGCGGCCGGTCCCGAGAGAGCTGTTCCGGGTCAACAGGCCGCGCGCCACCCTGCGTAACTCCCCGCTGATCGACAGCCTCACCCCGCACAAGATGTTCCGCAGGTCCTTCATGGACGAGACGGGCCTGCGCTTCCTCGAAGGGCGCCGCCGTCTGGAGGACCATGTCTTCGTCGCCGAGGCGTTCCTGGCCGCCAAGAGCGTCGCGGTGCTCAGCGACTACGTCTGCTACTACCACGTCAAGCGGGACGACGCCTCCAACGCGGGCTTCCGGCGCATCGAGCCGGTGGGCTACTTCGGCAATCTGCGCGAGGCCCTGGACGTCGTCGAGAAGTACACCGAGCCGGGGCCGTTCCGGGACCAGTTGTACCGCCGCTGGTTCCGCAACGAGATGATCGACCGGATGCGTGGCGCCCGGCTGCTGGCCACGCCGGACGACGGCTACCGGCAGGACATGTTCCGCGAGATGCACAAGGTCGCCGTCGAGCGGTTCGGCCCCGGGGTGACGAAGGGCATGCTGCCCACCCAGCAGATCGTCGGCGCGCTCATCAAGGCGGACCGCTACGCGGACGTCGAGAAGTTCGCCCGCTGGGAAAAGGGCATCCGCGCGCACGCCGAACTCACCGAACTCGGCTGGGACAACGACGAGTTGAAGCTCGCCTTCACCGCCGGGACGCGGTCGGGGGAGGAGCCGGTCCACTTCGTGAAGAAGGGCGGCGAGGAGTTGCTCGCCCTGCCCGAGGGCCTGGACACCCCGGAGGCCCAGGCGCAGCTCGGCGTGGTGGCGCTGGCGGACATCGGCCGGGCGAAGGCGGAGCTGGTGGTGCGGGAGCGCGTCAGCGCGGCCGAGTTCTACCAGCCCGTCGAGTTCACCGCGGAACGCGTGGACGGCCCGGGGCCCGACGAGTTCCGGCTGGTCCTGCGGGGGACGGCGACGATCGCCCCCGGGACGGCCGCGGGCGGCGCACCGCTCGCCGACGGCATCTGGGACGTCTGGGTACGGGTGCAGCAGAGCGGGTGGAAGAACGAGGTCAGGCTCGGATCCGTCCGGTCCGAGCGGGCCACGGCCGGACGCAGGGCGGGCCTGGTGGGCGAGTCCGCCCGGCTGGTGGTGCCGTACTGGACCGTGCCGCACGGCAACCTCGCGCTCGACGCGGGGGGCCGGAAGTCCGACCGGCTCACCAAGGACTTCCGGCGGCTCGACGTGCACGACGTCGTGGTCATGCCGGAACCGCTGCTGATCGAGACGCTGCTGCCGGTGCACTCCGAAGGTGTGAACGGCGCGCCCGCCGTGCTCCACCTCACCGGCAGGACGGGCTCCCGGGAGACCGTACGGACAGCGGCCACGCTCACCACGTCCAAGGGGCGTGCGGGTACGGTCCTGTGCGCGGAGCGGCCCGAGCGCCAACTCCCCGCGGATGCCTGGGACATGGCCGTGACCCTCGGTGCGGAGGACGGCCCGCGTACGCCCCTGCCGCTGATGCTCGTCACGACGGCGGCCGGCGCGATGACGGTGCGCCGCTCGGGCGAGGGGCTGATGCCGAAGCGGGTACGGCTGGTGCGCAGGCTTCGGGCGAGCGTGGTGGGGCGGGCGGTTCGGAAGGTTCGGCGGATGGCCGCGCGTTAGGGACGGGAGCGCTGCGTCTGCCGGGGGTACGGAGGGTTCGCCGCGCCCCCGGCGGACGCGCTCCGGGGCGGCATCCGGGACTCCTGGTATCCGCGCCGGGCGGCATCCGGGCGGGTCCGGTCAGAAGCCGCGCAGCCTCGCGAGTTCCCTGCGTACCGTCCGGAGAGTGGCCGCGCGGTTGCGGTGGCGGGCCAGCGCGGGCCAGATGCCCGAGCCGAGCAGCGCCGCCGGGTCGACCGCCTCGACCCGTTCGAGCAGCGCCTCCGGGACCTTCTGCGGGTCGGGGGTGACCCACTCCTGCACGATCGCGTCGTAGTGGTCCTTCAGTACCGTGCTGCCGGGATCGGCGCCGATGACCACGAAGACGCCGGTCGGCTGGGTGTCGACCTGGACGGTGATGAGATCCGGCCGGTGCCGGGCAATCACCGGGATGAACTTGTAGACGTCCCCGGTCCACGGGCCGGAGGGGGCGACCCGGTCCCGTACGGCCTCCGCGGGGTTGCGCGGCAGCATGTCGTCGAGGACGATCACGCTCGACCAGCCGCTGAACCGCTCGGTGTTGGTGAAGTCGCGCAGCACGTACTCGAAGAGGTGCATGCCGTCGATGAACGCCAGGTCGACCTGGTTGGTGCCGGTGTACGCCCCCAGCAGCGGACGGCCGCGGCGGGCGTTGCGCAGCGGGTTGCGACCGCTCATCAGATGGCCCATGGGCTGTCGGGTGGCGAAGAACGCGTCGCTGGTCGCCTTCACCAGCTGGAGGTCGCAGTGCAGGCGGGTCCGCACCTTGGGGGCGGGGTCGACCGCGATGCTCGGGACGCGGGACAGGGCGAGACTCCGGCCGTCGTTGGTCCCGATCTCCAGGTAGGTGCGCGGCTTCAGGACCGCGTGCAGCTGCTGGAGAAACTCGTGCCTGTGCATGGGGGGCTCTCTCGGGTGGGGGGATGGCGGACCGTGCTCAGAAGGCCATGCCCGGGATAACGAAAGCGGGTATACGCGGTTGCGCCGGAGCGCGCCCGAGTCCCCTGAACCACATTTTCGAGGCAGGAGGTTGACGGCCCGGCCAGCCGGTCCTCCCGGCCGCCCGGTCCTCCCGGCCGCCCGGCCCCACGCCGCCCGGCCCACCCGCCCGGCCCACCCGCCCGGACCGTGCGTACATACAGAAGCGGGACCCGGCCACCGAATCCGGCAGCCGGGCCCCGCTCGACACGAGTCCGTACGGTTCGTACGGGTTACTTGACCGCGCCCGCCATCACACCGCTCACGAACTGCCGCTGGAACGCGAAGAACACGGCCAGCGGGATCACCATCGACACGAAGGCGCCGGGCGCCAGTACGTCGATGTTGTTGCCGAACTGCCTGACCTGCTGCTGGAGCGCCACGGTGATCGGCGGGTGCTTGGAGTCCGCGAAGATCAGCGCGACCAGCATGTCGTTCCACACCCAGAGGAACTGGAAGATCCCCAGCGAGGCGATGGCCGGGCCGCCGAGCGGCATGACGACCCGGGTGAAGAGCCTGATCTCTCCGGCCCCGTCGAGCCGGGCCGCTTCGAGGAGTTCCCTCGGGATCTCCGCGAAGAAGTTCCGCAGCAGGAAGATCGCGAAGGGCAGCCCGAAGGCCACATGGAAGAGCACCACACCGGCCGTGGTCTCGAAGAGGCCGATCTCGCCGAAGAGTTTCGAGACCGGGATCAGCGCCACCTGGACCGGCACGACCAGCAGGCCGACCACGATCAGGAACCACCAGTCGCGGCCGGGGAAGTCCATCCAGGCGAAGGCGTACGCGGCCAGCGAGCCGATCACCACCACCAGGACGGTCGCCGGGACCGTGATCATGACCGTGCTCAGCAGCGAGTCGGTGATGACCTTGTTGTCGAGGATCTTGGCGTAGTTGTCGAAGGTGAGCTGGGAGGGGGCAGTGAAGATCTTCCACCAGCCGGACGCGGCGATGTCGGACGAGCCGCGCAGCGAGGAGAGCAGCAGGCCGATCGTCGGCATCAGCCAGAACAGGCCGACCAGGACGAGGAAGACCCGCATCACACTGCCGCCCGCGCGTGCCGCGATCCGGGCGGCCAGCGGCTCCTTCGGCTTCGCCGCCGCGCGCGGCAGCGCCTCGGGGGCGGGCCTCTCGGGCGCGGGCACCTGGGCTTCGGCGGTCATCGGCGCCCCTCCTTCCGCATCCTGCGGATGTTGACGAGCATGATCGGGACGACCAGCAGCAGCAGAAGTACGGAGATCGCGCTGCCGGTGCCCAGATCCGCGTCCGTGCCGAACGAGGAGCGGTAGAGCTGGAGGGCCAGCACATTCGCATCGGCCTGGGAGGAGCCCGGCGCGATGATGAAGACCAGGTCGAAGATCTTCAGCACATTGATCATCAGGGTGACCATCACCACCGCGAGGACCGGGCCGAGCAGCGGGATGGTGATCCGGCGGAAGACCTGCCACTCGTTGGCGCCGTCCACCCGCGCCTGTTCGAGGAGTTCGCGCGGCAGCCCGGCGAGTCCGGCCGCGATCAGGACCATCGCGAACCCGGCCCACATCCAGACGTAACTGCCGATGATGGACGGGGTGACCAGGGCCGGGCCGAGCCAGTTGACGCCGTTGTACGGCTCACGGAAGTTGGAGTCCGGCAGCCGCAGCAGCGCTCCGTCCGCCTTCGGGGGCAGGGTGAAGGTGCCGTCGGCCGCGGCCTTGGCGCTCGCCACCACCTTGCCGTCCTTCACGGCCTCGATCGTGACGCCCTTGAGCCCCAGCTCCTCGGGGTCGATGACGTCGGGCTTGCCGCCGCCACCCAGGGTGAAGTCCAGCCAGGCGGTGCCGGTCACCGAACCGGCCGCGGCCTTCGGCTGCCGGGCGGGCTTCGCCGACGACGGCATCTTCGTCGGCAGGATGCCGACCAGGGGCAGGTGGACGGGGGTGCCCGCGTGCACCGGCTGCTTGGTGACGTACGAACCGCCGCCGCCCGCCTTCAGCGGCGCCACCGGCAGGGGGTGCGCCCCCGGGTAGCCCGCCGACTCGGCGAAGGTGTCGTGCACCCCGACCCAGACGGCGTTGGCCACGCCGCGCGCCGGGTCCTGCTCGTACACCAGCCGGAAGATGATGCCCGCCGCGAGCATCGAGATGGCCATCGGCATGAAGACGATCAGCTTGAACGCCGTTCCCCAACGCACCCGTTCGGTGAGGACGGCGAAGATCAGGCCCAGCACGGTGGCCACGGTCGGTGCCACCACGACCCAGATCGCGGTGTTCTTGATCGCGGTGCGGATCGAGTCGTCGCTGAAGAGGGTCTTGTAGTTGTCGATGCCGATGAAACTGGAGCCTGCCTGGTCGAAGAAGGACCGGTAGACCGAGTACCCGATCGGGTAGACCACGAGCGCGCCGAGCAGGACCAGCGCGGGCAGCAGGAAGCCGACCGCCAGGACTTTACGTGTGCCTGTCACGCTCTTGCGCGGCTTTCCGGCGGGGGGCGCCCCGTCGAGGGCGCCCCCCGCGACAGCGGAGGTCATCGCGTCGTCAGTTCTTGTAGGCCTTGGCCGCGTCGGACTCCAGCTTCTGCTGCGTCCCCGCGATGTCCTTCGGGTTCTTCAGGAAGTCCTGGAGGTCCTTCCACTCACCCTTGCCCGGCGTGCCGCCGAACGACTGCGGCGCCTGGTCGGACATGTCGAACCGGATGTCGTCGCCCGCGGCGATCAGCGCCTTGGCGATCGTGCGCTGCACGTCGTTCGGGTACGCCGCCGGGTCCAGGCCCTTGTTCGGCGAGACGAAGCCGCCCGCCTGTGCCCAGATCTTCGCCGCGTCGGTGGACGCCAGCCAGGTCATCAGCGCCTGCGCGCCCTTGGAGTCCTTCAGGATGACGGCCGCGTCGCCGCCGGTCACCACCGGGGACTTGGCGCCCACCGCGGGGAACGGGAACACCTTCGCGTCGGTGCCCACCTTCGCCTTGGTCTGCGCGATGTTGGTCTGCGCGAAGTCGCCCTCGAAGACCATCGCCCCCTTGGGCTGGTCACCGCCGGTGAAGGTCTGGGTGACGGACGCCGGGAACTCGGTCTGGAGCGCGCCGGTCGCACCGCCCGCGATGAGCGACGGCTTGCCGAAGAGCTGCGCGAGCGTGGTCAGCGCGGTCTTGACGGACGGGTCCGTCCACTTGATCTTGTGCTGGGCGAGCTGGTCGTACTTCTCCGGGCCCGCCTGCGAGAGGTAGACGTTCTCGAACCAGTCGGTGAGCGTCCAGCCGTCCGCGCCGCCGACCGACACCGGGGTGACTCCCGAGGCCGACACCGTCTCGGCGGTCTTCAGGAAGTCCGCCCAGGTCTTGGGCTCGCTCGCGCCCGCGTTCTGCAGGGCCTTGGCGTTGTACCAGACCAGGGACTTGTTGGCGGCCTTGAAGTACACGCCGTACTGCTTGCCGTCGACCGCGCCGAGGTCCTTCCAGACCTTCGAGTAGTTCTTGTCCAGCTGGGCCTGGGCTTCGGGGCCGACCGGCTTGGCCCACTTCTTCGCCACGGCCTGCGTGATCGCCCCGACCTGCGGCATCATCGCGACGTCCGGCGGCGCGCCACCGGCGATCTTCGTGCCGAGGAAGTTGACGATCGGGTCCTGGGCGGGCACGAAGGTGACCGACGCCCCGGTGCGCTTCTCGAACTCCTTCAGGACCTTGATGAAGTTCGCCTGCTCGGGGCCGGTCCAGACCGCTGCCACTTCGAGCTTCGTACCGTTGAGCTCGGGCAGCGTCACGCTCGACGCCGACGCACTGCTCTTCCCTGAAGCCTTGTCTCCCCCGTCGCTCTTCTTGCTGTCGCTGCCGCATCCCGCGGCAAGGACCAGTGAGCCGGCTGCGACGACCGCCAGAACGGTCCTGCGTGAACGTAGAGCTGTGCCTGTTGTGCGCATCTGTGCCCCGACCTCTCCCATGCGCGTGCATTCGGCGCGCCCATGACATCGGCGACGCCGTTGTCCCGTGCGCACAGTCCTACGCCGGGCACTCCGGCGCCGCAATACCACTCCTGAAGTCAACAGTCCGATCGTGATGGGCCTGTGACGTTACGTCAGACATTCAGGGAGGGTACGGACACCGCGTCCACCGACCTCGCGGCCCGGTCCAGGGCGCTGGCCAGCAACGCCAAGTCCGTTGGCCCGTTTCCGAGTTCACGCACCGGGCGGCGGGCCGGAGGGTCGCCCATCCGCTCCCATTCGAGCGGCACGACGGTGGGCCGGAGCGTCGCCGTACGGGGAATGCGGCCGGTCACCCGGCCGCCCTGGAACGGGGTCACCCCGGAGTCGGGGCGCCCGAGGCGGCCCCTCCCCGGCGACGGCGCGTCCGGGGCGGGGGAGAGCGGCGGGGGATCGAGGACCACCCGCAGCCGGCTGATCCGCGCCAGGTCCGTGTCGGCCGTACGGTCCGGGCGGGCCGACGCGGCGATCAGGTGGACGCCGAGGCGCTCACCGTCCCTGGCCACCGCCTCCAGGGCCCGGACCACCGAGCCCGCGGCGGGGCGCCCCGGGCTGCCCAGCGCCGGTGCCACCAGCGCGTCGAAGTCGTCGACGACCACGACCAGCCGGGGCAGCGGGGTGGGTCCGGGGACCGCGGCGGCGGTACGGGCCCCGGCCGGGCGCAGCCGCAGGGTGCCGCTGGCGGGCGATTCGAGGTCGCCGCGCTGCTCGGCGGGGCTGGGGGGCCGTTGCCCGACCACCCGGGCCGCGCCCTCGTGGCTGCGCTGCCACTCGGTGAAGTCGCCCTGTCCCAACAGCCCGGCGCGGCGCTTCAGTTCGGCGCCGAGGGCCTGGGCGAAGTCCCGCATCCTGACCGGGTCCGACGCCACCAGATAGGTCGAGGTGTGCGGCAGCTCCGTACAGGCCCGGAGGCCGTCACCGCGGTCACCGCCCGCGCCGTCGACCAGGATCAGCCCGAGCCGGTCGGGGCGGGCCGCGGCGGCCAGCGAGGCGGCGGCGGCCCGCAGCAGCTCCGTCCGGCCGCTGCCGGTCGGCCCTTCTATCAGCAGGTGCGGGCCCTCGGTGGCCAGATCGACGGTGACCGGGCCGCGCGGTCCCGCGCCGAGCACCGCGGTCGCCTCCGCGTCCGACGCCCACCGGGCCATCAGCGAAGCCGGGGTGGCGCGGGCCAGGCCCAGCTCGTCCAACAACCGTGCCGTCGGGGGCAGTTCGGCGGCCAGGCGGGCCGGGCTGGCGGAGGCGCTGGCGTCCGCGCGCAGCGGAGCAAGTGCCCGGCCGAACCGCTCGGCCCAGGCCGCCGAGACCGCGTCGACCACGGCGAACGTGCCGTGGTCCGCGGGGCGGCCCTCCCTGCCGTACGCCGGGTGGACGCCGCGCGCCGTACGCAGCAGCCGCAGCGCGGTCGCCACATCGCCGCTCAGCAGGGCCGCCGCCCCGCACTCACGGAACGCGAGCGAGGCCGCGCAGGCCATCTCGTAGGTCGTTTCGAGCGGGGAGGCGGGGGAGGCCGGCGGGGTCTCGGCCAGGCAGAGCACATGGACCCCGCAGGCGGCGCCCGCCGAGGCCAGCCGTGCGGTGGTCTCCCGCAGGGCGGCGGAGCCGGGGTCGCCGTCGACGATCACCACGGTGTGCGGTCCTTCGTACCGGTCGGCGGCGGCCGACACGGCCCCCGCCTCGGCGGACGCCCAGCCGGTGCCCAGCGGGCCGTCGTCCAGCCTGCGCACCAGTTCGGCGGTGCGGGCCGTGGCCTGGTCCCGGTCGTACGCCAGCAGCAGCCGGCAGTCCTGGCCGTGCGTGGGCCGCACGTGCGGCAGCCAGCCGAGCCAGCCCCAGTCGGCCCGGCGCGCTTCGAGCGGGCGCGCCCGGTCCGTGCTGATCAGCACGATCTCCAGGTCGGCGGGGGAGTGCAGCGCGGCGAGCTGGGCCACGGCCGAGCGGGCCAGTCCGGCCAGCCGGGCGCGGGGACCCGCGAGCCCCAGCGAACCCGCCTCGCGCAGCGAGACGGTCACCGGCACGGCGGGCACCACACCCGTGCCGTCGGGCGTGGCCCGGTCGGCGGTGCCGAGCCGGACGACGAGCTCTTCGCGGTGGCCGGGGGCGCGCTCCCAGAGACGGGGCCCGGGGCCGAGCGCGGTCAGCAGCAGCGAGGCCGGGTCGGGCCAGGTGTCCGCACCGGGCACCCCGGCCGAGGAGTCCGCGGCGGCGCGGGACGGCCCGGCCGCCGGGGCCGCCATGCCCTCGTGCGCCGCGTCGGGCCGTCCGCCCGCCAGACGTCTCGCCCAGGCCCCTATCCCGCCGCGCCTGCGCGCGGCCTCGGCGTCGCCGCCTCCCTCACCGGCGGCCTCGTCGGAGGGACGGCCGGTCCGGTCCTGCTCGGGCAGCCGCGTGCCGCGCGGCGGGGTGCCCTGGCGGCCACGGGCGGCGAAGCCCGCGTCCTGGGCGTAGGCCGCCGCCGCTTCGTCGTAGAGATTGCTGTACGGGTCGCGGACCGGTACGGAACCGGCCGCGCTGACCCGCCGGGAGCTGGGCCGTGCGCCGGAGGCGCCGCCCTGCACCGGTATGTACCCCTCGCCGGGTCCGTCGTGCCCGGGGTGACCGCCGGGGCTTCCGAGCCCGTACGCGGTGCCGGTGCCGTGACCGGTGGCCTGGGCGGGTACGGAGCCGTGGGAACCCCGGGCCGCGCTGTCGTGGGCCGGTGCCGGTCCGGGCCGGGCGCCGCCCGGCCCGCTTCCGGTACGCCCGCCGCCCGGACCGCTTCCGGTACTGCGCCCGCCGTCCGCGCCGTCACGGGCCACCCGCAGGTGACCTTCGCCGTCCGGCACCGCCGACAGCGGGCCGCTGCCCGTGCCGCTGCTGTTCCCAGGAGTGATCCGCAGCGCCGATTCGCCGACCCGGAGCAGGGACCCGGGTGTCATACGGACCGGGCGGTCACCCACGCCCGAGCCGTCCAGGGTCGTGCCGTTCGTCGAGCCCAGATCGGCGACCGTCACCCGGCCGTCCTCCGCGACCGTCACCGCGCAGTGCAGCCGCGAGACGTCCGGGTCGTCCAGCGGGACGTCCGCCTCGCCGGAGCGGCCGATCCTGATCTGCCCGCCGTGCAGCAGATGGACACCGCCCGCGTCGGGCCCCGCGACCACATGGAGCTGGGTGGCGGACGGGTCGCCCGCGTCGTCGGCGCCGGGGACCTGGAGCGAGAGCACCGCCCCGTCCACCAGCGGCGGCTCGCCCAGCGGGCAGCGCTGCAGGTCCAGGCGCTGCCCGCCCGCGTACAGCACCACGGCGTTGGAGCCGGGCCCTTCCGGGCCTGCCACGGCCGTGGCCAGGCCGGAGGCGACAGTGGCCAGCGCCGCCCCGGCGGGGGCGGTGACGAGCACGTCGCAGGAGCGCGTCCCGGACGCGGATCGGCCGCTGCGCGGCGCGAGGACGGTCAGCCGGATCTGCATAGCCGTCAGCGGTCCCTTCTGCGGAGGGTGCCTGGCAGGAGCCGCCCTGTGATCTCCCCCACCCGGCAGGTCTGCACGGATCACGGGGCTCCCGCCCCCACAAAGCCGTGCTGGAGGCATCCTCGCACCTGCCACTGACAACACGCCCGGCGGTCGCCGCTAAGTGATCTTGAATGGTCGGCTCTGGACCTAAAAATGCCTGCTTGGGATCGCGCCTGACCTATGAGGCAGCGTCTTGCGGCAACCAACGTCGTTCTCTTCGCGTCTTCCTTTC
Organism: Streptomyces sp. NBC_01267; assembly: GCF_036241575.1. Taxonomy (NCBI): domain Bacteria; kingdom Bacillati; phylum Actinomycetota; class Actinomycetes; order Kitasatosporales; family Streptomycetaceae; genus Streptomyces; species Streptomyces sp. NBC_01267. The sequence continues at coordinate 2,867,831 of NZ_CP108455.1, read as the reverse complement.
GAACACCACCGGAACCTGACCGGAGGACCGTCGGCCGGCGCCCCGCCGGGCGGCACCGCGGCCTGCCGGTTCGGTCCCGCCGGATCGGTCCCGGCCCGGCGAAGATCGGCCGGACAGGCTCTAGAGTGGGGCGGACATCCGGGCCGGGGGGCCGGTGGACCAGGCAAGGGACGACGATCACAGGGAGCGCATGACGTGCGGCCCGTAGGCAGCAAGTACCTGCTCGAAGAGCCGCTCGGCCGTGGCGCCACGGGCACCGTCTGGCGGGCCAGCCAGCGGGAGACCGCAGGCGCCGAGGCGGCCGTGCAGGGTCAGCCGGGCGAGACCGTCGCGATCAAGGTCCTCAAGGAGGAGCTGGCGAGCGACCCGGACGTGGTGATGCGCTTCCTGCGCGAGCGTTCGGTCCTGCTGCGCCTCACGCACCCGAACATCGTGCGGACCCGTGACCTGGTCGTCGAGGGTGATCTGCTCGCCCTCGTCATGGACCTGATCGACGGCCCGGACCTGCACCGGTACCTCAGGGACAACGGCCCGTTCAGCCCGGTGGCCGCCGCGCTGCTCACCGCGCAGATCGCCGACGCGCTCGCCGCCAGCCACGCCGACGGCGTCGTGCACCGCGACCTGAAGCCCGCGAACGTCCTGGTGAAGCAGGACGCCGACGGCCAGATGCACCCCATGCTCACCGACTTCGGCATCGCGCGCCTCGCGGACTCCCCGGGCCTCACCCGGACCCACGAGTTCGTCGGCACGCCCGCCTACGTCGCCCCCGAGTCCGCCGAGGGCCGCCCGCAGACCTCCGCGGTCGACATCTACGGTGCGGGCATCCTGCTGTACGAACTGGTCACCGGGCAGCCCCCGTTCGCGGGCGGCACCGCCCTCGAAGTGCTCCAGCAGCACCTCAACGCGGAGCCCCGCAGGCCCACCACCGTGCCCGAGGCGCTCTGGACGGTCATAGAGCGCTGCCTGAGCAAGGACCCGGACCGCCGCCCGAGCGCCGAGAACCTGGCCCGCGGGCTGCGTACGGTCGCCGAGGGCGTCGGCGTCCACGCCACCCCCGCGCAGGTCGCCGCCGCGCTCGGGGTGGGCGCGCTGCTCGCGCCCGACCCGGCACCCGCCGAGGTGCCCGAGACGCCCGGGGCCGCCGACCCGACCCAGGTCCTGCCGAGCAACGCGGGCTCGTACGACCCCGCCGCGCGCACCAGCGTGCTGCCCAGCACCGGCGCGGCCGACCCGACCGCGGTCCTGCCGCCGGTGCCGCCGGGGCAGGCCCCCGGCGATCGGTCGCCGGACCGGCCCGAGCAGCCGCACCCCTGGCAGAGCCAGCTGAGCGCGGCCCGCGACCGCAACGAGCAGACCCAGGTGCAGTACCTGGGTCCGGACCAGGACCCGCTGCGCCACCGCCCGCAGCGCCAGCCGCAGCAGCCGCCCCAGCGCCGCCAGCCGCCGCCGCAGCAGCAGTACGCGCCGCAGCAGCCCCAGGGGTACGCGCAGCCGCCGCAGCAGCAGTACGCGCCCCAGCAGCAGTACGCCCCGCAGCCGCAGCAGCGTCCCCAACAGCGCCCGCAGCAACAGCAGTACGCGCCCCCGCAGCAGCCCCAGGCGCCCGCCCCGCGCGAGCCCCGTGAGCCGCGGCGGCGCAGCGCGAACCCGGTGCGGATCCCTGGCCTCGGCTGCCTCAAGGGCTGCTTCGTGATCGTGCTCGTCCTTTTCGTGGGCTCCTGGCTGGTCTGGGAACTGACGCCGCTGCAGGGCTGGATCGGCTCCTCCAAGAGCTTCTTCTCGGAGATCTCCTCCGGCTTCAACTCGGTCAAGGACTTCGTCAACAAGGTCACCGGCTGAGAAGTCACTGCTGACCCCGCGGTAAGTTCCGTCGGGAGCACCCACTCTGTAAACATGTCGACTTCTGCAGGGCGAAATACCCCCGTAGAAGTGAGGGTTGGTGCCATCCGGGGCACTGAACACCCCGATGCCCGCGTATTTTGAGAGCGGGTAGCCGGGGGGCCGGGGGCTGCCCCGGACAGGCACAGCGCCAGCCGCTGAGGGAGCAGTCTTGGCACGGAAGATCGGCAGCCGGTACACCGCCCACCAGATCCTGGGGCGGGGGAGCGCCGGCACGGTGTGGCTGGGCGAGGGACCCTCGGGGCCCGTCGCCGTCAAGCTGTTGCGCGAGGACCTCGCCGCCGACCAGGAACTCGTCGGCCGCTTCGTCCAGGAGCGCACGGCCCTGCTCGGCCTCGACCACCCGCACGTCGTCGCCGTGCGCGACCTCGTGGTGGACGGCAACGACCTCGCCCTGGTCATGGACCTGGTCCGCGGCACGGACCTGCGCACCCGGCTGGACCGTGAGCGCCGCCTCAGCCCCGAGGCCGCCGTGGCGATCGTCGCGGACATCGCGGACGGCCTCGCCGCCGCGCACTCCGCGGGCGTCGTGCACCGGGACGTCAAACCCGAGAACATCCTGCTGGACATGCAGGGCCCGCTCGGCCCCGGCGGCTCCCACCCGGCGCTGCTCACGGACTTCGGTGTCGCCAAGCTGATCGACGCCCCGCGCCGTGCGCTCCCCGCGGGTCCTTCGGGGCCCGGCCGCCCCCAGGCGTCGAAGATCATCGGCACCCCCGACTACCTCGCCCCGGAGATCATCGAGGGCCTGCCGCCGCGCGCGTCCGTGGACATCTACGCCCTGGCGACCGTGCTGTACGAACTCCTCGCGGGCTTCACCCCCTTCGGCGGCGGCCACCCCGGCGCGATCCTGCGCCGCCATGTCACGGAGACGGTCGTCCCGCTCCCCGGCATCCCGGACGACCTCTGGCAGCTGTTGGTCCAGTGTCTGGCCAAGGCCCCCGCGTCCCGGCTGCGGGCGTCGGAGCTGGGCGAGCGGCTGCGCGAGCAGCTTCCGCACCTCGCGGGGATCCCCCCGCTGGACGTCGACGAGCCGGGCGAACCGGAGCCCGAGGAGCAGCCGTACGAGGAGACGTCGTACGAACCGGCCGCGCCCGCCGAGACCCGCCGCCGCGGCGCCGTCCCGCTGGTCCCCGGCTCCACCCCGGACTCGAACCGCGACACCCACACGAGCATGCGCGTCCCCGCCCCGGACGAGCTGGCGGGCGGCCCCCTGGGCACTGCCCGCGCCCCTCGCTCGGCCGGCGAGCGCAAGCCGGGCTCGGCCCGCCACCGTTCCACCGCGGAGGCGGTCCGCAGGCGCCGTATCAAGCTGGGCGTGACCGCGCTCGTCGTGGCGGCGGCCGTCGGCATAGGCGGCTGGCTGGCGACGTCCTCGGGCGACGACGGCGGAGGCACCCCGCAGGACAACGGGCGGTCGGCGCCCGCGCAGCCTTAGAGCCGGAGCCGGAGCCGGAGCCGGAGCCGGAGCCGGAGCCGGAGCCGGAGCCGGAGCCGGAGCCGGAGCCGGAGCCGGAGCCGGAGCCCCGGGGCCCGCACGAGGGGCCCCGGGGCCGAGGGCAGGGGACTGCTGATGCTCCAAGCCGTTACGCTGGTGAGGTGGCAGTCGTCGATGTATCCGAAGAGCTGAAGTCCCTCTCCTCGACCATGGGGTCGATCGAGGCCGTCCTGGACCTCGACAAGCTGAGGGCCGATATCGCCGTGCTTGAGGAGCAGGCCGCGGCGCCGTCCCTGTGGGACGACCCGGAAGAGGCCCAGAAGATCACCAGCAAGCTCTCCCACTTGCAGGCCGAGGTCCGCAAGGCGGGGACGCTGCGGGGGCGCATCGACGACCTGAGCGTGCTCTTCGAGCTCGCCGAGGCCGAGGACGACGCCGACACCCTCGCCGAGGCCGAGTCGGAGCTCGCGGCGGTCCGCAAGGCGCTGGACGAGATGGAGGTCCGCACCCTCCTCTCCGGTGAGTACGACGCCCGTGAGGCGCTCGTCAACATCCGCGCCGAGGCCGGCGGGGTCGACGCCGCGGACTTCGCCGAGCAGCTCCAGCGCATGTACCTGCGCTGGGCCGAGCGCCACAACTACGGCACCGAGGTCTACGAGACGTCGTACGCGGAAGAGGCCGGCATCAAGTCGACCACCTTCGTCGTCAAGGTGCCGTACGCGTACGGCACGCTCTCCGTCGAGCAGGGCACCCACCGGCTGGTCCGCATCTCACCGTTCGACAACCAGGGCCGCCGCCAGACGTCCTTCGCGGGTGTCGAGGTGCTCCCGGTCGTCGAGAAGACGGACCACATCGAGATCGACGAGACCGAGCTGCGCGTGGACGTCTACCGCGCCTCGGGCCCCGGTGGCCAGGGCGTCAACACGACCGACTCGGCGGTGCGGCTGACGCACATCCCGACCGGCATCGTCGTCTCCTGCCAGAACGAGCGCTCGCAGATCCAGAACAAGGCCAGTGCCATGAACGTCCTCCAGGCGAAGCTCCTCGAACGCCGCCGCCAGGAGGAGAAGGAGCTGATGGACTCCCTCAAGGGCGACGGCGGCAACTCCTGGGGCAACCAGATGCGTTCGTACGTCCTGCACCCGTACCAGATGGTCAAGGACCTCCGTACGGAGTACGAGGTCGGCAACCCGCAGGCGGTGCTCGACGGTGAGATCGACGGTTTCCTGGAGGCCGGAATTCGCTGGCGCAAGCAGCAGGAGAAGTAGCAACGCTTTCCTTTGCTGTTCCCGCACCGTTCAACAGTGATTTATCGACACGGTCAGCAGTGACGCAACCGGAGAACTCCCGTCCCAGAGGCGGTAGTTCCCCGGTTGCGTCACAGTCGTATTCCCGTACGCCGGGCAAGTCATCGCATTTCCGGCATCGCGCCCGCAACGACCTTGACGCGGTTCTTAAAACTGGGAAAAGTGACACGCGGCATGCGTATTTCCCGGGGCGCGTGCGATCGGGGGGACGGACATACACCCCTACGGCCTGCCTGCCCCGTGCGCTGCACCATTGACGATGAGCTACTGGGGGTAGCAGCCAGATGACCAAGAAGACGCGGATTCGCGTAGCGCGCATAGCTGCAGGCGCAGTGATCGCCGCAGGCGCCTCGCTGACCGCCGCGGGCGCCGCACAGGCCGCCGGTATCGACGTGAACATCGCGGGCATCAGCGCCAAGGCCGAGGTCAACGACGACCCGTGCTCGCCGCTCGACCCCACCTGCACGCCGGAGACTTCGGGTGGTGAGTCGACCTCGGGTGGCGACACCACGTCGGGCGGTGACACGACGACCGGTGGCGACACGACGACCGGTGGCGACACCACGTCGGGTGGCGACACCACGACCGGCGGCGACACCACGTCGGGTGGCGACACGACCTCGGGCGGTGACACGACCTCGGGCGGTGACACGACCTCCGGTGGCGACACCACGTCGGGCGGCGACACCACGACCGGTGGCGACACGACCAACGGCGGTACGTCCGGCACGTCGGGCGGCGACACCACGACCGGCGGCGGTACGTCCGGCACAACGGGCGGCAACGCGACGGGTGGTGACACCACGGGTGGCGGCCACGGGAGCAACTCCGGCGGCAGCACGACCGGCGGCGACCACAGCGGCACCTCCGGCTCGACGTCGGGCAACGGCGGTTCCACGAACGGTGGTTCGACGACCGGCGGTTCCCCCGTCACCGGCACCGAGCCCGACGCTGTCGGCTCCCAGCCGGTCGAGCAGGGCAAGCCCAAGCAGGAGCTCGCCGAGACGGGTGCGGGCGAGACCACGTTCCTGATCCTCGGTGCCGCGACGATGATCGCCGGTGGCATCGGCTTCCGCATGCTCCCGCGTCTCGCGGGCCGCGGCGGCAACCTCGCCTGAGGTTCAGCACGTACGCGGTGAGGGCCCCGGGTTCCGATCGGAACCCGGGGCCCTCACTCATGTCCCGGCAGAGCCCACGGGCGGCCTTGGGGCGGCCTTCGTGGGGTCCGCGGACGGTCCGGTCAGACGGTCTGCTGCGCCAGCAGTGCCAGCGCCGCCACCAGCAGTATCAGCAAGGTGATCAACGCCACCGGGCTGAGGCCGCCGAAGGAGCCCGACTCCTGCTGGAGCCGCTCGCGGCTGGCACGGCAGACCCGGCAGCGGCCCTCGCTGACGGGAGACGCGCAGTTCGCGCACACCAGTCGGTCGTAGGTCATGCGCATTCCTCCTCCCGCGCGGCGGAACCGCTTCACGCGCTGTCACCCGGGACAACGCCCGGGGAAACTCAACTGTTCCCTCTTCTACTGTGCCAGTTCACACGCGATTCGGCGCGCCCCGCCGGATTCCGCCCGGTCCGTACCCCTGCATATCGCGGACATACCACGCATCGACGGACGCTGCCTGCGGGCGCACATCCGCTTCGCGTAAGGTCACGCTCACCTATTCCCGGCCGACGTGGTGCACTCGTGATCCGATTCGACAACGTCTCCAAGACCTATCCCAAGCAGAACCGCCCCGCGCTGCGGGATGTCTCCCTTGAGATCGAGAAGGGGGAGTTCGTCTTCCTGGTGGGCTCTTCCGGTTCCGGTAAGTCGACCTTCCTGCGGCTCGTTCTCCGTGAGGAGCGCACCAGCCACGGCATGGTGCACGTCCTGGGCAAGGACCTCGCGCGCCTGTCGAACTGGAAGGTGCCGCAGATGCGCCGCCAGCTCGGCACCGTCTTCCAGGACTTCCGCCTGCTGCCCAACAAGACCGTCGCGCAGAACGTGGCGTTCGCGCAGGAGGTCATCGGCAAGCCCCGCGGTGAGATCCGCAAGGCCGTTCCCCAGGTGCTCGACCTGGTCGGCCTCGGGGGCAAGGAGGACCGGATGCCCGGTGAGCTCTCCGGTGGTGAGCAGCAGCGCGTGGCCATCGCGCGGGCCTTCGTCAACCGCCCCATGCTGCTGATCGCGGACGAGCCGACCGGCAACCTCGACCCGCAGACCTCCGTCGGCATCATGAAGCTGCTGGACCGGATCAACCGCACCGGTACCACCGTGGTGATGGCCACCCACGACCAGCAGATCGTCGACCAGATGCGCAAGCGCGTCATTGAACTAGAGAAGGGCCGTCTCGTGCGCGACCAGTCGCGCGGCGTCTACGGCTACCAGCACTGAAAGGACGCCATGCGCGCCCAGTTCGTCCTGTCGGAGATCGGCGTGGGTCTCCGCCGCAATCTCACGATGACCTTCGCGGTCATCGTCTCCGTCGCCCTGTCCCTGGCCCTGTTCGGCGGTTCGCTGCTCATGCGCGACCAGGTGAACACGATGAAGGGCTACTGGTACGACAAGGTCAACGTCTCGATCTTCCTCTGCTCCAAGGGTGACGCGGAATCCACTCCCAAGTGCGCCAAGGGAGCCGTCACCGAGGAGCAGAAGAATTCGATCGAGGCCGATCTGAAGAAGATGGACAACCTCGTCGAGACCGTGACCTACGAGTCGGCGGACGAGGCGTACAAGCACTACCAGCAGGAGTTCAAGGGCGCCCCGATGACGGGGTCCATCACGCCCGACCAGCTCCAGTCGTCGCTCCGCGTCAAGCTCAAGGACCCGACGAAGTACAAGGTGATCGCGACGGCGTTCGCCGGCCGGGACGGCGTCATGACCGTCCAGGACCAGCGCGGCATCCTGGAGAACCTCTTCGCGCTGCTCAACGGCATGAACGTGGCTGCCCTCTTCGTGATGGCGCTGATGCTGATCATCGCGCTGATGCTGATCGTGAACACCGTCCGCGTCTCGGCGTTCAGCCGCAGACGGGAGACCGGGATCATGCGCCTGGTGGGCGCGTCCAGCTTCTACATCCAGATGCCGTTCATCATGGAGGCCGCGTTCGCGGGGCTGCTGGGCGGACTTGTCGCCTGCGGCATGCTGCTCGTCGGCCGCTACTTCCTGATCGACCACGGTCTCGCGCTGCACGAGAAGCTGAACCTGATCGACTTCATCGGCTGGGACGCCGTCCTGTCCAAGTTGCCGCTGGTGCTCGCAATCGGGCTGCTGATGCCCGCCCTTGCTGCTCTCTTCGCTCTGCGCAAGTACCTGAAGGTGTGAAACTCGCCCTGTGCGCCGTCAGGTGAACGAGCCCTGCGGCGCACGGGGGTTGCCCTACAGTGGGCGCCATGTCAGGCCCGGATTACTGTTCCTCGCCCCGCAGCGTTCGCCGCGGGGCGGTTCTGACTTTGGTCTTCGTGAGCGTGCTCGCCACGGCCTCGGCCACCAACTCCCTGCCGGGCGAGGCGAGGACGCCGAGACCCACCCGTACGCGTGACGCCGCCGACACCGTCGACCGCGGCGAACTCGTCAGGGCCGCGTCGGAGGCCGAGGCCGCCGGCGAGTCCGGCACGAAGGCGGCCGAGGAGGTCGTCAGCCACAGCGGGGACCGCTGGGGCGCGGTGTACGACCGTTCCGAGTACCAGGAGTTCGAGGACTCCCTGGACGGCGAGTACACCGGCGTCGGCCTGTGGGCCCGGCGCAGCCGCGACGGACACATCGAGATCGAACGGGTCCGCCCCGGCGGCCCGGCGGCCCGTGCAGGCCTCAGGGCGGGCGACGTGTTCCGTACGATCGACGGCCGCCAGGTCGGCACCAACCCGGTCACCGACGTCGTCACCCGGCTGCGTGGCGGCGACGGTGCGTCCACGCCGGGTACGCCGGTGGTCGTCGGGGTGCGGCGCGGTCCCACGACCGTGACGCGGACCCTGCGCCGGGCCCGGCTGACCACCGAGGCCGTCACCGTCGGACAGCTGGCCGACCGGGCGACGATGATCAAGGTCACCGCCTTCACCAGGGGCTCGGGCGAGCGGGTGCAGAAGGCCGTCAGCGCCGCGCCCGCCCACGGCGGCATACTCCTGGACCTCCGCGGCAACAGCGGCGGCCTGGTCACCGAGGCCACCGCCGCGGCCTCGGCCCTGCTGGACGGCGGGCTGGTCGCCACGTACGACGTGCACGGCGCCCAGCGGGCGGTGTACGCGCACCGGGGCGGGGACACCGACAGGCCCCTGGTCGTCCTGATCGACGGCGGCACGATGAGCGCGGCCGAGCTGCTCACCGGCGCGCTCCAGGACCGTGGCCGGGCCGTCACCGTCGGCTCACGGACCTTCGGCAAGGGCTCGGTGCAGATGCCGAGCGCGCTGCCGGGCGGCGCCGTGGCGGAGCTGACCGTCGGCCACTACCGCACGCCGGCGGGGCGCAGCGTCGACGGCCGGGGGATCACCCCCGACGTGACAGCGGGCAAACGGGCCGAAGCGACGGCCGAGACAGTATTGAGTGGCCTCGGGGGAGGGGCTTAGTGCGAAAATGGTCGCACTATGGCTAAGGAAACAGGGCGAAAGATGATCGCCCAGCACAAAAAGGCACGGCACGACTACCTCATCCTCGACACCTACGAGTGCGGAATGGTGCTGACGGGGACCGAGGTGAAGTCGCTGCGGATGGGGCGGGCGTCCCTGGTGGACGGCTTCGTGCAGATCGAGGGCCACGAGGCATGGCTGTACAACGTGCACGTGCCCGAGTACACGCAGGGGACGTGGACCAACCACAGCGCCCGCAGGAAGCGGAAGCTGCTCATGCACCGCGCGGAGATCACCAAGCTGGAGTCCAAGACCCAGGAGTCCGGCCTGACGATCGTGCCGCTGGCGCTGTACTTCAAGGACGGCCGGGCGAAGGTCGAGATCGCGCTGGCGAAGGGCAAGAAGGAGTACGACAAGCGGCAGACCCTGCGCGAGAAGCAGGACCGGCGGGAGACGGACCGCGCGGTGTCGGCGGTCCGGCGCAAGCAGCGGGGCTGACCCGCGGGAATACAGTGGCACCGTCGCGGGTTGGTCACGTACGATGGCACTGCACCCTTCGGGGCGCGGTATCACCTTGAAAAATCAACATGGGGATGATCGGTTTCGACAGCGGCTGTCGAAGCAGGTGAAGCGAGCCGAGGAAGCGGCAATGATCTCGTAAACCATATGTCGCAAACAATAATCGCCAACTCTAAGAGCGATTCCCAGTCCTTCGCCCTCGCTGCCTAATAACAGTGACTGAAGGACCCTGAATGGGTGTCAGCCCGGGGAAGTTCCCGACCCGGATCCTGGCATAATCTAGGGAACTAAACCGCCGGTCCCGGTCACGGGGTCCGGTGGGAAATCAAACAGTGACTGAGCCCGTCGGAGACTTGTTCGCGAGATCTCCGGGGCCGAGAAAATCGTAGCGAACTGCGCTCGGAGAAGCCCTGGTTCTGCACCGTTGGACGCGGGTTCGATTCCCGCCATCTCCACCACCCCATGTAACCGTCGGCCCGTCGTTCATACGACGGGCCGACGGTTTTTGTGCGCCTGGACCCGGTCGGGGCTTTCAGGCTGCCCTGGTGTCACCCCGTGATCACGGATAGCGTTGGCCGGTCTGTGCCACCACCCCCACGATCAACATCGGGAGTATCCAGAGTGAACCGCTCCACCTGGCTCGTGACGGCCGCGATCACGGCGTCCACCGCCGTCCTTCTGACCGCCTGCGGCTCCTCCGGCGGAGGCGACAGCTCGGCCTCGGACAAGATCAAGGGGGCGGACGGCAGCAGCGGGAAGGCTTCGGCGAGTGCGTCTGCTTCGGCCGCGCCCGGTGGGGTAAAGCGGCCGCAGGTCGCGTTCCCGAAGGATTTCCAGACCAACTTCGAGGGCTGGACCAACAGTGACCCGAAGCTTCAGGCGATCATGAATGACGGGGCGGAGCAGCTGAAGTCGGAGTACGCGGCGATCATCGACGCACAGCCTGATTCCGGCGGGGTGGCGTTCTACAACTCGGGCGGGTCGCTGGCGTCTGCCAAGAAGTGGATCAAGAGCTATGTCGCGACTGACGACAGCCTGGTCGGCAAGGTCAGGGTCTACGCTCCTCAAGTCCATATCAACAGCACTGGTTCAGGTGTGCTCTTCTACTGTGTGGACGAAGGCAAGGCGTACACGAAGAACCGCAAGACCAATAAGGTCACGGGCACTCCTGACGGTGTCAGCCCGACGCTCCAGTACCGCACCCTGCTGGACAGAACCGCGCAGGGTGTGTGGAAGACGATCTCCTTGGAGACCGTCCGTGGGGCGTGCGGCTGATGCGCCCGGTGATGAAGGCATGCATCTCGCTCGTCGCTTCCGTCCTCTCTCTGCCCGTCGCTTCTTCCACGGCGTATGCAGTCGGCGGCGGGCATGATCAGCAGCCTCAGAAGCCTCCTTCTGCCAACGGCCCTCACGGAGGCACCTCGGGGAACACCCTGATGGCCTCAGCCGGTGCTACCAGCATCAAGGTCACGCAGGTCTCCGGCGGCGCCCCCGGTAAGTCGCCCAAGCCCCTCACCGCGGTGGATCCCAACTGGAAGCCGCCAGCTTGTTGGTACGAACCGGTCGCGACCCCCGAGGAGTTGAAGGCCGGCGTGGACCGGCTCAAGAAGGGCGGGCCTCTGGTGCCCGTTACTCCCACCCTCAGTTGGGGGGAGGAGCTGATGGTCAACAACTATGAGAAGGGCAAGTCCTCAGGCTCCGGCGAGACGAGCTACAAGAACTACAACATAGGCAAGGACGGGAAGTTCTGGCGTGGGGTCATCAATCAGGATGTGGCGCAGGACGCCTGGTCCTACGACTGCGAGCGGACCTTGTTCTGGCAGGACGCCAACACGCTCCCCGACGACCCGCACGCCCCGACCCCTGATGTCCTCGCGGCCTACGCCTACGACAGGATCAACGTCCCTGAAACCAAGGTTCAGTTGAAGCCCCAGGGCAAGTCCACCGTCAATCTGCCCACCTGGGTGTGGCTGGACCGGGCGAAGTTCCAGGACGTCAAGGTGCGCGCCGAGCTGCCGGGTACCGGAGTGTGGGCGGAGACCACAGCGAAGCCGGTCGCTCTGCATCTGGAGCCGGGTACCACGGACGCGGAGACGTACCCCGCGTCGGGCGACTGCGGGATCAACGGTGACGGCAGCATCGGCGCCCCGTACAAGAAGGGTGATTCGGCCAGGACTCCGCCGTGTGGTGTCACCTACCTGCGGGCGACCGACGGCGCGCCGTACCGGCTGAAGGCGTCGGTGACGTGGCGGATCTCCTGGGAGGGGTCCGGCGGCACCAAGGGGGATCTCCCGGACGGGACCTTCGAGGCCACTCAGGACCTGAACGTCCAGGAGATCCAGTCGGTCAACCGCTGACCCGCAAGCCCCTGGGGGCCGCCCTGTGGCCTATGCCAAGGTCGAGGAGGGCTGGTAGCCGGTCAGCATGCCGAGGAGCTGGTCCATTTCCTTGCGCCAGATGCGGTGCACGTTCATCTTGACCGGCTTGGCGCTGTTCGGGAGCTGGAGGCGGAACGAGCTCCACAGGCTGCCGCGCCTGATGTCGCTGACCGCGCGCATGGCCTCGGCCGGCGGCAGGGCGTGCACGATCTCCTGCGGGCGGTTGCTCATGCGGCTGGCCTTGTGGATCAGTACGGCCTGGTCGGTCACCGTCACGAAGTAATACGTGAGGAACGACTGGCCTATGATCCCCAGCATGCTCATCAGCATCGGGTTCGGGCCCGCGATGGCCTGGATGGACACATGTGTGCGGTCGCCCGGATTGGCTTGAGCGATAGCCGCGTTGATCTGCTCTTGGATGGTCGCCTTGCGTACGGCCATGAGGCCCTCCCCTGTAGTGATGAACGATGCAGGGTACCGGGCCCGGCCGTAGCCCTTCCAGGCAGGGGGCTCAAGGCCTTTTCCGGACTTTCGGGCCGGTGGCGTTTCCGGGTTCATCCCCGCCGGGAACGGTGAGTTGCCGCGCACAGCAGCAGGGCGAGGGCGGCGGCCGAGGTGGGCACGGCGTAACCGGAGACGGCGCCCGTATGTTCCACGACCCAGCCCGCGGTGGCCGAGCCCGCGGCGATGCCGCCGAGGATCGCGGTCACGGCGAGTGTCATGCCTTCGTTCAACTGCCCTGCCGGGGTGAGGCGTTGGACCAGCGTCATGCCGGTGACCATGGTCGGTGCGGTGGCCGCGCCCGCGAACAGGAGTGAGCCCGCGAGGACGAGCAGTGAGCCGGTGGCCCAGGCCGCGACGAGGGGGCCCGTCATCAGTACGGTCATGGCGGCCAGGCAGCAGAGCAGGCGCCGTTGCACGTTCCGCGCCGGAGGCACCGCCCCGTACAGCAGTCCCGCAGCACCGGAACCCGCCGCCTGGAGTGCGAGTACGACGCCCGAGGCCGAGCGGTGTCCGTGGGCGTCGGCGAAGGCGATCGTGGTGACCTCCATGGCGCCGAACACCGCACCGGTGGCGAGGAAGACCGCGAGCAGTGCGGGGAAGCCGGGGTGGCGGACCGGTGAGCGGGTCCTGGTGGTCCGGGGCGTGGCGGGCGGTTCGGTGGCGCGCTGGGCGGCGAAGACCAGGACGCCGGTGACGAGCAGGAACGCCCCGACCAGCGTCCCGGCCTCGGGGAAGAGCGCCGAGCAGAGGAAGGCCGCCACCACCGGGCCGAGCATGAAGCAGAGCTCGTCGGCGGCCTGTTCGAAGGAGTTGGCCGTGTGCAGGGCGGCCGGGTCGTCGCGGTGCAGATGAGCCCAGCGGGCCCGGGACATCCCGCCGGTGTTGGGGGTGGTCGCGGTGGCCGCGTAGGCGGCGAAGAGCGTCCAGTCCGGTGCGTCGAAGTGCACGCACAGCAGCAGCGCGAGAGAGCCGAGAGCCGCGGTGAGCGCCGCGGGTACGGCGATCCTGCTCTGGCCGTACCGGTCGATGAGCCGGGCCGTCCAGGGGCCGACGAGCGCCGTGGCGGCCAGCCCGGTGGCGGTGACGGCGCCGGCGAGGGCGTACGAGCCGCGCGCCCCGGCGATCATGATCACGGCGCTGACGCCGAACATCCCGCTGGGCAGCCGGGCGACGAGGTTGCCCGCGGTGAAGGCGCGGGCGCCGGGGGTGGTGAGAAGGCGGCGGTAGGGGGTGAGGACCTGTCCGGTCGGTCTTGTCGGATCAGTCCGGGGCGTCTGGTGCGGTGCATCGCAAGGCGCCGAAGGGTCCGCAGGGTGGTTTCCTGTGGGCGTTTCGGCAACGCGGCGAGGAATGGGGTCTCCCCTGTTCGAGCGGAGCCGAGAACTTGGGGAAGTGCCAGGCGTTCCGGACCCGGCAAGGATCGGCCGGACAGGTCCTGGGGGGTTGGCGGTGGTGCCGGTGCCGGACGTGGTGCCGGTGCTGGGCGGGTCGGTGGTGGGCGGCGGGACGGTGGTGGTGGCGGGCGTGGGTATCCCCGAGCGGGACTCGTGCGGCATGGCCCCAGCCTGGCTGCGCCGCCGTCACGGGGTCCAACACTTGTTCCGGGGCGATTGACGCGGCTGCGTTGTAAGTTCACCGGATGCCCCCGCCCCACGATCCCCCGCCCCACGATCCCCCGCCTCGTGGTCCCCGGCCTCATGACTCCTGGTCCCGTGATTCCCGGTCCCGTGATTCCCGGGCGCACGACCCTCGGCACCTGGACCCCCGTCTGCTGCGGGCCTTCGTGGCTGTCGCCGAGGATCTGCACTTCACCCGTGCCGCCGCCCGTCTCTACGTCGCGCAGCAGTCGTTGAGCCGGGACATCCGACGGGTGGAGCGGGAACTGGGGGCCGAGTTGTTCGTACGGACCACCCGCCAGGTCTCGCTCACGGCCGACGGCGTGCGGCTGCTGCCGTACGCCCGGCGCGTGCTCGCGGCGTACGACGAGCTGGCGGTGGCCTGGGCGCGCGACGACCGCCCGCTCCTCTTCGACGTCGGCGCCCCGGTCAGCACCGCCCACCGCCTGCTTCAGCGGGCCCGGGAGAGCGCGCCCGACGTCGAGTTCGTGGCCCGGTTCCACAGCGGACTCACGGGCGCGGCGGCGGAGATCGCGGCAGGCCGACTCGACGTCTCGGCCGGGCGGGTCGCCGGGCTGCCGCCCGAACTGCTCGACGTACTCGACCACCGGCCGGTCCGGTTCGAGCGCATAGCGGTCCTGCTGCCCGGCGATCACCGGCTCGCGGCCCTGGAGGAGGTACCGCTGGCCGCGCTGGCGGGGGAGAGCCTCTACGCGGCGGCGGGAAACCCGGCCACGGCCGAGTGGACCGATCTGGCGGTACGGCTGTTCGCGGGCCGGGGCATCGAACTGGCCGAACCCTTCCCGGAGATCGACGGACCGGAGGAGTTCGCGCGAGTGATCCGCAAACGGCGCTGGTCGGTCCTGGCGAGCACCGAGTTCATCGGCGTTCCGGGCATGGTGCTGCGGCCGGTGGTGGATCCCGTACCGCTGTCGCCGGTTTCCCTCGTCTGGCGAAAGTCCTTGCGACACCCGGGGCTCAGTGCCCTTCATGCGGCGATCGACGAGGCAGTGGCAGGTCACGGATGGCTGGAGATGCCCCCTGGCTCTTGGCTCCCTGCTGTGGACATGGCGATGTGCGGGCAGATCAGGGGTCGATATGAGCAACTGTGAACATCTGTCCTGAGGTGGCTTGAAATTGCGCTAGATTCGCCCACCGGACGCAGAGGGTAGAGCGCCCTCGGGCCCGCGTGGAGATTTCTCGAACACGCCCTGGGCCCGGCGGAATCCGTCCGGTCAATGACGCGTAGGTGAATCGGCCTCGGGCGGGATGTGTGTGCAACGGTGGATAAATGGCGAGATGGTGCCCGTTTCGGGCAGCTGGATGAGCTGCGTGAGTTGCATGAGCTGCGTGAGCTGCCCGACGTGACGGTTCAACGGGACGGCGCGGGGCGGGAATTGCCCGGTCCGCCGGAACGTGCCTGCGAAGACCGTGCCTGCGAAGGCCGTGCCCGCGAAGACCGTGCCCGCGAAGACCGTGCCCGTGAAGACCGTGCCCGCGAGGGGAGCACGCTCGCCGACGCTGCCGACGGCCCCGTCTTCGTCGACGTGAGCGGGCGCAGAAGCCGGAAGTACCGCCGTATCGGCTGGCTCGTCGCCCTCGGCTGCGCCTGTTACGCGGTGCTGCTGCTCAGCACGGTCGTCGGCGGCAGTTCCACCGCACCCTGGCTGTCGATCCCGGGCCCGGCCGCCGGGAAGAAGGCCGACAGGGTGCGGATCCCGGCCGGGCCCGAGGTGCCCCGGGCGCCGGTCGCCCCGGCACCGGTCGTGGGAGGCGGGCACGTTCCCGTACCCGCGGAGGGCGCGTACGCGGGAGTGCCGAAGGCGAGGGCCGCCGTGTCGCGCGGTGTGGCGGTCGGCGTCGGCGCCGCCAGGTCGAAGCAGCTGCGCGTGGCGGCGGCTCCCGGAAGGCCCGTCCAGCCCCCCTCCCGTGTCCCCGGTGACGGGACCGAGGTCCCGGCCGGGACCCCGGGACCGCCGACCGGTGGCACCGCGGTGCCACCCCCCTCGGCCGGTCCCACCCCCTCCGACAGCGCGACCGCGCCCGCTCCGGCGCAGTCCGACTCCGCAGAAGGCGCCCCGTAGAAGATGAGAACCGTCCGGCGCAGGGTGCCCATGCGCTATCTCCTGCCGCTGCTGCTGCTCGTCGCGCTCTTCGGCATGCTGGTCGTACGCGGCTACGTGCACAGCGAGATCGTCGCCGACCACCGGGTCCGCCCCCCGGCCGCGACCGACCAGGTCCCCGGGCGCATCCTCGGCGGCGGGCCGGTCATCGACGCCCGCGCCCCGGGCGGGCCCACCAGCCTGCGGATCCCGGACCACAAGATCGTCCTGACCTTCGACGACGGACCCGACCCCGAGTGGACCCCGAAGGTCCTCGACGAGCTGAAGAAGTACCACGCCCACGCGGTCTTCTTCGTCACCGGCACCATGGCCTCCCGCTATCCCGGCCTGGTCAGACGCATGGTCGACGAGGGGCACGAGGTGGGCGTGCACACCTTCAACCACCCCGACCTCTCGTACCAGTCCAGGACCCGGATCGACTGGGAGCTCTCCCAGACACAGCTTGCCCTCGCGGGCGCGGCCGGTATCCGCTCCTCGCTCTTCCGGCCGCCCTACTCGTCGTTCGCGGACGCGCTCGACGACAAGAACTGGCCGGTCGTGAAGTACATCGGCAGCCGTGGCTACATCACCGTGCTCGACTCCGTCGACAGCGAGGACTGGCAGCGGCCCGGCGTCCCCACGATCCTGCGCAACGCCACGCCCGTGGGCGGCAGGGGCGCGATCGTGCTCATGCACGACTCGGGCGGGAACCGGGCGCAGACCGTCGCCGCGCTCGGCCGCTACCTGCCCGAACTCCAGCACCGGGGCTACGAGTTCGCCAGCCTCACCGACGCGCTGGGCGCACCGTCCGCGCAGACCCCGGTCAGCGGGCCCGAGCTGTGGCGCGGCAAGGCGTTCGTCTTCGCCGTCGGTCTCTCCGACGACGCCACCGGGGTGCTGATCGTCTGCCTCGCCGTGGTCGGCGTCCTGGTCTTCGCCCGCTTCGGACTGATGCTGGTGCTGTCCTTCGTACACGCCCGCCGGGTGCGCGCCCCGGACTTCCGCTGGGGGCCACCGGTCACCGAACCGGTCTCCGTCCTCGTACCGGCGTACAACGAGCGGGAATGCATCGCCAACACCGTCCGTTCGCTGATGGCGAGCGAGCACCCGGTGGAGGTCATCGTCATCGACGACGGCTCGACGGACGGCACCGCTGACCTGGTCGAGGCGATGCGGCTGCCCGGTGTGCGGGTGGTGCGCCAGCGCAATTCCGGCAAGCCGGCCGCCCTCGACACCGGTATCGCGCACGCCCGGTACGAACTCGTCGTGATGATGGACGGCGACACCGTCTTCGAACCGTCCACCGTCGGCGAACTGGTGCAGCCCTTCGGGGACCCACGGGTCGGCGCGGTCGCGGGCAACGCCAAGGTCGGCAACAAGGACAGCCTCATCGGCGCCTGGCAGCACATCGAGTACGTGATGGGCTTCAACCTCGACCGCCGCATGTACGACGTACTGCGCTGCATGCCCACGATCCCCGGCGCCGTCGGTGCCTTCCGCCGCGAGGCGCTGGCCGCCGTCGGCGGGATGAGCGACGACACCCTCGCCGAGGACACCGACGTCACGATGGCCCTGCACCGCGGTGGCTGGCGCGTGGTCTACGCGGAGAACGCCCGCGCCTGGACCGAGGCGCCCGCGACCGTGCAGCAGCTCTGGTCACAGCGCTACCGCTGGTCGTACGGGACGATGCAGGCGATCTGGAAGCACCGCCGCGCCTTCGTCGAGCGCGGCCCGTCGGGACGGTTCGGCCGGGTCGGGCTGCCGCTGGTGGCCCTCTTCATGGTCCTGGCGCCGCTGCTGGCCCCGCTCATCGATGTCTTCCTGCTGTACGGGCTGATCTTCGGGCCGACCCAGAAGACCGTCCTCGCCTGGTTCGCGGTGCTCGCCCTCCAGGGCGGGTGCGCCGCGTACGCCTTCCGGCTGGACCGGGAACGGCTGCGCCACCTGGTGTCGCTCCCGCTCCAGCAGATCCTCTACCGGCAGCTGATGTACACCGTGCTGCTGCAGTCCTGGATCACGGCGCTCACCGGGGGACGGCTGCGCTGGCAGAAACTTCGCCGTACGGGGGTGGTCGAGGCGCCGGGAGCCGTGCCCGCCCCGCGCCGCCGCGGTGGGCAGCGGGTCGGGGAGGCCTGTGACAGCGGCGACGATGGTGACGGCGGCGACCGAAGTGGCCGCAGCGACAGCAACGACGACCGGAGGCCCGTCCGATGACCGCCACCACCACGCCGGGCATCACGCCGGGCACGACGCCGGGCGCTTCTCCGGACGGCGCCGGGGCCACTACCGCAGCCACCACCCCAGCAGCCACCCCGGCCCCGCCGGGTCCGCCCGCTCCGAACCGCCCTCCGACCCGTCCGCCGGGCCGCGACCGTTATCTCGACCTGCTGCGCACCACGGCCCTGGTCCGGGTGGTCTTCTACCACCTCTTCGGCTGGGCCTGGCTGTCCGTCGTCTTCCCGTCCATGGGCGTGATGTTCGCGCTCGCCGGCTCGCTCATGGCCCGCTCACTGGCCCGCCCCGCGTGGGGCGTCATCCGTGGCCGGGTCCGCCGGCTGCTGCCGCCGATGTGGGCGTTCGGCGCGCTGATGGTCGGGATGATGGTGTACGCCGGGTGGCGGCCCTCCGTCACGAAGGTGCTCCTCTACGTCGTACCGGTCGGCGCCCCGCCGTACCCGGACTCGCTCGGCTCCGCGTCCGGCTGGCTGGAACAGAGCTGGCCGGACCAGGCGGTGGGGCCGCTCTGGTACCTGCGCGCCTACCTCTGGTTCGTACTGCTCTCGCCGCTGCTGCTCAAGGCGTTCCGCAGGCTCCCGTGGCCGACGCTGTTCGCGCCTCTCGCGCTGACCGCGGTGGTGGGTACCGGACTGGTGACGGTCCCCGGCGAATTCGGCCTGGCGCTCACGGACTTCGCGGTCTACGGCTCCTGCTGGATCCTGGGCTTCGCCCACCAGGACGGACTGCTCCGGAAGGTCCCGCGGTACTTCCTGGTGTCCTGTGCGGTCCCGGTGATGGGCTTCGGCCTCTGGTGGGCGTCCGGCCACCTCGGCCCGGACGGCTGGGACCTCAACGACATCCCGCTCGCGCAGGCCACCTGGTCGCTGGGCGCCTGCGCGCTGCTCCTCGCGTACTCGCCCTCCTGGCATCAACTGCCCGCCGGACTGGCGAAGTTCGACCGGGTGATCACGCTGACCAACAACCGCGCGGTGACCGTCTACCTCTGGCACAACGCGCTGATCATGGCCACCGTGCCGCTGATCGACCAGCTGTACAACATCCCGTTCGTCGAGGACCGGTTCGACACCCTGCTGACCACGACGTACAACGTCTGGATGTTCGTGGCGGTCTGGCCGCTGATCGGCCTGACGGTGCTGGCGGTGGGCTGGATCGAGGACCTGGCGGCCGGGCGCCGACCCCGGCTCTGGCCCGACGGCGCGGGGCGCGCGGACCGGCGCACCGGACGGTGGCCGGGCGGGCGGCGGGCGGCGCCGGGGGAGACACGGGCGTAGATCCCGTCGGCACGCAGGGGGTTCCGGGGCGCGGCTCCCGCCACGCAGGGGGTTCGCGGGCGCGGCTCCCCCTGCGGAACCGGGTGACACGCGGGCGTAACACCCAGGAATTACTCAGGAATTACTGTCGGGCCGCACCCGTCACGCGTTCCTGGGAGACTCGCCGACCATGCAGGACACCGCACCACCCCGGCCCGGCCCCCTTGCCGGATTCACCGTCGGCGTGACCGCCGCCCGGCGGGCCGAAGAGCTCGTCGCGCTGCTCCAGCGGCGTGGCGCTACGGTCCGGCACGCGCCCGCGCTGCGCACCGTACCGCTGGCCGACGACAGCGAACTCCGGTCGGCCACCGCCGAGTTGACCGCCGATCCGCCCGATGTCGTCGTCGCGACCACCGCCATCGGGTTCCGCGGGTGGATCGAGGCCGCGGACGGCTGGGGCCCCGCCGGGGCGCTCGTCGACCTGCTGCGCGGGACGGAGATCCTCGCCCGCGGCCCCAAGGTCAAGGGCGCGATCCGGGCCGCCGGACTGACCGAGACCTGGTCGCCCGCGTCCGAGTCGATGGCGGAGGTGCTGGACCGGCTGCTCGCCGAGGGCGTCGACGGCCGGCGGATCGCGATCCAGCTGCACGGCGAACCGGTGCCGGGGTTCGTGGACGCGCTGCGGGCGGCGGGCGCCGAGGTCGTCGGCGTACCGGTGTACCGGTGGGTGGCGCCCGAGGACATCGGCCCGCTCGACCGTCTGCTGGACGACACGCTCGCCCGTTCCGTCGACGCCCTGACCTTCACCAGCGCGCCCGCGGCCGTCTCGCTGCTGGCCCGTGCGGAGGTGCGGGGACTGCGTACGGAACTGCTGGCCGCGCTCGGCCGGGACGTCCTGGCCCTCTGCGTGGGCCCGGTCACCGCGCGGCCCCTTCAGGCCGAGGGGGTCGGCACGCTCCAGCCGGAACGCTTCAGGCTGGCCCCGATGGTCCAGCTCCTCTGCGAGCAACTCCCCGCCGGAGCACCGGTGTTGCCCGTGGCGGGCCATCGGGTCCAGATCCGTGGCCAGGCGGTCCTGGTGGACGACACCCTGCGCCCGGTGTCCCCGGCGGGCATGGCCCTGCTGCGTACGCTCGCCCGCCGGCCGGGCCGGGTGGTGTCCCGCGCGGAGCTGCTGACGGCGCTGCCCGGGGCGGGCCGCGACGAACACGCCGTGGAGACGGCGATGACCCGGCTGCGTACGGCCCTCGGCTCGCCGGAGCTGATCCGGACGGTCGTCAAACGGGGCTACCGGCTGGAGCTGGAGCCGGGGGCGCACGTGGGGTAGGGCGGTCCGCGCATCGTGGGGCCGGGGGCTCCGGGGCGGCCGACAGCACGGTCCGTTTCAGCGGCCGTCGGATCACGGTACGTCCGGCCCCGGGTTACCGTGCAGAAATGATGATCGACGGCATACTCCTGCGCTCGGCCGCGCTGTCCGACGCCGAGCCGCTCGCCGCCGCCTACCGCCGCAACCGCGAACATCTGCGGCCCTGGGAGCCGGACAGGCCAGAGTCCTTCTTCACGGGTGCGGGCCAGCTGGACCGGCTGCGGAGCACGCTGGCCGACCGGGACGCCGGGCGGGTGCTGCCGTGGGTGATGGAGGAGACCACGAGCGGGCGCCTCGTGGGCACCATCACGCTCAACAGCATCGCCCTCGGACCGTTCCGCAGTGCCACCCTCGGCTACTGGGTGGACGCCGGCTGCACGGGCCGCGGTGTCGCGTCCGGCGCCGTGGAGGAGATGTGCCGGGTCGCGCGGGACGAGCTCGGGCTGCACCGCGTCGAGGCCGGAACGCTGCTCGACAACGTGGCCTCGCAGCGGGTCCTCACCAGGTGCGGCTTCGAGCCGTACGGTGTCGCCCCTCGCTATCTGCACATCAACGGCGAGTGGCGCGACCACCGGCTCTTCCAGCGGATCCTGCACGACGGGAACTGAGCGCGGCCGACAGGGGGTTACGGGGCGGCGTGCGGCCGGGCACTGTAAGGGGTATGGGTACGCACGCGTACGAGTTGCGGTTCGATTCAGGGCGCATCTGCCTGGACCTGTTGGCGACGGAGTCGGAAGCCGTCGAACAACTCGACTGCGGGCGGCGACTGGCCGCCTGGCTCACCGGTTCCGGGCTGGTCCCGGCCGGTACGCCGCTGCCGGTGCCGGACGCCGACTGGGTGGCCGCTTTCATCGAACTCCGCTGCCACATCGCGGAGTTGATACGGGCCGAGGTTGGCGGACGCGTGGCGGAGAGAGCCCTGGCCGAGGTCAACGCCCGCGCGGCGGTCGCGCCTCCGGTCCTGCGGGCCGTGCGCGGCGCGGGTGGCAGGCTCGTCGGGGAGCTGGCCGCGGTTCCCGGTCCGGCCGCCCTGCTGGCCGTCGTCGCCCGCGACGCCGTCGACCTGCTCACCGACCCCGCGGCCCGCGCCCTGCTGCGCCAGTGCGAGGGCGACAACTGCCGTCGGCTCTATCTGGACACCTCACGGGGGCACCGCCGCCGCTGGTGCTCCAGCGAGGTCTGCGGCAACCGGGAGCGGGTCGCCAGACACCGGCGCAGGGCGGCCGTCGCGGCCCGCACCTGAGGTTCGCCGGTGGCCCGCCGCGGAGGGGGGCCCGCTGCCGAGGGGGCCCGGGGCCCGCTCGCCGCGGCCACCCCTCCGCGGCGGACTTCCGGGGTGCTCCGGCGGCTCCCTGCCCCGCGGACTTCAGGGGGCTCTCCCCAACCCCCCTGAACACCCGCTGAACGCCGCCTGACATAAGCTCCGCCTTCGCATAGGGTTGACGGTCGCCCAATGCATGCAAGAAGGGGGCCTCAGTGGCCGCGCAGGATGCCGCTGTCGACTCGGTCAGAGACCGCGAGATCGCGATCGAGCAGGAGCACCTGGACCAGGTGTACCGCCGCCTTGAGGAGAAGATCCACGAGGCTGAATTCCTCATGAACGACGCCGCCCAGCGCGGCCAGGTCGGTACGCCCGGTGCGCTCGCCGAGCGGGACGCCCAGGTCTTCCGGGCGGGCATCCACCTCAACCGCCTCAACAACGAGTTCGAGGACTTCCTCTTCGGCCGCGTCGACCTGCTCCTGGGCAAGGACGGCAAGAAGGGCCCGGACGGCGCGTACACCGCCGTGGAGCCCGCCGAGGACGCCGTACGGCCCGACAACACCGCCGACATCGCGGAGACCCTGCACATCGGCCGGATCGGCGTGCTGGACTCCGACTACTCCCCGCTGGTCATCGACTGGCGGGCCCCCGCGGCGGCGCCCTTCTACCGCTCGACGCCCGTCGACCCGGGCCGGGTGGTGCGCCGCAGGGTGATCCGGTCCAAGGGCCGCAAGGTCCTCGGCGTCGAGGACGACCTGATGCGCCCCGAGCTGACCGCGGCCCTGGGCGGCACGGAACTGGCCGTCGTCGGGGACGGCGCGCTGATGGCCGCCCTCGGGCAGGCCCGCAGCCACACCATGCGGGACATCGTCTCGTCCATCCAGGCCGAACAGGACCTGGTGATCCGGGCGCCCGCCGCGTCGGTCACCGAGGTGTCGGGCGGGCCCGGCACCGGCAAGACGGCCGTCGCGCTGCACCGGGCCGCGTACCTGCTCTACCAGGACCGCCGCCGGTACGCGGGCGGCATCCTGATCGTCTCGCCGACGCCGCTGCTCGTGGCGTACACCGAGGGCGTGCTGCCCTCGCTCGGCGAGGAGGGACAGGTCGCGATCCGGGCGGTCGGCTCGCTGGTGGACGGCGCGGAGGCGACGGCGTACGACGAGCCGGCCGTCGCCCGCATCAAGGGCTCCTCCCGGATGCTCCAGGTGCTGCGCAGAGCGGCCCGTGGGGCCCTGGAGGGCAGCTCGGGCCGCCCGGCCCGGGGCAGGAGCCGTGGCGGCGCCCAGGAGGGCGAGCAGCTGGCCTTCGGCGAGTCCCCGTCGGATCAGAAGTCGGATCAGAAGTCGGATCAGGGTTCGGATCAGGAGTCGTCCCAGGACGGGACACGCGGTGGTACTCCGGACCGGCTGCGCGTCGTCGCCTTCGGCGGGCGCCTCGAACTGGACGGCGACGAGCTCCGGCGCATCCGCCACAACGTCCTCGGCGGCACTGCCCCCGTCAACCTGCTGCGCCCGCGCGCCCGGCGGCTGGTGCTCGACGCGCTGTGGGCGAAGTCCAACGGCCGCGGGCGCTACACGGACCCCGAACTGGCCGCCGAGCTGCGCTCCACCTTCGACGACGACGTGTCGAACGAGGACAGCTTCCTGGAGTTCCTGGACGCCTGGTGGCCCGAGCTGACCCCGCGCGGGGTGCTCGCCGCGATGGCCGACGAGCGCAGGCTGGGCCGCTGGGCCCGCCGGGTGCTCAACCAGGGCGAGGTGCGCAAGCTGGCCCGCGCCCTCAAGCGGGAGGCGCTCTCCGTGCACGACGTGGCGCTCCTGGACGAGCTGCAGACCCTGCTCGGCACCCCGCACCGGCCCCGGAAGAAGCGCGAGTACGACCCGCTCGACCAGCTCACCGGCCTGGAGGAGCTGATGCCGCACCGCGAGGAGACCCAGTGGGAGCGGGCCGAGCGGCTGGCGCAGGAGCGCACCGAGTACGCCCATGTCATCGTCGACGAGGCGCAGGACCTCACGCCCATGCAGTGGCGGATGGTCGGCCGCCGCGGCAGGCAGGCGACCTGGACGATCGTCGGGGACGCGGCCCAGTCGTCCTGGTCGACCCCGGACGAGGCGGCCGATGCCCGCGACGAGGCGCTCGGCGCCCGCCCGCGCCGCCACTTCACGCTGACCGTCAACTACCGCAACCCGGCGGAGATCGCCGAGCTCGCGGCGAAGGTGCTGGCGCTGGCCATGCCGGGGATGGAGTCGCCGTCGGCGGTCCGTTCCACGGGGGTCGAGCCGCGGTTCGCCGTCGTACGCGACGGGGACCTGGCCCGGACCGTACGGGAGGAGGCCGGGCGGCTGCTGGAGCGGGTCGACGGCACGGTGGGTGTGGTCGTCGCCATGAACCGGCGCGAGCAGGCCAGGAAGTGGCTGGCCGAACTCGGCGACCGGGTGGTGGCGCTCGGCAGCCTGGAGGCCAAGGGCCTGGAGTACGACGCGACGGTGGTCGTCTCGCCCGCCGAGATCGCGGACGAGTCACCGGCCGGGCTCCGGGTGCTGTACGTGGCGCTGACCCGGGCCACACAGCAGCTCACGGTGGTCTCGGCGGCGGGTGACGCGCCGGACGGGGCGGGCGTACCGGATCTGCTGCGGGACTGATCCCCGTCGGTCACCGCGAGGCCGGACGGTGCGTCAGCAGGCCGTCGGCGAGTCAATAGGCGCGGGGGAATCACTTTCCAGGGTGGTTTGTTAGCCTGGTTGGTGACACCGGCTCGATCCAAGCCCCCGGGCCCAACCTTCGTCGCTACGAGCGACCACTTGCCGCGAGGCGAGCATGGCGGGCCGGTGTCGCTCAGCTTGTGAAGAAGGTCCGTATCACCCCAAGGGCGGTACGGACCTTTTTCGTGTCTTCTGTCACCCGCAGGTCTCCCGCAGGGCTTCCCCCGACCAGGGGCCTTCTCGTATGGTGGAAAAGATTTTCCGAATAGGCCTCTCCATTACCGGCTACCGGCCGGTAGGTGCGACCATCGGATGCGTTTCAGGAACAGCTAGGGAAAGCAAAGGAAGTCGGCCATGGCAACGGCGCCAAGCGTCTCGTACTCGATCACGGCGCGTCTGGAGGTCCCCGCGAGCGGGACCGCGGTCAGTCAGCTCACCACGGCCGTCGAGTCCTCCGGCGGCTCGGTCACCGGTCTCGACGTCACCGCGTCCGGCCACGAGAAGCTGCGGATCGACGTCACCATCGCCGCGACCTCCACCGACCACGCCGAACAGATCGTCCAGCAGCTCAAGGGCATCGAGGGGGTCGAGCTCGGCAAGGTCTCCGACCGTACGTTCCTGATGCACCTCGGTGGCAAGATCGAGATGGCGTCCAAGCACCCCATCCGCAACCGTGACGATCTCTCGATGATCTACACGCCCGGTGTGGCCCGTGTCTGCATGGCGATCGCGGAGAACCCCGAGGACGCCCGCCGGCTGACCATCAAGCGCAACTCCGTTGCAGTGGTGACGGACGGCTCCGCGGTGCTCGGCCTCGGCAACATCGGCCCGATGGCCGCACTGCCGGTCATGGAGGGCAAGGCGGCCCTCTTCAAGCGCTTCGCGGGCATCGACGCCTGGCCGATCTGCCTCGACACCCAGGACTCCGACGCGATCGTCGAGATCGTCAAGGCGATCGCCCCCGGCTTCGCGGGCATCAACCTGGAGGACATCTCCGCCCCCCGCTGCTTCGAGATCGAGGCCCGCCTGCGCGAGGCCCTCGATATCCCCGTCTTCCACGACGACCAGCACGGCACCGCGATCGTGGTGCTCGCCGCGCTGACGAACGCGCTGCGGGTCGTGGAGAAGGAGTTCGGCGAGGTACGGGTCGTCATGTCCGGCGCGGGAGCGGCCGGTACGGCCATTCTGAAGCTGCTGCTCGCCGCGGGCGTCAAGCACGCGGTCGTCGCCGACATCCACGGCGTGGTGCACGCCGGCCGCGCGGACCTGGTCGACGCCACCCCCGAGTCGCCGCTGCGCTGGATCGCCGACAACACCAACCCCGAAGGTGTGACGGGCACGTTGAAGGAGGCCGTCGTCGGCGCCGACGTCTTCATCGGTGTCTCCGCTCCGAACGTCCTGAACGGCGACGACGTCGCGGCCATGGCGGACGGTGCGATCGTGTTCGCGCTCGCGAACCCGGACCCCGAGGTCGAGCCGGCAATCGCCCGGCAGACGGCGGCAGTTGTGGCCACCGGCCGCTCGGACTTCCCGAACCAGATCAACAACGTGCTGGTCTTCCCCGGTGTGTTCCGCGGTCTGCTGGACGCGCAGTCCCGCACCGTCAACACGGAGATGATGCTGGCCGCCGCGGGCGCGCTCGCCGATGTCGTCGGCGCTGACGAACTCAACGCGAACTACATCATTCCCTCGGTCTTCAACGACCGGGTCGCGGGGGCCGTCGCGGGAGCCGTCAGCACGGCGGCCAAGGCGGCCGGTCCGGCTGTGACGGCGCCCACGTCTGCCTGACGCCCGGCGCGTCGCGGGACACACGGCCCCAAACGCCCCTTTAGGGTGGCGGGGATCCCAGGGCGCCCACAGCCGGGTTTCACGGAGCCGACAGAGCGTCACCACCCCGGGGCAGTGACGCGTTCGTGTGACTCCGGTGGGTACCGGATTGGCTTTCCCGCCGCTGGTGGGGGCAGGATGCATATTCGGGCGCGAGGGTCTGACGTCAGACCCGGGTCCGGGGACTGTCCTAGGGCCCTGGCAGCATCGGCTTCGATCTCACGCCTTACAGGCAAGAAGAACACGGGAGTAACAACATGAACCGCAGTGAGCTGGTGGCCGCCCTGGCCGATCGTGCCGAGGTGACTCGTAAGGACGCCGACGCCGTTCTGGCCGCTCTCGCCGAGACGGTCGGCGAGATCGTCGCCAAGGGCGACGAGAAGGTCACCATCCCCGGCTTCCTGACCTTCGAGCGCACCCACCGTGCCGCTCGCACCGCGCGTAACCCGCAGACCGGCGACCCGATCAACATCCCCGCCGGCTACAGCGTGAAGGTCTCCGCGGGCTCGAAGCTCAAGGAAGCCGCCAAGGGCAAGTAGGACCTACCGGTCCAAGGCCTGGCACAGACCAAAGGGCGGCCGTCCCATCGGGGACGGCCGCCTTTGGCGTACCGGGGTGTTCTGTGTGCCGGGCTGTTCGGTGTACCGGGGTGTTCTGCGTACCGGGTGTTCCGTGCGGCCCGCAGGCTCCGGCGCCGTCCGTCCGGAAGGACGTCCGGAAGAGCGGGGCCTTCGGGACACGGCCTACCGCAGCGCCCGCAGGTCCACGTCCGCCAGTGAGGGCACCAGGGTGGTGCGGGGGCCGGGAACGATGCCCGGGACCGTCGGGACGGCCAGCAGCCGGCAGCCCGCGGCCAGCGCCGCCGCAGCCCCGGTCGGGGTGTCCTCCACGGCCAGGCACTCCGCCGGGTCCACGCCCAGCGCCGCGGCGGCCGTCAGGTACGGGTCGGGGTGGGGCTTGCCCCGTGATGCCTCGCCCGAGGCCACGGAAGCGGCGAACCGGTGCGCCCCGAGCGTCCGCAGCACCATGTCGGCCACATGCCGCTCGGAGGCTGTCACCAGGGCCACCGCGATCCCCAGCGAGGCCGCCTGGTCCAGCAGGCGCAGGGCACCGGGCTGGACGGTGACACCGGCCGCCACCCGGGCGGTGAAGTCCTTGTCGAGGCGGGTCGCCGTGGCCGCGGCGGTCAGGGTGATGCCGTGCTCGCGGACCAGGCGGTCGGCCGCGTCGGCCACCGCCGCCCCCGCGAACCCGACCACAGCTTCGGGGCCGGCCGGGGCGCCCTGCGTCCGCAGCAGCGTGGCCACCGCCTGGAGCCACTCGTGCTCGGTGTCGACGAGGGTGCCGTCCATGTCGCACAGCAGGGCGGCGGGGAGGGTCATGAGGGCTCGCATTTCTGTTCCGGTGAGGTGGGGGTCGGCGAGGT
The DNA here is from genome assembly GCF_036241575.1 of Streptomyces sp. NBC_01267. Classification (NCBI taxonomy): domain Bacteria; kingdom Bacillati; phylum Actinomycetota; class Actinomycetes; order Kitasatosporales; family Streptomycetaceae; genus Streptomyces; species Streptomyces sp. NBC_01267. Next base: position 2,839,456 of record NZ_CP108455.1, on the reverse strand, counting down.
GGAGGCCGCTGAGGTGGGGCCCGCTGAGGTGCGGACCGGTGCGGTACGGGCCAGGGAGTTGGCCTGGGTGGAGTTGCGTACGGTGAAGACCACCGACCCCGGGCGGTAGCGGTCGTCCGAGGTCTCGACGGGGCGCCCGTCGGCGGTGAGCGTGGTGCGGCGCACCCGCAGCAGCGGGCTCCCGCGGCGGACGGCCAGCTCACGCGCGTCGACCGTCCCGGCGGCGACGGCGTCCAGGTGGTGTTCACCGTGTGCGAAGACCAGCCCGGTGTCGTCGAGGAGCCGCTGGGTGACGGACTCGCAGTCGTCGGGCAGCGCCTCGACCGCGTCGGCCGTCCAGCCGGCGTAGACGGTGCGCTCCAGCAGGACAGGAGCCCCGTCCAGGGTGCGCAGCCGCAGCACCCGCAGGACTCCGTCGTCCGGGGCGAGCTGCAGCAGGGCCGCCTCCTGGACGCTCGCCCCGCCGCGTACCGAATCCAGCACGAGCCCGCCGGGAACGTGCCCGCCCGCCCGCGCCCACTGCGCGAAACTGCGCAGTTCGGCGAAGCTCTGGCTCGGTGTGGTACTCAGCACAGTGTGGCGCGCGCCCTGCCGGGAACCGAGCAGTCCCTCGGCGAGCAGGGTGGCCAGGGCCTGGCGGACGGTGCCCCGGGAGACGGCGTACGCGGCGGCCAGATCGGCCTCCGCCGGCAGGGCCGAACCCACCGGGTAGACGCCTTCGGCCAGGTCACGGCGGAGATTGTCGGCGATCTCCTGATGCCGTCGGGTCACGTCACTCCTCGTCGTCGGCCGGTCCGCCGGGCGGCGGACCGGTCCTTTCATCTGTGCACACCAACAAGTATCTGACGGGGGGTCGAGGTATGCGTCTCACCGATCTTCGACAGCTTAAACCATTTCTTTCGTAACGCTTCTGACCTGCTGTTTTAGCGACTTCTTCTGCTTGTCTGACGTCCACCTTGCTGTTAACTTGCCCAGGCTTACTGACTGATGGCTTGTCCAGACAAGTGGCTGGCCGTAGACCGCAGGAGTAAAACGTGAACCCATCCCGTCCGGCCCGCTGTGCCGGCATAGCGGCAGCCGCGCTCGTCACCGCAGTGCTCGCCGGTGGCTGCGGCGCCGCGCCCACCGCCGACGCCGCGGACAGCAAGGCCGCGAAGGCGTCATCGGCGGCGGACCTCGGAGGGATGGCGGGTCTCGTCAAGGAGGCGAAGAAGGAGGGCTCGCTGAACGTGTACGCCCTGGCCCCCGACTGGGCGCACTACGGCGAGATGATTTCCGCCTTCGAGAAGAAGTACGGAATCAAGGTCAACAACGAGAACCCCGGCGGCAGCAGCCAGCAGGCCCTCAACGCGGCGGCCAAGCGCAAGGGCCAGGACCGGGCGGTCGACGCGCTCGACCTCGGCACCGCGTACATGCAGCAGGCCAAGGCGCAGAAGCTGCTCGCCCCGTACAAGGTCAGCGGCTGGGACGGCATCCCCGACGCCCAGAAGCAGGCCGACGGTTCGTACCTGAACAACTACGGCGGCTACATGTCGATCGGCTGCGACGCCAAGGCCGTGAAGCACTGCCCGCAGACGTTCAAGGACCTGCTGAAGCCCGAGTACAAGAACAAGGTCGCGCTCAACGGGAACCCGGCCGAGTCCAGCTCCGCGCTGGCCGCCGTCTTCGCGGCCTCGCTGGCGAACGGCGGGACGCTCGACGACGTGCAGCCCGGCCTCGACTTCTTCAAGGAGCTCAAGAAGAAGGGCAATTACGTCCCGGCCGAGTCGACCCTCGCCACCATCCAGAAGGGCGAGACACCCCTCTCGATCGACTGGGACTACCTCAACCTCGGGTACGCCGAGAAGCTCAAGGCCAAGGGCGTCGACTGGAAGGTCACCGTCCCGTCGGACGGCGAGTACTCCCACTACTACAACCAGGGCGTCAACAAGTACGCCCCGCACCCGGCCGCCGCCCGGCTGTGGTTGGAGTTCATCTACAGCCCCGCGGGCCAGAACATCTGGCTCCAGGGCTTCTCCCGGCCCGCCCTGCTCGACGTGATGGAGAAGAACGGCACGGTCGACAAGGCCGCCGACGCCAAGCTCCCCCCGGTCGAGGGCGCTCCGAAGACCGCCGACTCCCAGCAGGAGGCGAAGGCCAAGGCGGCCATCGTGCAGGGCTGGGCCAAGGCGGTCAGCTGACCATGGCCGACCAAGCCGTCCGTACGGCCGCCGTCGCGGGTGCGAGGCGGGCCGTACGCCGCAGGGGCCGCCACCGCTGGCCCGCCGTCGTCCCGTACTTCGCCTTCCTCGCCCTCTGCTTCGGCCTGCCCGCCGGGACCATGGCCTACAACGCCTTCGTGGTCACCGGGGAGTCGGGCGCCGCCGGGTACGGCCTCGGCAACGTCCGCAGTTCGCTCTCCGGGGCGTACGCGACCGGGCTGACCGGAAGTGTCGAACTCTCCGTCGTCAGCGCCCTGCTGGCCACCGTGGCCGGAGCGCTCATCGCGCAGGCCGTCGTCACATCGAGGCGCCCCGCCCTGCGCAGGGCCGTCGTCGCGGCCTCCGGGGTCTTCGCCAACTTCAGCGGTGCGCCGCTCGCCTTCGCCTTCATCGCCACCCTCGGTACGACCGGCACCCTCACCAAGCTGCTGTCGTTGCAGTCCACCGGCTTCAGCCTCTACAGCTTCACCGGCCTGGTGCTCGCCTATCTGTACTTCATGATTCCGCTGATGGTGGTGACCGTCCTCCCGGCGCTGGACGGGCTGCGCACCCAGTGGCAGGAGGCCGCCGCGTCCTGCGGGGCGACCCGCCGCCAGTTCTGGCTGCACATCGGCGTCCCGGTGCTGACCCCCTCGCTGCTCGGCGGCGCCGTCCTGATGTTCGGCACCGCCTTCGCCTCCCAGGCCACCGCCGCGGTGATGACCGGCAGTTCGGTACCGCTGATCACCCTCCAGATCTCCAACGCCCTGAACGGCAACGTGCTGGTCGGACAGGAGAACCTGGCGCTCGCGATGAGCCTCGACATGGTGGTGATCGCGCTGCTGGTGATGGCCGTGCAGATCCCGCTGCAACGACGGAGTGCCCGATGGCTCGGATGACGGCCGCACGTACGGCTTCGCGCTCCCGCGGCCCGGTCCTCGGGCTGGCCGCGCTCTACTTCCTGGTCCCGGTCGTGGCCTCGCTCTGGTTCACGATCGACAACACGGACGGCATCAGCTTCGATCCGTACACCAAGGGCCTCGGCTCCGACGGGATGACCAGCAGCCTGCTGCTGTCCCTCGGGCTCGGGCTGGCGACCGTCGTCCTCGGACTCGCGCTGATGGTGCCGGCGACGGTCGCCGTCGCGCTGTACTTCCCCCGGCTGCGGCGCCTGGTGGAGATCCTCTCCATGATGCCGCTGGTGGTGCCGCCGATCGCACTGGTCGCAGGGGTGAGCACGGTGCTCTCCTGGCAGCAGGACCTCGCGACCACGCCGCTGTACGGGACGTTCCAGGCGCTGCAGAACAAGGACTTCCCGCTGGTCCTGGTCCTCGTCTACACGGTGATGTCGCTGCCGTTCCTGTTCCGCTCGCTGGACGCGGGGCTGCGCGCCGTCGATCTCCGCACGCTCGTCGAGGCGTCCCGGAGCCTGGGCGCCTCCCGCACTCAGACGCTGCTGCGGGTCGTCGTACCCAACCTGCGCGGCGCGGTGATCGGCGGGGCCGTGCTCAGCCTGGCCATGGTGCTCGGCGAGTACACCGTCGCCTCCGTGCTCGGCTTCGCGCCGTTCGCCGTGTGGATGGTGCAGATCGGTGACAGCGAGGCCCAGCTCTCCGTCGCCGCAGCCATGCTGAGCCTGCTGATCAGCTGGGGTCTGCTGCTCGTGCTCACCACCCTGGCCGGTGGCCGCAACCGAAGGAAGACCACGTCATGAGCGTTCCCGTGCACCTCAGGAATCTCCGTCGGGAGTTCGGCTCCACGGTGGCACTCGACGGCCTCGACCTGGACATCGCACCCGGCGAACTGGTCGCGCTGCTCGGGCCGTCCGGGTGCGGGAAGACCACCGCGCTGCGCATCATCGCGGGCTTCGAGTCCGCCGACAGCGGCGAGCTGCTGATGGACGGGAAGGACGTCATGTCCGTCCCCGCCCACCGCCGCGACATCGGGATGGTCTTCCAGTCGTACAGCCTCTTCCCGAACATGACGGCCGCCGAGAACGTCGCGTACGGCCTCCGGGTCCGGGGGAAGGGCACAGCCGAGCGCCGGACGCGGGCCCTGGAACTCCTTGATCTGGTCGGCCTCCCCGGCCGCGACGGCCACTACCCGCACCAGCTCTCCGGCGGCCAGCAGCAGCGGGTGGCGCTGGCCCGCGCGCTCGCCGTGCAGCCGCGGGTGCTGCTGCTCGACGAACCGCTGTCGGCGCTGGACGCCAAGGTACGGCTCACCCTGCGCGAGGAGATCCGCCGCATCCAGCTGGAGTTGGGCATCACCACGGTCTTCGTGACCCACGACCAGGAGGAGGCGCTGTCCATGGCGGACCGCGTCGCGGTGATGAAGGACGGGCGCCTCGAACAGTGTGCGGCCCCCTCCGAGCTGTACGAACGCCCGTCGACGCCCTTCGTCGCGGAGTTCGTCGGCACGATGAACCGGCTGCCGGGCACCGTCCGGGACGGCGGGGTCGTCGAGTTCTTCGGCCGCAGGCTCCCCATCCACGGCGCCGCACCGGAGGCCGGCCGTGAGGTCGACGTCCTGCTGCGTCCGGAGGGTCTCGCGGTGGGCAGGGCGGGAGCGGACGGCGAAGAGGCGACGGTACGGGTGGCGACGTTCCTCGGGCCCACGACCCGGCTGCACCTCACCACCGACTCCGGCCTCACGCTCAAGGCCGACCTGCCCAGCTGGGAGGCCGGGCAGCTCACGGTGGGGACCCGTTGCACGCTCTCGCCGCACGAGAATCCGGTGCTTGTCGCCGAGCGGTGAACGGAGGACGGCGTCGAGGGGCGCGGGCGGATCACGCAGCCTTCGGCGCGCTCGTCCTCGATCGCCGGACGGGCTCGAAGCGCCGCACCGGCTCGATGGTCACCGGACGGGCTCGACAAATCCGAGCCCGTCCGGACGGGGATCGGGGCAGAGCCTGCCCGTCAGACCAGCGCCGCCCCCGGCAGCTCCACCTTCGCGCCCAGCTCGATCAGCTTGTCGAGGAAGTTCTCGTAGCCACGGTTGATCAGGTCGATCCCGTGCACCCGGGACGTGCCCTCCGCCGCGAGCGCGGCGATCAGGTACGAGAAGCCGCCGCGCAGGTCCGGGATGACCAGGTCCGCGCCCTGGAGCTTCGTGGGGCCGCTGACGACCGCCGAGTGCAGGAAGTTGCGCTGGCCGAAGCGGCAGTCCGAGCCGCCCAGGCACTCGCGGTAGAGCTGGATGTGCGCGCCCATCTGGTTCAGCGCGGACGTGAAGCCCAGCCGGGACTCGTACACCGTCTCGTGGACGATGGAGAGGCCGCTGGCCTGGGTCAGCGCCACGACCAGCGGCTGCTGCCAGTCGGTCTGGAAGCCGGGGTGCACGTCCGTCTCCAGCGCGATGGCGTTCAGCGGGCCGCCCGGGTGCCAGAAGCGGATGCCCTCGTCGTCGATCTCGAAGGCGCCGCCGACCTTCCGGTACGTGTTGAGGAACGTCATCATCGAGCGCTGCTGGGCGCCGCGCACATAGATGTTGCCCCCGGTCGCCAGCGCCGCCGAGGCCCAGGACGCGGCCTCCAGACGGTCCGGCAGCGCACGGTGGTTGTAGCCGCCGAGCTGGTCGACACCGGTGATCCGGATCGTCCGGTCGGTGTCCATGGAGATGATCGCGCCCATCTTCTGCAGTACGCAGATGAGGTCCTCGATCTCCGGCTCCACGGCGGCGTTCGACAGCTCGGTGACGCCCTCGGCCAGCACGGCCGTCAGCAGCACCTGCTCGGTCGAGCCGACCGACGGGTACGGCAGCCGGATCTTGCAGCCGCGCAGCCGCTGCGGGGCCTCCAGGTACTGGCCGTCCGCCCGCTTCTCGATGGTCGCGCCGAACTTGCGCAGCACCTCGAAGTGGAAGTCGATCGGCCGGCCGCCGATGTCGCAACCGCCGAGGCCCGGGATGAACGCGTGACCGAGCCGGTGCAGCAGCGGGCCGCAGAAGAGGATCGGGATGCGCGAGGAGCCCGCGTGGGCGTCGATGTCGGCGACGTTGGCGCTCTCCACGTGCGACGGGTCGAGGATCAGCTCGCCCGGCTCCTCACCGGGGCGGACGGTCACACCGTGCAGCTGGAGCAGCCCGCGCACGACGCGTACGTCGCGGATGTCGGGCACATTGCGCAGTCTGCTCGGCCCGCTGCCGAGGAGCGCGGCGACCATCGCCTTCGGCACGAGGTTCTTCGCCCCGCGAACGCGGATCTCGCCTTCGAGCGGGTTGCCGCCGTGGACGAGCAGTACATCGTCGGTGCCAGTGCCGGTCATGAATCTCGCGTTCCGGAGAAGGGGTGGACAGGGGTCGATACAGCGGATGCGTCTCAAAGGGTAAGGGGCGAATACCCCCGTTCCATAAGGCTGAGGGGGTGCGCGGCCCGTCATGACTCTGCTACAACACGCTACGCACCCGTGCCGTCACGGGGCGGCGTGGCGCCGTACGGGCCCCGGCCCCGCGCCACCGCGCCCCCCTCGTGCGCTGAGCTGCGCCGGTGCGTGCTCGCGCACCCGCCCCCCACGGAGAGCGAATGTGCGGGATCATGTCTGCCATGACGGAGGTGTCCTCGCTCACAGGGCGGCTGCTCGTTGCCACCCCCGCCCTGGCGGACCCGAATTTCGACCGCGCGGTGGTGCTCGTCCTCGATCACGACGGGGAGGGGTCGCTCGGTGTTGTCCTCAACCGCCCGACCCCGGTGGACGTCGGCGACATCCTGGCGGGCTGGGACCAGCTCACCGGGGAGCCCGGCGTGATCTTCCAGGGCGGCCCGGTCTCGCTGGACTCGGCGCTGGGGGTCGCCGTCATCCCCGGCGGCTCGGGGCCCGCCGTTCCCGGCATCGACGAGCCGACCCCGCGGCGCAGGCCGTGGGGGGACGCCTCCGAGGGTCTCCGGCGCCGCTCCGACCGGGACGATCCCATCGGCTGGCGGCGGGTGTACGGCGCGATCGGCCTGGTGGACCTGGAGACGCCGCCGGAACTGCTCGCCGCGGCGCTGGGCTCCCTGCGGATCTTCGCCGGTTACGCGGGCTGGGGTCCCGGACAGCTCGCCGCCGAGGTGGAAGCGGGTGCCTGGTACGTGGTGGATTCGGAGCCCGGAGACGTCTCGTCGCCCGACCCGGACGGCCTGTGGCGGTCGGTGCTGCGACGCCAGCGGAGCATGCTGGCGATGATCGCCACCTATCCGGACGACCCCTCACTCAACTGAAGGCGGAATCAGCCGGACCGGCCGCCCCACATGCCCGCCGGTCTTCAGTATCCTTGGCCCCCATGAGCACTCTTGAGCCCGAGCGCGGGGCAGGTACGGGGACCCTCGTAGAGCCGACACCACAGGTGTCGAACGGCGACGGAGACCACGAACGCTTCGCCCACTATGTCCAGAAGGACAAGATCATGGCGAGCGCGCTGGAAGGCACGCCCGTCGTCGCCCTGTGCGGCAAGGTCTGGGTGCCGGGCCGCGACCCGAAGAAGTACCCGGTCTGTCCCATGTGCAAGGAGATCTACGAGTCCATGGGCGCCGGTGGCGACAAGGACAAGGGCGGCAAGGACGGCGGCAAGAAGTAGCACCTGCTGCGCTCTGCCGACGGCCGCATCTCCCTGACGGTTCTCCCTGACGGTCTTCCCTGACGTCCGCTTTCCGCGCACGACTGTTTCCCGCGTACGGCCGCGGCGCCTCCCCCCTGAGGTGCCGCGGCCGAGTCGTGCCCGCCCGCCCGAAGTGGTCTATGCCAATCGCGGTGGGTCGGGCAGGATGGCATCCATGGATCTGATTCCCGCGCCCGTGGGCGCCAAGGACTTGCGGGCCGGTGACGGCTTCGCCGTGGACGAGCGGACCGTCATCGACGCGGGCCCCGGAACCGAAGGCGCGGCCCGCTGGCTGCGGCAGGTGATCGGTGCGGCCACCGGACTGCCCCTCGGCCCCGGGGCGGACGGGAGCGACCGGACCGTCCGGCTGCGGATCGACGCCGGCGTCGCGGACACCCTCGGGCCCGAGGGCTACCGGCTGGACGTCGACAGCGCGGGAATCGGCCTGCACGGCGGCAGCGCGGCCGGGGTGTTCTGGGGTGCGCAGACCCTCCGTCAGCTGCTCGGCCCCGAGGCGTTCCGGCGCGCCCCGCTGCGGCAGGACCGGCAGTGGACCGTCCCCGGCTGCGCGATCGAGGACGGCCCGCGGTTCGCCTGGCGCGGCATGATGCTCGACGTGGGCCGGCACTTCATGCCCAAGGCCGGTGTCCTGCGCTACCTCGACCTCCTCGCCGCCCACAAGCTCAACGTCTTCCACTTCCACCTCACCGACGACCAGGGCTGGCGCATCGAGATCAAGCGCCACCCCCGGCTCACCGAGGTCGGCGCCTGGCGCTCCCGTACGAAGTGGGGCCACCGGGCGTCCCCGCTCTGGGACGAGAAGCCGCACGGCGGTTTCTACACCCAGGACGACATCCGCGAGATCGTCGCGTACGCCGCCGAGCGGCACATCACCGTCGTCCCGGAGATCGACATCCCCGGGCACTCGCAGGCCGCGATCTCCGCGTACCCGGAGCTGGGCAACACCGACGTCGTCGACACGGCCGCCCTCACGGTGTGGGACACCTGGGGCGTCAGCCCCCACGTGCTCGCCCCGACGGAGAAGGTGCTGCGCTTCTACGAGGGTGTCCTCGACGAAGTCCTCGCGCTCTTCCCCTCGACCTTCATCCACCTGGGCGGCGACGAGTGCCCCAAGGACCAGTGGCAGAAGTCCCCGGCCGCCCAGGCCCGGATGGCCGAGCTGGGTCTGGCCGACGAGGACGAGCTCCAGTCCTGGTTCATCCGGCACTTCGACCGCTGGCTCGCCGAGCGCGGCCGGCGGCTCATCGGCTGGGACGAGATCCTGGAAGGCGGCCTCGCGCCGGGCGCCGCCGTCTCCTCCTGGCGGGGTTACGCGGGCGGGATCGCCGCCGCGGAGTCCGGGCACGACGTCGTCATGTGCCCGGAGCAGCAGGTGTATCTGGACCACCGTCAGCACGGCGGCGAGGACGAGCCGATGCCCATCGGGTACGTCCGCACGCTGGAGGACGTCTACCGCTTCGAGCCCGTTCCGCCGCAGCTCGCCCCCGAGGCCGCCGCGCATGTCATCGGCACCCAGGCCAATGTCTGGACCGAGGTGATGGAGGACCAGAACCGGGTCGACTACCAGGCCTTCCCGAGGCTGGTCGCCTTCTCCGAGGTCGCCTGGTCGGCGCTGCCCGCCCCGGCCGAGCGCGACTACCCGGACTTCGACCGGCGGATGGCCGTGCACTACGCGCGGCTCGACGCGCTCGGTGTGCACTACCGGCCGCCGGGCGGCCCGTTGCCCGCGCAGCGGCGCCCCGCCCCCCAGGGACTGACGGCCGCCGACCTCGGACGCCCGATCGAGGGGACGCCCCCAAACGTGTGAGCGTGGCGGGAAGGCATGTGCCGGAACCCGGTCGGCTGGGAGCATGACTGGCCGTGCCGAACAAGTCGTACAAGGAACGCAGAAGAGCAGTAATCAGCACTTCGCGGCAATGGTGCATGAATCAGGACGATCAGCCTGGGAGAGGATGGAACCACCCTTCGCGGACCCTCCCGTCGTGCGGCTCGGAAGATGTGCCAGAGTTGCCACGTCCGGGCTCCGAGCACGTACCGTACGGCGCAACAGGCGGGACAGCCGGGACACCGGGACACCGGGAAGGGGCAGCTGGGTTGACCACGCACGCACCGCAGGCGGCGCAGTCCGTGACGCTGCCGACATCGCTCGACGAGGCCGTGGCGGCGCTGACCGCCATGCCCGCCGCCGTGCCCGTCGCGGGCGGTACGGATCTGATGGCGGCGGTGAATTCGGGGCTGCTGCGTCCCGCGGGACTTGTCGGGCTCGGCAGGATCAGCGAGATCCGGGGCTGGCACTACCAGGACGGGCACGCGCTGCTCGGCGCGGGTCTCACCCACGCCCGGATGGGGCGGCCGGACTTCGCGGCGCTGATCCCCGCGCTGGCTGCTGCCGCCCGCGCGGCGGGCCCGCCCCAGATCCGTAACGCGGGCACGCTCGGCGGCAACATCGTCACCGCCGCACCGACCGGCGACGCGCTGCCGGTACTGGCCGCGCTGGAGGCGACCCTGGTCGTGGCCGGTCCGGACGGCGCCCGCCGGGAGACCCCGGTCTCGCACCTGCTCGCAGGCCGGGACATGCTGCAGCCCGCCGAACTCGTGGGCTTCGTACGGGTACCGCTGCTGCACGCCCCCCAGGTCTTCCTCAAAGCCACCGGCCGTACCGGCCCCGGCCGGGCGACCGCCTCGGTCGCCGTGGTCCTCGACCCGGCCCGGCGCGGGGTGCGCTGCGCGGTCGGCGCCATCGCGCCGATGCCGCTGCGCCCGCTCGAAGCCGAGCGCTGGATCGCCTCGTTGATCGACTGGGACGGCGAACGCGGGCTCGCCCAGGAGGCGCTCACCGCCTTCGGCGAGTACGTCGCAGCCGCCTGCATCCCCGACGTGGTGCCGTCCCCCGGGGCGGGTGACACCGCGCACGCCGCCGGGGGCGAGGCGCAGCCGTTGCCCCCGGCCGTACTGCACTTGCGGCGGACCGTCGCCGCACTGGCCCGGCGAGCACTGGGGAGGGCACTGTCGTGACCACCAACAACGACCACGGCGGCTGGCAGCCGGTCCCGCACGGCGGGGACTACGACGCCGAAGCCACCGCGTTCGTACAGCTTCCCGAGGACATGGACCTGGACGGCGCGCCGCTGGCCGCGCCCGGTCACGGGTACGTGCCACCGATGATCCTGCCGCTGACGCCCGCGGCCGGTACGGACCCGGCCGCCACCGGTCACTGGTCGGTGCCGCAGGCGGCGCACTGGCCGGAGCCCGGTTCCGCCCAGGACATGGCGCCCGAGCAGATGGCGGAGCAGGCGTACCCGTACGACCCCAGGGCCACCGGCCAGTGGGCGTTCACCGAGACGCAGGGCGAGCCGGCTCCCGGGCAGCCGTACCAGCAGCCGCACGAGCCGTACCAGTTCCCCCAGCAGCACCAGCACCCGCAGCACCCGCAGCAGACCCACGAGCAACTGCACCAGCCCCACGAGCAACTGCACCAGCAGCCGCACGAGCAGCCGCACCAGCACAGCGCGGGGGACCTGACCGGGCAGTGGACCATCCCGGTCGCGGAGGGCGAAGTCCCGGAGGAATCCGGCGAGTTCACTACGTCGTCGCTGCTGGGACCGGCGACACTGCCGGGCGGGGCACCTGCTCCCTGGGCGGTACCTGCGCAGCAGCCGGAACAGGCCGGGACGGAAGCGGCGGGGGCGGCCGACGGCGGCGCTCCGGCTTACGACGGCGTTCCGGTCCACGACCCCCGGACGCCGGAGAGCGTTCCGGTCCACGACCCCAGGACACCGGAGAGCGTTCCGGTCCACGACAGTGCCCCGGTGCACGACAGCGTTCAGGGCCCCGACGGTGCCCAGGGCCACGACGATGCGCCGGTGTATGACGGCGTTCCTGCCCATGGCAGTAACCAGACCCATGGCAGTAACCAGACCCACGGCAGTACCCAGACCCACGGCAGTACCCAGGCCTACGGCAGCACCCAGGCTCATGACAGCGCTCTGGATCATGTCAACGCCCCGGCCGATGTCAACTCCCAGGTGCATGACAGCACTCCGGCCGAGGGCACGCCCGTGCCCGCCGTCGAATCCGTACCCGTGGCAGTCCACGAGCCCGAGCCCGCAGCCGTTGCCGATCTCGACGGCGGTACCGGACCCGGCGCGCAGTCCGGACCCGATGCCGGCCCCGGTGCCGGGCTGGATCCGCGGCAGGGGCTCCGCCAGGACCCCCGCACGGAACCGGGGCAGGACCCCCGTCAGGAACCCGGCCAGGAACCCGCACCCGTACCCGAGACCGGCGCGGAACTCGTCGCCGAGCCCGAGCCCGAGACCCAGCCCGACCCCGGCACCGGGCCCGCGACCGAGCCCGACCCCGTAGCCGCATCCGCGCCCGTGTCCGACCCCGGGCCCGCCCGGAGCGAGCACACCCCCGCGTCGTACGTGCTGCGCGTGAACGGCTCCGACCGGCCCGTCACCGACGCCTGGATCGGCGAGTCGCTGCTCTACGTGCTGCGCGAGCGGCTCGGTCTGGCCGGCGCCAAGGACGGCTGCTCGCAGGGCGAGTGCGGTGCGTGCAACGTCCAGGTCGACGGCCGTCTCGTCGCCTCCTGCCTGGTCCCCGCGGCCACCGCGGCGGGCTCCGAGGTCCGTACGGTCGAGGGCCTCGCCGTCAACGGTGAGCCCTCCGACGTCCAGCGCGCCCTCGCCGACTGCGGGGCCGTCCAGTGCGGCTTCTGCATCCCCGGCATGGCCATGACGGTCCACGACCTCCTGGAGGGCAACCACGCCCCCACCGAGCTCGAAACCAGACAGGCACTCTGCGGCAACCTCTGCCGGTGCTCCGGTTACCGGGGCGTTCTGGACGCGGTCGGTGAGGTGGTCGCCGCGCGCGCAGCCGCGGCCACCGCGACCGAAGAGGCACGCATCCCGCACCAGGCACCCCCCGGGGCGGGCGGCGCACAGCCCTCGCACCCGCAGCAGCAGCACGACGGAGGCATGGCGTGAGCAGCGACGCGGCCACCGAGGCCACCGCGACGACCCCGGAGGCGGACGGCCCCGAACAGGAGCCGCCCGCACACGGTCTCGGGGTTTCCCTCCCACCGGCCGACACCCGCGCGAAGACCGAGGGCACCTTCCCGTACGCGTCCGACCTGTGGGCCGAGGGGCTGCTCTGGGCGGCGGTCCTGCGCGCCCCGCACCCGCACGCCCGGATCGTCTCGATCGACACCGCCGAGGCGTCCGCGATGCCCGGCGTGCGCGCGGTGGTCACCCACGCCGACATCCCCGGCGACAGCGCGCACGGCCGCGGGATCGCCGACCGCCCCGTCTTCGCCTCCGAACTCGTCCGCCACCACGGCGAGGCCATCGCCGCGGTCGCCGCCGACCACCCGGACACCGCCCGGCTCGCCGCCGCCGCCATCGCGGTCGAGTACGAGGTACTGGAGCCGGTCACCGACCCGGAGAAGGCGTTCACCGCCGAGCCGTTGCACCCCGACGGCAATCTGATCCGGCACATCCCGCTGCGCTTCGGCGACCCGGACATCACCGGTGAGGTGATCGTCGAAGGGCTCTACCGGATCGGCCGCCAGGACCCGGCGCCGATCGGCGCCGAGGCCGGGCTCGCCGTGCCCAGGCCGGACGGCGGCGTGGAGATCTACACCGCGTCCACCGACCCGCACGCCGACCGCGATCTGGCCGCCGCCTGCTTCGGTCTGGAGCCCGACCGCGTCAAGGTCGTGGTGACCGGGGTGCCCGGCGCGACCGGCGACCGGGAGGACACCAGCTTCCAACTCCCGCTCGGCCTGCTGGCGTTGAAGACCGGCTGCCCGGTCAAGCTGGCGGCCACCCGGGAGGAGTCCTTCCTCGGCCACGCGCACCGCCACCCGACCCTGCTGCGCTACCGCCACCACGCGGACGCCGAGGGCCGCCTGGTGAAGGTCGAGGCGCAGATCCTGCTCGACGCGGGCGCGTACGCCGACGCCTCGTCCGAATCGCTGGCCGCTGCCGTCGCGTTCGCCTGCGGTCCGTACGTCGTCCCGCACGCCTTCATCGAGGGCTGGGCGGTCCGTACGAACAACCCGCCGTCCGGGCACGTCCGGGGCGAGGGCGCCCTCCAGGTCTGCGCCGCGTACGAGGGCCAGATGGACAAGCTGGCGGCCAAGCTCTCCCTCGACCCGGCCGAACTGCGGCTGCGCAACGTCCTGGCCACCGGCGATCTGCTCCCCACCGGGCAGACCGTCACCTGCCCGGCCCCCGTCGCCGAACTCCTGAACTCCGTAAGAGACTTCCCGCTTCCCGTGCTGCCCAAGGACAGCCCCGAGGGGGACTGGCTGCTGCCCGGCGGCCCCGAGGGAGCAGGGGAACCCGGCGCGGTGCGCCGTGGTGTGGGCTACGCGCTCGGCATGGTCCACATGCTCGGCGCCGAGGGCGCCGACGAGGTCTCCACCGCGACCGTCAAAGTCCACGACGGCGTCGCCACCGTGATCTGCGCCGCCGTCGAGACCGGCCAGGGATTCTCCACGCTGGCCCGGCAGATCGTCCAGGACACCCTCGGTATCGAGGAGGTCCATGTCGCGTCCGTCGACACCGACCAGCCCCCGGCGGGCCCGGCCACGCACGGCAGGCACACCTGGGTCTCCGGCGGGGCGGTGGAGCGGGCGGCGAAGATGGTCCGGACCCAGCTTCTCCAGCCGCTGGCCCACAAGTTCGGCATGTCCACGGAGCTGCTGCAGATCGCCGACGGCAAGATCACCTCGTACGACGGGGTGCTCTCCACCACCGTCACCGAGGCGATGGACGGCAAGGAGCTCTGGGCGACGGCCCAGTGCCGCCCCCATCCGACCGAGCCGCTGGACGAGTCGGGCCAGGGCGACGCGTTCGTGGGCCTCGCCTTCTGCGCGATCCGCGCGGTCGTGGACGTGGACATCGAGGTCGGCTCGGTGCGGGTGGTGGAGATGGCGGTCGCCCAGGACGTCGGCCGGGTCCTCAACCCCCGGCTGCTGGCCTCCCGTATCGAGGCGGGCGTCACCCAGGGCGTCGGCGCGGCGCTCACCGAGAACCTGCGCACCACCCGAGGTGTGATCCGCCACCCCGACCTGACCGGATACGCGCTGCCCACGGCCCTGGACGCCCCGGACATCCGCATCGTGAAGCTGGTCGAGGAGCGTGACGTGGTGGCCCCGTTCGGCGCGAAGGCGGCGAGCGCGGTGCCCGTGGTCACCTCTCCGGCGGCGGTGGCGGCGGCGGTGCGGGCGGCGACCGGCCGCCCGGTCAGCCGACTGCCGATCCGGCCGCAGGCCGCGGTGGTCACGACCGCGCCGTGACGCCCGGTCCGCCCGCGACGACCTGATCACCGCGACGACCTGATCGCGGCGTGACGACCTGACCGCCCGTGCGGAGCCGGTGCGTCCGAACTGGCGCGTGACCCAAGCACGAAGGGCCGCTCCTGTCAGGGGTTTACCGCCCTTGTCATACGTATGGGCGGTCCGTCGCGCCGGACGGATGACCGGTCGGGACCCGGGGTAGTGCTCGGCCGATCAGTGACCTCGCGGAAAGGCCGAACGTCAGTGTCAAAGCCTTTTGAATTGCCGGATTTCTACTTGCCGCATCCGGCCAGGCTGAATTCCCGTCTCGAAGAGGCCCGGGTCCATACGAAGCAGTGGGCCCGGGACATGGGAATGCTGGAAGGCTCGGGAATCTGGGAGGAGCACGACCTCGATTCCCATGACTACGCGCTGCTCTGCGCCTATACCCACCCCGACTGCGGCGGCCCCGAACTGTCCCTCGTGACCGACTGGTACGTGTGGGTGTTCTTCTTCGACGACCATTTCCTGGAGGAGTTCAAGCGGTCCCAGGACCGGCAGGGCGGCAAGGCGTATCTGGACCGGCTGCCCGCCTTCATGCCGATGGACCTGTCCGACGGATTCCCGGAAGCGCGGAACCCGGTCGAGGCCGGGCTCGCCGACCTCTGGGCCAGGACGGTCCCGAGCATGTCGATGGAGTGGCGGGAACGTTTCGCCTTGAGCACCGAGAACCTGCTCAACGAGTCGCTCTGGGAGCTCTCCAACATCAACGCGGGGCGGATCTCCAACCCCGTGGAGTACATCGAGATGCGGCGCAAGGTCGGCGGGGCGCCGTGGTCGGCCGGGCTCATCGAGTACGCGACGGGTGCGGAGGTCCCGGCCGCCGTCGCGGGATCACGTCCGCTGCGCGTGCTCAAGGACACGTTCTCCGACGCGGTCCACCTGCGTAACGACCTCTTCTCGTACGAGCGGGAGATCCTGGACGAGGGCGAACTCAGCAACGGCGTCCTGGTCCTGGAGAACTTCCTGAAATGCACGACGCAGGAGGCGGCCGAGGCGGTCAACGATCTGCTCACCGCGCGGCTGCACCAGTTCGAGAACACCTTCTTCACCGAACTGGGGCCTCTCTTCGTCGAGTTCGGCGTGGACCCGAAGGGCGTCGCCGACACGCTCACGTACGCGAAGGGGCTCCAGGACTGGCAGTCAGGCGGACACGAGTGGCACATGCGGTCCAGCCGCTACATGAACGACGGCGGCAAGGCCGCGGAGTCCCGGCTGCCGGTCGGGCCGGTGGGGCTCGGGGCATCCGCCGCCGACATCAAACAGTTCCTCGGCAGGACGGGGCTCACCCGGCTCCGTAACCACACGCACCTACCGCACCGGCGGGTCGGGCCGTCCCAACTGCTGGACTTCGAGATGCCGTTCGCGCTGTCGCTGTCGCCGCATCTCGACGCGGCCCGGAGCCATCTCCTGGACTGGGCGCACCGGATGGGGATGCTCGACGACATCTGGGAGGAGCGGCAGCTCGTCGGATTCGACTTCCCGCTCTGCTCGGCCGGTATCGATCCGGACGCCACCCCGGACGAGCTCGCGCTGTCGTCGGGCTGGCTCGCCTGGGGGACGTACGCGGACGACTACTTCCCGCTGGTGTACGGGCGGACCCGCGACCTGACGAGCGCCCACGCGCAGAACGAGCGGTTCTCGCTGTTCATGCCGCTGGACGGGGAGGTGGCGCCGCAGCCGTCGAACGTCATGGAGCGTGCGCTGGCCGATCTGTGGGCGCGGACCGCGGCGCCGATGGACCTGGCCGCGCGGCGCACCTTCCGTACGGCCGTCGAGTCCATGACGGCCAGCTGGCTGTGGGAGCTGGCCAACCAGGCACAGCACCGGATCCCCGAACCGGTCGACTACATCGAGATGCGCCGGAAGACCTTCGGTTCCGACCTCACCATGGCCCTGGCCCGGCTGGGTCACGGCCACGAGATCCCGGAGGAGGTCTTCGCCAGCGGCACGGTGAAGGCCCTGGAGAGCTCGGCCGCCGACTACGCCTGCCTGATGAACGACGTCTTCTCGTACCAGAAGGAGATCGAGTTCGAGGGGGAGGTGCACAACGCGGTCCTGGTCGTCGAGGCGTTCTTCGGGGTGGACTACCCGACGGCGCTGGCCATGGTCGACGAGCTGATGGTCTCGCGCATGCGGCAGTTCCAGCATGTCGCGGAGCACGAACTGCCCGTCCTCTTCGACGACTTCGCACTGGACGGGAAGGCGCGGGACGCCCTGCGGGGCTATGTGCGGGAGCTGGAGGACTGGATGGCGGCCATCCTGAACTGGCACCGGAAGACCCGCAGGTACGCGGAGGCCGACCTGCT
This sequence comes from Streptomyces sp. NBC_01267, assembly GCF_036241575.1. NCBI lineage: Bacteria > Bacillati > Actinomycetota > Actinomycetes > Kitasatosporales > Streptomycetaceae > Streptomyces > Streptomyces sp. NBC_01267. The sequence goes on along the minus strand of NZ_CP108455.1, from coordinate 2,822,027 downwards.
GTCGGGCGGGCCCGGCTCCCGCTTCCTGCCCCCGGCCCCGACCGGGCTCGGTACGTCGGCGGTGCGGCTGGCGGACCTCGTGAGCCGTGGGGTGAGGTAGCCGGCGCGGGGTGACCCGTGGGGGAACCCACGGGGTGATCCGGGAGGGATCCAGGCGAGGAGTGCTGCGGATGGCGCTCCCCGCCTGTCCCATTTGCGGCATATTTCCTATAGTGGGCTGGGTTCCGTCCCTCGACGCCCCGTTTCCCGGTGTCCCGCACTTCGATGTCCCGCACCCCGATGAGGAGTCAGCCGCATGAGCAATCTGTTCGTCGTCGCCTACGACGATCTCGCCACTGCCAATCAGGTCCGCGACAAGCTCTTCAGCCTGAGCCGCGAGCGCCTCGTCGACCTGGAGGACGCGGTCGTCGTCGAGCGCCGCGAGTCCGACGGCAAGATCAAACTGCATCAGGCCGTCAACCGCACGGCGACCGGCGCGACGGGCGGCGCGCTCTGGGGAGGTGTCATCGGGATGCTGTTCCTGGTGCCGTTCCTCGGCGCGGCCGTGGGTGCCGCGGCGGGCGCCGCGGGCGGCGCCGCCACCGACACGGGGGTGAACGACAACTTCATGAGGGATGTCAGCGCGAACCTGCGCCCCGGCACGGCGGCGCTCTTCGTCCTCGCGAAGTCGGAGGCCGCCGACAAGGTCATCCCGCAGCTCGCGCAGTTCGGCGGTCAGCTGGTGCAGACCTCGCTCTCCACCGAGCAGGAGGAGCACCTGAAGGAAATGGTCCAGGAGGCGCGGAAGGTGCAGGGCGGGCAGGGGCAGGAGCAGGCGCCGCAGTAGGTCCCGTGCGGACTTCTTCCGGGCGCCCCTGCTGCCTGTCCGGCGGCGGGGGGCGCCTGTTTGCGGCGCACTACGGCGTACTGCGCTGAATCGGAGGCCCGCTTATTACGGCGTAATAAGCGGGCGGACTGCGCTGCGTCGGAGGCCGTGGCGGGAATCGAACCCACGTAACTCGATTTGCAGTCGAGCCCCTGAACCACTCGGGCACACGGCCGGGCGAACCGGAACACCCCGAACGTAGGCGCCCGGCCGGACCGCCTCAAGGGCACGGGCGGGCCCGCAACGCGACTGCCATACGGCGTTCATGGTCGTACGACCAATGGCCGAGCCCCCCTCCCGCCTCAGACAGGGTTCATCCAGCGATTTGCCCCTTACTCTGGTCGGATGACCGCCCTGGAATCGCGCGACGCCGAGGTCGCACCCCCCGCCCCGCCCGAGGGCATCTCCACCTCCGCGACCGACGGGATCCTCGGCAGCGCGCACCGGGCTCTCAGCATCGGCATCGTCACCGTGGTGCTGCTCATCGCCTTCGAGGCGACCGCCGTCGGCACCGCGATGCCCGTCGCGGCGCGGGAGTTGCACGGCATCTCGCTGTACGCCTTCGCGTTCTCCGCGTACTTCACCACGTCGCTCTTCGCCATGGTCCTCTCCGGCCAGTGGGCCGACCGGAGCGGGCCGCTGGGGCCGCTCGCCACCGGGATCGCCGCGTTCGCGACCGGGCTGCTGCTCTCCGGCACGGCGTCCACGATGTGGCTGTTCGTCGCCGGCCGGGCCGTACAGGGGCTGGGCGGCGGGCTGGTCATCGTCGCGCTGTACGTCGTCGTCAGCCGCGCCTACCCGGAACATCTGCGTCCCTCGATCATGGCCGCCTTTGCCGCGAGCTGGGTGGTGCCCTCGGTGGTCGGACCGCTGGCCGCCGGTACGGTCACCCAGCACCTGGGCTGGCGCTGGGTGTTCATCGGCATCCCGGTCCTGGTGGTTCCGCCGCTGGCGCTCGCCCTGCCCGCGATCCGCCGGATGGCGTCGGGCCCGGCCGACCCGTCCGTCCCCGCACCCACCATCGACCGGCGCCGGATCCGGCTCGCGCTGGGCATCTCGGTCGGGGCCGGGCTGCTCCAGTACGCGGGACAGGACCTGCGGTGGCTGTCCCTGGTGCCCGCCGCGGCCGGGATCGCGCTGCTGGTTCCCGCGGTGCTCGGGCTGCTGCCGCGCGGCACCTGCCGGGCGGCGCGCGGGCTGCCCTCGGTGGTGCTGCTGCGCGGGATCTCGGCGGGGTCGTTCATCGCGGCCGAGAGCTTCGTACCGCTGATGCTCGTCACCCAGCGGGGCCTGTCGCCGACCCTGGCGGGCCTGTCGCTGGCGGCCGGCGGCGGGACCTGGGCGCTCGGCTCGTACGTCCAGTCCAGGCCGCGCATGGAGCCGTACCGGCAGCGGCTGATGGTGGTGGGCATGTTCATGGTCGCCGCGGCCATCGCGGCTGCCCCGAGCGTGCTGATCCACTCCGTACCGGTGTGGACGGTCGCGGTCGCCTGGGGCGTCGGCTGCTACGGGATGGGCACGGTCATCGCCTCGACCAGCGTGATGATGCTGAAGCTGTCGGCACCGGAGGAGGCGGGCGCGAACTCGGCGGCCCTGCAGATCTCCGACGGCCTCTCCAACGTCCTGCTGCTCGCGGTGGGCGGCGCGGCGTTCGCGGCGCTCGGCGGGGGAGCGGTGGGAGCCCTGACCGACGGGGTCTCGGCCCCGCACCCGGGGGCGTTCGCCGTGGTGTTCCTGCCGATGGCGGGGGTGGCGCTGGTGGGGGTGTGGGTGGCTACGCGGCTGGGCCTCAAGAGCGGGGGCATCGCGCGGTAGTCCACTTGTGCATCATGATGCGCCCGCCTTACGCTTTGATGCATGAGGACCACGGTTGATCTCCCCGAGAGCCTGCTTCAGCAGGCCAAGATCCGTGCCGCACGCAGACAGGTGTCTGTCAGCAGGGTGATAGAGGATGCGATGCGGGTGTCCTTCGCCCGGGATGTCGCAGCGGCCGAGAACCTGGTCACGCTGCCCACCGCCGATCTCGGCGGGCTCCGTCCCGGGGTCAGCCTTGACGACAACGCCGCTCTGCTGGACATCATGGACGGTGTTGAGTGATCTTCTGCGACGTCAATGTCCTGGTGTACGCCTTCCGTGAGGAAGCAGATGAGCACCAGGCCTACCGCACCTGGCTGACGGACCGGCTGAACGGCGATGAACCGGTGGCCTTCAACGCCACGGTGGCCAGCCGATTCGTGCGCCTCGTCACGCACCCCCGGATCTTTCCCAAGCCCGTCGCGGCGTCCGAAGCGCTGGATTTCCTGGCGGCCGTCCGGGATGCCCCGGTGTCCACTCCGCTGTTCGAGGGCCCACGTCACTGGGAGATCTTCGACCGTCTGTGCCGGAAGATCGGTGCCCGCGCGAACCTGGTGCCTGACGCCTATCTCGCGGCTCTGGCCATCGAGTCGGGCTCGACCTTCTACAGCGCCGACCGCGGCTTCGCGCGCTTTCCGGATCTGCGCTGGGAACACCCCATGGATGAGAGCTGAGGGCGGCGGCCGTGCCCGATTTCAGGCTTGAGTTGCCGCCCGGGACAGAAGCAGCGGTGCGCACTCGGGCAGCGGCGGAGGGGATCACCCCGGAGGAGCTTGCCCACCGGGCGATCAGCTGGGCACTGGCGAGGCCCCTGCCGCAGCGGGAACCGTCCGGCGAAGAAAGCCATGGTCCGATCGCGGGTCATCACGCGGGACCATGACGCGGGGTGTGACGCCCGGAGTCATGAGGAGAGTCACATGATGGCCGTCCCGGCGGCGTAACCGCGGCGGCACCATGACCTCACCGGTAGGGTGGCCCGGTTGTCGTACCGACACCCGTGCCCGACATCCGTGCCCGACACCCGGCTCCGAAGCCCCGTACGGATCCGAGGGCCCGGACGCCCCGTGCACCTGAGAACCGATTCGGAGACCGTGACTACTACCGCCTCCCACACGCTCTCACCCGCCTTCCCCGGCCGGGCCCCCTGGGGCACGGCCAGCAAGCTGCGTGCCTGGCAGGAAGGCGCCCTGGAGCGCTATCTCCATGAGCAGCCGCGGGACTTCCTCGCGGTCGCGACCCCCGGCGCGGGGAAGACCACCTTCGCGCTGACCCTCGCGTCCTGGCTGCTGCACCACCACGTCGTGCAGCAGATCACCGTGGTCGCGCCGACCGAGCACCTGAAGAAGCAGTGGGCGGAGGCCGCCGCCCGGATAGGGATCAAGCTCGACCCGGACTACAGCGCGGGACCGCTGAGCAAGGAGTACGACGGCGTCGCGGTCACCTACGCCGGTGTCGGCGTGCGCCCGATGCTGCACCGCAACCGCTGCGAGCAGCGCAAGACGCTCGTCATCCTCGACGAGATCCACCACGCCGGAGACAGCAAGTCCTGGGGCGAGGCGTGCCAGGAGGCGTTCGACCCGGCGACCCGGCGGCTCGCGCTGACCGGTACGCCGTTCCGCTCGGACACCAACCCGATCCCGTTCGTCGCGTACGAGGAGGGCAACGACGGCATCCGGCGTTCCTCCGCCGACTACACGTACGGCTACGGCAACGCCCTGGCCGACGGCGTCGTCCGCCCCGTGATCTTCCTCAGCTACAGCGGCAACATGCGCTGGCGCACCAAGGCGGGCGACGAGATCGCCGCCCGCCTCGGCGAGCCGATGACCAAGGACGCGATCGGCCAGGCCTGGCGGACCGCGCTCGCGCCGACCGGCGAGTGGATCCCGAACGTGCTGCGCGCCGCCGACCAGCGGCTCACCGAGGTCCGCAAGGGCATCCCGGACGCGGGCGGACTGGTCATCGCGTCCGACCAGGACACCGCCCGCGAGTACGCCAAGATCCTCAAGAAGATCACCGGTGACCGGCCGGCCGTCGTGCTCTCCGACGAGAAGGCCGCGTCGAAGAAGATCGACCAGTTCGCCGCGGACGAGTCCCGGTGGATGGTCGCGGTCCGGATGGTGTCGGAGGGCGTGGACGTCCCACGTCTCGCGGTCGGCGTGTACGCGACGACCATCTCGACCCCGCTCTTCTTCGCCCAGGCGGTGGGCCGGTTCGTCCGCTCCCGCAGGCGCGGTGAGACCGCGTCCGTCTTCGTGCCGACGATCCCGATGCTCCTCGACTTCGCGAACGAGATGGAGGTCGAGCGGGACCACGTCCTCGACAAGCCGAAGAAGGGCAGCGACGAGGAGAACCCGTTCTCCGAGGAGGACAAGCTCCTCGCCGACGCGGAGAAGCTGGAGGACGAGGAGACCGAGGAGCAACTGCCCTTCGAGGCACTGGAGTCGGACGCGGTCTTCGACCGGGTGCTGTACGACGGCGCCGAGTTCGGGATGCAGGCGCACCCGGGCAGCGAGGAGGAGCAGGACTACCTCGGCATCCCCGGCCTCCTCGAACCGGACCAGGTCCAGCTGCTGCTCCAGAAGCGGCAGACCCGGCAGATCGCGCACAGCAGGCAGAAACCGGCCGCGGAGGCCGACCTGCTGGAGAAGGCCGCGGAGGCACGGCCCGTCGTCACCCACAAGCAGCTGCTCGAACTCCGTAAGCAGCTCAACACCATGGTGTCGGCGTACACCCACCAGAGCGGCAAACCGCACGGCGTGATCCACACCGAGCTGCGGCGGACGTGCGGGGGGCCGCCGAGCGCGGAGGCGACCGCGGGTCAGCTCAAGGAGCGGATCAAGAAGGTCCAGGAGTGGGCCACCCGGATGCGGTGAGGGGCCCACCGGTTCCGCGCCCGTCCGGTTCCGCGCCCGTCCGGTCCCGGCTCGGCCGTTCTGGCTCAACTGCTGTTCCGGTCGCCAGCGGTTGGGATGTTCATCGCGATGTGGAAGCCCGGCGATGGTCATCGGGACGTAAAAGCTCGGCATAGAAAAACGACGTCAAAGAGCGGTGTTCCGATCACGGTGCACCGCTCTTTCGTCATGTTCGGGGCAAACAGTGCACCGACTGCCCGGATTGTGGACTAACCCTTCCGCTGAGCGGACCGGCTTCGCTACTGTCCCCGGCAACGCATACGCCCCGTGGCAACGCCGCCGCGGAGCGCAGCCGGTGACCTGGCCTGCCGGCGGCCGCCGCGCGCGTCGCCGATGGGACCGGCGTCGTGATCCCCGTGGCTGAGCCGCCGCGACTACCACTTAAGGAGTGGGCGTCGTGACCGCCGAGACTTCTCAGACGCTGGACCGTGGACTGCGCGTCCTCAAGCTGCTTGCCGACACCGACCACGGGCTGACCGTCACCGAACTGTCCACCAGACTCGGGGTCAACCGCACCGTGGTCTACAGACTTCTCGCCACCCTGGAACAACACGCCCTCGTCCGCCGCGACCTGGGTGGCCGCGCCCGCGTCGGGCTCGGCGTGCTGCGGCTGGGCCGCCAGGTGCATCCGCTCGTACGGGAAGCGGCGCTGCCCGCGCTGCGTTCGCTCGCCGAGGACATAGGAGCCACCGCACACCTCACCCTGGTCGACGGTTCGGACGCGCTCGCCGTGGCGGTGGTGGAGCCGACCTGGACCGACTACCACGTGGCGTACCGGGCGGGGTTCCGCCACCCGCTGGACCGGGGGGCCGCCGGGCGCGCGATCCTCGCCTCCCGGCAGGGCCGCACCGACGATCCCGGCTACACACTCACCCACGGCGAACTGGAGGCGGGCGCGAGCGGCGCCGCCGCGCCGCTCGTCGGGGTGACGGGGGTCGAGGGCAGCGTGGGAGTGGTGATGCTCGCGGACTCCGTCCCGGAGCGGGTCGGGCCGCGGGTGATGGACGCGGCCCGGGAGGTCGCGGAGGCGCTGCGCTGACGCCGGGGCCGCGCAGCCCGGAGCGGACGAGCCACGTCGACGCCCGCGGGCCCGGCTCGCTCGGCCCGGCCCGGATCCGCGCGGCCCGGAGCGGACGAGCCGCGTCGGCGCCCGGGGGCCGCCCCTTCCCGGGCGGTCCGAACCGGCCCGTCCACCCACCCCGCCGCGCCCGCTAGATTGGATCCGTGCTCCTCCGCAACCCGCGCTTCCGCGTCCTCTCCGTCTGCACCGTGATCGTGCTCGCCCTGCTCGGCTCGGCTGCCTTCGCACCGCTGCCGTTCTCGGTGGCCCAGCCCGGTCTGACCGCCGACGTGCTGGGCAACGACAAGGGCCAACCGGTGATCACCATCACCGGAGAGCCCGTCCGGAAGACCTCGGGCCAGCTGCGGATGGTCACGATCGAGGCGACCGGGCCCTCCACCGATGTCGATCTGGGACAGGTGGTCGACGCCTGGTTCCGCACCGACCGGGCGGTCATGCCGCGGGACGCGGTGTACCCGAGCGGCGGCAGCGACAAGCAGATCGAGCAGCACAACCTCGACGAGATGACCGCCTCGCAGAACAGCGCCACCCAGGCCGCCCTCTCCTACCTCGGCGGCCGTGCGGACAAGGCGAAGGTGACCCTGCACCTGGCCGACGTCGGCGGCCCCAGCGCCGGGCTGCTCTTCTCGCTCGGCATCGTCGACAAGCTGGACGGCAACGGCGCGGGCGGCGACCTCACCGGCGGCCGGACCATCGCCGGTACGGGAACGATCAGCGCGGACGGGACGGTCGGCGCGGTCGGCGGGGTGGCGCTGAAGACGCAGTCCGCCGCCCGTGACGGGGCGACCGTCTTCCTCGTACCGAAGGCCGAGTGCTCGGACGCCAGGTCCGGGCTCCCGCACGGGCTGCGGCTGATCCCCGTCACGACGCTGAAGGGCGCGGTCTCGTCCCTTGACGCGCTGCGGAAGGGTGCGTCGGTACCGAGCTGCTGAGCGGGCACCTCAAACGGGTGGGTCCTCAAGCGGGTGGGTCCTCAACCGGCTCGCCCCCCGGGGACCTGTCCGGCCGATCAGCACCCCACCGGCTCAGCCCTTCTTGATGAACCCTTCCTCGACCAGCCAGTCCTTCGCGACGTCGTGCGGGTCCTGCCCCTCCACGTCCACCTTCGCGTTGAGCGTCTGCGCGACCTTCGTGGTCAGCTTCCTGGTGATCGGGTTCAGCACGTCCGCGATCGCCGGGTACTTCTTCATCGCCTTGGAGTACATCTCCGGCGCGGCGTTGTAGTTGGGGAAGAACTTCCTGTCGTCCGTGAGGACCACCAGCCCCAGGTGGGGGATCCGCCCGTCCGTGGTGAAGACCTCGCCGAGCGTGCAGGTGTGGCCCCCCGAGACCTGGGTGTAGACCACTCCGCTGTCCATCTTCTTGATCCGCGACGGCGGGATCGAGAAGCCGTACCGCTTCTCCAGCCCCGGCAGCCCGTCGTTGCGCACCGCGAACTCCGCCTCGACACAGATGGTCGCCGCCGACGGGTCGGTCTTCGCCAGTCTCGCCACGTCCGAGACGGTCTTGAGGTGGTACTTCGCCGCGTTCTTCTTGTTCGTGGCCAGTGCGTACGTGTTGTCGAGCCGTGCGGGCGGCAGCCAGGTGAGGCCGTTCTTCAGGTCCGCGTCGTGCACCGCCTGCCACTGCTTCATCGGGTCGGCGATCGGCTTCGTATGGCCGAGGTAGGTGATCCAGGCGGTGCCCGTGTACTCGTACATCCCGTCCGCAGAACCGGACTTGACCGCTTCCCGGGCGCCGATCGAACCCTGGATGTCCGTCCGGTCGAGCACCGAGGCGCCCGCCGCCTTGAAGGCCAGGCCCATCATCTCGCCCAGGATGATCTGCTCGGTGAACTGCTTCGACGTGACCGTCAGACTGGCCCCCTTCAACGGCAGCCCCTGGCCGACCGACCCCGGCTTCACGTCGTCGACCATCGGGCTGCCGCTGGTCAGCCCGCACCCCGACAGGGCGGCGGATCCCAGCAGCACTCCGGTCCCGGCGGCGGCGAGCGTCGTCCGTACCCGCATCACGTCTCCAGTCCGCGCGGTCGCAGCAGTACTTCGGCGATCGACGCCAGCCAGTCCACCAGCAGGGCCAGCGCCACGGTCAGGACGGAACCCAGGATCAGCACCGGCATCCGCTGGTTGGTGATCCCGGCGTTGATCAGGTCCCCGAGCCCGCCGCCACCGCCGAAGGTGGCCAGCGTCGCGGTACCCACATTGAGTACCAGCGCGGTCCGCACCCCCGCGAGGATCAGCGGTACGGCCAGGGGCAGTTCGACCCGCAGCAGGACGCCGGGAGCCGACATCCCGATGCCGCGCGCCGCGTCGATCAGCGTCGGGTCGGTGGCGCGCAGCCCCGCGATGGTGTTGCTGAGCACCGGCAGTACGGCATAGATCGTGATGCCGATGAGGGCGGGCTCCCGGCCGGTGCCGAGCCAGACCACCAGCAGGGCGAGCAGGCCGATCGCGGGCGTCGCCTGGCCGATGTTGGCGAGCGCCATGACGAACGGCGACGCCCTCCGCGCCGCCTTGCGGGTCAGCGCGATGCCCAGCGGGATCGCGATGATCAGTACGAAGAAGGTGGAGATCGCGGTGAGCTGGATGTGCTGCCACAGGGCGGTCTGCGTCGCGTCGTTCGCCAGGGAGTTGCGCGAGATCGAGTCCAGGGACGTGGTGTTGATGTAGATCAGCGTGGCGCCGACCCCGGCGGCCAGCAGTACCGGCATGAACGTCAGCTTCAGCCACGTCAGCCGCCGGGCGGGCGGGGCCGGCGGCCTGCCCGCCGACTGCTGTTCCCCCTCTTCCTCCGCCTCTTCCCGGTCGTCCCGGAAGGCCAGCCCCCGGACCTCGTGCTCGCCCTTGGGCCGCTGCTCGGGGCGGCGCTGCGGGGTGCTCACGACGGGTCCTCCTGTACGCCGGTCACACCCTCCTGGACGGCGTGCGTGTGCTGGGCGCGCAGCTCGGCCAGATCGTGCTGGTGCTCCAGTGCGGCGAGCCGGTCCGCTTCGAGCATCTCGTGCACGGAGTTCATCAGCGTCTCCATGGTGACCACGCCGATGAACTCGCCCCTGCGCCCGGTCACCGCGGTGCGCCCGCCGCTGTCGGTCAGTACCGCCTCCAGCGCGTCGCGCAGCGTCGCATCACGCGTCACATGGTCGTGGACGAGCGTCCCGGCCCGCGCCAGGGAGCCGCGCGCCCGCATCAGGTCGCCGCGCCGCAGCCACTTGTACGGCCGGTGCTGCTTGTCGAGCAGCAGCACCTCGTTGGTGCTGCCGGTGCGCAGCATGTTGAAGATGGACTGCAACGGGTCGTCGATGGTCGCCGTCGGGAAGTCGGCGATCTCGACCTCCCGTACGCGGGTGAGGTTCAGCCGCTTCAACGCGGCGCCCGCGCCCACGAATCCGGAGACGAAGTCGTCGGCCGGGTTGGTGAGGATGGCCTCGGGGGTGTCGAACTGCGCGATGTGCGACTGCCCGCGCAGCACCGCGATCCGGTCGCCGAGTTTGATCGCCTCGTCGAAGTCGTGGGTGACGAACACGATCGTCTTGTGCAGTTCGTGCTGGAGCCGGATCAGCTCGTCCTGGAGGTGGTCGCGGGTGATGGGGTCCACCGCGCCGAACGGCTCGTCCATCAGTAGTACCGGCGGGTCGGCGGCCAACGCCCGTGCCACGCCCACGCGTTGCTGCTGTCCGCCGGAGAGCTGGCGCGGATAGCGGCCGTGGAACTCGCGCGGGTCGAGCCCCACCAGGTCGAGCATCTCCTCGACCCGGTCCTTCACCCGCTGCTTCTTCCAGCCGACCATCTTCGGTACGAGCGAGATGTTGTCGGCCACGGTCATGTGCGGGAAGAGGCCCGAGGACTGGATCGCGTAGCCGATCTTGCGGCGCAGCCCCACCGGATCGATGTCGGTCACATCCTCGCCGTCGATCCTGATCACCCCGGACGACGGCTCGATCAGCCGGTTGATCATCTTCAGGGTGGTCGACTTCCCGCACCCCGAGGGACCCACCAGGATCACCATCTCCCCGGCGGCGATCTCCATGTTGACGCTGTCCACGGCGGGCAGCGGTGTGCCCGGGTAGTGCTTGGTGAGGTTCTCCAGCTGGATGGTGGCGCCGGTGACCGAGGAGGCCGCGGTGCCGGAGCCCGGCACGGGGACGGCGAGCGGTGCGGGGGTGGCGCCCTGCCCGGGAGTGGGGCCCTGCCCGGAGGAGGCGCCCTGTGCGGAGTCAGACACGGACACCCCTCGCATCGGACACGGATACCCTCGAATCGGACATGGATACCCTCGAATCAGGCACGGATCCCCCTCGAAATGGTCAGGCGCCCGATCAGCACGTACGCGGCGTCGAACAGCAGGGCCAGGATGACGATCCCGAGGGTCCCCGACAGCACCTCGTTGAGCGCGTTCGCGCTGCCGAGGCTGGAGATCCCGCGGAAGATCTGGTTACCGAGGCCGGGGCCGGAGGCGAACGCGGCGATGGCCGCGATGCCCATCAGCATCTGCGTGGACACCCGGATCCCGGTGAGGATCGGCGGCCAGGCCAGCGGCAGTTCCACCCTGGCCAGCCGGGCGATCCGGGACATCCCGATGCCGGTGGCCGCGTCCACCAGGTCACCGTCCACCCCGCGCAGCCCGACGATGGTGTTGCGGACGATGGGCAGCAGCCCGTACAGCACCAGCGCGACCATCGTCGGTGCGACCCCCAGCCCGACGATGGGGATCAGCAGACCGATCATGGCCAGCGAGGGAACCGTCAGGATCGAGGAGGTCGTCGCGATGGCGACGTTGGCCGCCCACCCCGAGCGGTACGACACCACCCCGATCAGCACCCCCATTACGGTCGCGATGACCATCGCCTGGAACACCGCGCTCGCGTGCTGACCCGCGTCGACGAGCAACTGCTGGTACCGGTTGCCGAGGTACTCCCAGAAATTCATCCCTCAGGGCTCCTTCCCCGGCCGGCCTGCTCCACCAGCGGGATGATCCGCAGAGGCACAGGGTTCTCCATGACGATCGCCGTGGAGGCGCGCACGATGCCATCGAAACCCACGACGAGATCGATCACCCGTTGAAGATCGGCGTTCGACCTGGCCACCAGACGGCACAGCATGTCGCCCTGCCCGGTCGTGGTGTGCAGTTCGAGCACCTCCGGCACCCCGCTCAAGTGCGTCCGCACATCGGCCCCTTGGCCCTGTTTGATCTCCAGCGTCGCGAACGCGGTCACCGGATAGCCGAGGGCGGCCGGATCGACGTCCGGACCGAATCCGCGGATTACGCCATGCGACTGGAGCCGGTCGAGCCTGGCCTGTACGGTGCCGCGCGCCACGCCGAGCCGCCGGGACGCCTCCAGCACGCCGATCCGGGGTTCGCGGGCCAGCAGCACGATCAGCTGCCCGTCGAGTTCGTCGATCGCCATGGCTTCACTCCTGGCTCGGGGGCGCCTCCCGTTCATGGTCACTCCGACGCCCGTCCTGATGGTCACCCTGTACAGATGTGCTGCCCATCCTGGTCAGGCACTGCACAGATTGCCCAGTGAAAACGCGAACTGTTGCGCACCTTGCGATACGGCGGGACGCTTCCACCATGACTGAGACCAGCCAGCACACCCCTGACACCGCGCGTGAGGCCGACCCCTTCCCGGTGAAGGGAATGGACGCGGTCGTCTTCGCCGTGGGCAACGCCAAGCAGGCGGCCCACTACTACGCGACCGCCTTCGGCATGAAGCTCGTCGCCTACTCCGGACCGGAGAACGGCAGCCGCGAGACCGCCAGTTACGTCCTGACGAACGGCTCGGCCCGCTTCGTGTTCACCTCCGTCATCAAGGCCGCGACCGAGCACGGCCGCTTCCTGGCCGGTCATGTCGCGGAGCACGGCGACGGTGTCGTCGACCTGGCCATCGAGGTGCCGGACGCCCGCGCCGCGTACGCCTACGCCACCGCGCACGGCGCCACCGGTCTGGAGGAGCCGCACGAGCTGAAGGACGAGCACGGCACCGTGGTGCTGGCCGCCATCGCCACGTACGGCACCACCCGCCACACGCTCGTCGAGCGCACCGGCTACGACGGCCCGTACCTGCCGGGCTTCGACGCCGCCGACCCGATCGTCGATCCGCCGGCCCGCCGGACCTTCCAGGCCATCGACCACTGCGTGGGCAACGTCGAGCTCGGCAGGATGAACGAGTGGGTCGCCTTCTACAACAAGGTCATGGGCTTCACCAACATGAAGGAGTTCGTGGGCGACGACATCGCCACCGAGTACTCCGCCCTGATGTCGAAGGTCGTCGCCGACGGCACGCTGAAGGTGAAGTTCCCGATCAACGAGCCCGCGATCGCGAAGAAGAAGTCGCAGATCGACGAGTACCTGGAGTTCTACGGCAGCGCGGGCGTCCAGCACATCGCGCTCGCCACGAACGACATCGTCGCCTCCGTGCAGGCGATGCGGGCGGCGGGCGTCCAGTTCCTGGACACCCCCGACTCGTACTACGACACGCTGGGCGAGTGGGCGGGCGAGACCCGCGTCCCCGTCGAGATCCTGCGCCAGGAGAAGATCCTCGTCGACCGGGACGAGGACGGCTATCTGCTGCAGATCTTCACCAAGCCGGTGCAGGACCGGCCGACGGTCTTCTTCGAGATGATCGAGCGGCACGGCTCGATGGGCTTCGGCAAGGGGAACTTCAAGGCCCTCTTCGAGGCGATCGAGCGGGAGCAGGAGCGACGCGGCAACCTGTAGGGACGCGGCCGACCGGGCATTTGCAGCCCGGCCACTGCCGCCCGCCCCGGCCCCCTGCCGCCCCGGTCACTGTTCCGGGGGCGGCGGGGGGCTGTTCTCGTGGTGGACGTGCAGTTCGCCGTTCATGACGGTGAAGAGGCTGCTGTGGCCGTGGGCGGTGTTGGTCTGCGTCGGGCCGGCCGGCTGGGCGTCCGGGGCCGGTACGTCGTCGGGGGCCACGGCGTCGGGGGCTGCGGCCGGGTCCGGGTGGGTCTCGACGCGGTTGTGGTGACCGGCGACGACGGGGCCGGACGCGGCGCCGCCGATCCGGACCGTGTATTGGTCGCCTGAGCTGGATGCCATGAGGGGAACTCCGTTCGACGGGGGCTGAGGGTGGGAGGGGCGTGCAGGCTACGACGCCTGCTGGCGGGTCCAGGTCTCCGTTCCGCAGGTGTAGCAGGTCGTGTCGCCGTCCGACGGTCCTGTCGTCTGCACCTCGGCGGTGGACCCGTCATCGGCAACGGTGATCGTGAGCGCGGCGTATCCGAGCGGCGATGCGCAGGAGGCCGTGGGGTCGGCGTACAGCGGCTCCTGACCGGTGTACGTCCCGTTGCTGCCGGTGAGTTCGACGGTGGGCGGATTGCAGCCCGGGTTCGCCGCGGTGTACGTGCCGGGGCCCGACGCGACGATCCCGTGGGACACGCCGTGGCCGTCCTGCCACAGCCCGGCGAGGTCGTTGCCCACCGGAGTGGCGGTGGAGCCGCTGCCACTGCCGGTGCCCGCTGACGTCGCTCCCTGGGAGGACGACGACCCGGTGCCCGACGGGGAGGACGCCAGGTGGTCCCGGACGACCGGGACCACCCCGATGGCGACGGCGGTGACGCTGGCGATCGAGACGAGCACCACGACGGCGAGGGACGTGCCCTTGGCGGTGACGGCTGCGGCCACTCCGGCACCGGCGTGGACACCGGCGGCCGTGCCGGTGGCGGCGGTCCCGGTGGCGGTGGAACCGGCGATGCTTCCGGTGGCGGCGTGCGCGGCTCCGTGTCCGGCGGCGTGGGCTGCTCCGTGCCCTGCGGCGTGCGCGGCTCCGTGTCCGGCGGCGTGGGCTGCTCCGTGCCCTGCGGCGTGCGCTGCTCCGTGGACTGCTCCGTGACCGGCAGCGTGCCCCGCGCCGTGCACGAGGTGCGGGACGGCTCCGTGTCCGGCGGCGCTGTGCCCGAGCGACGCCATGTGCGAAGCCGCGGTGTGGGTGGTCGCGCTGTGCGCGGCGGTGGCGTGCGCAGTAGCGGTGGTCGCGCTGTGCGCCGCGGTGCCGTGGGCCGCGCCGGTGGTCCCGGCGGAGTGGGCCGCGCTGCTGGTCCCTGCGGTGCTGGTACCTGCCGTGCTGGTACCTGCGGTGTGGGCCGCGGTGCTGGTTCCTGCCGTGTGGGCCGCGCTGCCGGCTCCGGCGGATCCGCTGTGCGCGGCGGCCCCGTGGGCCGCACCGGTGGTCCCCCCGTGGGCGGCGGCCGACGTGGCCGCGTGCGGCACCGCCGGTGCGTACTGCTGCGCGTGCAGCGCGGCACTGGCGCCGTGCAGGTCACCCAACTCCCGCCACAACAGGACCGCTTCGGCCAGCAGCACTGCCGAGATGACGCGCCGGCCGGTCAGCAGGGTGCGGATGCCCTCCTCGTGGGTGAAGTACGCCATGGCCCTCGCGTCGCCCGCACGCTCGGCGGCGACCCAGCCACGGCCGAGCAGCCGACCCCAGTCGCCGAACCGCAGCGAGCGGGCCAGCGAGGGCGAAGCGGCGCGCGCCATCTTCACGGCGAGGTCCGGCCGCCCGGCCAGTTCGGCCAGTTCGATCGCCATCTCCAACGCCCTGGTGTGCAGAGCTACTTGGGCCGGGTCGGTCGCCGAGCGCGCCGCCCAGCCGGCGAAGTGGGTGCACAGCCGGTCGGCGGGGAACGGCTCGGGGTTCCGCAGACGCACCGCCGGAACGGCGTCCGGCACACAGCGGTACCCGTGCTCCGAGGGCAGGACGAGACCGAGGGCGGCCAGCCGCTCGCACAGCGCCGCCGGGTCCGGTACGGAGGTCAGCACGCCGATGTGCTCGGGCGCCAACTCGGCGTCCCCCAGGGTCGCGAGGAGGTGCAGGACACTCATCGCCGCCTTGTCCAGCTGGTCGAGCAGCAGCGGGATGAGATCCGCGATCGCACCGGGCCGGGGCAGCGTCCCGTCCCCGGACGGAGCGAACCGGGCCAGCCCGGCCGCGCGCAGCAGCAGCAACGGCCGCCCGGCCGCGGCCTTCCACAGGGCGGCGGCATCGGGCACCTCGCTCGGCCGCAGCGTGCGGTCCAGTTCCCGGGCGAACAACTTCAGCCCGGCGGTGCGGTCCAGGCCCTTCAGCTCCAGTACGGAGCCCTCGCCCAGCAGCGACCGCTCGTGGCCCGCGAAGACGAAGGTCGCGTCCGGGGCCGCGTCCATGAGCTTCTGCAGCTGTTCGGGGGTCAGGTCGGCGTTGTCGACGTACACCGTCACCCGCACGCCGGTCATCAGCCGCCGCAGCTCGGTCTCCGACGGCGCGTACCCGGCGGCCTCGTAACAGGCCTCGAAGACCTCCTGGGCCAGGTCCTCGACCTCGCGATGGGCCGCCGTCAGGAGCAACACCCCGTCCGGGCCCGGCTCCAGGCGCCGTGCCGCATACCTCAGCAGCGCGCTGGTGCCGACCCCGGGCGGCCCCCACAACTGCACCGGCCCCCCGGCCTGGACAGCCGCAGTCAGCGCCGTGATCTCGGCCTCCCGGCCCACCGGTTCGCGCTGGCGGCGCGGCAGCAGCTCGACACCGCTGCGACGTACGGGCCGGGGGCGTTCCCGCTCCATCAGCAGGGTCACGGTCGACCCGTGCTGCGCGTCGACCACGACGTTGTGGTTGCCCGCGACCACCGGCCCGGCGGCGTTCCCCTCGATGCCGATCCGGTACTCGGCCCGCCCGCCGCCCTCCGGCACGTCCTGCCCGGGGCCCACGGCCGTTCCCTCCTTCTGATCCGGCTGATTCGCTTGCTCCTGCTGCTCCTGCTCCTGCTCCTGCTGGTCCGCCTGGTGTGCTTCTTCCATCGCTCCACCACCGCTTTCCCGGTCACGGAAGACGCGACCGCCCCCTGGCGGCCGTCGGACGGCGGTCGCCCCTATCGAAGTTCCCGAGCCCGACGGGTCAGACGGGCGGCCTCCGCGTTTCACGCTAGCGACGACCCCGCTAGGGAATCCCGTCACACGACTGTTTCTGCTTGCCCACTTCACCGGCCGAACCCTGTGGACGGTCAGCCGCGCACCAGCCCCAACGACTGGTGGACGTCGCTGTGTTGCACCTCGGTTGCAGGAGCAGCTCCCCGAACTCGCCGCCAAAGGTCAAGTCCGGCCGCGTACCGATATTCCTAATGGTCCGTCACGGATTCACTGAATTGCTCCCCACTAAGCTCCCATATACCGCAAGAAAGCGGCATCGAATGCGATGTCGGCGCGGGGCGTGGTCCAGTAACTTCCGCTCGCCTCAAGAACCCAAGGAAGATTCAAGAACAGGTCAAGAGTCTTGATCGATCCACTGGTCTATACCTATAAAGGCCTTGGTGGTGGTCACTTCGCGTTCGGCCCTCCCTTTGCGGTTCGTCAACTCGCAGAAACGGGAGACGCAGGCTGCCGGTGAATCGATGGAGGGGTCATCAGCAGTAGATCGCTGACCGTTGAACTGAAGCGACCAGCGCGATTCGGTGTATCGCTGACCGATAGCACCCAAAGACCTCTCTTTGCAGCCGTGTTCATAGACATGGCGGGCGCCGGTCTGTTTCTTCCGCTCTCCTTGCTCTTCTTCGTCGCGTACAAGGAAGTCCCCGCAGCCGTCGCGGGATCGGCTGTGACGTTCGGCTCTCTCGCCTCCTTCCTCTTCATCCCTGCGTGTGGCCGCATGGTCCAGTGGCTCGGCCCCAAAGCCTGCATGATCGCGAGCAACGCACTGTCGGCTGCCGGGTACGGGGTCTTCTTTCTGGGGGACGGGTTCGCCCCTATTTCTACGGCTGCTGTCCTCGTGATGGTGGCGGATCGACTGTACGGAGCTGCATGGCCCACCACCATTGCCCGAATCGCCAGGCCCGGGGAAATGACGCAGTGGTTCTCCTTCGTCAATTTCCTCAGGACCACATGCCTGGGTCTGGGTTCGGTGGTCTCGACGGGACTCCTTGCCTTCGTCGGTACGCAAGGGCTGGCGGTCGCTCTCGTTCTGAATGTGGTCAGCAGTCTGGTAGCCGGGGGGCTTGTCTTCCTCGTGCGGATTCCTCCCGCGCGCACCTCCTCGGAATCCAGGAGGCGTTCGACGGTTGTTCAGGTGATGCGTGACCGGGAATTCATGTCACTCGTCACCTCGCAGACCCTGCTCTCCGCCGCCTGGCTGATCCCTGCGGTGGCTTTCCCGATATATCTGGTGGAGGTGCTCGATCAGAGCCCGTTCTGGCCGACGGTCGTGATTGCCGTGCGATACGGCGTGATCGCCCTTCTGCAAGTCCCCCTCGCTGCACGGGTGGCGTCGTGGTCCAGATCTCGCGTTCTGCTCTATGCCATCGGTGCAGTCGGTGCGGCCATAGTGATGACTCTTGCCATCCCGTCAACTCCCCATGCGGCGCAGGGCGTTGTCGCAACCCTGGTCGCGGCCGTCCTGGCCACCGCCGAGCTGGCCTCCAAACCGACGGCCGCGGCGGCAGCCGTGTCGCTCGCGCCGACGGGCGACGAAGGGCCGTACATGGCGGTGTTCCAGCTCACGTGGACTCTTGCGTACGCCGTCGGCCCGGCGGCGATCGGTTTCGGAATGGAGAACCCTCAGCTGCTGTGGCTGGGCGTGGGCGCCTGCGTGGCCGCGAGCGCGGTGGCACACGCCTACGGGACGAATCGCCACCGCCCCGCTTCCGCCGGTTGACGTCGTGATCGGCTACTCGGTCGAGCACCACTCGGAGGAGGAGAAACGGGATGGCCGCTGAATGGCGGAACACGTGGCACCGACCGGGGCAGTCGATAGGTAACCCGCTCGTCGCTCCCTACCCTGTGACCGAATCGGCGAGGCCAGAACTGGGCGGGCCGTCCTTTCTGACTCGCGGCCGGGAAGTCCATGCAGTGGACATCACCATCGGAGAGCACGCATGAATGACGACAAGACTTCGAACGAGCTGCCTCGGCGTCGGTTCGTGGCGCTCTCCGGCGTCATCGGTGCGGCGACGCTCCTGACCGGCGTGGAAGCGACGACCGGACGCACCGCCTCGGCAGCCGCCCCGACGTACGCAGACCCCACCCCCGACACGTGTCCCACTCCACCTCCCGGGGGAACCCCGACCTGCCCCCCTGCCCAGCTCCAGCCCCTCTGCGGTAAACCTTCCGACAACGATTCGCTGTGGCGGGACGTCGAGTACTGCACGCATGGAAAACCCCTGCCCCCCGGGCAGAACCCTCCCGCCTGCCTGAAGGTGACCTCGGACTACGTCGTACTGCACGGCAGGCCGTCGAGCCAGCACAACTTTCTCCTGACCCCCAGTTGCCGGATCACTGGTATCGAATGCCCGTTCATCGAGACCTCCGGCGCGCCGAATTACTGGAACGACGCATGGGACAACGCCCGGAGCGGAGGGAGCGTCCCCGTGCAGTATCCGAATATCGGTCTGGGGATCAACTCGCAGAGCGCCCGGGTCCTCAACCAGTTGCACATTCACATGGCCGGGGTCCGGGCGAGCACGCAACGGCGGCTGCAGGACCTGGAGATGATGGGACGCATGGCCACCAACCCCGCGCAATGGGACGCCGTGAAGTACCGGGTACCGGTCACGGGCTCGGACGGGTCGGGGGACCGTACGTACCGAGCCCTCAGGCTGCCCAGTCTCGGGATGAATCTCTTCGCGCAGTTGCAACAGCACGTGGTGAAGCCGAACGGGCTGAACATGGCGAACCAGACACTGATCGTGGTGCCGAAGATGACGGCTACGGGATTCGCCGGGGCTTTCTACGTCCTCAACAGCGACTCTTCGCTCCACGACGGCACGAATACGTGTGACCACCTTCTCGTGTACAGCTGAGCCCTCTGCATGAGGGCAGGCCGGGGGCGCTGCCGGCTGACGGGAGCGAGCCGAAGGGGGTGATCTTCGACGCCCAGGCCCCGGCCTACCGGCATGGCCGAATGAGATGACTTCCTACAGCCCCGCGCCCGCATCGCCCGCATCCTCCGCGTCATCCGCATCGTCCGCATCTCCCGCATCGAAGGCGATGCTGCTCAACAGAGCCAGGTCCTCCACCCTGATGGTGCGGTAGCCCGTGGAGACCACCCCCGTCTCGCGCAGTCTGCGCAGCGCCTTGTGGACGGTGGGTTCGGCCGCGCCGGACAGCGTGGCGAGTTCCGGCTGGGTGATGGGCCAGCGGATCACCGCTCCCTCGCCGGCCCGTTCCCCGTACGTCAGCGCGATCTGGTGCAGCACCCGCGCCAGCCGGGTCGCGGCGTCGCACCCGGTGAAGTCGATGCGCCGGCTGTTGGCGACGCGCAGCTTCGTCACGATGGACGCGTTGACCGCGTGGGCGATCCGGGGGTCCCGCTGCATGCAGTCGAGGAAGTCGCCGCGCGTGACGCTCCGCGCGGCGACCGGCCCGCAGGTGGTGACGGTCGCCGACCGGGGCCGTCCGTCGACCCCGGCGAACTCACCGACCAGATCCCCGCCCATCCGTACGGCGAGCAGGGCGTCCCGGCCGTCGTGGGTACGGCCGGTCGCCTTGACCACGCCGTCGAGCAGGATCAGTACGAAGGTGGTCCGCTCCGATTCGCGCATGAGTACGCGGTCGGCCGGATACCGCACCTGAGCACCCAGGGCGAGCAGCCGCTCGCGCGCGGCCGGTGCGAGGCCGCCGAGCAGGCTCGATGTCGGCCAGGCCCACTTCTCACGCGGCCGACGACCCCCTGCACCCCGGCCCGGATCTCCGTCCGCCATGGTCCTGTTGTCTCCTCACACCTACGGGCTTCGCTTCGCCGCGGCAACCAGTCTGCGCCCCGGGCGCACGCCCGGCGCCGTGTTCGCCGACACCCGTTCCCGGAACTCCCGTGCGGACGGTGCGGATCCAGTATTGCGACGAGATGTGGACGGCTTCCTCGGAGCAGAGTGGACTTCCAGCACCACAGGGGTACTTGGGGTACTGCTACGACGAGCCGCGACGCACAGACGGCTGCGCGGCAGGCCGCGAGCCCCAGGAGGAGTGAGTGAAACAAGTGAGCGGAATGCGACCCAGGGAAGACGTGTGGGAGTACCGGGCCGTGCTGGCCGTCGACATCGTCGGCTCGGGCGGGCGTGGCAATGTCGCGTTGCAGCAGATCCGATCCGTACTGGCGACGGCGCTGCGTGAGTCGTTCGAGGTGAGCGGCATCGACTGGGAGGCTTGCCTGCGGGACGATCTGGGCGACGGCTTCCGGGTGACGGCCCCGGCCGGAGTGCGGAAGCCCAGGCTGATCCACCCGCTGATCCCTGAACTCGCGGCCCGCCTCCGTGCCCACAACCGAACTGCGGGGGAGAAGACGGGCCTTGACCCCGGATGTTGAACACGTCTATGCGGCTTGGGTCAGGGTAGTTGCTGCTGCTTGGACGGCGTTCTCGTAGGCAATCGGAGACCGCTGACCGAGGCGGGAATGCCGGCGCCGGGTGTTGTAGCGGGTCAGCCAGCGGAAGGCGTCGAGCCTGGCCTCACGCTCGCTCGACCAGGCTTTGCGGCCTTTGAGCGTCTCCCTCTTGAAGGCGGCGTTGAAGCTTTCCGCGGCAGCGTTGTCGGCGCTGGACCCGATCGCGCCCATGCTCTGCCGGACCCCAGCTGACCTGCAGAGTTCCGCGAAGGCCCTGCTCGAATATTGAGATCCGTGGTCGGTGTGCATGATCACTCCGGTCAAGTTTCCGCGGGTCCGCTCGGCGGCCGTGAGGGCGTCGATGACGAGTTCTGTCCGCATGTGGTCAGCGATCGCCCACCCGGCGAGCCGACGTGAGGCGAGGTCGATGACGGTCGCGAGGTAGAGCGGCTTCGCGCCGCTGACCGGCAGGTATGTGATGTCGCCGACGTACTTTCTGTTGACTGCGGCCGCGGTGAAGTCACGGCCGATCAGGTCTGGCGCCTTCGCTGCGGTCTGGTCCGCGACGGTGGTGCGGTGCCGGCGGCGCAGACGGACTCCCTCGAGCCCGATGGACCGCATGATCCTCGCGACGCGCTTGTGGTTGACCACCGGGCCGCCCTCGTCGCGGAGTTCTGCGGTGATCCTGGGGGCTCCGTAGGTGCCGTCGGAGTCTTGGTGGACCTTGCGTATCCGGGCCGCGATCCCGGCTTCGACGGTCTGGCGGGCCGCTCTCGCGGATGCGGTGCGGCGCCAATAGTAGAAGCTCGAGCGGGCCAGGCCGAGGATGTCGCAGAGCCGCTTCACGCCGTGTCGGCGCTGGTGATCGTCAACGAACTGGTAGCGGTTCACCAGCGCGTCTCCGTCGCGAAATACCGGGCCGCCTTGCGGAGAATGTCCCGTTCTTCCTCGAGCTCACGGATCCTCTTGCGAGCGGCGGCCAGCTCCGCCTGAACAGCGTCGCCGCCGGTCTGCGAAGCGGCCGGCGGTGCGGAGTGGGCGCCGGGCCGGCGCCCGTCGGCGGCCCGGATCCAGTTCCGCAGCGTCTCGGTGTTCACCCCGAGATCACCGGCGACGGACTTGATCGTCGCTCCCGGCCTCGATCGGTACAACGCGACCGCATCCGCTTTGAACTCGGCGGGGTAATGCTTCATCCCCACGGGGACTCCGTTCTCCTGGACCATCAAGATCCAAGTGTCTCCGGTGTCCAAAACCCAGGGTCAAGGCCCGACCTCGATCCGCGTCCGGACCGCCCTGCACGCCGGTGACGTGTGCATCGGCTGGGACGGCGGAGTGACCGGGCGACCGCTCGAAGTCCTCGCCCGGCTCCTCGACGCGGCCCCGGCCCGCGCCGCCCTGGCGGAGGCGCCGGACTCGGTGGCCGCCTCGCTCCTGGTCTCGCAGCACTACTACGAGGAGACGGTGCCGCACGGCTACCCCGGTCTCGACCCGGAGACCTTCCGCGAAGTAGCCGTCGCCGAGAAGGAGTTCACCGCACCGGCCTGGCTCCACCTGTCCGGGTACGGGTCACCCGCGCACGAATCCGCGCGCGCATCCGCGCAGCTACCTGAGCCGCGAGAATCCGGGCCGCGAGAACCCGGGCAGCCGGGCCGCCACGCGGCACCCGCGCCCACGGCCGAAGTGCCCGGCAGCCTCTCGGAGATGATCAACAAGGCGTCCGGGCACGGCACCGTCTACGCGACCCAGAACGGCATCCAGCACATCCACATCACCGGAAAGCCCTGACCGAGAAGGAGGCGTCGTGAACGAGGAACTGACGGCACTCGCGGAAGCGGGAGCCGCAGCGGTGGTCGCCGCGATGGCCACGGACGTATGGCAGGGGACGCGAAGCGCCGTACTCGCCCTCTTCCAGCGGACCGACCGTACCGGCCGCGCCGACCGCGCCCGCCGGGCCGCGATCGAGGCCCAACTGGACGGCAACGCGGCTCTCGTACAGCGGGCCGTACTCCCGGACGCCGACGAGATCCGGCGCTCGCTCTTCGGCTTCTGGGCCCTGGAACTCGCGGCGCTGCTGCGCCGCGACCCGTCCTGCCGTGAGGCGCTGGCGCGGCTGGCGGCCGAGGTCGCCGCCGCGCTGCCGGACGACCGCCGGACCTTCACCTTCGAACAGACCAACATCGTCCACGGCTCGGGGTCGGTCTTCGCCGTGCAGCACGGCGACCAGCACGCGTACGGGACGGCCCCGGCCGAACCTTCGCGCGACGCGGAACAGCGGTAGGGCCCTCGTCCCGCCCGAGCTCAA
Organism: Streptomyces sp. NBC_01267; assembly: GCF_036241575.1. Lineage (NCBI taxonomy): Bacteria > Bacillati > Actinomycetota > Actinomycetes > Kitasatosporales > Streptomycetaceae > Streptomyces > Streptomyces sp. NBC_01267. The sequence continues at coordinate 2,798,708 of NZ_CP108455.1, read as the reverse complement.
CGGCCCGACCGGTCAACGGCCCGACCGCTCAACGCACCCGGTCGCTCTTACCGCCGCTGTCCTCGTCCTCGTCTTCGTCGGCGTCCTCTCCCGGCACATGGACGTCGAGCACCTTGATGTTGATCTCGACGACCTTCAGGCCGGTCATCGTCTCCACCGCGTCCGTCACCCCGCTGCGGATCTCCTTCGCGATGTCCGAGATCGACTCGCCGTACTCCACGACGATGTCCACGTCGATGGCGGCCTCTGTCTCGCCGACCTCGACCTTGACGCCCCTGCCGTGGGCAGGCGTCCTGGCCACCTTGTCCCGTACCGATCCCAGGGCCCGGGTCGTGCCGCCGCCGACCGCGTAGATCCCCTCGGTCTCCCGGACCGCGATGCCCGCGATGGTCGCGACGACCGTATCGGCGATGGTGGTGGTGCCTCGTGTCCCGCCACCATCACTGCCCGTACCGAGAGTGGTGCTGCCGGTGTTGTCGTTGCTGGCCATCGGAGATCCTCCAGAGGAAGAAGAGCTGGTCTGCGCAACGCGACACGTCCTTCAGCGAACGCCACACGCCCTTCAGCGAGGGCTCGCCCGCATGGCGGTGCGCATCTCACTCCTCCCAATCTCCTCCCGTCTCCGGCATGCCGCCATTCGCGTGGTTCCCGGAACGGTTACGGCCTGGTGGGACGGGCCGTCCCACCAGGCGGATCGGCCCCGCAGGAACGGCAGCAGAGCTTGTGCATTGTCATGGGCTGGAGCGCAGCCAGTAGGGTGCGCCGGGTGAACAGTCCTTCTTCTCTTCCTCGCCCCTTCCGTCTGATCGTCACGGGGGGAGGTACAGGGGGCCACACCTACCCCGCAGTGACCGCGATCCGCGCGCTACGGGCTCGGCTGGCGGCAGAGGGCAGGTCGCTCGACGTGCTGTGGATCGGTACGCCGGACGGCCTGGAGGCCCGGGTCGCACCGGCCGAGGGCATCCCGTTCACCACGGTCGCCACGGGCAAGATCCGCCGTTCCAGCAACCCGCTCAAAATGGTGTCCCCGGCCAACGTCAAGGACATGGCCCGGGTGCCGCTGGGTGTGGCACAGGCCCGGAAGATCGTCGCCGACTTCCAGCCGGACGTCGTACTCGCCACCGGCGGCTACGTGGCCGTCCCCGCAGGCCTGGCCGCCCGTATGTGCCGCCGCCCGCTGGTCCTGCACGAACAGACCGTGCGCCTGGGCCTGGCCAACCGGAAGCTCGCGAGCTCGGCGACCAGGATCGCACTGTCGTCGGAATCGTCGCTGCCGCTCCTCCCGGAGTCGGTGCGCGCCGCCGGCGTCGTGACCGGCAATCCGGTCCGCCCCGAGGTGCTGACCGGCCACCCGGACAAGGCAGTTGAGGCACTGGGGCTGCACGGCTTCGAGCGGCGCCTGCCGACCGTGTACGTCACCGGCGGCGCGCAGGGCGCGCAGCAGATCAACGGCGTGGTGCGAGACTCGCTGACGTGGCTGCTGGAACGCGCGAACGTGATCCACCAGTGCGGACCGGCCAACGTCGCGGAGCTGCACCACCATGTGTCGGCACTCCCTCCGGGCCTGCAAGGGCGCTACTACCTTGCCGGGTTCGTCGGCCCCGAACTCCCCGACGTCCTGGCGCTGGCCGACGTGGTGATCTCCCGCAGCGGCGCGGGCACGCTTGCCGAGCTGACCGCCCTCGGTAAGCCCGGCGTGTTCATCCCGCTCGCCTCATCAGCCGGGAACGAACAGGCGCACAACGCCCGCCACCTCGAAGAGGCCGGTGCGGCCGTGGCCCTGATCGGTGACGTCACCGGAGCGCGTCTCCGCGACGCGGTGGGCCCGCTGCTCATCGACCCGGCACGACGGGCGGCGATGGCGGAACGGGCGCGTGCCCACGGGCGTCCGGACGCGGCGGACAGGCTGGTGGACGTGATCCTGCGCGCGGGAATCAACGCAGGTACCTGAGCCGCGAGCACCCGGGCCCGGCCGCCCCCGGACGCCGACGAGATCCGGCGTTCGCTCTTCGGCTTCTGGGCCTTGGAATTCGCGGCACTGCTACGTCGCGACCCCTCCTGCCGCGAGGCGCTGGCGCGGCTGGCGGCGGAGGCCGCCGCCGCTGCCGGACGACCGTCGGACCATCACCTTCGAACAGACCGACATCGTCCACGGGTCCGGGTCGGTCTTCGCCGTACAGCACGGCGATCAGCATGCGTACGGGACGGGCGGTCGGCCGGACGGTGCGACAGTGCCCGAGTAGTGCCCGAAGTGAGCAGTCGGTCGAAGTGCCTCGGGCTCAAACAGAGTGGCGAGGTGGTCAGGGGAAATTCCGGGACGTCGGCGATTCGGCTCTCACTCCTCTTCTTCGTCCTCCGGCTCCTCTTCTTCGTCCTCCTCTTCGTCCTCGTACTCCTCGCCGTCGTACTCCTCGCCGTCGTCGTCCTCATCGTCTTCTGGCTCTTCGTCTTCTTCCTCTTCGCCGCCAGATTCGTCCTCGTCGTCTTCGAGGCCCTCTTCGTGGCTCCGCACGACTTCCCCGTCGCGGATCTCGCCACGCCAGCCTTCGACTTCGTCGTCGTCGGTAAGCGTCACGTACCGCTGGAAGTGCTTGAGATCCAACCGCAGTCGGCGCCCCTGGGCCCGCCAGATGTTGCCGGTCTTCTCGAAGAATCCGGAGGGGGTGTACTCGACGACAGCGACGATGCGCGTCAGTCGCGGGGCCAGTTCGTGGAAGCTGATGGCGCCGTGGGTCGTCCCTTGCGCGCCCTCGGATGTCCATACGATGCGGTCGTCGGGTACTTGCTCTTGAACTGTGGCCTTCCAACTGCGGTTGGAGAAGGCGACTTTGAGTTTCCAGTCGCTCTCGATCTCGTCCGATTGAGACACGCCGGTGACGCCCTTGGTGAACGAGCTGAACTCCTCGATCTCGGTCCACCGGTCATACACCGTGCGCAAGGGCATGCCGATGTCGATGACCTCGACGATATTGGTCACCTTGACGCTTCCGGACTTCCCGCCATCGCTGCCCCCGCCGAAGGCGCCTTTGACCGAATCCACGGCCTTGTCCTTCACTGCACCGGCCTTCTCGCCCACGAAGGCCTTGACCGGATTCTCACCGCCGAGTACTCGCTTTCCGACGTCAAGAAGACCACCCCCGTCGTCTCCGTCCGTGTCTCCAATGCCCTGCGCGAGGTCGGTGAGTTTTCCGGTGGCCGAATCGACAAGCCGCTGTCCCTGCGCCCCTAGGTAGGCCGACAACTGCTCCTTGACCTGGTCCAGGCCGGACTGGCCCTTGTCTGTGGGATTGTCCTCCTGCTTGGCCATGAGAGTTACCTCCTACGGCTGTTGCGGTTCGAAGACTCCTTCGCAGCAGCCCCCTTCGTGGACGGCTTCTTTTCCGCTGTCTTCTTGGCGGGCTTCTTTGCCGCTGTCCTCTTGGGCGCGGTCTTTTTGGCGGCGGTCTTCTTCGCGGGGGCCTTCTTCGCGGGGGCCTTCTTCGCCGGTGCCTTCTTCGAGGGAGTCTTCTTCGCCGCTCCAGCGGATCGCTTCGTCGGACGACGGCGAGGAGGTTCTTCCTCCTCTTCTTCCTCCTCTTCCTCTTCGGGCTCCTCGTCCTCAGGCTCGTCCTCGTCCTCTTCCTCGTCGTGGTCCTCGTCCTCGTCCTCGTCCGGAGGAGGCTCCAGCAACGCGTTGGTGCGTTCCTGGAGCGCATCGGCGACGGCTTCGAGGCGACGGTTGGCTGTAGCCGACAGTGCAGTGCGCCCAGCGTCCAGCACGTCACCCCGTGCTTGCTCGATGAGGGGCGCCACCTGCGGATTCGCGGCCAGCTTGCGGGCGCCCATGCTGACGAGTTCCCGTGGATTCAGTGGGAGTTGCTGGCCCGCCACCAGGGATGCGAGACCGATGGCCAGCTTCCCTTTCTTGGTTCGGCCAAGGACGTAGCCAGCCGCTACAGCGGCGGCGAGAGAAACCTTCGTACTGTTTTCCATGAGTGCCTCTAAGGGCTGGAGAGAAGCGGTCCAAACACGCCCCGGCAGAGCGGGCGCGTGCCTCCTTCACCGTTCTGAACCTCGATGTGCCCCCGCTCGGGAGGGCGCGGAACGAGGCCCCGGTACCCCCGCCACTCCACTTTCCCCCGAATTCCGCCCCCGTGCATCCTTGGATCGGTCCGGTACCGGTCCGCCCCACTCCCGGTCGACCCGCCGCATGGCGAGATATCCGAACTCCCGTCGAATTGAGGCTACTTGGAGCCCCATCGAACGAAGCCATGCCCGCTCCGCCGTGGACACGAGCAGTGTTCTCGCCGTCGCACGTGAGCGCGCATGGCACATGGGGGAGGAACGGGCCTTTCGGGCGCTGCGAGAGCTACCGCAGGTGCAGGTATCTACCGCGCCCGTACGCTCCGGCCGCCGCTGTCCTCGTCGTCGCTGTCGTCGTCCGCTCCGGGTACGTGGACGTCGAGCACCTTGATGTTGATCTCGACGACCTTCAGGCCGGTCATCGTCTCCACCGCGTCCGTCACCCCGCTGCGGATCTCCTTCGCGATGTCCGAGATCGACTCGCCGTACTCCACGACGACATCCAGGTCGATGGCGGCCTCTGTCTCACCGACCTCGACCTTGATTCCCCTGCTGTGAGCGGGCGACTTCGACACCCGGTCCCGGACAGATCCCAAAGCCCGGGAGGCGCTGCCGCCCACTGCGTATATTCCATCGGTCTCGCGTACCGCGATGCCCGCGATGGTCGCGACGACCGTATCGGCGATGGTGGTCGTGCCTCGTGTCCCGCCACCACCGCTGCTCGTACCGGGACCGGCGCTGTCGGCGTTGTCGTTGCTGGCCATCGAAAGATCCTCCGTCGTGAAGAAGAGCCTGTCGGCGAGTGGCACCGGGATGCTTCGGTGGGCGCTGACCGCATGGCGGTGCGCATCTCTCCTTCCAATGTCCTCCGGCCTTCGGTAAGCCGCCATTCGGGTGGATTCTGCGGACGTGCCGCGGTAGCTGTCACCAGTCGTTCGGTCCACACCGCGTGCGTGGCGGCTGGACGGCCAAGAGAATGACGAACATGTCAGAACAGCGTGCCCGGACCTCCCGTTCCCCCCGCCCCGCTGCGGGAAAACAGCACGTAAAAGGAGCGGAGGAGGCGGCCGAAAGGGCATGTCAGAGCCTGAAGAGGCTGATCACCCACAGGACCGAGGGTGTTTCAGCTGTTTCACGGAACGACGAAGGCTGGCATGTCGACGTGGAAGTGCTGGAACTCCCGCGCATTCCCGACACCACCAGCCTTCTGGCTACGTACGAGGTGGACATCGACGAGGGCGGCTCACTGCTGCAATACCGCAGGGTCCGTCGCTACCGCCGCGGTCAGGCTGACACATGAGCGCCCCTGCATCAGCCCCAATCCGGAGAGACGGTCATCCCGTGAGCACATACAGCGAGGAGGTCGTCCGCGTTCCGCGCGCAGGCAGCCTCTATGACGTCCTGGAACTCATCCTGGACCGAGGCATGGTCATCGACATCTTTGTGCGTGTGTCGCTGGTCGGCATCGAAATTCTGAAGATTGATGCACGGATCGTCGTCGCCAGTGTCGACACCTATCTGCGGTTCGCCGAAGCCTGTAATCGGCTCGATCTGGAAAACGACACGAGCAGCCGGACGGTACCCGAGCTCTTCGGCGGCGGTATGGCCAAGGGCGTGGGTAAAGCCGGGGCGAAGAAGGCTGCGCATTCCGTGGGCGACAAGGTCAAGAAGGCCGTCGGTATGGGCGATGACGACGACGAAACCAAGGAAGAGGAACGGCCGCGCAAAACCAAGTCGTCACGCTCGCGAAGCACCGACAGCGGTCGTGCTCGGCGTCACAAAGAGGAGCACTGACCGATGGCCGAAGCAGGCATCTATGTGTACGGCATCGTGGGCAGCTCGCACGTGCTCCCTCCGACAGCCAGAGGAGTCGGCGAACCGCCGGCCGAGATCCGGCTGCTGCCGGCCGGGGAACTGGCGGTCGTGGTCAGCCAGACCCACCCCGGTCTCCGGGCACGGCGTCGCGACCTCCTGGCGCACCAGGGGCTGCTCCTCGCACTGGCCGAAGCCGGGCCTGTGCTGCCCATGCGCTTCGGAGTGGTCGCACCCGACGAAGCTACGGTGCTGCGCGATGTCGAGGTACGCGAGAACGAGCACTCCGGGGTTCTGGAGCGACTCGACTCCCGCATCGAGATGAACGTGAAGGTCATGCCGGTGCAGGACAACCTGGAGGCACTGGTCCGCGAGGACCCGGTGGTCCGCAGGATCCGCGAGGAAACGCGCCGTCACCCCGGCTACGAAGCCAATGTCCGGCTCGGTGAAGCCGTGGCGTCCGGTCTGCGGCGGCGGGCCGCAGTGGCCGCGGCCCGGCTGCCGGTCGAATTCGCCGAGATCGCCGACGACATGCGACCGGGACCGGAAGTGGAAGGCTGCGTGCTCAATACGTCGTTCCTTGTTCCCCGCCGCCTCGAAGAGCGATTCCGTACCGTCGCCGAGCAATTCGCCGCGGACCACCTTGACCGGCTGGAACTGCGGCTGACTGGGCCGTTGCCCTGTTACAGCTTCGTAGGCTCGGAATCTGCCCCGGCCAGGGTCTGACATGGGGCTGCTTTCCGGTGTGCTGCTCCTGCCGCTGGCTCCGGTGCGCGGTGTGATCTGGGTGTCCGACCGGCTCATCGACGCGGCGGAGGCCGAACTGTACGACCCCGGTGTGATTCGCGCGCGGCTTGCAGCGCTGAACCGTTCACTGGACGAAGGAGAAATCGACCTGCCGCAGTTCGAACGCGAGGAAGAGCGGCTGTTGGACCTTCTCGACAGGAAGCCGCTGAGACCTCTCGGCGACATCCACGGATCCCCGGGAACTCACGTATGAAGTGCACTGGCGTGGCCATGCGGACGAAGCCGATGACTGGAGGCACAGCGTGACGGAGATGCAAACGCGGGGCGCGCCGCCTCCCACGCACGCCTCCACCACCAACCTGGCCGAAATTCTGGAACGCGTACTGGACAAAGGGATCGTGATCGCGGGCGACATCAAGATCGACCTGTTGGACATCGAACTGCTGACGATTCGCCTACGACTCTTCATCTCGTCCGTCGAAACAGCGAAGAAGGCGGGAATCGACTGGTGGGAGACCGATCCAGCTCTTTCGTCGCGTGCCGCTCACAATGCGCTGTCCGACGAGAACAAGCGGCTGCGCGAGCGGATCGAGGCCCTGGAAGGCGATGACACCGAGGAAGCTCACAGCGGAAGGGAACTGCGCCACCGATGAGTGTGACCGCGCACCACCCGCCCGGTACCGCTGCCGATGTCAGCTCCGCCGCCACGTACGTCTTCGCTGTCTGTGGTCCGGCCCGCCCCGCGACACCCACCGCCACCTGCGGACACGTGGGGGGCGGCCCGCTGCGTCTCCTGCCGGTCGGCGAGCTGTGGGCCGTGGTCCAGGACGTACCTGCGGCTGCCTTCTCGGAGACCGCGCTGCGGGAGCGGCTCGCAGACGTTGCCGAACTCGAACGCTGCGCGCGAGCCCACCACGCCGTCGTCACGGCTGCTGCCGCGGTCAGCCCCACGGTGCCGCTCCCGCTGGCCACGCTCTATCTCACCGACGAGCGGGCCGCAGCTGCCCTCGGTGTGAACCACGAACGGTTTCGAGTGGCGCTGGACCGCATCGCCGGAAGGGTCGAATGGGGGGTCAAGGTCTACGTGACGCAGTCCGAGACGACGGCCCGGTCCGCCGCGCCCGTACCACCGGTGACGACCATGCCGGGATCCCCGCGAGGTTCTGGCCGTGACTACCTGAGCCGCCTGCGCAGTCGTCAGCAGTCACGCGAGGTGAACCGGGAGAGCGCACTGGCCGCAGCCGAGCAGGTCGACAGCGCAGTAGGGGAGTTGGCCGTCGCCTCGGTCCGGCGGCGTCCGCACGGCTCCGAGGCGACCGGCAGAGACCGCACCCAGGTCCTGAACGCTGCCTACCTGCTCGCGGAGGAGCGGGAAGCTGAGTTGGCGACCACGATCGGGCGGCTCCGTAACTCTCCTGGCTTCGACGGCATCGAGATCGAGGTGTCCGGGCCCTGGGCCCCCTACTCGTTCACGGATGGAGAAGATCTTGCAGGGCACCCGTAAGCCCGTCGCCTGGCAGGGCCCGGAGGCCATGGCACCCATTGGCGTCCCGTTGGTCGACCTGCTCGACCGGGTACTCGGTACGGGCGTCGTCATCAGCGGCGACCTGGTGATCGCCATTGCGGAGGTCCCGCTGATCCGCCTCTCCCTGCACGCCCTGCTGGCATCCGTCAGCGAGCGAGTGCCTGCGCCGTGGGCCGACGGAGGGCCCCTGTGAGCGACGCACGGGTGGACATCGACCCGCACAGCGCCGGCCGTGATCTGGCTTCGCTGGTTCTCACCGTCGTGGAACTGCTCCGGCAGCTGATGGAGCGCCAGGCGATCCGCCGGTTCGACAGCGGGGAGCTGACCGAGGACCAGGAAGAGCGCGTGGGCACCACGCTGATGCTCCTCGACGAACGGATGACGGAACTCTGCGAGCAGCACGGACTGCGCCGCGAGGACCTCAACCTGGACCTGGGCCCGCTCGGTACGTTGCTGTCCCACGAGTCGCGCTGACGGAACTCCGTCCCGGGCGTAGGTGTACGGGCGTGCAGCCTCGGTTTCGGCCTACTGCGCCCGTTTGGTCACGGCGAGGAAGGCGGCCCAGGTTCCGTCGTCGAAGCGGAGGGCGGGTCCCATGGGGTTCTTGCTGTCGCGGACGGCGGTGCCGGTGGTGAGGGCGGCGACCTCTACACAGTCGCCGCCCTGGCCGCTGTAACTGCTCTTGCGCCATATCGCGGACTCGAAGAGCCGTAGGGGTCTGCAACATCTCCTGGCGCTTCATGCGAGCTATGACCAGCGCGTCAACCGCCTTGCTGTCCAGAGTCGACGGTGGCGCGGAGAGGATGGCCCGCGCGTAGTCGGGGGTCTGAAGAAGGCCCGCGATGAGGTTGTTCTGGAACGACCGCACATAGTCGGCGGTCTTCTCGTAGTCGATGAAGTCCGTGTACGACGGACGCGCCAGGCCTGCCCGCTGTACTCAGCCCGGCTCCCGACTGCGCTGGGCCAGCGACAGCATGTCGACGCTCCTTACACGCCACCGACGGGCCCGCCGCACCGTGCTCTGGCTCGCCGCGCACGGCATCGACGCCGGGCCGCGCATCATCCACGGCGTGGTGGTCCGCTGATGACCGAGGCGACCCGGAAAAGGGAGGAAGTGGTTCTGCGGTGGAGCCGTCACCCGGGACAGGTCGGGTAGGCGCGCGCGGAGCTGCGTACGGCCCTGGCGGGTTGGGAGTTGGCGACGGTGACGGATACCGCCTCGCTCCTGCTCTCCGAGCTGTTGACCAACGCAGGGCAGCACGCCCGTGTATCGCCCGGACGGGAGATCGAGACGCGCTTCGTCCGGCTGCCGCACGGGGTGCGGATCGAGGTGCACGACGCCTCGCCCGTACTGCCGGTCGTGCGGCAGCCCGAGCCCACTGACTCTGCCGGGCGGGGCTGGCCCTCGTGACCGCGCTGGCGGACCGGTGGGGGTACGGGAAACGGAACGGCCCCGGGAAGATCGTCTGGGCGGAGTACGCGACGGAGCGCGCGGCGGACCAGGCACCCGAGGCCACCGACGGGGCCGCCCAGGACGGAGCCGGGCGCCATGACGGCCGATGAGCAGCAGCTCTGTGCCGTACGGGTACGGACGCGTGACCTGGTACTCGTACGCGGGCTCTGGTGCGAGGTGACCTCGCTCCGGCTCGACCGCTACCCGACCGGCGGCGCGGCGGTGGTCCTCGCCTTCACCGCCAGGAGCCCGCTGCGCGTGCCCGCCCACCGCCTGGTCAGGGTGGTGCGCCGCTGAACCGTGGGGGAGGTCTACGAAGGGGCGGGGCGTCCGCGCAGTGCGACGCACCGCCCCCGGCGTCCGCGCTCGCGGCGCGCCCCTTCCCACCACCGCGCCCCGGTGTCACGCTGGGATCATGGACGATCTGCTCGAACGGCTGCGCGCCGGACTTCCGCCCGAAGCTCTGATCTCCGACCCCGACATCATGGCCTCGTACGCCAGAGACATGGCCGGATTCTGCGAGGCCGGGGCCCCCGCCGCCGTGGTGCTGCCGCGCACCACCGAGCAGGTCCAGCACATCATGCGGACCGCGACCGCCCTCCGTACGCCCGTCGTCCCGCAGGGCGCGCGTACCGGGCTCTCCGGCGCGGCCAACGCCAGTGACGGCTGCGTCGTGCTGTCCCTCGTGAAGATGGACCGGATCCTGGAGATCAGCCCCGTCGACCGGATCGCGGTCGTCGAACCGGGCGTCGTCAACGCCGTGCTGTCCCGGGCCGTCGCCGAAAAGGGGCTCTACTACCCGCCGGACCCCTCCAGCTGGGAGACCTGCACCATCGGCGGGAACATCGGCACCGCGTCGGGCGGCCTGTGCTGCGTGAAGTACGGAGTGACCGCCGAGTACGTACTCGGCCTGGAGGTCGTGCTCGCCGACGGGCGGCTGCTCAGTACCGGCCGCCGTACCGCCAAGGGCGTCGCGGGGTACGACCTGACCCGGCTCTTCGTCGGCTCCGAGGGCAGCCTCGGCATCGTCGTCAAGGCGGTCCTCGCGCTGAAGCCCACCCCGCCCCAGCAGCTCGCCCTGGCAGCCGAGTTCGCCTCGGCGGCCGAGGCCTGTGACGCGGTCTGCCGGATCATGGAGCTCGGCCACACCCCCTCACTCCTCGAACTCATGGACCGCACCACGATCCAGGCCGTCAACCGGATGTCCCGGATGGGCCTCCCCGAGACCACCGAGGCCCTGCTGCTCGCCGCCTTCGACACCCCGGACCCGGCGGCCGACCTGGCCGCCGTCGGCGCGCTGTGCACGGCGGCCGGTGCCACCGACGTGGTGCCCGCCGGGGACGCCGCCGAGTCCGAACTGCTGCTCCAGGCAAGACGGTTGTCGCTCGTCGCGCTGGAGACCGTCAAGTCCGCCACGATGATCGACGACGTGTGCGTGCCGCGCTCGCAGCTGGGCGCGATGCTCGAAGGCACCGCAGCCATCGCCGCCAAGCACGACCTCACCATCGGCGTCTGCGCGCACGCGGGCGACGGCAACACGCACCCCGTCGTCTGCTTCGACCAGGACGACGCCGAGGAGTCCCGCCGGGCGCGGGAGTCCTTCGACGAGATCATGGCCCTCGGCCTGGAGCTGGGCGGCACGATCACCGGCGAACACGGCGTCGGCGTACTCAAGAAGGAGTGGCTGGCGCGTGAACTGGGCCCGGTGGGACTGGAGATGCAGCGCGGAGTCAAGCAGGCCTTCGACCCGCTGGGCCTGCTCAACCCCGGCAAACTCTTCTGATCCTCCTCACTCCGACCCCGTCGACCGGCCGCTCTCACTGGCCGTCGTCGTCGGACTCGTCCGACGGCCACGGGTCGCGCAGCCACAGATCGTCCGCCGGCAGCGGACTGAGCAGCGCGGCCAGACCGTCGTCGAGACCGAGATGCGCACTCTCCGAACCGGGCGGCACCGCCCGCAGGGTCCGCTCCAGCCAGGCGGAGACCTGGGCGGTCGGCGCCTCCAGCAGGGCGTTGCCGTCGGGCGAGGTCAGCGCGAGACAGATGACGCTCTTCGTGTCCACCTTGGTCGGCCAGATCCGTACGTCACCGTGACCGCACGGCCTGAACACCCCCTCTACGATCAGCTCGCGGGCGAAGGTCCAGTTGACGGGGGTGTCGGAACAGATGTGGAAGCTGATGTGCACGGCGTAGGGGTCCTGGGTGCGGTAGCTCAGCCGGGCGGGGACGGGGATGCTGCGCTCCGGCGACAGCACCAGCTTGAGCTCCAGTTCACGTTCGACCACGGTATGCATGGCGTGCGTTCCTCTCCTTGTACGTACGCCCGACGGCGGGCCGTACAGGGTGAGAGCGCCCTGCCCGGCTTTCATTACGCGGGTTTCGAGGATGATTTGCCGATGACCGGAAAGTGGTCGAAGCAGCAGGACCGGTCCGACGCCATGCGGCGGTCTGATAGATGTGGAGCCTTTAAACCGACCGCCGTCCGACGGCCGGTCGGGCTCAATTGCGGATCTCAAGGAGATACGGGACCACGGTGATGAGCGCCCCAACCTCGGCAACCGGCGACGGCAGCCCCACGCCCGGCTACTACCCGGACCCATCCATTCCTGGATACGTGCGGTACTGGAACGGCGCTTCCTGGGTGCCCGGCACGAGCCGTCCCGCACCCGAGGACAGCGGCCAGGCCATGCCGGTGCCGCCCGGCGGCACGGCGCCCGCGCCCGTCTCGCCCTCCGCGCCGCTCCCTGCCGTACGCAGGGCCCCCGGCGTACCCGCCGTCCCGCAGGTCGAGGAGACCGGTCCGGTCTTCTTCGACGAGGAGCCCGGGTACGACAGCCGTCAGGAACCCTCGTCCGCCTGGCAGGCCGACGCCTCGCGGCAGGGCGGCTTCGGCGGCGAACGCGACCGCCGGGTCTCCTGGGGCGGCCCGGACCCGCGTACCCCGGCGGAGGCCCCGGCCCCGCCCGGCGCCCAGCAGCCCGGTCCCGCCGAACCGGTGCCGGACCCGCGCCGTGCCGAACTGCCCGCCGGGCAGCAGGCCTCCCGGCCCGCACTTCCCACGGGCCGTCAGGAGCCGCCCGACGGCACGGTCGCGCTCCGTGCGCTGCGCCCCGGTGGCGATGCGGGCCGTACGAGCAGGACCGACGGAACCCTGTCGATCCGGGCCATAAGCCCCAAGCAGCAGCAACCGCAGCAGCATGCTCAACAGCAGGCGCCGCAGCAGCAACTGCCGTCGCAACAGCAGGCGCCGCAGCCTGTCCAGCCGCAGGCCGTTCAGCCGCAGCCTGTCCAGCGGCAGGCTCAGCCCCAACCCGCGTTCCCCGCGCAGCAACAGCAACAGTTCCCCCCGCAGCAGGCTCAGCAACCTCAGCAGCAGCCTCAGCAGCAGGCACCGCCCCCCTGGCCTCAGCAGGTGCACGAGCTCGCCAGGCCCGCCGCCGAGCCCGAGCAGCAGGGGCTGCCCGCCTGGAAGCCGGTCGTGGAGGACCCCTTCCTCCAGGCCGCCCGCGCCCAGGCCGCCGCCCGACCCGCGGGCCTCGGCAAGCGGTTCGCCGCGCGGCTGATCGACGCCGTGGTGCTGGGCGCGGTCGTCGGCGTGATCGCCGTGCCGTTGCTGACCAAGGCCGCCGACCACATCAACGGCAAGATCGACGAGGCCAAGCTCTCGGGTACGACCGTCACGGTCTGGCTGATCGACGGCACCACGGCCGGCTGCCTCGGCGCCGTCATCGGCGCGTTCCTCGTCCTGGGGCTGCTGTACGAGGCCGTCCCGACCGCCCGCTGGGGCCGGACCCTCGGCAAGAAGCTCTGCGGGGTCCAGGTCCGCGGCATGGAGTCGTACGAGGCGCCGGGCTTCCGCCCCGCGCTGATCCGCTGGCTGCTGTACGGCGTACTCGGTGTGCTGGTGGTCGGCGTCGTCGACGTGCTCTGGTGCCTGTTCGACCGGCCCTGGCGGCAGTGCCTGCACGACAAGGCGGCGGGCACGTTCGTGGCAGCCGACTGAGACCGACCACGGAAGTCCGACGACAGAAGTCCGACCACCGGAGACCGACCACGGAAGTCCGTCCGCCCCGGTGCCCGGTCACTCGTACGGCCTCGACCGGATGCGGTACCGGGCCGGGCGCGGTCGACTCGGGCCATGAGCACCGACCAGCCCTGGCCCGGCCGACGGCCCGAGGACGACCCCTTCGCGGGGAGGCCGTACGACGGTGTCCCGCCGCCGTCGCCGGGGCAGCCGTACAACAGCTCTCCGCCGCCCCCGCCGGGCGGCGGCAATCCGTACGGCCCGGGTGGCGGTGGCGGCAATCCGTACGGTCCCGGTAGCAGCGGCGGTAGCGGCGGCCCGTACGGCCCCCCGCCGGGCGGTGGTGACCCGTACGGCGGGAGTACGCCTCCGCCCTACGACCCGAACGCGTACGGCGGCGGTGGCCCCCACGGCGGCAACGACCCGCTCTCCGGGATGGCGCCGCTCGCGCCGAGCGGCAAGCGGGTGCTGGCCCGCATCATCGACATCGTGCTCATCGCCGTGATCGTCTGGCTGATCTCATTGATCTGGGGCGGGCTGCGGTACAACACGGACCACACGGACTACGGCCGGTCGGTCTGGCAGAGCGTGCTCGCGGCGGTGCTCTTCATCGGCTACGACGTGCTCATGACGGTCAGGTGCAACGGCCGGACCCTGGGCAAGAGCCTGCTGGGCCTGCGCACCGCGAATCTCAACGACGGCACCACGCCCACCACTCAGGCCGCGTTCGTCCGGGCCTGTGTGCTGTGGCTGCCCGCGGTGTTCTGCTGCGCCTGTGTCTGGACCGCGATCTGCGGCGGTTGGAGCTTCTTCGACAAGCCGTACAAGCAGGGGCTGCACGACAAGGCCGCGAAGACCGTGGTGGTGGTCTCACCCCCGCAGTGAGTGCTCCCCGACCCGGCCGGCACCGATCTGCGGCGAGCTCACCCGCAGCGCGGCCGGCGGGGTGGTGCCGCCGGCGGGCGCGGTGGCCCGGCCCGTACCGGATCCGCCGCTCGCGGCACTCTCGGCGTTCGCAGCGTTCTCGGCCTCGGCGCTCTCGGCCCGCGCCAGACGCGCCGCTTTCGGCATGGGCACGGTGACCGCGACGAGCAGACCGAGGATCAGAGCCGCCAGTGCGATGACCGCGACTCCGACGCCCGACGTGGTGCGCGAGAGCAGCAGCATCGCGAAGGAGGAGGAGACGACAGTGGCCGAACCGTACGAGAGCTGTGCGGCGGTCGGAAGCTGTGCGGCAGTCGGACGCGTCATGGCGATATCCGTCCTAGGGACAGCGGTTGAGGTGGTCGGGTCGACAAAGCGTGACATCACGCAGTCGAGTGCGACTCTAATCCGACGGATGCCCGAGCGGAACAGCTGGTAAGCGTGGCCTAACCCACGGTGCCGGTGCATGGGGGGCGCACGGAGTCACGGCCCCATCCAACTGGCGAGACCGACGCGCCTGTTGACGCTCCGTGACGGTGTTGCGGAGCCGCTCCGGAGAGACTTTGGAGGGACTGTGGGGACGCTGTGAGCCGTCCGGATACCGGAAACAGCGCCCTGCATAGTGCAGTTGGTATGCGCAAGTCAAGATCTGTCTTTTCTTTCGTACCTCCGATCGAATGTCGTCACTTGAGACGCGTTCCGGGAGGACAGCACCAGGTGAATATCAAGAGACGGGCGACAACCCGGGTGGCAGCCGTGCTCGTGGCCATCGCCGCGACCACAGCCACCGCTTCGACGTACGCCACCGCCCAGGCCGACACCAAGGCGCCCACGGGCACGGCGACTTCGAAGAAGATCGACCGCCGTGACCCGGCGACCCTGCTGAAGGGCCAGAAGCACAACCTCGACAGCCCGTTCAGCAAGCAGCAGAACAAGGAGCGCCAGGCCGCGCTCCAGCAGGTCATATCAGGCCACAAGAAGACGCAGTCGCACGACGGTTCCAAGGTGGTGCGCCTCGACGACAAGAAGTACGTCGAGCTGGGCCGCGAGAAGACCGACAAGATCTTCACGATCCTGGTGCAGTTCGGCGACACGGTCGACGACACGACCATGTACGACCCGGACGGCCCCGACGGGCCGAAGCCCCCGGTCAAGAAGTACGGCGGCACGCCCGGCCCCGCGCACAACGAGATAGCCCAGCCCGACCGCAAGAAGGACAACAGCACGGCGTGGCAGGCGGACTACAACCGCGACCACTTCCAGAACCTGTACTTCGGCACGGGCAAGGGCCAGGACTCGCTCAAGTCGTACTACGAGAAGACCTCGTCCGGCCGGTACTCCGTCGACGGCGAGGTCGCCGACTGGGTCAGCGTCCCGAACAACGAGGCCCGCTACGGCTCCAACTACTGCGGCTCCAGCATCTGCGCCAACGCCGGTGACCTGGTCCGCGACGGCGTCAACGCCTGGGTGGCCGCGCAGAAGGCCGCGGGCAAGACCGACGCCGAGATCAAGACGACCCTGGCCAGCTACGACCAGTGGGACCGCTACGACTACGACGGCGACGGCAACTTCAACGAGCCCGACGGCTACATCGACCACTTCCAGATCGTGCACGCGGGCGAGGACGAGTCCGCGGGCGGCGGCGCGCAGGGCCCGGACGCCCTCTGGGCACACCGCTCCTACGTGTACGGCACGGACACCGGCAAGACCGGCCCGGCCGACAACAAGTCGGGTGGCACGCCGGTCGGTGACACCGGCATCTGGGTCGGCGACTACACCATGCAGCCCGAGAACGGCGGCCTCGGTGTCTTCGCCCACGAGTACGCCCACGACCTGGGCCTGCCCGACGAGTACGACACCACCAACACCGCCGAGAACGGCGTCGGTTTCTGGTCGCTGATGTCGGCGGGCTCCTGGCTGAGCACCGGCGACAACGCCATCGGCAACAAGCCGGGCGACATGTCCGCCTGGGACAAGCTCCAGCTGGGCTGGCTCGACTACGACACGGCGAAGGCCGCGACGAAGTCGACCCACAAGCTGGGCGTCTCGGAGTACAACACCAAGAACAAGCAGGCGCTGGTCGTCTCGCTGCCGGACAAGGCCGTCACCACCACGGTCGTGAAGCCGGCCGAGGGCACCAAGCAGTGGTGGAGCGGGATGGGCGACGACCTGTCCAACACGCTGACCCGCTCGGTCGACCTGACCGGTAAGTCCGCTGCCTCGCTGGACCTTTCGGGCTGGTGGGACATCGAGAAGGACTACGACTTCCTCTACACCGAGGTGTCGACGGACGGTGGCGCCAACTGGACCGCGATCGACGGCAAGGCCGACGGCGCGCAGATCCCGCGCGACGGTGGCGACAAGCCGGCGCTGACCGGTTCGTCCGCCGCGTACAAGAGCCTGTCGTTCCCGCTGGACGCCTACGCGGGCAAGAAGATCGACCTCCGCTTCCGCTACACGTCCGACGGCGGTGTGTCCGGCAAGGGCTTCACGGCCGACAAGATCTCGGTGAACGCCGACGGCGCCCCGCTCTTCACGGACAACGCCGAGACGGACGACGCGGGTTGGACCTCGAAGGGCTTCTCGCGCATCGGTGAGTCGTTCTCCAAGGACTACCCGCAGTACTACATCGCCGAGAACCGTCAGTACGTGTCGTACGACCAGACGCTGAAGACCGGTCCGTACAACTTCGGCTTCTCGAAGACCCGTCCGGACTGGGTCGAGTACTACCCGTACCAGAAGGGCCTGATGGTCTGGCAGTGGGACACCTCCCAGCCGGACAACAACGTCAGCGCCCACCCGGGCAAGGGCCTGATCCTGCCGGTCGACTCGCACGCCAAGCCGCTGAAGTGGGCGGACGGCACGGTCATCCGGAACAAGATCCAGCCCTTCGACGCACCGTTCAGCTGGTACCCGACCAACGGGTTCACGCTGCACAACGCGGACGTCGCGAAGCGGATCGCCCCGCAGCTGGGCGTACCGGCCTTCGACGACCACACGGGTACGTACTGGTACAAGGAGAATGGGACCGGCAGTGTGCAGGTAACTGACACCAACACCCGGATCTCGATCCTCCAGCAGCCGCTGAGTGGCTCGACGATCACGCTCCAGGTTGGTCCCTCGCACCGCTGATCAACGTTTCCGCAGGTCAAAGCATGATCGGCCGTCGCCCTCTAGCGGGCGGCGGCCGATCGTGTTTAGGTGCGTCTTGCACAGCTCTTATTGACACGACGTCTCACGGGGGAGATGAACGGTATGCCAGGTGGCGGATTCAGCAGACTGCCGAACGGCAGCGTGGTGGTGGCGCTCACGCTGCCCAGCCCGGACAGGCTGACGCAGGTCCGGATACTCGTCCACGCCGGAAACCGGGCGCGGGCGCTGACCCGGCTACGGAATCTGGGGTTGCGCGCGGTGTATCTGCGCGGTAACACACAGCCGCCGACGCCCGACGAGATCACGGCGGTGCTGCACCATCCGGACGGTCTGCTGTGGCGCGCGGTGCCACAGGAGACGGCGGAGCTGTGGCACCCGATCAGGGCGCTGCTGCGGTCGTGACGCGGGGCGTGCGGGGTACGCGGGGTCGTCAGCGGGGCGTACGGGACGAGCGGGGCCCGCTGGGCGCACAGGGCGTACGGGGTGCGCGGGGTGCGCGGGGCGTACGCGGTGGGCTCACGTGCCGGACGGGCTGGTGACCGGGCTGCCGGTCAGCTCCACCCCCGCGGCCCGCATCTCCTCCAGCGCACGGCCGGTGGTCGCCTCGGCGACCCCGGCCGTGAGGTCGAGCAGGACATGCGTCCCGAACCCCTCCCGCACCGCGTCGAGCGCCGTGGCCCGGACACAGTGGTCCGTCGCGATACCGACCACGTCGACCGCCGTGATCTCGCGGGCCCGTAGCCAGTCGGCCAGCGACACGCCGTTCTCGTCCAAGCCCTCGAAGCCGCTGTACGCCGCCGCGTAGGCGCCCTTGTCGAAGACGGCGTCGATCGCGCCGGACGCCACCGCCGGTGCGAAGTTCGGGTGGAAGCCCACCCCCTCCGTACCGGCCACGCAGTGCGCGGGCCAGGAGTGGACGAAGTCCGGGTTCCGGGAGAAGTGGTTGCCCGGGTTCACGTGGTGGTCGCGGGTGGCCACCACGTGGCGGTAACAGGCGGAGGACTGCCCGATCAGGTCCGTGATCGCGGCAGCGGTGTCCGCACCTCCGGTGACTGCGAGGCTGCCGCCTTCGCAGAAGTCGTTCTGCACGTCGACGACGATCAGGGCGCGGTGCATGGCGGGCTTCCTTCGCAGGTTCGGACGCAGGGGTTCGGGTGAGAGGTGCGGGTGCCGGGCTGCTGGCACGGAGTGCCGTCCGGCCTGGCCTTGCATTCCCGCTCACCAGTCGTTCATGCGTACTCGGCTGGTTCGTGCGTGCCCGGTTGATTCCCGGGCGCTCGGCCGGTTTCACACGTACGCGGTCGGTTCACCTGTGCTCGGTCGGTTCACACGTACGCGCTCGGTTCACACCTGCCGAGTCGGCTCACACGTACTCGGTCGGGATGACCGGCTCGCCGCGGGAGAGCTGGATCGCCGACATCGGCAGCGTGCCCCGGACCGTGAGGTGCCGCTCGCGCACCGTGTCCAGCGGCTCGCGTTCGATGATCTCGCCGTCCTCGACCAGCCGCACCAGGAGCTGCCGGTCCGCCAGTTCCACGGGCACCGGTCCGGTGCCGATCACCTCGGCCTCGGCGACCCCGTCGGCGTCGGTCCGGCGCGCGGCCCACTTGCGCCCGCCCCGCGACGTCTTGGCGCCCATCGACTTCTTCGCCACCGGCTCCAGCGGTGCGGCGGGGTCGGCGGAGGTGGCGCGGGCGACCAGTTTGTAGACCATGGAGCAGGTGGGGTGCCCGCTGCCGGTGACGAGCTGGGTGCCGACCCCGTACGCGTCGACGGGCGCCGCGGCCAGCGAGGCGATGGCGTACTCGTCGAGGTCGGAGGTGACCACGATCTTCGTGTCGGTCGCGCCCAGCGAGTCGAGCTGCTGGCGGACCTTGTGCGCGACGAGCAGCAGGTCCCCGGAGTCGATCCGTACCGCGCCCAGTCCGGGCCCCGCCGCCTCGACCGCCGTACGGACCGCTTCGGTCACGTCGTACGTGTCGACCAGCAGGGTGGTGTCCCGGCCGAGGGCGCCGACCTGGGCGGTGAAGGCCTGCCGCTCGTCGTCGTGGAGCAGGGTGAAGGCGTGCGCGCTGGTGCCGACGGTGGGGATCCCGTAGCGGAAACCGGCCGCCAGGTCGGACGTGGTGGAGAAGCCGCCGATGTACGCCGCGCGGGCCGAGGCGACGGCCGCCAGCTCGTGGGTGCGCCGGGCGCCCATCTCGATCAGCGGGCGCCCGCCGGCCGCCGCGTTCATCCGCGAGGCCGCGGCGGCGATGGCCGAGTCGTGGTTGAGGATCGAGAGGATCACGGTCTCCAGGAGGACGCACTCCGCGAAGGAGCCCTCGACCCGCAGGACCGGGGAGCCGGGGAAGTACACCTCGCCCTCCGGGTAGCCCCAGATGTCGCCGCTGAAGCGGTAGGAGGCGAGCCATTCGGCGGTGGGGGCGTCGACGACTTCCTGCTCGCGCAGGAAGCGCAGCTGGCTCTCGTCGAAGCGGAAGTTCTCGACGGCGTCCAGGACCCGTCCGGTGCCCGCCACGACGCCGTAGCGCCGCCCCTCGGGCAGCCGCCGGGTGAAGACCTCGAAGACCGACCTGCGGTCCGCGCTGCCGGCCTTGAGGGCGGCCTGGAGCATCGTGAGCTCGTACTGGTCCGTGAAGAGCGCTGTCGACGGCACATGCACCGGCAGGCCAAGGTCCGCAACGTTCACAACGGTCAACCTCGCACGTTCGTCCGGACCGGCCGGGCTGGTTCGGCCGGGAATCCGGGGGAGTCTCCCCAGGGGATGGGGCGTGCGAAGGATGCTACCCCCTATTTCGTCAGAGTGACGAGATGTGGCTACCGGTGTGTGCGCCGCCACTCCCGGGGTGGCAGCATGGGGGGCGTGAGTGTTGCTCCCGTAGAGATCGAACGTCCCGAATCGGCCGAGGAGACCTTCGCCGTTCCCGAACCGGACGTGCCGTGGGTGACTCTCGTCCACAACGATCCGGTCAACCTGATGAGCTATGTCGCCTATGTCTTCCAGGCCTACTTCGGCTACTCGAAGGACAAGGCGCACAAGCTGATGCTCGATGTGCACCAGAAGGGCCGTGCCGTTGTCTCCAGCGGCAGCCGCGAGGAGATGGAACGCGACGTGCAGGCGATGCATGGGTACGGCCTGTGGGCCACTCTCACCCAGGACCGCAACTGATGGCCGGTCCGTTCGAGGCGATCAGCGGTGGCGGGGCGGCCATCGGGCTCGACGAGGTCGAGATGTCCATCCTGCGCTCGCTCGTCGTGCAGCTCCTGGAGCTGGTCGGCCCCGGCCAGGCTCCGGTCGAGGGGGAGGACCCGCTGGCCGAGCTGTTCGCCGAGGGGCCGAGCGAGCCGCCCGCCGACCCGGCGCTGGCCCGCCTCTTCCCGGACGCGTACGGCGAGAAGGAGCCGGACTTCTCCTCGGAGTTCCGCCGCTTCACCGAGAACGACCTGCGCGCGCGCAAGCGCGAGGACGCCCTGGCGGTCGTCCGGGCACTGGACGAGGCCGGCGCCCCGGCGGACGATGCGGCCGTGGGGCGGGGCGGGAGCGTCGTGGTGCTCAAGCTCTCCGCCGAGGACTCGCGCCACTGGCTCGGCGCGCTCAACGACCTGCGGCTGACCATCGGCACCCGTCTCGAAGTCACCGACGAGGACGAGGACGGGCAGTTGTACCGGCTGCCGGACGACGATCCGCGCAAGCCGATGGTGATGGCGTATCTCTGGCTCGGCGCACTCCAGGAATCGCTCGTGGAAACCCTTATGCCGTAATGCCTGCCCGCTTCCTCGGTAACGCCCCCGCTCTTCTCCCCGCTCAGGGGACGCTCAAATCCGGATAACGATGACGTCACCGCGGCGGAATGCTTTGGTCCGCCCGGTGCTCTTCGTCCGGTTCTTCCAGTGGCGTGGGTCACATTTCCGCTGGAAGATCGCTGTTGTCGCCGTGATAAATCTTCACGACCACTCGGGACGCCACCCCTTCGTTCCCGAGGGCGTCAGGGCCTGAAAGCCGACCGACCGTCGGCAGCACTCCAGCCGGATTCCCGGGCTCTGCTCTCCAGGATCGTCACAGCCGCTCCGAGCCTCGTACGGCCGGGCCGGCATGGAGAAAGGCGCAACACATGACCTCAGTGCAGGTCGACAAGGAATTCGACGACAGCGAGACCGGGGACGTCACGTCGGGCGAGGGCTACCAGCGGGGTCTGGGGGCGCGCCAGATCCAGATGATCGCGATCGGCGGGGCCATCGGAACCGGCCTCTTCCTCGGTGCGGGCAAGGCGATATCGAAGGCCGGTCCCAGCCTCATCCTCGCCTACGCCATAGCCGGCCTGGTCATCTTCTTCATCATGCGGGCGCTGGGCGAACTGCTCATGTACCGCCCGGTCTCCGGCTCCTTCTCCGAATACGCCCGAGAATTCGTGGGCCCCTTCGCCGGATACGTCACCGGCTGGACCTACTGGCTCTTCTGGGTCGTCACCGGCATTACCGAAGTCACCGCGGCAGCCACCTACATGACCTTCTGGTGGAACATCCCCCAGTGGCTCTCGGCCCTGGTCTTCACACTGATCCTCTACGGCGTGAACCTGATCTCCGTAAAACTCTTCGGAGAGCTCGAATTCTGGTTCTCGATGGTCAAGGTCACCGCGATCATCGGCATGATCCTCATCTGCGCCGGCGTCCTCACCGTCGGTTTCTCCGACGCCGGTGACACCGCGAGCGTCACCCACCTGTGGGACCTCGGCGGCTTCTTCCCCAAGGGCATCACGGGCACCCTGATGACCCTCCAGATCGTGATGTTCGCCTTCCTCGCCGTCGAACTGGTCGGTGTCACCGCGGGGGAGTCCAAGAACCCGAAGACGGTCCTGCCCAAGGCGATCAACACCGTGCCGTGGCGCATCGCCGTCTTCTACATCGGCGCACTCGTCATGATCCTGTCGGTCGTCCCCTGGACCTCGTTCCAGCCCGGCGTCAGCCCCTTCGTCGCGGCCTTCCAGAAGATGGGCCTGAGCCTCGGCGCCGCCATCGTCAACTTCGTCGTCCTGACCGCGGCGCTCTCCTCCTGCAACTCCGGCATGTACTCCACCGGCCGGATGCTGCGTGACCTGGCACTCAACGGCCAGGGCCCGAAGGCCTTCACCACCCTGACGAAGAGCGGCACCCCGCTGGTCGGCACCACGGTCTCCGCCGCACTGATGCTCGTCGGCGTCTGGATCAACTACCAGTGGCCCGGCGACGCGTTCACCTACGTGGTGTCCTTCGCGACCATCTCCGGCATGTGGGCCTGGATCATGATCCTGGTCTGCCAGATCCGCTACCGCGCGAAGTCGGACCGCGGTGAACTCCCGAAATCCAGCTTCCGGGCCCCCGGCGCCCCCTGGACCAGCTGGTTCGCGCTCGGCTTCATCGGCCTGGTCATCGTGATGATGGGCATCGACAAGGACGCCAGGATCTCGCTGTACTGCGCCCCGCTCTGGGCCGCGATCCTCGGCCTCTCCTACCTGGTGCTGAAGTCCCGCAACCCGGCAGGCGCGGCCTTCAACAAGCGCTGATCACCGGCAACTTCTCAGCATGTGGGCTCCGGCGTACCGAACTCCGGTACGCCGGAGCCCACCCGTCGCCCACCGCCACCCTGCCTGACGCGCTCCACGCGGCCCCCTTGGTCCTGCTGCTTATCCTGAACAGCATGCTGACCCTTACCCAGGCCCTGTACGACCAGATCGTGGCGCACGCCCGCGCCGACCACCCCGACGAGGCGTGCGGCATGGTCGCGGGCCCGGCGGGCACCGACCGCCCCGAGCGGTTCATCCCGATGCTGAACGCCGCCCGCTCGCCCACGTTCTACGAGTTCGACTCGGCGGATCTGCTGAAGCTCTACCGCGACCTGGACGACCGCGACGAGGAACCCGTCATCGTCTACCACTCGCACACCGCGACCGAGGCCTACCCGTCGCGCACCGACGTCAGCTACGCGAACGAGCCCGGCGCCCACTACGTCCTGGTCTCCACCGCCGACACCGACGGCTCGGGACCCTTCCAGTTCCGCTCCTACCGGATCCTCGAAGGCGTCATCACCGAGGAAGAAGTGAAGATCGTCCAGTGACCGCCCGACGGCTTCCCGGTGATTGTCCAGTAGGCGGACCGATCGATCCCGCATACCGAGATCACACTCGGGTTCACGGGACGGGAATCGATACGATGAGCCCATGGTTCCCCCTGACGTGAGCGAAAAGACGCCGAGCGCCCTGCTGCTCGTTTCGCGGCTGCACGTCGACCTGTGCCGTCTCGCGAGCGCCATCTGTCCGCGCCGCGCTGCCGTCTGAGCCGCGGCCCCGCGTACGCACGACGCACCATCCTTCGGCACCACACGCGCTCTGCCGCGCCCTCCGCCTCACCACCCGACAGGAGCCCAGCCATGGCCATCGAGGTCCGCATCCCCACCATCCTCCGCACCTACACCGACGGCGCCAAGGCCGTCGAAGGCAGCGGTGACACCCTCGCCGACCTGTTCGCCGACCTCGAATCCCGGCACAACGGCATCCGCGAGCGCATCGTCGACGGCGACCAGCTCCGCCGCTTCGTGAACGTCTACCTCAACGACGAGGACGTCCGCTTCCTCGACGGCATCTCCACCAAGCTGGCCGACGGCGACAGCGTCACGATCCTCCCGGCCGTGGCCGGCGGCATGGTCTGAGCCCGATGCGATACGACTCCCCGCTTGCGGCGGTGGGCAACACCCCGCTCGTACGGCTCCCGCGCCTCTCCCCGTCGGACGACGTCCGGATCTGGGCGAAGCTGGAGGACCGCAACCCGACCGGTTCGATCAAGGACCGCCCCGCGCTCCACATGGTCGAACAGGCCGAGAAGGACGGCCGGTTGACACCCGGCTGCACCATCCTGGAGCCCACCTCGGGCAACACCGGCATCTCGCTCGCGATGGCGGCCAAGCTCAAGGGCTACCGCATCGTCTGCGTCATGCCGGAGAACACCTCGCAGGAACGGCGCGACCTGCTCACCATGTGGGGAGCGGAGATCATCTCCTCACCGGCCGCGGGCGGTTCCAACACCGCCGTGCGCGTCGCCAAGGAAATTGCCGCCGAGCACCCGGACTGGGTGATGCTCTACCAGTACGGAAACCCGGACAACGCGGGCGCGCACTACGCGACCACCGGCCCGGAGATCCTCGCCGACCTGCCCTCCGTCACCCACTTCGTCGCGGGCCTGGGCACCACCGGCACCCTGATGGGCGTCGGCCGCTTCCTGCGCGAACAGGTGCCCGGCATCCGCATCGTCGCCGCCGAACCGCGCTACGACGACCTGGTGTACGGCCTGCGCAACCTCGACGAGGGGTTCGTCCCCGAGCTGTACGACGCCTCGGTGCTCACCACCCGCTTCTCGGTGGGCAGCGCGGACGCGGTGACCCGCACCCGTGAACTCCTCCAGCAGGAAGGCATCTTCGCGGGTGTCTCGACGGGCGCGGCACTGCACGCCGCGATCGGGGTCGGGAAGAAGGCCGTACAGGCGGGGGAGACGGCGGACATCGTCTTCGTCGTGGCCGACGGCGGCTGGAAGTACCTGTCGACCGGGGTCTACACGGCGCCGACGACGGAGGCCGCCATCGAGACCCTCCAGGGCCAGCTCTGGGCGTGAGTCGTTCCCGGCCGCCGGAGGGAGTGGAACCGGACTTCCCCGGCGGCCGAGGAGTGCGACAGCGGAACTCCCTCAGCCGGTTACCGCGCCCAGCCGGTTGCCCCGCCTCTCAGCCGGTTGCCGCGCTTCTCAGCCGGTTACCGCGCCAAGTGCCGCACCCGGTCCCACAGCGCCGCGTCCGCGGCCCCCGCCCGCCGCCGGAATTCCGCCACCGGCACATCCCGCAGCTCGTCCGTCTCCAGGAAACTCGCCCGGCCCTGCACGTCCCCCACCGTTCCGGGCGGCAGCGCGATCACACCGGGCCGCTCCTCGTGGTGCTTGCTGGTGATCTTCGCGACCAGGGCCGCCTTCCCCCGTACCGACAGCACCAGACAGGGCCGGTCCTTGCCGCCCGGCCCGTCCTCGTACGGCACGAACGCCCACCAGATCTCGCCCGCCACCGGCAGCCGCCCCGGCGCACGCCCCCGGTCCGAGGGCCGCTCCGTCCGGCGCCCGGGACCGCGGCCACTTCCCGGCCGGCCGGGAGGCCGCGTCCGGCCGTTCGACCGGCGCCCGCCCCGGGCCCGCCCGTCGACGACCGAGGCGACCAGGGCGATCAGTACGACGACGATCAGGGCGAGCAGCCAGCGCGTATCCATGCACCCGACCGTACCGGCGCGCCCCGCAGCGCCGTGCACGGCCGTGCGGCCCACCCGAACCGGTGACAGCGCGGGTGAGTTCCCCCACAACGGCCCTCCGTGGAGGAGCGACCGCCGCTCCCGCGCCTTAGGCTCGACAAACCGCTCGACCCCCGTCGCCCGGCCCGTCCACGGAGGTTCCGACTCCATGAAGCTCACCGTCGTCGGCTGCTCGGGGTCGTTCCCCTCCGCGGAATCGGCCTGTTCGAGCTACCTAGTAGAGGCCGACGGCTTCCGGCTGCTCCTCGACATGGGCAACGGCGCCCTGGGTGAACTGCAGCACTACTGCGGTCTCTACGACCTCGACGCCGTCTTCCTCAGCCATCTCCACTCGGACCACTGCATCGACATGTGCGCGTATTTCGTCGCGCGCTACTACCGGCACGACGGCGGACGCTGCCCCGCGATCCCGGTGTACGCGCCCGAGGGCGCGGCCGAGCGGCTGACCACGGCGTACGCGGACACGCCGTCGTCCTCCTCGATGGGCGAGGTCTTCGACTTCCACGACCTGAAACCGGCGTCGTTCGACATCGGACCGTTCTCCGTACGCACGGAGGAGGTCTGCCACCCGGTCGAGTCGTACGCCATCCGCATCGAGCACGGCGGCTCCTCGCTCACGTACTCCGGGGACACCGGCGTCTGCGACTCCCTGCACGACCTGGCGACCGGCACGGACCTGTTCCTCTGCGAGGCGTCCTTCACCCACGGCAAGGAGGACGTCGCCGACCTCCACCTCAACGGCCGCGAGGCCGGCGCCCACGCGGCGCGCGCCGGGGTGGGCCGCATGGTGCTCACCCACATCCCGCCGTGGACGGACGGCAAGCGCAACCTGGCGGACGCGCGGGCGGTGTACGACGGGCCGGTGGAACTGGCCCGGCCCGGCGCGGTGTACGAGATCTGAGCCTCCGCCCCCCCCGCCGGGGGCTACGCCTTGGTCACGTCGTCGACGTCGTCGTCCGGTTCGCGCCCCGGCGTCATCACGTTGAACTTGGTGATGACGAAGCGGAAGACCACGTAGTACACGACCGCGAAACACAGCCCGATCGGAATGATCAGCCAGGGTTTCGTGTCGAGGTGCCAGTTGATGACGTAGTCGATGAGCCCGGCGGAGAAGCTGAAACCCGCATGGACCCCGAGGGCCCAGGTGATCCCCATCGAGGCACCGGTCAGCAGCGCGTGCAGGCCGTACAGCAGCGGCGCCGCGAACATGAACGAGAACTCCAGCGGCTCGGTCACCCCGGTGACGAACGACGTCAGGGCCACCGAGATCATCAGGCCCGTCACCTGCTTGCGGCGCTCCGGCCTGGCGCAGTGCGCGATGGCCAGCGCCGCGGCGGGCAGGCCGAACATCATGATCGGGAAGAACCCCGACATGAACTGGCCGGCACTCGGGTCGCCCGCGAAGAAACGGGTCAGGTCACCCTGCACCCCGGTCCCGTCCGGCTTGGTGTAACTGCCCGCCTGGAACCAGAAGAAGGTGTTCAGGAACTGGTGCATACCGATCGGGATGAGCAGCCGGTTGGCGACACCGAAGATCGCCGAGCCCCAGGCGCCCAGGTCGATCAGATGCTTCGCGAACCAGGTCAGCGCGTCACCGACCGGCTGCCACAGCAGCCCGAACGCCACCCCGAGCACGACACAGATGAAGGCCATCAGGATCGGGACGAGCCGCCGGCCGTTGAAGAAGCCGAGCCAGTCGACCAGCCGGGTGCGGTGGAACCGCTGCCAGACGATCGCGGTCAGCAGCCCGATGAGGATGCCGCCGAGCACCCCGGGGTTCTGCGGGGTGCCGTTGGGGAGCGCCTTGGTGACGCTGCCGCCGATCGGGAAGGCGCCCAGGACCCCGTGGTAGACGAGGAAGCCGACGACCGCGGCGAGGGCCGTCGAGCCGTCCGCCTTCTTGGCGAAGCCGATCGCCACGCCGATGCAGAAGAGCAGGGGCAGCCCGAAGGCCCCGTCGAGGATCGCGTTGCCCCCGGCCAGGAAGACCTTGGAGGTCTTGTCCCAGAAGGCGCCGTGCAGATAGGCGGAGAAGAGGTTGCCGAGACTGACGAGCAGACCTGCGGCGGGCAGTACGGCGACCGGTAGCTGAAGGCTGCGTCCGACCTTCTGGAGCCCCTGGAACAGGCCGTTCCACCACTTCTTCGCCGGCACGTTCTGTGGCACGGCCGCGCTGCTGGTGCTCATTCGGCGTCCTCCTGGCGTCGGCCTGTCGGGCGATCCGCCGCACGGAGGCGGGCCCCCGGCACGGCGTGCGCCGGCGCCGAGCCCCGGGCGCGGCACCCGTGATCGTCAGCTTGCGATCCGGTGCCGTTTCACGCTCGTATAACTGGTCCAAACGTGCGTTACCGTAACCAAACGGACAGAGCGGCGAATCGCCGGATCGCCGGGTTGCCGGTTCACAGGCTCGCCGGATCGCGAAGAGACGTGTCGCGAACGGACACCTCGCGAACGGGCGCCTCGCGAAGAGACATTCACACGAAGAGACATTCAGGAGTCGGACATGGCCACCAAGGCTGAGAAGATCGTCGCCGGGCTCGGCGGACTCGACAACATCGAAGAGATCGAGGGCTGCATCACCCGGCTGCGCACCGAGGTGGCGGACCCCTCCCTGGTCGACGAGGCCGCGCTCAAGGCCGCGGGCGCCCACGGGGTGGTCAAGATGGGGACCTCGGTCCAGGTCGTGGTCGGCACCGACGCCGACCCGATCGCGGCCGACATCGAAGACATGATGTGAGCCGCGTGTGAGCCGCGGAACCACCGGGCCGCCGGGCGACTGACCCGCCCGGCGGATCACCGACACGGGAAGGGCCCGTTCGGGGCACCGAAAGGCGTCCCGGACCGGCCCGTCCGCAGCCGCCCGGCACCCCTCCCCACCGCGGCCGATAGGCTCGGCCCCATGTCTCGTATCGACGGCCGCACCCCCGAAGCGCTCCGCCCGGTCACCATTGAGCGCGCCTGGAGCAAGCACGCAGAGGGCTCTGTCCTCATCTCCTTCGGCGACACCAAAGTCTTCTGCACCGCCTCCTTCACCGAAGGAGTCCCGCGCTGGCGCAAGGGCAGCGGGGAGGGCTGGGTCACCGCCGAGTACTCGATGCTCCCGCGCTCCACCAACACCCGCGGCGACCGTGAGTCCGTACGCGGCAAGATCGGCGGCCGTACGCACGAGATCTCCCGGCTGATCGGCCGTTCGCTGCGCGCGGTCATCGACTACAAGGCGCTCGGCGAGAACACGATCGTGCTGGACTGCGATGTCCTCCAGGCCGACGGCGGCACCCGTACGGCCGCGATCACCGGCGCGTACGTCGCCCTCGCCGACGCGGTCACCTGGGCCCAGTCCAAGAAGCTCATCAAGTCGGGCCGCAAGCCCCTCACCGACACCGTCTCCGCGGTCAGCGTCGGCATCGTCGACGGCGCACCGCTGCTCGACCTCTGCTACGTGGAGGACGTGCGCGCCGAGACCGACATGAACGTCGTCTGCACCGGCGACGGCCGTTTCGTGGAGGTCCAGGGCACCGCCGAGGCCGAGCCCTTCGACCGCAAGGAGCTCAACGCCCTGCTCGACCTGGCCACCGCCGGCTGCGCGGACCTCACGGCGCTCCAGGTCGAAGCGCTCGGCAAGTAGAACCGAGGCCCCGGCGGCCGAACCGGGGCTTCGCGCCGCGGCTCTCGGCAGCCAGGACCGGAACTCCCGGCAGGCGGAGCCGAAGCTCTCGGCGGGCGACGAGGCGAAGCAACCCACCGCGGCGCCCCGTGCGTCCGTACGGCACGGGCGCACGGGTCGAACCGTGCGCCCGTCCGCATCACACGCAACACCGGCGGGCGCCCGGCGCCTGCCGAGGCACCCGGCTGATCCCGGCGGGCCCGATACTGGACCCATGACCCGTCTGATCCTCGCCACCCGCAACGCCGGGAAAATCACCGAGCTCGAAGCGATCCTCACCGACGCGGGCCTGCCCCACGAACTGGTCGGCACCGATGCGTACCCCGAAGTCCCGGACGTCAAGGAAACGGGGATCACCTTCGCCGAGAACGCCCTGCTGAAGGCCCACGCCATGGCGCGGGCCACCGGCCTCCCGGCGGTCGCCGACGACTCGGGCCTCTGCGTCGACGTACTGAACGGCGCCCCCGGCATCTTCTCGGCCCGCTGGGCCGGCACCCACGGCGACGACGCGGCGAACCTCCGTCTGCTGCTGGCTCAGCTGTCGGACATCGAAGCCCCGAACCGCGGCGCCCACTTCGCGTGCGCGGCGGCGCTGGCCCTCCCGGACGGTACGGAACGGGTGGTCGAGGGCCGCCTGCTCGGCACCCTCCGCCACGTCCCGGCCGGATCGGGCGGCTTCGGCTACGACCCGATCCTCCAGCCGGCCGGCGAGACGCGAACCTGCGCGGAACTGACCGCGGGGGAGAAGAACGCGATCAGCCACCGGGGGGAGGCGTTCCGGGCGTTGGTGCCGGTGGTGCGGGAGCTGTTGGGCTGAGCAGGGAACGCTGGAGGGGCACCCCGGTCGCGGGGTGCCCCTCCAGCCATGTGCGGCCTGTGGGATTCGAACCCACCTAGTCCAAACGGACAAACCGGACCTAAACCGATCGCGTCAACCAACTGCGCCAAGGCCGCAGGCTGTCGTTCATGGTACTCGGCCGACAGTCGTACGGGGTAAGTCGCGCCCACACCCGCACTCCCCCACGACTATGCGTCGAGCTGTTGCTTCCTGCGGTTCCGGCACCAGGTGTCGGTCAGCGCATGGCAGTTCGGGCACAGGTACCGGAGATTCTCCCGGCGGTTGTCGAGCCAGTCGCCGTTGATGTGGTCGATCTGGAGCGTGATCGGCCGGCCCAGCCATGAGCCGGGGTTGGCACAGCGCTCGCACCGGTAGGGGACACCCACTTCCTGGAGGGCGCGGTGCAGCTGGGGCCGCTTCGCGCGTGCCGACCCCCGCGGCATGACGACCAGGGTCCGCGGCGCGATCGGCCGCCGTTCCGGCACGCGCGTCGACCCCCAGGGGCGGCGCGTGAAGTGGCCGGTGTCGAGCTGCAGTTGGAGCACGGTGCGGCGAACGCGGCGATGGTTGGTGTCGTTCACCGCGAGGCCGAGCGCGCGCATGACGTCCGCGTAACTGGTGGCACCGGGTACCGCTGCCCGCAGGGCGCCCTCGCTGATCGCCGGACGTGCGTTCCGGAAATGGGAGGTGTCGATCCCGTGCTCCCTGAGCATCGCTCCCAGCGCTGCGCGCGACCGGCTGTCGCCGTCGGCCAGCCCGAGCAGCCGCGCTGCTCCGCGCACACTGTCGGCCGAGGCGGCGGCGTTTCGCAGTTCCTCGACGGTGAACAGGAGCCGGGGCCCTTCCGGACGGTTGAGCCCGGGAAAGTGGCTCACGTCGATGCCGGCCGCCGCGATCCGCCGTCTGATGTGCGACAGCGTGCCGGTCGCGGGCGGGGCGCCGAGCGCGGTCACGACTTCGCGGAGTGTCGAGGACGTGCCGACGGCTGCGGCTATCGCCTCGTCCGTGTACGTGCGGAAGGGGCTGCGCTGCTGGAAGTGGCTGGTGTCGATGCCGAGTGCGGCGACCCGCTTTCTGAGCACACGGTGCCGACCGCCGCTCTTCTTGAGGCCGAGGCGCCGCATGACGTCGGCCCAGTTCCTGGACTCGGCCACCGCCCGGGTGAGTGTCTCCCGCTCGTACGGGTCGGTCATGGTGGGCTCGCTCCGTCCCGGTCGCGCGTTCGCGACCTCGTACGGAGTAACGATCCGCTGACCGGACCGTCACGTCCGGAAAGCGGAGCGGCCCGTACCGGGTGGCGGTGGCGGTACGGGCCGGTGCGGGAGGGGGCCGGGAGGGGAGTCGCGGGTGGGGCCGGGTTCAGAAGCGCGGATCCGGTGTCTGGGACTCCACGATCTCCGCCGCCTCCTCCTTCGTCTCCACCGACGGCGGGGAGCCCTCCAGTGGCTGCTGGGCGGTCTCCTTCATGCACAGCACCGCGACCACCCCCACCAGGGCCGCCACCATCGCGTAGTAGGCGGGCACCAGCTTGGATCCGGTCAGGCTGATCAGGGCGGTGATCACCAGAGGGGTCGTACCGCCGAACAGGGACGCGGAGAGGTTGTAGCCGACCGACAGCGAGCCGTACCGCACCTGGGTCGGGAACAGGGCGGGCAGCGCCGCCGACATCGTCCCCAGCAGGCAGACCAGCGAGAGGCCGAGCATCAGCATGCCCGCCACGATCGCCGGGACGGAGCCCTGGCGGATCAGCAGGAATGCCGGGAGCGACAGGAAGAAGAAGCCGAGCATGCCGGTCATGAGCAGGGGCTTCCGGCCGAAGCGGTCACTGAGCTTGCCGACCTGGTTGATGATCAGCATCAGGCAGACCATGACACCCAGCAGGATCAGCAGGCCGTGCGTCTCGCCGTAGTGCAGTTCGTCCGTGAGGTACGTCGGCATGTACGACAGCAGCATGTAGTCCGTGATGTTGTACGCGCCGACCAGCGCGATGCACAGGATCAGCGACGGCCAGTAGTCGCGGAAGATCTTGCGGAGGTCGCCCTTCGCGGAGGTCTCCACCCCGTCGGCCGCCTCGCCCGCGTGGACGCTCTCGCCCTCCAGTCGCTGGAAGGCCGGGGTCTCGTCCAGCCGCAGCCGCAGATAGAGACCGACCAGGCCCAGCGGGCCCGCGACCAGGAACGGGATGCGCCAGCCCCAGCTGTTCATCCCGTCGTGGCCGAGGAGCGCGGTCATCAGCGTGACCAGACCCGCCGCGCCGACGTACCCGGCCAGCGTGCCGAACTCCAGGAAGCTGCCGAAGTAGCCGCGGCGCTTGTCGGGTGCGTACTCCGCGATGAAGGTGGAGGCGCCGCCGTACTCGCCGCCGGTGGAGAACCCCTGCACCAGGCGGAAGAAGATCAGCAGGACCGGG
Organism: Streptomyces sp. NBC_01267; assembly: GCF_036241575.1. Classification (NCBI taxonomy): domain Bacteria; kingdom Bacillati; phylum Actinomycetota; class Actinomycetes; order Kitasatosporales; family Streptomycetaceae; genus Streptomyces; species Streptomyces sp. NBC_01267. Next base: position 2,765,778 of record NZ_CP108455.1, on the reverse strand, counting down.
GACCAGAATCCGATCGCCGCGTACGAGGGGAGGATCCCGATCGCGAAGGTGCCGATCGCCATCATGATCATGGTCATGGCGAGGACCTTCTTGCGGCCGATCTTGTCTCCCATCGGCCCGAAGACCATGCCGCCGACCGGGCGGATCAGGAAGGCGACCGCGAAGGTGGCGAACGACGAGAGCAACTGGACCGTGCTGCTTCCCGACGGGAAGAAGACATGGCCGATGGTGGCCGCCAGATAGCTGTAGATGCCGAAATCGAACCACTCCATGGCATTACCGAGAGAGGCCGCTTTGACCGCGCGCTTGATGGCGGCTTCGTCGGTCACCGTGATATCGGTGCGGCGCAGTCGCGGGTGCTTCCGGCGGTTGATGATGCGGTAGAGGTCGCGATGGCGCTTGACCGCCTCGGGGTCGGCCGCGGTCTCCCTGCCGTGGTCCGCCATGGTTTCCGTCCTCTCTCTGGGCATACAAAAACACGCAAGAGGAACTTCTGCACGGCGATGGTGGCCGCAAACCAAGGTCCCGGGTAATGGGACCTTGGTCACGCATTCTCGGTGGAGCCCGGCAGGACTCGGCGTTACCCGGCGGTACTCAGCGGATGTCGGCCCGGATCAGAGGCCGAGATCCTTGATGATCTTGGCTACGTGGCCGGTGGCCTTGACGTTGTAGAGGGCCCGCTCGACCTTGCCCTCCTCGTCGACGATCACGGTCGACCTGATGACTCCGGTCACCGTTTTGCCGTAGAGCTTCTTTTCCCCGAAAGCGCCGTACGCAGTGAGTGTCTCCTTGGACGGGTCACCGACGAGCGTGACCTTCAGGGACTCCTTCTCGCGGAATTTCGCGAGCTTCTCCGGCTTGTCCGGCGAGACGCCGATGACGTCGTACCCGGCGCCTGCCAGAAATTCGAGATTGTCGGTGAAGTCGCAGGCCTGCTTGGTGCATCCGGGGGTAAGCGCAGCCGGGTAGAAGTACACGATGACTTTGCGGCCCTTGTGGTCGGCGAGGGAAATCTCCTTGCCGTCCGCGTCGGGCAGAGTGAAGGCGGGAGCGGTGTCGCCGGGCTGGAGTCGCTCGCTCATCAAGGTCTCCTCGGGAGGGTGCGTGGGCCGTGAGGTACGGATGGGGCCGAGCGTAATAGGGGTGCCGCGGGGTGCGTTCCCGTTGAAGCTGACAGACTGTCGAGCAACGACTACCGGACACGACCACGGAGGCAGCGCAGTGTCGGATGCCACGGATGCCAGGACCCCGGCGCAGATCCAGGCCGACATCGAGACCCGGCGCGCGGATCTCGCGGACACGCTGGACGAGATCGGTGTGCGGCTGCACCCCAGCACGATCGTGGGGGACGCGAAGGCCAAGGTCGCCTCTGCCGTCGACCAGACCGCGGGGCGGGCCTTCGTCGCGCTGAACAGGGCCGCGAACGGGGTCCGGGCCCAGTTCGTCTCGGACACCGGCGCTCCTCGGCTGGAACGGGTGATTCCGGTGGCGCTGCTCAGCGTGGGTCTGATCGGGCTGTGCGTGTCGTCCAAGCGCTGCAAGAAGTGAGCCCGGAGGCGAGCCGGGACGTGGGGCGGGACGTGGGCCGAGAAGCAGTGCGCGCACTGCATCCGCTCGCACCGGGCTCCACCCTTCGGTGAACGGCAGGCCCGCGGCCAGGTAGGTTCGAGCCCGTGAGCGAGAACACCCACGACGACAAGCTGCCCATCCGGATGCTGCACGACCGCGTGCTGGTCAAGTCCGACAGCCCGGAGGGCGAGCGGCGCTCGGGCGGCGGCATCCTGATTCCGGCGACGGCCGCGGTCGGCAAGCGGCTGGCCTGGGCCGAGGTGGTGGCGGTCGGGCAGAACGTCCGCACGGTGGTCCCCGGCGACCGGGTGCTGTACGACCCGGAGGAACGCGCCGAGGTCGAGGTCCGGGGCGTGGCCTACGTCCTCATGCGGGAGCGCGATCTGCACGCCGTGGCGTCGGAGCGGGTCTCCGACGACTCCACCGGGCTGTATCTGTAGCGGTATCCGCAGCAGTGTCCGTAGCTGGTCAATGGCCCGTGAGTCGGCCCATGGTCTGTGAGCTGGTCAATGGCCCGTGGCGGTTTGCTACGGTGGAACGAACCCGACGAGACGCGCCGTACCGGGCAGCAAAGACGACGCACCCCCTGTTGATCCGTCTCACGGAGGTTCGTCGTCATGGCTTGGGTTCTGCTCATCGTTGCTGGTCTGCTCGAAGTGGCCTGGTCGATCGGGATGAAGTACACCGAAGGTTTTACGAGGCTGTGGCCCAGCCTCTTCACCGGCGCGGGCATCGTCGTGTCCATGCTGCTGCTCTCGCAGGCGGCCAAGACCCTGCCGATCGGTACCGCGTACGGCGTCTGGGTGGGGATCGGCGCGGCCGGTGCGGCGGTGTTCGGCATGGTCCTGCTCGGTGAGCCCGCCACCGCGGCCCGGATCTTCTTCGTCTGCCTGCTGCTGGTCGCCGTCGTCGGCCTGAAGGCGACCAGCGGTCACTGAGATCTTGTCCGTTCCCTCAGCCCGCCGTTCGGCTACCCGGCGGGCGAGGGAACACCCGCCGGGTTCGCGGGAGCGGTCACGGGTGTCGGCGTGCTCGGCGGGCTGGGGCTCGGCGAGGGGGGCGGCGTGGGTGCGGGGCTGTCCACCGTGCCGAGGGGCGGCGCCGGATGACGGTCGGCGTCCGTGCCGGGCAGATGGACGGCCGCGGTGACCGCCAGTGCCGCGACCACCAGCGCGGTGGCGGCCGAGATCGTCGTACGACGGCGCCGGATCCGGCGCCCGCCCCGGACCACCGCATCGGTGACGCTGGGCAGCTGCGGTTCCGCCGATGCGTCGAGGATCGCCTCGAAGGCGACGCGCATCGCACTGTTCCCCTGCTCGTTCATCCGCTCCTTCACCTCCCGCTCGTTTCGGTGGACAGGTCTTCGACGATCCGGCGCAGTCGGGCGAGCCCTCGGGCGCTCTGGCTCTTGACCGTGCCAGGTGTCACCCGCAGTGCCTCCGCGGTCTGTTCGACGCTCCAGTCCTCCCAGTACCGCAGCACCAGCACCGCCCGGTAGCGGGGCGGGAGTTCCATCAGCGCCGACCGCATCACCAGGCGCATCTCCGGTACGTCCGCCTCGGCGGACGGCAGATCGGGCACGTCCTCCACCGGCTCCTCACGCCAGAGCGCCTTGCGGTACTGGTCGATGAAGGTGCGGGTGAGGATGGTGCGTGCGTACGCCTCCACGTTGCCGTCCCGGCGGACCCGGCCCCAGGCCGCGTAGAGCTTCATCAGCGTGGTCTGGGTCAGGTCCTGCGCCTGGTGCCAGTCTCCGCAGAGCAGGTACGCGCTGCGCCTCAGCGATGCCTGCCGGGCCTCGGCGAACTCCCGGAACTCCCGCTCCCGGACTGCTTCTCTCACCTGCCACCTTCCGCTGGACCCGCCCCCGTCCCTACGTATGTACGTGGAGTTGTCCGGGCAGGTTGCATGCGCGGCGGGAATTGTTTTTCCGGGATTCCGTGCAACCTGCCGGGAGCCCGGTCCCGTACTCCTCTCATGCAAGGGCCTCAGCCCGGTCGAACAGCTGAGGATCCGGTCAACCCCCGTTGAGAGGGAACTGCTTTGACGATTCACAAGAGGACCCGTCCGGCCAGCCGTACCCGCCGTCTGTTCTTCGGCATCGTTGCCGGAGGCGCGGTGGTCATCGCGGGCGGCTCCGCCGCCGTCGCCGCCACGTCTGTCCCTGCCCCGGTGCACGCTCGCCAGCCGGTGCGTACTGCGGCTGCGGCCCCGGCTCCGGCCCATGTCTCGACCCCGGTGCCGCCTCGTGTTCCGAGCGCGGTTCCTGCGCCGGTCCCGCCTCGTGTCCCGAGCGCGGTTCCGGCCCCGGTCCCCGCACGCTGACCTGATCAGCCGGGATCAGCCGGTGCCGCCCCCGTCGCCGTTCCCCGGGGTGAGGCCTCCGCCGCCGTTGGTGCCGCCGCTCGTTTCGGTGCCGCCGCCGGTGAGTCCGCCGATGACGCCGGTGCTCTCGCTCGGTGTCTCGGACGGTACGGACGGGGGCGGCGACGACGGGTTGCCGGACCCGGTGGGCGACGGTCCCGTCGCGCTGGCGCTCGCCGAGGGCGACGCCGACCCCGACGGGGAGGCGGAGGACGACGCCGGGGTCGGCAGCGCGTCCTGGCTCGCGCCCGCCTGGAGATCGAGGGTGAAGGGCGTGGCCCGGGTGTTCTTGAGCGCGGCTGCCGTGTACTGGCCCCAGATCTGCGCGGGCGCGCCCCCGCCGTTGACGCGGGGCAGGCCGAGCGCCCCGTACAGCGGCTTCTGTACGCCGGTGTCGGGGTCCTGGCCCATCACCGAGATCACGGTCGACAGGTCGGGCGTGTAGCCCGCGAACCAGGCCGCCTTGTCGTCCTCCGCGGTACCCGTCTTGCCCGCGGCGGGGCGGCCCGCCGATTTGGCCGCGGTGCCCGTGCCGCTCTCGACGACGCTCTTCAGGATCGACGTGGTGGTGTCGGCGGACTGCCGGGTGACGGCCTGCACGGTGCTGTTCGCCGGCAGGGCGACCTTCGCGCCGTTCTTACTGATCGAGTCGACGATGGTGTACATCCCGTGCCTGCCGTGCCCGGCGAGGGTCGCGTACGCCTCGGTCATGTCCAGCACGCTGGCGGTGGACGGGCCGAGCGCGATGGACGGGTAGGGGTTGAGGTCGGGGGTGTTCTTGGGGATGCCGAGGTCGGTCGCGGTCTGTTCCACCTTGGCGGGGCCCACGTCCTCGGCCATCTGTGCGTACACGGCGTTGACGGACTTGTCGGTGGCCGTGCTGACGGTGATGTTGCCGTAGGAACGGCCGTCCTCGTTGCCGGGGGCGTAGCCGGTGGGCCCGTTGGGGCCCTGCACCATGCGGTGGTCGGTGCCGTCGTAGATGGTGTTCGGGGTGATCCGGCGCCCGTCCTGGGTGGTCGACCGGTTCTCGACGGCGGAGGCGAAGACGAACGGCTTGAAGGTCGAGCCGACCTGGTAGTCGCGGCGGGTGGCGTTGTTGACGTACTGCTTGGTGTAGTCGATCCCGCCGTACATCGCGACGACCCGGCCGGAGTCCGGCTCCACCGAGGCGCCGCCCACGCGGACATTGCGGTCGGCGGTGCGGCTCTTGCTGAGTTTGCTGTTCACCTGGTCGTCGACGGCGGTGACCAGTGCGTCCTGTTTCGGTTTCTGGATCGTGGTGGTGATGCGGTAGCCGCCGGTGGCCAGGGTGTCCTCGTCGAGGATCTTGTTGCTGGTGAGGTACTCCTTGACGGCCTGCACGAGGTACCCGCGCTGTCCGGAGAGCCCCGATGCGCCCTTGATCTTGCCGGGTACCGGGAACTTCTCGGCGGCGCGGTCGGATTGGCTGAGCCACTTCTTCTTGACCATGCCGTCGAGCACGTAGTTCCAGCGGGCCACCGCCCGGGTCTTGTTCTCCGGGTGCGCCACGACGTCGTACGCGCTGGGGGCGTTGAGCAGCGACGCGAGATAGGCGCCCTGTGCGACGTCGATGTCCTGGATGTTCTTGCCGTAGTACGCCTGGGCCGCGGCCTGGATGCCGTACGCGTTGCGCCCGAAGTAGCTGGTGTTCAGATAGCCCTCGAGGATCTGGTCCTTGGTCTCCTCCCGGTCGAGCTTGATCGCGATGAAGAACTCCTTGGCCTTGCGGCTGAGGGTCTGCTCCTGGCCGAGGTAGTAGTTCTTGACGTACTGCTGCGTGATCGTCGAGCCGCCCTGCGTGCCCTTGCCGGTCAGGGTGTTCCATGCCGCGCGGATCATGGCCTGGGGGTCGACGGCGCTCTCGGAGTAGAAATCACGGTCCTCCGCGGCGAGCGCGGCACGCTGGACGTCGAGGGGGATCTGCGCGAGCGGGACGTTCTCCCGGTTGACCTCGCCGTCGCGGGCCATCTCGGTGCCGTCGGCGTAGAGGTAGACGTTGCTCTGCGCGGTGGCCGCCTTGTTGGCGGGCGGGATGTCGACGAGGTTGTACCCGGCGATGAAGCCGCCGACGAGCAGCAGGACGATCACCACGACGCCGCCGAGGACCATGCGCCAGGTGGGGATCAGGCGGCGCCAGCCGTGCCGCTTGGGACGCTTGCGCTTCTTCCCCTTCTTCCCGGGTGCGGCACTGGTGCCGTCGGGTGGCGGGGCGCCGCCGTCGAGCGGTTCCCGCGGGGTCCAGCCGGGCTGCTGTGGCTGCTCGTCGCTCACTGTTTCTCCAGCGTCCGGCACAAGAGTGTCGTATCGGGGCAATCGTGTGGTACGCCAATAAAACACTGTTGCGGTGCCCGGTTCGAACTGGGTGGTCAATTCGGTCGCGGCGTGCGACCCCCTTGGACTAAGGTCATCCGCTTCGGTGCAGGGCCGTTGAGGGGAAGCGGCCGGGGTGGCGGGCGGGGCACGGGTGGGGGAAGTCACATGCGGGTGTACGCGGTCGTGGCCGCGGGGGGATTCAGACGCTTCGCGACCTACCGGGTGGCGACGGCGGCCGGGGTGTTCACCAACACCGTGTTCGGTTTCATCCTGGCGTACACCTACATCGCGCTCTGGGACGAGCGTCCGCACCTCGGAGGGTACGACCAGGCGCAGGCCCTCACCTACGTATGGCTCGGCCAGGCGCTGATGACGACGATGGCGCTGCTCGGCGGTGGCCTGGAGGACGAACTGGTCGAGCGGATCCGCACCGGTGACATCGCGATCGACCTCTACCGCCCCGTCGACCTGCAACTCTGGTGGCTGGCAGGTGACTTGGGGCGCGCCGCGTTCCAGTTCCTCGGCCGTGGCGTGGCGCCGATGGTGCTGGGGGCGCTCGCCTTCCACCTCGCGCTGCCGACCAACCCTTTCGTGTGGCTCGCGTTGCTGGTCTCACTCCTCTTCGGGGTGATCGTCAGCTTCGCGATCCGCTATCTCGTGGCACTGTCCGCGTTCTGGCTGATGGACGGCGTGGGCGTCGCGCAGATGGCGGGGATCGCCGGAATGTTCTTCTCCGGGATGGTGTTGCCGCTCAACCTCTTCCCCGGTCTCCTGGGCGAGATCGCACGGCTGCTGCCCTGGTCGGTGCTGCTCCAGGTGCCGGCCGACATCGCCCTGGGCAAGCGGACCGGCTGGGGGCTGGTGACGGCGTACGCCTTCCAGCTCGGCTGGGCGGTGGTGCTGCTCGGCGCCGGTCGGCTGCTCCAGTCCGCCGCTGCCAGGAGGGTGGTGGTGCAGGGTGGCTGACGGGCTGCGCGCGTACCGGCTGATCGCCGGGATGTGGATCCGCTCGACGATGACGTACCGGGCGTCGTTCGCGATGACGGCCTTCGGGAACTTCGCCGCGACGGGTCTGGACTTCGTCGCGATCCTGCTGATGTTCTCGCACGTGACGCGGCTCGGCGGCTATTCGCTGGGCGAGATCGCGTTCCTGTACGGCTCGGCCTCCACCGCCTTCGGCCTCTCCGACCTGGTGATGGGCTCGATGGACCGGCTGGGCCGCCGGATCCGCGACGGCACACTGGACACCCTGCTCGTACGCCCGGCCCCGGTGCTCGCCCAGGTCGCCGCGGACCGCTTCGCGCTGCGCCGGCTGGGCCGGATCTCCCAGGGCCTGCTGGTCCTCGGGTATGCGCTGCTGGCCCTCGACATCGACTGGACGCCGCTGAAGGTGGCGATGGTGCCGATGATGGTGCTCAGCGGCGGGGCGATCTTCGCGGCGGTGTTCGTGGCGGGCGGGGCGTTCCAGTTCTGGGCGCAGGACGCGTCGGAGGTGCAGAACTCCTTCACGTACGGCGGGGTGACGCTGCTCCAGTACCCGCCGACGGTGTTCGCGAAGGACCTGTTGCGCGGGGTGACGTTCGTGGTCCCGCTGTCCTTCGTCAACTGGCTGCCCGCGCTGTACGTGTTGGGCCGCCCGTATCCCCTGGACGTCCCGCACTGGTGGGCGTTCGCGCCTCCGGTGGTGGCTGCGGTGTGCTGTGCGCTGGCGGGGCTGGCCTGGCGGTACGGGCTGCGGTCGTACCGGAGCACCGGGAGCTGACGGCCGGGCCGCCGGCGGGGCTCCGGGCCGTGTGGGCGCGGACGGATCACGACCCCGGCGCCGTCCCGTGGGGGAGGGCGCCGGGGCCGTTCGCGGACGACCGGGAGGGGAAGGGATCGCGCCCCGAACCGGTTCCGCCGCAGCGGGAGTTGGGGACTCGGATCAGCTTGGCTGGTCCCCGGTGTACCGGTAGATCTCACCGTTCTTGTTGACGTGCCACACGGTGCCGTCGGCACCGGCGCCGATGTCGCTGGCGTTGCCGGGGATCTTGATCCAGGGGTTGGCGTCGTTGTTGGTGTACCGGTAGATGCTGCCGGCGGAGTCGACGCCCCATACGTTGGTCCTGGATCCTGCCGAGATGCGGACCAGGCTGCCGGAGATTCCCACCCAGTTGGTGGTGGACTGGTCTCCGGTGTACCGGTAGATCTGGTCGTTCTTGTTGACGCCCCATACGGTGCCGTCGGCGGCGGCGCCGATGTCGCTGAGGGACCCGGGGATGTTGATCCAGGGGTTGGCGTCGTTGTTCGTGTAGCGGTAGATGCCGCCGCCCGAATTCACCCCCCATACGTTGGTCCTGGATCCTGCCGAGATGCGGACCAGGCTGCCGGGGATGCCCACCCAGTTCGTCGTGGACTGGTCTCCGGTGTACCGGTAGATCTGGTCGTTCCTGTTGACGCCCCATACGGTGCCGTCGGCAGCGGAGCCGATGTCGCTGAGGGACCCGGGGATGTTGATCCAGGGGTTGGCGTCGTTGTTCGTGTAGTGGTAGATGGCGCCGGCGGAGTTCACACCCCATACGGTCGTTCTGGATCCTGCCGAGATGGCAGAGAGACTGCCTGCGACCTTCACCCAGTCAGCCATGTCGAACTCGCCTTCTGTCGGCACCGATGCTTGCGGGGACATCTTTGGCAGTCGGACGAGTACGCCAAACAGGTTGATAAGTGGATCAATTACAAACGCATCTGAAAATAGGCGGTTTGGGGCCGGGCGTCTCAAGAGGCTGAAGGCGGGGAGGGGCCCCGGGCGCGATCCGTTCGGCCGGAAGTCCTGTCCCGCCCACGAGGGATCGACATGAGGCCCCGGCATATGCGGTCACCTGCGGAGGCGGTCCGCGGTGACCCCGTCGCGTACGAAACGGAGCCCCGGCCGGCCGTTCAGCCAGATCCCGCCCGTGGGCAGGAACCCGGTACGGGCCAGCACGGCCCGCGAAGCGGCGTTGCCGAGCGTCGTCCTGGCCCGCAGGGTGGTGATGCCGTACTCGGCGGCAGCCAGGTCGCACACCGCGCGCACGGCGGATGTGGCCAGCCCCCGCCCGGCGGCCCGCTCGGCGATCCGGTACCCGAGTTCGGCCGAACCGTCCGCCGCGTCGACCAGGTTGACCCGCCCCAGCACCTCGCCCTCACTGCCCAGCAGTACGTGGAAGAAGCAGGTCCCGGTGGTCTGTTCGGCGAGCAGGGCGCGGTGGCGTGCCTCGAACTGGGCGAAGTACTCGTCGCCGCGGTCGGGGATCGACGCGGCGAAATAGGCCCGGTTGTCCTGCTCGAACTCAAGGAGTGCCGGGGCGTGGTCGAGGTGGAGCAGGTGGAGTCGGGGCATCCCGCAAGGCTAACGAGGCTGTGCGCGAATGAGGAATGGCCGGGGGTGCAGCCCCAGGGCCTGTCCGGCGGATCGGGGTCGGACAGGCCCCGTCGCGACCTCGTCAGCTGCGAAGGCCGCGTGAGGGCCTGCTCAGTCTTCTGACGAGCGGGATTCGATGACGCAGTCGGGTCCCGGGTAGACCAGGCCCTCGTGGCCGTCGGAGAAGCGGACCATGTACGGCGGTCCGCCGTCCTCGCCCCGGACCTCGATGATCTCCCCTTGGCGGTCGGTCAGTCCCACGGACCGACTGTGGACGTGGAGTCGATCGCCAACAGTTGCACGCATGGAGGGCCTCCTCGAAGCGGCGACAAGCAGGGCACTTCGCCCCGTGTTCGTCAGGCTACCCAAAGTGACGGAATGCTGTGCTCCGTATCGGCCCGGTCGGTCCTGGCCGAGCCGGGTGGACTCGGACCTGAAGTGCCGGGGGAACGTCCGAGAGGGTCAACTTGCCTTATTCGTCAGGAGTTTGGCGGCGGCTCCGGCGGCGTACCGGACCCGACGTGCCCGGGGCCGCCGGGACCGGCGGCCGGGGCGTCCTTTCCGGCGGGGTGCACGGTCCGGTGCCGGTGCCGGTGCCCGCGCGCCGCGGCCCACGCGACGGATATCGCCAGGACCACCACGCCCAGCGCTGTCAGTCCGGCCGGCACCTTGTCCAGAGTGCCGTCCGTCAGCTCGGCCCGGCTCAGTCGGCCGTCGTCCAGTACGCCTCTGCCGTCCGGGCCGCGCGGGCTGCCGTGCGAGGGCAGGGGCACGATGCGGCGCACCGAGTACGTCCGCCGACCACGCACGGGCCATGTCCGTTCTGAGGGGCGGACCCTGACAGGCGGTCAGGGGCAGCTCAGGGTGTGGCGAGGGACTTCCCCGTGGCTGCCCGGTGGGGTGCGGCGGCAGGCTGGGGATCATGCAGACCACCACTGAGAAGCGCTCCTCGACCGTCCGACGCGGGGCCGCCGGGCTCGCCTTCGCCGCCGCCGTCGCCGCCCTGGTCGCCGGTGCGGCGAGCGCCCCCGCCGTCGCCGCCGACGCGCCTCCCGCCCCCTCGTACGACTTCAGCGACTGCCCGGACATCCCGGCCGGTGTCGACGCGGCCAGCTGGAAGTGTGAAGTCCTCACCGCCACCGGCCCGTTGACCCTCGGCAGCCGCAGCATTCCCGAACTGGCGCCGATGACCATCACCCACGCCGAGGGCCCGATGCCCGACGGGAGCGCCGGGCAGGTGTGGGGCGCCATGCGCAGCGCCCCGGCCGCCGTCCCCGGGGGGCTCCTCGGCAACACCGCTGACCAGAACGCCACCGACCGCCAGGCCGCTGATCACAACCCCCTGTCCGCGCTGTCCCTCCAGCCGGAGTACGGCGGCCGATCCGATTTCTATCCCGCCGGGGACACCATGGGTCTGTTCACCATGCGTTTCCGGGTCGTCAGCCCCTTGCTGCCGCACGGGTGTGTCATCGGCGCCGACAAGCCCGTCGAACTGCACCTGAAGCGGGACGGTGACTCCGAGTGGGTCTCGAAGAACCCGCCGGTCATCAAGTTCGTCGCGTACGACGACGCGTTCACCGCCCCGGCCGCCGAGGGATGCGGCCCGCTGGGCAAGCTGGTCAACGACCGGTTCGGCCTTCCGGCGGCGGCCGGGAACGCGATCACCCTGAACGCGCAGTACACCTTCAAGACGTACGACCAGCTTCCGCCGCGCGCGTGACCCCGCAGGCCGGAATAAACCCGCTCGTCCCGCGAGGAAGGCCGTTGGTACGCTCGCCGACTCATGGAAGCGAACGCAGCGCACGAGATGATCGCCGTTCCGGCGGGGCGGGTGACGCTGTCGGACCGGCGCACCCAGCGCAGTTGGCCGGTCGAGCTGGCGGCCTACCGGCTCGCTGCCCACCCGGTCACCCAGGCGCGGTACGCGCAGGTCACCGGCGCCCGGCCGAGCACGGCAACGGGCGACCGGCTGCCCGTCGAGGGCGTTTCGTGGGGGGACGCGGTCCGGTACTGCAACGCCCTGTCCCGGCGGGAGGGTCTGACGCCCGCGTACCGCCTCGACGGTGACGGCGGTGACGGCGGTGGTGGCGGCGAAGGCGAGCGGGCTGATGCCGGTGCCGAGGGGGCCGAGTGGGATCCCTCCGCCGACGGGTACCGGCTGCCGACCGAGGCCGAGTGGGAACACGCCTGCCGGGCCGGTACGGAGGGGCCGCGGTACGGGCCGCTCGACGAGATCGCCTGGCAGCGCGGGAACGCGCAGGACCGGATCCACGAGGTGGGCGGCAAGCGGCCCAACGCGTGGGGCCTGTACGACATGCTGGGCAACGTCTGGGAGTGGTGCTGGGACCTCTACGACCCCGAGGTCTACGGCGCCTACCGGGTGCTCCGCGGTGCCGGGTGGTTCGACGAGGAGTGGAGCTGCCGGGCCTCGGTGCGGCGCCGCAGTCACCCGACGTTCCGGATCGACGACGTGGGGTTCCGCGTGGCGCGCTCCGTCCGGCGCTGACGCGTGCGCTTCGCCGGGACGGTCCGCAGGCAAGAGTCGTACGCATGAGGGGAGTTGACCTGCCGTGAACGATAACTCCAACGATGGCTCCAACGATGACTTCATCGAGCTCGAAGACCTGGAGAAGGTCTTCGACGTACGCCGGAAGTCCGGCCTGCTGCGCCGTGAGAAGCATCAGGTCCGGGCCGTCGACGGCATCAGCTTCCGCGTGGCCCGGGGCGAGATGGTCGGCTACATCGGCCCGAACGGCGCGGGCAAGTCCACCACCATCAAGATGCTCACGGGCATCCTCACCCCCAGCGGCGGCCGGCTGCGCGTCGCGGGGCTCGATCCCTCCCGCGAGCGGACGAAGCTGGCCCAGCGCATCGGTGTGGTCTTCGGGCAGCGCACCACCCTCTGGTGGGATCTGCCGCTGCGCGACTCGTACCGGCTGGCCCACCGCATGTACCGGGTCCCCGACGACCGCTTCCGCGAGAACATGGACCGGTGCATCGAACTGCTCGATCTGGGCGCCCTGTTGGACGTACCCGTGCGGCAGCTCTCCCTCGGGCAGCGGATGCGCGGCGACATCGCGGCGGCCCTGCTGCACGACCCGGAAGTCCTCTACCTCGACGAACCGACCATCGGCCTCGATGTCATATCCAAGGCCAAGGTCCGTGAGTTCCTGCACGACCTGAACGCCGAGCGCGGTACCACCGTCCTGCTCACCACCCACGACCTGACCGACATCGAACAGCTCTGCAAGCGGGTGATGGTGATCGACCACGGGCGGCTGATGTACGACGGCGCACTGGCCGGGCTGCACGAGGTGGGGGAGAGCGAGCGGCTGCTCGTGGTCGACCTGGAGCGTGAACTTCCGCCGATCAAAACGGAGTTGGCGCGCACGGTGAAGGTGGAAGGGCCCCGGCAGTGGCTGGCCTTCCCCGCTTCCGCGTCGGCGGCGCCGATCGTCGCGGCCGTCGCCGACGCGTACCCGCTCGTCGATCTCTCCGTACGGGAGCCCGACATCGAGGCGGTCATCGCGAAGATGTACGCCGACCGTGGCCTCCAGTAGGCGCCCTTCCATAAGCTGTCGGCATGACAAACGAACTCCCCGAGATGCGTGCCTCCGATGCCGAGCGCGAGCGTGTTGCCGAGACGCTGCGCGAGGCTGTTGCCGAGGGGCGGCTCGACATGGAGGAGTTCGAGCACCGCCTCGACGCCACCTACCAGGCCCGTACGCACGGCGAACTCGAACCGCTCGTACGCGACCTTCCGGCCCCGGGCAGTTTCAAGGCCGGCACCCCGGCGACGTCACTGGGCAAGAGGGACGAGTGGGCGGACCGGATCGGTGGCACCGCGACGTCCAGCAAGGCAGTCGCGGTCTTCGGCGGCTTCCACCGGAAGGGCCGCTGGACCGTCGGCCGGACGGTCACCACGTTCGCGATGTTCGGCGGCGGTGAGCTGGATCTGCGGGAGGCCCGCTTCGAGGCGCGGGACGTGACGATCCGCTGCTTCGCGCTCTTCGGCGGGATCGCCGTGATCGTCCCCCCGGACCTGCACTGCGACGTCAACGGCATTGGCCTCATGGGCGGCTTCGGCGACAGCGGATCGGGCGAGGGCACGCCGGGCTCGCCCCGGGTGAAGGTCACCGGGTTCGCCATGTTCGGCGGTGTCGGGGTGGAGCGGAAGGTGACCAGGGCCGAGAAGCAGCGGCTGAAGGAAGAGGCGCGGGCCAGGCGCAAGGAGCTGGGCTGAGGCTCCCGGCCCGGTCCGGCGGCCGGACGGTGTGAGCGGCCGGGCGGCGTGTCCGGACGGGACGGCGCGCCGAGATGCGTGCCTACCCGGATCCCGTTCGCACCCACCCCGCCGACGGGTCAGGACCCGCCCGCGTACTGATCCAGTACGTCCCGCAGGTGGTTGTCCGGACCCCGGAGGAACAGGGCGAGCAGCTCGTCGAGCGGGTTGCAGAGCGGCCAGTCGGATTCGTACAGCTCCTCCAGCTTCCGCAGCTCGGCCCGCTCGTCCTCGTCCAGCCGCTCCTTGGACAGGGTGACCAGCGGGCGGATCCTGGCGAAGCGGCCGGGACCGGGTGCAGGGGCGCACCGCCACTCGGCCCCGTGGCCGCGTACCTGCACCTCGCCCAGGTACCAGGCGGCCACCTGTAGCAGTGGCCCGTCGGAGGCCGCGTCCGCCTCCTCGTACGAGGAGAACGCGCCCCGGACCAGCTCCTCCAGCCGGTCGACGGAAGCAGGTGTGAAGTCCCAGGCGCCCGGGGCCTGTTCGCGCCAGGCCGGGAACGCCGACCGCTGCTCCGCCAGCCAGCCGTTCAGGCGCGGGTTGTCGGACCACTCGGGGCTGTCGATCGTGTCCATGCTCCGAGATCCTACGGCCGGGCCCACACGTGTAAGGATCCCGTGGAGAGCCGATGGCGGGACGCGCCACGCCGCAATTGCCTTGCGACACAGGCGAGTTCGGCACCTAGTCTGTGGATTGCTTGTGTGGCGCCGATCAGTGCGGGGGCCCTTGGCGCCACACCGGACCCAACGCCGACTGGGCCCCGGGAGAATGATGATCCACCCGATATCACCCCATCGGCGCTCCCTTGCGGGGAAGCGCCTCGCCGTCGCCCTCGCGTGCGCCGGTGCCCTGACGCTCACCGGACTGCCCGGCCTGCACCTCGCGGGAGCCGCGTCGGTGCCGAAGCCGGGCGTGCCGTGCGAGGAACTCTACGATCTGTCCGGCACCCCGGTGTCCAGCCCTTCCTGGGGGCAGAACGGCAGCCGTCCCAAGAGCGACTGGGACGAGTACGACTACACCAACCAGCGCAACGCCATGGACGGTGTCACGCTGCCCGACGACCAGGCCGAGCAGCAGAAGATCCTCCGGGAGGCCGGGACCGACCCCAAGAAGTGGAAGGAGGGCGACCCCCGCAAGGTGTTCGCCTCGTACAGCCGCTACCTCGAAGGCCAGAACGGGGCGAACGAGTACGGCTCGTTCAAGGGCTGGCTCGACGACTCGTACATCGACATGGCCGGCCGCAACCCGCGCGGCAAGGCCTTCGAGCGCAAGGCGGTCAAGGACCTCGGCCTGGTCGGCCCGGACTGGATCTGCCAGGAGCCGGTCGAGTACACCGACGCCAAGACAGGGGAGAAGCGCTACCGGATCTACGACGCGGTCAACCGCAGGACGAAGGAACTCGTCGAGATCAAGTCCGGCCCCAACTACGCCGGCGATCAGGGGCCGAAGGACCGTGCGGTCCTGAGCGACCCGAAGTACAAGGACTACCGGCTGCGCGGTGTCTTCGGCCAGTCGCAGACCGACGAGACGAAGACCTTCTACCGCAATCTCGCCGCCCAGTTCGGCAATGGTCCGGACGGCAAGCCCCGGGTGACGACGTACGAGCACAACTCGACGCCGCGCGCGACGTTCAAGCCGGGTAAGTACTCCGCCAGTTCCCCCTACCTCGCGCCCACGGGCTCCACGGCACGCGGTGGCGCGACCGACATCGTCAACGGTTCCGCGCCCACCCCAGAAACCATGCGGAAGCAGGTCGAGGCCGTCCGCCGCAACGACCCCAGCGGGATGCGCGTGCGCGGACCCGGTGGGGTGGACTTCTCCACCCTGCAGCTGAGCTACGTCGGCAAGCCCGTCAAGGGCAAGGGCGTCGACTACTCCTTCTCGGCGGACAAGGCACCGAACGAGGACGCGGGGTGGGGCGGCAAGGAGAAGGCCCAGCTCATCTCCGACGCCTACTTCACCTGGCTCGCCCTCACGCCGGACAAGTTCTGGGTCAACCTCAACCCGGATCAGCCCGACAAGATCATGGACAAGACGTTCGGGAAGACCGACGCCGGACGGGTGCTGCTCCAGGCCGACCTGGAGATGAAGCACGACTACGCCAGGGACATGGACCCCCGGAAGGGTCTGGGTAAGCAGTACTGGGACGCCATGAAGGCCGCCGGGCTCTCGTGCGGCACGGTGGTCCGCAACTGGATCGTGCCCGAGCCCGCGAAGGTCCGTGTCCACGACACCGGCATCTACATCCTCGACGCGCCGCTGAAGGTCAACTCCGTGGCCTCCGACGTGAAGACGCCGAGTCCGAACGGCCCGTGCGACCTGACCGCCGCCCAGCGCAAGACCTCCCAGCGGCTGGTCAACCAGATCATCATCCCCGACGTCGAGCACAAGGTGAACACCGCGCCGCAGTACGCGGACCTGCGCCGCGTCTACCGTTCCCGGGTGGCCGCCGAGTACGTGCGCCAGCAGGACGCCAAGGCGCCCAGCGACTACCACGCGATGATCAACAGCAACGATGTGCACCGGTGGCCGGTGCGCGGCAAGAACGCCTCCTGGACGCCCCGGAAGACCTGGGACGAGTACGTGAAGTCGTTCACCAAGGGCGACTACAGCTACCCGTGCGAGATGGCCGGACAGCAGAAGATCTGCGTCATGGGCGGCGTCGACTTCTCCAAGAGCCCCAAGCGCAACATCAGTGACGTGGAGTTCAAGGCCCAGCACCCGCACCTCCAGCGCTCCACGCAGACCTCCGTCCAGGCCATGACCGACGACGCCGACAACGATCACGAGCTGCTCCTCGGCGGCAACACGGACGGCAAGCTCCCGTCCGGCGGCGGTCAGAGCCCGACACCGACCCCCACCCCCACCGGCAAGCCCACCGGACAGCCGTCCGCCCCGGCGAGCCACACCCCGGGGCCGGGACACAGCACACCGCCCGGCGGCCAGGCGCCGTCCACCCCGCCGGGCAAGCAGGACGGCGGTGGCGGGCTGGCCGCCACTGGCACCCAGGTCCTCACCCTCACGGGTATCGCGGCGGCGCTCCTTGCCGCAGGGGCGGCCCTCGTCTGGTGGCGGCGCCGGAGGACCACCGGGAACTGACCCGGCGCCTGCGGCCCGTGGTCCACAGCCCGTGGTCCGTTGCCCGTGGTCCGCAGCCTGTGGTCCGCAGCAACAGCCCGTGGCCCACAGCCCATGGTCCGTTGCCCACGGTCCGTTGCCCGTTGCCCGTTGCCCGTTGAACGGATCGGCCCCGTACCCGCCCACCACGGGCAGGTACGGGGCCGGTCCCGTCCGGACGCGCCGCGCGTCGACCGGTCAGGCGCGCGCCGGGACGGACTCGCTCAGCGCGTCCAGGTCGAGCGTCATCGCCATCTTCCGGTAGCCCGCGTCGTTCGGGTGCAGATGGTCGCCGGAGTCGTACGCGGGCAGCAGCCGGGTCGGCGCGTACGGGTCGCGCAGCGCCCGGTCGAAGTCGACGACCGCGTCGTACACACCGCCCGACCGGATCGTCGCGTTGACCTGCTGGCGTACGGCCTCCAGCTGCGGGCTCGCTCCTCGGTGGCCGGTGAACGGCATCAGCGTCGAGCCGACCACGTGCAGTCCGCGCGCCCGCGCCTCCTGGGCCAGCCTGCGCAGTCCGTCGGTGATCTGCCGGGCGTCGAGCTGGTTCGGCCTGCGCAGGATGTCGTTCACCCCGAGGTCGATGACCACGGTCCGGGCGCCGGAGCGCGCGAGCGCGTCGCGGTCGAAGCGCCGCAGACCGCTCTGCCCCTGGCCGTCCAGCAGGACCCGGTTGCCGCTGATGCCTTCGTTGAGCACGCCGTAGTGGCTGCCCAGCCGTTGGGCGAGTACGTCGGTCCAGCGGTGGTCGGCACCGGTCGTGGACGTGATGCCGTCGGTGATCGAGTCGCCGAAGACGACGACCGAACCGCGCGCCTCATGGGTGAGGACGTCGACGGCGGTGAGGTAGCGCCAGTAGGGCGTCTCCACGGTGCGCCCGCCTCCGGAGAGGTACGAGATCTGCCGGGCGTGCGGGTGGTAGGTGACCGGGCCGCTCGGCGAGGGCGAGAAGACGGAGACCGTCACGTCGGCGTCGGCCGGGACCCGGATGCGGACCGCGTCGCTGACGATCTGGCCACCGGCCGGGATCGTGACGAACGTATGTCCGTCGAAGGTCACCGCCCGCACGATGTTGTCGGCCGCCACGGTCGACTCGGTGATCTTCAGCGGCCGGGTGCCGAAGAGGTTGGAGAGGGTGATGCGGGCCAGGGAGCCACCGATGCTGGTGTGCACGACGTTACGGACGGTGGTTCCGGGAAGACCGTTCGGCGTACCGGGCTCGGGGCCGACGGGTGACGCCGACCAGGTGCCCGTCCAGGTGCCGGACGCGGGCACCCCGGAGGACACGCGCGAGGGGGTCCCGGACGAGACGGTGGTGGCCGGTGGCCTCACCATGGCGTAGATGCCCACCGAGACGAACGTCACCACGGCCGCGAGTGCGGCAAGCAGGACGTAACCATGGCGCCTGGTCATGAGCGGTCGTTCTCCTCGGGAACTCGACGTGCGTCCCAGGAGTAGCTCAGGCAGGGACAATACGTACGGGGGTGTTGCAGGTGCGTGAACGGGCGGAACGGGCGGAGCAGGCGGAACTGATGGAACGTACCGACAGGAAAGCTGACGGAGAACCCGACAGTAAAGCTGGCAGCGGGGCCGGTGGCGCAGCCGGGGCGGGTGGCGTCCCGGGCACTGCTCCGCTGGGCTCCGTCGCCCCCAGCGCGGCCGACGAGGAGAAGCGCCGTGGTGTCCGCCGGATGAAGGCGACCGCCACCGGACTTCTCCTGCTGGTCGCCCTCATTTTCGTACTCGCCACCTGGGCCGAGCACACCGGGTCGGGGTCCTGGGCGGGCTATGTGGTGGCCGCCGCCGAGGCCGGCATGGTGGGCGCGCTGGCCGACTGGTTCGCCGTGACGGCACTGTTCCGCCGGCCACTTGGCCTCCCCATTCCTCATACCGCGATCATCCCCAACAAGAAAGACCAGTTGGGCGAGTCACTTGGTTCCTTCGTCGGCGAGAATTTTCTGTCGGAGGACGTCGTACGGGCCAGACTGCGCGCCGTGGGCATCGGCGGACGGCTCGGATCCTGGCTCGCGGAGCCCGAACACGCCGACCGGGTGACCGCGGAGCTGTCGACGGCGCTGCGCGGGGCCCTGACCGTGCTGCGTGACTCGGACGTCCAGGCGGTCGTCGGTGAGGCGATCACCCGCCGGGCGAACGCCGTGGAGGTCGCCCCCGGCATCGGCAAGATGCTGGAGCGGGTCGTCGCCGACGGCGGCCACCGGCGCGTGGTCGACCTGGTGTGCGCCCGCGCGCACGACTGGCTCGTCCTCCACTCGGACTCGGTGATGGACGCCGTCCAGGGCGGGGCGCCGGGGTGGACACCGAGGTTCGTCGACAAGCGGATCGGTGACCGCGTCTACAAGGAACTGCTCCGGTTCCTCACCGAGATGCGCGACATGCCCGCCCACCCGGCGCGCGGCGCCCTCGACCGCTTCCTGGCGGACTTCGCTTCCGACCTCCAGTCGGACACCGAGGTCCGGGCGAAGGTGGAACGGCTCAAGTCCGACCTGGTGGGCCGCTCCGAGGTGCAGGACGTGATCGCCTCGGCATGGGCGTCCGTACGCACCATGATCATCTCCGCGGCGGAGGACGAGCAGAGCGAACTCCGCCTCAGGGCCCGTGCCTCGCTGCTGTCCCTCGGCAATCGGCTGGCCACCGACACCAGGCTCCAGCGGAAGCTGGAGGGGTGGCTGGAGGACGCCGCGGTGTACGTCGTGACGACCTACCGCTCCGAGATCACCTCGCTGATCTCGGACACGGTGGCGGGCTGGGACGGCGAGCAGACCTCCCGCAAGATCGAGGCGCACATCGGCCGTGACCTGCAGTTCATCCGGATCAACGGCACGGTGGTCGGCGCGCTCGCGGGCCTGGTGATCTACTCGGTGTCCCGGGCGCTCGGAGCGTGATCCGGGCGTATCGAGGGGCGTGACCGGTGTCCCGGGGTGGCCCGGGTGCTGGGGTCCCAACGGTCACCCGGCGGCCGCTCAGGCCCGCCGGGCCACCACGGTGGAGGCGACGGCCACCACTCCGGCGACGGAGAACACGGCGGGCCAGGCGCCGATCTTCTTGGCGAGCGGGTGGGACCCGCCGAACGCGGCGAGATAGACACCGGTCAGCGCGGCGGCCTTGCCGGTACCGGCCTCCTGCTGCCACTGCCGGGCGGCGACCGCCCCGGCTGCGGCGAGCGCGACACCGCCGAGCGGGCGCTTCCTTGTCCACCGGGCGACGGCGAAACCGCCTACGAGACCGGAGGCTGCTACGGCTGCTGCGGGAATCTTTGGCATGCGTACGAGAGTAATCAGCCGGGTTCTCGTGCGCCCCACCCCCCTTCCTTTCGCGTTCTCTTCCGCGTTTCCTTCGTGTTCCGTTCGCGCGCGAGGGAGCGGATCGGCGACAAATCACACCACAATCCAACGAGTTCACCGTGCTTGCCGCACAGAATCCCCCACAACCTCTTGACCCCGGGTAGGTGGCGCGAGATGCTGCCAGGCACGCAATTGGTTTAGACCACTCGTGAGCCACTCAAAACCGCTCGGCCCGCACCCCGGCCGTGAGCGCGCCACGGACAGCGCCCGGCGAACACGAGCGCACCGCACACCTGCACCGCGCAAGCCGCACAGCACCGCGTACACCTGCACCGCGCAAGCCGCACAGCACAGCACCGCGTACATCTGCACCGCGCAAGCCGCACAGCACAGCACCGCGTACATCTGCACCGCGCAAGCCGCACAGCACACCGCGCACGGCACAGCACACCGCACCGCGTACACCTCGCACCTCCCACCGATCAGCTGAAAGGGCGTCATGAGCCATTTCCCAGATGGTCCTGGAAGAAGCCGAACCGGCGGCTCCCCGTCGCGGCGCACGGTCGTCGGCGGCCTGACCGGCCTCGCCGCGGCCCTCGCCACCCCCGTACTCGGCGCCTTGCCCGCCGCCGCAGCACCGTCCGGACACCGGTCCCCGGCCGCGACGGGTGCGACGGGAGCGACGACAGCGACCGCCGCGACGGACGCCGCCCGCCGGCTGTTCGCAGGTCGTGACGGCAAGCCCCACGCCGTCACCTGGGACGCCAAGTCGCTGAAGATCGACGGCAGTCGGCTGGCCGTGTGGTCCGGCGAGTTCCACTACTGGCGGCTGCCCAGCCCCGACCAGTGGCGCGACGTGCTGCAGAAGATGAGGGCGTCCGGCTTCAACGCCGTCTCGCTGTACTTCTTCTGGGGCTACCACTCCAGCAAGCCCGGCTCCTACGACTTCCACGGCGTCCGTGATGTCGACCGGCTCCTGACGACAGCCGAGGAGGAGGGGCTGTACGTCATCGCCCGCCCGGGTCCGTACATCAACGCCGAGGTCAGCATGGGCGGCCTGCCCCCGTACATGACGACCTACGCCGGGGAGCAGCGCACCTCCGACCCGCAGAACCTGGCGGCCGACCTGGAGTGGCTGAAGGCCGTCAACCGCATCATCGCCAAGCACCAGATCACCGACGGCGGCGGCAGCGTCCTCGCCTACCAGGTGGAGAACGAGCAGATCGACAACTCGTCCAAGCACACCGACTACATCGAGAAGCTGCAGACGGCGGTGAAGGCCGACGGCATCACGGTGCCGCTGTTCCACAACGACTGGGGCAACGGCCACGGCTGGAACACCCCGGGCAGCAAGGGCGGCTCACAGCTCGACCTCTACGCCTTCGACACCTACCCGCTGGGTTTCGACTGCGCGGGCGGCCGTGGCACCCTGCCGGACTTCGAGTCCCGTGTCCGGGGCTACTCGCCGAAGACCCCGGTGTTCATCGCCGAGGGGCAGGGCGGCGCGTTCACCGCCTGGGGCCGTGACTTCCAGACCCAGGACTGCGGGAATTTCGTGGACCCCGCCTTCACCCGGCAGTTCGCGGTGAACAACCTCACCAACGGCGTCACCATGTTCAGTTACTACATGGAGTACGGCGGCACCAACTGGGGCTGGACCGGCGACCCCGGGTCCGGCTTCACCTCCTACGACTACGGTGCGGCGATATCCGAGAACCGGCGGATCACGCCCAAGCTGGCGGTGCAGAAGGAGTTCGGCTACCTGCAGCGCGCCGTGACGCCCATCGCCTCCGCCCAGGCCGTGGCAGCACCCGCCGTCACGGTCACCGGGGGCGGGCCCGTCGAGGCCCGGCAGCGCCTGTCCACCGAGGACGCCGGGACCACCTCCGTCTCGGGCGGCGGCATGCGCCTGATCATGCTGCGCCACCCCGACTCCAACGACACCTCCACCAGCCAGGTGACCTTCGCGCTGGACACGGACCACCCGCGCGTCCCGCAGCAGCAGGACACCACGATCACCATCGCCGGGCGGGACGCCAAGACCCTCGTCGCCGACTACGCCTTCGGCCCGCACCGCCTGGTGTACTCCACCTCGCAGATACTCACCCACCTGTCCGCCGGGGGCGACCTGCTCGTCCTGGACGGGACGAAGGGCGAGGCGGGCGAGACCGTGCTGCGGTACGACACCAGGCCGAAGGTCACGACCCTGGACGGCTCCCCGGTGACCACCACCTGGGACGCGGACCGCAAGGAGCTGCGGCTCAACTACGCGCACTCCGGGACCCGTACGGTCCGGATCACCGGCGGCGGCAGCGGCGATCTCACCCTGCTCATCACCGACCGGGACGGCGTGGCCCGCATCTGGCAGCTCGACGCCGGGCAGAGCGATGTCCTGCTCACCGGCCCGGAACTGGCCCGTACCGCCCGTGTCACCGGAAGCCGGCTGGCGCTGACCGGCGACACCGGTGAATCCGGTCCGCTGCGGGTCTTCGTGCCCACCGGTGTGAAGGTGCTCACCTGGAACAACCGCCCGCTGGCCACGCGCCGCGACGCGGCGGGCGCGCTGGTCGCCACCCTGCCGGGCCCCGGAAAGCCGGTGGCACTCCCGCAGTTGGCCGCGTGGCGGGTCGCCGACTCCGACCCCGAACGCTCCCCGGACCACGACGACTCGGCCTGGACGAAGGCCGACCGGACCACCGCAGCCAACCCCGCGCACGGCCCCGGCGCGGCATCCGGGGTGGTGCTGGACACCGACGAGTACGGCTTCCACGAGGGCGACACCTGGTACCGCGGCCACTACACCCCGACCGCGGCAGGCAGCACCGTGAAGGTCACCGTGAAGACCGGCACCGCCGGGGATGCCCTCACCTGGCTGAACGGCCACTACCTCGGTGCGCAGGGCGACGGCTCGGCCACGTACACGGTCCCGGCGGGCCTGGCCGGGCCGGGCGAACCCGCTGTGCTGGCCGTCCTGGTACGGAACATGGGGCAGTACGAGGACTGGTCGTCCGACGGCAGGTCGAAGACGGGCCGGGGGCTGGCCGATGTCGCCATCGCCGGTTCGGGGAAGGTCGACTGGCGCATCCAGGGCGCGCTCGGCGGGCCGGACCCGGTGGACGTCGTGCGCGGCCTCTACAACAACGGCGGCCTCCACGGGGAGCGCGAGGGCTGGCATCTGCCGGGCGCCCCGGACTCCTCCTGGCCGACCACCCGGTCCCTCAAGAGCGACCGGCCGGGCGTGCGCTGGTACCGCACGGCGGTACGGCTGGACCTGGCCCGTGGCACCGACACGGCGGTGGGTCTGCGGATCAACGACGCGAGCGAGCGGGCGGACAAGTACCGGGTCCAGATCTTCGTCAACGGCTGGAACACCGGGCAGTACGTCAACAACGTCGGCCCGCAGACCGAGTTCGTCATCCCGTCGGGCTTCCTCACCGCGCAGGGCCAGAACACCGTGGCCCTCGCGGTCACCGCCGAACAGCCGGGCGTCGGCCCCGACTCGGTGCAGCTCGTGAACCAGGGCACGGTCCTCGGCGGCGTCGACGGCCGCCCGAACGCCTCGCCCGACTACAAGACGGTCTTCGGCACCGCTGCGAAGCGCCGGCACTGACCCCGCCGGGCCCGCCCCCCTCACACCCCGGGGCGGGCCCGGCACCCTGTACCCCTCCGTGGGCACGCGGATGCGTCCTCCTCGCACGCGTGCCCGGCGGTTTCCGAGCGAGGGAGAAGAACATGCTCAGCAGAAGGTCGGCCGTGACGGTCGGCATGTTCGCCGGATCGGCACTGCTCACGGGCGCCACGAACCCGGCGTGGGCCGCCGGCACGGCTGCCCACCGGTCACCCCGGTCGCCCCAGCCACTGCTGTCACCGCTGTCTCCGCAGTCACCACCGACGATCCCGGCCGTACAGCACTTCGCGCCGGGCGGCACGGCCTGGCGCCCGAGCCCCGCCACCCGCCTCGTCCTGTCGCCGGACGACGCGGGGGCCCTGCGGTCCGAGGCCCGGAGCCTCGCCGCGGAGCTGGTCCAGGAAGGCCACGTGAAGCATCCGCCGAGGATCACCGTGTCCTCCAGGCCCGGCCCTCACGACCTCGCGCTCCGGCTCGGCCCGGTGCCCGGCTCCGCCTCCCCCGAGGCGTACCGCATCGACAGCGGACGGGTGTTGGTGATCACCGGCCGCACCGCCGCCGGTGTCTTCCACGGCACCCGCACCCTCCTGCAGGTCCTCCGGCAGCGCCACGAGACGACCGGAAGCATCACCGACTGGCCGGAGTACGCCCAGCGCGGCCTCATGGTCGACGTCGCCCGCAAGCACTTCACCCCCGAGTGGCTCGAAGCGAAGATCCGCGAACTCGCCTGGCTCAAGCTCAACACGCTGCACCTCCACCTGAGCGACAGCCTCGGCCTGCGGATCGAGAGCGAGACCCACCCCGAGGTGGTGACGAGTCCCGCGCTGAGCAAGGACCAGGTGCGGCACCTGATCGCCGTGGCCGAACGCCACCACGTCACGATCGTCCCCGAGATCGACTCCCCGGGGCATCTGGCGGTGCTTCTCCAGGCGCACCCCGAGCTCCAGCTCGTACGCAAGGACGGCACCCGCGACGCCAGTAACCTCGACTACAGCAAGCCCGCGGCCCGCGAACTGGTGGCGGACCTGATCGGGGAGTACGCGGACCTCTTCCCGGGGCCCTGGTTCCACCTCGGGGGCGACGAGTACTTCGGATACCCCTGGGACACCAACCGGATCACGGGCGAGAACGCCCCGCAGCTCCTGGAGTACGCCCGCCACACCGCGGGCCCGAACGCCACGCTCCAGGACGGCTTCAACATCTACGTCAACGGCCTGATCGCCCTGCTCACCCGCAAGGGCAAGCGCGCCAAGATCTGGAACGACCACGTCGTCCCCGGCCAGGGTGTGGTCGACATCGACCACAGCGCGGAGGTCGAGGTCTGGATCCGCTGGAACGCCGACGAACCCTCGGTGGACGACTACGTCCGGGCCGGATACGACGTGCTCAACGGGCACGGCGACCACCTGTACTTCATCCTCGCCCCCGACCAGCAGCACGAGACCGGTAAGAAGTCCGCGCAGGACCTCTACGACGTCTGGACGCCGCGCACGTTCATGAGCAGCCCCGGGGCCGACGCCCAGCTGGCCGACGGCGCGCCGATGTCCGGGAGCCACCTGTCGATCTGGTGCGACAACCCGGACTTCCAGACGGAACAGCAGGTGTCGGAGAGCCTCGGCCCATGGCTGCGCTCCTTCGCCCAGCAGATCTGGGGTTCACCCAAACCGGCCGCCGTCTACACGGAGTTCACCCCCTTGATCGACTCGGTCGGGGACGCACCACGGGAAATCCCCGGGTAGCCGCGTTCCGGCGGACAGCACCGCGCACGCCGCTCGTCCCACCGCACCCGACGCTCGCGCCCGCCGTCCGTCCCACCGCGCCCGCCGTCCGTCCCACCGCGCACCGGGTCCGCCACCCCTGGCCACCCGTCCAGCGGCGGTCACGCCTCCCGTACGCTGACGGCGGCCCGGTGGTGGCGGGGCGTCTCGGCCTCGTCGATCAGCGCGATGGCCAGGTCCGCGTACGTGATCCGGCTGGCCGGGTCGCCGTGCTCAGCGATCCGGTAGCGGCCGGTGCGCGTGCCCTCATGGTCGAAGTCGCCCGCCGGGGCCACGTACGCCCAGTCCAGGTCACACTTCCGCAGCTCGTCGAGGCCCGCCGCGTGGCCGAGGCCGAACGACCGGTACTCGTTCGGGTAGCCGGGCTCGTCCATGAGGAGGGCGCCGGAAGCGCCGGGCGTGACCGATGAGAGCCCGACCACCACGAGACGGTGCACGCCCGCGCCGGCCAGGCCGGTGGCCAGGGCGCGGGACGACTCGGTGAAGAACTCGTGCGGCGCCACGGACAGGTCCGCAGCGGCGCTGACGGCGGCGTCATGCCCCGCGGCCACCTGCTCGACACTCGCCGCGTCCATGACGTCGCCCGCCACGACCCGCGCGCCGGTCAGATCGCTGTGGCGCGCAGGGTCGCGCACCACGGCGGTGACCTGGTGTCCGCGCCGATGCGCCTCCGCGACGGCCTGCCGCCCGGCCCTGCCCCCGGCACCGAAGACCACAATGTTCACGACGAACTCCCCATGTCCAGAGCCGGAGTTCGAGCACCCCGGCCAGTCCTCGGACGCTATCGAGGACCCCGGTTACCACAGGGATACCGGCCGGACAGCCCTTACGACCTCACCCGCGACAGCGAGCGGGCTCCCGACGCCCTGCGGCTCCGCCTCCGGCGTTGTCGTCAGTCACGAGGGCTCCTTCCCCGAGCTCTCGGCTCCGCTCGTGCAGAGGAGACCCCATCCGCTCCCTCCTCCGCCTTGGATGCGAAGCCGCATGACGCCGCTCGCTGATCCACTCTCCATCGCGGGTGAGGTCGTTAGGCTGAGTCCATGAGGGAACCGCTACCCGCCGACATGTTCGACGAACTGTGCCCGTCCTCGCTCAACCCGATCCGATTCGGCGACAAGTGGGCAGCGCTCGTCATCCGCTGCCTCGAACACGGCCCGCGCCGCTTCTCGGAACTGCGCGTGCCGCTGAGCCGCGTCACCCCCAAGGTCCTGACCCAGTCACTGCGCGCCCTCGAACGCGACGGCCTGGTCAAGCGCACCGTCTACGCCGAGGCCACCCCGCACGTCGAGTACGAACTGACGCCGATGGGCCGCAGCATGCTCCGAACGATCGCGGTCGCCTGCGCCTGGACGGCGGAACACTGGGACGAACTGCTCGACGCCCGAGAGTCGTACGACGAAGCGAACCGCCTTGACCGCGCCGGATAACGAAGCAACCGGTGGTCCTACCGAGGCTCGCAGCATCCTCACCCGGGCCAACCGCGAGCACAGAACCCGCTTCCGCCTCGACCGCCCGCTCACCGGCGGATTCCAGTCCCACACCTGGCTGTTGACCGGAGCCGACGAGACCGGTTCCGATGCGGGCCGGGCCGTCCTGAAGTGGTCGCCGAACCCCGGCCTGGTGCCCCGGACGCTGCGTGCGGCGCAGGCCGTGGCAGAGGTGCGTGCCGCGGGATACATGACTCCGGCCTGGGTGGCGACCGGCGTCACCGAGGCTGGATTCCCGTACCACATCCAGGAGTTCGCACCCGGGGGCAAGGCCGACAGGCTGACCGACGCCACGGCGCGCCTGCTCGTTCCGCTCCTGGAGAGCCAGCGCGGCCTGGACCCGGACCCGGAGCGCTGCTGGTCGCGGTACGTGTACGAGTGGCTGGCCGACGGGGGCGCCGAGCTACGCCGCCGGCTGGCCGCCACCGGACCCGACGGCCGTCGCTTCATCACGGCGGTCGGTGCGCTGCTCCAGGCGTACGGAGAGGTCGAACTCCCGACCGGCGATCTGGTCCACGGGGACTTCCGCCTCGCGAACGTTGTCGTCCCACCGGACGGCCGCCCCGTCGCCGTCGACATCGAGGCGCTGGGCAGCGGCACGCGCGCGTACGACTACGCGACGCTGCTCACGGAGGACGAGGTGGACGAGTCGGCCTGGAACCTGATCCGTGCGGCCGGTGAGCGGGTGGCGGGACCGGACGTACTCGCGTACTGCATCGCCCTGACGGCGATGGAGCTGGCGGACTTCGTACGGGAGAGGGTCCCCGGGCGCCTGCCGCTCCTCATCGGCCCGCTGACGGCACGCGCGGAGGCGCTGCGGCCGTAACAGACCTGGTCCGCCCCGCACCGCAGACCCCCACGCCCGTCAGTCCGCCCGCTCCGCCGTCGGGTAAGGCACGAACACGCTCAGGCGGTACGTCGTCGGCTGCTCCGTGCGTCCGCACAGCGTCTCCACCCGCAGCATCGACGCGTCGGTCAGCCCGCGCTCGGCGCGGATGCGCGGCACCGCGCTCTGCCACTCCGCCGCGTCCTGGGTCTCGAAGACCACTTCCCAACGGCCCGCACCGGCACCCCGCAGGGGCCCGCCCCGCTGCTGATTCCTGCGCTTACGCTGTCCTGGCACCGGCCCAGCATGTCGCCCGCCCGGCCCCCGGGCAAACGGAAGCGGGTCCGACTCGGTTCGGCCGGTCCAGCGGTCTGTGGGTCGGTCCGCAGGGCAAGCAGACACGTCCGACCGGTCGCCCCCTCCTCTGTAGCAGTCGCGTTGCCCCGCTGTGACAAACCCACGGGGATCGGCGAGGCAGGCTGTCCGCTGAAGGGGTTCGGACTCGACCAGCCGAACCCGGTACCAAGGAAAGTGAGTTGGCCATGGGTAAGTCTCGCAAGCTCGTCGTGACGATTGCCGCCACTGTTCTCGCAGGAGCGGCCGGGGTGGGAGTCGCGCAGGCATCCACGACGGGGCACGCGTCCGGAACAGCCGCCGCGAGTGCGCCGTCCTCCTGCCGTCCGGCGAACCACATCGCGAAGATCGCTCAGGACGCGAGCAGCGCGGGCCACAGCCACTACCGCGTCACCCTGACTGCCGCACCCGGATACTCGTCCTGCAAGCTGGCCGGTTCCCCCAGCGGCGTGCAGTTCTACAACAACGGTTCGCGGGACGGGGTCACCGCGAAGTCCTACGGAACGCAGACCACCGCAGTGACCTTCGGCCCCGGCCACCCGGTCCACTTCGACATCCAGGTCCCGAGCACCGGCAAGGGTGCCAAGGCCGACGAGGCCCGGTTCACGCTGATGGCTCCCGGTGGGGAGATCCCCGGCCAGTCCTTCGCCGAGGGCTCGTTCCGCGTCGACGCGGGCACCCAGATCGGCCCGGTGCAGGCCGGCGCCTGATCCGCTGCCGCATCCGTAGCGGTACGCCATCGTGATACCTGTGCCGTCGTCCCTTCCCGGGGGCGGCGGCACAGGGCTGTCCCCGGGGAGATTTCGGGGACTGACTTCTCGTGCGGTGGGGGCAGTCGTCATCATGAGGGAGACCGCGAGCTACGGGGGTGACGCGAGGTGTCGGGACAGGTGCCGTCACGGCAGGAGATCATCAGGCGCCGCAGGCGAACGGGGTTCGTCGGCCGGCGCGGTGAGATCGCCGCGTTCCAGGACAACTTCGCGCGGGACCCGCAGGACGACCAGTACCAGTTCCTCTTCCACATCCACGGCAACGCGGGCGTCGGCAAGACCACGCTGGTGCGGCAGTGGGAGGACGTGGCCCGCGAGAAGGGCGCGGCGATCGCTTCCGTCGGGGACGAAGTGCACAGCGCGCTCGAAGTGATGGAGTCGGTCAGTGCTCAACTCCGAGGTCAGGGACTGCCGTTCAAGGACTTCGACCGTCTCCTCGCGACGTACCGGCAGCGCCGTCAGGAAGCCGAGTCGTCCCCCGCGCTCCAGTCGGAGGCGAACCCCGGCGGTACGGACTCGGGCGGCGCGTCGCTGTCCAGCACCCTCGCCGTCCAGGCGGGCCTCACCGGTCTGGGCATGCTGCCCGGTGTCGGCGCGTTCACCGGCGCGGTCGACCCCCGGCAACTGGCCCAGCGCACCGACCGCCTGCGCGCCTCGCTGAGCGCGCGATTCCGCAGCCACGACGACGTGCAACTGGTCCTGGACCCCGTACGGATGCTGACCCCGCCCTTCCTGGAGGGGCTGGCCCAGGCGGGGGAGCGCAGGCCGTGGGTGGCGCTGTTCTTCGATACGTACGAACGGACCGCGCCCGTGCTCGACACCTGGCTGCGCGACATCCTGATGACGGACCGGTACGGTTCGCTGCCGCTCAACACGGTGGCCGTGGCCGCAGGTCAGGGCAGGCTCAACGCCCGGGTGTGGGGCGACTGGCTGGACCTGGTGGCCGAGATCCCGCTGGACGTGTTCACCGATGAGGAGGCCAGGAGGCTGCTGGCGACCCGTGGCGTCACCGAGGACGAGGTCATCGACGCGATCCTCGATCTGTCCGGCAGGCTCCCGGTCCTCGTCGACATGCTCGCGCAGAAGAACCCGCACGAGCCGACTGCGGTCGGCGACCCGTCCGACACCGCCGTGGAACGCTTCCTGAAATGGGAGAGCGACCCGCAGCGGCGGGCGGCGGCGCTGGCGTGTGCGCTGCCGCTGCGGCTGGACGAGGACGTGTACCGGGTGGCGGTGGGGGAGGGAGACAGCGGCGGCGGTACGGGCGAGGAGTACGCCTGGCTCCAGGGCCTGCCGTTCATCAGCGGTGAGGCGGGCAGGTGCCGGTACCACGATGTCGTACGTACGCAGATGCTGCGCCTGCAGCGGAAGCAGTCACCGATCCGCTGGCGGGAGCAACATCTGCGACTGGCCGACGTGTTCAGGAGCCGGAGACTGGCAGTCGAACGTGTCCTCCGTAGGGAAAGGGCATGCTTGTGGGACGCCGGTTGGTGGGAGCACCACCTCAACGAGATGTATCACCGCCTCTGCGCCGATCCTCGGGAGGCGCTGCCTGCTGCCTTGGGCCAGACGGTGTGGTCCTGCATTCCTGGCACGGCGGAGATGAACCGCTGGAGTCAGCTGCTTGTCCGGGTAGGAGGGGACGCCGGAGCCGATTCGCTCGCCATGCTGGGCCGCCAGTTGGAGAGCATCGCGGATGCCGAGGAGAGCACCGGTGTGCTCACTGCCGTCCTCACCTTGCTCCTGGCCCGTACGGAACTGGGCACGAAAGACAGAGCTCTCGCGCACACGGTCCGCGCCCGCGAGCACCGCAAGGCCAAGCAGTACGGCCGCGCGCTGGCGGACTGCGGCACTGCCCTGGAACTGGATCCGGGACTTGGGCGGGCCTGGGCCGGCAGCGGGGAGATCTACCGCCTGGTGGGGCGCTATGAAGAGGCGCTCACCAATTTCACTCGCGCGATCGAGATCGACCCCGATGACAGCTGGGCCTTCGCGATCCGTGGGCGGATCTATGGGGAACTTGAGCGGCGCGAAGAAGCCTTGGCTGATTTGACGTGCTCGCTCGCGATCTATCCAGGTTACTTGTGGGCCCTCGTCAATCGGGCGGATATCTATCGCTCTACTGGACGGTATGAAGAGGCGATCGCCGACTATTCCCGTGCGGCTCAACTCGACCCTTCCGACGGCTGGTACGCCCTGGAACTGGCCGTTGTGTGCCACATGGCAGGAAGGTCGGAGGAGCACGCCCATTGGCTGCGTGCCCAGGAATTATTCACCGAACAGACAGGGGGTTCCCCCATTTCCGCTGCGCGCGCCCGTGGCAATCTCCTGATTGCCGCATGCGCGCAGTCCCGTTGGGAATCGACGGAGGTGCGGCTGACGGAACTGCTGGCGAGTGACCCCGAGGAGGTGCGGATCCGTACCGTGCGCCAGGACTTGCGCGAAATACAGCAACTGCTGGCGTTGGACGAGGGGCAGGTCGGCCGCCTGTGTGAGGTGTTGGAGACCGCTGAGGTGGAGGCGAGTGCGAGGGCGTGACCGATGCGGAGTAGGTATGCCAGGTAGGGAAGTAGGTATGCCAGCTATGTCAGGTACGCCGCATCGGGCTGCCAGATAGCGCCACTTGACCAGCCAGGTGCAGCGCCAGATCGATCGCATCCCGTCAAAGGCGTGCAAGTGCCGTACTGGGCTTGACAGTTGAAAAGGACGCCCGGATACGCTCAGATCACGCAAACCACACGTAGTTGACCCCGGCGGTGCAGCAAACACCCCGGGGTCCGACACCGAAGAGCAAGCGAAGGACTTCGATGCGCATCCACAATAGCGCCCACGCGCGCCATTTCACCGTCCTGGCCAACTCCGTCCTACGGGACCGCAGACTCAGCTTCACGGCCCGGGGCATCCTCTGCCACCTCCTCTCGCTGCCCGACGGCGCCCGGGAGGACGTACGCACGCTGGCCGACCGCAACCCCCGACTGGGCCGCAGGGGTGTGGCCCAGGCCCTGGACGAGCTGATCCAGTACGGGTACTACGTACGCCGGACCCACCGGGACGAGACGACGGGCCGACTCCGTACCGAGACGTACGTGTACGAGAGCCCGCCAGGTGCGGATAGGGCGGACGGTGCGGAGGGCCCGCCGACCGGGACGCCGACCGGGAGCCCGACGTCCGTGCGGCCGGGAACCGGCCGGGCAGCAGGCGGGAAGGCGGGAGCGTCCCCCGAAGGGGAAAAGAACCAGGAGAAAGAACCCTCCCCCAAGGAGCCGGATCCGGCGCGCGAGCCGGGACCGGGACCGGTAGAAGCGGGGGCGGGGGCCGGTGCCCAGAAGCCCGAACTCCTCGCCCGCGCCGCCGCGTTACTCGCCCGCCTCGGCGTCCACGAACCCAAGCTCGCACTGAGCGCCGCCGACTCGCTCACCCTGGCCCCCATGGCGGCCCGGTGGCTGGACCGGGGCGTCACCGAACTGGAGACCCGTTCCCTGCTCGCCGACGGCCTGCCCCCGGTCGTCCACGCGCCGAAGTCCTTCCTGGCCGCGCGACTTGAGCGCAAGCTTCCGGCCCACCGGACCAGCCGCGACGCAGCGGCCCCGGCCGCGCCCCCGGCGGAGTGCGCGGACTGCCGCGACCCGCTGCCGTCCGGCCAGACCACGGGAATCTGCGGGGAGTGCGCCGGGGTCGTACGTACGGGGGATCGCAGCCTGGCCGACCCTGCTCCGGCGCCCCTGGCGGCCGACCTGGTGCCCGACCGTGTGGGCCACCTCCGCGCGCTCCTGCGCGGCGGCCGGCCGGCGCCCGAGCCCAGCTGACGGCCTACGCGTGGATCTGGTGGCCACGCATCACGTGTGTCGGCGAAGGAGTGCGACGAACGCGACGTAGGAGAGGGCGGCGGTCGCCAGCAGCCAGTAGTACGGGTTGCCGCTCCGGCCGGACGCCAGATCGCCGATGAAGGCGCAGAGGTTTCCCAGGGTCAGTACCACTCCGGTGCCTGCCCAGGCCCGCTGGCCGATCAGGGCGAAGCGTTCGTCGGGTGCCTCGGTGAGGCCCCGGTAGGTCTCGCTGCGCCGCGCCAGCAGGACCACGGCAAGACTGCAGGCCGCCATGATTCCGAGCATCACCAGACCGATGCCGAGGTGACCGCCGACAGCCGCGGTCACCAGGCAGACGAAGCCGATCCCGAGGAAGAAGGCGGGGATCGACCGCCGTGGGTTGCTAGCCACCTGCTGGGCCGTCTTCGACATGGAACATCTCCTCAATGCTGACCCCGAAGTACCTGGCCAGAGAGAAGGCGAGCGGCAGGGACGGCGTGTACCGCTCGGTCTCAATGGCATTGATCGTCTGCCGCGAAACCCCCAGGGCCGTGCCGAGTTGCCCCTGGGAGAGTCCGCGTGACGATCGCAGGTCTCTGACCGTGTTTCTCACGTGTAAAGCATGCTTGTCACCCTGGAAGGCTGTCAAGCGTGCTTTACACGGGAGGTCGGACCAGGAGAGGGCAGCTCCCTTCGCCCTGGGAAGCCGCCGGCCGGTGGAGCCGGATCAACCTGCCCTTACGCGTCCGCGGGGAAGACCTCGCCCATCGAGGCGAACGTGCCGCCGTCGGTGTGCAGCCCCTTCTTCTTGTTCATCGGGGAGAACGAGCTGGTCGCGCCGGTTTGCATGTACGACTTCAGGTAGGCGGACTGGCCCTTCGACTTGGCGTTCGCCAGGTTGATCAGGGGCTGGTAGTCGGCCTGGGTGACGGCGTTCATGACGGCGAAGCGGGTGGCCTGTCCGGCCGACGCGTGGAGTGCGTCCAGGGCGCCCTTCGCCTTCTCCTGTCCCGCCGCGTCGAGCGGGAAGCGGGCAGGCACGTTCAGCTTCACCACGGGGCCCCCGCCACCGGACTCGGAGATGTCCTTCCCGCCCCCGACGTTGAAATTGACAGCGATGACGGTGTAGCCCGCCCCTTCCGCATCGGAGAGGAAGCCGGGGGAGTGCTGGTGCGCATCGGTGATCGTGCCGGTGCCACCGCTGGTGGGGTTGCCCCAGGCGCTCGCCGGGTTGCCCGTGCCGACGCCGATGAAGAGCATCACCTCCTTGTCCGGGTCCTTGGCCCGCGCCTGATCCATGACCTGCTGGACCCGGTGGGCGGTCTCGCCGAGCAGCCGGAGGTCGTCGTTGTCGAGGGAGCCGCCGAAGCCCTCCGCCTGACCCTGGGGCGTGTTCCGCATTTCCGCCCTCTGCACCGGCACCGCGGACCCCGCGCGCTGCTGCCCACCTGCCCTCGCGGCGGCCACGGTACTGGCCACCGCCGCGTTCCCCGCGGAGTTGTGCAAGGTCTGCAGGGGGTTCCCGGACCCACCCGTCCGCGCCCGCGGGCGTGCGCCCGTCGCGCGGCCGAGCGCCTGGTCCGGGTGGTGTGCGGGGTGTGTGTCACGGGAGTGCACGGCGGTTCCTTCCACGGGGCGGGGAGTTGGCCCCCATTCTCCCTGGCTCAGGGCGCTTCGGAAGGGGCATCAGGTGTCCCTTAAGGGCAAGGTTCCCGTGCTCGACGTGTAGCGGCAGAAGGTCGAGGTCCGGCGGAGCCGGGTCCCGGATCGGGTGAACTCGTCTGCGTACGGCGCCTGTTCCGGCTGGGGAGGGCTGTGGCAGGCTCGGATCATGGTCGCAGAGGGCACAGAGCGCACAGAGGTCGCAGAGAGCACAGAGGGCACAGAAGGCACAGAGGAAGCACTACCGAAGGAAGCCGAGGCCCTGGGCAGGCAGGCTCTGGAGTGGCTCCTCCGGTCGGCGAAGGAAACCGGCACCGGAACCGGCAGTGGTATCGGCACCGGCCCCGGCGCTGGTACGCACACCGGCCCCGGCCCCGGAAGCCGCACCGGCCTGGTGTGGACCGACACACCGAGCGACAACGAGCTGGACTTCGACCTCTACAGCGGCACCGCCGGAATCATCCCGGCCCTGCTCGAAGGCCGACGCCACTTCGGCGACGACCGGTACGGCGACGCCGCCCTGCGCGCCGCGCGGACCATCGAGGCCGCGGTGGCGGAGTGGGAGGCCAGCTCGCTGTACGGGGGCCTGGCCGGGATGGCCGTCGCGCTCCACGCCGTCCACACCGAGTTGGGGGACAAGGCGGCCGGTGCCGCCGCCGACCGCGCGCTGGTGCGGGTGCGTGAACGGTTCGACGGGACCCGCTGGGGCGACCTGTTCGAACTCATCGGTGGCAACGCCGGTATCGCACTGGGCGCGCTGGCCGTCGGCGACACCGAGCTGGCCGTACTCGCCGTGACGCCCTACCTCCGTACCGCCGAACCCACGGCGGGTGGCGTGCACTGGGAGGTGCGGGCCGGGACACCGGCCCGCTTCCACCACATCTCGCACGGCACGCTGGGCATCGTGCACGCGCTGGCCGCGGTGGGCCGGGCCGCGAACCGGCCCGACCTGGTCGAACTGGCCGTGGACGGCGCCTCGGACGTGGTCGCCCGCAACGAAGCGGACGCCGAAGGATTCCTGGTCCCGCACTCCGACCCGCAGCACAAGCCGGACATCATCGAGCGCTACAGCTACGGCTGGTGCCACGGCCCGGCCGGCGACGCCCAGACGTTCCGGCTGCTCGGCTCCGTACTCCAGGACCCGTCCTGGTCGGCGCTCGCGGACCGCTGCTGGCACACCGTGACCCACTCCGGCCTGCCGGAACGGCTGCGCCCCGGCTTCTGGGACAACAGCGGCCGGTGCTGCGGTACGGCCGGGGTACTGGCGCTGGCCTGCGACCGGTCCGTCGAACAGCGGGACGGGCTGGACTTCGCACGCGTCCTCGTCGCGGACATCGCCTCCCGGGCGACGGTCGACGAGCACGGCGCCCGCTGGTCGAACATCGAGCACCGCGTCAACCCCAGCGTCCTCGAACCACGGAACGGCTGGGCCATGGGCAACGCCGGAATCCTCCGGGAGCTGCTGCGGTTCGCCCGGATCAGTACGGGACGGGACGCGGCGTACGCGGTCGACTGGCCCGATCAACCGGCCGCGGTCGCACGGAGCGGCGAAAACTGACGGCACCGGGCATGGTCTACCCATGACCGACACAGATCCTCCGGCCGAGGCCGCGGCTCCGGCCGCGGCCTCAGTTCCCGCTCCCGCCCCAGCCCCGGCTCCGCATCTGCCGACCGGTTACCGAAGCCGCCCGGCCACCGCCGCCGATGCCCGCGCCGTCCACCACCTGGTCGCCGCCTGCGAACGCGACCTGCTGGGCCGCGCCGAGACCGGGCCGGAGGCCGTCGCGGCGGAACTCGTACGGCCCGGCCCGGACCTGGCGGCCGACACCCTCCTCGTACACGGCCCGGCCGGAGAACTGGCCGCCCGAGCCCGGGTGACCGGCGGTCGCCGCAGCACGGTCGACGTCCACCCCGGCCACCGGGGCCGGGGCCTCGGCGCCGCACTCCTCGACTGGGCCGAGACCCGGGCCCGCCGGAGCGGCAGCGAACGCCTCTCCCAGACGGTCCCGGACAGCGACGGCGCGGCGGCCACGCTGCTGCGCTCCCGTGGGTACGTCCCGTTCGTCACCGAGTGGCAACTGGAGATCACCCTGCCCACGGAGCCACCGGTACCGGCCCCGCCGGAGGGCATCGAGGTACGACCGTTCCGCCCCGGCGACGAACGGGCGGCGTACGAGCTGACCGAGGACGCGTTCGCGGGCTGGCAGAAGCGCCGGAAGCCGTACGAGGAATGGGCCCAACTCGCGGTCGACCGGCCTACGTTCGTACCGTCGGCCTCGTGGGTGGCGTACGCCGGTGACCGCATGGCGGGCGCCGTACTGGCCCTGGACGCCCCGGCATCCGGCGAGGGCTACATCGACCGGGTCGCGGTACGGGCGGACCACCGCAACCGCGGAATCGCCCGCGTACTGCTCCAGGAGTCGTTCCGCGCGTTCTACCGCCGGGGACAGCGCACCTGCACGCTGTGGACCCACTCGGGGACGGGCGCGCTGTCGCTGTACGAACGGGTGGGAATGACGGTCCGGCACAGTTCCACGACGTACGGGAAGATCCTGACCGCCGCCGGATAGCGGGCCCGGCCGTACGCGAGGAGCCCGCCGGCCGTACGCGAGGAGCCCACGCCCGGCCGTACGCGAGGGGCCTGCGCCCACGCCCCCGCCGCTCTGCTGTGCGGTCTGCCTCAGTTCCGTTCCGGGACGGCCATCTCCCCCAGAAGGGACCAGTCCTCCTGCGGAATCGTCGCGTTGACCACCCGCGGGGTCTCCACCAGGTGGGGCGGCAGAGTGCTCTGGGCAGCGATGAAGTGGTCGGAGCCGACGTGAGCGGCACCGGCCTCGCCGTCGCGGAAGGCCTCGACCAGCACGTACTCGGTGGGGTCCTCGACACTGCGGGACCAGTCGAACCACAGGCACCCGGGCTCGGCGCGTGTGCCCTGGGTGAACTCGCGAGTGATGTCGGGCCACGCGTCCGCGTACTCGGGCAGGACACGGAACTTGGCGGTGATGAAGATCATGGATATTCCTGAGATGTAGATGAGGGGGTGGACGGTCGGCGGAGGCCGTGCTGCCGACGCACCTGCCCGGTCCGCGATCCCACGATAACGCCGGGGGGACTGCCCCGCCCTCTGCCGCAGTCCCACGGGCCACCTCGCAGGGACGGCCCGGCCTTCGGCCCGACTCCGAGCCCGGCACTCCTACTCCGAGCCCGGCACTCCTACTCCAAGAACAGCTCCCCGACGGTCTCATCCCCACTCGTCTCTCCCGTCAGCCGGAACCCGAGCCCCAGGTAGAAGCCCTCGGGCCCGTCCCCGCCCGGATGCCAGCTGGCGGTCAGACGGCTGCCCCCACGACGCCGGATCTCCGCCGCCACGGCCTCCACCGCGAAGCGCCCACAGCCGCGCCCCTGCTCCCCGGCCGCGATGTTGAGCCGCCACAGACCCGAGCGGATGTCGGTGCCCGTGCCGTCGCCCGCGAAGTCGATGTCGAGGAACGCCATGAGGAAACCGACGGGCCGGTCACCGTCGAGGATGAGCCGGGGCCAGGCGACACCCGGGTGTACGTACGCCTCGGCGAGCGACTTCACGACCGGCGCGACCAGGTGCTCCTGATCGGCACGGACCTTCAGACCGATCGCGTCATCGAAGTTGGCGGCAGTGATCTCAGCCAGCCGGAACGGCGTAGTTGGTGTGGTCGGTGCAGTCGCCGCAGTTGTCGTAGTAGTAGTCATACGGGAACGGTAATCAGGCGGATCAAGCGAATTTCCCGCCGCCGCCTCGCTGCCCCCGGCGACGCCGCCAGCGGCTGTCGGGCATGCGTCGGTGGGCCACCCTCAACCATGGACCAGGCACTCGTGAACCGTATGCGGGAGTACCTCGACGCCGGACTCGCCATGGACGTGGAGAAGCTGGACGCTCTCTACGACCCGCAGTTCGAAAACCCTGCGCCTCGACGAGTCGGGCCTGGTGGCCACCTTGACGAAGAGACACTTCATGGACCGTTTCCGGGCCCTCCGGGACCGAGGCCGGCTGGTCGGAGAGCCGACCGACGACGTCACGTTCGTGGCCACCAGCATCTACGGCGGCCACGCGTCGCTCATCATGCGCCGGGTCAAGGAGGGGGCGCCGGTGCTGTACAACTTCGTCTGGAAACTGGAGGCCGGTCGGCCGACGACGATGCTGCGCGAGTTCACCTTCGACAAGGACATCGCCAACTTGGTCCGGATGGTGCAGGCGGCGGAGGACGGGGCTGCTGCCTAATAGGAGTGACAGCGGCTGTGCATCACGAATCCACCGGAGCGCACTGCCCCTACGAATCCGGCCCACGCCATCGTGCTCACCGAGAGCTCAGCGGTATGTGGCCGCTTCGAGTCCCGTACCAGCATGCCGCCCTGTCTCGGTGCACACTCCACGCACTCCCCGCCTGCGCCGTTGCTGTAACTGGAGGTGAACCACGTGTGGTTGGAGGTCTCGGCGAGGAGTGAGGCGTTCATCTGGCGTATTCCTTCAAGGTGGATTTGATCAGGCTGATGGACCGTTGCGGGCTTGCGGCCGATGCCCGCAGCATGTCGAAGGATCTGGTGTATTCGCGTACGTCGTCGGGTGATTCCAGGTAGGTGGCATCGGTGATGCCGTCCCGGTACACGATGTCCGGATCCTCGGGATCAGGGAAGCCCAGCATGGTGAACGGGCCCGTTGCTGGGTAGGCCCCTGCGTCGAACGGCAGTACCTGCAAGGTGACGCGGGGCAGGTCTGCGACCTCCAGGACGTGTTCGAGTTGCTCACGCATCAGTCCCCGATCTCCGACGATGTTCCGCAACGTCGCCTCATGCACGATGAACCACACGTCCGGTCCGCCGGGCCGGGTCAGCATGGCCTGCCGTTCCATGCGCACGTTCACTGCTCGCTCGCGGTCCTCCGGGGACAGGTAGCTGGTGGCCAAGTGGATCTCAGTGGCGTAGGAAGCGGTCTGCACAAGGCCAGGCATGAACTCGCACTGGTACTGCCGAAACGTAGAGATGTCCTGCTCCATACCCACGTAGATGGAGAACCAGGAGGGGACGCCACTGCCGTGAGCCTGCCACCAGCCCCGCGTCTTGGCCTGTCGCGCCAGCGACATGAGGAAGTCCCGCATCTCCTCGTCCGTGCCGTAGAAACGACACAGGGCATCGATGTCGGAGGGCTGGATCCTCCCGTGGGTCGTCTCCATGCGGTTCACCTTGGAACCGCTCCAGTCCAGAGCTTCGCCGACCTGGGCGCAGGTCTTGCCGTTGGCTTCGCGAAGCTTCTTCAGCTCGATGGAAAGGCGTCGTCGGCGTGCCGTTGGTGAACCTGCCATCCCAAC
The DNA here is from genome assembly GCF_036241575.1 of Streptomyces sp. NBC_01267. Lineage (NCBI taxonomy): Bacteria > Bacillati > Actinomycetota > Actinomycetes > Kitasatosporales > Streptomycetaceae > Streptomyces > Streptomyces sp. NBC_01267. Next base: position 2,725,772 of record NZ_CP108455.1, on the reverse strand, counting down.
CTCCTCTTGGTCAGTGGGTGTTCAGTCTCCGCGTCGGAGGACATGCCTGCCAATCACTCGTTCGTGGGATTCGCGTCCTGCATATTGCATGAAGGGACGCGCACCGCCATTCTATCGAGAGTCGCCACGCATCGTGTGCCGGCGGTCACGCTCCGCTGCGTGGGTGGTGGAGGGGTAGAGAGAGGGGCTGGATGTGTACCGAGACGCGTGCATCTCGCGTAAGCCGTGGGAGCTTCCCTTCCTGGCAGAACCTGAGGAGGTGGCCGGGCTCCGCAACGTGATGCATGTGCATCTGACCCGGTGGGGCCTGCCGGAGCTGATCGACGCCGCCCAGCTCTGCGTGACCGAACTGGTGGTGAACGTCATCAAGCACGTGGGAGCCGGAACACCGACCACACTCGCCGTTTCCATGAACGGCACGTGTCTGCGTATCGAGATCCATGATCCGGACACACGAGCGTTGCCGACGCTCCTGGAAGCCGGCGTGGACGCCGAGACCGGCCGCGGCGTGGCGTTGGTGGATGCCGTCGCCGACCGTTGGGGCGTCCTGCTCCGCGCGGATCGCAAGGTCACCTGGTGCGAGTTGGCGACTGACCTGCTCTCACCGAACGGCCACAGTGGAAGCCCGCGAGTGACGCGTGCCGAAGCGATGCTCGCGTTGTTCGGCGCGACGAAACGGCCACGTGCGGTCGCGCCGACGGTGCTGAGCCGGACCGCAGCGGAGGAGGTGGCGATCGATGTGATCGCCGACCTCCTCCACTGGTTCCGTGCTCACGGGTGCGATCCGGACGATGCGTTGGACCGTGCGCAGATGCACTTCGATGCGGAGTTGGCCGAAGCCGGATGACCGGACGGTCACAGGGCCAGTGCGTTGTGGAAGAACCCGATGGCGGGGTCCTCCGGGGTCCCGATCAGAAGGGCTCTGTCCAGGAGACCGTTGTTGTGCTCGCAACTCGTCTCGGGGAGCATCATGCAGCCGTGACAGGCGGCGAGATTGGTGCTGCTGGTTCCGGTGGCCTCCGTCTCGATGCACAGCGGGTCGGCAGAGCACCATTCGGCTCGGCGCATCGCTGCCCGGAGAGCTTTCGACAGACGATCCGGTTCGCCCTGTGCCACGACACCACCGAGGCTTCCCGCTGAGTCGCTGGTCGCGGTGTAGATCAACAGACCGGCCATCGAGTCGTCCGCGTACAGGCGCTCGCGGAGTGAAGACGCAGGGTAGCCCGCGTCCAGACTCCATTCATTGATCAGTGCATGCGCCAGCGAATGCAGGAGCACCATGCGGGGAGACGCGGGGGAGTCGGGCACCTGCTGTGGATCGGACGCACGTTCGCGCAGGGCGCGCTGGTGGTTGGCGTGAATCCGGTCCGCGCGTGCGGCGACTGCCACCGAGGCGGCCCACTTGTCCAAGCGCTCCTCGTCGAGTCGGACGAATACTCCCTCGCCGTGGACCTCCATCGCGGGAAGCCAGTTCGTCGGCTTCAAGGACAACGCCGCCTCATGGACTTCGAGGTTGGCCTCGGGGACGGTTACCCGGGAGAAGGCCTTCAGGGCTCGCACCTCACGCAGTCGTTTGACCAGCATGGGGGTATCGAGGCCGAGAGGACGCAGGAACGAGGAGTCGGTTGCCGGTTCTTCACAGATGAACTGTTCTGCACGGTCCTGTGCCCGCTCGGAGTTCCCGTCACAGAGCCGCGCGTACTCCTGACGGCGGAGAGCGAGATAGGGGCCGTCCTGCCCGCGGCTTTCGTCAGGGGTGGCGGCTTCCTCGTGATTCTCCGCCGCGAGCAGTTCGAGTACAGCGTCCAGAGAAGGAACCTTCTTCCCGTTGAAGGCACCCTTGAGATAGCCCGCAATCTCGCCGGGATTCGAGAATCCGCGCAGGTTCTGCCAATGACCGTCGAGATCGGCTGCGAGTCCACCGCTGTAGGGGGGAATGGACAGCGCGGACTTGAGGATCGGCTGCCAGACGATGGACGAACCTCGCTGGAGCGTCCGTGGGGGCTCCGCGCAGTGTTCCGCAGGAGCTCCCTTCAACCAGGGGCGCTTGCCGGAGCAGCGGACCTTGAGGTCGGCGAGGGCGGACCGGCGGAACGCGCCCTCCATCGAGACTTCGGGCGCTCCGCATGTGCACGAGATCAGGATGGAGCGGAGAGAGGCGGTGCGGCCCGAGGTACGCAACCGCATCTCCCCGCCGCAGTGCCCGGATCCACCGTCCTCGCGGTTGTGCCGGTGGGCCCACTTCCAGTACGGGAAGTCGTCGATGTGCCCGTGCTCGCAAGCCATCACGAAACGGGACGGAACGAGGTCCTCCTCGCAGTCCGTGCAGATGTTCTTGCCAGGTGGTGGGTTGAAGTCACGAACGTGCTGAAGCGAGTCGCATTCCGGGCAGGAATGCCAGAGAGGGAAGCGACGGACCCGTATTCCGTCCTTGCTGGCATCGTCCGAGGCCGGCGGCAGCCGGAAGTGGTCGACCTTGAGGACCCGGGCGAGACGGTGTTCATGAATGACCGGGGCCTCGTCGCGATCCCAGGACCGGTCCGCGTCGTCGATGCCGGAGACGATGAACGACTCGTTGTCGACGGCGATCAGAGAACCGACGCCGTACGTGGTGATCATCTGCGAGCGGCGTACGGCGCCGCGTCGCGGGAGATTGTTGCGGGGCGCACCGGCGGCCCGGATGCGGCGGGCGGGGGGCGGGGTCATCGGGATGCCTCCATGAACAGGACGGACTCGGCGTCGACGTCGCGCAGACTCCACAGAGTCGGCCAGGCTTCGGCGTCCTCCGACTCGTCGTCGTAGGCCCGGAGCAGGGACGGAATCCTCTTCCCGCGCACAGGTTCGTAGAAGAGGCCGCCGTTGTATTCGGCCTCCGTGGACCACCAGTTGACGAATTCGTCGAAGGCCTGGGACGTCGCCTCGTACTCGGCGTCGTCGACGCCACGGACGCGACTCATCACCACGGGCTTGATCAGCTCGTCCAGCTGGTCCCGGTAGGTATCGATGCGACCGGCGCCATCGTTCGAGCGGGCGGCCGGGATCAGGATTCTGGTCAGGGCGACCACGACGGCGTGCAGACCCCGGTCACGGGCACGGGAGGAGAACGGTGTCACGGACGTGGACTCCACCTCCCGGTACAAAGCGGAGTGGAAGTGTTGGAAGTTCTCGTAGTGCGAACGGTCCCGGGCCCGGGACGAGTTGAGCATGACTGCCACCAGGCCGGGACGGCTACGGCCCACGCGGCTCGTCGCCTGGATGTACTCCGCCGTGGTCTGGGGCTGCCCCATGACGGCCATCAGGCCGAGGCGGTCCACATCGACACCGACCGAGATCATATTGGTGGCAAGCAGGACATCCACGGTGTCCGGGTCCGGGAGCCGTTTCTCGATCTGTTTCAGGCGGGCCGGGATCGCGCTGGCATCGATTCGGCTGGTCAACTCGGAGTAGCCGCTCGTACCGCGAACGGCCGTGCCGTCACGCTCCGCCAGGTACTCCAGGTAGGCCACCACGTCGTCATGTACCTGGAGTTCGGCGGCGGACAGGAGACGCAGACTGTTGAAGTAGCCGACGAGCGTCCAGTACGCGTCGCGCACGTCCTCGGTGGTATCGGTACGCATCGCCTGGTGCAGCAGAGTCGCGTACGTACGGATCAGCAGAGTCGACTGGCTGGTGCCAGGGGTGAGCAGGCCGACGTATCGGCGGCTCGCCTTCTCCTCGCGGGGTGTCTCGACCGCGAACCACGAATCCCGGGAATCGAGGCCGGCCGGCGGGAACTGGTGGACCTCGCGATCGAACAGTGCCCGACCCTGGTCCGAGGCGCGACGGATCGTCGCCGTGGAGGCGATGACCTTCGGTAGGTCGGCCAGTGCGTCGACAGCCGTCTCGTACAGACCGGTCAGGGTGCCGAGCGGGCCGGAGATCAGATGAAGCTCGTCCTGGACGATCAGCTCCGGGGGCGGGGTGCGGTCGCCGGGACGATCGCGGTTGAACAGTGCGGCGGTCTGCTCCCGCCAGGGCATCGACGCGAACTTGTCGACGGTCGCGATGACCAGCGTCGGACGGGCTTCGTACACCGTGTCGTCCACCAGGTGCACGGGCAGACCGCTGGAGAACTCGCACGACGTGCCGGGGCAGCGAACGTACATCCGTCGCGCTTCCACATCGGCCTCGTAGTGCCGGGCGTCGAGAGGGGTACCGCACCAGGGACACGCGTGGAGCTGCACCGGGTTCTCGGTCTGGAGGGTCTTCTGCGCTCTCAGGTCCTTGAGCTTCGCCTCGGCGACCTTCAACTTGTTGGGGGTGGCGGACCGCCCCACCCACATGCCGATCGAGATCTCCTCCTCGCCGAGGAGCGCAGGATCGGCCCGACGCATGCGCTCCATCGCGCAGATGAGGATCGTGGCACGTTCGAACTGCTGCAGTGTGAGAAGCCGAAGGGTGTACCGCATCAGTACGGTGACGCCCGCGCCACGTTCCTTCTTCCGCATGCGACGAAGGAAGGTGGTGAAGGCAATCAGGCCGAGGTAGGCCTCGGTCTTACCGCCACCGGTCGGGAACCACAACAGGTCCGAGATGCGACGGTCGTCATGGTCCGGATCCACGATGCCCGCCAGGCACAGCAGTACGAACGAGATCTGGAAGGGACGCCACTGTCCTGCCGTGACATCGGGGTCGCCCTGACGCCCACCCTTCACCCAGGCGCTACGGGCCCGCTGCTCGGCCATCGCCTCGTTGGCCAGCCGGAACGCCCGCATCACGTCGGGCTGTTCACGGAGCAGTTCGATCCCCTCGCGCATCCGCGCCAATGCCTGTCGGCAGGCAGCGATCTGTTCCACCGCGGCGCTCTCGTACGAGGTGGACGCCAACGCGGTGGCTTCCGCGTCCTTGCGTGCGATCCACTGCGCGTATCCGTGTGCCAGCTTCTCCAGTGCGGTCAGAACATCGGCGTCCGGTCGTGTCGCCAAGTCGTGCATGGCCAGGGACGAGGCGTCGATCTCCGGGTTGGAATCGGTCAGCAACACCTCGTAGGTGGGCAGGAACTCGGTGCGGACCTCGGCGATCGCGGCGCGCTCCACATCGGTGATTCCGACCGGTGGCGGCTTCCAGTCCCAGGCCGCCGCGCAGCCGTGTCCCACGGCGAAGGTGGGGGCATGTCGGTGCAGCAGGCGGCTCGTGGCCAGTTCGGCATCGACAGCGGAGAGAGCGGCCGGGCGTTCCACGAACGCCGAGGTTCCGTCGGCGGCGGCCACGGTCAGCCGGGGCTGGAACAGGGCGAAGGCATCCTGGAGCGCATGCTCGTCGATCACCTTGGTGTTGATCAGCGTCACCGTGACCGTCACGGTCCCGGTCGTCGGGCTCGGCCTACGGACCAGGACGTGCAGCTCCACTCCGGTGGCCAGTGGATCCACCCCGAACTTGCCGGGACGGGTGATGTCGATCCGGACCGCCGGCAGATCGAGCACCCGGCGCCGCCAGCGTTCGCGTTGGTCGGCCGTGGTGCGGACCTCTGCCCTCCGGGGGGAGACGGGGCGGCCCGAGGCATCGATCGGGTCGTACACGGCCGCCGACGAGGTCACCACGATCTCGGAGCAGACAGCCGGATCGATCGCGAACGTGAGCCCCATACTGGACGGCTTTCGATCACCTGCCGCCGGTAGTTCTGTGTTCGGAGTCGATTCCTCGATGTTGTCGCGGCTCAGTACGGGGGCCTCGTCGAGACCGTCCTCGCTTGCGTAGTCCTCGGTGAGCCGCTCACTCGCGGCCTTGTTCGCGGCCTGTGGGAACAGCACACCGATCGGGTACCTCGTGATCGGCGCGTCGTGGGTCAGGATCTCCTCACGATCGTCCCGGTCCGCGTCGTCGTCGGGACCGAGCAGATCCCGGCGGAGCCGGTCCACGAGATCCTCGCGGGCCCGGTAGTGCGCGGCGTGGCGCCCTCCCCCGTAGGTCATTCCTGGTTCTCCTTCTCGGCGCGGGCGTCGCGCCTGTATCGACCGATCCCCGACAACCGGGGAACAACCCAGAGCCCGTGCCCGCCCAGCCTGGCACCGGTACCCGCTGCGACACTGCCCGCCACCGACTCCAGTGCGCTCACCCGGAAGCCGTCGATCTCCAGGGGCCACGAGATCTCCCAGTTGCGGGAGACCTTCTCCACCTGGTGCAGGTCCCTGCAGAACTGTTCGGAGGCCACGCCGATCGGTTGATCGCCGTGGTAGAGCGTGTACGGCGGGCTCTGGTCCGGTCCCATCGGCATGTCGTGCAAGCGTCGCAGGACCACGGCGTCCCCGGCTCGGACGTTGCGCACCAGGTAGTCCTGTACCACCGGTGCAGAGGCATCGGGATCGTGCGCGCCCGGCGGTTCCTCGCGGCTGATGTCGAACTCCGAGGCCACGATCCCGAAGCGCTGATGGGGTTTCCACCCACCTATGTACAGACGTTCGGTGGGACGGTGTCGGCGAACCTGCGAGGAGTCCGGGCAGGCCACCCGGTAGAGGTCCTCGCGTGGACGGGTCATTGCGACGTACAGGGTTCTTGCCTCAGCTGCGGAGTCCACTTCCAAACCCTGCTTGCGCAGTTCGGAGAGGGAGGGAGGCGTCACGACGAGCACGCGATCGAACTCCAGGCCCTTGGCACGATGGACTGTCGACACGACCAACCGGGACGGCTCCGAGGCCGCGAGGTCGTCGGGGAACCGCCCTTCGGCCACCAGGCTGCGTACCTGCGGTACGTCGATGAACCCGCGCGGGCCGCGTGCAGCTCGACGTAGTGCATGCCACAGACGGTCCACTTCCGCGTCTTCGGGCAACGGAATATCGGCGAGGAGCTCCCGGAAGCGCTCCTCTGCGAGGGTGGATGCCTCGGTGCGGCGCAGCAGTTCCGCGACCCAGTACGGCACCGGACGGTCTCTGAGAGAACGCTTCAGGGTGTGCGGTACCCCGTGCGTGAACAGTGTCTCCGACACCACCAGCGCTTGACGGTTGTCGCGGGTGAGGATCGCGCAGGTACCGGGGAACGCCTTCAGCGAGTCCAGATTGAACGGGGTGGCGAGCTCGCCGAGGTCGGGCAGACCGTGCAGGAGATCGCGCAGCCTGCGGTGCAGCCGCTCGCCCGCTGCATCCGGCCCATCCGGGTCGGAACCGAGCTGTTGGAGCGCCGGGCCGAGCGGCAGCGCAGTCCTCGCTTCGTCGCTGTCGGCCCGGAAGTTCTCCGTCAGGTGCAGCTCGACGAGGTCGTCGAAGTACGAGGTGCGCAGCCAGGCGAAGAAGTAGTCGGTCTCGGCGGCCCGAGCGTCGAGGTCGGCGATCTGGAACCCGTAGATGGACTGTGCGGAGTCACCGACGACGGTGAACCCGCACGAGTTCTGAAACCGGTCCAGCAGCGTCTCCACCATGTTCCGACGGTCGCCGACGAGATCCTGTACCTCGTCGATCACCACGTGGGCAGGGGCACCGAGCTCGGTCGCCTCCACCGCACCCTTCGTGATCGCAGCGGTCGCCTGACGGATTCGCTCGTCGAACGAGTACTGGCCCCACTCCTCGTCCGGGAACGCCTGCGTCAACAGGCCGTACGCCCAGGAATCGAAGGTCTGCACCCGCACCCGTCGGGCCCGTTGTCCGTGCGTCGAGATCCGCTGCCGGAGTTCGCGTACAGCGGCCTGCGAGAAGCTGAGGACGAGGATCTCGCCCGCCCCCAACGCCTCTTCCTCGTGACCCACCAGGGCGTCGAGCCGCCGCACGAGCGTGTGGGTCTTGCCCGAACCCGCCCCGGCGGTCACCAGGACGCGTGCGTCCCAGGGCTGTTCCACGACGGCTCGCTGTTCATCGGTGAGCGGCGGGCTGTCGACGAAGGGGTCGGTCACTTGTCGCTCCACAGGTGCTCGAACTGGGTGAAGGCGAGAGCCTTGCCGTAATTGGTGATGTTGTCACGAACGTTCAGGATCAGGCAGGTTTCCTTGCCACCGTTGCGGGGCCCGCGCAGACCGCGGCCGATCATCTGTTGGTAGATATTCGGGCTGTAGGTCGGTCGGGCGACGACCACTGCCCGGGTAGCCGGTGCGTCGAACCCCTGGGACAGAACACCGTAGTTGGTGAGGACCCGCGTTCGGCCGGAACGGAACGCGGCGATCCGATTCCGCCGGTCGGTGGATGAGGTGGCCGAATCGACGGCGGCCGCCGAGATGTGCTGGTCGTTGAGCTTCGCGGCCAGGAACTTGGCGTGACTCACGGAGGTCGCGAAGACGAGGACCGGCCAATCGGCGGGCATACGCCGGATCTCGTCGATGATGCGTCGATTTCGGTCGTGGTCGTCCGCCAGACGTTGCTCGGCGGCCTTGGACAAGATGCTGAGCTGGTCGGTCCGTTCCTTCTCGTCCCGAGTCAACTCGATGGTGCCGCCGGCCAACTCGCGGTGCTCGACGCGTGCCAGCATGCCCAATTTCTGAAGCTCGTCGTAAGGGTCGCCCGAAAGGAAGATGCCCTCGTCCAAACGCCTTCCACCGAACCTCCGGATCAGGCGCTGGGTCTCGTCGACATTGGTGTTCCGGAAGGGCGTCGCGGTCAGGCCGAGCAGGTGACGGTCGGTGCGGTACTGATTCAGACCGAGGTGGTCCAGGATCTCCGTGTACTGCGGAGCGATCGCCATGTGTGCTTCGTCCACGATGACCAGTGCTGCGTCCCTGAGCCAGGCGTACGCCTCGGTGCCGAGGTTGATGCGGAGTTTGGCGTCCGTGGCCACGATCAGGTGCGGTCGCCCTTCGACCGGTCCGGCCTCGTTCGTCGACCAGAACCTGCTGATGGCCAGTTCCGTCTCAGCACCTACCTTCGACCACACGAACTGCCAGCTCTGTACGGCCTGTTCGCAGAGCTCTTCCGTCTGAGCGATCCACAGGATCGGCCCGTCGAGCTTTTCGTTCTGCTTGACCCAGCGGATGACGGCTTCGGCGGTGACCCGGGTCTTTCCTGCGCCCGTGGGCAGGGAGAGCATCCCGCGCTGAGGGCTGAGACGGTCCAGCATGGAGAAGACGTTGGTGGCGAGTCGCTCCTGGTAGTCGTGGAGACGAGGGAACTCGGAAGGACCCGGCACGTCGATTTTCGGGTTCAATGCGGGGGCACGGGAACCTGCGAAGGAATCGGGGAAGCCGAGGTCCGAGATGAACTTGATCGCAGAGCCCGCGCCGGTGAACGACGACGGGGCGATGCTGGGATACGCGGCAGCCAGGTCTTTCACGTGGATCTGGAGTACTCCGTCGCCGTGCGCGTTGAACGCCATCTGAGCGATGCGCTGTGGGGACGGGTCCGCTCCGTCGAGGTCTGCGCGCTCGCTCTCCAGGAGGCCGGCAGGAAGCCCACGACGCAGGGTGTCCGCACCGAGCAGAAGTCGGAGTTTGTCCACGACCGCAGGGGACTCCCGCACAGCTCGGAGGGCGGTCTGCACCTTCTGGTCCTGCTCCTGTCGTTCTTGCGCCGCCAACACCGCCTCGCATCCGGATCGGCCCAATCCCCAACGGAGTTCAAGGTCCGCGGCCATGAGCGCCGACAACCGGTCCTCGGGCGTGAGCACCAGCACGGTGGTGCCCAGCAGTGCGCTCCTGAGCGGTGTCGGCCGGATGCCGTTCGGGGTGCGGAGCACTTCCTCCAACTCGGAGCACTGCAGCAGGCTGTAATTGTTGATGCGGTTCCCCAGACGCAGACGAAGTGTGGGGAACTCGTCGCGCAGCGGCACGGGTTCGCCCGAGGCGACGTGCCGGGTCTCTTTGGTGACGACATCGGAGAAGGGCAACATGCCCCACTGCTTGACCATCAGAGCCGCATCCTCAGGACCGGCCGTGAGAAGCGCGGGGAGTTGCTCGGCGCGGAGAGCCCGGTACTCCTCGGGCCCAGCGGCCACAGCGATCTCACTGTCCTCGCGGGTGTCCCACTCCTTGCCGACGCGGCACCGGGTAAGGGAGTCCTCCGGGAAATTGACTTCCAGACGGGTCAGCATCACGTAGGTGTTGCCCACGAACGCGTCGTCCTCGCTGCGGAGCAGTTCCGTCAGGAGTTGGCTCCAGTGTTCGTCCGGTACGGAGTCCAGGGTGGTGGGAAGGCCCAGCTTCCGTGCCTTCTCGGCGCTGATCGCGGCAACCGGCAGTACATCGCGGTAGGCGTCGAGTTGTGGGCCGACGGCATTGCCGAGCCGCTTGAGGCCCTGCGATGTCGAGACCATTCCGTGTCGCCTGAGCATCCAACGAATCGGGGAAGCGGTCGCCTGGCGCGTGGCGACCTGGGCGCCGATCTGCCTGGTCCATTGGTCGACGACCGAGTCGTCGGACAACACCTTGACGAAGTCGGCCCGAGCCTGGTCCGACATCCGGGGCAGTAGGTGGAGCGGCCCGCCCACGGCTGCTCCTTCGAGCTTCATACGGGAGATCAGCGGCCTGCTCGCGCGGTCGTCGAGCTTCCGGCAGTAGCTTTGGTAGAGCGCCTCCTTGTACTCGTCGAACCACGTCTCGCCTTCCGGCCGGTAGCCACCGGAGGGGCGGTCGCGAAGGCCGACCTCACGGAAGAAGCTGAGGTCGTCGGAGTGGAAGCCCATGTCCACCGCGATGGACGGGTCACTGGTTCCGTTCAACACCGGGCCCGGCAGCATGCAGTCCCGCATCGGACGGTAACGGCCGTCAGCCGTCCGCACGTTCAGGGTGTCGAGCGGCGTCGGGAGCCGCGAATGGACCTCGCCCGAGATGTGGCTGCTGCCCGCGCTGTGGAACAGTTCCCAGAACCGGGTCCAGTCCTGGGGCGAGTAGCCCGCGAAGCCTTGGTCGAGGACACCGATGAAACGGCCGCGGGCATCTGCCTCACGGATGCCGACGGTAGCGAGGTCGGTGGACAAGGAGAGGTCGTCCGAAAGCCTCATGTCCACGTACACGAGGTCGTCCTTGAGGCCGTCCAAGGTGGCGTGTCGGAAGACTTTACCGGCGACCGGGGGGACCAGCCCGTGTTCCTCGGTGAGCACGATGCGGGCCTTGCGGGCCTCCTCGGCGAACGGGGAGGCCACGCGGATCATGTCGGCAAGAATGCGGATCGCGGCGGCGGAGGCTTCGGAGGTTCCGTTCGCCACCAGCGCTTCCAGCCATTCACGGACCGTGGCGCGCCGCCGGTTCGCCACCTTGAGGATGTGCTCGACCTTGCCGGCACGGAGGGTGTTGGCTTCGACGGACGGGTGGAGCCAGTTCGCCGGCCGGCCGGGACAGCCGTTCCACGTCTTCAGCCAACGAAGCGCAGACGCGTCTCCCTTACCCATGTCCGGATGGGTGTTCACATCACGCGGTACGCACAAGTCGCCGTTCTGATCCGGAAGCGAAGGGAGTTGGGCGGCCATGGACCAGATCTGACCGGTCAGGTAGCGGTCGGCCCAGCTGACGGTCTCCGACTCGCGGGGGCGCCCCGGAAGGAGCGGTAGATAGGCGGCCGGGTCTTCGGCAGGGACGAGATGGCGGAGCGAATCGACGACAAGTCGAGCGCCGACCTGGATCAACTCTTCGTTGAACGGGCTGGAGTCCAGCAGGTTCTGCCGGTCTTCGTTCGTCTTCCACGCGCCGTTGAGGGCGCCGCTCAACGTCATGTCGTACTTGGTGGGGAAGAACGACCAGAACTTGCCTCGCCCCTTCGGAGTCGTCAGGAGTCCGGACTTCTCGTCGTGACCGTACCCGGGCACGGCCCAGGACACGTCGAGTGCCACACGGGAATGCATCTCGCCTGCGCTTCGGCGCGCAGTCTCGGTGAGTTGGTGAGTGTGGGTGAACACCTTCCAGCGGGATGTCGACAGCTGCCGCTTCGAGCGTTCCTCGTGCACCGTGTGGACGTTCCCCTCCTGTTCCGTCGTGAGCACCCGACGGATGAGGGGGTGATGCCTGCGGTCCTCCAGGGTCACACTGCCCACGTGCGGCGAGAAGAGCTGAAAACCCGTCGGGAAGCCTTCGCGTGCGGAAGGCTTGTAGCTGTCCTCGCCACGCTGTTGAACCGGCAGGGCGTGCATGTCCTGGCCCAGTCGCTCGGCCGCCCCGTCGAGCAGGGGGAGACGGACCACGGTCGCCGTGTCGGGTGACCCCATGAGCTCGTCCAACACCTTGTCCTTGCGTCGCTCGGTGGCCTCGTCGAGATGCCGGGCCATGCGGAGGACAGGTGCCTCGAATTTCTCACCGAGTCGCTCGACTCCAGGAATGCCCTTGATCTGTTCGTAGGCCCAGTCCCGGTCGAATCCGAAGCACCCCGTTCTGCTGAAGAATTCCGGTGTGTCCGACACCACGAGGACAGATTTCACGCCTACGCCGAACCGTCCGATCTGACCGCCCCGCTTGTTGGACATGCTCATCCGAAGAATTGTCTCGGCACCTGCCGGGGTGACGGGAGTTCCCTCGTTCGCGCAGTAGAGGTGGGTCTCGGTGAGGACGACGTGAACCCTGCCGCCAGGCATGTTCGCGATCTCATCGGCTGCGTTCTGGACCAACTCGAAGAGTTGGCGGTCGCCGTATCCGCCCTGGGTGATCCGCCTCTCCCCATTTGCGTGTTCCGGAATGAGTCCCGGGTCCACCCGATAGGTCTCCAGGACGCGAGCGGACTGGTCGATGACAGTTCTGATCACAGGGGACAGCGCGTGGGACACCGGGAGTTCCGTTCCTGGAGCTGGGTCGGGTAAGAGGTCGCAGGCAGCCGAAGCCTGGAGCACAGGCAGCCTCGCAGGGTGGCCCGAGTACTTCAAAAGACACCACAGGAGAGACGAGGACGGGGTAGAGGGCCGGGCGATGTGTCAGCCCTGTCGCCGTCGGAGGTGCACGACGATGTCAGCAGGGACGCAAAGGCGGTCGGTCCGGTTCCGGTCGAAAGTACGGCGAATGCCGGTCCCGGAATGCCCCGGGCGTCATCGGAATCGGACCGGATCGAAATGGTCGTGACTCCGTCGTACGCGGCGACGGCCTTGCATAAGGAATGGAACGCAGACTCGATGATTTGAGACATGTGAACTGTGCCTTCGCGGAAGGGTGACGCTTGTGCAGGGCAGCAGAAGACACGCGAAGGTGGGGGGAGTGTTTCCTGAGGGGCGTCGATCACCCTCGTCATCACGGGTGAACGGATACGACGCACTGGGACCGGAAATGGCGAACCCATGTGGAGGGTGGGGTTGTTGATCCAGGAAACTAGCCAATGTGTTCGGGGGGCGCAAGAGGGAATGGCGGAATGCGGTCTCTCATTTTCCTCGCACTCGAAATGACCATAAAGGGCATAAGGGTTTTTTCTCGGGCAATCCTCATGGGTTTCCACTCGGGCAATCGGAGAGTCGGGAAGTGACTGTCAATCACCGTTAGACAGTTGGATGTCATGTCAATCGATGCGGTACCGTGGCCCGGTCCTCGAACAGCGTGGTGACGACCGGGAACGGGTGGAACGTGGAGGCCGGAGAAGACTTCGGGCCCTGGCTGGCTCGCCAGTTGAAGAACGCCAGGAAGACGCAGACCGAGTTGGCGGAATCGGTGGGAGTCACTCGCGCCGCCGTCTCGGCCTGGATCACCGGACGGGCCCGACCTCGGGACGAGACCGTGAGGAAGATCGCCTCGGCCCTCGGCACGGATCTGGGGACGATCCACACGCGGACCACGGACACCCTGGCCGGCGCGCCCGTCACCTGGTGCCACCGCCCCGGATACGCAGACGGAGGTCGTGACTACGGCAATGCGGCGACCTTCGCCTTCCAGGCCGATGTCGGGGTGTTGGCCCGTGAGGCCACCCAGAACAGTCTCGACGAACGTCTCGACCGTACGCAGCCGGTCCGTGTCCGCTACACGCTGCACGAACTCACAGGTGAATCGCTCGCCCGCTTCCGTGAGGCGATCTGCTGGGACGAACTCCTCCCGCACTACGAGGTCGCCGCTGCTCAGGAGCAGAAGGTCGGACAGGTCATCGCCGCAGGGTTGCGCGACATGTTCGAGCGCGACCGGTTGGTCCTGCTCCGGGTCGACGACTACAACGCTTCCGGGCTGACCGGTGACGACTACGAGACCGGTAGGTTCGCTGCTGTCGTCCGACGTCAGTTGGACAGCCACAAGTCCTTGAGCGGCGCCGGTGGTTCGTACGGTCTGGGCAAAGCCACGCTCTGGGCGACCAGCCGACTCGGTCTCGTGCTCATGAATTCCACCCTGTCCGAGCCGCATGAAGGGCGCACCGAACGACGGCTCATCGGGCGCCTCGATCTGCCGTGGCGTGAGGTGGACGGCGAACCCTGGGCCGGGCCCGCCTGGTTCGGGCGGCCGGACCCCGGCTCGGCGGACAGCGCGGACGTAGCCCGCTCGTGGTGGGCCGACGAGGAGACCGTCGAGAGGCTGCACCTCACGCGGGACAGCTCCGAACCGGGTACCTCCTTCCTGATCGTCGGGGCCCACGACGTGGCAAGCCTCGCCGAAGCCAAGCCGACGGATGAGGACGGGGGCGAGGACGACGACAGCGTGCAGCGCATGCACAAGCGTCTTGTCCAGGCACTCGGACGGAACTTCTGGGCTGCGATGACCACGGGCAGCAACGGGCGACCTCTGCTGGAGGCATCTGTCCGGACGCTGCGCAACGGAGTGGAGACCATCGCTGAGGAGCGGGTCGACCCCCGTGTCACACAACCCGCACGTACCCGTGCGCTCCAGGCCTTCCTCGACGGTGCGACCGTGGAGCGCCTGACCGAGGCGGGGCAAGTGGCCATGACGACAGTGCCGTTGAACGTGCCGGGTCTCGCGGGGCGAAGGACGGGCGGCGAGCACCGGGCAGTTCTGCTCGTGACCGACGCGGACGACCCCGACGGAAAGCCGAACACCGTGGCGGCGATGCGAGGCAACCGGATGACTGTCGGGACCAGCCGGGTCCCCGATCTGGCCCTGGGTACCAATCCGTTCCAGGCCGTTCTGCTCGCCGGACAGGCCGCGGGCGACGACGCGCCGTTCGCCGACGAGGCCGAGACGTTCCTCCGGGCCTCCGAGCCTCCTGAGCACAACAAGTGGGGACAGACGGACGAATTGCGGATGCGGTACTCACCTTCCGCGTACCGGCGGATCGCCACGCTGACTCGTGACACCAACAGAGCCGTACGTGAGCTCGTCACACTGCCCAAGGCGAAGCGGCGGGGCGGCGATACGACCGATCGGCTACGCAAGCGACTCGCCGTGGGTGGGAAGAAGGTGACTCGCCCCACCGGCCCTGCCGGCCTGCCGACACTGGACGAACTGGAAGCTCGAATCGACGCCGACGGCGCGTGGTGTGTGTCCGTAGAGGTGAAGATTCCTGCTGGAGGAGACTCCTGGCGCCTTGCACCGGTAGCCAAATTGGACGTGCGGTCGGGTCCCCGACCTGTGGTGGCCTGGTCCGAGCTTGCCGCTGTGCACAACTGCGAATTGATCGATGGCGTACTGCACTTCGCGCCGGGTGCGCGGCGCGCTTCCTTCCGAGGGGTGACCGACGTGTCGACCCACCGGGTGCGGACGACACTCACCGGCCTCGTCGTCGAGCTCCGTTCCGGTAAGGAGGACACGGCATGAGGGCCTACCCGTACAAGCGGCTTCCCGGCGCTGTGTCCCTGCGTGTGACATCGGTGGTCCTGAAGGGGCCTGGAGAGAGCCGGGAACCACTCGATACCAAGGCGTTTTCGGTCGTCGAGCAGGTGGTGGCGCTCGGACAGAGCGAGCGTGACGACTGGGAGAGTGCTCGCCTGAGTCTGTCGGCCACTGTTTCGGCCAAAGCCACCGAGCCCGACAGCTGCTGGTCCGACGTGTCGGTCGTCGCAGTACTGACCGAGAAGGCGACCAACACACGAGTCGCTGTCCGTCTGGCGCCCGAGGCCGAGGGCGGGCGGCAGTGGATCGGTCACCTGGATCTGTGGCGTGCGAGCCATCTGGACCGGGCGGCCCTCGCCGTCCATGTGGTGGCCACGGTCGACGGGGTGCGAGGGCGTGTGATCGCGTCGTCGGAGAGGGAAAAGGAGTGGATTGTCGACCTGACGGCCGAGTCCCCTCTGAGGCAGCGGGAACTCGATGTGGTCGAGGTCGGCTTCGGAAGCGGTCCGGAGTGGCTTCGCCCCTTCCGGGAGGTGCCCTGGGTCGTGGACACTTCCGGTCGGCTGCCTGCAGTGCACGTGAACACCGACTTCGAGGGCATCACCGACCTCGTCGGCGGTAACGGCTCCTCGGTGGAGGGCCTGGTCCGAGACCTGCTACTCGCCCAGATGTGCACGGACGTGTGGACCGCTGTGTTCCACACCGCCATCGGGGACCTGGAGATCGAGGACGACGGTACGCCGCTCTTCCCCCATGACTGGCGGGGCGAGGTCCTTCGGGAGATGCTTCCGGATGTCGTGCCGGGCCGACCTGTCGAGGAGGCACTGCGCGAGGTCCACCGGCGACGCACCGGCGCATCAGGATGGACGGATCTTCAGCCGCGTATCCACTTCGCCGCCGCCCGTCGGGCCGAGGTGCCCAAGGCCCTGTCCACCACCATCCGCGGCCTGGACCGACTCCACCAGGAGAACGACGCATGACCGACAAGCCGGCCCACCTGCCCGAACGCCTGGCACTGCTCTCCGACCTCAATGCTGCCCAGTACCTCACCGAAGGGCTGCTCACCGGCAAGGAGGACGTGCCTGCCATCGCGCTCAACAAGATTGCTGAGCCGGTGCCGGGAGGCGAAGCCCGTGCGGAGCTCGGCCCGGTACGCGACCTGATCGACGACGTGATGCACAAGTGCCGCGACGACAGGCCGACCAAGGCCGATGCCTGGCTCGCCCCTCGGCTCCACGCGGCACTGCGACTCGACCGACGAGAGGCGGCCGACAGCAGACTGTGGAACTACCTGGCGTTGGGTGTTGCCCCCGACTACGTGGTCTGGCGCCACATGTCGCAGGAGGGCAAGGACGGGAAGAAGCAGACGGTCGCCGCACGCAGATTTCGTGGCGCCCACTACACCCAGTCGTTTGCTCGGCTGTGGTGGGCGGCGGAACTCTTCCGTGACGGGCCCGACTACCGGCCTGTGGAGATCGCCTGCGAGGAGCAGGACATGTTCAACACCGTGTTGCGGCTCGATGCCATCGATCATCGCCCCACGGCTCAGGCGATGGTGCGCCTCATCGAGCGGGGCACCGTGAGTACCGGCCGCGATGTGAACCACTTGGCCAAGGTGGTCAACACGTCGGCGGCCACCCTCATGTACGACGTCCTCGCTCCCGACGTCATGTACGACGGGGGGCCGCTGCGGGAGTGGATCGAGGCTGCCGAGTCGGCCGGGCCGGTACGCCGCCACGAGCTTCCGGAGGGCCCGGACGAGGAGCAGGCTCCGGAAGACTCGGTGGCTCTACTCGCCGATCACTTTGCGGAGCTCTTTGCTGATGCCCGGTCTGCACGAGCGAGGGAGATGTCCGAGGAACCTGCCGGGTAGTGGCTGAACGGCGCTGGTGCCACGGCCTCAGGTGTTTCTCGGGTTAGTCCTGGATCGGAGGTGTCCTTTTCCACGAACTCAACTTCTCGAACAACTCCGGCTCAGGCCGTCCGAGTCCGAGTGCGCTGCTCAGGATATGGAGAGAGAGGCGCGGGGGAATGGCGTTGCCGATCTGCTGGGCCACATCGGTCGACCGCCAGGGATAGGCCTTCGGGAAGGACTGGAGAAGGCCGGCTTCCTCGAACGACAGCCGTTCCAACTCCTCGCCGATCTCCTTTGCGCCGGATTTGATTTCCTTCAGATGGAAGACGCGGTTGCGTCGAACCTTTCCGGTGACTGTCGCCGCCGGCTCCTCGGAGGTGCGGCGGCCACGCTTCTTGGGATCGCCGCCCGAGCCGTAGTTGGACACCACTTCGAAATCGCGTGGCCGCTCGCGCAGGACGTCCTGCATCGCTGTCCAGCGTTGGATCCGCGTGTCACTGTCGGGGTTGGTGAACAGAGGTGTCTGCTGGTCCGGTCCGTCCGACTCGGGGAGCCGAGCGACCCCCGTGCGGTATCGCTGGTGGGTCGGGCGGGGGAACGCGACCGCCATGTCCTCGTGCCCCGGGGCGTACTGCGCGATCAGCACCGCACGCCGACGGGTCTGCGGGACGCCGAACTCCTCGGCGTGCAGGACGTGTGCTTCAGCGGCGTACCCGGCCTTCTTGAGGATCTGCGCGTAATGCTTCCAGACCGGCAGGACGGTCGGTACCTGCTCCAGGACGACGACGTCGTACGGCATCCGGCGCTTGAGCTGGGCTTCCATGATCCATCGCAGTGGCTGCAGTACGAGGCCGGTGCGGGAGTCGGACATGGCGTCGGTCTCGGCCTTGACCTCTTTCCACGCGAGCTCGAAGGCGGCTGCGTCTTCGTGGCCCACCAGGCGTGTGGCCAGACGCTTCACGACCTCAAGCGCTTTGTGCCCCTCGCGGTTCCCCGCGACCGAAAATGTCTGGCACGGGGGACCACCGGTGAGGACATTCGCGTCCTCGACCTCGGGGTCACAGGGGCCCAGCTCGGAGACGTCCTTCTCCGTGGTGGTTCGGAGACCTGCCGCTGCCCTGGTTGCGCGAGTGGCGTCGTCCCACTCGACGCCGATGCTCTTGATACCCAGCACCTCGGCCCCGATATCCAGGCCACCGGGGCCTGCAAAAAGGTCCACGATGCGGAAATCCGCAGGTCGTGGTCGTGGCTGAGGTACGTGGTTCATGGGAGGGAAGTGTAGCTAGCGGGGACGGGTGCGACCGCACGTGCGATCGCACCGGCCAGAGCCCCCAAGGCGCAGTCCAAGATCAGGAACGCAGGGCCTGGGCCACTGCCAGACCCAGGGCTCGGCCTACCGGTGGAGGTGAGGCATGTCCGATCTGCCGGTATCGGGCAGTCTTCCTGCCGGCGAAGTGCCAGTCGGTGGGGAACGCCTGGAGGATGGCCGCCTGCCCGTCCGTGATCTTAATCATTCCTGAGGCACCGGGGTTCGGATCCCACTCGTCGGTCGGACCGGGCACCTCGTCGGCCACGGAGCCACCGTTGACCCTCATCCGGGCCCAGGCCTTCTTGGAACCGGTGGGCCCCAGGTCCGCCCCGCCGCGGTTCTCGGACCCACCGACGAGCGTCGGCGCCACCGAGAGGGCTTGAGCCGCCCAGTGATCGGCTCCTTGCCATCCTCGTGCGGCCATGGAGCGGCGCAGCGCCCGTCCCACCGACACGTGCTCGCGCACTGTGGGATCCGGTTTCCGGAACGCGTCGAAGTAGCGGTTCTTGAGCGCGACCATCACCCCCTGCTTCCGCTCCTGGGGCACCCCGAAATCAGCCGCGTTGAGTACGAACCAGCGGAATCGGTAACCGAGGTGGGTCAGTTCCGCGCGGATGAAGTCGCGGATATCTTCGTACGCGGGGGAGTCGGCCAGCCCCGGAACGTTCTCCAACAGAAGTGCACGTGGCTGTACGGCGTGCGCCAGATAGATCGTTGCTTCCAGGAGTCGCCGTTCCGCTTCGCTGTCACTCCGGCTGAAAGTGGCCGACGACTTCACGCGGGGCAGCCCTGCGGACAGCAGGTCGACGTCGTAGGCCTCCTTGTGGTCGGCCGGGTCGAAGTCGAGCAGGTCCTCGCTCACCACGTTCCATGCCGGCCGATTCATACGTAGCGTCTCGCAGGCGACCGGCTTGTTGTCCAGCAGCAGCGCAGGTGAGAACCCCGCTTGCTCCAGCCCCAGCGCGAGCCCACCGGCCCCGGCGCACACATCTACGAACCGCAGTGCACTCGTCATTCGGTTCCCCCTCGTATTGACTCAGGACTGTCGCCCGGATCGCTCCCGGTCGACGATGTCCGCTACCTGTTCGGCCACCCGGGCCGGAGATTCGTGCTCCCAGAAGCGCAGGACTGTCCAGCCGGACTCGGTCAGCCGCTCAGTGGTGTCTCTGTCCCGCGCCATGTTCTTGGCGAGCTTCTCCTTCCACCACTCTGCGTTGGACTTCGGCTGCGTGGCGTGTTCGGGGCAGCCGTGCCAGAAGCATCCGTCGAGAAACACCGCCACGTGGGCGCGTGTGAAGGCGATGTCGACCGATCGCCGGGGCATGTCCGGGATTTTCCATGCCACTCGATATCGATGGCCCGAGGCATGGAGAAGCTTCCGCACCGCCTTCTCCTGGCGGGTGTCCCGGCGCGGCTGACGTCTCATACGCTCGGAGACATCGGGCGACGACGGTTCGACGGTGCTCATGAGTCAATTCTGCTACGGACCACTGACAGTGCCGCTTCGGTGCGTGGCGATCCCCGTCCTTCGCCCGGGAACGGGCGAAGGACCCGACCTGGAGGACGGGTCCTTCGTTTCGCACCGACCGGGTGGTCAGAACGTAGGTTGCCGCTCGGTGGCCGCCCCGAGCTCCGCCGGCTACCCCCGCGAACCCCGAAGCCCCTTAGGTACCAACACCCGCTGAACCAGAGCAATAGCCCCGTCCGCCAGCAGCGCCAGCGCCGCCACCCACAGTGCCGCCGCGATCACGCCCTCCAGGCCGTAGTTGGCCTGGCCCAGGACGATGTCGCCGAGGCCGCCGCCGCCCGCGACCGTGGCCAGGGTGGCTGAGGAGATGACGTACACCACCGCGATCCGGATGCCCGAGAAGAGCAGCGGGAGGGCGAGGGGGAGTTCCACCTTGAGGAGGATCTGGAGGGAGGTGAGGCCCATGCCGCGGGCCGAGCGGACCATGTCCGGGTCGACCTGGTCGACCGCCAGATAGGCCTGGCTGAGGATCGGGGGGATGGCCGTGATCAGCAGGGCCACCGCGATGTTGACGAAGTTCAGGCCGAAGATGCCCAGGCCGATCGCGATGACCGCGAGGTTGGGCAGGGCCCGGCCGATGTTGGAGATGCTGGTGGTGAGGAATTCGCCGCGGTGCAGATGTCCCAGCCACAGTCCGGCCGGTACGGCGACCACCAGCGAGATGGCGATGACCACCGCGCACATCCAGATGTGCTGGCCGGTCTTCTCCAGCATCAGCGGCAGCCGGTCGTGCATGAAGGTGAACGAGCCCATGAAGGTGTCCATTTACGCGGCCTTCCTGCTCCGGGCCCACGGGGTGAGCAGCCGTCCGGCGAGTACCAGCAGCCCGTCCGCGGACAGGGCCAGGGCGACCGCGAGGGCGCCCGCGCCGATGAACTGGGTGTTGAACGGTGACTGGAGCGCCTTGAGGATCAGCGAGCCGAGGCCCGAGTCGATGACGTACGCGGCGATGGCGACCGTGCCGATCGTCATGACCGTCGTCACCCGCAGCCCGGAGATCAACGACGGCAGGGACATGGGCAGTTCGACCTTGAAGAGGATCTGCCGCCGGGTGAGGCCCATGCCGCGCGCCGCCCGTACCGCGTCCTCGGGTACTTCGCGCAGCCCCGTCAGGATCGTGGTGAAGAGCAGGTAGAGGCTGTACGCGACGAGGGCGATCTCCACCGTGAGTACGGAGAACCCGGTGACCGGCACCAGGAGTTGGAAGAGCGCCAGCGGCGGCACGGTGTAGAGGAACGACGACACCGCGGAGGCGGGCATCGCGAACCAGCCCTGGAAGTGGGCCAGTACGGCCATCAGGAAGGCGATCACGAAACCGATGGCGACGGCGGCCACGGTCAGCTCGATGTGCTGGACCAGCGCGGGCCAGAAGAGGGTGGACCAGTGGTCGGAGAACCAGTCCGCGCAGAACGTGGAGTTGTTCGCGACGCAGGTGGAGGGGTCCCCGTAGTCGGGGATGACCGGGCTGACGCTCATGCCGTGCCCGCCTTCCGTACGGCGTCCAGCGAGGCGGTGCCGAGGACCGCGCCGTCGTCCCCGGTGACCCGTACGGCGTCGGTGCCCTCGGCCACCATCAGGGAGAGCGCGGAACGGAGCGTGGCATCGCCGGGGAGGGCGGGCAGCTCGGGCGAGCCGGTGGGGTCCGGTGTCAGGTCCAGGTCGCGGAGGCGTATCAGGGACAGCCGCTTCAGGCCCCGGTCCGCGCCGACGAAGCGGGCGACGAAGTCGTCGGCCGGCTTCTGCAGCAGCGTCTGCGGGGTGTCGTACTGGGCGAGCTTGCCGCCCTCGCGGAGGATCGCGACGCGGTCGCCCATCTTCACGGCCTCGTCGATGTCGTGGCTCACGAAGATCACGGTCTTGCGGATGCGCGCGTGCAGCGCCAGGAACTCGTCCTGCACGTGCTCACGGGTGATGGGGTCGAGCGCGCCGAACGGCTCGTCCATCAGCATCACGGGGGGATCGGCCGCGAGCGCGCGGGCGATGCCGACGCGCTGGCGCTGGCCGCCGGAGAGCTGCGCCGGGTAGCGCGACCCGTACTCCGCCACCGGCAGGCCGACCAGGTCGAGGAGTTCCGCCACCCGGTCCTTGATGCGCTTCTTGTCCCAGCCGAGGACCTTCGGGACGGTCGCGATGTTGGCGGCGATCGAGAGGTGAGGGAAGAGGCCCGTCTGCTGGATGACGTAGCCGATGGAGCGGCGCAGCTGGATCGGGTCGAGATCGCGGATGGAGCGGTCGCCGATGCGGATGTCGCCGCCGGTCGGTTCGGCCAGCCGGTTCACCATCATCAGCGCGGTCGTCTTGCCGCTGCCGGACGGGCCGAGCAGGACGCAGATCTCGCCTGCGGGAACGGTCAGCGACAGGTCGTCGACCGCGGGGGAGGGGGAGTTGGGGTACGTCTTGACCACATGGTCGAAGACGATCTCCTGCGCGGTGGGGGCGGCGCCCGCGGTGGCGCCCGCAAGGGTGGTACGGACAGCCTCCGGTGCGGAGCGGGAGACGTGACGGCTTTCCTGGCTCATGGGGAGTTTCTCCTGGGCATGGGCATGGGTACGGGCGAGGGCGCCCGGCTCGCAGTGGCCGGGGCGGCCCCGTCAGCGGATGTCGTTGGCCTTCAGGAACTTCGCGGCGACCTCGGACGGGGCGAGCCGAACGGTGTCGACCCCCCGGTTCATCTCGCGGATCGCCTGGTCCGTGAGGAGCGCGTCCACCTGGTTCAGCACCTTGGCGAAGCCGGGGCCCTGCTCCTCCTGCACGCCCTTGCGCAGGACGGGGGCCACGTTCTGGAAGCCGTAATAGCCCTGGGTGTCCTCAAGGATGGTGTAACCACCGCGGGCCAGCTGCGGGTCGGTGGTGAACACGTCGGCCGCGTCGACCTGGCCGTGGTCGAGCGCGGGGTACTGAAGGCCGATGTTGAGGGTCTTCACCGAGGTGTTGGGGAGGCCGTACGACCGCACCATGTCCTTGTAGCCGAGCGCGCCCTCCATGTTGTCCGGGTACTCGGCGAAGACGACATGGTCCGCCTTCTTCAGGTCGCTGATGGTCTTCAGCCCGTACTTCTTCGCGAACGCGGGCTTCACGGCGACCGCGTTGCGGTTCTGGAAGGGCGTCGGCGGCAGCATCGTCAGACCGCGCGTCTCCTGGTACGCCTTGGCCTGGCGGAACGTCTCGGCGGCGGTGTGCGGTACGGACTTGCTCCTGGCCAGCACCTGGAGGATCACGCCCGTGTACTCGGGGTACAGGTCGATCTGCCCCGAGGTGAGGGCGCCGTCGATGATGGTGGTGGAGCCGATGTTCGACTTCAGCTCGACGTGGTAACCGGCGTCGGTCAGCGCCTGCTTGTACAGCTCGCCGATGATCCACTGCTCGGTGAACTGCTTGGCCCCGATGACCACGGTCGGTTTCCCGCCGCCGACGGACGCGGCGCTGCCGCAGCCCGACAGGACGGCGAACGACACGAAGGCCAGCAGCCCGGCGGCCAGCACCCGCACCGGGCGGCGGCCCGGCGTACGGCGCCTCACACCTGGTCCCGGGGGACGGTGAAGGACCAGGTCCGGGTGAAGATCTCCCGCTCGGCCTCGCCGGCGCCCTCGTACGCGGACAGCTCGTTGACCACGCAGAAGTCGGTGGCGTCGGCGGTCATCCGGGAGTGGGTGCGCACCCGCGTCGCCCACGCACCGCGGCAGATGGACTCCTCGCGGTCGCTCTCCACCGTCGCGGACAGCGGGTCCCCCTCGACGATCCGGAAACGGTTGAGGTCGCTGCCGGTGCGGGTGAGTCCGTCGGTGTGGTCGGTCATGGTGCCGTCGGCGGGCGTGGTCACGATGATCTGCTCGCCGGTCTCGACGTCGTGGCTGACCTTGCGGTCGCCGGGTATGCCCACCGACTCGATGCTGTGCGGCGGAACCCCGCGCGGCGGGCCGTACGGGCGCAGCGCCGCCTCCTCGGCGGGGCGCGGCGCACGGACCGGCAGGGTCAGCGTGCCGTACGAGGTGTCGAGGTCCAGGGCCACCACCTCGGGGGACGGCCAGACCCACGGCCACAGGGAGGCGGAGACGGAGATCCGGACGCGGTTGCCGGCCGCGAAGGCGTGGCCGATGCCGAAGAGCGGGACCGTCACCTCGTACGCGCGGCCCGGTTCCAGGGGCTGCGGGTCGGTGTGGCCGTCGCGGTGGGTGAGGTTGAGGAGGCCGGTGGTGACCAGCTTGGAGCTGCCGTCGGGGGCGACCTCGCAGAGCCGGACGGCGAGTTGGGCCTGCGGGCGGTCGCTGGTGACGCGGAGCGTGACCTCGGGGACGCCGAGGATCTCCAGCTGCTCGGTCAGCGGCGGCCCGGTGAAGGTGTGCGAGCGGCCGTCGTCGGGGGCCTGGTCCGCGTACTGGCCGGGCACGTCGCCGAACTTCAGGAAGTCACCGCCGGTCGAGCCGAGCGCGAGCGGCGAGCGGAGCACGGCGGTGCTGCCGCCATCGCTGCCACCCCCGTCGCCGTTGCCCGTGTTCGTGCTGTCGCCGCCGAGTTCGGTCAGCGGTATCGCGCGGGCCTCGATGCCGGGCGCGGGCCAGGACGGCTCGCCGACCCAGCGGCCGGGGCGTACGTCGAGGTCGGAGCCGACCGGGGTGGGGTCGGGCATCCAGGCGCGGACGGCCGGTTCGTCCATGATGCCGGTGGCGACGCCGCCCATCCAGTGGTCGAACCAGCGCACGCACTCGCCCTGGAAGTCCATCGCCGGGCCGGGTTCGGCCTGGTGGGGGTAGGTGTGCGCCCACGGGCCGAGCATCGCCTTGGCCGGGACGTCCAGGTTCTCCATGAGGCGGAAGACGGCGCCGCGGTACTGGTCGAGCCAGCCGCCGACCGCGTAGACCGGGACCTTGATGGCCGCGTAGTCCTCGCAGACGGAGCCGTGCTGCCAGTAGGCGTCCCGGCGCTGGTGGGTCACCCACTCCTCGGCGTACGGGACGGTCTGCTCCAGCCGGTCCAGCCACTCCTGGCGCCAGGACTCGCCGAGTACGGCCGGGTCGCCGGGGCGGGCGTTGTACGCGAGCATCGTCGCCGCCCAGGGCAGCATCTCGGAGGCGAGGAGCGAGCCGCCCGCGTAGTGCACGTCGTCGGCGTACCGGTCGTCGGTGGAGCAGACGGTGACGATGCAGCGCAGCTGCGGCGGTTCGAGCGCGGCGATCTGGAGGCCGTTGAAGCCGCCCCAGGACTTGCCGATGATGGCCACCTGGCCGTCGGACCAGTCCTGTTCCTCGATCCAGGCGAGGACTTCGAGGGCGTCGGACAGTTCGGTGGCGTGGTACTCGTCGAGCATGACGCCCCCTGAGTCACCGCTGCCCCGGCAGTCGACCCGCACCGCGGCGTAACCGGCCCGTGCGAACGGGGCGTGCAGGGTCACGTCACGGGCCGCGGTGCCGTCGTTCTTCCGGTACGGGATGTACTCCAGGACGGCGGGCACGGGCCCTTCGGCGTCGGCCGGGAGCCAGATGCGGGCGGCGAGGCGGGTGCCGTCCTTGAGCGGGATCCAGACGTGGCGCAGGACGCGTACGGGGTGCTGCACGCGGTCGGGTACGGGGTGCTGTGCGGTGGTTCGGGGGGTGATGGCAGTGCTCATGCTCCCGGACCCTAGAGGAGCACGACGTGCCGACTTGTCCCGAATGCCTGGGTAAATCGCTGTTGTTCAATGGTGAACAACAGCACAGGTGTAAGGGTCTGGATCACGGGTAGGCACAGAATGTTCATATGCCGTCCGCATATGCCAGCCCGGTCGGCCCGTTGACCGACCGGGACCTGAACAGGCCGCCACCGCACGGGAGTTGACCGCGGGTGGCGAGCCTGCTCGTCAGGCTGCCCCGTGGCAGTCCCGGTACGCGGTCCCCGACCCGCACCAGCAGGCCGCGTTGCGCGCGGGCGGCCAGGACGTGGCCCGGCCCCGCGCCGCGAGAATGGTCGCGTACTGCGGCAGCAGATCGGTGTCCGAGGGGGACGCGGACTCCGACGCCGCGAACGCCTCGTACGACGGGACGTTCCCCGTCACGATGCCCAGGTTCGTCGTGCCGCCCGCGGACAGCTCCCGCAGCGCCGACTCGATCCGGGTCAGATGCGTGGCGTGGGACGGGTACTCCGGCTCCAGCGCCGGGTACGCCGCCAGGAGTTCGGCGAACTCGGCCGCCGGCCAGTACAGCACCGCCACCGGGAACGGCCGGGACAGCGCGGCCCGGTACGAGCCCAACTCCGCCTGCAAGCGAGCGATTTCGGCGCGCAGCACCGCCGGGTCGTTCGAGCCGAGGGCCCACAGCCGCTTCGGGTCGTGCAGCTCGTCGAGGCCGATGTCACCGGTGTGCAGGCGGTCCGCGAGGGCGTCCCACTCGTCGTGCTGCTTGCCCAGCGCGCGGCTGACCCGGTGGCGGCCGGTGAGCAGGGCCCGGGCCGCGTAAGGGACTTCCTCCGACGGGTCGACCAGCAGGGTCAGCGCCTTGGTGAAGGTGGCGTGGGCCGCGTCGAGTTCGTCGTGCGCCTCCAGGGTCTCCGCGACGATGGCCCAGGGGGCCGGGTCCTGCGGGGTGGAGGCGCGGATGCCGTCGATCATGGCGCGGGCTTCGGCCTCGTGGCCGTACTCCCAGAGGTTGGCCGCGTGCAGGGCTTTGACCAGGGCGAGGTTCTCGGCCGGGGCCGCGAGCAACTGGCCGTAGAGCGTGGTGGCACGGGCGCGGTCACCGGCCAGTTCCAGGTGGGCCGCGGCCTGGAGCAGCAGCGGTTCCTGGTCCTCCGGGTACTGCGCCGCGGTGCGCAGCAGGCGCTCGGCTTCGGCGTGGTGGTCAGCAGGAGTGTCGGGACGCATGCTGCACACCGTACTGCCGTGCGGGACTCTGGAGAGTTGCGGATCCAGCGCTTATCGTGCGCCCCGTGCGAGAGCCGATGCGGGTAGTGGTGCAGCAGCGGGCGTCCCGGCGCCGCGTCGCGGTCGCGCGCGGGCTGTGGACCTCGGCCGAGGTGACCGTGAGCCTGGGACTGGTGGTGCTGCTGTTCGTCGTGCACCAGCTGTGGTGGACCAACCGGGAGGCCCGGCAGGACGCGGCCCACCAGGTGCAGGCCCTGGAACGGCAGTGGGACCACGGAGGCGGTGCGCCGCCGGCGCCCGCGCCCTCATCGGGTACCGCCACCGGTACGGGCGGTACCCGGGACGGCGCCGGTTCCTCCCGGCCCGGCACCGGCGGCTCCACCACCCGGCAGGCCGCCCGCACCTCCGCCCCCGCCTGGGACAAGGCGTACGCCGTCATCCGCATCCCGCGCATCGGCATCACCGCCCCGATCGCCCAGGGCGTCAGCAAGGCGAACGTCCTCAACAAGGGGTACGTCGGCCACTACGTCGACACCGCGGGACCGGGCCAGGCCGGGAACTTCGCGCTCGCCGGGCACCGCAACACCCACGGCGAGCCCTTCCGGTACATCAACCGGCTGCACCACGGGGACACCGTCACCGTCGAGACGAAGGACGCGCTCTACACGTACGTCGTCGACAAGGGGCTCCCGCAGACCTCCGCCCGCGACAGCGGGGTGATCGCCCCGGTGCCGCGCAGTACGGTCCGGCCGCAGTACGGGTACAGCAATCCGGGTCATTACCTGACGCTGACGACCTGCACCCCGGAGTACACCTCCCGCTACCGGCTCGCGATCTGGGCGACGCTGCGCTCGGTGCGGCCCCGATGACCGTCGGAACCAGTGCCGGTCGCGGCACTAAAGTTCCTGCCGTGCTCAGACGCCGTCCTCAATTGCTGTGGCTCCTCACGCCCTTCGTCCTGTTCCTCGGGGCGCTGCCGTTCGTCAACCGTGTGCATCCCGTCTTCCTCGGGCTGCCCTTCCTCGTCGTCTGGCTGGTCGGGGCGACCGTGGTGACCCCCTTCGCGGTCTGGCTCACCCACCGCGCCGACCGGCGGGGGGCCCGCCGGTGAACGCCACCGTCGCCACCTCGATCTTCGCCGTGTTCATGGTCGCCACCGTCGCCCTCGGGCTCGTCGCCGTCCGCGGCGGCCGGGGCGGCGGGCTCGCCGAGTGGTCCGTCGGCGGGCGGAGCCTGGGCTCCGTCTTCATCTGGGTGCTGATGGCGGGGGAGGGCTACACCAGCTTCAGCTACCTCGGCGCCGCGGGCTGGGGCTACAACTACGGCGCCCCGGTCCTCTACGTCGTCGCGTACATGTCCTGCGGCTACGCCCTCGGCTACGTCGTCGGGCCGATGCTCTGGGCGTACGCACGCAAGCACGGCCTCGTCGGGATCACCGACATGATCGCCCACCGGTACGGCAGACCCTGGCTCGGCGCCGTGGTGGCCGTCCTCGCCACCGTCTTCCTGCTGCCGTACATCCAGCTCCAGATCACCGGCATGGGCGTCGTCGTCTCGACGATCTCGTACGGAGCGATCAGCCTGAACTGGGCCTACTTCGTGGCCTTCGCCGTCACCACCGGCTTCGTCGTGGTCAGCGGGCTCAAGGGCAGCGCCTGGGTCTCCGTGCTCAAGGACGCCCTCGTCATCGGGACGCTCGCCTTCCTCGCCTGCTACGTCCCGCTGCACTACTTCGACGGGTACGGGCCCTTCCTCGACCGGCTGGTCACCGAGAAGAGCGACTGGCTGACCTTCCCCGGCCACGGCGACAGCGGCCTCGGCCAGGCCTGGTACGTGACCACCTCGCTGCTCAACTCGCTCACCGTCGTGATCTTCCCGACCACCGTCGCCGGGTACCTCGGGGCGCGCAACGCCGAGGTCCTGCGGAAGAACGCCGTCTGGCTGCCCGCCTACAACCTGCTGCTCTTCGTGCCGATGTTCCTCGGCCTGGCCGCGCTGTTCGTCGTGCCGCACCTGACCGGCGCCGAGTCCAACCTCGCGCTCTTCAAGCTGGTGACGGACTCGCTGCCCGCCTGGGCCGTGGGCATCATCGGGGTCGCCGCCGCGCTCTCCTCGATCGTCCCGATGGCCATCTTCATGCTGGTCATCGGGACCATGTGGGGGCGGAGCGTGCTGTCGCTCGTCCCGCGCTGGCGCGAGCGGCAGAAGGGCGCGTCCCAGGTGGTGGTGGTCGTCGCGGGCGCGCTGGCGCTGCTGCTGACGTACACCGCGCCCAACACCCTCGTACGGCTCTCGCTCATCTCGTACGAGGGGATGGCGCAGCTCCTGCCGATGCTGCTGCTCGGGCTGGTCTGGCGGCGGCTGACGCTGCTCGGCGCGGGCAGCGGGCTGGTGGTCGGGGTGGCCGTGGTCTGCGCGTTCGTCTTCAGCGACCACGACCCGGTGTGGGGCGTGAACGCGGGGATCGTCGCGCTGGCGGCGAATCTCGTGGTCGCGCTCGCCGTGACGTACGCGGGGCGGCCGGACCGGGACCCACGGGCGGACGCGGAGGTGCTCGCCCACGATCCGATCGACGACGAATGCCCCGGTGCGGAGGCGGTCGGGTAGAACCGGTCGTGTATAACGGCTGAAGGTACGAAATTCAGCAGACGAGCCCGGAGGAGGGGAAGCCATGCCCGGCCGACGCCTCGTCCGGCTGTCCCGCCCGGCCCTCGCGGTGCTGCTCTTCCTCCTCGCGGAAGTGCTTCTCGCCGAGGGCGGCACCCTCTCCTCCGCCGTCGCACTCGCCGCCACCGCCGCGGTCGGCTCCGCGCTGGCCGCCTGCGCGCTGGTCTCCTCGCGCAATGTGCCCGCGGTGCCGCGCACCCGGATCCGGACCGCGATCCGCGACCGCGAGCGGCGTACGGCCTTCCTGCCGCAACGCGATCCCGACGCCTCCGGGCGGCCCAGGCCCCGAGCGCCCGGCCGCCTCGTCGCGACGGCCGCGTAGGACTCGCTCCACTCGCACGACCCCCCTCCTCCGTGGTCCGTCACGCCGACATCACACCTGTCCGGCCTGCGACGAGACCCCTCGGAGGGTTCCCCTTGTCATCGATCTTCGCCGTGTTCGCCAGCCTGGTCACGCACCTCGCCGACCTGCTCCAGCCGCTCTTCCACGACTCCGCGACCGCCGCCGCGATCATCCTCTTCACCGCCTGCGTACGGCTCGCCATCCACCCGCTGTCCCGGGCGGCGGCCCGTGGCCAGAAGGCCCGCACCGTACTCGCCCCGCGCATCGCCGAGCTGCGGAAGAAGCACGCCAAGGACCCGCAGAAGATGCAGAAGGCGATCATGGAACTGCACGCGGAGGAGAACATCTCCCCGCTCGGCGGCTGCCTGCCCAGCCTGCTGCAGATGCCCGCGTTCTTCCTGATGTACCACCTGTTCTCCAACCCGCAGATCGGCGGCAAGGACAACGCGCTGCTCGGCCACACCCTGTTCGGCAGCCCGCTCGGCGGCCGGTTCAAGGACGCGTTCGGGCACGGCGGGATGCTGGGCGAGCAGGGGGTCGTGTATCTGGTGCTCTTCGTGATCGTCGCCGTCGTGGCCACGTTCAACTACGGACGGACGAAGCGGATGATGGCCGCCGCCCCCACCCCCGCCGTGGAGGGGCCCGGCGCGGGCGCGATGGGCACGATGACGAAGCTCATGCCGCTGATGTCCTTCATGACGCTCTTCACCGTGGGCGTCGTCCCGCTCGCCGCCGCGCTGTACGTCGTGACCAGCACCACCTGGACCGCCGTCGAGCGGGCCTTCCTCTACCGCGGCACGGTGCCCGGCGGCGCGGCGCTGGCCAGCCCGATGTAGCCGCGGAAGTCCAGGTTGTGAACGGGGTCTTGCGGAGTGGACCCCGAAATTGGAGGATCAGCCAGTCCCCCCGGTGGCCGCACCCCATCGGCCGGGCCAGTCGAAAACGTAGGGAGACCGACCATGAAGCTGCTGCGTGTCGGAACGGCCGGGGCCGAGCGCCCCGCACTGCTCGACCAGGACGGCACCCTCCGTGACCTCTCCGCGCTGGTCGACGACATCGACGGGAAGCTGCTCGCCGACGATGCCGCGCTCGTCCGGATACGGGCCGCCGCCGCGGCCGGCGTGCTGCCCGCGATGGAGGGGGCGGAGGGGCTGCGTACCGGTCCGCCGCTGGCCCGTATCGGCAAGATCGTCTGTATCGGGCTGAACTACCACGACCACGCCACGGAGACGGGCGCCGCCATCCCGGCCGAACCGATCGTGTTCATGAAGGCGCCGGACACGGTGGTGGGCCCCGACGACACCGTGCTCGTCCCGCGGGCGAGCGAGAAGACCGACTGGGAGGTCGAGCTGGCCGTCGTCATCGGGCGCACCGCGCGCTACCTCGGCTCGGCCGAGGAGGCGCTCGGCCATGTCGCCGGGTACGCGGTCGCGCACGACGTCTCCGAGCGGGCCTTCCAGATCGAGCGCGGCGGCCAGTGGGACAAGGGCAAGAACTGCGAGACGTTCAACCCCCTCGGCCCCTGGCTGGTGACCGCCGACGAGGTGCCCGACCCGCAGGCGCTCCCGCTGAAGCTGTGGGTGAACGGTGAGCTGAAGCAGGACGGCACCACGGCCGACCAGATCTTCCCGGTCGGCGAAGTGGTCCGCTACCTGAGCCAGTTCATGACGCTCTACCCGGGCGATGTCATCAACACCGGGACGCCCGCCGGGGTGGCGATGGGACAGCCCGACCCCAAGCCGTACCTGCGGGCCGGGGACGTCGTGGAGCTGGAGATCGAGGGGCTGGGGCGCCAGCGGCAGGTTCTCAAGGACGCGTAGGGCCGTCCCGTTCCGGACGCGCGTGCCGGGCGGCCCCGTGGGCTGCGGCACGCGCATCCGCGGCGCTCAGAGCTCCACCACGATCCCCTCGCGCGCGGAACGGCGCGCGGCTTCGAGCACGTCCAGCGCCGCCGCCGCCTCGCCCGCCGTGACCGGCGGCCTGCCGCCGTCCCGCAGGGCCGCGGCGACGGCGGCGTAGTACGCGGGGTAGTCGCCCGTCAGCGTCGGTACGGGGACACCGCCGCCGGTCAGCGGGGACTCACCCGAACCGAGGCGCCCCCACTGCGACTCGGGCTCCTCGCCCCAGCGCGCGGCGGTGCCGGGCCGCTTGCCCTCGCGGAGCGCCGCCTCCTGCGGATCGAGCCCGTACTTCACATATCCGGCCGAGGAGCCGAGCACCCGGAAACGCGGGCCGAGCTGGGCGGTGGTGGCCGAGACATGGAGATGGGAACGCACGCCGTTGGCATGGGTGAGCGCGACGAAGGTGTCGTCGTCGGCGCGGGCCCCGGGACGGCGTACGTCCGCCTCCGCGTACACCCGTACCGCCGGGCCGAAGAGCGTCAGCGCCTGGTCGACCACATGGCTGCCCAGGTCGTACAGCAGACCGCCGATCTCCGACGGGTCGCCCGACTCGCGCCAGCCGCCCTTGAGCTGCGGGCGCCAGCGCTCGTAGCGTGACTCGAAGCGCTGTACGGTGCCCAGTTCGCCGTCGTCGATCAGCTTGCGCAGAGTCAGGAAGTCGTTGTCCCAACGGCGGTTCTGGAAGACGGAGAGCAGCAGCCCGCGGGCGTCGGCGAGCGCGGCGAGCTCCCGGGCCTCGGCGGCCGTTCCGGCGATCGGCTTGTCCACGACGACCGGCAGACCGGCCTCCAGAGCGGCGGTCGCGATCGGGACGTGCGTCTTGTTCGGGGACGCGATCACGATCAGGTCCAGTTCGTCCGCGCGGGCCCACAGGTCCTCCGGAGCGTCCACGAAACGGACGTCGGGGAACTCGGCGCGCGCCTGTTCCCGCCGCTCCTCGTTCGACGTGACGACCGTGTCGAGGACTAGGCCTTCGGTGGCGGCGATCAGCGGGGCGTGGAAGACGGATCCGGCGAGGCCGTAGCCGACGAGCGCTACGCGGTGCGGTGCTGCAGTCATGGGGCCTACTTAAGCAATGCGGGTCCCGAATAGCGACCGGATGCCGTGGTGGGATGCGACCGGATGCCGTGATGGGATCGGATGAAAATGGGCTGATCGGGCGGGAAACGGCAGGGCATTCGGCGGTACGCGGTCGTGGCGGGCCGGGGCCGCCCGCCGCGGTGGGGTTCGGTGTGCGGTGCCCGGACCTACGTGATCAGCAAAGGCCTCCCATGCGACTGCGCAGCGCCCTCGCCACCGGAGCGGCCACGGCCGCCCTCACCCCCGCCCTGATCGCCGCCGCGCCACCGGCCGGGCAGGGTGCGTCGGCCGGACGGGACGTGAAAGCCGGACAGGATGCGTCGGCCGGGCAGGGCGCGAAGGCAGGACAGGACGCGAAGGCCGGGCAGGACGCGCGGGCCACCTGCGCCGAACCGGACAGCTCCGTCTTCCCGATCGACACCGGGATCCACGGCGGTCCGACCACGTACGTGCCGGGCGGTGCCCGCGAGACCTGGTCGATCGAGCTGACCAACAACTCCGACCGGACCTGCCGCAGCATCCACCCGGTCATCGACCTCGTCGACCACGGACGGATGCTGAAGGACAGTCAGATCAAGCTGGACTTCCACGACCCGGTGGCCCACCGCTGGCGCCCGGTGTCCTTCACCACGACCGATCAGGACGAACACATGGGCCCCTTCGACGACGGCTTCCCCGGCTTCACCATCCCCGCGGGCCGCACCTTCTCCGTGAAGGTGCGTCTCGGGTTCACCGGGAGCACCGCGCTGGACGACGTCACCGCCAACGCTGCCGTCATCCAGCGCCACGGCAACGACGGCGACTGGGTCGGCGAGTCCGGCGACTACCGGTTCGCCATCGCCGACATCCTGTCCCGAGTCACCGGCGACACCCCGCGGCGAGTCACCGGCGATACCCCGCCGCGAGTCACCGGCGATACCCCGCCGCGCGCGAGCACCCCGGACGCCGCCACCCCCGCCGCGCCCGACAGCCCCGCCGCCTCCGCCGCCACCCCGGACCGGGTGGACGTCCCCGGCGAGCGTGTCCCCGGCGGGGCCCACGTCGGGGACGCGCGGGGCCGCGTAAGTACCGACCCCGGTGAAGGTACCGGCGGCCGTACCGTCGTCCCCTGGCCCAGTGCTCCCGAGTCCCCCGGCCGGCTCGCTGCGACCGGCCGCCACCAGCTGCGCGGCATCGCCACCGCCGCCATCACCTGCGTGCTGGTGGGCGCGGCCCTGGTCGTGGGATCCCGCCGCCCGCGCATTCAGCGCAGGCGATAGACCCCAGGACCCGTACCCGGCGCGCACCCGCTCCGACGGTTCGCGCATCCGCTGTTCACCCTCGTCTGCGACCATCCCCCCGTGGACTACCCGCTCGGCCAGACACCTGGCGCACCGATCCGCTCCGGCATCCCGGAGCACGGCCGCATCCCCAAGTACTACGCGGTCAAGGCCCAAGTCGCGCTGCTCATAGACGAGTTGGGCGAAGGTGGGGCACTGCCCACCGAACGCGATCTCGCCGTACGGTACGAGGTCGCCCGCGAGACCGTACGGCAGGCGCTGCGCGAGCTGCTGCTGGAGGGGCGGCTGCGCAGGCAGGGGCGGGGGACCGTCGTCGCGGGCCCCAAGCTCGAACAGCCGCTGTCACTCGCGAGCTACACCGAGGGCGTACGCCGGCAGGGCCGCACCCCGGGACGTCATCTCATCTCCCTCGACCGCTTCCCCTGCCCCCCGGCGCTGGCCGCCGAGACCGGGATCGAACAGGGTGACCCGGTCTGGCACCTGGAGCGGGTGCTGCTCGCCGACGACGAGCGGATGGGCCTGGAGAGCACCTATGTCTCGGTGGCCCGAGTCCCGTCCCTGGACAGTGAGTTCGAGCCCGACTCCTCCTTCTACGGCTACCTCCGCGACCGGCTCGGCATCGCCTTCGGCAACGCCGACGAACGGATCGAGACGGTCCTCGCGACCCCGCGCGAGGCGCTGCTCATCGGGACACCGCCCGCGCTGCCGATGCTGCTGATCCACCGCGTGTCGCGGGACACCGAGGGGCGACCGCTGGAACGTGTACGGACGCTGTACCGCGGGGACCGGTTCAGCTTCACGGCGCGGCTCGAATCCCACTGACGGCGCCTCGCGCCGGATGGATCACGTAACGGCGAGATAACGGGTCTAGTCCAGTCTTGGAGGGCTGTTCACCGGCTGGTCGCCTTCAGGACGGCGGCGGGTCATTCCCCCCGAGCAACGTTGCCGTCGTGAGAGTCATAGTCGTAGGAGCCGGCGTGGTGGGAACCATGCACGCCTGGCACGCAGTGGAACGCGGCCACGAGGTCGTACAGATCGAGCGCGAGACCGAGGCCCGGGGCGCGTCGCTCCGTAACTTCGGGCAGGTGTGGGTCAGTGGCCGGGCCGGCGGTGAGGAGCTGGAGACCGCTCTGCGGGCCCGGGTGCTGTGGGAGGAGATCGGGGAGCGGGTGCCCGGTATCGGCTTCCGCGCCACCGGGTCCCTCACCCCCGTCCGCAACGCCCTCGAACAGGCCGTCGCCGAGGCCGCTCTGCGGCGTACGGACGCCGCGGCCCGTGGCTACCGGCTGCTCGACCGGGCCGAGGCCCAGGAGATCAACCCGGCGCTGCGCGGTGAGTTCGAAGCCGCGCTCTGGTGCGAGCGGGACGCGGCCGTGGAGCCGCGCGTCGCCCAGCTGGAGCTGAAGAAGGCCCTGCTGGCGTCCGGCAGGTACACCTTCCTCGGCGGGCGCGAGGTGCGCGAGGTCGTCGGCGGCAACGCCGTGCGCGACGACCACGGCGACCTGCACACCGGCGACGTCGTGGTGCTCTGCACGGGCGCCTGGCTCGGCGGGCTGGTGCGCGAACTCGCCCCCGACCTGCCGGTGCGCCGGGTGCGCCTGCAGATGATGCAGACCGAACCCCTCGGCGAGCGGCTCACCACCTCCGTCGCCGACGCGGACTCCTTCCGCTACTACCCGGCGTACGCCTCCGAGGCCCTCGACGCCCTCAACGCCTCGCAGGCCCAGGACCCGGTCGCCGCCGCGCACAAGATGCAGCTGCTCATGGTGCAGCGCAAGGACGGCGGGCTGACCATCGGCGACACCCACGAGTACGAGCACCCCTTCGCCTTCGACGTCCGCGAGGAGCCGTACGAGCACGTGGCCCGGGTCGCCGAGTCCTTCCTCGGGCGCCCGCTGCCGAAGATCCGTCACCGCTGGGCCGGGGTGTACGCGCAGTGCACCGACACCACCCGAGTCGTCCACCGCGAGCAGGTGCGCGACGGCGTCTGGCTGGTGACCGGGCCCGGCGGGCGTGGCATGACCTGTTCCCCGGCGATAGCCGAGAAGACCGCGAACGACCTGGGCTGGTGAGTGAGTTGACCGTGAACAACCCGATCAATCTGGTAGTGCTCGACATGGCGGGCACCACCGTCGCCGACGGCGGTCTCGTCGAGCGGGCGTTCGCCGCGGCGGCGCAGCGCATGGGCGCCGAGCCGGACTCGATGCTCGACTACGTGCGCGCCACCATGGGCGAGTCCAAGATCTCCGTCTTCCGGCACCTCTTCGGGGACGAGGCGAAGGCCCAGCAGGCCAACACCGCCTTCGAGGCGGCGTACGGGGAGCTGGTCACCGCCGGGCACATCGCCCCGGTCCCCGGCGCCCGCGAGGCCGTCGAGCGCCTCAGGTCCGAGGGCCGGACCGTGGTCCTGAGCACCGGGTTCGCCCGGGTCACCCAGGACGCGATCCTCGCCGCACTCGGCTGGCAGGACCTCGCCGACCTGACGCTCTGCCCGGCCGACGCGGGCGGGCGCGGGCGCCCGTACCCGGACATGGTGCTCGCCGCGTTCCTGCGGACCGGCGCCGTCGACGGGGTCGACCAGGTCGCGGTCGCGGGCGACACCTCGTACGACATGCTCAGCGGCGTACGGTCCGGGGCCCGCGTCGTCGCCGGTGTCCTGACCGGCGCCCACGACCGGGGGCAGCTGGAGAGCAACGGCGCCACGCACGTCCTCGGTTCGGTGGCCGAACTGCCGGACCTGCTGGCCCGGGTGGAGATATGACCAGCGGTATCCGCTTCGACGGGGTCTCGGTCGCGTACGGCGGGAACACCGTCCTCGACTCCCTGGACCTGACGGTCGAGCCGGGCGAGGTCATGGCCCTGCTCGGCCCGTCGGGCTCCGGCAAGACCACCGCTCTGCGCGCCGTCGCCGGATTCGTCCAGCCGGCCGCCGGGCGGGTGTTCATCGGGGGCCGCGACGTCACCGCGCTGCCCCCGCACCGGCGCGGCATCGGCATGGTCGTCCAGCAGTACGCGCTCTTCCCGCACATGCGGGTCGAGGACAACGTCGCCTTCGGGCTCAAGGCCCAGAAGGTCGCCAAGGGCGAGATCCCGGCCCGGGTCGGGGAAGCCCTCGCCATGACCGGCATGGCCGCGTACGCCAAGCGCTACCCGCGCGAACTCTCCGGCGGCCAGCAGCAGCGCGTCGCCATCGCACGGGCCCTGGCCATCCGGCCCGGCGTGCTGCTGCTCGACGAGCCGCTCTCCGCACTCGACGCCCAGCTCAGGTCCGGGATGCTCGCCGAACTGGCCCGGCTGCACCGGGAGTTGCCCGACGTCTCGATCCTGTACGTCACCCACGACCAGGTCGAGGCGCTCACCCTCGCGGACCGCATCGCCGTGATGGACCGGGCCCGCCTCCAGGACTGCGGCACCCCGCAGGAGCTCTACCGCCGCCCGCGCACCGAATTCACCGCCTCGTTCGTCGGCAACGCGAACCTGCTGCCGGTCACCGTCCGCGCCGGGGGAGTCTCCTTCGCCGGTACGGAACTCGCGGTGAGCGACACGGACGGCGCGGCCGACGGAGCCACCGCCACCCTGTGTGTCCGCCCCCACCTGGTCGGACTCGGCGAGGGCCCCAACGCCCTGCGCGGCAGGATCACCGAGGTCCAGTGGCGCGGCTCCACCCACCGGCTGCTGGTCGACGTGGGCGGCCACGACCTCAAGGCGGACGTACGCGAACTGCGGGAGACCCCGGCGCTGGGCGACGAGGTGACCCTGCACTTCGCCGCGGACGACGCGGTACTCCTGTCGGCCGACGTGACGGCAGGGGCACCGAGCCGCGCGACCGGGGCGGCGGAAGCACCGAGCAGTACGGCCGACGCGATGGCCGGGGTCTCGGATGGCTAGCGCGACCGCGGTCCCGGCCGCCGACACCGACACCGGCGACCCCACCGACCCCACCGACACCGCCCCGGGCAGGTCCCGTTCGGTCCCGCGCTGGATCTGGGCGCTGCCACCCGTCGCCGTCCTCGCGCTGGTCTTCCTCTACCCGCTCGCCCTCGTCGTCCAGCAGTCCGTCACCCCGGACACGGGCGGCACCTCCTTCACCCCGTACACCCAGGTCTTCGCCTCCGACGCGTTCCGCGAGGCACTGACCACCACCGTCTGGCTGGCCGTCGGGGCGACCGTCGGCTGTCTCGTCCTCGGCTTCGTGCTCGCCGTGGTGATCGCCTTCGTGCCCTTCCCCGGCGGGAAGGCCGTCGCCCGGTTCATCGACGTCTTCCTCTCCTTCCCGTCCTTCCTGATCACCCTCGCGCTGCTCTTCGTCTACGGCTCGGTCGGCATGGCCAACGGCGTCTGGACGGACATCACCGGCGGGGGCAGCGGCCCCTTCCAGTTCCTCACCACGCCCTGGGGTGTCCTCCTCGCGGAGATCACCTACTTCACCCCGTTCGTGATGCGCCCGCTGCTCGCCGCCTTCTCGCAGCTCGACACCGCGCAACTGGAGGTCGCCTCGTCGCTGGGCGCCGGACCGGGCCGGATCGTCCGGCGGGTCATCCTGCCCGAGGCGCTTCCCGCGCTCGCCGCCGGCGGCAGCCTCGTCCTGGTGATGTGCCTCAACGAATTCGGCATCGTGCTCTTCACGGGCGCCAAGGGCGTCACGACCCTGCCGATGCTCGTGTACGGCAAGGCGATCCTCGAATCCGACTACCCGGCCGCCTGTGTGGTCGCCGTCGTCAATGTGGCGATCTCCGTCGGCCTCTACTCCCTCTACCGGATGGTGGCCCGCCGTGCTGGTGCATAGCCGTACCGGGAAGTGGGCCACCTGGGTCCTCTTCGCCGCGCTCTTCCTGCCGCTGTTCGCGCTGCCGCTGCTGGTGATCCTGCTGGCCTCGTTCGCCACCAACTGGTCCGGCGCCTTCCCCTCGGGCCCGACCCTGCACCACTACGCGGCGGCCACCAGCGGCGACTCCCTCCAGGCGCTCACCACCAGCCTGATCACCGCGGTCAGCGCCAGCCTGCTCGCCCTGACCGTGGGGACCTGGGCGGCGCTCGCCGGGGCCGCACTGAAGAAGCGCGGACGGCGGTTCATGGACGCGCTGTTCATGCTGCCGGTCGCCGTGCCCTCGGTGGTCGTCGGCCTCGCCGTGCTCGTGGCGTTCAGCAAACCGCCGGTGCTGCTCAACGGCACGTCCACGATCGTGATCCTGGCGCACACCATTCTTGTCACGGCGTTCGCCCACCAGTCGGTTTCGGCTGCCATCCTGCGTCTCGACCCGGTGTACGAGCAGGCGGCGGCATCACTGGGCGCCCGTCCCGCGTACGTCCTGTGGCGGGTCAGGCTGCCCCTGCTGCTGCCGTCCCTGACAGCGGCGGCCGGGCTCTGCTTCGCCCTGTCCATGGGGGAGTTGAGCGCCACGATGATGCTCTACCCGCCCGACTGGACACCGCTCCCCGTGCAGATCTTCGCGGCCACCGACCGCGGCTCGCTCTTCACGGGCGCGGCGGTCGCCGTGGTCCTCATGGCGGCGACCCTGCTGGTCCTGTTCGCCGTCTCCCGCATCCGCACCCGGGCTTCCTACCGCTGACCCGGGCTGACCTCACCAGACTTTCAGGAGAAACGACACGTTATGCGCAGCCACATCAAGCCGATCGCCGCCGTCGCCGGAGCCCTGGTGCTCGCCGGCTCCCTGTCCGCCTGCGGTGGTTCCTCCGCCGCGTCCGACGCCAAGGTCGTCACCGTCTACAGCGCCGACGGCCTCAAGGGCGAGAACAACGACGGCTGGTACGACCAGGTCTTCAAGGACTTCGAGAAGCAGACCGGCATCAAGGTCAAGTACGTCGAGGGCGGCTCGGGCGAGGTCGTGCAGCGCGCGGCCCGCGAGAAGTCCAACACCCAGGCCGACGTGCTCGTCACGCTCCCGCCGTTCATCCAGCAGGCCGACTCCAAGGGGCTGCTGCAGAAGTACGCGCCCAAGGGCTCCGACCAGGTCTCCGGCGCCGACAAGGCCGCCGACGGCACCTGGACCTCGGTCGTCAACAACTTCTTCGGCTTCGTCTACAACAAGAAGGAGTTGAAGACGGCCCCCGCCACCTGGGACGAACTGCTCGACGGGAAGTACAAGAACAAGCTCCAGTACTCCACTCCGGGCGTCGCGGGCGACGGCACCGCCGTCGTCATCAAGGCCATGCACGACTTCGGCTCCAAGGAAGCGGCGATGGCCTACCTGGGCAAGCTCCAGGCCAACAACGTCGGCCCGTCCGCCTCCACCGGCAAGCTCGCGCCGAAGGTCGACAAGGGCGAGATCCTGGCCGCCAACGGCGATGTCCAGATGAACTACGCCCAGTCCAAGACCATGCCGAACCTCGGCATCTGGTTCCCCGCGAAGGCCGGCGGCAAGCCCACCACCTTCGCCCTGCCGTACGCGGCCGGTCTGGTCAGCAAGGCCCCGCACTCCGCCAACGGCAAGAAGCTGCTCGACTTCATGCTCGCCGAGCAGGCCCAGAAGCAGGTCAGCGAGATCGGCGGCGGCTTCTCCGCCCGTCAGGACGTCAAGGCGACCGACGCCAACGCGACCGCGCTCAGCGCTCTGATGAAGGGCGTCGAGGTCTTCGCGCCGGACTGGGACGACGTCTCCAAGAACCTGACGTCGTACGTCAGCGACTGGAAGTCGGCCACGCACAGCTGAACTCCGGGGGAGACCGACAGCTGAGCGCAGGGGAAGAGCGCCGACCGGGCGCCGGGGGAAGAGCCCCGACCGGGCGCCGGTGAGAACCGCAACTGGGCGTTCGGAAGAACTTCACCGCACAAGCCTGGCGATCAGCGATCTGTTGCGAAAAGATAACGGGTCTAGTCCCTCGCTCAACGCCCCTGCTGCGGCAGGGGCGTTGAGCTGCCCCGTCCCTCACCGGAGGTTTACGTGTCCTCGCAGCTGTCACGCCGCTCCCTCCTCGTCGGCGCCGCCGCCATCGCCGTCGCCGCGGGTCCCCTCGCCACGGTCGCGCAGGCGAGAGCCCGGACACCGAAGGTCCTGGTCATAGGCCTGGACGGCACCCTGCTCAGCAAGATCAAGGTCGCCGACGCACCGCACCTCGGCGCCCTGATGGCCGCCGGTCTCACCGCCGCCAGCCCGCTGTACGCCAACCCGTTCGCCCCCACGCTCTCCGGCCCCGGCTGGTCGACGATCATCACGGGTGTCTGGCCGGACAAGCACCACGTGATGGACAACAACTTCACCGGCCAGAACTTCGCCCAGTACCCGGACTTCATGACCCGGATCGAGACGGTGAAGCCCACGCTGAACACGTACGCCATCGCCTCCTGGAACCCGATCACCACCACCGTCTTCTCCTCGAAGGTGGACACCCGGGTCAACACCCCCAGCGCCGAGTACGACACCGGGACCACCTCCCGCCTCGTCACCCAGCTCGCCACCGGTGACTCCGACGCGCTCTTCGTCCAGCTCGACGGCGTGGACGAGGCGGGCCACGAGCACGGCGCCGCCAGCCAGCAGTACCTCGACGCGATCCACGCCGTGGACGACTCCGTCGGACAGTTCGTCGCAGCGGTCAAGTCCCGTAAGAGCTACGGCTCCGAGGACTGGCTGATCATGGTCACCGCCGACCACGGCCACACCGACCCCGGCGGCCACGGCGGCTCCAGCTGGCAGGAACGGCAGACCTTCCTGATCGCCGACGGGCCCGGGATCAGCGCCGGTTCGGTCCGCTACGACATCAGGATGCCGGACGTCGCGGCCTCCGCGCTCGCCCACCTCGGCATCGCCGTCGACCCGGCCTGGAACCTCGACGGCCGCCCCCTCCAGCAGCCCGGCGACGACGCCTTCGACGCGCTGCGCCCCCAACTCCAGGGCCCGGTCGACGAGACCGGCATCGGCGCCGGTGTCATCGGCTTCACCCACACCCCGCCGCCCGGCTGGTCCATCGACAACAGCGCGATGGGCACCGGCGGCGTCACCGAATGGCGCGGCTGGTCCTTCACCACCGACGAGTTCTGGACCGCCGCCGAGCGCGACCAGCAGCGCGAGTCCAACGTGCGGGCCCGGGGCGTCTTCGCGGTCGCCGACGGGGACGAGTGGTCCGACAAGACCTTCACGGGCACCTTCGACTCGACCCTGATCAGCCCGGCCTTCCGGGTCACGGGCGGGCGCACGGCGACCCTCACGTACACGACGTACTACCGCCAGGAGGCCCCGCAGCAGGGCGAGGTGCTGGTCAGCTACGGCGGCGGGACCCCGGTGAGCGTGAAGACGTACACCACCGACACCTCGTCCCGCACCGAGACCCTCACGCTCCAGGTGCCGCGCGGCGTCTCCACCGCGCAGGTGCGGTTCCGCTACACGGGCGGCAACAACTGGTTCTGGACCGTCGACGGGGTCAAGATCACCACCTAGTCCGAGACCGCACGGCGACCGCACGGCCCGGGATCGCCGATGGTCCGGTGGCTGCCCGCCGCGTGCCCCTCCGCGCAGGCGGGCAGCTGCCGCGCCGTATCAAGGAGCGGTCTCCTTCCCCACTCTGGCGACGGAGCCGGTGTGAAGGAATGAATAAGATGGTGATCCCGGAGCCTCCGCCCCGTCGGCGGCACCGGGTGATCGCCCCGCCGAGTCGCCAGTCGCCAGGAGTCCGAACTCATGACAGAGCGCAAGCCCATCGAATCGTGGCTCACCGACATGGACGGCGTGCTGATGCACGAGGGCGTCCCCGTTCCGGGAGCCGACGCCTTCATCGAGCGTCTTCGGGAGGCCGGCCGCCCCTTCCTGGTGCTGACCAACAACTCGATCTACACGGCCCGGGACCTGCACGTCCGGCTGAAGCGCATCGGTCTCGAAGTCCCCGTCGAGAACATCTGGACCTCCGCCCTGGCGACCGCCAAGTTCCTGGACAACCAGCACCCCGGCGGTACCGCCTACGTCATCGGTGAGGCCGGGCTGACCACGGCGCTGCACGAAGCCGGTTACGTCCTCACGGACTCCGACCCCGACTTCGTGATCCTGGGCGAGACCCGGACCTACTCGTTCGAGGCGTTGACGAAGGCGATCCGCCTGATCAACAACGGGGCGCGGTTCATCGCCACCAACCCCGACAACACCGGCCCGTCGCCCGAGGGCGCGCTGCCCGCCACCGGGTCCGTCGCCGCGCTCATCACCAAGGCCACCGGCAAGGACCCGTACTTCGTCGGCAAGCCGAACCCGCTGATGATGCGGACCGGACTCAACGCCATCGGCGCCCACTCCGAGACCTCCGCCATGATCGGTGACCGGATGGACACGGACGTACTCGCGGGACTGGAGGCCGGGATGGAGACCTTCCTGGTGCTCACCGGCCTGACCGCGAAGGGCGACATCGACCGCTACCCGTACCGGCCGACCACCGTCGTTAACTCGATTGCCGACCTGGTCGACCGGATCTGACCCGGTCACCGGCCCGTACGGAACGCCGCGCGCGCAGCCGTACGGGCCACCGGCCGAAGCCCCGGTCGCACGCCCGTACGGATCGCCCGGGATGCGGAGCGGGCCCGGAGACGTGAACCTTCGAACAGGAGGTTCACCATGCGTTTGATATCCATCACTCTCTGTGCCGCCACGGCGGCTGCGGCTGCCCTGCTGCCCGCGACCGCCATCGCCGCACCGGGCGAGGGGTCCTCAGGAACGGTCACGGTCAGCCCTTCCGTCATCGCTCCCGGCGAGGAGGTGGACCTCAGAGTGCGGTGCGGCAGCGGTAAGCCCTTCGGCACCT
Organism: Streptomyces sp. NBC_01267; assembly: GCF_036241575.1. Lineage (NCBI taxonomy): Bacteria > Bacillati > Actinomycetota > Actinomycetes > Kitasatosporales > Streptomycetaceae > Streptomyces > Streptomyces sp. NBC_01267. Next base: position 2,681,677 of record NZ_CP108455.1, on the reverse strand, counting down.
CGGACGCCTTCGACTCACGGGCCGAATTCGCACCCGCCGCCGACAAAGGCGCCATGTACGCCGAGGCGAGGATCCGCGCCGACGCCGAGTCCAGGGACTACACCGTCCAGGTCAAGTGCAGGGGCAGCGTCGTCACCGGCCGGATCACCGTCGTACGGCAGAACCAGGACGGCCACCGGCCCATGCCCATCACCACGCCCACCGCGCCCGTGCACGCGGGTGGCGGTGCGACCGCCACGGTCGCCGCCCAGGAGGACGCCCCCGGAACGCGGCACACCCTCGTCGGCCTGGTGCTCGCCGGGATCGCCGCCGTAGCGGTGGCCGGCCGTAGCGTCCGCCGTCGGCGCAACAACGCCTGATCATGGCGTCCGGGAGCTCTTCGCCGGGGGCGGGCCGGTTCCTGACCGGTGTGGCCTGGGCCGTGCTGCTGCTCGGGCTCTGGCTCTGGGGCCGTCAGATCACCAACGGACCGGAGCTCAGCTCGGGGCCGAAGACCGGTGACGTCGCCGCGGTCGGCCGCCCGCTGGGTGTCCGGCTGCCCCCCGCCCACGATCCCCTCAAGGGCGCGGAGCCGCGGCGGGTGGAGATTCCCTCGGTGGGCATCGCCGCCCCGATCGTCCCCCGGGGGCTCGACGGTCACGGGGCCGTCGATCCGCCGTCGTTCGCCACCCCGAACACCGTCGGCTGGTTCGACGGCGGTACCCGCCCGGGTGCCGTCGGTGCCGCACTGCTGGTCGGCCACGTCGACACCGACACCCGGAAGGCCGTCTTCTACAGCCTGAGCGCGGTCCGCCCGGGGGAGAAGGTCCGCGTGACGGCCACCGACGGCTCGATCACCGAGTACACCGTCGACGACGTCCAGGTCTTCCAGCGCAGCCACTTCGACGCGAAGAAGGCGTACGGGCCGCGCGAGCACGGCCGCGCCGAGCTGAGGCTGATCACCTGCGGCGGCTCGTTCGACCGTACGGCGCAGGCGTACACCGCGAATGTGGTCGTCTCCGCCTACCTCACGGGCGTGCCCAAGGGGTGAGCCGAGGGCTGGACATCGCACATGTGGAGAGGCGCCCGGCAGACTGCCGGGCGCCTCTCCACATGTGCGGGTGGCTGCCCCGGGGAGTGGTCACGCATGGTGTCCGTCCGTGTGCTCACCGGCGTGGTGCGTGCCGTCGGTGCCGAATGGCTGAACGACCGGACGCGAACCGTGAGGCGAACCGTGAGGGGGAGGAAGCCGTAGGCCCGGAAGATGCACGTGTGGCGTCAACTGCCGTACGTCCGGGCGGTGTTGCGGCAGGTCGCGTTCAGGGGAGCAGCCTCGGACCGGCCCCTCGTACGACCGAAGCCCCGCACCGTGAGGTGCGGGGCTTCGGATATCGCGTGCGCCGCCAGGGACTCGAACCCCGGACCCGCTGATTAAGAGTCAGCTGCTCTAACCAACTGAGCTAGCGGCGCCTGCTGACCTGGAGAACTTTACCGGACCCGGAGAGGTGCTCAGAACCTCACGACGGGTCATATGTTCGTTTTCTCCCCATTTCAACCGTCAAAATGCGATGTGCCCGGACAGTTGAGAAGGTGACGACTGTGCAGATGCGGCAGCAGATCTTCCTGAACGCGGAGGGGACACGTATGACGGTTCCGGTCTTCGAGGAGTACGAACCTGCGAGCGACTGCGGATGTACGGGATGCGCCGCCCGGCGCCGCCCGGCCCTCCGCACCCTGTCCCGCAGGGACGGCGGACACCCCGCGGCACACGGTGTGCGCCGGGCACTCGTCCTCGCCACCGCCGCCGGAGTGGTACTCGGCACAGGGGCGGCGACAGCGGCGGCCGAGGATCCGGGAGGCGGGCCCCAAGGGGTACCCACCGCACCGGCCAGGGCGCTGAAGCTGCCCGCCACCACCAGGGCGGCGATCATCGACCGCGCGGAGAAGTGGGTGTCGTCGGCAGTCCCGTACGACATGAACAAGAACTGGTCGGACGGGTACCGGCAGGACTGCTCGGGCTATGTATCGATGGCCTGGGGGCTGGACGGCAGCGAGTGGACGGGAAGCATCGCGGAGTACGGGGTGCGGATAGACCCCAGTGAGCTGCAGCCCGGTGACATCCTGCTCTTCCACAACCCGGCGAATCCCACCAAGGGCTCGCACGTCACCATCTTCGGCGGCTGGACGAACAGCGCGCACACCTCGTACCTGGCGTACGAGGAGACCCCGCCGCACGCACGCGCCCAGCCCACCCCGTACGCGTACTGGACCAACTCCAGCCACTTCGTCCCCTACCGCTACAAGGGGCTGACGGCCGGTGCCGGTGGCCCGGCCTCCGCTGCCACCGGCTATCCCGGTGCGAAGTCCTTCGGCGAGGGGGCGAAGAGCGCGCACGTCACCCGGCTCGGCCGGATGCTCGTCGCACACGGCGGGAGCCGGTTCTACCGGACGGGGCCCGACCCGAGCTGGGGCGAGGCCGACCGGCAGGCGACCCGGGCCTTCCAGCGTGCGCAGGGCTGGAGCGGCGCCGAGGCGGACGGGGTGCCGGGGCCCGCCACCTGGAACCTGCTGGTGAAGGGCGGCGGCAGGAACATCCCGGGCGCACCGACCGGCGGCAGCCCTTCGGCCGTTCCGGCCGTTCCGTCGGGCGCGACCACCACGTCGGGTGCGACCACCACGTCCGGCGCGACCGGCGCGACCGGCACCGGCTATCCGGGAGCGCGGTACTTCAGGCCGGGGCAGAGCAACGCGCAGGTGCAGCAGCTCGGAGAGCAGCTGGTGAAGAAGGGCTTCGGCACGTACTACACCTCGGGGCCCGGGCCGCAGTGGACCGAGGCCGACCGGCGCAACGTCGAAGCGTTCCAGCGGGCCCAGGGATGGACCGGCAGTACGGCCGACGGATACCCCGGCCCCGAGACATGGAGGCGACTGTTCGGATGACCGAGACCACAGCGGTGCCCGGGGCGGCGACCGGCTCCCCGGCGGACCCGGCGGAGGATCAAGTGCCGCTGAACCAGGCGCAGATGACTCAGGAGTCGGCGGCTGGGGCGGAGCAGCTGTCGATGCGCAGGACGGCCGTCATCATGAACGAGTCGACGATCGAGATCCCGGTCCATCTGCTGTTCCGCGACGACGACCTCCCCGAGAGGGGCGAGAGGTACGAGCAGGACGGGAGAGGTGCGGGAGACGAGGGAGGCGAGAGGGAACCGGGGGACGTGCCGGCGACCGGCGTGCCCAGGCGTGCGGCGCAGGGTGCGACGGCGAGCCGGGCGGCCGGGAAGCCGTGGGCGCCCCGTACGGAGGTACGCGGCGAGGCCCCGGCCAGGCCCGCGCCGCCCGTCGACCCTCATCTCTCGGAGCGGGACGGGCCCGCGCTGCCGGGCTCGGTCGCGCTGCTCGGCGGGGCCGTCGCGCTCGCCCTGATCGTGGTGCTGCTGTGGCGGTCCGGAGCGGTCCCCGAGCCGTTGACCGCCCTGCTGCCGGGGGACCCGGTTCCGTACGAGGGAATGGGCCCCGCCACGGGCGCGGTCCTGTTCCTGCTCGCGGCGCTGGTGCTGCTGGCCCTCGGCGGGCTCGGGCGCGGACGGGTCGGGCAGGCCCAGGTGCTCTCGCTCTTCGGTGCCTACCGGGGGAGCGTGCGGCGGACCGGGCTGATGTGGACCAGCCCGCTGCTGCTGCGGCGGCCGGTCGACGTACGGCTGCGGCACTGGCGCAGCGAGCCGATGCCGGTGGTGGACGCGGACGGCACCGCGCTGCGGGCCGTCGTGCTCGTGGTGTGGCAGGTCGAGGACACGGCGCGGGCCACGTACGCCGTCCAGGATCACGAGGCGTATCTGTGCGAGCTGGTGGAGGCGGCGACGGTACAGGTGCTCTCGCAGCTGCCCGCCGACGCGTTCCACCAGGACGCGCCGACGCTGCGTGATGCGGAGGCGGTCGGTGACGCGCTGACCGGGGTGCTGAGGGCGGAGACGGCGGCGGTCGGCATCGAGGTGTTCTCGGCCCGGCCGACCAGGATCGACTACGCGCCCGAGGTGGCCGGTGCGATGCGGCTGCGCCGGATCGAGGCGATCGACGCACGGCACCGCGACGGCGTACTGACCGCGGTGGTCGACGCCGTGGACGACACGGTGACGCGGCTGACCACCCGCGGGCTCGTCGATCTGGACGCGTACGAGCGCAACGCACTCGTCAAGGATCTGACGGTCGCCTTCTACGCGGGGCGCGGCGGCGCCTCCTGACGCGAAGGTGCTTCCTGGCGTGAAGGTGCCGTCCGACGTGAAGGTGCTGTCCGACGTGAAGGTGCTGTCCGACGTGAAGGGGGTCCGATGTGAGCACCCGAATTGGTGCAGACCTGTGATTGATATGGACACGGCGAACTGTCATCCATACTCTGGGCCTTGGTCTAGACCGCAGCTCGGCACATCGAACTCCCCCACGTCTTACAGGAGTGCAGCATGCGCAAGAAACTAGGTGCGGCCGTGGTCGGCCTTGCGGTCGCGGGTGTCTCCCTGCTCGCCACCGGCAGCGCCAGCAGCCACGGATACACCGACCAGCCCATCAGCCGGCAGAAGCTCTGCGCCAACGGCACGGTCACCAACTGCGGTGCCATCCAGTACGAACCGCAGAGCGTCGAGGGCCCCAAGGGCTTCCCCGGTGCCGGGCCCGCCGACGGCAAGATCTGTTCCGGCCAGCACGACACCTTCGGTGAGCTGGACGGCGCGAAGGCCCCGAACGGGAACGCGTGGCCCACCACGCAGCTGACGGGCGGTCAGGGGTACACCTTCCGCTGGCAGTTCACAGCCAGGCACGCCACGACCGACTTCGAGTACTTCATCACCAAGAACGGCTGGGACGACTCGAAGCCGCTGACCAGGGCGGACCTCGACCCGCAGCCCTTCATGACGGTCCCGTACGGCAACCGGCAGCCGCCCGGCACCGTCGAGCAGCAGGGCACGATCCCCACCCAGAAGACCGGGCACCACGTGATTCTGGCCGTGTGGAACATCGCGGACACGGGCAACGCGTTCTACGCGTGCTCGGACGTCAACTTCTGACCGGCCGCCGCTGACCGGGCCGTCCCGGGGCGTTCAGTTCTGACGGCTGGTCAGTTAATCTGCGGCGCCATGAGGAGCGCAGGTACCTTCGCGGAGCTCGTGCGGCAGCAATGGGGCGACCACCGGCCCGGGTTGAGAGCCCATGACCTCGTCCTGAGCCATCACCAGGTCGCCTCGGGAGCCGCCGCGCGGGCCGCGCTCCTCGTGGACCTGCTCCCCTCCGGAGCAGAGCCGCACGTGGGGGTGCTGCTCCACAACACCCCCGAGTTCCCCCTGTGGTTGAGCGCGGCGGCCCTCGCGGGGGCCGCCGTGGCCGGGATCAACCCGACCCGGCGCGGCGCCGAACTGGCCCGCGACATCGTGCACACCGACTGCCGGGTACTGGTCACCTCCCGGGAGCTGCTGCCGCTGCTCGACGGCCTGGCGCTGCCGGGCGTACGGATCCTGGTCACCGACACGGACGCCTACCGGGAGCTGCTCGCCCCGTACGCCGACGCCGTCCCCGGCGAGGCGACCGTGGCCCCCGTCTCACGGTCCAGCCGGATGCTCCTCTACTTCACGTCCGGTTCCACCGGCGCGCCCAAGGCCGCGATCTGCACCCAGGGCCGGCTCGCCGCCGCCGGTACCTCGCTGGTCTCCCATTTCGGGATCACCGAGGACGACGTGCACTACATCTGCATGCCGATGTTCCACGGCAACGCGGTGATCGCCAACTGGGCACCCGCGCTGGCGGGCCGTGCGTCCGTCGCCCTGCGCCCCCGGTTCTCCGCGTCCGGCTTCCTGGACGACGTACGGGCGTACGGCGCCACGTACTTCACCTATGTCGGCCGCGCCGTGCAGTACCTGCTGGCCACCCCCGAGCACCCCGACGACCGCGCGCACCGGCTGCGGACCGGTTTCGGCACGGAGGCGGGGGCGGTGGACGCCGCGCGCTTCGCCGAGCGGTTCGGCGTGCGGCTGGTGGAGGGGTACGGGTCGTCGGAGGGCGGCGCGGCCGTCCAGCGGACCGCCGACACCCCGCCGGGAGCGATCGGCAGGGCGGCGCCCGGCGACGATCTGGCGGTGGTCGACCCCGAGACGTACGAGGAGAAACCCCGGGCGGCCTTCGATCGGGGCGGCCGGCTCACCAACGGGACCGCCGCGATAGGAGAGCTGGTCAACCGCGGCCCGAACCCCTTCGAGGGCTACTGGCGCAACGAGACGGCGGAAGCGGACCGCAGGCGCGGCGGCTGGTACTGGACCGGTGACCTCTTCTTCCGCGACGCCGAGGGCTTCCTCTACTTCGCGGGCCGCACGGACGACCGGCTGCGCGTCGACAGCGAGAACCTGGCCGCCGCGATGATCGAGAACATCCTCGCGCGGTGGCAGGACGCGGCGGCCGTCGCCGTCTACGCGGTACCCGATCCGGTCGCGGGCGACCAGGTCATGGCGGCACTCGCCCTGCGTGCGGGCGTCACCTTCGACCCGGCGGCCTTCGCCCGTTTCCTCGGCGAACAGCCGGACCTGGGGACGAAGATGGCGCCGCGGTTCGTCCGGGTCGTACCGGCGATGCCGGTGACGGCGACGAACAAGGTGCACCGGGTGGGGCTGCGCAGGGAGGGTTTCCGCTGCGCGGATCCGGTGTGGCAGCGGGCGGACGGGGAGTACCGGGCGCTCACCGGGGACGACGTGGCGAAGCTGCTGGCGGAGTACGCAACGCGGGGAGTGGAGCCCGGCGGGCCGGCCTGAGTGTGCCGCGGACACGAAGAAGCCCCCCGCTTCCGCGAGGGGCTTCTTCCGTCTGTGCGCCGCCAGGGACTCGAACCCCGGACCCGCTGATTAAGAGTCAGCTGCTCTAACCAACTGAGCTAGCGGCGCTTGCCGACTCAGAAATAGTAGCTGGTCCGGAGGGGTGCTCCAAACCAGGCCGAGATCACCGGACGGAGACCGCCCGGCTACCGGCCGAGGTCACCGGGCGGAGACCGCCCGGCACAGGGCGCGCAGCATCAGATCGCCAGCGAGAGCACCACCGGCGCCGCCTGCCGGTTCAGTGAGTCCGCCGCGGCACGCAGCCGATGGGCATGTTCGATCGGGAGCGAGAGCGCCAGACAGCCGACCGCGGCGCCCGCCGTCAGCGGCACCGCCGCGCAGACCGTGCCCACCGCGTACTCCTGGATGTCGAGCACCGGGACCGTCGCCGGCTGGGAGTCCAGCTTGGAGAAGAGCACCCGCTCGTTCGTGATCGTCTTCGACGTGAGCCGGGCGATCTTGTGGCGGGAGATGTGGTCGCGTCTGCCGTTCTGGTCGAGCTGGGTCAGCAGACACTTGCCCGCCGCGCTCGCGTGGGCCGAGGAACGGAAGTCCACCCACTCCTGGACCGCCGGTGTCAGCGGGCCGTCGGCGATCTGGGTGATCTTCATCTCGCCGTCGATGTACCGGCTGATGTAGACCGCGGCGCCGACCGAGTCCCGCAGCCGGGCCAGGGTGTCCTGGAGCTTGGCCTCCAGGGCCGACTTGCGGGTGGCACCGGAGCCGAGCAGGACGAGCGAGTCGCCGATGACGTAGGCGCCGTCACTGATCTGCTCGACGTATCCCTCGCGGCGCAGCATCAGCAGCAGCGCGGACAGATGGAAGGTGGGGAGACCGGTTTCACGCGCGATCTCGGTGTCGGTCACGCCGCCTCCGTATCTGGAGACGGTCTCCAGCACGCGGAGTGCGTACTGCACCGAATGGAACGGCGCAGTCGGCTCGGGCTTCAGCGCCACGGTTCCCCCTACAGGTTGTGACCGTTTGCTCGCGTACCACGATAGCGGTCAAGAGACCGTTGTGGGGCGGCTGTTGATGACTTGGTGGCGCGCACCGGTGCTCTGTACTGGGGCGCGCCACCGTGGCATATGCCAGAGTCACAATTCGAACGTGGAGTATCAGGTCAGAGCACTGCGCTCAGGAACTCGCGCGTACGTTCGTGCTCGGGATCGCTGAAGATTTTTTCCGGAGAACCGGACTCGATCACCTTCCCGGAATCGAACATCAGGACATCGTCCGAGATGTCCCGGGCGAAGTTCATCTCGTGCGTGACGCACAGCATGGTGATGTCGGTCGTCCGCGCGATGTCCCGCAGCACGTCGAGCACACCGGCCACCAGCTCCGGGTCGAGCGCCGACGTCACCTCGTCGAGCAGCAGCACCTTCGGGCGCATCGCCAGGGCGCGGGCGATGGCCACGCGCTGCTGCTGGCCGCCGGAGAGCTGGTTCGGCCTGGCGTCGGCGCGGTCACCGAGTCCGACCAGGTCGAGCAGGCCCTTGGCGCGTTCGGCGGCCTCGTCCTTGGACATCCCGAGGACCCGGACCGGGGCCTCGGTGATGTTCCGCAGCACCGACATGTTGGGGAAGAGGTTGAACTGCTGGAACACCATGCCGATGTTCTTGCGCACCTCACGCAGCTGCTTCTCGCCCTCCGAGGGGAAGAGCCGGTCACCGCTGACGGTGATCTCCCCTTCGTCCGGCTTGAGCAGGGTCATCAGGAGTCTGAGGATCGTCGTCTTACCGGAACCGGAAGGTCCTATCAGCGTGACGTGCTTGCCCGGCCGGACCGAGAAGCAGAGATCGTCGAGCACGGTGTTCCCGCCGAACCGCTTGGTGACGTTCGTGAAGCGGATCAGCTCGGACGTGGCGCCTCCGGCCGCGGACTCGGCGCCGGGGGCCTCGGTTCGGGGGATCTCGGGGGTGGCGGGGATCTCGGGGGTCGCGGGGTTCGCGTCAGCGGACAAGACGGCGCTCCAGGGCTCGTACAAGAAGAGATGCCGGATAGGCGATGACGATGAAGGCGACGCCGACGACGGTCAGCGCCTCGTTGTACTGGAAGGTCATGCCGCCCTCCATACGGGCCTGGCCCAGCAGATCCAGCACGCTGATCGCGACCACGAGAGGGGTGTCCTTCAGCATCGCGATGACGTAGTTGCCGAGGGCGGGAAGCACCCGGCGGATCGCCTGCGGCAGGATCACCGCGGTCCAGGTACGGGTCAGCGGCAGGGACAGCGCGGTGGCCGCCTCCCACTGCCCGACCGGCACCGCGTCGATGCCGGCCCGGTAGACCTGGGCGGTGTACGTCGAGTAGTGCACCCCGATCGCGACCGTGCCGGTGGTCAGGGCGGAGAACTGGATGCCCCAGTCGGGCAGCACGAAGAACAGGAAGAAGAGCTGCACCAGCAGGGGGGTGTTGCGGATGAACTCGGTGACGAAGTTCACCGGCCACCGCACGAAGCGCGTCTTCACCCGGTAGCCCAGCGCCCACACCAGACCCAGCGCGAAGGAGAGCACCGAACCGAGGACGAGGATCTGGAGGGTGGTGAGCAGCCCGTCCCAGAAGCGCGGCATGAAGTGCCCGACGGCGGACCAGTCCCAGCTGTTCATCGGGCACCTCCGGTGGTCTGGAGGCCGAGATTGGCCCGGGTCTTGCGTTCGAGCGCCCGCATCCCACGGGTGAGCACGAAGGCGATGACGAAGTAGATGGCCAGGACGACCGAGTAGATCTGCGAGCTCTCCTGGGTGGCGAGCCGCACCAGATAGGCGGCGAACGACACGTCGCCGACGCCGAGCAGCGAGACCAGCGCGGTGCCCTTGAGCAGCTCGATCAGCAGATTCGAGAAGGGCGGCATCATCTCGGGTATCGCCTGCGGCAGCAGGATCAGCCGCATCCGCTGCCAGGGGGTGAAGTTGAGCGCGACGCCCGCCTCACGCTGCGCGGGTGCCACCGCGTTCAGCGCGCCGCGGACGATCTCGGCCCCGTACGCACCGTACGAGAGCCCGAGCGCCAGCACGGCCGCCCACATGGGTACCAGTGCCCAGCCGACCAGGTTCGGCAGGACGAAGAAGATCCAGAACATCAGGACCAGGGACGACGTTCCGCGGAAGATCTCGGTGTAGAAACCGGCCAGGAACCGCACCACGCGTGAGCGGTGGGCCCTGGCCATGCCTATCCCGAACGCGACGACCACGGCGAGGGCGGCGCTGTACACGGTGAGCTGGATGGTGATCCAGATGCCCGGGAGCACCCAGTGCTGCCAGAGTCCCGATGTCATGCGCACAGCTCCTTGGCCGTCAGCGTGGTCATCTCCGCCTGGGTGAACCCGAACGGCCGGAGCACCCGGAAGAGTTCACCGCTCTTCTTCATCTTGTGGATCTCGACGTTGAAGGCGTCACGGAGCGCGGTGTCCGTGGGGCGGAAGGTGAACCCGCCGCCGTCGATCTTCTTCTTGCCGTCGACGGTGGCCGCGAAGGCGGGGGTCGCCTCGGCCTTCCGGCTCTTCTTCACCACTTCACGGACGGTCAGGGAGGTCCCCGCGAAGACGTCCACCCGGCCGGACTCGACCGCGTTCAGCCCCGCGACCTGGTCCTGGAGGATCTGGATGTCCTTCTCCTTGTACCCGGCGGCGACGGCGTAGGCGATCTCGGCGTACGCGGTACCGGTGGCGAACTTCGCCTTGGCCCGCACGCAGTCCTCGTAGTTGTGCAGGTTCTTCGGGTTGCCCTTGCGGACGATGAAGGCGTCCAGCATCTGGTACTCGGGATCGGCGAAGATGACCTGCTGGCAGCGTTCCTTGTTGATGTACATCCCGGCCGAAACGCAGTCGAACTGCTGGGAGTTGAGGCCGGGGATCAACGAGGCGAAGTCGGTCGCCACGGGCTGCACGTGGCCGACACCGAGCCGTTTGAAGATGATCTTCGCGAGTTCCACCGCTTCGCCGGTGAAGTCGCCCTGCTCGTCGATGTAGCCGTACGGCACCTCACCCGCGATGCCGAGCCGGACGGTGCCCTGCGACTTGAGGCGGGCGAGCGTGTCGCCCGTAGGCACCCGGCTGCACCCGGCTGCTCCGAGCGCCCCCGCGGCGCTCAGGCCTGCCGCGCCGAGCAGCAGCGAACGGCGTCGTACGGGTGGTGTCGAAGGTGTGGAACGTATGGACCGTATGGAGTGTCTTGGTGTGCTTTCTGAGTCGTTCCCTGGTGGTGGAGCCATGGGCGCGCGGCTACCCGACTCCGCGCGAGGTATGCAGATCATTTTCAGCCCATCGTGCGGCGAGTCGGTCCGAGGCCCCTCCATTTGCCGGTCGGCCTCGACCGCGTGGGCCTCCGGGGGGAAACCATGGGGAGATGAGCGATCGATTCGTGGAACTGTCCCTCGACAAGCGCGGCGTGAGCTGCACCGCGCGGCTCCTCGACGACAAGGCCCCGGTGACCTGCGCGGCGGTGTGGGACGCGTTGCCGCTCGGCGGGGACGTCTACCACGCCAAGTACGCCCGGAACGAGATCTACGCCCTGCTGCCCGGCTTCGCGCCGCAGGAGCCGCCGCTGGAGAACCCGACGGTCACCCCCGTCCCGGGCGACCTCTGCTACTTCACCTTCTCCGAGACGGTGCTGGGCACGGATGCGTACGGATACGAGACGGCGGCCGACCACCGTGGACGGACGACGGTGGTCGACCTCGCGCTCTTCTACGAGCGGAACAACCTGCTGATCAACGGGGACACCGGCTGGGTCCCGGGGATCGTGTGGGGCACGGTGGTCGAGGGCCTCGACCGGATGGCGGCGGCCTGTCAGGACCTCTGGCGGTCGGGCGCCCTGGGCGAGACACTCAGCTTCCGCCGGACCGGCTGATCGGTTTCCGCCGGCCGGGCTGACCGGACGGGTTACGCAGCCGGGCCACGCGGGCCGGGCTGAGCGGCCGGGCTACGCGGGCGGGCCGAGCGGAGCCCGGCCGGTGACCGAGGGCACCTCCGCGGCCACCCCCGCCCCGTACATCGCATGCGCGGCCCGCAGCACCAGCGCGTCCGCGTGCCGCGCCCCCACCAGCTGCACCCCGACCGGCAGGCCCGCTCCGTCCACCCCGCACGGCAGCGTGGCCGCGGGTTGCTGCGTCAGGTTGAAGGGATACGTGAACGGCGTCCACCCCGTCCAGCGCCGGTGCCCCGAACCGTGTGGCGCCTCCACCCCCGCCTCGAACGCGGTGATCGGCAGGGTCGGGGTGACCAGCAGGTCGTACCGCTGGTGGAAGAGGCCCATGCGCCGGCCCAGCTCCATCCGTACGTCCACCGCGGCCAGATAGTCCAGCGCCGAGTACCGCTCGCCCTCCGCGACGATCTCCCGCAGCCCGGGATCGAGCAGCGCGCGCTGCTCCCGGCCCAGGTGCTGCGCCACCCGCGCGGCCCCGCTGAACCACAGCGTCTGGAAGGCCGCGACCGGATCCGTGAAGTCCGGATCCGTCTCCTCGATGTACGCGCCGAGTTCCGCGAGCCGCCCCACCGCCGCACGGACCGCCGCCGCGACCGCCGGCTCGACGGCGACCTGGCCGCCCAGGGTCGGCGAGTAGGCGATCCGCAGCCCCTTCACCCCGCCGTCCAGCCCGTCCCGCACACTGCCCGCGGGCGGGGCCAGCTGCGACCAGTCGCGCGGGTCGGGACCGCTGATCACGTCCAGCATCAGCGCCGCGTCGGCCGCGTCGCGCGCCAGCGGGCCGACATGGGCGAGCGTCCCGAAGGCGCTGGCCGGATAGAGCGGGACCCGCCCGTACGTCGGCTTCAGCCCGAAGACCCCGCAGAACGACGCCGGTACGCGGATGGACCCCCCGCCGTCCGTCCCCAGCGCCAGTGGCCCGGCGCCCAGCGCCACGGCCGCCGCGGCGCCGCCGCTGGAGCCGCCGGAGGTACGGGCGCTGTCGTACGGGTTACGGGTCACCCCGTGCAGCGGCGAGTCGGTGACGGCCTTCCAGCCGAACTCGGGCGTCGCGGTCTTGCCGACGAAGACCGCACCGTGTTCCCGCAGCCGCGCCACCGACGGCGCGTCCTCGGACCACCTGCCCTGCGGCCGTACGGTCCTCGATCCCCGCAGCGTCGGCTCCCCGTGCAGCAGCAGGATGTCCTTGACCGTGACCGGCACCCCGTCGAGCAGGCCCTGCGGCTCACCCGCGCTCCACCGGGCCGCCGACGCCCGCGCCTGCGCCAGGGCCGGGCCGGCGTCGACCCGGACGAAGGCGTTCACTCCTGGCTGCACCACCTCGATCCGGTCCAGGACGGCACGGGCCGCGTCGACCGGGGTGAAGGCGCCCTTCCGGTATCCGGCAACGAGTTGACGGGCAGACAGATCGCAGAGCTCAGTCATGTGTGTGGACGTACCCACGTTTCTTGTCCACCACGTTCGGCAGCGGCCTTCCGTTCGCCCACATGTCGTAGAGCTCCAGGAACTGCTCGCCGAGAGCGTCGCGCCAGCCGATGGTGTCGCCGCTCATGTGCGGAGAGATCAGCAGGTCGGGGACGTCCCAGAGGCGGTTCCCCGCGTTCAGCGGCTCCTCGGCGAACACATCGAGCGCGGCGCCCGCCAGCCAGCGCTTCCTGAGCGCCTCGACGAGATCGTCCTCGACCACGAGCGCCCCGCGCCCGACGTTGATGAAGTGCGCGGACGGCTGCATCGTGCCGAAGGCGTGGGCGTCGAACATGCCACGGGTGGTCCCGGTGAGCGGGGCCGCGCAGATCACCCAGTCGGCGCGCGGCAGCAGCCGGTCCAGCTCCTCGGGCCCGTGCACCGGGCGGCGCGCGGTGCGCCCGACCAGGGCCACCTTCACCCCGAGCGCCGACAGCGTGGCGGCGATGGCCCGGCCGATGGGGCCCGAGCCGACGACGACCGCCCGGCTGCCGGCCAGCCGCCTGGTCTCACGGTGCTGCCAGCGGCGCTGGCGCTGGAGCTCCAGGGTGCCGGGGAGGTCCTTGGCGAAGGCGAGGACGAGACCCGCGACGTACTCCGCGATCGGCTGGTCGAAGATGCCGCGGGCATTGGTCACCACGGTGTCCGACGCGACCAGCTCGGGGCAGAGCAGATGGTCCACACCGGCGCTGGCCGTGTGCACCCAGCCGGGCCGCGGGCCCTCGCCGGGCCAGGCCCGGCGCACCGCGTCGGAGTGGAAGTCCCAGACCAGCAGGACGTCCGCGTAAGGGAGTTGACCGCCCAGGGTCTCTGCGCCGGCGTGCACGACATGCGCCCGGCCGGTCAGCTTTCCGAGGCGCGGAGGCGGGTCGGCGTCCAGTACGAGAAGGGTGGGGACTGAGGCTTCGGACATGGGCGCGGTCCTTCGGCTGAGAGCGGCCGTGTTTCCTTCACGTAAGCACATCGCGACGTCAGGGATGCGTTGATTGACCGGGATCGCCCCATGAACCTACCGTCGACATCAGAAGCAACACGGCCTCGCCCACGCACCACCTGGGGTCAGCAATGGACATCTCCTTTATCGGCGGACCACAGCCGCAACGCGGTGTGGGTGTCGTCGCCCCCTTCGACTTCGCGCTCGACCGGGAACTGTGGCGGTGGGTGCCGGACGATGTCTCGCTCCACCTCACGCGTACCCCCTTCGTCCCCGTCGAAGTCTCGCTCGACCTCGCCCGGCTGGTCAGCGAGCACGAAACGCTGGGTGAGGCGGTCCGGGCGCTGAGCGCGGTGGCGCCGCAGGTCGTCGTGTACGCCTGCGCGAGCGGCAGTTTCGTCGGCGGACTGGCGGGTGAGCGGGCCATGTGCTCGGCCATGACCGTCGCCGGTGACATCCCGGCGATCACCACGTCCGGCGCGCTCCTGGAGGCCGTCCGGGAGATCGGCGTCCGGCGGATCGCCCTGGTCACGCCCTACACTGAATCTGTGACGTCCGCGCTGGAGGAATACCTCGGCGAAGCCGGGACAGAGGTCACCGGACGGGCTTTCCTGGGTCTCACGAGCCGTATCTGGAAAGTCCCGTACCGCGATGTGGTGGACATGGCCCGGCAGGCGGTGGTCGGCGCGGCCGATGCGCTTTTCATCAGCTGCACCAACCTCCCGACGTACGACGTGATCCCGCAGCTCGAAGCCGAGTTGCGGATGCCGGTGCTCTCGGCGAACCAGGTCACGATGTGGGCGGCGCTGCGGCACATAGGCGCCTTCGCGATCGGCCCGTACCAGCGGCTGCTGATCGACTCGACGCCCGCACCCGCACCCGCGCCGCTTCCCGAGCCCGCCACCGCACTGGCAGAAGATCCGCCCGAAGAACAGGGAGGCTGGACATGACAACGGTCGGGTTCCTTTACCCGGGGCATTCCGCGGAGGACGACTACGAGCGCTTCGAGCTGCTCGTGACCGAGGACGTCAGGCTGCACCTTGTCCACACGGACATCGGTGAGGACGCCCACCGGGTGGACGCGCTGATCGAGATGGGCTCCGCCGCGCGGCTCGCCGCGGGGGTGGAGGAGCTGCGGCTCTCCGGGGCCGAGTCGGTGGTCTGGGCCTGTACCAGCGGCAGCTTCGTCTACGGCTGGGAAGGCGCCCGGGAGCAGGTCAGGAACCTGGCCAAGGCCGCCGGGATGCCCGCGTCCAGTACATCGTTCGCCTTCACCAACGCGATCCAGTACCTGGGCGCCGAGAAGGTCGCGGTCGCCGCGACGTACCCGGAGGACGTGACCGGCTACTTCACCGCCTTCCTCAAGGCGGCGGGCGTGGAAGTGGTCGCGAGCCGGGGCCGCGGGATCGTCACGGCGGAGGAGGTCGGCGCCTGGGGCCGCGACGAGGTGCTGGAACTGGCGCTGGCGGGCGACCACCCGTCGGCGGACGTCGTCCTGCTGCCGGACACGGCGCTGCACACCGCGGCGTACCTGCGCGAACTGGAGCAGGTCCTCGGGAAGCCGGTGCTCACGGCGAACCAGGTATCGGTGTGGGAAGGACTGCGGCTGACCGAGCGCCGGGTCTGGAGCGATCAGCTGGGCAAGCTGTTCGCCCGGCGCGCCTAGTTCTCCAGAGGCTTTCCCGAGAGCCTTCCCGACGGTGGGTCCGGCCCCGGGGGAATAACCGGAGAGCGTCCCCGTGTTTCCGCCAGCTGTACAGGCCGACAACGAGAAAGGCTCCAGCGCGGTGGACCCGATTCAAGGCAAGGCGGCCGGAACCGCCCCCGTCCCTCTGTCCGTACTGGACCTGGTGACCGTGGGCGAGGGCCGCACCGCGACCCAGGCCATCCGCACCGGCGTGGACATCGCCCGGCTCGCCGAGCGCCGCGGCTTCCACCGCTACTGGGTGGCCGAGCACCACTCCATGCCGGGGGTCGCCTCCTCCTCACCGGCCGTGCTGCTCGCGCACCTCGCCGCGCACACCGACCGCATCCGGCTCGGCTCCGGCGGGGTCATGCTGCCGAACCACGCCCCGCTGGTGATCGCCGAGCAGTTCGGCACGCTCGAAGCGATGGCTCCGGGCCGGGTCGACCTCGGGCTCGGGCGGGCACCCGGCACCGACGGCGCCACCGCAGCCGCGCTCCGCCGGTCCGAACGCCTCCACGAGGGTGCCGACGAATTCCCGCAGCAGCTGGCCGAGTTGACCCGGTTCCTGGACGACGACTTCCCGGACGGCCACCCGTACGCGCGCATCCACGCCGTACCGGGCCCGGTCCAGGGGCCCGTCGGCCGCCCGCCGATCTGGCTGCTCGGCTCGTCCGGCTTCAGTGCCCGGCTGGCCGGGACGCTCGGGCTGCCGTTCGCCTTCGCGCACCACTTCTCGGCGCAGAACACCATCCCGGCCCTGGACCTCTACCGCGAGTCGTTCCGGCCCTCGGCGGTGCTCGACGCCCCGTACGCCCTGATCGGCGTCGCCGCACTGGCGGCCGACGACGAGAAGGAGGCCCACCGGCAGATCCTCTCCGGAGCCCTCTCGATGGTCCGGCTGCGCACCGGCCGCCCGGGGCTCGTGCCGACGCCGGACGAGGCGGCGGCGTACTCGTTCTCCCCCATGGAGCGCGAGTTCGTCGACGGCTGGCTGCACAACATCATCAGCGGCACGGCGGACGAGGTCCGCTCCGGTCTCGACGACCTCCAGAAGCGCACGGGCGCCGACGAGTTGATGATCACGGCCAACGCACACGGCGGCGACGCGCGGCTGCGTTCGTACGAGCTGATCGCCGACGCCTACGGGCTGCCCGGGTAAACCCCTGCTGTCTACGGGCTGCCCGGGTAAACCCTGACGCCTACGGGCTGCCGGGTAATCCGTACCCGCATCGCCCGCCGGCCGGCCGACCACGGACCGTCGCCCCGGCCGGCGGGCCGTCAGCCCCGCTGCGGTACGCCTTCGAGCATCGCCCCGATGTGCTCCGGCGCCACCGCCCGCGAGTACAGATAGCCCTGCCCGGTGTCGCACCCGATCCGGCGCAGCCGTGTCGCCTGGCCCACCGTCTCCACGCATTCCGCGGTGACCGTGAGCCCCAGCCGGTGCGCGAGCTGGACCAGGGCCTCGACGATCATCTCGTCGGCCGGGTTCGGGTGGGTGCCCTGGTCGTAGCGGAACCCGCGGACGAAGGACCCGTCCAGCTTCAGTGCCGACACCGGCAGCCGGCTCAGATACGCCAGGTTCGAGTAGCCGGTGCCGAAGTCGTCGATCGCGATCTGCACACCCATGTCGCTGAGGTCCTGGAGCGCCTGCAACGGGCGGCCCGCCGACCCCATCACCGCCGACTCGGTGAGCTCCAGCTGGAGCAGCTCCGGCGCGAGGCCCGTCTCGGCGAGCACCCCGGCGACATCGGCGACCAGGTCGGAGTCCCACACCTGCCGCACGGCGACATTGACGCTCACGAACAGCGGGGGCGCGCCCGGGTGGTCGAGCTGCCACTGTCTGGCCTGCCGGCAGGCCGTACGCAGCACCCACCCGCCGAGCTGGACGATCGAGCCGTCCTCCTCCGCCAGCCCGATGAACCGGTTGGGCGTCAGCCGCCCGAACTGCGGATGGTCCCAGCGGACCAGCGCCTCCACGCCCTTGAGCGCGCCGTCCGCCAGATCCACCAGCGGCTGGTACTCCAGCACGAACTCGCCGCCCTCGACAGCGGGCCGCAGTTTCGACGAGAGCGCCTGGCGGGTCATCCGGTGCGCGTTGCGCTCCGGGTCGAACAGCGTCCAGCGGGCCTTGCCGTCCGCCTTCGCCCAGTACAGCGTGGTGTCGGCGTCCTGCATCAGCCCGGTGGCGCTGGTGCCCGCCGCCGGCCGCTCCACCACTCCGATCGACGCGGACACCGAGAGCCGCTGACCGCCCAGGTCGAACGGCTCCTGGAGCGCGGCCAGCACCGACCCCGCGAGGTCGGCGAGGTGTTCCGTACCGGAGGAGTCCTCGACGAGCAGGGCGAACTCGTCACCGCCGAGCCGGGCCACCAGATGGCCGCCGCTGCGCCCGTAGCCGGGCTGGTCGGCGCAGTGCGTCAGCCGGGAGGCGACGACGGCGAGCAGCCGGTCGCCGAAGCGGTGGCCGAGGGTGTCGTTGACCGCCTTGAAACCGTCCAGGTCCAGATAGCAGAGCCCGATCCGGGCGGTGCTCCCGTGCCCGTACGCGGAGAGGTCGAGCGCCGCGGACAGCCGTTCGAAGAACAGCGCCCGGTTCGGCAGCCGGGTCACCGGGTCGTGCATCTGGAGGTGGCGCAGTTTCGCCTGGAGTTCGCGCCGGTCGCTGACGTCGGCGACCGAGAGCAGCACCTGGGAGCTGTCGGGGACCGGCGCGACGCTGACCTCGGCCCAGAGCGAGTGACCGTCGGCGTGCTTGAGCCTGCGGGTGCAGCGGAAGCTGGAGCGGCGGCCCCGGAGCACTTCGCGGTACGCGTGCCAGGTCCGGGCGTCCGTGGCCAGGTCCACCAGGTCGGCCGCGGTCTGCCGGTTCAGCCCTGCGGGCTCGGCGCCGAGCAGTCCGCCGAGGGCGTCGTTGGCGGTGACGACCAGGCCTTCGCTGTCGACGACGGCCATGCCGAGCCGGGCGGTGTTGAAGGCGGCGCGGTAGTCGCTCAGTTCGGCTGCGGTCCGGCCGACGGCCTGACGCTCTGTGACCGGCGGCCGGACGGGGGCGGGCACCGGACCCGGCCCTTCAGGGGTTCCGCTCACGGCTGGCTCCCGCAGTGCAGTCGTCTTGAACAGGTGAGGTCTGGGTCGTCGGCCGGACGGTGGAGAAACGCCGGAGGCGTGGTCCGCAGGGGAAAGTGTGCCGATCATAGAGGTTGAAGCAAGGACCGTTCCAGCCTTGTTGGGGCGCCGTGGTCACTCCGGTGCTCAAGGTGATCGTTTCTGCGCGGCTGTGGTCCGGGCCCTTTCCTCTATGACCAGTTGTGACTTTCCGTGAAGGCCCGGGGTGTCGGGTCGGTCACTCCAGTGGGGCATCTGGACAGGGCGTAACGGGGCGAACCGGCACAGAGTGGGTCAGGTGTCCCGCATCCCGAACCCGGAGGTCGACGTGCAGCGTCCGCAGACACCCGGGGGAGTGGACCGGGGACGTCTGAAACGTGCCGCCGCGGTGACCGTCTCGTTCCTGGCGCTCACCGCCACTTCGCTGGTCGCGGGGCCCGCCGTCGCGACCTCGGGGCCCGCGGGGCCGTGCGCCCTGCCGCGTACGGATGCCCACCACTCGCTCGGTCTGGACAGCTGGAACTCCGCCTACACGCGGCCGGTCGGCACGCTCGACGCGGTGATGATCTTCCTGTCCTTCCCGGGCTCCGTGCCGGACACCACGCCCCAGGAGCTGGCGGGTGACTACTTCCCGGCGACCACCACCTTCTTCCACCGGGCGTCGTACGGGAAGTTCACCCTGCGCCCGCACCCGCTGAAGAAGTGGATCATGATGCCGAAGCCCGCCTCGGCGTACGCGGTGAAACGGGACTGGGGCGAGGAGGGGCGCGACGCGTATCTGCGCGACGCGGTGGCGGCGGCGGACCCGACCGTGGACTTCAGGAAGTACGAAGTCGTCTACCTGGTCGCCGATCCGGACGCGCCGGGGGTCGACTCCGACGCCACGAAGGTCGTCAACCTCGAAACCCCGCTGCACGCCGACGGCACGGACATCAGCCGCCTCGTCACGGGCTTCGAGCAGCACCCGCCGGACCACAACGTCCTCGCCCACGAGACCGGGCACGTCTTCGACCTGCCGGATCTCTACCACCGCCCCTCGGACGACAAGGGCGACTGGGACACCTCGGTCGGGGACTGGGACGTCATGGGCAGCCAGTTCGGGCTCGCCCCCGATTTCCTCGGCTGGGACAAGTGGAAGCTGGGCTGGCTGGACCGGCGGCAGATCGGCTGTGTGCAGGGCACCGGCACCCGGATGTTCACGCTGGAACCGCTGGAGGACGTGCCGCAGCCCGGCACGGACACGGCGGGGACCCGGCTCGCGGTCGTACGGACCGGACTCGACAGCGCCATCGCCATGGAGGTGCGCACCGCGACCGGCAACGACACGGCTGCCTGCACGGAAGGGGTGCTGATCTACCGGGTGAAGGGGGAGACGGCCTCGGGGGACGGCCCGGTCAAGGTGTTCGACACCCATCCGCACGCGTCGGCGTGCTGGGGGGAGTCGGTCTATCCGCCGCTGGCCGACGCGCCGCTGGGGGTCGGTGAGACGTTCACGGTCCCGGGGAACGGGATGAAGGTCGAGGTGGCGGACCGTACGCCGTCGGGGGCGTGGACCATCAAGATCACACCCGCTGTGTGAGAGCGCAACGAAGAAGCCCCCCGCTTTCGCGAGGGGCTTCTCCCGTCTGTGCGCCGCCAGGGACTCGAACCCCGGACCCGCTGATTAAGAGTCAGCTGCTCTAACCAACTGAGCTAGCGGCGCTTGCTGACGTCGTAGACCTTAGCACCCGGATCGGTGCGGGGAAAAATCGATAAGCCCACCGAGGGGGAGGGCTTGTCGCGCG
Organism: Streptomyces sp. NBC_01267; assembly: GCF_036241575.1. Lineage (NCBI taxonomy): Bacteria > Bacillati > Actinomycetota > Actinomycetes > Kitasatosporales > Streptomycetaceae > Streptomyces > Streptomyces sp. NBC_01267. The sequence goes on along the minus strand of NZ_CP108455.1, from coordinate 2,660,963 downwards.
CCGCGCGGACACAGGCCCAGAGCACCACCTCGGGTCCCGGGAGCCAGGGCTGCCGGGTGTCGGGGGCCACCAGCCAGCGCGGCCCCGAGCGGCGAACGGACGAGGTCAGCGGCGGTACGGTCACCGCGTCGCCGGCGCCGTGACAGAGCAGTGGCGGGACCGCTTCGCCCCATTCCTCCCACTCCAGCAGGGACGGTAGCCGCTGGGCCGTGCCCGGTGCGGTGAAGAGCAGCATCCGGCCGCGATGGCTCGCGACGGGGCCGGACCCGGGGCCCTCCGACCACAGGGTGTCCAGCATCCGGCGGCCGAAGATCGCGGGAACGTTGACCACGTCGAAGACCGAGCCGCAGCCCAGCACGATGGGGGCGGTGGGCCGGGACTCCCAGAGCGAGAGCGCGGTGCGCGGGTACGCCGCCGCCGAGGCGAGCCAGCCCGCTCCGGCGGCGGTGACCGCGGTGGCGTGCTGTCCTGCCGCGTCGTGCGGGACGCGGCAGGACTCCGCGGGGGAACGGCCCCCGGACCCCCGGACCCCGCCCGTGCTCGCGCCTGTGTTCGCGCCCGTGTTCGAGAGGATTCCCACGCTGCTGTCGTTTCGCTGCCATGCGCTCATGCCGACAGATCTACCGGCACGGACGGTTCCGCTCCGGGGGGTTGGCGGAAATCGGGACAGGGGCGGCGGGAGGGCGTATCTTGCGCACCGTCATAGGGCATATGCCAAGCCAAGTCATGACACGGGACGGGCGCCGGAGCCTCGGAGTCCGCTTTGCGGCGGCGGCGCTTTCAGGACGGCGGGGCTTCAGTACAGCGGGGCTTCAGGACGGCGGCGCTTCAGGACAGCGGGGCTTCAGGACGGCGGCGCTTTCAGGACGGCGGGGCGCCGCGCAGCAGGTCCCGGCCGAACTCCACCATCTTCTTCGCGTAGTCCTCGGTCCAGTGCGCACGCTCGGCGATGTCTGCCGTGGTGAGCCGGTCGAAGCGCCGGGGATCGGCGAGCTGGGCAGCGGCCATCGCCTGGAACTCGACCGCCCGGTCGGTCGCGGCACGGAAGGCCAGCGTCAGCTCCGTCGCCCGGCCGAGGAGGGCCGCGGGGTCCTCGATGGACTCCAGGTCGAAGAAGTGCTCGGGGTCGGCGGCGGCCTCCGACGGCTCGAAGAGCAGAGGTGCGGGCCGGGGTTTGCGCTCGCGCTGTTCGGGCTCCGCCATGTGTGCCTCCTGCTGTGCGTGTCGCTCTGCTGTGCGTCGCTCTGTACTGCTTGTGCGGTGTTGCGGTGCCGGGCCACTGCTTGTGCGGTGTTGCGGTGCCGGGCCGGAGTGCGTGGTTCCGGGTTCCGGACCACCGTCCATTGTCCCGCGCCCCGCAAGGGGGCCTCCCCCGGCGCCGCCGTCGTACGGCTCCTACCCCGGCCCGCGGGGGAGGACAACGTCCTACGTCCCCGGTCGGTCGAGGACGGCGAGGTCCAGGCGCCGGAGCCGGGCGGGGTCGGCGATCACCTCGTACTCGGTGATCCTGTCACTCTCGATGGTGAAGGTCAGCGCGAACAGCAGGCGGCCCCGCGGGGCCACCACGGCTCCCACGGTGCCGTTGACCAGCGCCGGTTCGGCGAGCCGGGACCGGTGGGCGAGCGCCGCTGTCCCCTCCGCGACGGCCCGTGCGCCGCGCACCTCGGCCGCTCCGCCCGGTGGCAAGGCGCTGGGGTCGGCACGGCGCACCACATCGGGGGCCAGCACCGCAAGAATCGCGGTGAGGTCACCGGCCCGTGCGGCGGCGAGGAAGGCCGAGACGACCCGACGGTGCCGGGCGAGTTCGGCCGCCGGGACCACGGGACTGCCCTGCACCTTCAGCCGTGCACGGCTGGCGAGCTTCTTCGTGGCGCCCTGGGTGCGTCCCACGACGGGCGCGATCTCCTCGAACGGGACGGCGAACATGTCGTGCAGCACGAACGCGATCCGCTCGGCGGGGGCCAGTGTGTCCAGCACGACGAGCAGCGCCCGGCTCACCGAGTCGGCCAGCAGCGCCTCGTCCTCCGGAGTGCTTCCGTCACCGTGAGTGGTGTTCGCGTTCGAGAGGGGGGCGAGCGCATGGTCCAGTACTTGCTGCTCGGCCAGGTCTTCCCGTCGTGACCTGCGGGAACGCAGCATGTCGAGGCAGATGCGAGTCACCACTGTCCGCAGCCAGCCGGCCAGGTTGTCCAGTTCTCCGGCATCGACCCGGCCCAGGCGGAGCCATGCCTCCTGCACGGCGTCATCGGCCTCGTCCACCGAGCCGAGCATCCGGTGGGCAACCGCGCGCAGTTGACCACGCTGGGCCTCGAATCGTTCTGCCAGTCCCTCGCGCGCGTCCACCGGTCACCTTTCGCCGTCCTGCTCCGTCACCTCTCATGACGAACGCAACCTGATCGAAGTGACAGGAGAACCAGGAGTGACAGGAGAACCAGCAGTGACAGGAGAGCCAGTAGTGGCAGATGGCCCCGTGACGTCCTTGCTGCACCTGGATTCCAGTGCCGACCGTTCCGGCGGGTCGGTCAGCAGGCAGCTGACCGCACTGTTCGCGGAGACCTGGCAGGCAGCGCACGGCCCGGCCGGCTACCGGTACAGGGACCTGGCCGCCGACCCGGTACCGCCGCTGGACAGCGCCTACTGCGCCCTCGGCCGCAGAGTGGAAGAACACGGCCTCGTCCCGCCGGCCGGAGTGGACGCGCTGACCGAGAGCCCGGCCGAGAAGCGGGAGTGGGCGCTCACCCGCCCCCTGATCACCGAACTGCTGGCGGCCGACACCGTGCTGATCGGCGCCCCGATGTACAACTACGCGGTGTCCGCCTCGCTGAAGGCATGGATCGACCGGGTGAGCTTCCCCGGGGCGTTCACCGACCCGGACACGGGGGACAGCCTGCTGCGGCGTACCAGGGTGGTGGTGGTCAGCACGCGGGGCGGTGCCTACGGTCCGGGCACCCCGCAGGAGGCCTGGGACTTCCAAACGCCGTACCTGCGGGCCTACTTCGGCAAGCTGGGCATGGCGGAGGACGGTCTGCGTCTCGTCAGCGCCGAGATGACCCTGGCCGGGCTCGTGCCGCACCTGGCCCGGTTCCGGCCGCTGGCGGCGAGCTCGCTGGCGGCGGCCCGCGCCCGGGTGACCGCGCTGGCCGCCGAGGTCGCCCGGCCGGCGGTCCGGACACCGTAGGGCCGCCGCCGGTCCGGTCACCATGAGGCTGTCCGGCGCATCAGGGCCGGACAGCTCCTACGGCCGGTACCGCACCCGGTGCTCCGCCAGGTGTGCCAGCACCGCGTGATTCGCCTCCCAGCCGTCCGGGAACTTGACCGTGACCCCCAGCTGGACCGGCTCCGTCGAGGGGTGCTCGTCGAGCAGTTGAGCCACGCCCTCCCGGCACACCACGATGCACGCGTGCCGGTGCCGGGAGGTCAGGACGCACAGGCGGCCCGTCTCCAGGTGGAACGCCGTCGCGTCCGGGCGCCCCGACAGCGGGTGCAGAACCACCGTGACGTCGAACTCCCGGCCCTGGAGACGGTTCGCCGTGTCGACCGCGACCTCGGTGATGCCCAGTTCCGCGAGCGCCGCCCGGACTGCCGCCGCCTGGTCGCGGTGGGCGGTGCCGACCGCGATCCGGTCCGCGGTCAGCGGTACCGGATCCGGCGACTGCTCACTCACCGCGGCGCCGCCACGGTCCAGCAGCCTGCGGACCACCAGTGCCACCGCCCGTACCGCCTCCGGGTCCGTGCGCGGTGTGTGGCGGGCGGGCAGTTCGAGCAGGCCCCAGCCCGACTCGGCCGCCTCGTCGAGCACCCGGTCCGGGCCCGATCCGTCGGAGGCGACCCCGAACGTCAGCCGCCGGTCGCCGTGGTCCGTACCGCTACGGAAGGGCGTGTACGGATAGAACGCGTCCGAGACCAGCGGCGCCGCCGAGGCGGGCAGCCGCCAGGAGACCGGCAGCCGGTGCTGCGGCAGCTCCGGGTTGTGGGCCAGGAGCGTGGAGACCGCGCTGGACGACGGGTCGTACGTCAGTCCCGCCCACTGCTCGGCGCCGACCACGCTGAACGGGTCGAGCTGGCCGGGATCGCCCACGAACAGCGCCCGTTCGAAGAGCCCCGCCACGGCCAGCAGCGCGTCCGACCGCATCTGGTACGCCTCGTCGACGATCGCGTGCCGCCACGGCTCGACGCCTTTGACGTGCGCCCACTTCGCGGCCGTCGAGATCACCACGTCCAGTCCCGCGAGGTCGGCCGCCTTGGCCGAGGTGCGGACGTTCGCCAGGTCGTCGAGTGCTTTGTCGTACGGGTCGGGGTCGCTGCTGTGCAGTCGGCCGACCGGCAGGTCGGGGTCCTTCCCGGCGAGCCGGACCACCAGGTCGTCGACCTGGGCGTTGGTCTGGGCGACCACCATCAGGGGCCGCCCCGCCGCGGCCAGTTCGCGCGCCGCACGCACCACCAGCGTCGACTTGCCCGCGCCCGGCGGGGAGTCGACGACCACACCGCGGGCCGTGCCGTGCAGCGTGTCGTCCAGCACGGCCGCTGTCGCGCGGGCCGCCTCGGCGCCGGGATCGAACGCCGCCGTGGGACGGCCGGCACGCGACGGATCGGCCACCGCAGCACGGGCCACCGCAGGACCGGCCGGAGCAGGACCGGCCGCCGTGGTGGGGTCGAAGGTCGTCACAGCAGGTCCTCCGGGGTGACGGGGTCGGGGATCGTCGAGCCTTCGGACGCGCCGGTGGCGCCCGGTGGCCCGCCGTGGGTCCACGGGGTGTCCTCCTGGGCGGGCAGTTCGGGCCCGCCACGCGAACTGTGCTCGAACAGGGTCCAGCACAGCCGGTCGCCCTTCTCCGGCACCGTCCCCGGCGCCGGATCCTTGGCGCGGCCCATGCCGTTGACCAGCCGCAGCACCAGGGAGCCGTCCTCCTCGTACCGTACGAACTCGGCGCTCTGCGTCTTCGGCGGGTCGCCCGGCTGCGTGCGGTGGACCTTGGCCCGCCCGTCGAGATGGGGGGTGTCCTCCGTGCGGAACGTGATCAAGGGGCGCGGGCTCGGGCGCTTCGACTCGCTCCAGGCCATCACCACCTCCGTCACCTCACCGGCGAACGCCTCGCCCGCGAGCCGCCGCCCCGCCATCACCAGCGGATCGTCCAGCGCCTCCTGGGCGTCGAGCTGGGTCTGCGCGGCCTCCCGCGAGGCCAGCTTCTGCGCGGCGGTCACCGCGTCGTCGTGCCGCGGCTGTGGGGGTTCCCCGGCCCGCACCCGGTCGCGGTGGCCGGTGAACGACCAGCGGTCGCGGGTCCACCGCCCGTCCGCCCTGGTCCCTTCCGGCAGCTCCCGCAGCAGCCCGAGGCCGCGCCACACGGCGTCCCAGGTGGGGCGCAGCTGTCCGGCCAGCAGCCGGCGGATCTCCCGCTCGGCCGCCGTCAGTTCACCGAGCCGGTCGTCGGCGGCCGGTCCGTCCTCGGCCGCGGCCAGCGCCGCACGGGCCCGGTCGTACCGCTCGACGGCAGGAGCCAGCAGCCCGTTGTCGAACGCCGGGTCGGTGGCCGGTCCGGCGGGCGGGCAGACCAACTGGCCCTCCCGGTCCCGCTCCAGCTCCGCCCGGAGCGCGGCCTCCGCGCCCGACTCGCCCGCCCCCGGGTCGATCCAGGCGAGCAGCGCGCCCAGGTGCTGGTCCTCCAGACTGCTCTGCCCGGTGGCCCAGTGGCGGTTGAGCAGATCCGTCGTGGCGAGCAGCAGCGACGACCCGGGCACCCGGGCACGCTCACCGAAATGCGTCATCCAGCGGCCCAGCAGGGGGACGCGCGGGGGCGCCGGATAGGGCGCCTCCGGGTCCTCCTCGGCGGTGCGCCGGAAACGCATCGAGCGCCCGAGGAGCCGTACGAAGTCGATGCCCGCCCGGCCCGGCACGATCAGCTGCGGGGCATCGGCGCACAGCTCGACCTCGACCTTGACCTTCTTGCCGGTCTCCGGGTCCGCCTCGGAGCGCTCGGCGGCCTCCACGTCGTCGGCGTACGCCTCGATGTACGGCAGGACGGCCTCGGCCAGTTCCGCGAGGAAGGCGAACCGCAGGTCCCGGTCGCGCGGCTGGGCGACGATCAGCAGCCGGGGCTCCCCGGGATCGGTCCCGACGAGCGCGCCGAGCGGGGCGCCCGCTTCGCCCGCGGTGGTGAGCGGTACGAGGACGAGCGGGTGCTCGGCGAGATGGCGGTGGCGCACGGTGGCGGTGGGCCGGGCACGCCCGTCCCGGACGGCCTCCAGCCGGGCCAGCGTGGTGATCAGGGACATCGGGTCTCCTCGGCGGCGCGCGTTGCCTCGACAGCACGCGTTCCCTCGGTGGCGCGCGTTTCATCAGTGGCGCGGGGCGGCTCGGCGGCGCGGGTCCTCCCGGCGTCACCCGGCCGCCCGCCCGCACAGGACGGCGCCCCGGGAACAGCAGGACCGGACCCACGCGGCGTCAGCACGCAGCACCCACGCGGCGTCAGCACGCACCCACGCGGCGTCAGCACGCCGCACCCCCCAGCGCCTCGGCCCGCAGCGCCGCGGCCCTCCGCAGCGCCGCCACCGTCGGGTCCGCCGGGTCACCCGCTTCGCCCCGGGCCGCGGCCAGCACCGCGTCGACCGTCGTCAGGCCGCCGAGTTCACCGCGGACCCCGCGGCCCAGCGACTCCACGGCGCCCGCCGCGCGCGACCGTTCCCGGCAGTGGAAGGCCAGTTCGCACGCGGCCAGGCACTCCGGTGCGTACGCCGCGTCCACCGATTCGACCGCCGCCGTCAGCTCCCCGGGCGGCAGGCCGGGGTCGAAGGTGGTGCCCTCGGGCAGGGCCGCCGCGATGTCCTCGATCCGGGTCAGCCGGGCCAGCTGGCGACGGGTGACGGAGAGCTGCTTGCGTACGTCCACGGCCGACGCCGTCGGCAGGTTGGAGAAGTCCTTCGGGCAGACCAGCAGGACGCGGTCGTGCACCGAAGCGCCCTCGACCAGGGCCGCGATCCGCTCCAACGCCAGTACGTACACCGCGGACTGGCGCGCCGCCGCGCCCACCTTCGCCGCGTCCGCCGACGCGTCGATCATCGGGAAGGACTTGATCTCGATGACGGTCCAGCGGCCCGCCGGGTCCACGACCACCGCGTCGGGCTCCAGATAGGCGGGGGAGCCCGCCACCTCCAGCGCCAGCATGGGGTGGTCGAGCAGCGTCCAGCCCCCGTGCGGAGCCGCCGAGGTCGCTTCGCGCAGAGCCAGTGCGGTACGGGCGGCCCGGCCCTCGGGCCCCGCCGCTGAAAGGTCCGGGACCGTGACGTCCACCGGCTCGGCGGTGCCCATCCGCTCCGCGAGCAGCCGCATCAGCTCGGCCCCGCCGTCCGCCTTGACCTTGGCCTCGAAGGCATTGCCCCGCATGAACGCGAACTGGGACTGGCCGAAGGCCGAGGGCGCTCCGAGGGCCTTCGCGAGGACCGTCTTGTTCACCCCGGCGCCGTCGAGCAGCGCGCGCCGTTCGCAGCCGGGGTTGGCGGCGAGGGCCGCCAGTGCGCGGGCGTCCAGTGGCTGTGGCGGGACGGCCGGTCCGCGCAGCTCAGCGAGCCGCTGTCGGAGTGCCGTCGTCCGCGGTTTCGGCCGGGGAACCGGCTGAGGCCGCTCCGGAGGCCGCGGAGGCTGCTGAGGCGGAGGAGGTCCGCTGCCCGGGGAATCGCTCACCTGCGGAAGTCTTGCATCCGCCACTGACAACCGGGGCCGGTACGTCAGGAGTGTCAGAGGTGCCGGAGGAGAACCGCGCCCGTATTCGGTCGGTCAGCTGCACCGCGGGCCGGGTGAGCAGCAGTCCGACACCCATCACCGCGACGCCCGCCAGGGCGTCGAGCAGGTAGTGGTTCGCCGTCCCCATCACCACGAAGGTGATGGTCAGCGGATAGAGCACGGCCAGCGTCCGGGTCAGCGGCGTACGTCCGTAACGCCACAGCATCACCCCGCACCACAGCGCCCACCCCACATGCAGGCTGGGCATCGCCGCGAACTGGTTGGTCATCCCGCCGAGCCCGCGCGGCGCGCTCGCCTCGCTGCCCCACCAGCCGTACGAGCTGTACTGGGCCATCGTGTCGACGAAGCCCTCGGCCGGCGCGAGCAGCCGTGGCGGGCACGTCGGTACCAGCGTGAAGCCGATCAGGCCGAGCAGCGTGGAGATCATCAACCAGGTGCGTGCCACCCGGTACTGCACGGGACGGCGCCGGAAGAGCCAGATCAGGATGCCCGGGGTCACCACGTAGTGCAGCGAGGCATAGATGAAGTCGGCGGGTATCCCCAGCGCCGGGGTGTGCGTGAACAGCCTGTTCAGCGGGTGTTCGATGTTGATGTGCAGGAACTTCTCGGCCCGGAGCAGCGAGAGCCCGTGCTCGACCGCGTCCTCCGTGTTGCCCCGGGCGAGCAGCCTGCCCGAGGAGTACGCGGTGTAGACGACAGCGAGCACCAGGATCTCTGTCCACCAGCGGGGCCGGGTGCGGTTCGCGGTGTACGGCATCCGAATGCTCTCCATCGTCTCTTCAAACGGGGCCTGTCACCCGGCATCCCACCTTAGGGCTTGTGTGATGAGCAGTTCAGCCGCCCCCTGTCTCAAGAGGGGACGCCGGTTCCTTCCGCCGGGTTGCTCGCGGATCCGGTGCGCGATTCCCGTACGCGATGATGGGAGCAGCATCACCGCACCGTAGGAGAGAGCTTCATGGCACCCCGCATGCTGCTGGCCCGGCATGGACAGACCGCCTGGTCCCTGTCCGGGAAACACACCGGCAGGACGGACATCCCGCTGCTCGACGAGGGACGCCAGGGAGCGAAGCTCCTGGGCGAACGGCTGCACCGGCCGCCGTGGGACGCGGTGCCGGGCGCCGAAGTGCTCACCAGCCCGCTGGTGCGGGCGAGCGAGACCTGCGCGCTGGCCGGGTTCGCCGACCGGGCCGAGGAGTGGGACGCGCTCCTCGAATGGAACTACGGGGCGTACGAGGGGCTCACCCCCGCCGAGATCCAGACGATCCGTCCCGGCTGGTTCATCTGGCGCGACGGGGTGCCCGAGGGGGAGTCGGTCGCCGATGTCACCGCCCGCGCGGACGCGGTGATCGAGCGGATCCGTTCGGCGGACCGGGACGTCCTGGTCTTCGCGCACGGCCACATCCTGCGCGCGCTCGCCGCCCGCTGGCTGGGGTACGACCTGACCTTCGGCGCCCGGGTCCGGCTCGCCCCCACGTCCCTGTCGGTGCTGGGCTGGGCGTACGACGCGCCCGCGGTCGAGCGGTGGAACGACACCGGTCACCTGGAGCGGTAGCGCGGATTCCGGATGTAGCTCGAACTCCGGAGGCCGTACGAACTCCGGGTGCAGCGCGCATTCCTGACGAGACGGGCGGGCCTCAGGCCCGGCGCGGGGTGGACGCGTGCCGCTCCAGGAAGTCCGGTACGCCGGCCGCCCTGCGTGCGGGCAGCAGCCGGCGGGCCGTCCCGGCCAGCATCCCCCGGATCCGCGACGACTGGACCTGGTCGAGCAGGTCGAGCACCTGGTGCCCGGCCGCCGCCGCCCGGTCGGGGGCGCCCGCCCGGACCAGATCGTCGGCCAGCTGGGCCCGGTAGAGGGCCAGATTGCGGGCGAAGTGCGGATCCTGGAGATCCGCCGCGCGCTGGGCGTGCAGGGCCGCGCGCGGCCAGTCGCCCAGCGTCGACCAGCACTGCGCCTCCAGCATCTCCAGCTCGGCCTCGACGAAGAAGGTCATCCACTCGGGGTCGTCGTCGGACGGCCCCTGCGCGAAGAGGGACTTGGCCCGGCCGAGCGTGTCCGCGCAGCCCGTGCGGTCCCCGAGCCCCGCCCAGCCGCCCGCCTCCCGCAGCGTCAGCAGCGCGAGCAGCCGGGGCGACGACAGCTGCCTCGCCGCGCGTTCCCCGGCCTGCGCGGCCCGCACCGCCTCCCGCGGACGCCCCGCGTCGCGCGCCAGGAACGCCGTGTTGCAGAAGGCGTGCGCCTCCAGCGCGGGATCACCGGAGACCCGGGCGGTCGCCAGGGCCTCGGCGTAGTGCGAACGCGCGTCGTCGAAACGGCCCGAGTCGTGCGCCAGCCAGCCCACCGAGATGGCCAGTTCACCCGCGCCCGCGTGCAGCCGGTCGGCGGCGCCCCGGTGGGCCGTGCCCGCGTCGAGCAGCGCGTACGCGGCCTGCAGCGGCTGCGCGGCCCGCCGGTAGAGACCGTCGGCGCCGTGCCGGTCGTCGAGCAGCCGGATCTGCCGTACGGCCGCTTCGACGGCGCTGACCTCCGCCTCGCCGACCCGGCGTGGGGCCTCCACCTCGCCGACCCGGCGTGGTGACGGTACGGATCCGGGGCTCAGGCCCAGGGACACGGCGGTCATCGCAGCGGAGCCGCCGGCCATGAATGCGCGACGCAGCACGTCGCTCTCCTCGTTGTTCTGGCTGGTGTGGTGAGGTGACGGGGGCCCGGCCGAGATGGTGTGCGTACCACGGCCGCGTACCGTCTCCCGGTCGGAGAACCCGAGGTCCGTCAGGGTCGAACCGGGGAACATGTGCAGAAAGACCCGTTCGTACGCGTAGTTGGGACAGCGGATCTCGCCAGCCTCCACCCGCCCGATGTACCGTGCGTCGCACGCTACTTGCTCGCCGATCTCGCGGGCGGCCCGGCGGACCGCTGCCGCGAATTCGCCGGGCGAGCGCTGCCCGCGCAACTGCCGGAAAGCCGGGTTGGGTACTGCCCGTGACGTCGCCATGGCCGAGCCCTCTCTGGCGGATGGTGCTGCCGGCCCGGACCGCTCCGGCGCGCAAAACGTACCGTCTGCGCCGACCCGCACAGGGGCGGTTTCGCTACAAAAGGGATATCTCTCCCGCGATTTGCCATGAACTGCCATCCTTTACGGCGGCGCAGTGCCGTAGCCCTTGACGCCCGCAGACGTTGAACCATGCGGAGAACGAGGAGGGGTTGCCTTGTTGGAGACCGGCACCGAGACGGGCAGTTCGCGTACGAATGCCCAGCACCGGCCCAGTCAGGAGTTCAGCGCACCGCCCGACGGTGCGCCCGAACCCTGTGACCTGGTGACGGTCCCCGCACGCCAGGGGCTGGAGGCGGTCGACATCCTGCGCCGGGCCGCAGCCCCGGCCGATGTCGGCCCGGTGCTGCACGACGGCGCCTGCGACACCCTCGGATTCCTGGTGCCGCCCGGCACCGCCTACAGCTGGGACATGCCGGGCAGCGCCTGTACGCAGACCAACGGCCGGGGGCTGCGGGTCCCCCACGACCCGCCGGTCCGCGGCACCGGCTGGCTGCTGCCGCCCGGGAAGGACGCACCGGTCACCGACCCCTCGATCCTCAGGGCGGCGCTCGGCGAGGCGGCGCGGCTGATCGAGGCGGCCGACAACTGCCGCTGACGCCGTCGCGCCCCCGGCCCGGCGGTGGGCCCGGACGTACCCGGCGATACTGGGAGCGTGGCGAAGAACAAGCGGCAGGGCCGTTCCGCACCCGAGACCGTCGTCGAGCAGGTGGACGGCGGGGTCGCCGAGCTGCGCCCCGACCGTGACCGGCCGCGCGGCTGGACGCTGTTGATCGACGGCGCCCCGCAGTCCCAGGTGGACCTCGACGACCCGACGTATCTCGCCTTCGAGTACCAGCGCAGGATCGGCCATGTCATCGACCTGGCCGCACCGCCGAAGCAGCCGCTGCACGTCGTCCACCTCGGCGGCGGTGCCTTCACCCTCGCCCGGTACGTCGCGGCGACCCGGCCCCGCGCCACCCAGCAGATCATCGAGATCGACGGGCCGCTGGTCCAACTGGTGCGCCGGGAGCTTCCGTTGGACCCGCAGGCGCGCATCCGTGTCCGCTCCACCGACGCCCGTGCCGGTCTGGCGAAGATCCCTGACGGCTGGGCGGACCTGGTCGTGGCCGACGTCTTCAGCGGCACCCGCACCCCCGCACATCTCACCAGTACGGAATTCCTCGCGGAGGTCCGCAGAACGCTGAAGCCCGGGGGCTGGTACACGGCGAACCTGGCGGACGGGCCGCCGCTCGCGTACCTGCGCGGCCAGATCGCCACCGCGGCGGAGGTCTTCCCCGAACTGGCGCTGGCCGCGGAGCCGACCGTGCTCCGGGGCAAGCGGTTCGGGAACGCGGTGCTGGTGGCGGCCGGTACGCCCCTCCCGGTGGCCGAGTTGACCCGGCGGGTGGCGGGCGACGGATATGCGGGACGGGTGGAGTCGGGACGCGGGCTGCTGGACTTCGCGGGTGGCGCGCGGGCCGTGACGGACGCCGGGGCGCAGGCGTCACCGGCGCCGCCGCGGGCGGTGTTCGGGTAGGGCCTGTCCGGGGTCGCGCGGGCGGTGTTCGGGTAGGGCCTGTCCGGGGTCGCGCGGGCGATGTTCGGGTAAGCCTGTCCGGGGTCGCGCGGGCCGGAGGCGGGCACCCCTCGGGGCGGGACGGCAACGCCCCGGGTTCGGAGGAAGAACGCGCACGTGCGCCGGGCGGTCCACCCGCATCGCGGGACCGGGTGCCTGCACGATCCAGGGGCGTCCGGTGCGCCTGTCCCGGCGAGGGCCGCGTGCGCGAACCGTCATCACCCCTTTGGCCTGCGGGAATTCACCAGCTCCGGGCGGCGGCGCGAGTGCCCCTCCCGTCATGGCAAGGCCCGCGCCGGACACGTTCTCGTGACTTGCAGGACACGCTCGGGCAACGGAACCGTCTTCAACTCTTGACACCCACCCCTCCGAGGAAGCAACCTTCCGGCAACGACGCATGGGAGCGCTCCCATGCCGCACGGGCCCGTTTCCCGTGCGTACAGCACTGCCCGTACCTCCCCCCTCGCCTCGCACGGTCTACGAACGCCAGTCCCCCCCTGGAACAAGGAGTAGTGGAATGCGTATCACCCGCACCGTCGGCGGACGACGCCGCAGAGCCGCGGTCATAGCCACCACGGGCCTGACGGCCACGGCCCTGTTGCTGGCCGGCTGCAGCAGCGACTCGGACTCCGGCAAGAGTTCCGACGCGAACGGGAAGATCACGCTCACCGTCGCCGACTACGGTCAGTTCGGCTACAAGGAAGCCGGTCTCTTCGCCCAGTACCACAAGCTGCACCCGAACATCACGGTCAAGGAGAACACCACTGCTCAGGAGGAGGTCTACTACCCCAAGCTGCTCCAGGAGCTGAACGCGGGCAGTGGTCTCGGCGATGTGCAGGGTCTTGAGGTCGGCCGGATCAAGGAGGTCGTCGACACCAAGGCGGACCAGTTCGTCGACCTCAGCAAGGTGATCGACGTCAACGACTGGGTGTCCTGGAAGGAGAAGCAGGCCACCACCTCCAGCGGTGCCGTGATCGGCGCGGGTACCGACATCGGCCCGATGTCGCTCTGCTACAACAAGGACCTGTTCCAGCGGGCCGGTCTGCCGACCGACCGCGAAGACGTCGCCAAGAAGCTCGCCGGCGGCTGGAAGGCCTACCTCCAGCTCGGTGACGAGTACAAGAAGCACGCGCCTGCGGGCACGTACTTCATGGACTCCGCGAGCGCGATGTTCAACGCCGTGGTCAGTTCGAACGAGCAGCAGTACTACGACGCGAGCGGCAAGCCGATCTACGAGACCAGCGCCAGCGTGAAGGACGCCTGGGGGCTGGCCTCCCAGGCGGCTACCGGCAAGCTTTCCCAGGGGCTCGCCCAGTTCGATCCCGACACCTGGGTCCCCGCGCTGCGCAAGGGCACCGTCGCGACCGTGGCCTGCCCCGCGTGGATGGCCGGTCAGATCTCGACCGACGCGGGCCCGGCCAACAAGGGCAAGTGGGACATCACCACCGCGCCCGGCACGACCTCGGCCAACTGGGGCGGCTCGTTCCTGGCCATCCCCAAGAGCGGTAAGCACGTGGCCGAGGCCAGCGCGCTCGTCAAGTGGCTGACCGCGCCGGAGCAGCAGGCCGCGGTGTTCAAGGCGATCGGCGTCTTCCCGTCCAACAAGGGCGCGTGGGAGCTCCCCGACGTCAAGAACGCGAAGCTGCCGTACTTCAACGACGCGCCGATCGGGAAGATCTACGCGGACGAAGCCTCGACCATCCCGGCGGCCGTGCTCGGCCCGAAGGACGGCGTGATCAAGGACGACTTCTCCAAGCAGATCCTCAACATGGAGCAGCGGCACACCAGTTCCGCCGATGCCTGGAACGCCGCGATCAAGGTGATCGACAAGGCCGTCGGCTGAGCACCGCTGACGCGGGCGGACTCCGGGCCCCCGCGTCAGCGCCGGTTCCCGGGGGTGCCCGGCCGACCAGGCCGGACACCCCCGGGGCCGGGCACCGCACATGGACCAGCGTTCCGACACCGCCGCACCGCAACGCACCGGGCCGGACCGGTCCGCCCACCGCGCCGGACCGGCGCACCCCAGGGAAGGACTCCCGCCTGTGGCCACCTCGACACCCACCCGGGACACGCACGCCCCACCTCCCCGCAGCTCCGGACCGACGTCTGCCCAGCGGCAGAAGTGGCGGAGCCGGCTGTGGCGCTTCGACGACAAGGCATCGCCCTACGCCTACATCGCCCCCTTCTTCCTCGTCTTCGGGGCCTTCGGCCTCTACCCGCTCGTCTACACCGGCTGGATCGCCATGCACCGGGTGGAGATGACCGGCCTGGACCAGATGCAGTGGGTCGGCTGGGACAACTTCTCGAAGATCCTTCAGGACTCCGAATTCTGGACGGCGGTCAGCAACACCTTCCTGATCGGCGTCATGTCGACCGTCCCGCAGCTGCTGGTCGCGCTGGGCCTCGCCCATCTGCTGAACTACAAACTGCGGGCCAGTACCTTCTTCCGGACGCTCATCCTCACCCCGTACGCCACCTCGGTCGCCTCCGCCGCTCTCGTCTTCGCCCTGGTCTTCCGGGCCGACGGCGGCGTGCTGAACTGGCTGCTGCACTTCATCGGTCTCGGCCACACCAACTGGGCCAACGGGCACTGGACTTCGAAGATCGCCATCTCCGTCATCGTGATCTGGCGCTGGACGGGCTACAACACGCTGATCTATCTCGCCGCGATGCAGGCCGTACCGACCGATCTGTACGAGGCCGCGTCCATCGACGGCGCCTCACGCTGGCAGCAGTTCCGCAAGGTGACCATCCCCTCCCTGCGGCCGACGATCCTCTTCACGATCGTCATCTCGACCATCGGCTCCATGCAGCTGTTCGGCGAGCCGCTGCTGCTGCAGGGCGGCGCCATCGGAGCGACCGGCGGCACGGAGAACCAGTACGAGACGCTCAGTATCTACCTCTACAACTACGGCTGGAACCTGGGACATCTCGGTCCGGCCGCCGCAGTGGCCTGGGCGATGCTCGTGCTGCTGCTGCTCATCGCCGCGATCAACTGGCTCATCGGCCGCTTCGTCCGCAAGTCCGCGGCCTGACCGGGAGCGATATCCATGACCATGACCAGCCCCACCGACGCCCCGGACCTCCGCGTCCGGCAGGCCGCGACCGGTACGCCCCCCAAACCCGGCCGGTTCAAGGAGCGAGCCGGCCAGCAGATGAAGGGTGGCCCCTTCGCCTACATCGCACTGATCGTCGTCGGCATCGGTTCGATCCTGCCGCTGTACTGGACCCTGGTGGCCGCGTCCCACACCCAGGACGAAGTACTGAACACCACGCCACCGTTCCTGCCCGGCGGGCGGCTGCTGCACAACCTCGACGCGGCCTGGAACCAGGCCCACCTCGGCAAGGCGATCGTCAACAGCATCATCGTCTCCTCCTGCATCACCACGGCGACGCTCTTCTTCTGCACCCTCGCCGGATACGCCTTCGCCAAGATGCGCTTCCGGGGGCGCGGCTGGCTGATGACCGCGGTCATCGCCACGCTGACCGTTCCGCCGCAGCTCAGCGTCGTCCCGCTGTTCATGATGATGTCCGACCTCGGCTGGGGCGGAAATCTCCAGTCGGTGATCTTCCCGACCCTGGTGAGCGCCTTCGGGGTGTTCTTCATGCGGCAGTACCTGCTGGAGGCGCTGCCGTACGAACTCGTCGAGGCGGCCAAACTGGACGGGGCGAACAACTTCCGCATCGTGCTGAGCGTGGTGCTGCCGGTGGCGCGCCCCGCGATGATGGTGCTCGGGATGCTCACCTTCGTGCAGTCGTGGAACGACTTCTTCTGGCCCTACCTCGCGCTGAACCAGCAGAACCCGACCCTTCAGGTGGCCCTCGGCCAGCTGAACGCCTCCTTCACGCCCGACCAGAGCATCGTGATGGCGGGCGCGCTGATCAGCACGCTGCCGCTGCTCGTGGTGTTCGTGTTCTTCGGCAAGCGGATCGTGGGGGGCATCATGTCGGGCGCCGTGAAGGGGTGAGACCCCGTCACCCGTCCCGGCCCGCCCGCTTCCACCCGGCCGCCTCAGGCACGGGCCCCGGTACTGCCCGTACGGCCTGTGCCTGACCACAGGCCGTACGGGCGGGCGGGGGAGTCCGCCCCGTGCCCTGTCCCGTCCGCCCCACCCCCGTACAACCACGCCGTCCGGCCCACTCCGTACAACCACCTCGTACAGCCCCTGCTCAACAGCCCGTGTTCGCCGACCTCTGGGAGCGCTCCCGCATGACTGCCGTACGATCCGACACCACCCCGAAACAGGCTCCCGAGACGACGGCCCCCCCGACCGGATTCCCCACCGGGTTCGTCTGGGGCGCCGCCACCGCCGCCTACCAGGTCGAGGGCGCCGCCGCCGAGGACGGCCGCACGCCCTCCATCTGGGACACCTTCAGCCGTACCCCCGGCAAGGTCCGCAACGGCGACACCGGAGACATCGCCGCCGACCACTACCACCGCTACCGCGGCGACGTGGCCCTGATGAAGCAGCTGGGGCTGAAGGCCTACCGCTTCTCCGTCTCCTGGTCGCGGGTCCAGCCCACCGGCCGCGGCCCGGCCGTGGAGCGCGGTCTGGACTTCTACCGCAGGCTCGTCGACGAACTGCTCGAAGCGGGCATCGCCCCGGTCGCCACCCTCTACCACTGGGACCTGCCGCAGGAGTTGGAGGACGCGGGTGGCTGGCCCGCCCGCGCCACCGCGGACCGGTTCACCGACTACGCCGCCATCATGGCCGGAGCCCTCGGCGACCGGGTCGGCATGTGGACCACGCTCAACGAGCCGTGGTGCTCCGCCTTCCTCGGCTACGGCTCCGGAGTGCACGCCCCCGGACGCACCGAGCCGGGTGCCACGCTCCGGGCGGCCCACCATCTCAACCTCGCCCATGGCCGGGCGGTCGAGGTCCTGCGCGGTCAACTCCCCGCTGCCGCGCAGGTCTCGGTCACCCTCAATCTGCACCAGGTCCGTCCGCTGACCGGCAGCGAGGCCGACGCCGACGCCGCCCGCCGGATCGACGGGGTCGGCAACCGGATCTTCACCGGGCCGATCCTGAACGGCGCCTACCCGGAGGACCTGATCGCCGACACCTCGCGCCTGGTCGACTGGTCGGAGCTGGTGCACGACGGCGACCTGACCACCATCTCCCGCCCCGTCGACGTGCTGGGCGTCAACTACTACACCCCGACACTGGTTTCCGCGCCCGTCTCCGGTGCCGGTGACACCCGCGACGACGGCCACGGCAACAGCGACCACTCGCCGTGGACCGGCTCCGAGCACGTCGCCTTCCACCTCGCGGAGGGGAAGAAGCGCACCGCGATGAACTGGGCGATCGACCCCGACGGGCTGTACAGCCTGCTCATGGACGTGACCCGGGACCACCCCGGCCTGCCGCTGATGGTCACCGAGAACGGCGCTGCCTTCGACGACTACGTGTCCCCCGAGGGCCGGGTCGCGGACCCCGAGCGGATCGACTACCTGCACGGCCATCTCGCCGCCGTGCAGCGGGCCGTGGCCGACGGCGCCGATGTCCGGGGCTACTTCCTGTGGTCCCTGATGGACAACTTCGAGTGGGGGTACGGGTATTCGAAGCGCTTCGGCGCGGTCTACGTGGACTACGCGTCGCAGCGCCGGATCCCCAAGGCGAGCGCGCACTGGTACGCCGACGTGATCCGCCGCCACGCGCTGCCCCCGGCCACCGACGCGGGATAGCCCTGCCCCTGCCCCTGCCCCTGCCTGAACCGAACCGAACCGATCCGCTCCAGTCACGCTCATCCTCACGAGACCCGGCCTTCGCGCCGGGTCTCCGGCGTTCGGGAACGGGATGTCCGCGTTCGGGAACGGGACGTCCGGCGGGCCGCCCCGCCCCATGGATTGGGAGCGCTCCCATAGACTGGTGCGACCGAAGCGGTACGCGGCCCCGGTGCACGTCGGGGGAGCCGGGGACCGGACTTGGCTCGGTTTATCCGACTGTGAGAAATTGACCGCGAACGGGAGGCAGCCATGGCGGCAGCGCGAGTACGGAGCGGCGGGCGGCCCACGCTCGAAGAGGTCGCGGCACGGGCCGGCGTAGGGCGCGGCACGGCCTCACGTGTCATCAACGGCTCACCCCGGGTCAGCGCGCAGACCCGCGAGGCCGTCGAAGCGGCCGTGGCCGAGCTGGGCTACGTACCCAACCGCGCGGCCCGCGCACTCGCCGGGAACCGTACGGACGCCATCGCCCTGGTCGTCCCCGAGCCGGAGACCCGCTTCTTCGCCGAGCCGTACTTCTCGGACATCGTCCGGGGCGTGGGCGCGGCGCTCGCCGACACCGAGATGCAGCTGCTGCTCACCCTGGTCGGCAGCGACCGCGAGCGCGACCGGCTCGCCCAGTACCTCGCCGCGCACCGGGTGGACGGGGTGCTGCTGGTCTCCGTGCACGCCGACGATCCCCTGCCCGACCTGCTGGAACAGCTCGCCATCCCGGCCGTGGTCAGCGGTCGGCGCTCCGACCGGGAGACGCTCCCGTCCGTCGACTCGGACAACTACCAGGGCGCGCGCAGCGCCGTGGGGCACCTGGTCTCCCGTGGCAGGCGCGTCATCGCGACGATCACCGGGCCGCTCGATGTGTACGGCGCGCAGTGCCGCCTCGACGGCTACCGCAGGGCCGTCGCCGCCGCGGGCGTCGACAGCGACGAGGCGCTCGTCGCGCAGGCCGACTTCACCGAGGAGGGCGGCCGGCGCGGCATGGAGCTGCTGCTCGAACGCCGGCCGGACCTGGACGCCGTCTTCGCCGCGTCCGACGTGATGGCGGCGGGCGCCCGCCAGGTGCTGCGCGAGCGCGGTCTGCGGGTGCCCGAGGACGTCGCCCTGGTGGGGTTCGACGATTCGGTGATCGCCCGTCACATGGACCCGCCGCTGACGAGCGTGCGCCAGCCGATCGAGGACATGGGCCGGGCCATGGCCCGGCTGCTGCTCGCGGAGATCGCCGCCCGCCGCGCGGGGGCGGACGCCGTCGAGCGGACGCAGGTGGTGCTCCCGACGGATCTGGTGCCCCGGCTCAGTTCGTGAGGCGGGGCGGCCGGGGAGTCGGACGTCCGGCACTCCCCGGTCCCTGACCCAGGCGTCGAGCGGCGCGTGGGGAGTGCACGGGGGTACGACTGAGGCCCGGCTGCTCGCGCAAGCCGGGCCTCAGTTCCAACAGGGTGAGTAACGGGACTCGAACCCGCGACATCCTGGACCACAACCAGGTGCTCTACCGTCTGAGCTATACCCACCACGACCGTTGTCGTTTCCGACCGGCCGAGAAAAAGTGTACAGGGTCCGGGAGGGTGCTCGCTCCCGCCTTTTCCGGCGGGTCCCGGAAGGTCCTAATCCGCAGGCAGGACGTACTTCGCCGCGATCTTCTTCGCGGTGTCCGAGTCCGGCCCCGGCTGCGGTACGAAGACCGCCTCCCGGTAGTAGCGCAGCTCCGCGATGGATTCACGGATGTCCGCCAGCGCCCGGTGGTTGCCGTTCTTCTCCGGGCTGTTGAAGTACGCCCGCGGGTACCAGCGCCGGGACAGCTCCTTGATCGACGAGACATCGACGATCCGGTAGTGGAGGAAGCCCTCCAGCTGGGCCATGTCCCGCAGCAGGAAGCCCCGGTCGGTACCGACCGAGTTCCCGCACAGCGGGGCCTTGCCCGACTCCTTGACGTGCTCGCGTACGTACGCCAGCACCTGCGCCTCGGCGTCGGCCAGCGTCGTGCCCCCGGCGAGCTCGTCGAGGAGGCCCGACGAGGTGTGCATCTTCCGCACCACGTCGGGCATGGTTTCCAGGGCTTCGGCGGGCGGGCGGATCACGATGTCCACCCCTTCACCGAGCACGTTCAGCTCCGAGTCGGTGACCAGTGCGGCCACCTCAATGAGTGCGTCGTCCGTCAACGAGAGCCCGGTCATCTCGCAGTCGATCCACACCATGCGATCGTTCATGGGCCCCACCTTAGACCGGTCGGTACAAGAGGCGGCCGAGCGGTACGAACGGGCGGGCCCGACCGGTACGAGAGCGTGCCGCCCGGCCCGTCGGGGCCGGGCGGCACGCTCCTACGTCGCGCTCCGCTGTCCGGGCACCGTGGGGCGTCCGGGGGCGTACAGGTCCGAGCCCGGCTTTCCGGGGTCGGGGAGGGCCGGTGAGGCGGCCGGAGGGCCCGACACCTGGCTCGCGGCGGGGGTCCGGCGGGCCTGCGGTACCGCGTCGGCCACCACGGGGGGCTCGGGGCTCTGCGGCCTCCGGGCCCGGTACGCCGTCCGGTACGCGGCCGGGGACGAACCCAGCTGGCGCCGGAAGTGGCCGCGCAACGCGACCGGCGACCGGAAGCCGCAGCGGCCCGCGACCTCGTCCACCGAGTAGTCGGAGGTCTCCAGCAGCCGCTGCGCCTGGAGCACCCGCTGGGTGATCAGCCACTGGAGCGGCGCACTGCCGGTCAGTGAGCGGAAGCGGCGGTCGAACGTACGGCGGCTCATGTAGGCGCGCGCGGCCAGGGTCTCCACGTCGAACTGCTCGTGGAGATGCTCCAGGGCCCAGGCCACGACCTCCGCGAGGGGGTCGGAGCCGATCTCCTCGGGTAAAGACCGGTCGAGGTAGCGCTCCTGCCCGCCGGTCCTGCGCGGAGGCACCACCAGCCGTCTGGCCAGCGCCCCTGCCGCGTCGGTGCCGTGGTCCGTACGGACGATGTGCAGGCACAGGTCGATCCCGGCCGCGGTCCCGGCCGAGGTCAGCACGTCGCCGTCGTCGACGAAGAGCTCACGCGGATCGACGTGCACCGACGGATAGCGCTTCGCGAGCGTCGGCGCGTACATCCAGTGCGTCGTCGCGGGCCGGCCGTCGAGCAGTCCTGCCGCGGCCAGCACGAACGCGCCGGTGCACAGGCCGACGATGCGCGCGCCCTCCTCGTGGGCCCGGCGCAGGGCGTCAAGTGCCTCGGGCGGTGGCGGCGAGGTGATCGAACGCCATGCCGGTACGACGACGGTGCCCGCCCGGCTGATCGCCTCCAGCCCGTACGGCGCGGTGAGTTCGAGTCCACCCGTCGTGCGCAACGGGCCGTCCTCGCCCGCGCTCACGAGTAGTCGGTATCGGGGAACTCCGGCGTCCTGCCGGTCGATACCGAAGACCGAGAGCGGAATGGAACTCTCGAATATGGGGCCGCCGCTGAAGAGCAGCACCGAGACGATCTCCTTGCGGCGACGCCCGGAAAGCTTTCTTGCGGTCTCCGTCGTGGCGCTGGAGTCCTGGCCCTGGCTCATGGTGCTAAGCCCCCCTCGGTGCTCGCGGCTCCCTGTTCTTGTCGGGACTGTCGCTCCTGCACACTGCCTCTAATCGTCACGGCCCCTCGGTCCAGAACGAGATCCCCCGCCGTCCTACCCATGATCGAATCTACTGTGTTCCGTGGTGCCGGCGTGACAAGTTCGCCCGACGGCACTATGTCGACAAGGCAACTTGGCGCGAAGCATTCGATCACGAAGCGTTTCACTCAAGAAGCCCCCAGGGAAGTGGGCGTCACGCGCATGGCCCGTCCCCGTAGGGTGCGGGAGCCACCGTTGGTCCTTTCTTCCCTGGTGGCACCGGGGTTGGCGTACCGTTCCGCCAAGGTCGGGGTGGTGCACATAAGTTGGCTGAAAACCAACGGGCGTGTGCGTGCGAATCAGTCAGTCAACCGGCGCACTCCGCCCGGTGTGACAGCCGCCCTGGTGCGCTCCCGGCCCCGATCGCCCGCCCGGCGCCGCCGGGAACCGCTCTCCGAGGGGTCCGATCCGGCCGCGACGCGGCTCCGGCCGGCACGGTGGCAGGCACGGTGACAGCCGGTGCGCGGCGGAAGCGGCGCGCCGGGGGAGCGGCCCGGTGTGCGACCCCCGAACCGCCGCACTTCTTGAGCCGGGCGCGAGCCGCCCTCAAGCCGGACTCAAGCGCTCCGGAAGCCGGACGGGAGTCCGGGAGGCGGAGTCCTCCGGCGGAGTGGGAAACTGTAGATGCCAACGGGCATTGCCATTTCCCGGCCTGCTCGGGCATGCTCCCTGGAACGCCGGACTGGATCGGCGGGCAGTGGGCAGGAAAGGAGTGTCGCCGTACTCTGGAGGGTATGGGCTTGGGAAGATGATTCCCGGACACAGCTCCACCGGAGACACAGCTCCACCGCCAACTGCCGTTCCCTCCCAAGAGGATCTTCTTCGCCGAGATACCCATGGCCGGTTACGAATTCTCTGAACCCGCGGACCGCAAGCAGGTCGCCGATCCCTCGGCCGAACTCCATGCGGCGGAAGAACCACGTCACGCATGTGATCCCGCTTTCAGGCACGGGGTCGTCGTCGGTTTCGACGGATCGACCTCCAGTGAGCGGGCACTCGCGTATGCCATCGGCATGGCCGTACGCCTCGGCTCGGGGCTGATCATCGTCCATGTCGCCAACCGGCTGCCGACCACGGTCTGGGCGGGGTGCGAACCCCCGGTCTTCGTGGACGTGCCGGATCACCGGACCGAAGTGCTCGGCCTCGAACTGGCCTGTGCGGACTACCTGGCCGAGGTGCCCTGGATCCTCGTCGAGCGCGGCGGTGACATCTGCCACGAGCTGGAGGAGGTAGGCCGGGAGTACTCGGCCGACGCGATCGTGGTGGGCTCGACCCACGGGATCGTCGGGCGGATCTTCGGCTCGGTGGCCGGACGGCTCGCGCGGCGTGCCCAGCGCCCGGTGATCGTCATTCCCTGAAGCCGCACGCCCCGCATCCAGCGGTTGATGGGGCGTCAACTACCGCTGTCCGTACGGCGTCCCCGTACGTGTGGTCCCTCGTACGCAAGCTGCCCCGGTACGCGCGGTCGCGTACCGGGGCAGGCTTCGTTCCGTGGATTCCTACTCGACCGTCACCGACTTCGCCAGGTTCCGCGGCTTGTCGATGTCGCGGCCCAGCTTCAACGCCGTGTGGTAGGCGAGCAGTTGCAGTGGGATCCCCATCAGGATCGGGTCAAGCTCGTCCTCGTTCTTGGGCACCACGATCGTGTGGTCCGCCTTCGGCTGCTCCTGGTGCGCGACCGCGAGGATCCGTCCGTCCCGCGCCTTGATCTCCTCCAGCGCGGCCCGGTTCTTCTCCAGCAGGTCGTCGTCCGGGACGATCGCGACCGTCGGCATCGCCGGTTCGATCAGTGCGAGCGGGCCGTGCTTCAACTCCGAGGCGGGGTAGGCCTCGGCATGGATGTACGAGACCTCCTTGAGCTTCAGCGAGGCCTCCCTGGCGACCGGGTAGCCGCGCACCCGGCCGATGAACATCATCGACCTGGCGTCGGCGTAGTCCACCGCCAGCTTCTCGATCTCGCTCTCGCCGTCCAGGATCTCGGAGATCTGGCCGGGCAGCTTCCGCAGCCCCGCGATGATCCGCTTGCCGTCCGCCACCGACAGGTCGCGGATCCGGCCCAGGTGCAGGGCGAGCAGCGCGAAGGAGACCACCGTGTTGGTGAAGCACTTGGTGGAGACGACACAGACCTCCGGCCCGGCGTGCACGTACACCCCGCCGTCGGTCTCGCGCGCGATGGCCGAGCCGACCACGTTCACCACGCCGAGCACCCGGGCGCCCTTGCGCTTCAGCTCCTGCACCGCGGCCAGCACGTCGTACGTCTCGCCGGACTGGGACACCGCCACGTACAGCGTGTCGGGGTCCACCACCGGGTTGCGGTAGCGGAACTCCGAGGCCGGCTCGGCGTCCGCGGGGATGCGGGCCAGCTCCTCGATCAGCTGCGCACCGATCTGGCCCGCGTGGTACGAGGTGCCGCAGCCGAGGATCTTCACCCGGCGTACGCCCCGCGCGTCCCGGGCGTCCAGGTTCAGCCCGCCCAGGTGCACGGTGGAGAACCGGTCGTCGATCCGGCCGCGCAGCACCCGGTCCACGGCCTCGGGCTGCTCGGAGATCTCCTTGTGCATGTACGTGTCGTGGCCGCCCATGTCGTACGACTCGGCCTCCCACTCCACGGTGGTCGGCGTCGACGAGGTGGTGGACCCCTCGGTCGTGTACGTACGGAAGTCGTCGGCCTTGAGGGTGGCCATCTCGCCGTCGTCGAGGGTGACGACCTGGCGGGTGTGCGAGACGAGGGCCGCCACGTCGGAGGCGACGAACATCTCCTTCTCGCCGATGCCGAGGACGACGGGGGAGCCGTTGCGGGCGACGACGATGCGGTCCGGGAAGTCGGCGTGCATCACCGCGATGCCGTACGTGCCCTCGACGACCCGCAGCGCTTCGCGGACCTTCTCCTCCAGCGTCTCCGCGCGGGAGCGGGCGACGAGGTGGGTCAGTACCTCGGTGTCGGTCTCGGACAGGAACTCGACGCCTTCGGCGTTCAGGCGGGCGCGCAGCTCGGAGGCGTTGTCGACGATGCCGTTGTGGACGACGGCGACCTTGTTCTCCGTGTCCAGGTGCGGATGCGCGTTCGCATCGCTCGGGGCGCCGTGGGTGGCCCAGCGGGTGTGGGCGATGCCGGTCGTCCCCGCGAAGCGCTTGGGGACCCGGGCCTCCAGGTCGCGGACGCGGCCCTTGGCCTTGACCATCTTCAGCGCGGGGGCCTTGGGCGAGGAGATGACGACGCCCGCGGAGTCGTAACCCCGGTACTCCAGTCGCTGCAGGCCTTCCAGCAGCAGCGGTGCCACATCACGCTTGCCGATGTACCCGACGATTCCGCACATATCGCTCCTTGAGTCCTAGCCGTAGATCATGCGGCGCAGCTGCCGCAGGGAGAGCTCGGGCGGTGCCACCGCACGATGAGGCAACTCGACCGAGATCTGCTCGAAAATGTCCGGGTTCGTCAGTCCGCGGGACTTCAGCTCGCGATGGCGGCGGCGGACGAACTCCTCCGTCGTCTCGTCGAAGTAGGCCAGCACGTCGAGAACCACCCGGGCGGCCTCGCCGCGCTGCAGCGCGGTGCTGCGCACCAGGTGGTCGATGAGGTCGTCGTACGACGGACGGGATGCGAGCACCCGTCGATATTGGGTCGGGCGCTGACCTTTTGCAAGATTTCTGCCCGATATCGGGCAGGTCTGGGCCATGAGAGTGAGTGATGGGCGCCCGGAGAGACCGTTCTCCGGGCGCCGGTCCCTCGCGGGCCGGAGCCGGCTACGCGAGGGGGTTCTTCAGGGCCCCGACGAGCTGGAGAGCGCCCGAGGGGTCCTGGAGGTCCACCATCTGCTGGTTGTCCCGGAGCTGGAGCCGGTTGAGGCAGGACAGTGCGAACTCCGGCGCGAACATGTCGTACCGGCGGAACTTATCGGCCAGCTGGGGCTGTGACGCCTGGTACTCCCGTACACAGTCGCCGACCGTCGCCCAGAACGTGTCCTCGTCCAGGACGCCCTCGGCGGCCAGCGTCGCGTTGAGGAAGCGGAAGAAGCAGTCGAAGACGTCCGTGAAGATCGACAGGAGCTGCATGTCGTCCGGGACGTCCACCCGGATGCGCTCCACCTCCGGCGGCAGCGCCGTCTCCGGGTCCATGACCGCGATCTCCTCGGCGATGTCCTTGTAGACCGCCCGGCGCACCACGCCGTCCTCGATCACCAGGATCACGTTCTCGCCGTGCGGCATGTAGACCAGGCCGTAGGCGTAGAAGCTGTGCAGCAGCGGGGTGAGGTACGCGTCGAGGTAGCGGCGCAGCCAGACGGCGGGCGCCAGGCCCGACTCGGTGATCAGCGCCCCGGCGAAGGACGCCCCGGCCCGGTCGGTGTGCAGCAGCGAGGCCATGGTGGCGAGGCGCCGGCCCGGCTCCAGCGTGGGCACCGGGCTCTCGCGCCAGAGCGCGGCGAGCATCTTGCGGTACGGCGAACCCTTCCGGGTCGCCGCCTCGTACGGCCGGTGGTGGTAGCCGACGGCCGCCCGCTCGCGGATGACCGTCAGCCCGGTGGCCTTCAGCACCGGGTCGTTCCCGACGAGCTGGGCGAGCCAGTCGTTGATGGCGGGTGTGGCCTCCATGTACGCGGCGGAGAGCCCGCGCATGAAACCCATGTTGAGCACCGAGAGGGCCGTTTTGACGTAGTACTTCGCCGGGTCGCTCGTGTTGAAGAAGGTACGGATCGACTGCTGCGCGAGGTACGTGTCGTCGCCGGGCCCGAGCGGGACGAGGCGCTGCTGGGCCACCTCGGCGGCGAAGGTGACGGACAGTTTGTTCCACCACTGCCAGGGGTGGACCGGTATGAGGAGGTACGCGTCGAGGTCGAGCCCGAGACCGGCCATGGTCTCCGCGAACCTGCGCAGTGTCTCCTCGCCCAGCTCCGAGCGGATCAGCGACGCGTAGTCGAGTCCGGCGCCCGAGGTGAAGGTGGCGTGGTCGCGGCGGGCGGCCAGCCAGATCAGCCGGACCGGGTTCGCGGCCTCCGGCGCGTAGGCGAGGTACTCGTCCGAACCGAAGCCCAGCCGCCCGTTGTTGGCGACGAAGCAGGGGTGTCCCTCCGTCATCCCGGTCTCGATGGCCTGGAATTCGGACGTGGCCAGCTCGGCCGACGTGACCGGTTCCTTGGTGAGTTTGTACGCCGTACCGGAGAGGGTGGAGGAGATCTCCTCCAGGTAGACCGGCAGGACCGTCTCGCTCAGCCCCAGGGTGTCCCGCAGTTCGACGAAGAACTCCAGCGCGTCCAGCGGGAGTTCGGCGTCGCCGCGGTGCCGGGTGACGGACTCGGCGGGGATCTGCCAGTGGTCGAGGGCGCGGAGGCGGGCGGTGAAGCGGTACTCGGTCGCTCCGTCGTCACTGCGTACCGCGTAGGTGTTCTCGCCGAGCGGCTGTGGGGACAGCAGCCGCTCGTGCGAGAACTCCGCCAGCGCCTTGCGGACAAGGAGCCGTTCGGCCTGCGCCCAGAGTACGGGGGTGAGATGCGAGGTCATCGACGGCCTCCTTCGAACGCGGCGCGGGTGCATATGGAGAGACAGGCGGTCTTCTCGGGCTTCTGGATCTCGCGCACGGTCTCGAAGCCGACGGCGCGGTTGAGGGCGTGGACCGCTTCGTTGCGTACGTCGGGTTCCACCACCACCCTGCGCGTCGCCGGATCCGCGAACAGTTCCGTCATCACCGCCGTGATCACCGCGCGGGTGAAGCCGTGGACCGGGGTGTCGGCCGGCGCGACGAGGAAGTGCATGCCGACATCGCCGGGCTCCGCCTCGTACAGCCCCTTCAGCTCGACGTGCGCCGGGTCGTAACGCTCCATCAGGAACGCGGGGACGCCCCGGTGGAGCCCGATGAACGCGTCGTGGTGCTCGGCCGCCGCGATGGACCGGTACTCCCGCTCGACGTCCGCCGGACTCGCGTCCCCCATCAGCCAGAAGGCGGCCTTGGGGTGCGTGACCCAGCCGTGCACCAGCCCGGCGTCGGAGCCGGGATCCAGCGGACGGAAGGTGAACTGATCGGTGGCGAGCGCGGTCATGCTGCGAACTCCTGGAAAGCGATGGTCTTCTCGACCGGGTAGTACTCCTGGCCGTCGAGCAGCTCGCGGATGATGCACGCGTTGCGGTACGCGGCCATTCCCAGGTCGGGGGCGGTGAACCCGTGGGTGTGCAGCTCGGCGTTCTGGACGTAGAGCGTGCGGTCCGCGTCGATGCTGTAGTTGCGCCGGACGTCGAACCGCCCCTGCTCGTCCCACCGGATCCGGTCGCGCACCGGCGCCAGGAACTCCGGCACCTGGTACCGGTAGCCGGTGGCGAGGACCAGCCCCTGGGTGGCGAGGGTGAAGTCCTTCCCCTGCTCCTCCTGGCGCAGCCCCAGCGTGTAGGTGCCGTGGTCGTGACGGGCGCTCTCCAGCGAGGTGTTGGTCATCAGCCGGGTCGGCACCGGGCCGCGCCGGTTCTTCGCGTACAGCAGGTCGAAGATGGCGTCGATCAGCTCGGAGTTGATGCCCTTGTAGAGGTTCTTCTGCGACGCGTTGAGCCGGTCGCGGGTCCCCGCGGGCAGGGCGTGGAAGTAGTCCACGTACTCCGGCGAGGTCATCTCCAGCGTGAGCTTGGTGTACTCCAGCGGGAAGAAGCGGGGGGAGCGGGTGACCCAGTTCAGCGCGTAGCCGTGGGTGTCGATGTCCTGGAGCAGGTCGTGGTAGATCTCGGCCGCGCTCTGTCCGCTGCCCACCACGGTGATGGACTCCTTGGCCTGGAGGCTCTCTTTCGCCTCCAGGTAACGGGAGTTGTGGATCAGGTCGCCGCCGATGCCGCGGCAGGACTCCGGGATGTACGCGGGCGTCCCGGTGCCGAGGACGAGCCTGCGGCCCCGGTGGGTGGCGCCGGTCGCGGTCCGTACCGCGTACACCGCGTCCTGTTCCTCGTACGTCACTTCGGTGACCGATTCCCCGAAGCGGACCGTGGGGAGTTTCGCGGCGGCCCAGCGGCAGTAGTCGTTGAACTCCTCGCGCAGGGGATAGAAACTCTCGCGGATGTAGAAGGAGTACAACCGCCCCGATTCCTTGAGGTAGTTGAGGAAGGAGTACGGGGAGGTGGGGTCGGCCAGCGTCACCAGGTCGGAGAGGAACGGGGTCTGGAGGGTGGCGCCCTCCAGGAACATCCCGCTGTGCCAGTCGAAGTCCGGCTTGGACTCCAGGAAGAGCCCGTCCAGTCCGTCGACGGGCTCGGTCAGGCAGGCGAGCCCCAGGTTGAACGGTCCGAGACCGATCGCGATGAAGTCGTGGATCCGCTGGGGATCCGGGGCGAATTCGTGGACCCGCTGGGGATCAGGAGGCGTGGACAAGGGTCTCTCCCAGGTACTGGCCGGCGTGGTCGGCGAGGAGTTCGAGCACGGCGGCGATGTCGTCGACGGTGGTCTCGGGGTTGAGCAGGGTGAACTTGAGGTACGCGCGGCCGTTGACGGTCGTCCCCGCCACGACGGCCTCACCCGAGGCGAACAGCGCCTTACGGGCGTACTGGTTGGCGCGGTCGATGAGCGCCGGACCGGTGATGTCGGACGGGACGAAGCGGAAGACGAGCGTGGAGAGCTGCGGCTCCACGGCCACGTCGAAGCGCGGGTCGGCGACGAGCAGCTTCCAGCCCTCCTCCGCGAGATCCACCACCTCGTCGAAGAGCTGCCCGACCCCGTCGGCGCCCATCACCCGCAGCGTCATCCACAGTTTCAGCGCGTCGAAGCGGCGGGTCGTCTGGAGGGACTTGTCCACCTGGTTCGGGATCCGGGCCTCGGCGGCGGAGCGCGGGTTGAGGTAGTCGGCGTGGTACGTGGCGTGCCGCAGGGTGGCCCCGTCACGCACCACCAGGGCGCTCGAACTCACCGGCTGGAAGAAGGACTTGTGGTAGTCCACCGTCACCGAGTCGGCGTGCTCGATGCCGTCGAGGCGGGCGCGCCTGCGCGAGACGAGCAGCCCGCAGCCGTACGCCGCGTCGACGTGCAGCCAGGTGCCGTACTGCGCGCAGAGCGCGGCGATCTCGGGCAGCGGGTCGATGGAACCGAAGTCGGTGGTCCCCGCGGTGGCGACGACCGCCATGGGGACGGCGCCCTCGGCGCGGCAGCGCTCCAGCTCCCGGGCGAGTACGACGGTCCGCATGCGCTTCTCCCGGTCACAGGGGATCGGGACGACCGCCTCGGGCGGCAGGCCGAGCAGTTTCGCGGACTTCTGGACGCTGAAGTGGCTGCACTCGGACGTGAACACCCTGAGTACGGAGGGGTCTTGGGCTTTCGCCTCCTCGCGGGCCAGCAGCAGGGCCTGGAGGTTGGACTGCGAACCGCCGCTGGTGAACACGCCGTCGGCGGCGGGGCCGTAGCCGATGCGGCCCGCCGTCCAGTCGACGAGACGCTGCTCGATCAGGGTGCCGCCCGCGCTCTGGTCCCAGGTGTCCAGGGAGGAGTTGACGGCGGAGAGCACGGCCTCGGCGGTCACGGCCGGGATGACGACCGGGCAGTTGAGGTGGGCGAGGTAGCGGGGGTGGTGGAAGTAGACGGCGTCCCGCAGATAGAGGGTCTCCAGCTCGTCGAGGGCGGCGCCCGAACTGCCGAGAGGCCGGTCCAGGTCGACGGCGGCCAGGGCGGGGGAGAGCTCCTGGGGCGAGATGCCGGAGAACGGTCTTGTGGTGGAGGCGAGTTGGGCCGCCACCCGCTCGACTGCTGCGGTCGCAGTGCGGCGGTACTGCTCCGCGGTGGTGTCGTTGAGCAGGTGTGAGCGCATGGGCAGTCCTCCGGAAGGGGGAGAAACGACAGAGGGGGGAGAGCGGCACTGCGACGTCGTAGTTAGGTGAGCCTAACCTAACTAAACTCTGCGTCGCAATGAGCCCTCCCCCCGGCGGGGGTGTCTCTCCAGCCGGCGTGGTGCCTCTCTCGAACCGGCGGCCGTGTCTGTCTCTCAGGCCGCTTCCGCGGCAGCCGCCCTCACCTGCTCGTCACTGAGCCCACGCCGCCAGTAGCCGACGAACGTGACGTGCCTGCGGTCGAGTTGACGCTCGCGCACCAGATGGCGGCGCAGTTCCCGCACCGCACCGGACTCGCCCGCGATCCAGGCGTACGGGCGGGCGCCGGGCAACTCCGCCGCACGCACGGCATCGGCCGCCGAGGGGGCGCCCTCGTCCCGTACCAGCCAGGTGATCCGGGCGTCGGCGGCGGTGTCGAGCGCCAGCCGGTCACCGGCGTGCTGGACCTCCAGCCAGACCCGCGCCCTGGTGCCGGCGGGCAGCCACTCCAGGATGGCCGACGCGGCGGGCAGCGCGGTCTCGTCGGCCCAGATCAGCACCGAGTCGGTGCCGGGGGGCGGCTGGAAGCGGACGGCGGTGTTCTCGCTCGTCGCGGGCCCCAGTACGCGCACCCGCTGCCCCGGCGCGGCCTGTCGGGCCCAACGACAGGCAGGGCCGACATCCGCCGTGTCAGCAGCTGATGCCGGCCCGTGCAGAGCGAAGTCGATGTCGACCTCGTCGGGGTCGTGGCGTTGCTCGCGGACGGTGTACGAGCGCATCACGGCCCGTACGCCGTCGGGCAGCGCCCGCCATTCGGCGAACCAGTTGTCGCCGGCCGGCAGTACGGGTTCGTACTGCCCGGGACGCGGCAGGAAGAGCGAGAGGCTCTGGTCGCGCCCCCCGGCGGCGAAGCCCCTGAGGTCCTCGCCCCCGAAGGTGATCCGGGCCATCGACGGGCTGAGCCGCCGGGTCCGTACGACATGCAGGCCGAAGAAACGGAACGGGGCGGACACAGCCGTCGTCATGGGTCAGCTGACCTTCTTCGCGTTCTCGATCGCCGCGGCCAGGGCGTCCAGGGCCGGGGCGCACTTGTCGTAGGAGAAGATCGGGTCGGTCGTGGAGCGCGGGATGACCTGCCCGGCCTTGACCGCGGGCAGCTCGCCCCAGGTCGGCTTGGACTTCAGCGCGGAGGGCTGGACCGCCGAGGTGCGGTTGTCCATCATGATGATGTCGGCCGGGTACTTGTCGGCGTTCTCCCAGCTCAGGCTCTCGAACCAGCCGCTCTTGTCGACCTTGTCCGGGACGACGATGTTGACGCCCAGCTCCTTGAAGTACCGCAGGTCCGCGGACGGTTCGGGTGTCGAGATGTACAGCAGGTCGGCGCTGGCCGAGCCGATCAGGACCTTGATCTTCGGGTTCGCCTTGGCGGCGGCACGCAACCGGGCCGCGGCCTTCTCGAAGCGGGCCTTCGCGTCGGTGACCTTCTTGGCCTTGAGGTCGGCGCCGAGGGACGCGGCCAGCTCGGCGTGGCGCTGGAGCGCGGCGGGCATCGTGGTGCGCGCGACCATCAGGGCGACGCTGGGGGCGAGCTTGAGGATCTTGGACTTGGACTCGTCGGGGACGTACCAGAGCGCGCCCTTGTCGTACATGCCGGTGATCAGCAGTTCGGGGCCGAGCGCCGCGTACTTCTCGACGTTGAACTCGCCCCAGACGTTGCCGAGTATCTCGACCTTGTTCACGTCGAGATCACCGGCCTGCACGTCGGCCTTGCCGTCCTTGGTCTTCGTCGGCCCGAAGACGGCTGTGACCTCCACGCCGAAGTCGTGCAGGGCGGCGGCGGTGCCGGTGAAGGCGACGATCTTCCTGGGCGTGGACGCGGCCTTGACGGTGATGCCGCGGTCGTCCTTGAACGTCCAGGGCCCGGAGTCGGATTTCGCAGAGCCCGCGCTCTTCGAATCGCTGCTGCCGCAGGCGGTGAGGGCCGCACCGATACCGATGACGCCGGTCGCGGCGAGGAAGTTGCGGCGGGAGGGGTGGGAAGAGCGGGCGTGGGGCATGGCGGGGCTCTGCTTTCCGTTTTCCGTACGTGCCGGGGTGTGGCCGCTGGGCAGCTTCAGGTCAGGTTAGCCTAACCTGACCTAGTGTCCAGGGGGCGGTCGACGTACGGGGTGACGGCCCCGCTCCGGCGACGTCACCCGTGCCGGACCACGGCACGATCGGTCGGCGCCCTACCGGTCGCCGGTCCTGTCGGCCAGCCCGTACCGCCAGGCCCAGGCGATCAGCGCGCCGCGGTCCTCCAGGGCCAGTTTGGCGAGGACATGGTTGAGGTGCGTCTTGACCGTCGACTGGCTGACCACCATGTCCCTGGCCACCTGGCGGTTGTTGAGTCCCTGTGCCACCAGTCGGACGACATCGACCTCCCGCCGGGTGAGGCCCTCGGCCTCGGCCGGGATCCCGGCCTCGGGAGCGGGCCCGGCCGGGGGCAGCGGCACGGTGGATTCCGGCTCGCTGACGACCAGTTGGACCAGTCGGCGCTGGACCGCGGGGTCCAGGACGGTGTGTCCCGCCGCCACGTCGCGGACCGCGGCGAGCAGCGCCTCGCCGGTGGCGTCCTTGGTCAGGTACCCGGCCGCGCCCGCCCGCAGCGCCGGCATCACCGCGTCGTCGTCCGCGTACGTGGTCAGGATGAGCACCCGTACCCCGATGTCCGCCCGGACGACCCGGGCTGTCACCTCGGCTCCGGCCAGCCCCGGCATCCGCAGGTCGACGATGGCGACGTCGGGCCGCGACTCCGAGGCCAGCCGCACGGCCTCGTGCCCGTCACCCGCCTGGCCGACCACCTCCATGTCGTCGGCCTGCGACAGCAGCAGTACGACGCCGTCCCGCACCACTGCCTGGTCGTCCGCCACCAGCACCCGAATCGTCACCCGTCCGCCTTCCGCCCGTGTGCGGCGCCGGGACGCCGACCGATGTACTCACGTGTCTTCACGCCCTCATCTTCCTTGCCCCCCGGTGCCGTTCGCCGCCACCGTGCCGCCTGCACGCCCTTCTGCGTACCGGGCGGTCCGTACCGGGGGCCGTGACGGACAGGGGAAGCCGTACGGTCCGCACCGCCGCCGCCGATCCCTCAGACCGGTACGCGCATCTCGATCTGCCAGCCCGTCCCGCCGGGTGCGGGCCCCGCGGACAGCGACCCGCCGACCGCTTCGATCCGCTCGGCCATGCTCGCCAGACCGGTGCCGCTCCCCTTCACGCCCGAGAGGGCGCGGCCGGGCGGCAGCCCCTGGTCGCGGACAGCCACCCGCAACTCCCGCTCTGCCCACGCCACTTCCACCTCGATGGGGCTCCCGGTCGCATAGCGTGCCGCGTTCGTCATGGCCTCCTGCACTCCCCGGTACACCGCGTGGCCCGCCTCGGGGCGGAGCGGGCGGGCCCGACCGGTGGTCCACAGGTGCGCCTCGCCGGGAAACCCGCCGACCAGCCCCTTGAGGTCGTCCACCCCCCGAAGCGGCGCGACGCGCAGCGCACCGACAGCGGCGCGCGCCTCCTGGACGCCCTCGCGGGCGAGTTCCGCGGCCCGGTCGAGCGGGCCGGTCAGCACGGCGGGGGAGCCCTCCCGGTTCGCGATCGCCCGCACGGCCTGCAACTGCACGGACAGACCGGCGAGGCTGTGCGCGAGGACATCGTGCATCTCCCTGGCGATACGGCTGCGTTCCTCGACGGCCGCCGCCTCCTGCAGCGCCTGCCGGGACGCCTCCACCTCGGCCAGCAGCGCGACGGCCCGGTCCCGCTCGGCCTGGAGGGCGGCGTGCTCCACGGACCGGTCGGCCATGAACCAGGCCCCCACGCCCGCCAGTAGCCCGGCCGGACTGCCGGTGACCACCAGGATCGAGATCCCGAACGCGACCGAGACCACCCCGACCCCCGCGTGGCGCACCGGCCCCGCCGGAAGGCGCAGGGGCAGGACGGACGTGCCCGCCAGCACCGGGACCGATCCGAGCCCACTCGGCGCCAGGAGCGTGATCGCGAGCCCGGTGGCAATGGCGAGCGTCGCGCCGAGCGCGCCCAGGGGGGACGGCAGGACCCGCCGGCCCAGCACCATGCCCAGCTCGGCGAGGACCCCGAGTACGGCGACGACGATCTTGAGGGTCGTGCCGTGGGCCGCGACCACGGAGATCGCCATGCAGATCACCAGGGTCGTCGCGCCGATCAGGCTGTGCCGGTCGAGCATCGCCCGGTCCACCGGACCGGTCCACCGCTGTTTGCTCATCATCCCCGTACTCCGTTCGCCGCCGGCCGCTTCACAGCCTCCGGCACGGAACCTGTTCCTCGGGTCATCGATTCGTACGTGCCGTGCCGCCCGGTCAGATGTGGACGTCGGTACGGGGCGCCGTCAGGGCGGAGGCCTGCTCGTGCTGCTTGTTGCGCGCGACGAGGAGCCCGCCCCGGACGACGATCGTACCCATGCGGACGATGACCTCACCGAAGGCCATCAGGACGAGAGCCACCACCCACGCCTGGCCGCTGGTGATGTCGTGGGCGGCGGAGAAGTGCGCGACGTGTGCGGCGCCGGAGGGGTGGCTGGACCAGACGGCGAAAGCCAGCCGGAATCCCATACTGAGCACCCACAGCCCCGCCGCGCCGGCGGTGGCCTTGATCCGCGCATGTCCGTCCGCGTAACGGACCCGGGTCAGCAGGCCGGACACGAGGCCGAAGGCGATACCCACGGCGGCGAACACCACGGCCAGCGTCACGTCGTTGCCGGCGGTCGGGATGTCGTCGAGGTAGCTGATGGCCGTCCAGCCGATGATGGCCAGCGGCAGCAGCACCGTACGGGCCCTGAGCCGCTCCTCCCGCAGCTGGCGGAAGACGATGAGGAGGAGTGCGATGTCGATGATCCAGTCAGTGAGCGTCATGACTTCGACTATTCGCCTCGCGGCCCCGTAATCCTTCAGCCCGTGGGTGGAACGCGGGTGGAAACCCGTCTCCACCGGGGGTGGGAGGCGCCCCCGGCTGTACGCCCGCGCGTTGTTCTCCGAGATCGCAACTGGTGAGGAGGCGGAGCACCGTATCAGGGCACGACTGCGTCGGCAGCAGCGCTTCTTGGCCCCGGACGGCCCTCTCTACGTCGCGGTGGAGCGGTCCGCCCGGGCCTCCTCCGTGTCAGCCGTACAGCGCGACGCGTGGACGCCGTAACGCCCGGGTTCGTGGGGTGCGCGGCGCGTCGTCGAGCAACTGCCGGTCGGGTCAGACGTTGATGCCGAGCCGGTCCAGCGGCTCCACCAGTTCCTCCTCCTCGTAGCCGAGGTGGGAGAGGAGGATGCGCCCCAGCACATCGGTCAGGTCCTGGACCTCGCTGATGTGGCCCTCGTCCTGCACGAGGGTGACCAGGGCGGCGTCCAGCCGGGCCAGGGTCTCGGCGATGATCTCGTGCTCGTGCTCCAGCCGCTCCACCACGGGAGTCAGGGACGCCTGCTTCTCCCGCAGTTCGGGGAACATGTACTGGTCCTCGATGGTGTGGTGCGTGGTGAGGGTGCGGCTGTAGGCGGTGCAGAAGGAACCGAGGGTCCAGTAGTTCTGCCGCAGCGTGAGGCTGTTGATCATCGAGCGGGCGGCGGCGGCGTCCCGCTGTCCTGCGGCGACCTGGGAGACGGCGTCGGCGATCTGCCGCATCTCGGCACGCAGGTTGTCGTGGATGAGGGTGAGCCGGGCGCCGGTGTTCCCCAGGGCCGGACCCGGCTGGTGCTTGGGAGCCCGGGGGCGGGTCGCCTCGTCCAGGGGGTCGGACGACCAGAGGTCGACGTCCTCCGGCGCCCTCGTGGGAGCACCGGAAGCCGCCGCTGCGGGTGGTGTCTCCGTGGTGGGCCGCCGCGCGTCACGTGCGGCGGCGGTCGCCTCCCGTACCCGTGGCGCCACCTCTTCGGTGAAGGTGCGCAGTTCGCGCTCGGCGTCGGCTCCCGGGGCGAGGACGAAGCCGCTGATGCCGTGGGTGAGGGCGAGTTCGGTCAGCTCGCGGGCCCACTGTTCGGGAGGCCCGTCGAGGAACCGGTCCGAGGCGAGGCGGGAGAAGCGCCCGCCGACGGTGTAGATCCGCCGGATCCGGTCGGGGGAACGGCCTGCGGCGCGGGCGGCGTCGTCGAGGGTCCGGCTCATCTCCGCGAGATCACCCGGGGGTGCGTAGGCCGCGGAGGGGAGCCAGCCGTCACCGAGACGGCCGGTGAGTTCCAGCATGCGCCTCTTGTACGCGCCGATCCAGATGCCGAGAGGGTGGACGGGAAAGGGCCCCGGGCGGGCTCCGTCGAGCCGGTAGTGACGGCCCGGTACGTGTACGGCGGGTCCGGGGGCCCACAACGCACGGATCACCGCTACGGCTTCCTCCAGGGCGTCGACGGCATCGGCCGGCGTGCGGCGCGGTCCGCCGAGTGAGGCGATCGCGTCCTGGAAGGCACCGGCACCGATGCCGAGTTCGGCCCGGCCGCCGCTGAGGATGTCCAGGGTGGCGGCGGACCGGGCCAGGACGGCCGGCGGGCGCAGCGGCAGGTTGGCGACGTGCGGGAAGAGAGTGACACGTTCGGTGCGGGCCGCGAGGTGGGTCAGCAGGGTCCAGGTGTCGAGGAACGTCGGCTGGTAGGGGTGGTCCTGGACGCCGATGAGGTCCAGACCGATGTCGTCGGCGAGGCGTGCCAGACGTACCACCTCGCCGTGGCCTTTCGCGGTGGGGGTGAGGAAGGCGCCGAAGCGCAGGTCGTGTCCGTGGTCGGGCATGGGCGTCCTCTTCCGTACGCGGGCCCCAGGTCCCGGCGGGTTCGGTCGGAACGCATGATATCGGTGCATATAGGATGCCGGACCGAGGAGCTGGTGACGCGGCGAGCGGGACGACCTCGACGAGCGCAGCGGGCCCGGGTCGGCAGCCGGAACGCGGCAGCCGGGCCGAACCGCAGCAGCCGGGTCGGTCCGCGAGGCGGGAATCCGTACCCGCACATCGCTGGCGGCTGTGTCCTCCGGGGCATAGCTTCACCCTCGCAGAGCTCGTTGAACTCGTTGAACAGTTGAACTCGTTGAACTCGTGCGGACGGCCCCGATGCCGTACTTCACGCCCGCTCGCCCATGACGGCCTGCGGTGTCGACCAAGGAGTTGTGATGTTCCCAGCGAAACGCCTGGCCCTGTTACGTCGCTCCAGAACGGCGACGGTGCTGCTCGCCGCAGCCGCCGCCATCGCGGGACTCGCCGTGTCGCCTACGGGTGCGGCGCAGGCCGCACAGCGCTCGGCGGACGGCCCGAACGCCGACTGCCCCTGGGTGGGTTCGAACGCACCGGTGAACTCCCGGGTGGCTGACGTCGTCTCCCGGATGACCCTCGACGAGAAGATCGCGATGGTGAAGGGCGGGGTGGTCTCGGCGTACACCGGCTACGTCCCCGGCAACAGCAGGCTGTGCATCCCCGCGCTGAAGTTGCAGGACGGGCCGACCGGCGTCCGGATGGCCACCACGACCCAGCTGCCCGCGGCGGCCGGCATCGCCGCCTCCTTCGACCCCTCGGTCGCGAAGTCCTACGGGACGGTGATCGGCGCCGAGGACAAGACCAAGGGGGTCGACGTCGACCTGGGTCCGACGGTCAACATCGTGCGCGACCCGCGCTGGGGCAGGTCCTTCGAGTCGTACAGCGAAGACCCGTATCTCACCGGCCGGATGGGCGCCGCCGACATCGAGGGCATCCAGGGCCAGGGCGTGATGGCCCAGGTCAAGCACTGGGCGGTCTACAACCAGGAGACCAGCCGCAACACCCCGGCCGATAACGTTGTCATCGATGACCGTACGGTGCGGGAGATCTACGCCAGTGCCTTCGGCGCGATCGTCGACCAGGCACATCCGGCGTCGGCGATGTGCTCCTACTCGTCCGTCAACGGCACGTACGCCTGCGAGAACTCGTACCTGAACGGCATCCTCAAGAAGGACTTCGGATTCCAGGGGTTCATCACCTCGGACTGGGGCGGCACCCACAGCACGGTTGCCTCGGCCAACGCGGGGATGGACATGGAGATGCCCGACAACCAGTACTTCGGGGCCGCGCTCAAGACGGCGGTGGAGCAGGGCCAGGTGCCACAGAGCCGGGTCGACGACATGGTCACCCGCATCATGCGCGAACAGTTCCGCTTCGGTCTGTTCGACCATCCCTCCCCGGACACCCCCGGCGCCGAGGCGTCCACCCCGGCCCACGTCGATGTCGCGAAGAAGACGGCCGAGGCGGGCACCGTCCTGCTGAAGAACGCACAGAAGGTCCTGCCGCTGGACACGGGCAGGGTGAAGTCGATCGCGGTGATCGGCGACGGTGCGGGCACGGACACCATGACCGCGGGAGGCGGCAGCGCCGCTGTCGCAGGCACCGGTACGGTCACCCCCTACCAGGGCATCAAGGCGCGCGCCGGTTCGCAGGCCACCGTCACCTACGCACAGGGCGGCCTGGGGCCCTCGGGGGCGCTGCCGCCCATCGACACCTCCTTCCTCACCCCGCCGTCGGGGACGGGGCACGGTCTGCAGGGCGACTACTACCCGAACACCACGCTCACGGGCCCGCCGGCGGCCACCCGGACCGACCCCCAGGTCGACTTCAACTGGAGAGGGGCGGCGCCCGCGAAGGGCGTCCCCGCGACGAACTTCTCGGCCAGCTGGACCGGGACGATCACCCCGCCGGTGACCGGCACGTACACCTTCGGACTGACCAGCGACGACGGCAGCCGCCTCTTCATCGACGGCAAGCAGGTGATCGACAACTGGCGGGACCAGGGAGGGGGCGCCACGGAGACCGCGAAGGCCGACCTGACCGCGGGCAAGGCGATCCAGGTGGAGGTCGACTACTACCAGCGCGGCGGTGGGGACAGGGTCGATCTCGGCTGGACCCGGCCGGACGACGGCCCGCTGATCGACCAGGCGGTCGCGCTCGCGAAGAAGTCGGATGTCGCGGTCGTGTATGCCAACGACTTCGAGTCCGAGGGCAGCGACCTGGCGGACATCGATCTGCCCGGTGACCAGAACAAGCTCATCAGCGCGGTGGCCGCGGCGAACCCCGACACCGTGGTGGTGCTCAATACCGGTTCGGCCGTCACGATGCCCTGGCTGAACGAGGTCAGGGGAGTCCTGGAGGCCTGGTACCCGGGTCAGGAGGCGGGCCATGCCATCGCGGAACTCCTGTTCGGCGATGTGAATCCGTCCGGGAAGCTGCCGGTCACCTTCCCCACGTCCCTCGACCAGGTCCCGGCCTCGACCTCGGCGCAGTGGCCCGGCACCGGGGGCAAGGTCCAGTACTCCGAGGGCCTCGATGTCGGCTACCGCTGGTACGACGCCAAGAAGCTGACACCGCTGTTCCCGTTCGGGTACGGACTCTCGTACACCTCGTTCCGCTACTCCCACCTGCACGTCGGACAGAAGCTGACCGACGGCGGGACACTCCGGGCGAGTGTGGACGTCACCAACACCGGCAGCCGCCGAGGGGCCGACGTCGCCCAGCTCTACCTGAGCGCGCCGTCCTCCACCGGGGAACCGGCGCGTCAGCTCAAGGGATTCCAGAAGGTGGACCTCAGGGCGCACCGGACGAAGCGGGTCACCTTCGAGATCTCCGCACAGGACGCGTCGTACTGGAACACCGACGCCCAGGCCTGGACGCTCGGCACCGGCACGTACACCCTCCAGGCCGGCGACTCCTCGCGGAATCTTCCGCTGTCGGACACCTTCACCGTCACCAGGACCAGCGGACCGCGCTACACGAAGGTGACCGCCCCGGACGCGGTGACCGGCGGATCCACCCAGTCCGTGACCACCACATTCACCAACAGGTCGACGCAGGAGGTGAAGGAGGCCGCCACCGAACTGACCGTCCCCGCCGGCTGGACGAAGAAGGCCGTCACTTCCGCCACCTTCCACACGGTGCGGGCCGGGGAGTCCGTCTCGACGGAGTGGCAGGTGCGGGTGGACGCCACGGCGAAGGGCGGCGAGGTGAAGCTGACCGCCCGAACCGGCTACCGGGGCTCGGAGAACCTGCCCGCGGGCACCGGCAGCGCAGCCGTCCAGGTCGCCTACGCCGACCTGGCAGCCGCCCGCGACACGGTGGGCGTCACCGATGACGCGGACCAGACGCCGGGCAACCTGGACGGAGTGGGCTACAGCTTCTCCCAGCAGGCCCTGGCCTCGGTGGGTATCACGCCGGGCAGCCAGGTGACCGCCATGGGCGCCTCCCTCACCTGGCCCGATGTCCCCGCCGGCCGGGCAGACGCGGTCACCGCCCACCGGCAGGTCGTCGCGGACTCCGGCAGCGGCTCGCAGCTGTCGTTCCTGACCGTGGGCACCAACGGCAGCCAGACCGGCACGGTCGCCGTCACCTACACCGACGGCAGCACATCGACCTCGACGCTGGACGTCGCGGACTGGTACAGCAACGCGGCCACCGACGGCTGCACGCTGGTGGCCACCGCCGCGCACTGGAACCGTCCGCCGGGCAGTACCAAACCCGCGGACCACAAGGTCAGCCTGTACGCGGCGTCCGTACCGCTCACCGGCGGGAAGACCGTCAAGTACGTGACCCTGCCCAACAACCCGCAACTGCACATCTTCGCCGAAGCCATCAACTGACGTACCGGCGCGGGGGGAGGGGTACGGGGTGGGCCGCCGATCCGGCGCCGCCCACTCCGTACCCGCGTTCACGCCCGCACCCCGTGCCCCGTGCCCGCGTTCACACCCGCGCCGAGCCACCCTCAGCCTGGTCGCTCACCCCGCGGG
Source organism: Streptomyces sp. NBC_01267 (assembly GCF_036241575.1). Taxonomy (NCBI): domain Bacteria; kingdom Bacillati; phylum Actinomycetota; class Actinomycetes; order Kitasatosporales; family Streptomycetaceae; genus Streptomyces; species Streptomyces sp. NBC_01267. The sequence goes on along the minus strand of NZ_CP108455.1, from coordinate 2,619,754 downwards.
CAGCCCCAACTCCCGTGCGATCAGCATCCGCTGCACCTCGCTCGTGCCCTCGCCGATCTCCAGGATCTTGGAGTCACGCCACATCCGCGCCACCGGGTACTCGTTCATGAAGCCGTACCCGCCGTGGATCTGCGTCGCGTCGCGGGCGTTGTCCACCGCCACCGTCGACGAGTACAGCTTCGCCAGCGCCGCTTCCTTCTTGAACGGGTCGCCGCTCACCAGCCGTGATGCCGCGTCCCGCCACGAGACGCGCGCCGTGTGGGCCTTCATCTCCATGTCCGCGATCTTGAACTGGATGGCCTGGTTGTCGCCGATCGGGCGGCCGAACGCGTGGCGCTGCTTCGCGTACGCCAGGGACTCGTCCACGCAGCCCTGCGCCAGGCCCGTGGCCAGGGCGGAGATCGCGACCCGGCCCTCGTCGAGGATGCGCAGGAACTGGGCGTAGCCGCGGCCCTCCTCGCCGAGCAGGTTCGCCGCGGGGACCCGGACGTCGGAGAACGACAGCTCGCGGGTGTCCGAGGAGTTCCAGCCGACCTTCGAGTACGGGGCCGCCACCGTGAAACCAGGAGTGCCCGACGGGACGATGATCGAGGAGATCTGCGGGCGGCCGTCCGGCTTGCGGCCGGTGACCGCGGTGACCGTGACCAGGCCGGTGATGTCCGTACCGGAGTTGGTGATGAAGCACTTGGAGCCGTTGATCACCCAGTCGTCACCGTCGCGCACGGCCGTCGTCCGGGTGCCGCCCGCGTCCGAGCCGCACTCCGGCTCGGTCAGGCCGAACGCGCCCAGGATCTCGCCCGCGCACATCCGCGGCAGCCACTCCTGCTTCTGCTCCTCCGTGCCGAAGCGGAACACCGGCATCGCGCCCAGCGAGACGCCCGCCTCCAGGGTGATCGCGACCGAGGAGTCGACGCGGGCCAGCTCCTCCAGGGCGATGCCCAGGGCGAGGTAGTCGCCGCCCATCCCGCCGTACTCCTCCGGGAACGGCAGCCCGAACAGGCCCATCCGGCCCATCTCGCGGACGATCTCGTACGGGAACTCGTGCCGCTCGTAGAGGTCGCCGATCTTCGGGGCGATCACGTCGTGCGCGAACGCCTCGACCGTGCGGCGGAGTTCTTCGTGCTCGGTACTCAGACGGTGGTCCATCGTTCACTGCTCCTGGTGGGAGAGGGCGCGTACGGTGCGGGACGGGCTGGGGCGGCCCAGCTGTTCGGCCATCCACACGCTGGTGGCGGTGAGCAGGCCGAGGTCGACCCCGGTCTCGATGCCGAGTCCTTGGAGCATCCAGACGAGGTCTTCGGTGGCGAGGTTCCCGGTGGCGGACTTCGCGTACGGGCAGCCGCCGAGGCCGCCCGCGGACGCGTCCACGGTGGTCACCCCGTACTGGAGGGCGGCCAGGGTGTTGGAGAGCGCCTGGCCGTACGTGTCGTGGAAGTGGACGCCGACGGATTCCGTGCCGACGCCCGCCTCGTCGAGGGCGGTGAGCAGCGCCTTCACGTGGCCGGGCGTGGCCACCCCGATGGTGTCGCCCAGGCTCAACTCGTGGCAGCCCAGGTCCATCAGGCGCTTCGCCACGCCGACGACCTGGCCGACCGGGACCGGGCCCTCCCACGGGTCGCCGAAGCACATCGAGAGGTAACCGCGGACATGCAGGCCCTCCGCGCGGGCCAGGGCGACGACCGGCTCGAACATGGCGAGCGACTCGTCCACGGTCCGGTTCAGATTGGCCTGGGCGAACGACTCGGTGGCGCTCCCGAAGACCGCGATCCGGCGGGCCCCCAGCTCCCGCGCGCGGTCCAGGCCGCGCGCGTTCGGCACCAGGACCGGCAGGGCGATGCCTTCGATGTCGGCGAGCTGGGGGAACAGCTGCTCGGCGTCGGCCAGTTGGGGCACCCACTTGGGGTGGACGAAGCTGGTCGCCTCTACGGTCGTCAGACCGGCCGCGGCGAGGCGGTGGACGAACTCCGCCTTCACCTCGGTCGGCACGACCGTCTTCTCGTTCTGCAGGCCGTCGCGCGCGCCGACCTCGTGGATACGGACCCGGCGCGGCAGATCCGGCGCCGGAACGGACATGGGAAGGCCGTCGGTCATGACTCCTCCTGCGGGGCATCGGCGTCCGGGGTATCGGCGGCGGGGGTATCGGCGGCAGGGGTATCGGCAGCCGGGGTATCGGCAGCCGGGGTGACCACGGCCAGTACCTGGTCCATCGCGACCGTGGTGCCGGGGGCGACGTCCAGCTCGGTGACGGTGCCCGCGTGCGGGGCGGTGATCACGTGCTCCATCTTCATCGCCTCCACCACCAACAGCCCCTGCCCGGCGACGACTTCGTCCCCGGCGGCCACCTTGACCACGGTGACCGTGCCGGGCATGGGCGCGGTGAGCGACCCTGCGCCGCCCCGGCCCGCCGCGGCGTCCAGCGTGGCCTGGACGGGGTCGTGGTCCTGGACGTGCCAGGCGTCGCCGTCCCGGCCCAGCCACTCGCCGGCGCGGCGGAAGGTGTGGACGGTCCCGTCGACGGTGACCGATACCGTGCGCGGGGTCACCCGGCCCTCGCCCCCGGCCCGTACGGGCTCGTGTCCGGGCACCCGCAGCCAGTGCGTCACCGGGACGTCGGCGCCGCCGAGCCGCCAGCCGCTGGGTACCGAGAACGGGTCGGTCCAGCCGCCCGTACCCGTGGCCGTCGAGGTCCCTGTCCTTGTACCGGGCGGGGCCAGCTCCGCCCGGCGTACCGCTGCCGCCGCCGCGTACACCTCGGCCGGGACCGCGTCCGGCACCAGGCCGTCCGCCTCGCGCTCCACGAGGCCGGTGTCCAGCTCGCCCGCGACCACCGCCGGGTGGGCGAGCAGCCGCCGCAGGAAGCCCGCGTTCGTCGGGACGCCTAGGGTGACGGTGGCCGCCAGCGCGGCCCGCAGTTTGCGCAGCGCCGTCGCGCGGTCGGGGCCGTACGCGATGACCTTCGACAGCATCGGGTCGTACAGGCTGCCCACCTCCGCGCCCTCGCTCAGGCCGGAGTCGGTGCGGACGCCGTGGCCCTGCGGCTCGTCGAGGGCGAGCACCGTGCCGCCGGACGGCAGGAACCCGCGGGACGGGTCCTCCGCGCAGACCCGCGCCTCCACGGCGTGCCCGGTGAGGGTGATGTCCTGCTGCCGGTACGGCAGTTGCTCACCGGCGGCGACCCGCAGCTGCCACTCCACCAGGTCCAGGCCGGTGACCAGTTCGGTCACCGGGTGCTCGACCTGGAGGCGGGTGTTCATCTCCATGAAGTAGTACGAGGACGGGTCGTTGCCGGGGACGATGAACTCCACCGTGCCCGCGCCCGTGTACCCGCAGCTCCGCGCCGCCTGCACCGCCGCCTCGCCCATCGCCGCGCGGGTCGCCTCGTCGAGCAGGACCGAGGGCGCCTCCTCGATGATCTTCTGGTGGCGGCGCTGGAGGGAGCACTCGCGCTCTCCCAGGTGGACGACGTTTCCGTGGGCGTCCGCCAGGACCTGGATCTCGATGTGGCGCGGGCGGTCGATCCACCGCTCCACGAGGAGCGTGTCGTCGCCGAACGAGGAGCGGGCCTCGCGCCGGGCCGAGGCGATCTCGTCGGCGAGGAGCGCTTCGTCACGGACCAGATGCATGCCCTTGCCGCCGCCGCCCGCCGACGGCTTGAGCAGCACCGGCATACCGATCTCCCGCGCGGCGGCGGCGAGTTCGGCATCGGTGAGCCCGCTGCCGGACGATCCGGGGACCACCGGAACGCCCGCCGCCTGCACGGTCGCCTTGGCGCGGATCTTGTCGCCCATCAGTGAGATCGCGGCGGCGGGCGGGCCGATGAAGACCAGACCCGCGTCGGCGCACGCCTGCGCGAAGGCCGCGTTCTCGGCGAGGAACCCGTAGCCCGGATGGACCGCCTGCGCGCCGGAGCGCGCCGCCGCGTCCAGCAGCCGCTCCACCGACAGATAGCTCTCGGAAGCGGGCGCGGGGCCGATACGGACCGCCGTGTCCGCCTCCCGTACGTGCCGGGCGTCCGCGTCCGCGTCGCTGAAGACGGCCACCGAGCGGATGCCCAGCTCCCGCAGCGTACGGATGACGCGTACGGCGATCTCGCCCCGGTTGGCGATCAGAACGCTGTCGAACATTTCCACCCTCATCGGATCCGCCACGCTCTTCACGTCCGCCACGTCCGCCACGCTCTTCACGTCCGCCACGTCCGCCACGCTCTTCACGTCCGCCACGTCCGCCACGTCTGCCGCGTCTGCCATGTTCGCCACGTCCGTCACCCTCACCACGTCCGTCACCGCCCTCACATCCGGAAGACGCCGTAGCCGGGCGCTGACGGGTCCTTCCCGGCCAGCGGGGCATTGGCGCAGGCGGTCAGCGCCAGGCCGAGGACCTGCCGGGTCTCCAGCGGGTCGATCACCCCGTCGTCCCACAGCCGCGCCGTCGCGTAGTAGGCGTTGCCCTGCTGCTCGTACTGGGCGCGGATCGGGTCCTTGAACGTCTCCTCGTCCTCGGCGCTCCAGCCGTCGCCCAACTGGTCGCGCTTGACCGTGGCCAGCACGGAAGCGGCCTGCTCGCCGCCCATCACCGAGATCTTGGCGTTCGGCCACATCCACAGGAAGCGCGGTGAATAGGCGCGCCCGCACATCGAGTAGTTGCCCGCTCCGTACGACCCGCCGACGACCACCGTCAGCTTCGGTACCCGGGTGCAGGCCACCGCCGTCACCATCTTCGCGCCGTGCTTGGCGATGCCGCCCGCCTCGTAACTGCGGCCGACCATGAAGCCGGAGATGTTCTGGAGGAAGAGCAGCGGGATGCCGCGCTGGTCGCACAGCTCGATGAAGTGCGCGCCCTTCTGGGCGGATTCGGAGAAGAGGATGCCGTTGTTGGCGACGATGCCGACGGGGTGGCCGTGGATCCGGGCGAAGCCGGTGATCAGCGTCGTCCCGAACTCCGCCTTGAACTCGGCGAACCGTGAACCGTCGGTGATGCGGGCGATCACCTCCCGAACGTCGTAGGGCGTACGGGAATCCACCGGCACCGCGCCGTACAGCCCCGCCGGATCCACCTTCGGCTCCTCGACCGGCTCGGTGGACCAGGGCAGCGGGCCGCGCTCCGGCAGCGTGGACACGATGGTCCGGACGATCCGCAGCGCGTGCGCGTCGTCCTCCGCGAGATGGTCGGTCACCCCGGAGACCCGGGAGTGCACCTCGCCGCCGCCCAGCTCCTCCGCCGTCACGACCTCACCCGTCGCGGCCTTCACCAGCGGCGGGCCGCCCAGGAAGATCGTGCCCTGGTTGCGGACGATCACGGCTTCGTCGCTCATCGCGGGCACATACGCCCCGCCCGCCGTGCAGGAGCCGAGGACCGCCGCGATCTGCGGGATGCCCGCGCCCGACATCCGGGCCTGGTTGTAGAAGATCCGGCCGAAGTGCTCCCGGTCGGGGAAGACCTCGTCCTGCATCGGCAGGAACGCGCCGCCCGAGTCCACCAGGTACAGGCAGGGCAGCCGGTTCTCCAGGGCCACCTCCTGCGCCCGCAGGTGCTTCTTGACGGTCATCGGGTAGTACGTGCCGCCCTTGACCGTGGCGTCATTGGCGACCACCACCACCTCACGGCCGCTCACCCGGCCGATCCCGGCGATCACTCCCGCCGCCGGGGCGGCCCCGCCGTACATCCCCTCGGCGGCCAGCGGTGCCAGCTCCAGGAACGGGGAGCCGGGGTCGAGGAGGGTGTCGACGCGGTCGCGCGGCAGCAGCTTTCCGCGCGCCACATGGCGGGCGCGGGATTTCTCGCCGCCGCCCAGGCGCGCTGCCGCCAGCCGGGTCCGCAGCTCGGCGGTGAGCGTCTCGTGCGCCGCCTCGTTGGCCCGCCAGGCCTCCGACGCGGGATCCGCCGCGCTCGCCAGCACCGGTGCCTGCTGCATCCGTAGGGCCCCTCTGCTCTGTACTGCTCGGTGTTCTGCCCGGTTCATGTGGTCATGGGCCGTGGTTAGTGAGCGTTAACACGTTTGAGGTCAGGTTAACGCTCGCTAACCCCGCTGTCTAGAATGGAGCCATGAGCACCAGGACGGACGCCCCGACGCGGCGCGAGCAGATCCTCAAGGAGGCCGCGCGTCTCTTCGCCGAGCGCGGCTTCCACGGCGTCGGCGTGGACGAGATAGGCGCAGCGGTCGGCATCAGCGGGCCGGGGCTGTACCGCCACTTCGCGGGCAAGGACGCGATGCTCGCCGAACTGCTCGTCGGCATCAGCGAACGGCTGCTCGACGGCGGCCGGATGCGCGCCGAGCAGGCCGGTGGCGGCCCCGAGACGGTGCTCGGCTCACTCATCGACGGGCACATCGACTTCGCGCTCGACGACCGCCCGCTGATCACCGTCCACGACCGCGAACTGGACCGGCTGCGCGACACCGACCGCAAGGCGGTCCGCAGGTTGCAGCGGCAGTACGTCGAACTGTGGGTCACGGTCGTACGGGAGCTGTACCCGCACACCCCCGAGCAGGAGGCCCGAGCGGCCGTGCACGCGGTCTTCGGGCTGCTGAACTCCACCCCGCACCTGGGCACCGGCGGCCTGCCGGGCCGGACCGCCACCGAGAGCCTGCTGCGCCGCCTCGCCCACGGGGCGTTCGCGGCGCTCGCGCAGGAGGCGGAGGGGTCGCCGGTACGGGACTGACGCGGCCGGTGGCCGACGGCTGTACCGACGGCCGTACCGACGGCCGTACCGACGGTGATCCAGCCCGCGATACCGGCGGCAATACCGGCCTGACGGGGCCGGGCGCTGACGGCACAATGGGGGCATGCCGATACCCAGCCGTGCCGAACTCGCCGACCATCTCGTCCGCACCCGGATAGCCGGAAACGTCGCCACGCCCCGCGAGAACAACCTCTCCCACTACCGCAAGCTCTCCAACGGCGACCGGCACTACTGGCTCGGCATCGAACTCGGCAACCGGTGGGCCGACGAGCAGGACGTGCTCGCCGTCATGGCGGAGCGCTGCGGTGTCATCGACGACCCCGAGCACCGGCACGGGCAGGACACCATCGACCCGGAACTGACCATCGACGCACTGGACCGGATGGCCGCCCGGCTGCGCAAGGCGGCGGACGCCAAGGAGAGCGTCCTCTTCGCCACCGGCCACCCCGGCGGTCTGCTCGACGTCCACCGGGCCACCGCCGACGCGCTGCGCAGGGCGGGCTGCGAGATCGTACGGATCCCGGGCGGGCTCACCGCCGACGAGGGCATGATCTTCCAGTTCGCGGACGTCGCGGTACTGGAGCGCGGGGCGACCCTGTGGCACACCCACTCACCGGAGCCGATGCGCGCCGTCCTCGACGGCCTGGAGCGGGTGGGCAGACCGCAGCCCGGCCTGGTGGTGGCCGACCACGGCTGGGCGGGCTGCGCCGGCCAGCGCGGACTCGACTCGATCGGCTACGCCGACTGCAACGACCCGGCCCTCTTCCTCGGCGAGGCCGAAGGCACGATGCAGATCACGGTCCCGCTCGACGACCACGTCACCGACCCGCGCTTCTACGACCCGATGACGGACTATCTGCTGGACGCGGCGGGGCTGGGCTGAGCCGACCGGGCTGCGCAGCCGGGAGCCGGATCGAGCCCGATCATTCGGCCTGAGGATCCGGCCACCGGGCGACGATCCGCCCGTCCTCGCCCGGTACCACCGCCACCGCGAGTGACCCCTCCTCATCCGGCCACTCGAAGAAGCCGAGCTCGCTGCCCGGAGGCAGTTCTGGTTCGCCGGGTATGGTGGTGAATTCCCCCGTACGCGACAACTTTGAGTCGCCATTCAGCGGCGCCACCAAGCGGGTGAGTTCAGTCCGGGCCACCCGTTGCATCTTCGCCCCGAAGAACGCTGTAGCCAGAGACTCGGCGTTCCAGGAAAACCACAGTAGTGGAATTCCGTCGGGCGCCTGCTGCGACCTCCGTCCAGGAAACATTGGTGCACTGATGGAAAACCAACCGCTGGCCCCTTGCCTGCGTACCTATCCCTGCGCCCATCCTGTAACCACGACGGCCCTCCGTGACCTCTTTGCCTGGAGTGCTTGGCTGTCACTCGGTCAGGTGTAGCCAAGCACCTGAGCCGAGTAGCCAATGCGGGGCCGTCCTATCGGTTAACTGAATACGGAATCCGACATCATCGGGGGCGAGTGAATTTGTTTGCGCAGGGCAGGCCCCCGATATGCCGGACTTACTTTCAATTCTTTAAGCGGAATCTACGGTTTCGATCTCGCTAAGACCGAACGGTTCCAGAATGGGAACTAGGGAACTCAGGTACCATCCGATGTCGCAAAATTTCGAAGATCCGGGAAGGGTCTTTCGGTTGATCGCGACAATGAAAGAGATTGTCGATCTTCCGGGATGGAAAATTAGATCTCCGCCACGATCGGAACCTGGAATGATCAGCGATATTCCTACGGTGTGTTGAGTCCAGTGATCCTTACCGATTTCGGTGATCACTCGCTCGATACTACTGCCGGTCTCTTGATGCCAGTTGAACGTTCCGTCCTCGTCGATGAGGTAGGAAATCTCTCCATTGCGAGAAAGTTCACCTCCACTCCTGAGTGCCGCACGCAATACTTCGGTGACGGAAATAGGAATATTGAAAGTGAAGTCTATGTCCACTGATCTACTCATATTCGCTTCCCCTTCTTGCCTCATCCGTTACGGTGTTATTTGCCATGGTATGCCCTTTCTGTCTAGCCAGTTTGTGAATTCCTTTGGTATTGGATTCTCTGAGATTACCCGATAATCCACCCCGTGATCCTTGGCGATTCCAAGTTTCTGTCCTTCCGTTGAGAAGAATTTACTCATCCCGTTCTTGCGTTTCATTGTGCTCTGCCAGTACTGGCCAGATTTTGCTTCATACCATGTTCCGCGACCCGTGGCAGAGTCAACGAAGGCTCCGTCGAACTCGCGGCCCTTCTCTGAGAAACTTCCGCCACCTCCTAGTTCATCGATCAGATGGTTTTCGTATGCCTTGCCAGCCCTTTCGGCAGCCCTTCCGCCTGACGATGATGCTTCGCCCTGGGCCTCGCTGAATGCTTTTCCGAGCCCCTTGTCGATGCGGCCAATGCCATCCTTTACGCCGAATATGCCGCCTGTGATCAGTGTAGATCCCGTGGCAATGGTGGATGCACTGCCGACGCATCCCACCAGGGTGAGACATTCGGCTCCGCCAACCAGGTCGAGGTCGAGGCCACCCTGTAATCTTGTGTTCGGTAACTTTGCTCGCCGCTTGAGGTGTTGAGGGCCGACGACAAGGCTGTGTGCAGATTAGTCCCCGCGCCGCTCGTTCGGCCCAGTGCCGACCCACACGCAGGGGAAGAGGTAGAATTCGAGCAAATATTACCTCGCGGTTGGGTTCCAACCCGAAAAGGGCGGCAGTGCCGCTACTTGTGGAACTGCCATCTTGAGTGAGGCTGAGAAAGATGCGGCCAGGTCTTCAAGCATTTGCGCTACGACGTCGCTGGCGTGATTCTCCACGGACGGTTTGGGTGTCCAGCTGGTTCGTGAGTCACATGAGATATTCACTAGAGGGCCAGAATATGTGAACCGCAGCTTTCTTTCTGTGCCTTGAGGGTACAGGTCGACATCGAAATCCTCTCTTGCTTTCGCAGCCTGAAGCATGCGGGGGAGCTGCTCCAGGAAAGAGGATGCGTCGTAACTGGTATCGAAATTCCAGTCGTTAGTTCCGAATCCTCCGATATGGAATTTGCAGTCTGTTTGCGCCAACAGCGTGCACGAGTGGATCACTAGATATTCGTAGTCTTCTTGGTCTTCGAGCGGCTCAAGGGCTGCTTCCAGGGGGAGGTCGCAGGTGGGAGGGGTGAGCCTGACGCTGAACATTGCTTTCCTCTCGGGGGTGCAGTGCATGCAGACTTGGCGAAAGGGAAGAAAATGAAAGAAATGTCCGAAGATGAATACTGTCTTCATGTTAATGCTCGTGAAGCGTCGTCATTGTGGATGATTCTGGCCGACCGCACGCAGAGTGAAAATGAAGAGGATTGGGTTAAATATATTCCCATCTTCTCCAGGATCATTGAATGCTGGTCGCGGCTGGGATTTGTGCGTCTGTTCCAAGGGGCCGAGCTTCCCGTCTATCTTTCCGGTGAGGAAGTTGACGTAGGGGGCGTTCCGGGCCTACTCGGAAAATCGGACAGTTGGGCGTACGGGGGAAATCCCAGGTGGGCGGTTTGTGTCGTCCTGGGGGATCGTGACCTCGTGGAGCTGGAAGACGGGATGTGTACCTGATGTCCATCGTCTGTGACCGGTCGTCAGCTCATTGGGCGTCGCTGTTGACTGTTTCCGACGGGTCGGCAGTGTTTGAAGGATGTCAGGGACGAATGGGTGCGCGAACTCGCTGACCGTCGTGGCCTGTTGTCCGAGTGGCCGGGCCGCCTCGAAGTGGTCGGCCATCGCCGCGTCGTCCCGCGACAGGAAACGGCTCAGCACCCGCCCCACGCCCCCTCAGCGGGGAACCCGGACGACACCCTCCTGGATCACCGTGACCGCCAACTGCCCGTCCTGCGTGTAGATCCGGGCCTGCCCGAGGCCCCGCCCGCCGGACGAGGACGGTGACTCCTGGTCGTACAGCAGCCACTCGTCGGCCCGGAACGGGCGGTGGAACCACATCGCGTGGTCCAGGCTCGCGCCCACGATGTCGCCGGTCGCCCAGCCGCCGCGCCCGTGTGCGAGCAGTACCGAGTCGAGCAGCGTCATGTCGGAGACGTACGTGGCGAGGCAGACGTGCAGCAGCGGGTCGTCCGCCAGCTTCCCCCTCGTACGGAACCAGACCTGCGAGCGCGGTTCGCCCGGGGTGCCGACGCTGGCGAACGGCGGGGCGTCGACATAGCGCAGGTCGACCGCGGCGCGCGCTTCGAGCAGCCGGTCCAGGGTGCCCGGGTCCAGGAAACGGTCCGCGTAGCGCGGCAGTTGCTCGGCGGCCGTCGGCAGCGTCTCCGGGTCGGGGGCCTGCGGCATGGGCGCTTGGTGTTCAAGCCCCTCCTCGTACGTCTGGAAGGACGCCGAGAGGTGGAAGATCGGCTGGCCGTGCTGGACTGCGACGACCCGGCGGGTGGTGAAGGAGCGGCCGTCGCGGATGCGGTCGACCGTGTAGACGATCGGCGCGCCCGGGTCGCCGGGGCGCAGGAAGTACGCGTGCAGCGAGTGGGCCAGCGGGGTGTTTCCCGGAGCCGGGGAGAGGTCCGTGTCCGTGGGCACCGTACGCCCCGCGGCGACCAGGGCCTGTGCGGCGACCTGGCCGCCGAAGACGCGCGGCACGACGGAGGAGTGGCTCTGGCCGCGGAAGATGTCCTGCTCGATCCGCTCCAGGTCGAGGAGACCGAGCAGGGACTCAAGTGCCGTGTTCATGGGGTATTTCTAACAGGCCTACAGGCCCATGTTCTTCGCGATGATCATCTTCATGACTTCGCTGGTGCCGCCGTAGATCCGGTTGACCCGGTTGTCCGCGTAGAGGCGGGCGATCGGGTACTCGTTCATGTAGCCGTAACCGCCGTGCAGCTGGAGGCACTTGTCGATCACGCGGTGCGCGACCTCGGTGGTGAAGAGCTTCGCGGACGCGGCCTCGGCCGCCGTCAGCTCGCCCAGGTCGTGGGCTTCGAGGGCGCGGTCGCAGACGGCCTCGGCCGCGTCGACCTCGGCCTGGCAGGCGGCCAGTTCGAACTTGGTGTTCTGGAACGACGCGACGGTCTTGCCGAACACGGTGCGCTCCTGCACGTACGCCTGGGCGAACCGGACGGCGGCGGCGGCCTGCGCGTACGCACCCACGGCGATGCCGAGGCGCTCCTGCGGGAGGTTCTGGCCGAGGTAGGAGAAGCCCTTGTTCTCCTCGCCGAGCAGGTCCTCGACCGGCACCTTGACGTCGCTGAAGGACAGTTCGGCGGTGTCGGAGGTCTTCAGGCCGAGCTTGTCGAGCTTGCGGCCGACCGCGTACCCCTCGGACTTGGTGTCCACGACGAGCAGCGAGATGCCGTGCCGGCGGTCCTCGGCGGTCGGGGCCGCGGTGCGGGCGCAGACGATGACGCGGTCGGCGTGCACCCCGCCGGTGATGAAGGTCTTGGCGCCGTTGAGCACGTAGTGCGTGCCGTCGGCGGAGAGCTTGGCGGTGGTCTTCATGCCCGCCAGGTCGGAACCGGTGCCCGGCTCGGTCATGGCGATGGCGAACATCGAGGCACCGGACGCGAAGTCGGGGAGCCAGCGCTTCTTCTGGTCCTCGGTGGCGTACGCCTTCAGGTACGGCAGGCAGAGCGCGACGTGCACGCCGGAACCGCCGAAGGAGACACCGGCGCGGGCGCACTCCTCGGAGATGATCGCCTGGAACTTGAAGGACTCCTCGCCCGCGCCGCCGAACTCCTCGGGCACCTCGATGCCGAAGATGCCCAGCTCGCCGAGCTTCTGGTAGAACTCGCGCGGCGCCTGGCCCGCCGCCAGCCACTCGTCGTACACCGGAACGACCTCGGCCTCGATGAACGACCGGATGGTGTCCCGGAATGCCTGGTGGTCCTCGTTGTAGACGGTACGGCGCACGGAAGGCTCCTCTGCGAGTTCTGGCGTGGCCCCGGGGTTCGGTCGGTCCGGTCGGCCGCTCCTGCTAAGCGCTTGCTCAGTCGAAGTTACCGGGAGGTCACCAGGGCTGTCCAGAGTGAGCCTGACCACCCGTGCTCACATCGGAACGCCGCCGCCCTTGAGCGCGGTGATGAACGATGCCCACCCGGCTGCGGGGAAGATCAGGGCCGGGCCGTGGGGCGCCTTGGAGTCGCGTACGGGAATGCCGGAGGGGTGGTTGTCCAGGACCTCTACGCAGCTGCCCGATTCGCTGCCGCTGTACGTCGACTTTCGCCAGCCGCTCAGCGATGTCGTGTCCGGGATGGTCTGCTCAGCCATGGTGTCCGTAGTCCTTTGCCGCTGCTCTCAGCACGGCCAGTGACTCATTCAGCGGCAGTGCGTCGCTCAGTGCGAGATCGTAGCGGCCCAGTAGTTCTTCGACTACGGACGGGGAGTCGTGCAACTTGCCCATGCGGACCCCCTCGCTGTAGGCAACTGGTGGCTGATCCTCGAACCACATCAGCGTCAACATGCTCTCCAGCAGGGGGTGAAAGCCCAGCGAGAACGGCAGTACGTGGGCGCGGATGCGTCCCGCCTCGACCAGGCGGACGACGTGTGTGATCTGCTCCGCCATGACGCTTCGGCCGCCGATGGGGCGGCGCAGGACCGACTCGTCCAACAGTGCCCACACTACGGGCGCTTTCGCATCGGTGAGGATCTGCGAGCGGTCGAGCCGGGCGACAACTGCTCTGTCACGTTCCTCGTCGCTCACGGGCGGGAAGGCCATGCCGAGAACGGCACGTGCGTACGCCTCGGTCTGGAGGATGCCAGGAATGAAGGAAAGCGCGAATTCGCGGATCGTGGTGGCTTGTTGTTCGAGGTGGCGAGCAGCCCCGAAGTAGTTCGCGAGAACCCCGTCGTCCTGCGGTCGGAAGCTGCTGAGCACGTTCCCGGTGTCCAACGCCTTGTCCAGGCGCTGCGCGTCCTCCTCGGAAGGGATCCGCCGTCCCCCCTCGATGTGCGAGATGTGCGAGCGGGTCATGATCGCCGCGTTGGCCAACTCCTGTTGTGTCAGCCCTGCTGCCTCGCGCTGTGCCTTCAGCCACTCGCCGTACCGATTGCTCATCCCCAACTCCCGTGCGCCAAAAGCTCCGTCACCAGCAAACCTCTGGCGAGCCTAGCCCTTCCCCTCTCACGCTGTGAGTGGATCACTACCCAGCGCAATGCGCAGCCGTCGACGTACAGGAGCCGCCACATGATCGACCAGACGTCCGGAGTGGGGAGGCTGCTCCCCTGGGCCAGTCCGGAAGGGAAGCCCTGTTACGTCTTCGGGGACGGGACCGGGCGCGTCTCCCGTTACGCGGACGGCGTCGAGAGCCGGCAGCTCGACATGGCCGACGAACTGCTCGATCACGTCGCCGACATGGCCGACGCCCCGGAGGTCACCTCGGTGCAGCTCCGCTACGTGGTGGCGCGCCTGGCCGAGTCGTTGCGAGATCTGCACCGGATCGCGCGGAGCCGGGGTGCGCGGCTGGCGGCTCCCGCCTACGACGATCCCGGGTGCGAGTGAGGCGCGCAGCAGGCGGGTCGCGGGGTGCCGCACCTCGCGGAGGCCGCTCGCCGGTGCTTGCCGCCCGCTCAGCCCTGGCGCAGCGCGAACCACAGTTCTGACCGCACGTCCATGTCGTCCAGATCCGTGCCGAGCAGCGCCCTGCACCGGCCGATCCGCTGGCGGACGGTGTTGCGGTGCACGCCCAGCGCCGCCGCCGTCCGGTCCCAACTGCCGTGCAGCGCAAGCCAGGTGCGCAGCGTCTCGGGCAGCGGGCCGTCCGTGCCCAGCGGTGCGAGCAGTGCCTGTGCGTGGGCGGTCGCCTCCGCCGGGTCCAGCAGTGCGGCCAGGCCCGTGCCGCCGTGCCGGACCAGCGGGGTGCCGGTCGTCTCCGCGCGGCGCAGGGCCCGTCCGGCCTGGGCGTCGGCCGCCGCGAGGTCCCGCAACGTTGCCGGGGCGCTCACCCCGAGGCTCCAGCCGGGGCGGCGGGTCACCTCCCGGCCGGCGGGGAGCAGGGCGCGTACGGTGTCGGCCGCCGCGTCCACCAGCGGGCTGCCCAGCGCCGGAGCCGCCCCCGCGCCGCGGCCGTGCACGACGGTCCACGGCCCCTCGCCGAGCAGCGGCGCCACCTCCTCGGGCGCGGCCCCCAGCAGCAGCCGCACCAGCGCGGCCGACCGCGCCGCCTCGTCGGCCCCCGGCCGCTCCGCGGTCAGCAGCGAGAGCAGGACGACGGCCACCCCGGCGACGGTGTGGTCGCCGGGTTCGCGCCGGGTGGTGGCGACCCCGAGCACCAGCCCCTCGCCCCCGGCCACCGCGTACGCGGCCAGCTGGGCGGAGCCCGCGGTGTCGGTGGCGGAGGCGGGTGCCGGTCGGGCTGCCGGGGGCCGGGAGTCCTGGGTGGTGGCTTGCGCCGTCGTGGGCCGGACGACCCGGGCGAGCGCCGTCACCCCGGCGCGTACCTCCGGCGCGGGCTCGCGGCCCGCCGTCCCGAGGGCGGTGCCGTCCGGGGCCAGCAGGACGGTCCAGCCGCCCAGCCGCCGCGCCAGCTGACGCAGTACGGCGGGCACCGGTTCCGGGCGGGACGCCGCCGCGGCCAGGCCCTGCTGGGCCTCCGACATCCGGCGCAGCTCACGGTGGCGGGCCTCCGCCATCAGCCCCCAGACCGCGCGGGCCACCGCGGTGAACGGCGTCCGGGTCGGCACCTCGACGAGCGGCAGACCGTGCCGGTCGCACGCCTCGGCCAGCGCGGGCGGCACCGTGTCGTACACCGGCGCGAGCCCGAAGCCGAGCGCGGCCCCGCCCGCCGCGACGATCCGGCTCACGTACCGGTCGGCGTCGCTGAGCTGCACGCCCGCGGTCAGCAGCAGTTCGCCGCCGAGCAGATACGGATACGGGTCGGCCATCTCGCTGGTGTGCACCCAGTGCACCGAGGCACCCCCGGCCTCCCCGGACCCCTCGGCCGCCGGGCCCGCGACCTGGCGCAGCCCGAGGTCCTGGCGGGCGAGGAGCGCGGCCAGTGGAACGGGGGGAGTGGGCGGAGCGGCGGGGTCCGGCATGGACGTTCCATCCATCGAGAAGGGGTTCAGATGGACGGAACGTACACTTCAACGTCCCTTTCCGGCCACCTAGTGTCAACCGACGAAAGCAGGCGGCAGCGGCAGCAGCAGCGGCGCTGACGACGGCGGCGGCAGGCGCGGAAAGAGGGAGGGCTCATGGCAGTCGACTACGCAGTGATCGTCGTCTACCTGGCGGGCATGCTCGCCATGGGCTGGTGGGGCATGCGCCGCGCCAGGTCCAAGTCCGAGTTCCTGGTGGCGGGCCGCAGGCTCGGACCGGCCATGTACTCGGGCACCATGGCCGCGATCGTCCTCGGCGGTGCCTCCACCATCGGCGGTGTCGGCCTCGGCTACCAGTACGGCCTTTCCGGCGCCTGGATGGTCGTCACGATCGGCCTCGGGCTGCTGGCCCTCAGCGTGTTCTTCTCCGCCCGCATCGCCCGGCTCAAGGTCTACACCGTCTCCGAGATGCTCGACCTGCGGTACGGCGGCCGGGCCGGGGTCATCTCCGGCGTCGTCATGTGGGCGTACACGCTGATGCTCGCCGTCACCTCGACCATCGCCTACGCCACGATCTTCGACGTCCTCTTCGACATGAACCGGACGGTCGCGATCGTCCTCGGCGGTGCGATCGTCGTCGCGTACTCCACGCTCGGCGGGATGTGGTCGATCACCCTCACCGACATGGTGCAGTTCGTCGTCAAGACGATCGGGGTGCTGCTCCTGCTGCTGCCGATCGCGGTCGTGAAGGCCGGTGGCTTCTCCGGGATGAAGGCGAAGCTGCCCACCTCGTACTTCGACCCGCTGGGCATCGGCGGCGAGACCATCTTCACGTACGTCCTGATCTACACCTTCGGGATGCTGATCGGGCAGGACATCTGGCAGCGGGTGTTCACCGCCCGCAGCGACAAGGTCGCCCGGCTCGGCGGCACCGTCGCCGGTACGTACTGCCTGGTGTACGCGGTCGCCGGAGCGGTCATCGGTACGGCCGCCAAGGTCATGTACCCGAAGCTGCCGAGCGCCGACGCCGCCTTCGCCACCATCGTCAAGGACGAACTGCCCGTCGGTGTACGGGGTTTGGTGCTCGCCGCCGCGCTGGCCGCCGTGATGTCCACCTCGTCCGGAGCGCTGATCGCCTGCGCCACCGTCGCCAACAACGACATCTGGTCGCGGCTGCGCGGGATGCGCGCCTCCCCGGGTGCGCAGGGCGACCGCAGTGACCGCAGTGACCGCAGTGACCGCAGTGACCACGGTGACGGCAGTGACCGCAGTGACCACGGTGACGGCAGTGACGACCGCGACGGCAGTGACGACCGCGACGAGGTGCGTGGCAACCGCGCCTTCATCCTCGCCATGGGCGTGCTGGTCATCTGTATCGCCATCGCCCTCAACAACGTCGTCGAAGCACTCACCGTCGCCTACAACCTGCTGGTCGGCGGGTTGCTGGTGCCGATCCTCGGCGGCCTGCTGTGGAAGCGCGGCACGGTGCAGGGGGCGCTGACGGCCGTGACCGCCGGCGGACTCGTCGTCCTGGGCCTGATGTGGAGGTACGGGGCGCTCGCCAACGAGCCCATCTACTACGGGCTGCTGGCCTCGCTGGTCTCGTACGTCGTCGTCTCGCTCGCCTCGAAGCCGACCGACGCGGCCGTACTCGCCCACTGGCGAGACCGGCTGGCCGGGCGCGAGGAGGGATCGGGAGAGGTGCCCGGGTCCGCGGGAGAGGCATCCGGGTCCGAACCGGAGACCGCTCCGGCACAGAGTTAGAGTTCCGAAGCGTCAAAAGCATCCAATACATCTCTGAAACGCTCTGAAACGCCAAAAAACCAGAGAAGAAGGGCACACCCATGAGCAGCACCGATCAGCCGCGCGGTCCCGTCGATTCGTCCCGTGTCCCGCGGTACGCCGGTCCGGCGACCTTCGCCAGGCTGCCCCGGCTCGACGAGGTCGGCGGCCGGGCCGATGTCGCCGTCGTCGGTGTGCCCTTCGACAGCGGTGTCTCGTACCGCCCCGGCGCCCGGTTCGGCGGCAACGCCATCCGTGAGGCGTCCCGGCTGCTGCGCCCGTACAACCCGGCGCAGGACGCCTCGCCGTTCGCGCTGGCGCAGGTCGCCGACGCCGGTGACATCGCCGCCAACCCGTTCCACATCAACGAGGCCGTCGACACGATCGAGGCCGCGGCCGACGACCTGCTGTCCACCGGCGCCCGGCTGATGACGCTCGGCGGCGACCACACCATCGCGCTGCCGCTGCTGCGCTCGGTGGCCAAGAAGCACGGGCCGGTGGCGCTGCTCCACTTCGACGCCCATCTCGACACCTGGGACACCTACTTCGGCGCCGAGTACACCCATGGCACCCCGTTCCGCCGGGCCGTCGAGGAGGGCATCCTCGACACGTCCGCGCTGTCCCACGTGGGCACCCGCGGCCCGCTCTACGGCAAGCAGGACCTGGACGACGACGCCAAGATGGGCTTCGGCATCGTCACGTCGGCCGACGTCATGCGCCGCGGCGTCGACGAGATCGCCGACCAGCTGCGCCAGCGCATCGGCGACCGCCCGCTGTACATCTCCATCGACATCGACGTACTGGACCCGGCGCACGCCCCCGGCACCGGTACCCCGGAGGCGGGCGGGCTGACCTCCCGCGAACTCCTGGAGATCGTCCGCGGACTCGCCTCCTGCCACCTGGTCTCCGCCGACCTCGTGGAGGTGGCCCCGGCCTACGACCACGCGGAGATCACCTCGGTCGCCGCGTCCCACACGGCGTACGAGCTCACCACGATCATGGCCCGACAGATCGCGGAGGGGCGTACGAAGTGACGCACGACCACCACCACGAGACCCCCCGGCTCACCGCCGAGCAGACCGCAGCCGCGCTGAATCCTCCGCCCGGCCGCAACGGCGGCGACCTGGTCGTCGAGACCCTCCAGGGGCTGGGCGCCACCACGGTCTTCGGCCTCCCCGGCCAGCACGCGCTCGGCATGTTCGACGCGCTGCGCCGCTCCTCGCTCGGGTACATCGGCCTGCGCGTCGAGAACAACGCGGGCTTCGCCGCCGACGCGTACGGCCGGATCACCGGCGAAGTGGCCCCGCTGCTGCTCTCCACCGGCCCCGGCGCCCTGACCTCGCTCGCCGCGCTCCAGGAGGCGGCAGCCGCCAGCGCGCCGGTACTCGCGATTTCCAGCCAGATCCCGACGGCCGGGCTCGGCGGCGGACGCCACGGCTATCTGCACGAACTCCGCGACCAGCAGGCGTCGTTCCGCGACATCGTGAAGTCCGTGCACACGGTCCGCACGCCGTCGCAGATCCCGTCGGCCATCGCGGCGGCCTGGGAGTCCGCGCTCACGGCGCCGCACGGCCCGGTCTGGGTGGAGATCCCGCAGGACGTCCTGCTGGCGGAGACCCTGCTGCCACCGGTCACGGCGATGGACGCGACCCCGCGCGAGCTCGAACCCCGCCCGGAACTGACCGCCGTGGCGGCCCACTGGCTCTCGCACGCCGAACGCCCGGTGATCATCGCGGGCGGCGGGGTCGTACGGTCCGACGCGTCCGGCAAGCTCCGCGCGCTCGCCGAGAAGCTGGACGCGCCGGTCGTCTGCACGGTCGGCGGCAAGGGGGCGTTCCCCTGGGAGCACCCGCTCTCGCTCCAGTCCTGGATGGAGGACCGGCACACCACGGACTTCCTCGAAGCGGCCGACGTCCTGCTGGTCGTCGGCTCGGGGCTCGGCGAACTCTCCTCCAACTACCACACGTTCAAGCCGCGCGGCCGGGTCGTCCAGATCGAGGCCGACCTCGGCAAGCTGGAGTCCAACCACCCGGCGCTCGGTATCCACGCGGACGCCAGGACCGCGCTCTCGGCCCTGCTGGACACGGTGACCGACCGGACGGATCCCGGCGCGCCGGACGCCGTACGGACGGTGCTCGCGAAGGTACGGGAGCGGATCGCGGGCCAGGACCTGGGCCTGGAACAGCAGATCCTGGCCTCGGTGCGGGCCGCGCTGCCCGCCGACGCGCCCAGCTTCTGGGACATGACGATCCTCGCCTACTGGGCCTGGTCCGCCTGGCCCGGCGCCCTGCACTCCGCCCAGGGCGCGGGCGGTCTCGGCTACGGCTTCCCGGCGGCGCTGGGCGCGGCGGTCGCCGACCCCACCAGGCCGGTCCTCGCCGTGTCGGGGGACGGCGGCGCGATGTACTCGATCGCCGAACTGGCCACGGCCAGGCAGTACAACCTGCCGGTCACCTGGCTGATCGTGGACGACGGCGGCTACGGGATCCTGCGCGAGTACATGGAGGACGCGTTCGGCGAGGCCACGGCCACGGAACTGGCCCGCCCGGACTTCGTCGCGCTCGCCGGGTCCTTCGGCGTCCCCGCGGTCCGCACCACCCCGGAGTCACTCACCGAGGACCTGGCCAAGTCCCTTGCGGAACCAGGGCCTTCGGTGGTCGTGCTGCCCGCGCTGCTCAAGATGTTCGCTCCGACGCATCTGGACTGAACGGTGGAGCCGCGGGGTCAGGCGGCGGCCGTACGTGCCGTGAACGCGACGTGGGACGTGTCGTCGACCAGCTCCAGCCGGAGTGACGCGTCCAACGCGCGTGCCAGCCGTGCCAGCAGCGGCAGGGTCGGCACGGTGCCGCCCAGTTCCAGCTTGGAAACCTGTGGCTGGGTCATGTCTGCCCGCTGGGCGAGCTCGGCCTGCGAGATACCGAGTTCCGTCCGGCGGTCGTACACGGCCTGGCCGAGGTCGAACGCGAGGCGGATCTCCTCCTGCATCCGTGCTACGCCAGGATCCTCGGCGATCCCCTGAGCGGTCTTCTTGTCCCGAGCGAGCTTCCAGCGTGCGTGACTGACCATCACAGCTCTCCCT
Organism: Streptomyces sp. NBC_01267; assembly: GCF_036241575.1. Lineage (NCBI taxonomy): Bacteria > Bacillati > Actinomycetota > Actinomycetes > Kitasatosporales > Streptomycetaceae > Streptomyces > Streptomyces sp. NBC_01267. The sequence continues at coordinate 2,599,224 of NZ_CP108455.1, read as the reverse complement.
TCTCCACGGCACGGGTGAATTCGTCGTGAGCAGGCTCGTGGCTTGCTTCACAGGTGCTCTTGGCGCGTTGCGCGCGAGCGACCTCGGCGTCTTCGCGCGATCTGGTCTTGCGGAAGATCGTCAGCAGCACGATCCGGCGGTCCGGTGCGAGCCAGTACGAGACCCGTATGGCATCTCGATTGTGCCCCAGAGCGAAGCGCAACTCTCTTGCACCGTCGCCCAGATGTCGCGAGTAGGGCTCCCCGAGGGTGGTCGGGCTGTCTGCCAGTCGCCCGGCGACGTGGTCCACCACTGCGTAGTCCCGGTCCGAGAGGTTCATCAACCACAGCCGGACCTCCGGTTCGATCTCGATCACATAGGGGGCATCCATATAGCCGAACGTATAGCTACTCCAGTGTATATCGGCACGTTCATCTGCGGAATCAGCCTCAGGAGTGAAAGACGCAGGGTCCTGCCGTGCAACTTTCCGGCCGCCCGCGAGTCATCTGAGGCGGGGCGCCAGGGCGCTCCCGAATGACCTCAGGGGACGGGAAACCTCCATGACACACCACCGAATACCCCGCCGGACAGCTGCCGCGACCGCCGCGGCGCTGGCCGCCGGAGTCCTCGCGCCGCTCGCCTTCACGGCGGCTCCGGCGGAGGCCGCGACGCCCGCCGTGGCGTGCACCTCCGCCAGGGCCGGGCTGGCCGCGAAGCTGAAGACGGACATCACCGCCGCGCTCAAGGGGCGGAAGTCGACCGTCGCGGTCGGTCTCTACGACCGGTCGACGAAGACCACCTGCACCCTGCGCGGGGACACGACGTACGACTCCGCGAGCGTCGTGAAGGCCACCGTGCTCGCGACGCTGCTCTGGGACAACAAGAAGCACAACCGCTATCTGACGGCCCGCGAGACCAGCCTCGCCACCGCCATGATCACCAAGTCGGACAACAACGCCACCTCCACCCTGTGGAAGCAGCTCGGCGCGACGAAGGTCAAGGGCTTCCTCAAGGCGGCGGGCATGACCCGGACGGTTCCCGGTTCCGGCACGTACTGGGGGCTCACGCAGATCACCGTCCGGGACGAGCAGAAGCTGCTGGCCCTGCTCACCGCCAAGAACTCCGTACTGAGCGACAGCTCACGGGCGTACGAGCTCGGGCTGATGCACAAGGTCATCTCGTCCCAGCGCTGGGGCACCCCCGCCGGGGCCCCGGCGGGAGCGACCGTACAGGTCAAGAACGGCTGGCTGCAGCGGTCCACGCACGGGTGGCGGGTGCACTCGATCGGGGCCTTCACCGGCAAGGGCCACGACTACACGATCACCGTGCTCACCCAGGACAACAGGACGATGACCGACGGCGTGAACACCATCCAGGCCGTCGCCCGCGCGATCCACAAGGACCTCAACGCCAAGGCCGCTCTGCGCGCGACCGTCGAGCCGCCGGCCACGCCCCACGAGGTGGCCCCCGCGGTCCCGAACGCGTAGGTCCGGCGACCGGTCCCCCCCGGCCTTCCGGCCCGTGATTGTTGCGGCGGGATGAAATCCCCTGGTCGCCGCGTTGGTTCCTTCCGGTGGTATCGGACAACGGGAGGCACCAGTGGCGGACGCCGCGACAACACGGGAACAGGGCTGGGGGAGACGGCTCACCGGGTACGCCTGGCGCTACCGGCGCAATGTGCTGCTGGCCCTCGGCTCCTCACTCGCCGGGATGGCCGTCATGGCCCTCGTCCCGCTGGTCACCAAGGTGATCATCGATGACGTCATCGGGAACCACACGCGGTCCCTCGGGGTGTGGACGGGGCTGCTGATCGGCGCGGCCGTCGTCGTCTACGTACTCACCTACATCCGGCGGTACTACGGCGGCCGTCTCGCCCTCGACGTCCAGCACGACCTCCGGACCGAGATGTACGGCACGATCCTGAAGCTGGACGGGCGGCGGCAGGACGAACTCTCCACCGGCCAGGTCATCGGCCGTGCCACCAGCGACCTCCAGCTGATCCAGGGCCTGCTCTTCATGCTGCCGATGACCCTCGGCAACGTCCTGCTCTTCGTGATCTCCCTGGGGATCATGGCCTGGCTCTCCCCGCTGCTGACCCTGATCGCCGTCGCCGTCGCCCCCGCGCTGTGGATCATCGCCAAGCGCAGCAGGACCCGGCTCTTCCCCGCCACCTGGTACGCCCAGGGGCAGGCGGCGGCCGTCGCGGGCGTCGTGGACGGGGCCGTCACCGGCGTCCGCGTGGTGAAGGGCTTCGGCCAGGAGGACCAGGAGACGGGCAAGCTCCGCGAGGTCAGCCGCAGGCTCTTCGCGGGCCGGCTGCGCACCATCAAGCTGAACTCCCGCTACACCCCGGCGCTCCAGGCCGTCCCCGCCCTCGGGCAGGTCGCGATGCTGGCGCTCGGCGGCTGGCTGGCCACCCGCGGCGAGATCACCCTCGGCACGTTCGTCGCGTTCTCCTCCTACCTCGCCCAGCTCGTCGGCCCGGTCCGGATGCTGGCGATGGTGCTCACCGTCGGCCAGCAGGCACGGGCGGGCGTCGAGCGCGTACTGGAGCTGATCGACACCGAACCGTCCATCCCCGACGGGACGAAGGAACTCCCCGCGGACGCCGGGGCGAGCGTCGAGTTCGACGACGTGTCGTTCGGCTACGCGCAGGAGCGGCCCGTGCTCGACGGCTTCTCGCTGTCCATCGCGCCCGGCGAGACCGTCGCCGTCGTCGGCTCGTCCGGCAGCGGGAAGTCGACCGTCTCGCTGCTGCTCCCGCGTTTCTACGACGTCTCGCACGGCGCCGTACTCATCGGCGGCCACGACGTACGCGAACTGACCCTGGAATCGCTGCGGGCCGCCATCGGCCTCGTGCCCGAGGACAGCTTCCTGTTCTCCGACACCGTCCGCGCCAACATCGCGTACGGCCACCCCGACGCCACCGACGAGCAGATCCGCACCGCGGTCCGCGCCGCCCAGGCCGACCGCTTCATCGACGAACTGCCCGCCGGGTACGACACCACCGTCGGCGAACACGGCCTCACCCTCTCCGGCGGCCAGCGCCAGCGCATCGCCCTGGCCCGCGCCATCCTCACCGACCCCCGGCTGCTCCTCCTCGACGACGCCACCTCCGCGGTGGACGCCCGCGTCGAGCACGAGATCCACGAGGCACTGCGCGGCGTGATGGCCGGCCGTACGACGCTGCTCATCGCCCACCGCCGCTCCACCCTCAACCTCGCCGACCGCATCGCGGTGCTCGACGGGGGCCGCCTCGCCGACATCGGTACGCACGAGGAGCTGGAGGAGCGCTGCGCGCTCTACCGGCGGTTGCTCACCGACCCCGAGGAACTGGGCGGGGTCTCACCCGGCCACGCCCTCCCGGCCGACGCCGACGCGCTGGAGGACACCTCCGTACGGGACGAGCTGGACGCCGAGTTCGACGTCGAGCGCGGCATCACCCCGCCCCTGTGGGTACGCACCGAGGCGCCCGCCGGGAGCGCTGAAGGCGCGCCCGCCGCACCCGGCGGGATGCCCGCCACCCCCGAACTCCTCGCCCAGGTCGAGGCGCTGCCGCCCGCCACGGACACCCCGGACGTCGACGAGGCGCACGCCGTCACGGCCGAGACGTCCTACGGACTGCGCAGACTGCTGCGCGGCTTCGGACCCGTCCTGCTGATCAGCCTGCTGCTGGTGGCGGTCGACGCGGGCATGGGGCTGCTCCTGCCGGCACTGATCCGGCACGGCATCGACCAGGGCGTCACCCGGCTCGCCACCGGCGCGGTGTGGACCGCGGCCGGGCTCGCGCTGGTGACCGTGGCCGTCCAGTGGCTGGCGCAGACCGGCGAGACCCGGATGACCGGACGGACCGGCGAGCGCGTTCTCTACACCCTCCGTCTGAAGATCTTCGCCCAGCTCCAGCGGCTCGGACTCGACTACTACGAGCGCGAGTTGACGGGCCGGATCATGACCCGGATGACCACCGACGTGGACGCGCTGTCCACCTTCCTGCAGACCGGTCTGGTCACCGCGTTCGTCTCGGTCGTCACGTTCTTCGGCATCCTCGTCGTGCTCGTCGTGATCGATGTGCAGCTGGCTCTGGTGGTCTTCGCCACGCTGCCGTTCCTGATCGTCGCCACGTACTTCTTCCGGAAGAAGAGCGTCAAGGCGTACGAGCTGGCGCGCGAGCGGGTCTCCGCCGTCAACGCCGACCTCCAGGAGACGGTGTCCGGGCTGCGGATCGTGCAGGCCTTCCAGGGCGAGGGCACCGGCTCGGCGCGCTTCGCGGGCCGCAGCGACCACTACCGGCAGGCGCGGGTGCGCGGGCAGTGGCTGATCTCGGTCTACTTCCCCTTCGTGCAGCTGCTGTCGTCGGTGGCCGCGGCGGCCGTACTGATCGTGGGCTCGGGCCGCATCGAAGGGGGCACGCTCACCACGGGCGCGCTGGTCGCGTACCTGCTCTACATCGACCTGTTCTTCGCCCCCGTGCAGCAGCTCTCGCAGGTCTTCGACGGGTACCAGCAGGCCACGGTCTCGCTCAAGCGCATCCAGGAACTGCTCCAGGAGCCCACGTCGACGAAGGGCGCCGCCGCGCCACTGGACGTGACCTCGCTGCGCGGGGAGATCGCCTTCGAGGGCGTCTCGTTCGCCTACGGTCCCGCCGACGGCGGCGCGGACGGTCCGGCCGACCAGCCCGAAGCGGCGCTCAGCGGCATCGACCTGCGGATCCCGGCCGGGCAGACGGTCGCCTTCGTGGGGGAGACGGGCGCGGGCAAGTCCACGCTGGTCAAGCTGGTCGCCCGGTTCTACGACCCGACGTCGGGCCGGGTCACCGCGGACGGTACGGATCTGCGGGACATGGACATGACGGCGTACCGCCACCGGCTCGGCGTCGTCCCGCAGGAGGCGTACCTCTTCGCGGGTACGGTCCGGGACGCCATCGCCTACGGCCGCGCGGACGCGACGGACGCCGAGGTCGAGGCGGCGGCGCGGGCGGTCGGCGCGCACGACATGATCGCCACGCTGGACGGCGGCTATCTGCACACCGTGGCCGAGCGGGGACGCAATCTCTCCGCAGGGCAGCGGCAGCTGATCGCGCTGGCCCGCGCGGAGCTGGTGGACCCGGACATCCTGCTGCTCGACGAGGCGACGGCCGCACTCGACCTGGCGTCGGAGGCCCAGGTCAACCAGGCCACGGACCGGATCGCGGGCCGTCGTACGACGCTGGTGGTGGCCCACCGCCTGACGACGGCGGCGCGGGCGGACCGGGTGGTGGTGATGGACCACGGACGGGTCGTCGAGGACGGCACGCACGAGGAACTGCTGGCGCTGGACGGCAGCTACGCGCGGCTGTGGCGGACGTTCGTGGGGGAGCCCGCCGAGGTGGTGGCGTAGGGAGTCCGGTCCTCCGGGGGGTCGGCGGGCCCCGGGGATCCGGCTGTTCCAGGAGCGCGGCAGCTGCCGGGAGTCCGGCTGCTCCGGGAGTTCGGTTGTTCCCGGGACCGGAGCCGTGGACGGCGTTACCATGACGATCTGTCAGGTAGGGGGGGCGGGATGGATCCACTGGTTTTGGCCGCCGGGACAACCTTGGTCAGTGCGATGGCCACGGACGGGTGGCAGCAGGCCCGTGAGTCGGTCCTGGGGCTGTGGCGCCGGGTGCACCCCGAGCGGGTGGACGCCGTCGGGGCGGAACTCGCCGAGGTCCGTGCCGAGTTGCTGGCAGCCCGCCGGGCCGGAGACGAGCAGACGGAAGCGGAACTGGCGGCCGACTGGCAGCGTCGGCTGCGCCGGCTGCTGGAGCGCGACCCGAGCCTCGGGGGCGAGCTCCGTCGCGTTCTGGACGAGGAGCTGGGTCCGCTGGTTCCGCCGCCGGGCCCGCACTCGGTGACGCAGCGGGCCACGGTCTCCGGGCGCGGCAACAGAACCTTCCAGGCAGGAGGCAGCATCACCCACCATGAGTCAGCCCCCTGAGTTACCCGCACCGGCGGATTCTGTTCAGCAGCACGCGACGGCCTCCGGTGACAGCCAGATCGTTCAGGCGGGTCGCGACGCGTACGTCGTCTTCACCAGCGGGTTTGTCGCGTCCGGGGAGCTGCCGGGGCAGGAAGCCCGCCAAGCCGTGCCCGCGGAAGGCGAGTTGTGCCCGTACCCCGGCCTGGCGTCCTTCGGAGTGGAACAGGCCAGATGGTTCTTCGGCCGTGAGGCGCTGATCGGGGAACTGCTCGGACAGCTCGTCGAGGGCAGCCCACTGGCCGTGGTCGGCCCGTCCGGAGCGGGCAAGTCCTCCCTGCTGATGGCGGGTCTGCGACCGGCACTGACCAGCGGCAGGCTTCCGGTCGACGGATCCCGTGAGTGGCCGCACGCGGTTCTCACACCCACCTCGCGCCCCATGACGGTGCTGGCCGAACAGCTCGCCCTCGCTGCCGGAGGCAGCGTGGAAGCCGTTCGGCAGGCTCTGGACGCCGACCCCGGGGCGTACGTCGCGGAGCTGCGCAGGACACTCGGCGCCGGAGCGGGGTCCCCGGCGAGCCGGCGACTCGTGCTGATCGTCGATCAGTTGGAAGAGCTCTTCACCCTCTGCGCGGACAAGGCCGAACGCGCGCGCTTCATCGACGTGATCAGCCGGCTCGCGACGCCCGGGGACGGATGCACACGCCCCGACGTCCTGCTGGTGCTCGGCCTCCGGGCGGACTTCTACGGTTACTGCATCGCCGAGCCGCTCCTGCGCGCGATGCTGCAGGACCGTCAGGTGCTGGTGGGACCGATGGCGGAGAGCGAGCTGCGGGACGCGATCACCGCACCCGCGGCGGCCACCGGGCTGACGATGGAGCCGGGCCTCGAAGAGCTGCTGCTCCGGGATCTGGGCGTCTTCCCCTCGGACCTGAGCAGGGACCGCCCCGATACCGGCACGTGGTTCTCCGCGGGCAGGCTGCCGCTGCTCGCGCACGCACTGCAGATGACATGGGTCCAGCGCAGGGACCGGGTCCTCACCGTCGCCGACTACCAGGCCACCGGGGGGATCCACCGGGCGATCTCCAGGACTGCCGAGCGGCGTTTCGAAAGCCTGGACGCGTCGGCCCGGCGGGGAGCGGAAGCGCTGTTCCTGCGCCTGGTCAGAATCGGTGACGGGGCGGAGGACACCCGCAAGCGGGTATCGCTCGGCATGTTGGAGGCAAGCGATACGGAGGCCTCGGCAACCGCCGCCGCGCTGACCGCGTTCACCCGGGAGCGGTTGCTCACCGTGGACGGGGATCTCGCGGCGGTGGCCGACATGACGGTCCAGATCACCCATGAGGCCCTGATCAAGGCGTGGCCGCGGCTGCGCCGGTGGATCGAACACGGCCGGTCCGACGTCCTGGTCCGCCAGGAACTCGAAGAGGCCGCCCGGGGGTGGGACACCCAGCGCTCGGACGGCTCCCTGCTGTACCGGGGCAGCCGACTGGAGAGCGCGGCCAGGGCTGCCGCAGCCGCGCCGGGGCACCTGAGCCGGACCGCTCTCGACTTCCTCGCCCTGTCCAGGCAGCAGGCGGCGAGGGCGGCCCGGGTCCGCCGAAGCGTCATCGCCGTGCTGACAGCGCTGGTACTCGCCGTCTCCGGAACGGCGATCTTCGCCTTCCAGCAGCGCGCGACGGCGCAGAGCCAGCGTGACTCCGCCCGGGAACAGCGGGACACCGCGGTGGCGGGCCAGATCGCCATCGAGGCCGACCGGATCCGCTCCACCGACCCCTCACTCGCGGCCCAGCTCGACCTCGCCTCGTACCGCATGCGCCCCAACGACAGCACGTACACGAATCTGCTGGCGTGGGAGAACAGCCCGCTGTCCACCGTGCTGCCGGGCGCGGTCGGCACACCGGTGTTCGACAGGGACGGGCACCGGCTGGTGACGCGGCAGGGCGACGGCTCGCTCCGTCTCTGGGACAGCCGTGATCCGGCCCGTCCGAGGCCGCTCAGCCCGCCGATCCATGCCCTGAAGGGGACGGGCGGTATCGCGCTGAGCGCGGACGGGCGCACCCTCGTGGCTCATGTCGCCGGACAGGGCACGGCACCGGGGCACGACGGCGGGCCGGCCCTCTGGGATCTCTCCGATCCGGCTCGGCCACGGCGGTCCGGTCCGCCCATCGGCAGCGCCGACGACTGGATCATCGGCCTCTCGCCGAACGGCCGCACGGTGGTGACCAGAGACCAGGACAAGATGACCACGACGCTCCGGGACGTCACCGACCCCACGAACCCGACCGTCCTCACGACGCTGCCCGGCACAGCCGTTGCCCTGAGCCCGGACGGCAGGACCCTCGCCGTCTGGCAGGACGTGGAAAACGCCCTCCAGTTCTTCGACATCTCCCGCGCCGCGGCCCCGGTGCCGCTGCTGCCGAACGGTTTGGACGTGGTGAGCACGCTGCGGCCGGGGGCCGTGTTCAGCGGGGACGGCCACCGGTTGGTCACGACCGGCGATCCGGGCGGCAACGGTGTGGTCAGTGCGGACGGTCAGGACACGATCCGGGTGTGGGACGTGACGGAACCGCGCCACCCGCGCCTGCGCAACGAAGGGGTGGTTGCCCGTGGTTCGGCGCTTGCCCTGGCGTTGCGGCCCGACGGCCAGGTGGTTGCCACCGCGGGCCAGGACCGCACGATTCAGCTCTGGAGAACCGACGACACCGAGGGCGGTGAACCGGCGCCTCCGTCCTCCTCGGACCCGGAGCGGGCCGGCGCACTCGTGGAGATGAACGCACCGCTCGGCGGACACACCGATGCCCTCGCCGATCTGGTGTTCAGTCCCGACGGCTCGGCCCTGGCCAGCAGCGACGGCAGTACGGTCCGGCTGTGGTCCCTCCCGCGCGCGGCCTCCACCCCCGGCGGAACAGCGGACCGGCTGGCGATCACGCAGAAGGGGAAGACCCTCGTCACCGGCACCGAGGACAGCACCGGTGTGCACCCACGGCTGGTGAGGCTGTGGGATCTCACGGCTCCCCGCGGGCCGAAGCCGCTCGGCGGATCCCTGGTCGGGAACATCGGGAAATTCACCGTGCCGGCGGCGGTCAGCCCGGACGGCAGGACCCTGGGCACGCTCGACAAGGACTCCGCGATCCGTCTGTGGAACATCGCGGACCCGGCTCACCCGGTGCCCTACGGTGTCCCGTTCGCCGGTACGGGCAGCGGGGACAGCCTGGACTTCGCACCGGACGGCCGCACGCTGTGGAGGGTGGATCCGGTCGGCAGGATCCATGTGTGGAATGTCGCCGATCCGGCGCATCCCCGAGCCGTCGACTTCTCCGGCCCGGAGGGCCTGACCAATGTCCGCGCGTTCAGCCCGGACAGCCGCATTCTCGTCAGCAGTGACACCAGCGACACCAGCACGGCGCGGTTGTGGGACATCAGTGATCCGGCGGAGCCGAAGGAACTGAGCCATGTCGGGGCCGACACGAGCCACGACAACCCCGCGGCGTTCTCCGCGGACGGGCGCATCCTCGCCACGCCGGGGAGCGACCGCACGGTGCGTCTCTGGGACGTCAGCGATCCACGGCATCCCGCCGCCGTCGGCGGTCCGCTGGCCGGGCACACCGACACCGTCACCGCCATTGGCTTCGTGCCGCACACCCGGCTGCTGGCCACCGCCGCCCGGGACAACACCGTCAGGCTCTGGGACCTCTCCGACCTCAGGCATCCCAAGGCGAAGGGACGCGCGGTCAGCGCGCCCGGGGCAGGTCCGCTCGGCTTCAGCCCCGACGGGCGGACCTTGGCCACCGGTGGGGTCTCCGGGACGGTGCAGGTCTGGGACCTGGATGTGGAACACGCCGCAGCGCGTATCTGCTCCGCCACCTCCCATGTCCTGAGCGCGGAAGTATGGGAGCGGCACTTCTTGGGAATTCAGTACCGCCCCGCCTGCCGCTGAGCGGTTGCACCGAACCTGTCACCATCTGTCCGTTTATGCGGTGCAACCGGTGGGCGGCCCTGTGCGTCCGTACGTACATACATACGACCGTGTGGCCGAGGGGGAAGAAGTGTTCGACATGTGGCGCGGACCGAGGCGCGTACGGCGTGGTGTGCGGCGCGGAGCGGGGGCGCTGACCGCAGCCGCCGCGCTGGCCCTCGCCTTCGTGGGGCCCGGCACGCAGCCCGCCGCCGCGGCGTCCGGCTGTCCCGGGCACCAGGTGAGGACGGTGCCCTTCGCCACCGGGCAGTTGCAGGTCTACCGGAGCGGCCAGTACGTCTGTGCCGTCACGCTCGCCAGGTCGCCGGGCCCCAGGAGGCAGATGTCCGTCTCGCTCCAGGCGCGTGGCGCCCGAGCGGTCGTGGACAGCGGCCGGTTCACCCGACTGGCGGGGCCGGTGAAGGTCCGTGCCACGCACCGCTGTGTGCGGGCCGTGGGCGTGGTCTCCGGCAAGAAGGGCGCCTCCGGCTGGATGCTCTGCTGAGTGCCCGACCTCCCTCCGATGGTCAACGGATGGTCAACTGGGTCTGGCGTGCCATGCGTTACCCCCGCTAGGTTCGCGGCTACTCGTAGTGATCTCCAGGGGAGGGCTGAATGCGCAAGGCGCTCAGATGGCTGCTCGCGTTCGTGGTGCTCATAGGCACCTTGAGCGTGGCAGGAGCTTCGGCCGGTGCGGCCACCGCGGCAGGACCGGACACGCCGGACATCAAGGACCGGATCCTCGCGATACCGGGAATGAAGCTCATCGAGGAGAAGCCCTACACGGGCTACCGTTTCTTCGTCCTCCAGTACACCCAGCCCATCGACCACCGTCACCCGTCGAAGGGCACCTTCGAGCAGCGCCTCACGCTGCTGCACAAAGACACCAGCCGGCCCACGGTCCTCTACACCGGCGGCTACAACGTCTCCACCAGTCCCAGCCGCTCCGAGCCGACCAGGATCGTCGACGGCAACCAGGTGTCGCTGGAGTACCGGTACTTCACCCCCTCCCGGCCGCAGCCCGCCGACTGGTCGAAGCTGGACATCTGGCAGGCCGCGAGCGACCAGCACCGGCTGTTCACGGCGCTGAAGAAGATCTACACCAGGAACTGGCTCACCACCGGCGGTTCCAAGGGCGGCATGACCGCCACCTATTACGAGCGTTACTACCCGCGCGACATGGACGGGGTCGTCGCCTACGTCGCCCCGAACGACGTCGTCAACGACGAGGACTCGGCGTACGACCGCTTCCTCGCAGGGGTCGGCACCAAGGAGTGCCGCGACAGGCTGGAGGGCGTGCAGCGCGAAGCGCTCGTCCGGCGGGAGCCGCTGGAGAAGAAGTACGCCCAGTACGCGGCGGACCACGGCTACACCTTCACCACCACCGGCTCCCTCGACCGTTCCTACGAGGCCGTGGTGATGGACTACATCTGGGGCTTCTGGCAGTACAGCCTGCTCTCCGACTGCGACACCGTCCCCGCCGACGCCCCGCACGCCACCGACCAGGCCATCTGGGACTCCGTCGACACGATCTCCGGCTTCTCCTTCTACACCGACCAGGGGCTGGAGCCGTACACGCCGTACTACTACCAGGCGGGCACCCAGCTCGGTTCGCCGGACATCCAGCAGCCCTGGCTCGGCAAGCTGAGCCGCTACGGCTACCAGGCGCCGCGTCACTTCGTGCCCCGCTCCATCCCGATGCGGTTCCAGCCGTCCGTGATGGCGGACGTGGACCGCTGGGTGAAGCACAACGCCCACCACATGCTCTACGTGTACGGGCAGAACGACCCGTGGGGCGCCGAGCGCTTCAGCGTCGGGAAGCACGCGGACGACAGTTACGTCTTCACCGCGCCCGGGATGAACCACGGCGCCAACGTCGACGGGCTCGCCCCCGCCGACAAGGCGAAGGCCACCGCCCGCATCCTGGCCTGGGCCGGCGTCGCCCCGGCCGCGGTCCAGGCCGACCCGGCGCAGGCCGCACCGCTCGCCGCGTACGACGCGCAGCTCGACAGGACCACCGTGGGACGCGAGCGGGTCCTGCGGCCCTGACGCACAACTCCACGCACAACTCCACGCGCAACTCCACACACTGTGCCCGCCGTCGACCGGAGTTCCGGACGCGGCGGGCACAGCCGTGCGGTGGTGCCTGGACCGGTGAATGCGGCGGTCAGTACGTCAGACCGTGGCCGACCGGGTACAGCACCTGCGTGGGATCGTCGGCGCGCTGGACGGGCACGGGCAGTTGGCCCCGCGGCTCCGCCCGTCCGGCGATCACCCGGGCCGCGGCCCGGAGTTCGACGTCGGTCCAGCTGTAGGTGGCGAGCGCGGCGCCGACACCGGGCAGGTTCGCGATGTCGTACGGGTTGCGGATCGCGATCTGCACCACCGTGGCACCGGCCGCCAGGAGCGCGGCCACCAGCTTGGACTGCGCGTCACCCGCCGCCACGTCGTACGTGCCGACGATCACCGCGTCCTTGCCCCGCGCGGCGGCGACGGCGCCCTCGATCTGCGCCGCGGTGGGAGCCGTGCCGGTGGACAGCACCGTGGTGGTGAACCCGAGCCCGGTCAGCTCCTTGCCCAGCACGCCCGTCGGCGGCCCCGTCGTCCCCGAGGGCGAGGCCGGGTCGGCGCCGACGACCAGCAGGCTGCGGGTGCGCCGCCGGGAGAGCGGGAGGAGCCGGTCCCGGTTCACCAGCAGGGTGGTGGTCCGCTCCGCGATCCGGTCGGCGGTGGCCAGATGGGACCGGGTGCCGACGACGTGGTCCACCTGGCGGTCGTCCACGTACGGAGCGCGGAACAGCCCGCGCCGCTCCTTGAGCCGGAGGATCCGCAGGATCGATTCGTCGAGCCGGTCCTCGGTGATCTCCCCGCTCTTCACGGCGCTCAGTACGCCGTTCCAGGCGGTGGCGAGGTCCGGCGGGTTCAGCAGCTGGTCCGCTCCCGCTCCGAGTGCCAGCACCGGGACCCGGTCGTCGCCGTACTTGTCCCGTACGCCCTGCATCCCCAGCGAATCGGTGATGACCACGCCGTCGTACCCGAGTTCCTCGCGCAGGATGCCGGTGAGGATCGGGCGGGACAGGGTGGCCGGGTCGTTGCTCGGGTCCAGTGCGGGGAACTGGATGTGCGCCGTCATGATCGAGTCGATCCCGGCGGCGACGGCCGCCTTGAACGGCGGTGCGTCGATGCGCTCCCACTCCTCGCGGGTGTGGGTGATGATCGGGATACCCGTGTGGCTGTCGACCGAGGTGTCGCCGTGGCCGGGGAAGTGCTTGGCGGTGGCGGCGACCTGCGAGCTCTGGTAGCCCTGCACCTCGGCGCCGACCATCCGGGCCACGGCCGCCGGTTCGGAGCCGAAGGACCGGACCCCGATGACCGGGTTGGCGGGGTTGACGTTGACGTCCGCGTCGGTCGAGTAGTCCTGCCGGATGCCGATCGCGTGCAGTTCGGCCCCGGAGATGCGGCCCACCGTACGGGCGTCCTCGCGCGAGCGGCCCGCACCCAGCGCCATCGCGCCGGGGAACAGCGTGGCCGGGTAGCCGACCCGGCAGACGATGCCGTGTTCCTGGTCGGTGGCGATCAGCAGGGGCACGGGGGTGGGCTGGGCGAGGCCCGCCCGCTGGATGCCGTTGGAGAGGGCGGCGATCTGGTGCGGGTCCCGGGTGTTGTGCGCCCAGGTGAAGTAGATGATGCCGCCGACGTGGTACTTCGCGATCAGTTCGGCGGCGGTGCGGACCCCGATCTCGCTGAGGTTGGCGTCGATGTCGGCCTGGTCGGGCGCTGTCGCGGAGTGCCCGTACACCCGCATCACGAAGAGCTGACCGACCTTCTCCTCGATGCTCATGCGGGCGATCAGCTTCTTGAGCTGCCGGTCCTGACCGTGGTCGCGGGGGTCGGCGTACGCCGTGGTCCCGGTGGCTGCCACCGCGGCCACCGCGGCGGTAGCGGTGAGCAGGGTGCGTCTGGAGGTGCGGTACTGCACTGGTGCCCCTTCCGGCCGTACTGCGCAAGGAAAATGAAGGAAACTTCCAAGGGGAACGGATATCCGGAAAGTAACTGCCAGGTCAAGGGTGCGGGCAGAATGAAGCCCATTGGCGCACACGGGGGAACGGCCGGCGTCGTGCTCGGACTGCGATCAGCCCGCGATAAAGGTCAGACGCTGACCTAGTCGGCCTCTAGCGTGCTTCTCGTCCGGCGGAACAGGAACGACAGAAGGCAGAGACCATGAACGCCAATGACCCGATCGCCCACGACGAGGCCGGAGTTCCGGCCGTCACCGGCGAGCGTGCCGACCTGCTGGAGGCGCTGGCCAAGCAACGGCACTTCCTGCGGTTCACCACCCGTGACCTCACCGACGAGCAGGCCGGGCTGCGGACCACCGCGGGTGAACTGTGCCTCGGCGGTCTCATCAAGCACGTCGCCGCGGTCGAGCGGACCTGGGCGGGCTTCATCGTGGACGGCCCGTCGGTGATGAGGGACTTCACCGCCATGACCGAGGCCGACTGGGTCCAGCGGGCCGACGAGTTCCGGCTGCTGCCCGGTGAGACGCTGGCAGGCGTGCTGGCCGACTACGCCGAGGTGGCCCACCGGACCGACGAACTGATCGCCACCCTGCCCGACCTGGGCGCCGCCCAGCCGCTGCCGAAAGCCCCTTGGTTCGAGCCCGGCGCGCGGTGGTCGGCCCGCCGGGTGCTGCTGCACCTCATCGCCGAGACCGCTCAGCACGCCGGTCACGCCGACATCCTCCGCGAGTCCCTGGACGGCGCCAAGTCCATGGGCTGACCGGCGGCGCGGCCGGGCCCGGCCGGATCCCCGTCGGATCCTCAGGCCCGGCCGGATCCCTGTCGGATCCTCAGGCCCGGCCGGATCCCTGTCGGATCCTCAGGCCCGGCCCCCGCGGGCCCAGTGCTCCTGGAGCATGCGTACGGTCTCGGTGATCGCGGGGCGCCGGGCGGCGCCCGTCCGCCACAGCGCGTACAGCCTGCGCACCGGCATCGGATCGAGCGGCACCGCCACCGCCCCGTCCGGCACCGGCCCCCGCCCCAGCCGGGGGATCACCGCGACCCCGAGCCCGGCGGCGACCAGGGCGAGCAGGGTGGGGTTCTCCTCCGCCTGGTGCACGATGTCCGGCTCCTGACCGGCCGCGCGCAGGGTGCGCACCAGCCAGTCGTGGCAGACCCGGCCGGGCGGCTGGCAGACCCACCGCTCCCCGGCCAGCTCCTCGCGCCGTACCGCGGTGCGCCCGGCCAGCGGATGCCCGCCGGGAACGAGCAGATCGCACACGTCGTCGCCGATCACCGCCTGTTCGACCCCTTCGGGGGCGGGCAGCGGGGCGATGTCCCAGTCGTGCGCCACCACCAGATCCGTCACGCCCTTCGCCACCAGATCGAGCGAGAGGTGCGGGTCGACCTCGGTGAGCCTGGTGTCCAACGACGGGTGGGCGACGGCCAGTTCGGCCAGCACCCCGGGGAGCAGCCCGCGCGCGGCGGACGCGAACGCGGCGATCGTCAGCCGTCCCGTCGGCCGGCCCTTCCGCTCCTCCAGCGTCGTCTCCGCGCGCTCGACGATCGCCAGCAACTCCTGGGCGGTGGCGGCGAGATGCAGCGCCTCCTCGGTCAGTGCGATGCCCCGGCCGCGGCGCTCCAGCAGGGTGGTCCTGGTCTCCCGTTCCAACTTGGTGATCTGCTGCGACACGGCGGACGGGGTGTACCCGAGCGCGCTCGCGGCGGCGACCACCGAACCGTGTACGGAGACCGCGTGCAGGGCGCGCAGCCGGGCGAGATCGAGCACGGGGCGCCCTTCCGTTCCGTCGGTCCGTTCCTTCATTCATAAGCGATGCTCAATTCAACCATGAAGAATTCCGCGCTGGTGCTACATGGTCCGCTCCGGTGATGCTCGGTCCATGCGTCCCCTCCACATCGCCCTCGCCGTGGTCGTCACCGCGGTCTGGGGGATCAACTTCACCGTCATCGAGGTCGGCCTCGGCCACTTCCCGCCGCTGCTCTTCTCCGCCCTGCGGTTCCTGGTGGCCGCGCTGCCCGCGGTGTTCTTCGTGGGCCGCCCGAAGGTGGCCTGGAAGTACATCGTCTCCGTCGGACTGGTGCTGGGGGTGGCCAAGTTCGGGCTGCTCTTCATCGGCATGGACCACGGGATGGACGCCGGGCTCTCCTCGCTGGTGCTCCAGGTCCAGGCGGTCTTCACCGCGCTGTTCGCCGCCGTGGCGCTGGGGGAGCGGCCGGGCCGGACACGGATCGCCGGGATGGCCGTGGCGCTCGCGGGCATCGCCGTCGCGGCCGTCGACGAGGGCGCGAGCGGCCCGGTGACCGCCTTCGTGCTGGTCGTCGCGGCGGCGGCCTGCTGGGGAGTGTCGAACGTCCTCACCCGCAGGGCCGCCCCGCCCGACGCGCTGAACTTCATGGTGTGGGTGTCCACCGTGCCGGTCCTGCCGCTGTTCGGACTCTCCCTGCTCTCCGAGGGCTGGAGCGCCGACGCGCACGCCCTGACCTCCCTCGACCCGAGCGGCGTGGGCATCGTCCTCTACGTCGCGTGGGTCACCACGGTCTTCGGCTTCGGCGCCTGGGGATTCCTGCTCAGCCGGCATCCCGCGTCGTCGGTGGCCCCCTTCACCCTGCTCGTCCCGGTCTTCGGGATGTCCTCGGCCGCGCTGGTGCTGCACGAGGGGATGACCCCGCTGCGCTGGTGCGCCGCGGTGCTGCTGGCCGGCGGGGTCGCCGTCACTTCACTGTCGCGCCCCGGCTCAGCTGCTCCAGGTACTCCCGCCCCGCCACCAGCAGACCGGGCAGCTCCGCCGCTTGCGGGTACCAGCGCTTCTCGTACTCCCAGCACAGCCATCCGTCGGGCGAGTTGAGCAGCTCCACGCACTCGCGGAGCGGCAGCACGCCCGCCCCCAGCGGCAGCGGGGTGGTGTCCTCGGCCGACGCGATGTCCTTGACCTGGGCGTAACCGAGGTGCGGGGCGAGTACGGCATGGCTGGCCGCCGGGGACTCGCCCCCCAGCCAGGTGTGCATCACGTCCCAGAGCGCTCCGGCGTTCCGGTGGCCGACCGGGCCCAGTACCCGGGCCGCGTCGGCGCCGGTGCGGTGCGAGTCGTGGGTCTCCAGGAGGATCCGTACGCCCTTGTCGGCGGCGATCTCGGCGGCTGCGCCGAGCCGTCGGGCGGCAGCCGCGTCCGCCTCCGCCGGTTCCTGGCCGCCCGCGCCGGGGAAGACCCGGACGAACGGGGCGCCGAGGTCGGCGGCGAGGAAGACCAGCTCGGCGAGGCCGGCCTCGATCTCCTTGTCGTCACCCTCGGCGGCCACCCGTACGTACCCGGCGACCCCGAGGATCTCGATGCCGCCGCGCGCGAACTCCTCGGCCGCGGCGGCCCGTTCCCGTGATCCGGTGCCGGGGTGCAGCGCCTCCTCGGGGTGCGCGCGCAGCTCGACCCCCTGATAGCCGGTGTCCGCGGCGAGTCGCACCACGTCCTGGACGGTGATTCCTGGCACCCCGAGGGTGGAGAACGCGTACTTCAACGCACTGTTCCTTCCTGAAGCCTGAGCATCTCGGACGTGAAGACCGATGCCTGCATGATTGCTGTCGGTGCCAGGACATCATTGGTCCACGACGCCCGTTCGCGGTAGCCCGGCTCGCGGGCGGGGCCGCCGCACCCCCTCACCGGCCCGGCGCCGCCGTGGACGCCCGAGCCATCAGCTCGCCCGGCAACACCGAGATGCCGCCCTCCGGAGCCGCCTCCCGGCCCATCGCCAGCCGACCCGCCCGCGCCCCCGCCGCGTGCAGCGGCAGCCGCACCGTCGTCAGCGCGGGCATCGCGTCCACCGAGAACGGCAGGTCGTCGAAGCCGGCCACCGAGATGTCCTCGGGAATCCGCAGCCCCTGGTCCCGCACGGCCGCGCACGCGCCCAGCGCCACCGTGTCGTTCGCCGCCACGACCGCCGTCAGCCCCGGCTCCCTGCGCAGGAGTTCCCGCGTCGCGTCGTAGCCGGAACGGCGGTCGTACGGGCCGTGGACCGTGAGCCCGTCCTGCCCGTCGCCGAGCCCCGCCCGCGCCATCGCCACCCGGTGGCCGTCCAGCCGGTCGCGGGTCGTGGTGCGTTCCGCCGGCCCCGCCACGTAGCCGATCCGCCGGTGCCCCAGCGACAGCAGATGCTCGGTGAGCTGCTGTCCGCCGCCCCGGTTGTCGAAGGCCAGCGTCGTCACCACGGACTCGCTGCCGGGAATGGGGGGCCGCCCGCAGAGCACCACCCGGGTCCCCGCCCCGGACAGCTTCGCCAGCTTGGCGGCGACCGCCGCGGTGTGCCCGGGGTCCTCGATCGCACCGCCGGTCAGCACCACGGCCGCCGCGCGCTGGCGCTGGAGCAGGGTGAGATAGGTGAGTTCGCGCTCCGGCGAGCCACCCGTGTTGCAGACCACCGCCAGCTTCTCGCCGCCCGCCCGCCCGGTGCCCTCCTGGCCGCCGATCTCGGACTGGGCCGCGCCCGCCATGATCCCGAAGAACGGGTCGGCGATGTCGTTGACGAGGATGCCGACCAGGTCGGAGGTGGCGGCGGCGAGGGAACTCGCGGGCCCGTTCAGCACGTAGTCCAGTTCGTCCACGGCCCGCAGCACCCGTTCCCGAGTGGCCACGGCCACCGGGTAGTTGCCGTTGAGCACGCGGGAGACCGTCGCCGGGGACACCCGGGCGCGGGCCGCCACGTCCGCGAGGGTCGCTGTCATCTCTGCCTCCGTACCGCTCGGACCACATGTCTTGCCCGTGCCTCTTGTCGGGGCCGGTGTCCGCAGGTTAGCTTCATACTGCGTAGAAAGCGCTTGCTATGGGTTTCGTGGAGGGAACTTTCGTGACACGTAAGACAGTGCGGATCGCCATGAACGGCGTGACCGGCCGGATGGGTTACCGCCAGCACCTGGTTCGTTCCCTCCTCGCGATCCGTGAGGAGGGCGGGCTCGACCTCGGTGACGGCACCGTGCTCTGGCCCGAGATCGTCCTGGTCGGCCGCCGTGAGCACGTGCTCAGGGCGATGGCCGAGAAGCACGGACTGGAGCACTGGTCCACCGACCTCGACGCCGTGCTCGCCGCCGAGGGTGACGAGAAGATCGACATCTACTTCGACGCGCAGGTCACCTCGGCCCGCGAAGAAGCGCTCAAGAAGGCCATCGCGGCCGGGAAGCACATCTACACCGAGAAGCCGACCGCCACCGGCCTCGACGGAGCCCTGGAGCTGGCCCGGCTGGCCGAGGCCGCCGGGATCAAGCACGGCGTCGTCCAGGACAAGCTGTTCCTGCCGGGGCTGCTGAAGCTCAAGCGGCTCATCGACGGCGGCTTCTTCGGGAAGATCCTCTCCGTCCGCGGCGAGTTCGGCTACTGGGTCTTCGAGGGCGACTGGCAGGAGGCCCAGCGCCCCTCGTGGAACTACCGCGCGGAGGACGGCGGCGGCATCGTCGTCGACATGTTCCCGCACTGGGAGTACGTCCTGCACGAGCTGTTCGGCCGGGTCACCTCCGTACAGGCGCTCACCGCCACCCACATCCCGCAGCGCTGGGACGAGAAGTCCGAGCCCTACGAGGCGACCGCCGACGACTCGGCGTACGGCATCTTCCAGCTGGAGGGCGGCGCGATCGCCCAGATCAACTCCTCCTGGTCGGTCCGGGTCAACCGCGACGAACTCGTCGAGTTCCAGGTCGACGGCACCGAGGGTTCCGCCGTCGCCGGGCTGCGCAACTGCCGTGTCCAGCACCGCAGTTCCACCCCCAAGCCGGTCTGGAACCCGGACCTGCCCGTCACCCACTCGTTCCGCGACCAGTGGCAGGAGGTCCCCGACAACGGTGACTTCGACAACGGCTTCAAGGTCCAGTGGGAGCTCTTCCTGCGCCACATCGCGCTCGACGAGCCGTACCACTGGGACCTGCTGGCCGGCGCGCGCGGCGTGCAGCTCGCCGAGCTGGGACTGAAGTCGTCCGCCGAGGGCCGCCGGCTCGACGTACCGGAGATCTCCCTGTGACGATCCTGCTTCCGCGCGCGGGCGGCGGTACGTACCGCTACACCCCCCGCACCGCACCGGCCGCGTTCACCACGGGCGGCGCGCCGCTCGCCTCCCGTACGGTCTTCTCCGCCGCGCACGTCGTCGCCGACCCGTACGCCGACGTCTCGCCGGACGGCCCGGCCGCCGTCGACTGGGACGCCACCCTGGCCTTCCGCCGTCACCTCTGGTCGCACGGGCTCGGCGTGGCCGAGGCCATGGACACCGCGCAGCGCGGCATGGGCCTGGACTGGGCGGGAGCGGCCGAGCTGATCCGCCGGTCGGCCGCCGAGGCCAGGTCGGTCGGCGGCGCCATCGCCTGCGGGGTCGGCACCGACCAGCTCCCGCCCGGCGACGTCACGCGGGAACAGGTCGTCGCGGCGTACGAGGAACAGCTCGCCCTGGTGGAGGAGTCCGGCGCCCAGGCCATCCTGATGGCCTCGCGCGCACTCGCGGCCACCGCGAAGGGCCCCGAGGACTACCTGGAGGTCTACGGCCACCTGCTGCGCCAGAGCGCGGAGCCGGTCGTGCTGCACTGGCTCGGCCCGATGTTCGACCCGGCGCTCGACGGGTACTGGGGCTCGACGGACCTGGACGCGGCCACCGAGACCTTCCTGGAGGTCATCGCCGCCCACCCGGACAAGGTCGACGGCATCAAGGTCTCCCTGCTCGACGCCCGGCGCGAGGTGGACCTCCGCCGCCGCCTGCCCGACGGGGTCCGCTGCTACACCGGCGACGACTTCAACTACCCCGAGCTGATCGCGGGCGACGAGCGCGGCTTCAGCCACGCCCTGCTCGGCATCTTCGACCCGCTCGGGCCGCTGGCCGCCGAGGCCGTACGCCTGCTGGACACCGGCGACGCGCGCGGTTTCCGTGAACTGCTCGACCCGACGGTCGAGTTGTCCCGGCACCTCTTCCAGAAGCCGACCCGTTTCTACAAGACCGGTGTCGTCCTCCTGGCCTGGCTGGCGGGCCACCAGTCCCACTTCACCATGGTGGGCGGCCTCCAGTCGGCCCGCTCGCTGCCGCACTTCGCGCGGGCCTACGAACTCGCCGACGGCCTCGGCCTCTTCCCGGACCCGGCGCTCGCGGAGGCCCGGATGACGTCCCTGCTCACCGTGTACGGAGTCCCGCAGTGACCGCTGACCTCGCGCGCTTCAGCATCAACCAGATGACGGTGAAGCAGCTCTCGCTGCCCGAACTCGTCACCGCCTGCACCGACCTGGGTGTGCCCGGTGTCGGGCTGTGGCGCGAGCCCGTGCAGCAGTACGGGGTCGCGGCGGCGGCCGGACTGGTACGGGACGCGGGCCTCACCGTCACCACGCTGTGCCGCGGCGGCTTCCTCACCGCGATCGACCCCGCCGAGCGGGCGGCGGCGCTGGCCGACAACCGCGCGGCGGTCGACGAGGCGGTGACGCTGGGCACGGACACGCTGGTGCTGGTCTCGGGCGGCCTCCCGGCCGGATCGAAGGACCTGCACGGGGCGCGGGAGCGGATCGCCGACGCGCTGGCGGAGCTGGCGCCGTACGCGGGGGAGCGGGGCGTACGTCTCGCGATCGAGCCGCTGCACCCGATGTTCGCCGCCGACCGCTGCGTGGTCTCGACCCTGACGCAGGCGCTGGACCTGGCGGAACGCTTCCCGGCCGAGCAGGTGGGCGTCGCCGTGGACACGTACCACATCTGGTGGGACGACCAGGCGCCCGCGCAGGTCGCCAGGGCGGGCGCGGGCGGCCGGATCCACACCTTCCAACTGGCCGACTGGACCACACCGCTGCCCGCCGGCGTGCTGAACGGGCGCGGCCAGATCGGCGACGGCTCGGTCGACATGCGCGAGTGGCGGGAGCGGGTGGACGCGGTGGGGTACGCGGGCCGCCCGATCGAAGTCGAGATCTTCAACGAGGAGTTGTGGGCGCGGGACGGCGTGGAGGTACTGCGCGAGACGGCTGAGCGGTTCGTGCGGTACGCGGTGTAGCCACCGGGGGCGCGACGAGCCCGAACATAACGAGCCAGCGCAGCGACCCGGAGCTCCTGCGAGCCCGGCGCGCAACCAGACAGAACACGGCAAGAAGGGCGACCGCCCGAGCGGTCGCCCTTCTTGCGTTCCACCGGCGCCGACCTTCACGGCTGAATACCGCCGTTTATCCGAATAAACCTGATGCGCGCAGAGATCGCTGAATCGAGGTAACTCGGTGGGCGATCCGCCGGAGTTGGCTGAACCCGCCATTAGCGTTCCCGTGGATCCGGACGGACCGCCAGTGATCCACCCGCACGTTCCCCCCTCCGCCTTTCCTCTTTCACCGGTCGGCGCGCCTGCGCCGATCACCGCCGCCGCAAAGGAGAACTCGTCAGATGACCGTTGAGACCGGCCCGGAAGTGCAGCCGGAGCCGTCCGCGCAGTCCAGTCTGAGCACGGCGGCTGCCCGCAACCTGGCGACCACGACCAAGTCCGCCCCGCAGATGCAGGAGATCACCTCCCGGTGGCTGCTGCGGATGCTCCCCTGGGTGGAGACCAAGGGCGGCACCTACCGGGTGAACCGCCGGCTGACCTACACCGTCGGCGACGGGAAGATCGAGTTCGTCCAGGACGGCAGCGGTGTCCGGGTGATCCCCCGCGAGCTGGGCGAACTGGCCCTGCTGCGCGACTTCGACGACGTCGAGGTGCTGACCGCGATCGCCGACCGGTGCGTGCAGCGGGACTTCCGCGCCGGAGAGGTGCTCGCCGAGCGGGGCAACGCCGCCGAGCAGATCCATCTGGTCGCCCACGGGCGGATCAAGCAGACCTCCGTCGGCAAGTACGGGGACGAGGTCGCCGTCGCCCTGCTCGCGGACGGCGACCGGTTCGGTGAGAACGCCCTGCTGGACGCGGACGCGAGGTGGGACTACACCGCCACGGCCGAGACCGCGGGCACGCTGCTCACCCTGTCCCGCGCCGACTTCGACGCCGTACAGGCCGCGGCGCCGGGACTCCGGGCCCACCTCCAGCAGTTCGGCTCGCTCGCCGACCGGCCGCAGACGCGGCACGGTGAGGCCGAGATCGCGATGTCGGCCGGTCACACCGGCGAAGCGGCGCTGCCGGGCTCCTTCGTCGACTACGAACTCCGGCCGCGCGAGTACGAACTCTCCGTCGCCCAAACGGTTCTGCGCGTCCACAGCAGGGTCGCCGACCTCTACAACGGGCCGATGAACCAGACGGAGGAGCAGCTCAGGCTCACCATCGAGGCGCTGCGCGAGCGCCAGGAGCACGAGCTCGTCAACAACCGCGAGTTCGGTCTGCTCCACAACGCCGCCTTCAAGCAGCGGATCCAGACCCACTCCGGCCCGCCCACCCCGGACGACCTCGACGAACTGCTCAGCCGCCGCCGCGGCACCAAGCTCTTCCTCGCCCATCCCCGGACGATCGCGGCGATCGGCCGTGGGTTCAACGCCTACGGCCTCTACCCGGACCACGTCGACCTCGGCGGCCAGCAGGTCCCGGCCTGGCGCGGGGTGCCGATCCTGCCCTGCAACAAGATTCCCATCAGCAAGGAGAACACCAGCTCGATCCTTGCGATGCGTACCGGTGAGGACAACCAGGGCGTCATCGGCCTGCGTCAGACGGGCCTGCCGGAGGAGTACGAGCCGGGCCTGTCGGTGCGCTTCATGGGCATGAACGAGCAGGCGATCATCTCGTACCTGGTCACCACGTACTACTCGGCCGCCGTCCTGCTGCCCGACGCGCTCGGCGTCCTGGAGAACGTCCAGATCGCCCACCGCCGCTAGGCAGCATCCGGCCCGGTTCCAGCCGGTTCCAGACGTTTCAAACTGGTTCCGGAACGTTCCCTACGGTTCCAGTCGATGTCAGCCGGGTCAGGCCGGGTTCCGGCACGTTCGGACCGGTCCTGCCGGTCCCGGGCCGGGGCGAGCACGCCCGGCCCGGGGGCAGCCCACCCACCTCACCAAGGAGCTACGGATGCCCGATCCCGGGTCTTCCCCTCTGCAGCCGAGTCTGCCTGTCACCGGGGCCCTCGCCGGGGTACGCACCCGGGCAGCCGGCTCCGTACCCGACAAGGGACCGAGTGGCGACCTGATCGCTCCACGTCTGGAGGAGGGCGCCTCGGTGCGGCAGCCGAGCGCCGCCCTGCAACGGATCCTGTGCGGCCCCAGCGGTCTGGGCACGGCGGGCCTGCACCTGGCCCGGCGCGCGGAACCGCCCGCTCCTGCCGAGCCCGCGGAACTCGCGGAACCGGCGGAGGGCACGCCGATCCCGGGCCTCTACCACCATCCGGTGGCGCCGCCCGACCCGGTGCGCGTGGAGGAGGTCAGCCACCGGATCAAGGCGTGGGCGGTGGACGAGGTCCAGGCGTTCCCCCCTGAGTGGGAGGACCAGTTCGACGGATTCTCCGTCGGCCGCTACATGGTCGCCTGCCACCCGGACGCCCCCACCGTGGACCATCTGATGGTCGCCACCCGCCTGATGGTCGCCGAGAACGCGGTCGACGACTGCTACTGCGAGGACCACGGCGGCTCGCCCGTCGGACTCGGCAGCCGACTGCTGCTGGCTCACACGGCGCTCGATCCCCTGCACACGACGCAGGAGTACGAGCCGCAGTGGGCGGAGTCGCTCCAGTCGGACGCGCCCCGGCGCGCCTACCGCTCCGCCATGGAGTACTTCAACCGGCAGGCCACCCCCTCGCAGACCGACCGGTACCGGCACGACATGGCCCGTCTGCACCTGGGGTACCTGGCCGAGGCCGCGTGGGCCGAGGCGGATCACGTCCCCGAGGTGTGGGAGTACCTGGCGATGCGCCAGTTCAACAACTTCCGCCCCTGCCCCACCATCACGGACACCGTCGGCGGCTACGAACTCCCCGCCGACCTGCACGCCCAGCCGGCCATGCAGCGGGTCATCGCGCTCGCCGGCAACGCCACCACGATCGTCAACGACCTGTACTCGTACACCAAGGAGCTCAACAGCCCCGGCAGACACCTGAACCTGCCCGTGGTGATCGCCGAACGCGAGAGCGTCTCCGACCGGGACGCCTATCTGAAGGCGGTCGAGGTCCACAACGACC
Organism: Streptomyces sp. NBC_01267; assembly: GCF_036241575.1. Classification (NCBI taxonomy): domain Bacteria; kingdom Bacillati; phylum Actinomycetota; class Actinomycetes; order Kitasatosporales; family Streptomycetaceae; genus Streptomyces; species Streptomyces sp. NBC_01267. Next base: position 2,574,274 of record NZ_CP108455.1, on the reverse strand, counting down.
TCATGCACGGCTTCGAGAGCGAAGCCGCCGCGCTGGCAGCCGACTGCCCCGTCCCGAGCGTGCTGCGTTTCCTCCGGGGAGTGGCCACCTGGGTCGACGGCAACCACTACTGGCACCAGACCAACACCTATCGATACAGCCTGCCCGATTTCTGGTAAGGAGCGGACTTCAACTATGACCAGCACCGAGCTCACCACCGACGCCCCCGTTTTCATCCCGGCCCCGGTGTCGCCCTACCAGGGTGACATCGCCCGCTACTGGGACCAGGAGGCCAGGCCCGTGAACTTGCGTCTCGGTGACGTCGACGGGCTCTACCACCACCACTACGGCATCGGCGATGTCGACCACGCCGCCCTCGGGGACACGCTCGACAGCGAGTACGAGAAGAAGCTGATCGCCGAGCTCCACCGCCTGGAGTCGGCGCAGGCCGAAGTCCTCCTGGACCACCTCGGATCCATCGGGCGTGACGACATGCTCGTGGACGCGGGCTGCGGCCGGGGCGGTTCGAGCGTCATGGCCCACCAGCGCTTCGGCTGCAAGGTCGAGGGCGTCACCCTGTCGGCCAAGCAGGCCGAATTCGGCAACCGCCGTGCGCACGAACTCGGCATCGAGGACCACGTCCACGCCCAGGTCTGCAACATGCTCGCCACGCCCTTCGAGACCGGGCAGGCCGCGGGCTCGTGGAACAACGAGTCGAGTATGTACGTCGACCTGGACGACCTCTTCGCCGAGCACTCCCGCATCCTCCGGGTCGGTGGCCGCTACGTGACCATCACCGGCTGCTGGAACCCGCGTTACGGCCAGCCGTCGAAGTGGGTCTCCCAGATCAACGCGCACTTCGAGTGCAACATCCACTCCCGCCGGGAGTACCTGAAGTCGATGGCCGACAACCGTCTCGTACCGCAGACGATCATCGACCTGACGGCTGCGACGCTGCCCTACTGGGAGCTGCGGGCCACGTCCTCGCTGGTCACCGGCATCGAGGAGGCGTTCATCAACTCGTACAAGGACGGCTCGTTCCAGTACCTCCTGATCGCGGCCGACCGGGTCTGATCCCGGCTGACGGCCGCGTCCGATCCTGGCCGACGACCTCGTCCGATCCGGGTCGGCAGCCGATCCGATCCCGGCCGGCGGCCGACCGGAAAAATAACTCCCCGCATCCGTACAACCCTTTCCCCGTAACGGCAGTCGTACGTGGCATCAGGGCTTCGGGGGGACGGATCTGGGGGGATACGGGAAGCTCTGGTATCAGGGGAGGGGAACGCGACGAGGGCCCGGTCCAGCGGACCGGGCCCTCTCGCACGGCTCATCTCCTGGACTGCACAAGCCACTTCACCCGGCGACGGGCCACTTCGGCTCAGGCGCAGGGGAGTTGACGGGCGAGGACGCCCGCCGCCCTCACCGTGCGGAGACCTCGTCGGCGGTCGGGTAGGACTCCTGCGCACCGGCCTTCGTGACGGCCGCCGCACCCACCCGCGCGGCGAACGCGGCGGCCTCCGCCAGCTCTTCGCCCAGCCCGAGCCGCCAGGCCAGCGCGGCGGTGAAGGCGTCACCGGCGCCCGTGGTGTCCACGGCCTCGACCCGGGGGCTCGGTACCCGCGCGACCGTACCCGTACGGCCGTCCGCGACCAGCGCGCCCGCCGCGCCCAGCGTGATCACCACGGAGCGCGGCCCGAGCGCGAGCAGCGCCCGCGCCCAGTCCTCGGGGGAGTCGCCCGCCGTGCCGCCCAGCACGACCGCCGCCTCGTGCTCGTTGACCACCAGCGGGTCGCAGGCCGCCAGCACGTCGTCGGGCAGCGGCGCGGGCGGGGACGGGTTCAGGACGAACCGGACCCCGGCCGGAAGGGTGCGCGCCACCTCGGTGACCGTCTCCAGCGGGATCTCCAGCTGCGCCGACACCACCCGCGCCGCGGCGAACAGGGCGCCCGCCGCGCGGATGTCGTCGGGGGTGAGCCGGGCGTTGGCGCCCGGTGAGACGACGATGCTGTTGTCGCCCGACGGGTCCACGGTGACCAGGGCGACCCCGGTGGGCGCTCCGCCGACGAGAACGCCGGTGGTGTCGACCCCGGCCGCGCGCTGGGAGTCCAGCAGCAGCCGCCCGTGGGCGTCGTCCCCGACCCGGGCCAGCAGGGCGCTGCGGGCGCCGAGCCGGGCGGCGGCCAGCGACTGGTTGGCGCCCTTGCCGCCCGGGTGGACCGACAGGTCGGAACCGAGCACGGTCTCGCCGGGGGCGGGGCGGCGTTCGACGCCGATCACCAGGTCGGCGTTGGCCGACCCCACGACCAGCAGGTCGTAGTCGTACATCTCTGTCCTGCTTTCCTATTTCCTGGAGTTGCCGGTCCGGTGCGGCGCGGGCGGCTCGCCGCAGGAGCGCCGGACCACCAGCCGGGCGGGCAGGATCGCGGACCGCGGGACCCTGCCCTCGATCCGGTCGATCAGGGCCCGTACGGCGGCCCGGCCGAGTTCACCGGTGGGCTGGGCGATGGCCGTGACCGGCGGGTCGGTGTGCACGAACCACGGGATGTCGTCGAAGGCCGCGAGCGCGATGTCGTGCGGGATGCGCAGCCCGCGGGCCCGGATCGCGTCCATCGCGCCGAGGGCCATGAGATTGTCCGCGGCGAAGACGGCCTCGGGCGGCTCGGCGAGCGCGAGGAAACGCTCGGTCTCGCGGCGCCCGCTCGCCGCCTGGAAGTCGCCGTGTCCGATCAGGGCGTCGGGCAGCGGCAGCCCGTGCTCCCGCAGGGCGTCGCGGAAGGCTTCGACGCGCTCGCTGCCGGTGGTGGTCGTGGCCGGGCCCGCGATGATGGCGAGCCTGCGGTGGCCGAGCGCGTAGAGATGGGCGACCAGGTCGCGGACGGCGGCGTCCCCGTCGGACCGTACGACGGGGACGTCCACCCCCGGGATCCAGCGGTCCACGAAGACCATCGGGGTACCGGCCCGTACGGTGTCCAGCATCAGCGGGGAGCCGCCGTCGGTGGGGCTGACGAGCAGGCCGTCGATGCGCCGGTCGACGAGGGTGCGGATGTGGTGGTCCTGGAGGGCGGGCTGTTCGTCGGCGTTCCCGATGACGACGCTGTAGCCGTGGGCGCGGGCCTCGTCCTCGACGGAGCGGGCCAGCTCGGTGAAGTACGGGTTCAGCACGTCGCTGATGACCAGGCCGAGGGTGCGGGTCTGCGCGGTGCGCAGGGAACGGGCCACCGCGTTCGGCCGGTAGCCGAGGGCCTCCACGGCGGCCGACACCCGGGCGCGGGTGTCGGGCCGGACCGACGGATGGCCGTTGAGCACCCGGGACACCGTGGCGACGGAAACGCCCGCACCGGCAGCGACGTCCTTGATGCTCGCCATCGCAGGGCCGCCTCCTCATACACCGCATGGAATCGATTACACAGGTGATTGAAATCGATTACACGGGTGCGGGTCAAGAAGCCTCCAGCACTCCGTGACCCGATCGTGACGGTGCCGTCCCGGTTTGTGCCCGGGTGCCCCGGGGCGCGCAGACGCTCCCCGGGACGGCCTGTCGGACCCGGGCGGTAGCGTCTTCCCATGTCCAACATGGCAGTGCTGGAAGGGGTCCTGGAGCGGATCACCTACGCCAACGAGGAGAACGGCTACACGGTCGCCCGCGTCGACACCGGCCGCGGCTCCGACCTGCTGACCGTCGTCGGCTCGCTGCTCGGCGCGCAGCCGGGGGAATCGCTGCGCATGGAGGGGCACTGGGGCTCGCACTCCCAGTACGGCAAGCAGTTCACCGTGGAGAACTACACGACGATCCTCCCCGCGACCATCCAGGGCATCCGGCGCTATCTGGGCTCCGGCCTCATCAAGGGCATCGGCCCGGTGATGGCCGACCGGATCACCACGCACTTCGGCCTGGACACCCTCGACATCATCGAGCAGGAGCCCAAGCGCCTCGTCGAGGTCCCCGGCCTCGGGCCCAAGCGCACGAAGATGATCGGCGCCGCCTGGGAGGAGCAGAAGGCGATCAAGGAAGTGATGATCTTCCTCCAGGGGGTCGGTGTCTCCACCTCCATCGCCGTGCGCATCTACAAGAAGTACGGCGACGCCTCGATCTCCGTCGTGCGGAACGAGCCGTACCGGCTGGCCGCCGACGTCTGGGGCATCGGCTTCCTCACCGCCGACCGCATCGCCCAGGCCGTCGGGATCCCGCACGACTCGCCGGAGCGGGTGAAAGCCGGCCTCCAGTACGCGCTGTCCCAGTCCACCGACCAGGGCCACTGCTTCCTCCCCGAGGAGCAGCTCATCTCCGACGCGGTCAAGCTCCTCCAGGTCGACACCGGCCTGGTCATCGACTGCCTCGCCGAACTGGCCGTGGAGGAGGGCGTCGTACGGGAGCGGGTGCCGGGCCCCGAAGGCGGTGAGGAATGGATCAGCGCGGTGTATCTGGTCCCCTTCCACCGCGCCGAGATCTCCCTCGCCTCCCAGGTCGTCCGGCTGCTGCGCACCGAGGAGGACCGGATGCCCGCCTTCCGGGACGTCGACTGGACGCAGGCCCTGACCTGGCTCGCGGGGCGTACGGGCGCGGAGCTGGCCCCCGAGCAGCAGGCGGCGGTCCGGCTCGCGCTCACCGAGAAGGTCGCCGTCCTCACCGGCGGCCCCGGCTGCGGCAAGTCCTTCACGGTCCGCTCGGTCGTCGAACTGGCCCGCGCCAAGAAGGCCAAGGTCCTGCTGGCCGCCCCCACCGGGCGCGCCGCCAAGCGGCTCTCCGAGCTGACCGGCGCCGAGGCGTCCACCGTGCACCGCCTCCTGGAGCTGAAACCGGGCGGCGACGCGGCGTACGACCGGGAGCGCCCGCTCGACGCGGACCTGGTCGTGGTGGACGAGGCGTCGATGCTGGACCTGCTCCTCGCCAACAAACTGGTCAAGGCCGTCGCCCCCGGCGCCCATCTGCTCCTGGTCGGCGATGTGGACCAGCTGCCCTCGGTCGGCGCGGGGGAGGTGCTGCGCGATCTGCTCTCCGCCACCAGCCCCGCGCCGAACGTCCGGCTGACCCGGATCTTCCGCCAGGCCCAGCAGTCCGGCGTCGTCACCAACGCCCACCGGATCAACTCCGGTACGCACCCGATCACCCAGGGCCTGCCGGACTTCTTCCTCTTCGTCGAGGACGAGACGGAGGAGGCGGGCAGACTCACCGTCGACGTGGCGGCCCGTCGCATCCCGCGGAAGTTCGGCCTCGACCCGCGCCGGGACGTCCAGGTGCTGGCCCCCATGCACCGCGGCCCGGCCGGCGCGGGCACCCTCAACGGACTGCTCCAGCAGGCGATCACCCCGGCCAGGCCCGGCCTGCCGGAGAAGCGGTCCGGCGGCCGGGTCTTCCGGGTCGGCGACAAGGTCACCCAGATCCGCAACAACTACGACAAGGGTGCCAACGGCGTCTTCAACGGCACGGTGGGCGTGGTCACTTCGCTCGACCCGGAGGACCAGAAGCTGACGGTGCGCACCGACGAGGACGAAGAGGTGCCGTACGACTTCGACGAGCTGGACGAGCTGGCGCACGCGTACGCCGTGACGATCCACCGTTCGCAGGGCAGCGAGTATCCGGCGGTGGTCATTCCGGTCACCACGGGCGCCTGGATGATGCTCCAGCGAAATCTGCTCTACACGGCAGTGACCCGGGCGAAGAAGCTGGTCGTCCTGGTCGGCTCCCGCAAGGCGATCGGCCAGGCGGTGCGCACGGTCTCCGCGGGCAGGCGGTTTACCGCGCTTGACCACAGACTGGCAGGGGGAAGGCCCGAGGCGCAGCCGTGGCAAACGTCACCCCGGGTTTCCGGTGTCGGAGGGCAGAGGGCAGGATAGATAAGTTGGCGGCACTCAGTGCCGCTAAATAGCCCAATGGGCGACCCCGAGTGCACTCTGCTGAGCCAAGTGGGGGATGGTAGAGACAGTCAGGGCACCTCGAAGAAGAGGCACTAGGTCGGTGAGGGATGACGTGAGCGACAACTCTGTAGTACTGCGGTACGGCGATGGCGAGTACACCTACCCGGTGATCGACAGCACCGTCGGCGACAAGGGCTTCGACATCGGGAAGCTCAGGGCCCAGACCGGTCTGGTGACACTGGACAGCGGATACGGCAACACCGCCGCGTACAAATCCGGGATCACCTACCTCGACGGCGAGCAGGGCATTCTGCGCTACCGCGGATACCCGATCGAGCAGCTCGCCGAGCAGTCGACCTTCCTTGAGACGGCGTATCTGCTGATCAACGGCGAGCTTCCCAAGGTCGACGAGCTGGCGACCTTCAAGAACGAGATCACGCAGCACACCCTGCTGCACGAGGACGTCAAGCGGTTCTTCGACGGCTTCCCGCGCGACGCGCACCCGATGGCGATGCTGTCCTCCGTGGTCAGCGCGCTGTCGACGTTCTACCAGGACAGCCACAACCCCTTCGACGAGGAGCAGCGTCACCTCTCGACGATCCGCCTGCTCGCGAAGCTGCCGACCATCGCGGCGTACGCGTACAAGAAGTCGATCGGCCACCCGTTCGTCTACCCGCGCAACGACCTCGGGTACGTGGAGAACTTCCTGCGGATGACCTTCTCGGTCCCCTCGCAGGAGTACGTGCCCGACCCGGTCGTGGTCGCGGCGCTGGACAAGCTGTTCATCCTGCACGCGGACCACGAGCAGAACTGCTCGACGTCCACCGTGCGTCTGGTCGGCTCCTCGCAGGCGAACATGTTCGCCTCGATCTCCGCCGGTATCAGCGCGCTGTGGGGCCCGCTGCACGGTGGCGCCAACCAGTCGGTGCTGGAGATGCTCGAAGGCATCAAGCAGTCCGGCGGCGACGTCGACAGCTTCATCCGCAAGGTGAAGAACAAGGAAGACGGCGTGAAGCTCATGGGCTTCGGGCACCGCGTCTACAAGAACTTCGACCCGCGGGCGAAGATCATCAAGGCGGCGGCGCACGACGTCCTCTCGGCTCTCGGCAAGGACGACGAGCTGCTGGACATCGCGCTGAAGCTCGAAGAGCACGCGCTGGCCGACGACTACTTCGTCGAGCGGAAGCTCTACCCGAACGTGGACTTCTACACGGGTCTGATCTACCGGGCCATGGGCTTCCCGACCGAGATGTTCACCGTGCTCTTCGCGATCGGCCGGCTGCCCGGCTGGATCGCCCAGTGGCACGAGATGATCAAGGAGCCGGGAAGCCGTATCGGCCGCCCGCGCCAGATCTACACCGGTGAGGTCCTGCGCGACTTCACGCCGGTCGAGGGCCGCTGACACAGTCAGCCCCGCCGACGCACCCGGCCGACGCCTCGCGCGGACGCCGGGTGCTTCTGCGGCCTCCCCCGTTGATGACGGTGGAGGCCGTAACCGAAAAGCGCCCCGCCGCCGATCCCCCCACGGGTCGACGTACGGGGCGCTTTCCGTTTCCCCGGGCGGATTCCCCCCACGGGATCCGGTCCGGGCGTCTGGTGAGCGCGTGACCGCTGGCGCGGTCTGCCGGGGTACGTACTCGACGGGAGGGCCGCTCAAGCTCCCCGTGGCACGTGCCCCGGCCAACGCTTGCCTGGAACGTCCCCCAAGACATTCCGTTGGACGTCCCCCAAGACATCCGTGGCATCGTTCACTTAGACACTCGACCCACCGGAATGGTTACCCCACAAAGCGTGTGATCTAAGTCTCGTTGTGAACGTCATGTGAAGGTACGCAATCCCGGGCTGTTTGTCACTACGAACAGCGAAGAGTTGGCCATGACAAAACCCACGTCCACGGGGCTGAACAGGCCCGCTGTCGCGTGCCGGGTGGTCGCCGTGTGACGGCCGGGTGTCCGGCGGGTTGCCCCTGAAGGGCGAGGCGGGGGGCGGTGGCCGCCAGGGGATCTCCACGTACGGGCACGGAGTGTGCCCGACTCCGGGCCGCCTGTTCCGCGCGGTCGGCCCGTTCCCTCCGGTCGGCCTGTTCTCTCCGGTCGGGCCGCTCCCTCCGGTCGGGCCGCTCCCTCCGGTCGGGCCGTTCCGCGGGCGGTGCGGTCAGTGCGGTCGCTGCTCGACGATCACGGCCAGGCCGTCCAGGATGCGCTGCAGGCCGAACTCCCACGCCTGGTCCTGCCCCCCGGACCGGGCCTCCGAGGCGAGCGCCGCGGTGAGTGCGGGGAAGCGCTCGCCGTGTGTCCGCATCAGCTCGCCGAGGACGGCGCCCAGCTGGGCCCCGGGGTTGTCCGCGGGGCCCGCCGCGACGGCCTGCTGGGTGATGCTGCGGACGTGCCCGGTGAGCAGGACGGCCGTGTCCATCCGCTCGGCGCCGCTCAGCCCCGTACCGTCCAGCGCGGAGATGGCGCGCTCCATCCAGGACAGCTCCCCGGGCCCCATGATCCGCGGCCCGCTGGTGACGTCCAGCGCCCACGGGTGCTGGTGGAAGACGGTGTACAGCCGACGGGCCCAGTCCTCCAGCTGTTCCCGCCAGCCCTCCTGCGGCCCCTCTGCTGCCGGGTAGGGGCCGATCGCCGCGTCCACCATCAGGGCGACCAGCTCGGCCTTGCCGGGCACGTACCGGTACAGCGCCATCTTGGTGACGGACAGCTGCGCGGCGACCCGCTGCATGGACACATCGGCCAGCCCCGCGGTGTCGGCGATCTCGACCGCGGCCCGCGCGATCCGGTCCAGATCGAGGGTCGGCCTCGGGCCCCGGGCCGGCTTGGGGTGCGGCCCCCACAGCAGCCGTGCCGTCTCTGCGTACGTGTCGGCCATGCCGGTCGCGCCCTCCTGGCTGGGTCTTGTCGCACGAGTGGCTGGCTCTTGTCGTGCGAGGCGAACTGTGTCTATGGTACACAGTAAATAACAGTATCCAATGGACGCAGTTTCGATGTCGTCCGGTGCTGCTCAGTGCTGCCCGGTCGCGCTCGGGCCGGGCCCCGCCATGGAGGAACCATGAACAACGCGAACACCACGAGAAACACGAACGCCGCCAGAAACACGAACAGGACGGTCCTCATCTCCGGCGCGAGCATCGCCGGTCCCGCGCTGGCCTACTGGCTGGGGCGTCACGGCTTCGAGCCCACCGTCGTCGAGCTGGCTCCGGCGCTGCGCGAGGGGGGCCAGGCCGTCGACTTCCGCGGTGAGACCCACCTGACCGTGCTGGAACGGATGGGCCTGCTTCCCGAACTGCGCCGGATCCAGACCGGCGGCAGTCCGATGCACTTCGTCGGCGAGGACGGCCGGACGCTGCTGCGGCTGCCCGCCGAGTTCGCCGGGGGCGCCGTGGAGGTGCTCCGCGGCGACCTGGCCCGGGTGCTGTACGAACGCAGCCTCCCGCACACCGAGTACGTCTTCGGCGACTCGATCACCCGCCTCACCGAGACCCCCACCGGTGTGCGGGCCGACTTCCGGCACGGGGCGTCACGCGAGTTCGGTCTGGTGATCGGCGCGGACGGGCTGCACTCCCACGTCCGCCAGCTGGCCTTCGGCCCCGAACGGGACTTCGTGAGTCATCTCGGCTACTACGCCGCCGCCTGGACGCTTCCCAACTACCTCGGTCCGGGAAAGGGGCCGGCCGGCTACAACGTGCCGGGACGGCTCGCCTCCGTGGGTGTCGATCACCGGAACCCGGAGCGGGCCAGGGCCTTCTTCGTCTTCGCCGCGGACGAGCTGGCGTACGACCGCCACGACCCCGAGCAGCAGAAGCAGCTGATCGCCCAGGCCTTCTCCGGCCTCGGCTGGGAGGTGCCCCGGCTGCTCGCCTCGCTGCGGGAGGCCCCTGACCTGTACTTCGACTCGATCAGCCGGGCGGACGTGGCGACCTGGTCCACCGGGCGGGTCGCTCTCGTCGGCGACGCCGCGTGCGGAGCCACCATCGGCGGCATGGGCACCGGTACGGGCGTGGTCGCCGCCTATGTGCTCGCCGGGGAACTCGCGCGCGCCGACGGTGACCACCGGGCGGCCTTCACCCGGTACGAGAACCGGCTCCGGCGGTACGCCGAGGGCTGCCAGAAGAGCGGCGACCGCACCGGGAAGTTCCTCGCGCCCGGCACCGCGCGCGGCATAAGGTTCCGCAACGGCCTGCTGTCCCGGCCCCTGTTCCTGAACCAGATGCTCAAAATGGGCGAGAAGATCAGCAGCATCGCGGACCTGCCCGACTACTCCGGCAGACCCGCCGAGTCCGGCCTGGCCGACCAGTGAGGGGTGTAACCCCGCGCGGTCCCGGCGGCCGGAAACGACGGCGAGCCCCTGAAGCCCTTCCGGGCTCCGGGGCTCCGCCGGCCGGTCTGCCGGGCCCGGCCCGACCGGACCCGACTCGCTCAGGCCCGCTCACTCAGACCTGGCTCACTCAGACCTGGCCCACGAACTCGTATCCGGCCTCGTCGATCGCGGTGCGTACGGCCTGTTCGTCCAGCGGGGCCCGGGAGCCCACGGTCACCCGGCCGGTGGCGGCGACGGCCGTCACCGAGGTGACACCGGGAAGCTCCGCGATCTCCAGCGAGATGGCGCCCTCGCAGTGGCCGCAGGTCATCCCGGCCACCTGGTAGACGGTGGTCACCGCGCCCACCTCCACCTCGGCCGCGCCGCCGCCGCAGCTTCCGCCGCCGCAGCAGCCGGAGGCGGTGTCGGTGTCGGTGGTCTGGGTTGCCTGGGGGGTCTCGGCGGTCATGCTGCTCTCCTCTGCGCGGATGTGCGTTCCATGGTGCGCCAGGGGGTCGCGGGAATGCCGGTGATCCCTGGCGTCTGCCACGTTATACCCCTAGGGGGTACTTTCGCGAGCGGGTGCTCCGACGGGTGCTCCGACGGGTGCTCCGACGGGCACTCCGGTGGACGCGGCCCCGCTCCTAGGATCTGCCCCTGTTGCTGGGCCGTCGTGACACCCAGAGCCGGATGGTGTCCGCGAACCAGTACGGCTTGCCGTTCTCCACGCGGTCCGGCGGCGGCAGCAGCCCGTTCTTGCGGTACGAGCGGACGGTGTCCGGCTGCACCCGGATGTGTGCGGCGATCTCCTTGTAGGACCAGAGCCTTCGGTCGGTCATCTTCGACGCCTCCCAGCGCCGTCCGCGACGCCGGCCTGGCGGCCGTCGGGGGAGTCGCGGAGTCGGCGCATTGGTGATCAATTCAGCCTCTCCCCGGACAACGGCGGCCGAAGAGGGTGGAGGAGAGGCTGTTGATCTCCCGTGACGGAAGGTCCGCGTAACGGCGACATGCGTGACGAGGGGGTAACTGTTGTGACGTAAGCGGCACATGGGGATGAAGAGCGCCGATGCGCGAACGGCGCCGGCAGCCGGCGGGCCCCGCCGGGACCGGCCGGCTGCCGTCAGGTCACCTCACGCCCCGCAGGACCGGAGGAAGGCGCGGGTGCGGCGGGCGATGGGCAGGGGGCGGTCGGGCGGGCACGGGTACATGTCCTGCTCCACGATCGCGAACAGACCGGCCGGGCCGGTGTCCAGGCGTCGCGCGGCGTCCAGCACCGGTCCCAGCGCGGGCACACCGTTCGGCGGTTCGCACATCACCCCACGGGCCACCGCGGGCCCGAACGGCAGTTGCTCCGCCCGCACTTCGGCCAGGACCGCCGGGTCGACCTGCTTGAGGTGCAGATAGCCGATCCGCTCCCCGTACGTCTCGATGAGCCGCACGCTGTCCCCGCCGCAGTACGCGTAGTGGCCGGTGTCCAGGCAGAGCGCGACCAGGTCCGGGTCGGTCGCGTCGAGGAAGCGGGCGACGTTCTCCTCGGTGTCGATGTGGGTGTCCGCGTGCGGATGGACGACGATCCGCAGCCCGAACCGCTCCCGCACCTCCCGGCCCAGCCGCTCGGTCTGGGTGGTGAGTTCCCGCCACTGCCCGGCGTCGAGGGTGTCGGCCTCCTTGACCTCGCCCGTCTTGTCGTCGCGCCAGAACGACGGGATGACGACGAGGTGCTGCGCCCCCGCCGCCTGCGCCAGGGCGGCGACCTCGGCGACATGGGCCCAGGTCGCGTCCCAGACGCCGGGGCCGTGGTGCAGCCCGGTGAAGACGGTCCCGGCCGACACGCGCAGCCCGCGCCGGGACAGCTCGTCGCCCAGGAGGGCCGGGTCCGTGGGCAGATAGCCGTACGGGCCCAGCTCGATCCACTCGTATCCGGACGCGGCGACCTCGTCGAGGAAGCGGGTCCAGGGGACCTGGAGCGGGTCCTCGGGGAACCAGACCCCCCAGGAGTCGGGCGCGGAACCGATCCGGATGTGCGTCATACGGGTAAGGCTTCCGCCGTCCCCGGAAAGCTGTCAAGCGTTCGTCCGAATGTAAGGACAATGCGTTGACAGGGGTCCGAGGGGAGAGTTAGACCTGTGGGCCTGTGGCCCGGGGTACCAGTGGGGCCATGGCCCAGGGGCCCGCTTGCCGACCGAGAGGACGTGCACGGTGTACGACCTGATCACGATGGGCCGGATCGGAGTGGATCTCTACCCGCTCCAGGCCGGAGTACCTCTGGCGCAGGTCGACACGTTCGGGAAGTTCCTCGGCGGCTCGGCGACGAACGTCGCGGTCGCGGCGGCCCGGCTGGGGCGGCGGACCGCCGTCGTCACCCGGACGGGCGCCGACCCGTTCGGTGAGTACCTGCACCAGGAACTGCGGGGGTTCGGGGTCGACGACCGGTGGGTGACGCCCGTCGCAGGCCTGCCGACGCCGGTCACCTTCTGCGAGGTGTTCCCGCCTGACCACTTCCCGCTGTACTTCTACCGGCAGCCGAAGGCACCCGATCTGGAGATGTACGAGGCGGAGCTGGACCTCGAAGCGATCCGGGCGGCGCGGGTGTTCTGGGTGACCGGGACCGGGCTGTGCGCGGAGCCGAGCCGGTCGGCGACGCTGGCCGCGCTGGCGGCGCGGTCCGTCGAGCGGCCCGTCGCACCGCGTTCCGCCCCGGGGTCCGCACCGGGCCCCGCACCGGGCTCCGCCGCTCACGTACCGGAGGGGCCCGACACGCCCCGTTTCACCGTCTTCGACCTCGACTGGCGTCCCATGTTCTGGGCAGCCCCGGAAGAGGCCCGCCCCCACTACGCGCAGGCCCTGCGCCACGCCACCGTCGCCGTCGGCAACCTCGACGAGGTGGAGATCGCCACCGGCGAGCGCGACCCGCACGCCGCCGCCGACGCCCTGCTCGGCCACGGCCTCGAACTCGCCGTCGTCAAACAGGGCCCCAAGGGAGTCGTCGCCGTCCACCGCGACGGCCGCACCGCCGAAGTGCCGCCCGTGCCCGTCGAGGTCGTCAACGGCCTCGGCGCGGGCGACGCGTTCGGCGGCGCCCTCTGCCACGGCCTCCTCGCGGGCTGGGAACTGGACCGCACCATGCGCTACGCCAACGCGGCGGGCGCCATCGTCGCCTCACGGCTCGCCTGCTCCTCCGCGATGCCGTACGCCTCCGAGGTCGACGAGGCCCTCCGGGCGGCCCGGCCGTGACCGGGCCGATCCCCCTCGGCGAACTGGTGGCCCTGCGGACCCGCCACCCCGAAGCCATCGCCGAGGCCGCCGCCCGCCGCGTCCGCCGTCCGCTCATCGGCGACAGCGGACGTCTGATGATCGTGGCCGCCGACCACCCGGCCCGCGGCGCGCTCGCCGTCGGCGACCGGTCCCTCGCCATGGCCAACCGGCTGGACCTGCTGGAACGCCTCTGCCTCGCCCTCTCCCGGCCGGGCGTCGACGGGGTGCTCGCCACCGCCGACATCCTGGAGGACCTGCTGCTCCTCGGTGCGCTGGAGGGCAAGGTCGTGATGGGCTCCATGAACCGCGGCGGGCTCGCGGGCGCGGCCTTCGAACTCGACGACCGCTTCACCGGCCACCGGGCCCAGGACCTGGCCCGCCTCGGCTTCGACGCGGGCAAGCTCCTGCTCCGTATCGACTACGAGGACCCCGGCTCGCCCGCCACCCTGCACTCCACCGCCCGCGCCATCGACGAGATGGCGGCCCTCCGACTGCCGGTCTTCGTCGAGCCGTTCATCTGCCACCGGGTGGACGGGCAGCTCCGCAACGACCTCACCGCCGACGCGGTCACCCGTTCCCTCGCCATCGCCTCCGGGCTGGCCGGCACCTCCGCGTACACCTGGCTGAAGGTGCCCGTCACCGCCGACCCCGACGACATGGCCCGGGTGATGGAGACCTCCACACTGCCCGCCGTCCTGCTCGGCGGCGCACCGGGCGCTGCCCAGGAGGACATGTACGAGCGGTGGCGCCTGGCCCTCCGACTGCCCACCGTCCAGGGCCTGGTGGCCGGGCGGACACTGCTCTACCCGCTGGACGGGGACGTGGCGGGCGCCGTGGACACCGCCGTGGGACTGCTCCGACCGCCCGGGAGGCACTGATGGTGATGACGGACGACGATCTGGTGGTACGGGCGGGGAGCGCGGCCCGTGGCCCGTACGCCCTGGACATCGGCCCCGAGCAGGCCGGATGGGACCGCTCCGCGCTGCGGATCCTGGAACTCGCGCCGGGAAGCACACATCTTCTCTCCACAGAAGAAAGCGAATGGATCCTGCTGCCCCTCGCCGGGGCATGTACGGTCCAGGTGGACGGCGAGATCATGGAACTGCGCGGCAGAGCAGGGGTGTTCAGCGGAGTCAGTGATTTCGCCTACGTACCGCGCGACGCCCACGCCCAGATCTCCTCCGGCGCGGGAGGCCGCTTCGCCCTGGCAGGAGCGAAGTGCGAGCGACGTCTCCCCGCCCGCTACGGCTCCGCGCCGGAGGTTCCCGTCGAGCTGCGCGGCAGCGGCAGCTGCTCGCGCCAGGTCAACAACTTCGCCGCCGCCGACACCTTCGCGTGCGACCGGCTGATCGCCGTCGAGGTGCTGACGCCCGGCGGCAACTGGTCCTCCTTCCCGCCCCACAAGCACGACGAGTACCGGCCGGGCGAGGAGTCCGTGCTGGAGGAGATCTACTACTTCGAGATCGCGGGCGACGGCCCCGGCTACCACCGGGTCTCCCCGTCCAGGCCCGGCGGCACCGACCTGCTGGCCGAAGTCCGCAGCGGGGACACGGTGTTGATCCCCGACGGCTGGCACGGCCCGTCGATGGCCACCCCCGGGCACGACATGTACTACCTCAATGTGATGGCGGGGCCGGGCGCGGAGCGTGAGTGGCTGATCAGCGACCACCCGGACCACGCCGGTATCCGTACGGCCTGGGAGTCGCAGCCCGTCGACCCCAGGCTTCCCCTGTACGGGCCGGGCGCGGACCCCGGCCCCCGGCTTCCCCTGTACGAACCGGAGGCGGACCCCCGATGAGCACCACCCTTCCCGCCACCCGGCGGCTCACCACCGCCCAGGCCCTGATCGCGTTCCTGGCCCGCCAGTACACCGAACGCGACGGACACCGCCACCGGCTGATCTCCGCCACCTGGGGCATCTTCGGCCACGGCAACGTCGCCGGAATCGGCCAGGCGCTCGTCGAGTCGGGCCCGGACACGATGCCGTACCACCAGGGCCGCAACGAACAGGCCATGGTGCACGCGGCCGTCGGATACGCCCGGCAGTCCGGACGGCTCTCCGCGCACGCCGTCACCACCTCCATCGGCCCCGGCGCCACCAACCTGGTCACCGGCGCCGCGCTCGCCACCGTCAACCACCTGCCGGTACTGCTGCTGCCCGGCGACACCTTCGCGACCCGCCCCGCCGACCCGGTGCTCCAGCAGCTCGAAGTCCCGTACGCGGGCGATGTGTCGGTCAACGACTGTCTGCGTCCCGTCTCGAAGTACTTCGACCGGATCACCCGCCCCGAGGCGCTGATCCCGGCCGTGCTCGCCGCGATGCGGGTCCTCGCCGACCCCGCGCAGACCGGTGCGGTGACGCTGGCGCTGCCCCAGGACGTCCAGGCCGAGGCGTACGACTGGCCCGAGGAGTTCTTCGCCGAGCGGGTCTGGCGGGTGCCGGTGCCCCGGCCCGACGAGCGGGAACTGGCCGACGCGGTCGCCGCGATCCGGGCCGCCCGCCGCCCGCTGATCGTCGCGGGCGGCGGCGTCCGCCACAGCCGCGCCGAGGACGCCCTGCGCGCGCTCGCCGACGCGACCGGCATCCCGGTGGCGTCCACCCAGGCGGGCAAGGGCTCGCTGCCGTACGACCACCCGGCGGACGTCGGCGGCATCGGCCACACCGGGACCGCCACCGCCGACGTGCTCGCCCGCGCCGCCGACCTGGTGATCGGCGTCGGCACCCGCTACTCCGACTTCACCACCGCGTCGTCCACCCTGTTCCAGGCCCCGGACGTGCGCTTCGTCAACGTCAACATCACCGGCTTCGACGCCCACAAGCTCGCCGGGCTCCCGCTGGTCGCGGACGCCCGCGCCACCCTTGAGCTGCTGACCGACGCACTGCGGGCCCACCGGGTACCCGCCGCGTACGAGGGCGCCTACCACGCGGCGAAGGCCGACTGGGAGGGTCGGGTCACCGCCGCGTACGCCGTCCGCCACGACGACCGGCCGCCCACCCAGGCGCAGTTGCTCGGGGTGCTCGACTCCCTGGTGACGGGCGAGGACATCGTCATCAACGCGGCCGGCTCGCTCCCCGGCGACCTGCACCAGCTGTGGCGCACCCGCTCCCGCGACCAGTACCACGTCGAGTACGGCTACTCCTGCATGGGTTACGAGATCCCGGCCGCGATCGGCGTCCAGCTGGCGGCCCCCGGGCGCCCCGTCTGGGCCCTGGTCGGCGACGGCACGTATCTGATGAACCCCACCGAAATCGTCACCGCCGTTCAGGAGGGCCTGCCCGTCAACATCGTGATCCTCCAGAACCACGGCTACGCCTCCATCGGCGGTCTCTCCGAGTCGGTGGGCGCCGAGCGTTTCGGTACGGCCTACCGCTTCCGGGCCCCGGACGGTACGTACACGGGCGCGCCGCTGCCCGTCGATCTCGCCGCCAACGCGGCCAGCCTCGGCCTGACCGTGCTGCGCGCGAAAACGGTGCGTGACCTGCGGGAAGCTCTGGCCGCGGCGCGTGCGTCGGACCGTCCCACATGTGTCTACGTGGAGACCGAAACCGCAGACACAGTGTCGGGGCCCCCTCCGGCACAGGCGTGGTGGGATGTTCCGGTAGCTGAGACCGCGACCCGCCCGTCGGCGGTCGAGGCCCGGGAGGAGTACGACCGGCAGGTCGCAGCCCGACGCCGCCATCTTTAAGGAGCATGTACATGAAGACCGTCAACCACTGGATCGGTGGCAAGGCCGTCGAGGGCACGTCGGGCAACTGGGGCCCGGTCACCGACCCGGCGACCGGCGCCGTCACCACCCAGGTCGCGCTGGCCTCCGTCGAGGAGGTGAACGCGGCGGTCGCCTCGGCGAAGGCCGCGTACGAGACGTGGGGCACCGCCTCCCTCTCGGCCCGCACCGCGATTCTCTTCCGCTACCGCGCGCTGCTCGACGCGCACCGCGACGAGATCGCCGCGCTGATCACCGCCGAGCACGGCAAGGTGCACTCCGACGCGCTCGGCGAGGTCGCCCGCGGTCTGGAGATCGTCGAGCTGGCCTGCGGTATCACCACCCAGCTCAAGGGCGAGCTGTCCACCCAGGTCTCCACCCGGGTCGACGTCTCGTCGATCCGCCAGTCGATCGGTGTCGTCGCGGGCATCACGCCCTTCAACTTCCCGGCCATGGTGCCGATGTGGATGTTCCCGCTGGCCATCGCCTGCGGCAACACCTTCGTACTGAAGCCCAGCGAGAAGGACCCGTCCGCCGCGAACCGGCTGGCCGAACTGGCCACCGAGGCCGGTCTGCCGGACGGTGTGCTCAACGTCCTGCACGGTGACAAGCTCGCCGTGGACACCCTGCTGAGCCACCCGGACGTCGACGTGGTGTCGTTCGTCGGCTCCACGCCGATCGCCCGCCACATCCACACCACGGCCACCGCCCACGGCAAGCGCGTCCAGGCGCTCGGCGGCGCGAAGAACCACATGCTGGTGCTGCCCGACGCCGACCTGGACGCCGCGGCCGACGCCGCCGTGTCCGCCGCGTACGGCTCGGCCGGTGAGCGCTGCATGGCGATCTCCGCCGTCGTCGCCGTCGCGTCCATCGCCGACGAACTGGTGGCGAAGATCCGGGAGCGCGCCGAGAAGATCAAGATCGGCCCCGGCAACGACCCCACGTCCGAGATGGGCCCGCTGATCACCAAGGTCCACCGGGACAAGGTCGCCTCGTACGTCACGGGCGCGGCGGCCCAGGGCGCCGACGTCGTGCTCGACGGCACCGGCTTCACGGTCGAGGGCCACGAGGACGGCCACTGGATCGGCCTCTCGCTCCTCGACAACGTCTCGACCGACTCCGACGCGTACAAGGACGAGATCTTCGGCCCGGTGCTGTGCGTGCTGCGCGTCGGGACGTACGAGGAGGGCGTCGCCCTCATGAACGCCTCGCCGTTCGGCAACGGCACCGCGATCTTCACCCGCGACGGCGGCGCGGCCCGCCGCTTCCAGCTGGAGATCGAGGCGGGCATGGTCGGCGTCAACGTCCCGATCCCGGTCCCCGTCGGCTACCACTCCTTCGGCGGCTGGAAGGACTCGCTCTTCGGCGACCACCACATCTACGGCAACGACGGCGTGCACTTCTACACCCGCGGCAAGGTCGTCACCACCCGCTGGCCGGACCCGGCCGACGCCCCGGCCGGTGTGGACCTGGGCTTCCCGAGCAACCACTGAGGATCGCGCGCTCCGGGTCGCCCGCCCCGGCCCGGAGCGCGTGGTGCGGGGCCCCCGGTCCCTGGGATGTCACCACGGTGAACTCTCGGGGAACTGCCACCGGGAGAGGCCCCGGACGGTAGTTGGGGCGGGGGACGGATGCCTAGCATGAACGGCGTCCGACCTCCCCCGACTGCCGTCCGAGCGGAGCCCCGTTGTGCCCAGCCGTCGTACCGGCTCCGACTCCCGTACCGACCCAGGTGTCGGCACCGGCCCGGTCCGTAGCACCGGCTCCGACTCCGTGGACACCCCTGCGGTCCACCGCCGAATATGGGCGGCGGTCGCCGTCCTGGCCACCGTCACCGCGGTCACCCTCGGTGCCTTCCTCGCCGCCGACACCCCGGCGGCAGGACGCGCGGCGAACTCATCGGGATCCGCGACCCCCGACGGTCTGCGGCACACCTCCGTCGAGGTCTCGCTCGGCGCGTGCGGCCACGGCTGGACCCGGCCCCGCCCCGGCACCCAGATCTTCGACCTGCGCAACACCTCCACCGGCCCGGCCGAGGTCGACCTCGTCGACCCCCGGACCGGAGCCGTCCACGCCGAGGTCGAGGGACTGGCCCCCGGCACGGCCCGCGAGATGCGGGTGACACTCGGCGGTGGCTCGTACGCGTTCCGGTGTCTGCCCGACGACGCGGACGCCGTCACCGGACCGACCGTACGCATCCCGGGCAACGCCCGCGGCGGCCCGCACGTGGTGCCGGTGACCGAACACGACCTGATCCCGCCGACGCTGACGTACCAGAAGTGGATCGGCGAGCGGACCATCGAACTCGCCCGGAAGACGGACGTGCTCAAGAAGGCCGTCGACAGCGGTGACCTGGCCGCGGCCCGGAAGGCCTGGCTGCCCGCGCATCTCGTGTACGAGCGGATGGGCGCGGCCTACGGCACCTTCGGTGACGCGGACGCCGCCGTCAACGGCACCGACGCGGGACTGCCCGAGGGCCCGCACGACCCGGACTTCCAGGGCTTCCACCGCGTCGAGTACGGCCTGTGGCACGGTGAGTCGGCCGCCTCGCTGCGCGGCCCTACCGACCGGCTCGCGCACGCCGTCCACGCCCTGCGCGACAGCTGGCCGCAACAGCGGATGGACCCGGCGGACCTGGGACTGCGCGCCCACGAGGTACTGGAGAACACGATCCGGTTCGAACTGACCGGGCGCACCGACTTCGGCAGCGGCAGCAACCTGGCGACCGTCCGCGCCAACCTGGACGGCACCCGCGAACTCCTCTCCGTACTGCGCCCGTTGCTCACCACCCGCGATCCGGATCTGGCCCGGACGGACGCCTGGCTGGACCGTACGGAGCGCACAGTGGAAGGCTTCGGGCACGACGGTCGCTGGACACCCTTGGACCGGCTGGCGACCGCGGACCGTGAACGGCTCAACGGCGATGTCAGCGAGGCGACGGAACTGCTGTCGTCGGTCGCGGCCATCTGTGACCTGCGGAGGACGGCATGACCGAGGGCAGCACGAGCGGGACGGGCACGACCGGGGACGGTACGAGCGTGACCGACGGCGGTACGCACAGCGAGGTGCGCCGGCGCGGCTTCCTGCGGAGCGCGGCGCTGGGCGTGGGTTCGGTGGTGGCCGGAGCCGGACTGGTCGGCGCGGACCGGCCCCGGGCCGACCCGCAGGTGTCCGCCGAACTGAACGCCGAACAGAGCCCCGCACGTACGGAGTTCCACGGCGCCCACCAGGCGGGCATCCTCCAGCCCCCGCAGCGCGCCACCGCGTTCGCCTCGTTCGACGTCACCGCCGACGGCCGCAGGGAACTCACCGAACTGTTCCGTACGCTCACCGACCGGGCCCGCTTCCTGACCACCGGCGGCACCCCGCCCCCGCTCGGCATCACCGCCCCGCCCGCCGACTCGGGGGTCCTCGGACCGCAGGTCCCGGCGGGCGGGCTGACCGTCACCGCGGGCGTCGGCGCGTCCCTCTTCGACGACCGCTTCGGGCTGAAGAGCCGCAAGCCGCTGCGGCTCACCACCATGCCCGCCTTCCCCGACGACGATCTCCAACAGGCCTCCTGCCACGGTGACGTGAGTGTCCAGCTGTGCGCCGAGAGCCCCGACGTGGTGCTGCACGCCCTGCGGGACATCGCCCGCCACACCCGTGGCGCCATGCAGGTGCGCTGGCGCATGGACGGCTTCACCAGCCCCTCCCGGCCCAGCGGCACCCCCCGTAACCACCTCGGTTTCAAGGACGGCACGGCGAACCCGGACGTCACCGACCAGGCCTCGATGGACCGTCTCGTCTGGGTGGACGGCGGCCCGGAGCCGGAGTGGGCCACCGGGGGCAGCTACCAGGTGGTGCGGCTGATCCGGATGCTCGTGGAGTTCTGGGACCGGGTCTCGCTCACCGAGCAGGAGCGGATGTTCGGCCGCAACCGCGACACCGGCGCACCCCTCGACGGGACGCACGAGTTCGACGCGCCGCGGTACGCCCAGGACCCCAAGGGCGATGTGATCCCACTGGACAGCCACATCCGGATGGCCAACCCCCGTACCCCGAAGTCCGAGCAGCAGCGGCTGCTGCGGCGCGCGTACAACTACGACCGGGGCATGGACTCCAACGGCAACCTCGACATGGGGCTGCTCTTCTGCTGCTACCAGCAGGACCTGGCCCGGCAGTTCGAGACCGTGCAGAAGCGGCTGGCGGGGGAGCCGCTGGTGGACTACATCTCGCCGTTCGGCGGCGGGTACTTCTTCGCGCTGCCGGGGGTCCGCGACCGGGCCGACTGGCTGGGCCGCGCGCTGCTCGCGTAGGCCCTCCCGGCACCTTCGACGAGCGGCGCCAACGGTCAAGAGGCGGTCAAGTTTTGGCCTGGACTTCCTGACTGCCTGTTCACCCCGGCGACACAGCCGCGCAGTCGCCAGGTCGTGGACCCGGCGGAACATCGCTCTCCGTAAGCCACACGGCAGCCACCCGGCAGCCACCGGCGACAGTCGACAGCGGAGGCACGGAGAGCATGGTCAGCACAGGGAGAACGGCGGGGCCCGGACGCCGGGCGATACGGTGGGGCGCCTTCGCCGGAGCTGCGGCGCTCACCGTCCTCGGGGGTTCGGCCCCCGCGTTCGCGCAGTCGCACGGCCACCACGGCGGCTCTTCGACGGCCACCCCGGTCAAGCACCTGGTGGTGATCTTCCAGGAGAACGTCTCCTTCGACCACTACTTCGGTACGTACCCGAAGGCGGCCAACACCGACGGCACGAAGTTCACGGCCGACAAGCACACGCCCAAGAACATCGACACCCTCAGCGCGGCCGGGCTGCTGAAGAAGAACCCGAACCAGTACGCCCCCCGGCGGCTCTCCCCGTCCCAGGCGCTGACCTGCGACCAGAACCACAACTACGCGGCCGAGCAGTACGCGGCCAACGGCGGCAAGGCCGACCAGTACGTCCAGAACACCGACTCCGGCAAGTGCTCGGGCAACCTCTTCGGCGAGCCCGGCCTGGTCATGGACTACTACGACGGCAACACGGTCACCGGGCTGTGGAACTACGCCCAGCACTACTCGCTCGGCGACAACTCGTACAGCACCACCTACGGCCCGTCCACGCCCGGCGCGCTCAACCTGATCTCCGGCCAGACGCACGGCGTGACCTCCGTCGACCCGGCCTCCGGCACGGAGCACCCGAAGCAGACCGCCACCCCCGACCCGTACACGGTCCTCTCGCCGGACGCCAAGGGCGTCGGCACGGTCGTCAACGACCCCGACCCGGCGTACGACGACTGCTCGGACGGCGACCACACCAGCAAGAACGCGCTCGCCACGATGCAGGGCAAGAACATCGGCGACCTGCTCAACAAGCAGGACGTCAGCTGGGGCTGGTTCCAGGGCGGCTTCCGTCCCAGCACCGCCTGGAGCGGCAAGCAGGGCGAGTACGCGAAGTGCGCGGGCAACACCCACACCAATGTGGGCGGCGCCGCGTCCGTCGACTACAGCCCGCACCACTCGCCGTTCCAGTACTACAAGTCGACGTCCAACCCCCACCACCTGGCCCCGAAGAACGTCAGCGAGATCGGCCACAACGGTCAGGCGAACCACAACTACGACCTGACGGACTTCGACTCCGCGCTGAAGGCGGACAAGCTGCCCGCGGTCAGCTTCCTGAAGGCCGCGGAGTTCCAGGACGGCCACGCCGCCTACTCCGACCCGATCGACGAGCAGCACTTCCTCGTCGGCCAGATCAACAAGCTCCAGCAGTCCCCGGCGTGGAAGGACACCGCGGTCGTCCTCGCCTACGACGACTCCGACGGCTGGTACGACCACGCGTACGCCAAGCCGCAGAACGGCTCGAAGGACACCGCGACCGGCTCCAACGGCAAGGCCACCGACAGCCCCGCCTGCCAGGCCGGACCGCGCTCGGCGGGCGGCTACGCCGACCGCTGCGGCCCCGGCACCCGGCAGCCGCTGATGGTCATCTCCCCGTACAGCAAGGTCAATTCGGTCGACCACACGCGCACCGAGCAGACCTCGATCACCCGGTTCATCGAGGACAACTGGCACACCGGGCGCATCGGTGACGCCTCCTTCGACGCCCGCGCGAACTCGCTGACCTCGGCCTTCGACTTCAAGCACCCGAACAATAAGCAGGTGTTGCTCAACACGGACGGCTCGGTGCGGTCGGTCGGATCCATCCCGACCCACCCGACCCACCCGGGTCACCCCTCGCACCCTGCGCACCCGCACGGCGCGGCGGCGCAGGCGGGCCTCACCGCCCGCTCCGACCTGGCTGCCGGTGACCTCGCGGACAGCAGCCCGTCCCCGGCGGTCCTGCCGGCCGGGATCGCCGCGGCGCTGGTCGCCGCGGGCGGCGTCGCCTTCGCGGTCCGCAGGCGCAGGGGCCGTACGGAGAGCTGACATCTCGGATCCGGGCACGCCCTGTCGCGCCCTGGCGCGCCCGGATACGGGTCGGCCTAGCGCGAACGCATGCCGGATCAAGGGGTGTTGACCGCAGTACGGATCAGACCGTCCCTCCCCGCAGCGTGGTTCCACCACCTGCTCACCGCACCGTTCATCGAGATCGACGGGCGGGAACGCCGGGGACGCTGGGGGGACGACCGAGATCACCGTGGCGCCGGGGCCGCACCGGATCGGCGTCTGCTTCCGCTACCGGGGACAGCGCCGCCGGGCGCGGCTCGCGGAGGCGAGCCGGGAGTTCACGGTGGACGAGTCGGCGCGCCGGGTCGAGATCGAGATCAGGCTCGGCGTGCGCAACGGCAGCGATTTCAGGATCGCCGAGCCGGTCACCCGCTGACCTGACGGAGGCCGCCGGTCACCCTTCCCGAGAAGGGCGACCGGCGGCCTCCTGACGATCCCGGGCCCGCAGAGCGGACCGGCCGGCGACTCAGCCGGCCGTCTGGCCGGACTGCTGTCCCTTGACCGCGTCGGTCAGATCCGCGGTGTCCGAGGCCGGCGGGGCCTTGACGTCCTTCGCGGGGCCGAACTCCTTGAAGTCCATCGCGACCTTCATCGCGCCGATGTTCTCCTTCATCCGGACCGGCATGTCGTGGCCGTCCACCCAGACGTCGTAGGAAATCGAGTCCACGGTCCCGGTGAACTCGCCGAGCAGCGACTTCTTGTCCTCCGGCGAGAGCGCGGCCCCGGCAGCTCCGAGGTCCTCCTTGGACACGGTGGCCCGGTAGTGGGTCGTCTCCTTGCCGAGGACGGTCTCCTTGCCCACCACCTTGGCGTCCTTGGCGTACTTCAGCGACTTGAGGCCCTGCGTCGGGTCGGCGTTGCTGGCCGCCAACGCGTCCGCGCCCTTCCCCAGAACGGCCGACATGTCGACCCGCATCCAGTGCTTGCCCTTGAGCGGGCCGCTCGCCTGCGGGGTGACGTGGTAGTAGTACGCGCCGTGCGTCATCCGCACGTTGATGGTGCTGCCGGAGGTCAGCGAGGCCATTCCGCTGGACTTCGCGTCCATCTGCACGTCGAGGGAGAGACCGTTCCCCCAGGAGTACGTCCCGACCATCTCCGTGGTGGGGGTGCCGGACCCCGAGGTTCTGACATCGACGTCGGCGGACCCGTACTTCTTCGTGCTCTCCGTCGCCCGCTGGAGCGCGGCCAGCGGTTGCGCCGCCACCTTCACGGCTCCGTCGGCCGCCTTCTTGGCGGTGTCGGCCGAACAACCGGTCATCCCCACGACCGCCGCGACCGCCGCCACGCCTATCGCGGCGCTGCTTACCTTCATGTCCCCACCCCTTGTGTTCGCTTGTGGCAAGGAAGTTTAGTTGCCGGGACCGACAGCGAGAGTGGCGAGGTGCAGCTCGAACCACACACCCTTGCCGTCCCGCCCTCCGAGACCGAGCGGCGCACCCGGCTCCGTGCTCTACGCGGGAGGTGCCGTACCCGAGTTGGACACGGTGCAACTGGACGCGGCGCACGGCAGTATCTTCGTCGATGCTGCGCCTCAGCTGCAGAAATACCGTGCTCTCTACGAGAAGATCGAAGGCGCGGCGCTCTCCGCCGCCGCGTCGCGTGACTTCATTCACCGCATCGCGCAGGACATGTGAAAGGCCCCGCAGTGCCTCAGATGACCAACTGGCAGAAGTCCTCGTTCTCCGGGACGGGGGACGACAACAACTGCGTAGAGTTGGCCGCGTCCCCCGAGGGGCTGCACCTCCGCGAGAGCGACGCCCCTCGCGCCGTACTCCGTACCGATCCCCACGGTCTGCGCGCTCTCCTGGCTGCCGTGAAGTCCGGCCACATGTGAACCGAGACCGACTTATCGCCCGGTTCGGTCCCCAAGTGGCTTCCTGGTACGACGCGTTGCCCGCCCTTGTCGCTGAGCTTGCCGTCCGGTGGGGGCTCGGCGTCGGCGAGGCCGGGGGAGGCGGTACGTCACGGGTGTACCGCTGCCTACGCGACGGTGAAACCGTATGGCTGAAGCTGACACCGGACCCCGTCATCGCCACCGACGAAGCCGAAGCGCTGCGGGCCTGGGCCGACACCCGTTCCGTCGTCGGGCTGCTCGACCAGGACCTCCGCGTCGGGGCCCTGCTCCTCGCCGGGGTCGAACCGGGAACACGGCTCATGGAGAGCGGCTGGCAACTCGCCCACGTGGCCCGGCTGCTGGTCGAGCTGCGTTCGGTCACGTGTGACCGCTCGCCCCAACTGGCGCCGCTCGCCGACCGGATCACCTTCCTGTACGACCTCGCCGACCGCCGTGGCACCGCCGACCCGGACCTGCTGAGCCGGGGACGCGCCGCCGCGCTGGAGATGGCGCGCACCGGGCCCGCCGACGGGCTGGTCCACGGCGATCTGCATCCGGGAAACGTACTGATCGGGGCAGGCGGGCGGCTCGTCGCCATCGATCCCCGGCCGGCCCTCGGCGACCCGGACTTCGACGCCGTCGACTGGGTGATCGAGGGGGTCGAGGACGAGCAGCAGCTGGAGCGGCGGATCGTCGAACTGGCCGCGCTCGTACCGGGGATGTCTGCGGCCCGCGTCCTCGGATGGTGCCGGGCGACCGCGCCGCTCATCGGGGGCGCGCCTGCGTTTCTCCTGCCGGGCAGCGGTCGCGCATCCTGCGCATGAGGGTGTTTTGGTGGGCCGGGAGGGTGGATCAGGGCCAGGGCTCATTGCGAGGTGTGTCCGTCTCGTGCCAGTTCAACCACCTTGAGAGCGGCCGTTGTAACAGCATCAGGCCGGGTGGTGTGGATGTAGTGGGCCGCATCTGGCACCACGATGTGTTCACCTCGATCGGCAGTGACTGCGATCCGGGCCTGCAATGAGGTCCATCGAGTACGCAGGCCCGTCGGCAACCCCCGGGTCGCGCTCAGGACGATCACCGGTATGTCAGGCAGGCGCGAGGCAGTACGCAGCCGTCGGACGGCAGGTATGTGCGCGCGGAGCAAGCCGTCCTCCGCTGCGCTGGTGCGCCTCTGGTGTTCGTGCGCATTGCAGGCCATCTCTGCCTCGACGAGGAGGTCCTGGACGCGTGGAACACCGATCCCGCTGTCGGCCGGCTGCGGATCCTGCTGCCGAGCAGAGCGATCGCCAAGCCTCAGAGACATCCTCAGGGCGGACAGCTGGTTGAGTACCGCTTCAGCAGTACGGATGGTCCAGGGCTGGAACTCCTCGTGCGCGGGGTCCACGAGAACCAGCCCAGCGACCAGCTCCGGGTGCTCCCAGGCCACGAGTTGGGCCAGCATGCCGCCCCAGCTGTGGCCGACCAGGACGCATGGGCCGTTCCCTGCACCGGACAAGAGGGCAGCCAGGTCTTCGACCTCGGAGTCAATGGCGACCGGCATCGCCGGGTCGCTCGCGCCGAGCCCGGCCCGGTCATAAGCGATGACCCGGGTGCGTTCGGCGAGCGCGGGCAGCACCGGCGTCCAGGACAGCGAGGGCGTGCCGCTGGCCGCGTCCAGAACGACCGTCGGTCCGCCCGTACCCGCCTCCATCCAGCGCAGCATGCGCCCTTCTTCGCGGGCTAGTTCACCACGCCTCGCTCCGCCAGGGATCAGAGCTGATACAGCCTGCGCGATGGCGTCGTTCATGAATCCCCCAACGGCGTCCAAGGATCGTGCGGCCAGTTTCGGACGCTACCGCGAAGACCTTTGACTGGCACATGCCGTCTTCTGGCGGATGCTTTAGAACCAGTGCGCAGGATTTACGTGTTTGGCCAGGCTCTTGGCGCCGTGGGCGATCCCGTCGCCGACCTTGGAAGCCTTGTCGCCGACCCAGTCGGCGGCCTTTCCGGCACCCTTTTTGATGTCGCCCCAGTGCTGGACGATCTTCGCACCGCCGTAGACGACCCCGAAGCCGACGGCGAGGCCGATGGTGACCGGGTTGGGAGCGATCATGGCAGCGGTCATCGAGGCGTTGAAGCCCACTTCGGCGACGTCGGCGACGTAACCGGCACCCTTCTCCTTGAAGGCTGTGACGGGATTGCCCTGGGCGATGACGTTTGCGGCGCTGAAGCCGGTGGCTGCGACGCTGCCTACGATGCCGACGCCTCGCAGGGCACCTGCGACCTTTCCCGCGCCTGCCAGCCCCTTGGTCAGGGAGGCGGTGCGGCTGAAGTTGAGGTCGCGAGCCTTCGAGAAGATGTTGCCCGAGACCTTCAACAGGTTGGCGTTGCCAGCGCGCGACACCGCCTGGCCGGAGTGAGTGAGGCCGCCGTACCGCGCGGCCAGGGAGTCCGAACCCACCACGAAGTTGATGGCCTTGTTGACTGTCACGCCCTTCCAGATGGGCGACTTCATGATGGAGAGGCCACGCACCGCGTTGTAGGCCTCTCCGGTCCAGTCCGCGACGAAGCCCTTCGTGCCAGGTATCTTCTGTGCCCACTGGCTGAGCTTGCTCGGGAACCAACTTCCCGGTGCGCCGAGGGAACGGACCTTCGGCGTGTATGCGACGATCTTGTTTCCGGACCACTTGAGCAGACTGTTGTTGCGGCCTGCGAGCACGGTGCCGATGCGGTTCTTCCAGGGCGCGAGTACGCCCTGCTTGAGGGAGTTGCCGACCAGGACCTTGGTCAGTGCCGTACCTTGCATGGTCACGGTCGCCGCGGTGCCGCCGACCGACTTCCAGTCGCCATACAGGTCCATGATGCTGACAATGGTTGCCGCATGCGGTGCAAGCCCGGGGATCTGCTCCAGCGCGTGGGCCTTCATGCGGCTGATCCAGTCGTTCAGCGACTCGTTGGACTTCCGCTTGAAGGCGGACGCCTCGGGATCCTCGCTGGCCGCTACGGAGTTGGCGAGCAGGATCTCGTCCGGCGTGAGCCCCTTGCCCTGATGGTCCTTGAGATACTTCTCCAATTCCTTCGGTGAGAATCCGGCCCATCGCATCCCGGCCTCCGGGTCACCGCTCTCCAGTCTGGCGATCGAAGCACGCCTGCGGAGATCCGGGCCGGTGTCCTGAGTCCAGGAGCGCAGCGGTTTGAGCGATACCAGATGGCTGGAGACGCCGAGCTGGGTTGCCCTGGTAAATGCTTCGTCCAGTTTGTCCTGTACGCCGCCCTTACCGTCGATGAGTGTGGCGAGCTGTTCCAGGTCGTCCGGATTTGCCATCCTCATGTGCGCTGTCTCCCCCTGGCCTTTCGGTTGACCGGCGTGGATCAGTCGCGCGCCGGCATGGCAACGCGCTTGGCTGAGGTCCCCGGCGTCCGGTGGAGGTGAGCCGCGCGAGCGATCAATTATCACCGACGAGCGCGAATGCGAAAGCCAGGCGGCGATCGATCCAGTCCGCGTGGATATTGATCTTCGCGCTGCCCTCGGACGTGATGACAACGTCCTCTCCGGAACGCCACTCAAGTGACCTGTATTTACTGGACTGATCACTTTCGCCTGGATTGAGAAGGTCGTCGAAGACGCCCGTGACGAACCGGCTTGCCGCCCGGCCGGCCACCTCCTTGGCGCTGCCGCTGGCCAGTTCGTTGCGTCCGACGATCTCCGGATGGCCCGGCTGATCGATCCGCCACGTGTGCTTGAAGGGGCGCTTGGGAGGCACCCGCCGCAGCGTTCCGATGACTTGGTCCTGCGCATCACGCACCACGTGGTGCTGTTCGCCCTCCACATCCTGTGGGGCGTCGAGGTAGCAGAGCAGCCGTTGCTGCTCGATGTCCTCATACAGAGTCAGACCGGGGTCGGACGGGAACGAGTGTTTCTCTGCGGTCGCCACGTAGGCGCAAGGGGCAAGCACCCGCATGTCCTTGTCGCCCTGCGGTACCCGCACGGCGCGAGGGCCGAACCCGGAACGTGTGCGCTTTGCTGTCTTGGGGCGTTCGACGGACCCGAGAACGAACTCGCATACGTCCGCCCAGGAGACCGGCTCAACCGAAGGCTCCTCGACCTTCTTGCTCCTGCCGAATGCCACCGTTAACCTCCTGGACCGAACTGACGGGTGAGACGGTTCGAGCCTAACCTTGATCTTCTGCGGCTCGTCAGTTTGCTCGTTCTTGTGGCTTCGGGTGGTGATACCCGTCGGGCGCGGAGTAGCGGGCCAGTTGGCGCCGACAGGGCTCATCGACAACGCAGTTCGCAGCGTGGCTGCCCCGTACCCTGCCCCGCTATGGACAAGCAGCGCGCTGATCAACAGCTACGGCAGATCGCCGGGACCGTGGATCTGGCCCGGACCCTCGGGGTCGATATCTGGCTTCGCGGGGGCTGGGCCATGGACTTCTTCCTGGGGGAGGTCACGCGGGACCACGGCGACATCGACTGGTTTCTCTGGGCCGACGATGCCCCGGCCCTGGCGGAGGCCCTGCAACGGCTCGGCTGGCAGCCGGTGCCGGGGCCGCCTCCCGGCCTGCAACTCGACTTCGCCAAGGACGGGCTGGAGAGCAGCTTCACGTTTCTGGACAGGGATGCGGACGGCCGTGTGGTGGTCGCGGGCGGCCTCTGGGCCGGGACGCCCTGGCCCGAGGGGATGCTCGATGCCGTGCCCGGTCGTATCGGGGAGTTGCGGTGCGCGATCGTCAGCGCGCGGGTTCAGATCGAGATCAAGCGGATGATGCCCGTCTGGGATCCCGCACGGCCGCGCCGGAGCAAGGACGCCGAGGACATCGTCCGGCTGGAGGCGGCACTCGACGCACCGGGCAAGGGATCCGGCTGAAGGCTCCTGGGCGTTGGCCGTGCGTGGTCGCCGGTGGCGCCGGGACCGTACTGACCAACCGGGGGCTCGGGTGGCGCCGGGACCGTACTCCCGCTGCGGTACGAACCCCCGCGCCGCTACTCCGCCGGTACGCCCGCCAGTTCCCCCCGGGGGGCCCGTCCCCTTGTCGGTGGTGGCGCTTAGGGTTTCAGGCATGAAGCTACGCAAACCCCGCGGCCGGGTCGTCGCCGGCGCGGCTGCCGCGCTCGCCGTCCTGGCCGGGGCCGGTACGTGGACGGCCGTCGCCACCGAAGGCCCCGCGCCCGTGCACCGCGAGGACCGGGTGATGGCGGTGGACGGGGTGCGCCTCGACACCTCGTACTTCACCGCGGGCGGCTCCGGACGGCGGCCCGCCGTGCTGCTGGGGCACGGCTTCGGGGGCAGCAAGGACGACGTGAAGGGGCAGGCGCAGCAACTGGCCCGCGACGGATACGCGGTGCTGACCTGGTCGGCGCGCGGCTTCGGGAAGTCGACCGGGCAGATCGGGCTCAACGACCCCGATCACGAGGTCAAGGACGTGTCGCGGCTGATCGACTGGCTGGCCGGGCGCCCCGAGGTCCAGCTGGACAAGGCCGGGGACCCGCGCGTCGGCGTCACCGGCGCTTCGTACGGGGGCGCCATCTCGCTGCTCGCCGCCGGGTACGACAAGCGCGTCGACGCCATCGCCCCGCAGATCACCTACTGGAACCTGGCCGACTCCCTCTTCCCCGACGGGGTGTTCAAGAAGCTCTGGGCCGGGATCTTCATCAACAGCGGCGGTGGCTGCGTCCGCTTCGAGGCGCAGCTCTGCACGATGTACGACCGGGTCGCCGAGAGCGGCAAGC
Source organism: Streptomyces sp. NBC_01267 (assembly GCF_036241575.1). Classification (NCBI taxonomy): domain Bacteria; kingdom Bacillati; phylum Actinomycetota; class Actinomycetes; order Kitasatosporales; family Streptomycetaceae; genus Streptomyces; species Streptomyces sp. NBC_01267. Next base: position 2,543,218 of record NZ_CP108455.1, on the reverse strand, counting down.
CGGACGACGCGGCCCGCAAGGTGCTCGACGAGCGGAGCCCGTCGGCGGTGGGGGACCGGATCAAGGTGCCCTCGCTGCTCGTCCAGGGGCAGACCGACTCACTGTTCCCGCTGGGACAGGCCGATGCCGCCGCCCGGCGGATCGAGGCCAACGGCGCGCCCGTCGCGGTGGACTGGATCGAGGGCGGCCACGACGGCGGGAACGCCGAGACGAGCCGGATCGACGGCCGGATCACCTCCTGGTTCGACCGGTACCTCAAGGGCGACAAGGGCGCGGACACCGGGCCCGCCTTCCGGGTCACCCGGACCGGCGGGGTCGATTCGACCGACGGCGCGACCCAGTTGAAGGGCGCGAGCAGCGACACCTACCCCGGCCTGGAGCACGACGGGCACCCGCTCCCGCTGACCGGCCGCGAACAGACCGTCGAGAGCCCGGCGGGCGGCACCCCGCCCGCGATCTCCGCCGTGCCGGGCGTCGCCGCGCTCTCCCAGCTGTCCGGGCTCGGCATGGGGCTCTCCCTGGACTTCCCCGGGCAGAACGCGCACTTCGACACGGCGCCGCTGACCACCGCCCGGACGATCACCGGCTCCCCGACCGTGCGGGTCAGGGTGCGGTCGTCCACCGACGACGCGGTGCTCTTCGGGAAGGTGTACGACGTGGCGCCGGGCGGCAAGCAGCAGGTGCTGCCGCACCAGCTCGTCGCCCCGGTCCGGATCACCGGAGCGAAGGCGGGCCGCACGGTCGAGCTGACGCTGCCCGCCGTGGACCACCGGGTCGAGGCCGGACACCGGCTGCGGCTGGTGCTCGCGTCCACCGACCTCGGCTACGCCTCGCCGGCCGCCCCCGCCACGTACACCGTCTCGCTCGCCGGAACGCACAGCCTGACCGTGCCGACCGTGCCCGCCCTCAGGACAGGCACGGCCGGATTCGCCTGGTGGGTCTGGGGGCTGCCCGCAATCGGCGCGCTGATCGCGGTGGGGCTGCTCGTCTCCCGGCGCAGGACCGTTCCGGCGCCCGATCCCGAACTGGCGGACGTACCCCTGCGGATCACCGGCCTCAGCAAGAAGTACGCCAGGTCGGCCGACCGTTACGCGGTCCGCGACCTCTCCTTCGAGGTCCGGAAGGGACAGGTGCTCGGGCTGCTCGGCCCGAACGGGGCGGGCAAGACCACCACGCTGCGCATGCTCATGGGCCTCATCACGCCCGACGGCGGCGAGATCAGGGTGTTCGGCCACGCGATCCGGCCGGGCGCGCCCGTGCTGTCGCGGGTCGGCGCGTTCGTCGAGGGCGCGGGTTTCCTGCCGCACCTCTCCGGGCGGGCCAACCTCGACCTGTACTGGCAGGCCACCGGCCGCCCCGCCGAGGACTCGCACGTCGTCGAGGCCCTGGAGATCGCCGGACTCGGCGACGCCCTGGAGCGCGCGGTCCGTACGTACTCCCAGGGCATGCGGCAGCGGCTCGCCATCGCGCAGGCCATGCTGGGGATGCCCGACCTGCTGATCCTCGACGAGCCGACGAACGGCCTCGACCCGCCGCAGATCCGTGAGATGCGGGACGTGATGATCCGGTACGCGGCCGAGGGCCGGACCGTGATCGTCTCCAGCCACCTGCTGGCCGAGGTCGAGCAGTCCTGCACCCATCTCGTCGTCATGGACCGGGGGCGGCTGATACAGGCCGGGCCGGTCGCCGAGATCACCGGCAGTGGGGACACCCTGCTCGTCACCTCCGCCGAGGAGATCACCGAGGCGCTGGCCGGGAAGGTGGCCGCGCTGCCCGGTATCGGGTCCGCCGTACGGACGGACGACGGGCTGCTCGTACGGCTCGACGGGGCCACCCCGGCCGCGCTCATCGCCGAACTGGTCCGCCTGGACGTGCCGTTGACCGGTGTGGGAGCGCACCGCCGCCTGGAGGACGCGTTCCTCACCCTGATCGGAGGCACCTCCGCATGAGCACGACCGCGCTGTCGGACAACGCACCGGACAACAGTCCGGTGACCGCCGCCGGGACCGCCCCCGGCTACCGGGCCCGGCACACCCTGCCGCTGCGCATCGAAGCCCGACGGCAGTGGAAGCGCAGGCGCACGCTGGCCATGGGCGCGGTACTGACGGCTCTGCCGTTCATCCTGGTCGCCGCGTTCGCGGTCGGCGGCACCCCGAACGGCAGCGGCCGGAACGGCCCGACGCTGATGGACACCGCGACCGCCTCCGGCGCCAACTTCGCCGCGACCTGCCTCTTCGTCTCGGCGGGGTTCCTCCTGGTGGTGCCGGTCGCACTGTTCTGCGGCGACACGGTGGCCTCGGAGGCCAGCTGGTCCTCGCTGCGCTACCTGCTCGCCGCGCCCGTCCCGCGCGCCCGGCTGCTCTGGAGCAAGCTGGTGGTGGCACTGGGCTTCAGCCTGGCGGCGATGGTGGTGCTGCCGGTGGTGGCGCTCGCCGTGGGCACCGTCGCGTACGGCTGGGGGCCGTTGGAGCTGCCCACCGGGGGCGCACTCGCCGCCTCCCAGGCGGTACCGCGCCTCGCGCTGGTCGTCGCGTTCATCTTCGTCTCCCAACTGGTCACCGCCGCACTGGCGTTCTGGCTCTCCACCAGGACGGACGCGCCGCTGGGCGCGGTGGGCGGTGCGGTCGGGCTGACGATCGTGGGGAACGTACTGGACGCGGTGACGGCGCTCGGCTCGTGGCGTGACTTCCTGCCCGCGCACTGGCAGTTCGCCTGGGCTGACGCGCTGCAGCCGCAGCTCGAATGGGGCGGGATGATCAAGGGGGCGGCGGTGTCGGTGGCGTACGCACTGGTCCTGTTCGCCTTCGCGTTCCGGGGGTTCGCGCGGAAGGACATCGTGTCGTAGCGGGGAAGCGAGGGGGCCGCCGGGGCCTGCGGTGGCGCTGCCCGCAGGGTCGCTCGCCGCCGCGGCCGACCAGGCGGACGGCGTTGCCCGCGCGGCATTCGAGCTGCGCTGGAACCGCCTCCACCTGGTCAGGACGCTGCTGTCCACGGCCGCCTTCGCCCTGGCGGTCGGATCCGCCCCGGCGCGATGTCAGCCGGGGAAGACCTGGAAACCGGTAACGGGTCCTGGAGGGACGGCTGTTGCGACGACCGTGGGGTCAGCGGGACAAGGCCGGGGCGGACTACAGGTCGAACTCGGTCGGCGCGATCCCCAGCGCGAAGCACGCCTCGCGGACCACGGCCTGCTCCGACTTGTCGAAGTCGCCGTCGGCGCCGCCGATGACGATGCCGATCTGGATGACGGCACGCGCCTCCGTCGGCTTCTTGCTGACCTTGCCGATGGTCTGCAACACGCTGACCTTGCCGAAGTCGAAGTCCGCCGTGAGCTTCTGGCAGTAGTCGTTGAAGCGGGTCTGGAGGTCGTCCGCCGTGAAGTTCTTCAGCACCTCATTGGTGGCGATCAGCGAAGCGACCCGCTGCCGCTCCGAGGGGTCGATCGAACCGTCGGCCGCGGCGACGAGCGCGCACATGGCCATGCTGGCATCCCGGAACCCGCCGCTCTTGAGGTCGTTCTTCTTCGCTTCGAGCTGCGTCTGCATCGTCTTCGCAGAGTCCTTGAACCGGTCCCACAGGGCCATCAGCCGTCTCCTCGTTCACCAGGTAGATCACCACTTACAGAGGGACAACGGCCGGACGCGGCGGGAAGTGCCCACCGCGTCATCGGGTCTGCCGCCGGGCCGTGATCCAACCGAAGGGCCCTACTCCGCGAGGGCCGCCGCGAGCCGGGTGAGGCTGCTGATCCGCCAGTCCGCAGCGGCCACCACGTCGGGGTCGTCGGCCCACATGTGCCCCCACGGCCCACGCCGCAGATGCACGGTGCGCAACCCGGCGGCCTTGGCGGGGAAGAGGTCGTGCTGCGGATGGTCACCCACGTAGACGGTCTTCTCGGGGGCGGCGCCCGAGGCCGTGACGACCCGTTCGAAGAACCCCGGATCGGGTTTGCTCACGCCCCACTCCGCCGAGGTCACGACCAGATCGGCGGGCAGATCGAGACCGCGCAGCAGCTCACCGGCCTTCGCCGTCTCGTTCCCCGCGACGACGACCCGGTAGCCGAGCTTGCGCAGCGCCGACAGGGCGGGCCGTACGTCCGGGTAGAGGTCGCTCTCGTCGAGATGTTCGCCCCGGCCCGCGACCTCGCGGGCCCGGTAGGCCTCGTTGATGTCCATGCCGGGTTTGAGGAGCCGCAGCGCGTCGTTGTTGTCCCGCCCTTGGGCGGTGACCGCGCCGACGAGCGCGGACACGGTGTGGGTGGGGATTCCGAGCCAGTCCGCCCAGGAACGCCAGTGCCGGTCGTCCCGGGTGAGGGTCTCGCCGACGTCGAACACGATCGTCTCCATCATCGCCTGCACACTACGGGGGCGGATGAGCTGGAGACGGGCCCTCGGCGGGAACACGCGGGCGGGTTCCGGCGATGCGGGCCACGGCAGGGCCGGAGCCGGCCCGATCCGGACGGAAGCCCCGGCGCCCGGACGGAAGCCCCGGCGCGCCCAGCCGGTGAACCGAAGCCCGGCCGGTGGACCGAAGCCCGGCCGCCGGGACGCGAGCCCGGCGCCGGGACCCACGGTGGCCCCCGAGCCCGGCCTCGCGCCCGGCGGCCCGTGACAGACTTACCGTCCGATGAACCTCGACACCACCGACCTCGCGCTCGTCCACCGGCTCCAGGAGGACGGCCGCACGTCCTACGAGACGCTCGCCGCGCAGGTCGGCCTGTCGCGCGCGGCGGCCCGCGCCAGAGCGCTGCGGCTGATCGAGGACGGGGTGGTGCGGATCGTCGGGGTCATCCACCCCGCGGTTCAGGGCCGTACGGTCAGCGCGCACGTGGCGATCGCGGTCGACGGGCCCGCAGCGCCCGTGGCGCGGACGGTGGCCGAACTGTCCGAAGCGGTCTTCGTGACCCTGACCGCCGGACAGCGGCCGGTCATCGCGGAGCTGAGGACGACCGACTTCGACGCGCTGAGCGGCCTGGTGGCGGACATCGGGCGGCTGCCCGGAGTGCGGGGCGTCGACACCACCCCGTACACCCGGGTGCTCAAGGACCCGTATCTGCCGGTGACTTCTCCCGGCGCCGTGACTCTGGACGAGACGGACCACGCGATCCTGCGCGAGCTCCAGTCCGACGGGCGGATGTCGTACGCCGAACTGGCCGACCGGATCGCCATGTCGGCCGCCGCAGCCCGCTCCAGGTCACTGCGGCTGCTGGAGGCCGGGGTCTTCCGGGTAGCGGCGCTGGTCCGGCCCGGCACGCTGGGAATGGGCCACCTCGCGGGTTTCGCGATGCGGCGCTCCGGCGGTGAGCGCGGGGCGGCCGGGGTGCGCGGCCTGCTGGCCACGGACCAGGTGCAGTTCGCCGCCGAGTGCGTGGGACGGGCAGATGTGATCGGCACGGTGGGCGGCGAGACGCTGGCCGACGTGCTCGGGTCGCTGGAGAAGCTGCGCGCGCTGAAAGGCGTGCACGGGCTGGAGAGCTGGCTCCATCTGGAGTTGGTCAAGGAGCGGTACGACTCGCTGACGGGCTGAGCACACCACACCGCCGCGCCCGCGCTCGAACGCAATGCGCCGCCCCATCCGAGGGGACGCACCGCCGCATCCCGGCCCACGGCACCCCGCCCGAACGTTTCGTTTGCCGCCACCCCGCCCCGCGAGACGCTTCGCTCGCACCGACCGCGCCCCGCGAGCGAAAAGTTTCCAGCCTGGCCCTCTGGATAATCGTTCGCTCGCGTCGTACTGTCACATGCAGCGAATCGCTCGTACGCGCCCTTACCGGTCGTCGATTCGTTTCCCGGCCGCTGCTGCCACACCCGCACCGGCGCCCGAGCGGCCGACAGCGCCCGCCCTCCGGGACCGCACGCCCTTTCCTGCACTACGGGAGCACCCTCATGGCCACCACCACACCCGCAGCACCCTCGGACCGCACCCTCCTCGTCACCGGCGGCACCGTCCACACCCTCACGCCCTCGGGCCGGACCGAGGCGCTCGCCGTGCGCGGTGAGCGCATCGTGCACGCGGGTACGGCCGACGACTGCCGAGCGGCGCTGGACGGCCGGATCGACACGCGGCTGGACCTCGAAGGGCGCCACCTGCTGCCCGGCTTCGTCGACGCCCACTGCCACCCGGTCATGTACGGACAGAACCTCGCCTGGGCCGACGTGCGGCCGGAGACCGTCCCGGACATCGACGGCCTGGTCGCCGCGCTGCGCGCCCACGCCGGAGGACTCCGCCCCGACGCGGCCGTCCGGGGCTTCGGCTACGAGCACCGCAGGCTGGCCGAGGGCCGCCACCCCACCTGCCACGACCTCGACCGCGTCGCCACCGACCGCGAGGTCTACGTGATGAACGCCTCGGGCCACGGCGGCGTCGTGAACACCTACACGCTGCGCAAGTACGGCATCACGGCCGGCACCCCCGACCCGCTCGGTGGCCGCATCGGCCGCACCGCGTCCGGCGAGCCCAACGGCGAACTCTGGGACGGCGCGTGCGACCTGCTCACCGGCCCCGACGGCGTGAAGATCACCAACCACGGCCCGAACTTCCACCTGGACGACCCCGAGGACGTCATGCGCGGGCACCTGCTGCGCGCCCAGGAGACCTTCCTCGCCGCCGGTGTCACCACCATCGGCGACGCCCAGGCGTCCCGCCGCGAGCTGGGCACCTATCTGCGCGCCCGCGACAGCGGTGACCTGCGGATGCGTACCTCCGTCTATCTGACGTCCGCACTGCTGGACACCGCGCTCGACCTCGGTCTGAGCCACGCGCTCGGCGACGACTCGCTGCGCATCCAGGGCATCAAGCTGTACGCGGACGGCACGCTGGGCGGCTGGACCGCGTACTTCCCCGAGGGGTACGTCTCCGACTGCTGCAACCACGGGTAGCTCTACCACGACCCCGCCGAGTACGCGGAGCTGGTGCTGCGCGCGCACCGGGCCGGGTTCCAGACCGCGACCCACGCGCAGTCCCCGTACGCCATCGGCATGGTCCTGGACGCGGTCGGCGAGGCGCTCGCCGACACGCCCCGCCAGGATCCCCGGCACCGCATCGAGCACTGCGGGCTGCCCACCGACGACGAGATCGCCCGGATGCGGGAGCTGGGCGTCCACGCCGTGCTCCAGCCGCAGCACCATCTGCGTACCGGTGACGCCACGCTCACCGCGATCGGTGACCTCGGTCACCGTTACAACCCGGCGGGACTGCTCCGGTCCGCCGGTACCGAGTTCGCCTTCAGCTCGGACGCGCCCGTCGCGCCGCCCCGCCCGTTCGAGGCGATCGCCGCCGCCGCGAGCCGGGAGACCGTCCTGGGCACCCGGCTCGGCACTCCGGAGATGCGGCTGGCCGTCGCGGACGGCATCCGGGCGCACACGCTCGGAGGAGCGCGCGCGCTGCACCGCGAGAACGAGGCAGGCAGCCTGCGTGCCGGCGCCTTCGCCGACTTCGTCATCACCTCCGCCGACCCGTACGGGATCGAGGATCTCGGGACGCTCGCGACGACCGGCGTCGACGAGACCTGGATCGGCGCCCGCCGGGCCTGGGCCGCGACTGCCTGACCGGGGACCGGCCGGCGGACGGGCCACCCGACCTGCTCACAGGCCCGTCCGCCGGTTCGTCCGCCGGTTCGCCCGGCGCTCTGCCGACCCCGCGGTCCGCGAGTCCCCCCGGCCGGTGATTTGTCCGGCCGGCGCACCATTGATCCCAGGCTGTTCGCCGATCCCAGGCTGTTCACCGATATCGGCACACCGCGCCCGCGGCTCGCCACCGTGAAGGAGTACCAACGATGAGCACCACCGCACAGCCGGGCCCGCCGGGAGCCCGCGTCGCCGAGAACGCCGACGGCGGGCCGGGCCCCGCCGCGAGCGCGGTCGAACAGCACGGTTACGACTTCATCCCCGAGTCCGAGCGCTACCTGACCCCGCGCCAACTCGGCTTCTTCTGGGCGGGGATCAACTCGTACCAGTTCTTCTTCGTACTCGGCGCCGGAGCCATAGCCCTCGGCCTCTCGCTCCTCCAGGCCGTGGTCGCGGTCGTGCTGGGCAACGCGCTCTTCGGGCTCGTCGCGTACAGCTCGATCGCCGGGCCGCGGGCCGGACTGCCCGCGCTGACGCTGAGCCGGGCGCCGTTCGGAGTGTTCGGCAACCGCATCAACGCGCTGTTCACCTGGGCCATGTCCCTGGGCTTCAAGACGGTCAACGGGCTCCTCGGCGTCTTCGCCGTACTCGCCCTCTTCGACCGGCTCGGCTGGCACCACTCCGGCGCCCCCGGCAAGATCCTGGCGACCCTGCTCGTCCTGGGCGCGGCCATCGTCATCGCCGTCACCGGACACCGGCTGCTGGTCAAGGTCCAGCCGTACTTCGCCGTGGTGGTGGCCGTGATCTTCGCGCTGCTGCTCTGCTACACCGTCGGCGGCGTGGACTGGCACTGGCAGCCCCCGCACCACTCCGGGGGCGGTGGCAACTGGCTCGTCCTGATCCTCTCCGCCGCCGCGCTGATCGCCTCGGGCTCCCTGTCCTACCTGGTGGTCTCTCCCGACTACGCCCGCTACCTCCCGTCGGACACCCCGGTGCGCAAGGTCTTCCCGAGGGTGCTGGGCGGCGGCGCGGGCATGGCCGTCTACCTGGGCATCGTCGGCGTCCTCGTCGCGACCCGCACCGACCTCACCGACCCGGTCGCGGGCGTCCAGCCCCTCGTACCGGCCTGGCTGTACGTCCTCTACATCGCGGCCTGCTTCATGGGCTCGATCTCCAACAACGCCTCGGTCTTCTACTCGTCGGGCCTGGCCGTCCAGGCCGTCGGCATCCCGCTCAAGCGCTGGCTCGCCACCGCCCTGGACGCCACGCTCGCGCTGGCCGCGGTGCTGCTGATCCTCTTCGTGTACGACTTCGAGACCGCCCTCAACGACTTCCTGTCCCTGGTCAACGTCTGGGCGGGACCGTTCGCCGCGGTCTGGATCGTCGACGGCATCCTGCGCCGCTGGCACTACGACCAGCACGACATCCACACCAGCGACCGCAGCAGCCGCTACTGGGGCAAGGGCGGCGTCAACGTCCAGGGCCTGATCGCTCTCGTCTGCGGCATGGCGACCGGCCTGCTCAGCATCAACTCGCCGCTGCTGCACGGCTGGCTGAGCGGTCACCTCGGCGGCGCCGACGTCTCCTGGTTCCTGCCGATCCTGGTCTCGGGCGCGGTCTATCTCGCGCTGGCCGGACGGCGCGTACGAGGGGAGCGTGCGACGGCCTGAGCGGAGTGCGGGCGCCGTCTCCGGCAGGGGGGAGATCGCGCACGGAACGGGTGCCCCGGCGCCGCGTCCGGAGGTCGTGCGGGCAACACCGCCCACTCGCACAGGTGTTGGTGTGTGGCACGATCTTCGGAGCGGCGATCCGCGGAGGCAGGGATACCGGCCCGCGTCTCGCTCGCCGCGCTGCGTTCAGATCCTTGGAGGAAACCCCATGTCGACAGAGTCGTCCCGTCCGCAGCAGTCCCGGTCGACCGCGCCGATCGACACCAGCAAGCCGCACCCGGCACGTGTCTACGACTACCTCCTCGGTGGCAAGGACAACTACCCGGTGGACCAGGCGCTGGCCGAGAGGCTGACGGTCGAGGCGCAGGAGGGGGCCAGGGAGAACCGCGCCTTCATGCACCGTGCGGCCGACTGGGTGGCCCGCAGCGGCATCGATCAGTTCCTCGACATCGGCACCGGCATTCCGACCGAGCCGAACCTCCACCAGATCGTCCAGGGGATCAATCCGCTGGCCCGGGTCGTCTACACCGACAACGACCCGATCGTCCTGCGGCATGCCGAAGCGCTGCTGGTCAGCACGGTGCAAGGCGCCACCGACTACATCGAGGCCGACGTCCGCGAGCCCACCCGGATCCTCGAACACGCCCGCAAGCTCCTGGACTTCAACCGTCCGGTCTGCGTCTCGCTCATCGCCCTCATGCACTTCGTCCCCGACGAGGACGACCCGTACGGCATCACCCGTACGCTGGTCGACGCCCTGGCCCCCGGCAGCTGCCTCGTGCTCTCCCACCTGACGGCGGACTTCCTGCCCGAGGAGCGGAACAAGGTCGGCGAGTACCGGGCGAGCGGGATCAACCTGCGCCCCCGGAGCCGGGCCGAGGTCGAGCCGTTCTTCGAGGGCCTCGACCTCGTCGAGCCGGGCCTGGTCACCCGCTGGTACAAGGACACGCCGGCCCCGGTGAGCACCGGCATCGAGCTCGGCTACTCCGGAATCGCGTACGTCCGCTGAACCCGTGGCCGGCTCCGCCCGGCCACGGAAGCCCCCGGGTTCTGAGCTGGCCGGATGCAGAGCCAGGACGGCTTGCACGAGGGCTGTGATCCGGGTGGTGGAGCACCGGATTTTGCGGAGCAGCCGCTCTCTTGGTCGAAAATCCATCTACCAGGGGCTTCATCACGTTGTCAGCCCAACGGGCAAGCTGGCGAACCAAGTTGAAGAGATTTCCGTGAGCCGCAAGCCCAAGCTGATGTGTTCTCAGCCGACCCGAGCACGCGGGCGCTGCTTGCGGGTGGTTCGCTCTCAGCAGTGGCGTGCATGGATACATCGCCGAACCGTGTGTCTCTGCAGGTCAGTGGTACCTTTTTGCTGGCAGGGTGTCAGATCGCTTCGTCCCACTGAATACCGAGGGGCAACTCCGCACACTGTGCTTGCCCGAGGCGGGCGGACGGAGTGAACCAGACCGCTGGACCCCTCGTCTTGCAAGGCGACGCCCGACTGGCGTCTTCGCCGCGTCGAAGGCGGCACACACCTGTTCCGAAAGGCATGGCTCAGATGACCATTTCACGTGCACGATCAGGCAGCACATTCTCGTGGTTGCGAGGCAAGCGATCCAAGCTGGCGCTGGCGGCGGTATCGGCCGGCGCGCTCGCGCTCACCATGGGCAGCGCCGGATCCGCAAGCGCGGACCAGAACGCGCAGCTCCATTCCATCTTCGTGTATCCCACGGGCGGGGCTCCCATAGCATGCCTGGACATCCTGGGCGGCTCCGCCGCGAACGGCACCCCGGTCCAGGCCTACGACAAGTGTCACTTCGATGGGTCGGTGACCGCCTCCCAGACGTGGACCGAAATCACGGCCGGCAGCACCATCCGGTCCGCTGTCTCCGGCAAGTGCCTGGACATCGTTGGCGGCGGGAAAGCCGCCGGCACCAAGGTGGACATGTACACCTGCAACGGCACTGGCGCCCAGGTCTGGATACGCAATGCCAACGATTCCTTGTACAACCCCCAGTCCGGCAAGTGCCTCGACGTCCCGGGCGGCGCTACTGGGGTCCAGGTACAGATCTGGAACTGCACCAACTCCTCCGACCAGCTTTGGCTGCAGCGTTTTGGTAAATGACCTGGGCTGATATGCGCGACACGCCGTGCGCTGTATCCGCGAGTAGCGGCCTGACCGCCGAACGGCGGGCGTTCCGGGCCCTGTTGTGGCTGGAGGCAGTCGAGCGGTTCAGGCGCGATGAACCCAATACAGGCAAACACGGACGAACACCATGAGAGCCCTCCACTCTGACCGTGTGGGCAGGTAGTTGGGGGCGGTGGCTGGACGTGAAGAAGCTCCTGGTAGGCGGGTTCACAAGCAAGATCGCCTGTCCCGCCAGGAGCTTCCGCGTTCTTGTCCACCCGTCTGGCGTCGATGTCCACCTCGGTCCTGCGCTGCCTAGCCACTCGGCGGCGGACCAGCCGCCGTCGCGGGCCCCGGTGGCGCCGGCTGCCCGTCGACCGGCAAGCGCTCCTGTTCCTCGCCCACTTGCGCTCGGGACACACTTACCCCCACCTCGCCGCCGGTTTCGGGATCGGCTCACACGCAAACCCGCGCACCCGTCGAGCGGGCCATCGGATCGCGGGCATCCCGGGATGCCGCAGCCGGCCGAGCGGCGCCGCTTGATTCCCGCCCGGGCATCACCAGCGCTCTGCCCGTCCTTGCCGTCCGTCCCTTCTCCCCGTCGGATCCCGTCGGGCTCCGTCGGACCCATCCGGTCCTCGTCCCGGAACGGGCACCGGTGCCTCGGCGTGATCCGGCAGGTTGTCGACGGCGCCCGTCGGAATCCGGTGCGGTGGGCGTCCCGCCTTTCGCTTTGATCTGTGCGCGCAGCACCCGTACGTCGTCGGCGAGCGTCGATACGACGGTGCCGCTCCGGATCACAGTTGTGGAAAGTGCCGCCGCAGGTGCTGCGGCCCCTGTCGCCCGGCCAGGGCTTCTCCGTGCCCTGCCCTTACGCCGTCACTACATCGTTCTCGCTACGTTCCCCAGACCTGAAAAAGCCCTCCCGTGAGGGAGGGCCGGCCGCAGTGCGGCGAGAGTGCCCCCGGCAGGACTCGAACCTGCGGCCAAGCGCTTAGAAGGCGCCTGCTCTATCCACTGAGCTACGGGGGCCGATGGTGGCCTCGGCGGCCTGGAGCCCCGGTGATACGGGTGCGTGACCTTGCCGGGGACCAGGATAGGGCTCCGTTCGCCTGCTCCCCGTTGCTTCACCTCCGTGGCACGATGTGGAGGTTCGGTGAAGCGAACTGATAATCGCAGGCAGGTGCGATTTGCGCACGGCTTTTGACGTCTCATGTCGCGGGTGTTGTGTACTCGTTATGCCTGCGTCCCACTCGTCCCGAGTGTCCCGCGTGTCCTAACGGCCCTGATCGGCCCCGATTGGCGCGCAGAAGTGGCTATACGCTTCAAAAAGCCAATTAAATTGGGCATTCTTCGCATGTGGTGACCTTGGATGTACGGCCTCAGCTGATTGACGCACTCTCCGCCCTGCGTGACCGAGTCGCCGCCGTGCGCCTTCCGCTTCCCCTCCCGGGGGCACCGCGCGCACGACGGACGCGGACGGAACTGCTGGCGCAGCTCGACGACTATCTGGTGCCCCGGCTCAGAGCCCCGGAGGCGCCGCTGCTCGCCGTGATCGGCGGGTCGACCGGCGCCGGGAAGTCCACCCTCGTCAACTCCCTGGTGGGCCGGCGGGTCAGCGAGGCCGGGGTGCTCCGGCCCACCACCCGGACCCCGGTGCTGGTGTGCCATCCCGACGATCATCACTGGTTCTCCGGGCTGCGGGTCCTGCCCCAGCTCACCCGCGTATGGCTGCCGCAGCAGGACGACACCGGCGAGGACGACGGGCCTCCGGAGCCGCACGGCGCCACCAGCGGCGCACTGCGCGTCGAAGTGGTGGAGAACGTGCCGCGCGGGCTCGCCCTGCTCGACGCTCCCGACATCGACTCGCTCGTCGCGGGCAACCGCGCGCTCGCCGCGGAGCTGATCTGCGCCGCCGACATCTGGGTCCTGGTGACCACGGCCTCCCGGTACGCCGATGCCGTGCCCTGGCATCTGCTGCGTACCGCCAAGGAGTACGACGCGACGCTCGTCACCGTCCTCGACCGGGTACCCCACCAGGTCGTCGGAGAGGTGTCACGGCAGTACGGCGCCCTGCTCACCCGCGCCGGGCTCGGGGACGCGCCGCGCTTCACCATCCCCGAGCTGCCCGAGTCCGCCGGCGGCCGGAGCGGGCTGCTGCCCACCACCGCCGTCGCACCCCTGCGCGCCTGGCTCACCCACCGCGCTCAGGATCCGGCGGCCAGACAGCAGTCGCTGGACCGCACGGCGAGCGGCGTGATCGATTCGCTCGGCGCGCGGATGCCCGAGCTGGCCGCGGCGGTCGCGGTGCAGTACTCGGCGGCCGTACGGCTCACCGGCACGGTCGAGGAGGCGTACCGGAGCGAGGGCGAGCGGGTACGGGCGCGGCTCAAGTCCGGGGCGGTGCTGGCCGGGGACGCGCGGACCCGGTGGCGCGGCTACCCGCTCGACAGCTCGTCCGAGGAACTGCTCGACGCGCTGGTGGAGAGCCTGGCCGTGCTGCTCCAGTGCGCGGTGGCCGCCGCCGACGAAAGGGTCCGCGAGAGCTGGCGGCGCGAACCCGCCGCCGACGGGCTGGAGATGGAGGCGGTGGAGACCGGCGAGCGGGTCGGGCTCGCGGTACGGCGCTGGCGGCGGGTCCTGGAGGAGCTGGCCGACGAGGAGGTGCGGGAGCTGGACCACTCGCCCGCGCCCGACCCGGAGGCGGTCGCGGCCCTGCTGGCTGCCGCGCTGCTCGGCGGGAAGCGGGCACGCAAGGCGGGGGAGCGGTTGGCCGAGCGGATCGGCGCACAGGGAGCGCTGCGGCTCCGCGACAAGGGGGCGGAGCTGGTCAGCACATACATCGACCAGGTGCTCGGCGCCGAACGCGACCGTCGGCTGGCGCCGCTGGACGCCCTCGACGTGAGCCCCGAGCCGCAGGCCGAGCTGATCGCGGCGTTGTCCGTACTGCAGAAGGAGAGGTGCCCGCGATGAGCGAGGCGACTGGGGTGACCGAGGCGGCTGGGGTAACTGGGGTGGCTGGGGTGTCCGGGGCGGCTGGAGCGACCGGGATGGCTGAGGTGGCGGTGTCTGCTGGGTCTGCTGGGCCCGCTCTGTCAGCTGTGGTGACTGATGCGGTTGAGAAGGCTGAGACGGCCGAGGATCGCTGGGGCCCGGAGCCGGACGAGAAGGCAGGTGCGGACCGTACTGCCGATGCGCCCGGGGGCTACGACTTGTCAGGGACCACTGGGACCGCCGAGATGATCGAGGCCGCTGAGGTCACCGAAACCTTCGGGGCTTGCAGGGTTGCTGAGGCCTCCGGGATCGGAACCGCCGTGACTGCCGAGACCGCCGTGACTGCCGGGGCCACTGGGATTGCCGAGACTGCAGGTGGGATTGCCGAGACTGCAGGGACTGTTGGGACTGACGGGGCCACCGGGACCGCTGAGACGGCGGGGGCTGCAGGGACCGCCGGGACCGGCGGGAGCCCAGCGATGCCCGGACAGGTCGGCCACCGCTGGGACGACGGCTTCATCGCCCGGCGGGCGGCCGGGCGCGACAGCGCGCCGGGCAGCGCCCGCGACTTCGACATGCGCCCGCTCCCCGAGTCGTACGAGGACTTCCCGCGCTCCGTGTCGTACGGCGCCGACCTGCGCGCCCGGCTGGACGCCCTGCGGGAGCTGGTGGGCCTCTCCCGTACCCGGCTCGAAGGTACGACGCTGACCGAGGCGGGCAGGGTCCTCGACGAGGCGTCCGCCCGCCAGCGGCTCTCCTCGCAGCACACCGTCGTCGCCATCGCGGGTGCGACCGGCAGCGGAAAGTCGACGCTCTTCAACGCCCTCGCCGGGGTGGCGATCTCGGAAACCGGGCTGCGCAGGCCCACCACGTCCGCGCCCCTCGCCTGCAGCTGGACGGACGGTGCCGCCGGGCTGCTCGACCGGCTCGCCATCCCCGGGCGGCTGCGCCGCAGGCCCTGGATGAGCGCGGGCCCCGGCGACGAGCTGCACGGCCTCGTACTCATCGACCTGCCGGACCACGACTCGGCGGTGACCGCCCACCGTGACCAGGTGGACCGGGCGATGGAGCTGGTCGACGCGGTGATCTGGGTGGTCGACCCGGAGAAGTACGCGGACGCGGCCCTCCACGACCGCTACCTGAAGCCGCTCGCGGGCCACGCCGAGGTCACCTTCGTGGTGCTCAACCAGATCGACAGGCTGCCCGGTGACGCCGCCGACCAGGTGCTCGACGATCTGCGCAGGCTCCTCGACGAGGACGGGATGGCACTCGGTGAGCACGGCGAGCCCGGTGCCACCGTCCTCGCGCTGTCGGCGCTCACCGGGGACGGAGTGGGCGAACTGCGGGAACTGCTCGGCCGGTTCGTCCGCGAGCGGGGTGCGGCGGCACGCAGGCTGTCCGCGGACGTGGACGCCGCGGCGGACGAACTGCGCTCGGTGTACGTGGCCGAAGGGCACTCCGGGCTCGGCGAACTGGCCCGCGAGGAGTTCGGCGACCGGCTCGGCGACGCGGTGGGCGCGGCGGCGGCGGGCGAGGCCGCGGAGCGCGAGTGGAGCAGGAACGCGGTGAAGGCCTGCGGGACACCGTGGCTGAGGCTCTGGCGTTGGTACGAGTCCACGCGCGCGCCCGGCGGCCTCGAACAGACGGCGGCGGTCACCGAGCCGGAACCGGCCGGGACGGAGCCCACCGCCCGGCAGCGGGTGGAACAGGCCGTGCGTACGGTCGCCGACGAGGCGACGGACGGGTTGCCCGCACCCTGGGCGCAGGCGGTGCGCGAGGCGGCCGTACGCGGGGCCGACGGGCTGCCCGAGGCGCTGGACGAACTGGCGGAGGCGACCGTTGCGCAAGAACCGGGCGGCCGTACGTCCCGGCCCGCCTGGTGGCCCGCGGCGGTACTGGCCCAGGTGATGATGACGGTGCATCAGATCCTGGGCGTCCTATGGCTGTTGGGTGAGACGGTGGGCGCGCTCGACGCGGGCCCGCTGACGCCGCTGCTGGTGATGGTGGCAGGCACCGCGGGCGGGCCGGCCGTGGAGTGGGCCTGCGGAATGGCGGTACGGGGCCCGGCCTGCCGGTACGGGCAGGAGGCCGAGCGCAGGCTGCGGGAGGCCGCCGGGGCGTACGGCCGGGCAAAGGTGCTGGACCCGGTGGCCGCTGAGCTGCTGCGTTACCGGGAGGTGCGGGAGCAGTACGTGACGGTGAACGGGTTGTCCACAACCGGCAAGTAATCCACAGGCGCAAGCAGAGTCGGCCTCCCCGGGCCAGCATGGAAACCGCAACGGACAAGCAGGCGAGGCCAGGTCAGGTCGGGCCGATCAGGCCGGATCGGGCCGATCAGGCCAGGTCTGCCGGGTCGGGCCGGACCGGCGAAACGGCCGGCCGAGGACCAGCACGGGGAGGCAGGAATCATGAGCGACACCTTGGTGACGTTGGTGGGAAATGTGGCGACGCAGCCGGAATTCCGGGAGTCGGTGGCCGGTGGAATGTCGCGGTTCCGGTTCGCGGTGACCCCCCGTCGCTGGGACCGGCAGAAACAGAACTGGGCGGACGGACCCACCAGCTTCTACACGGTGTTGGCGTGGCGGACACTTGCCGCGAATGTGGCTGGTTCGGTCTCGGTCGGTGAACCACTCGTCGTGCACGGCAGGTTGCGGGTGCATGAAGAAGAGCGGGACGGGCAGCGCAGATTCTCCGCAGACGTCGAAGCGGTGGCGGTGGGACACGATCTGACCCGTGGGACCTCGGCGTTCAAGCGTGTGACCAGGGCTGATCCGTCCCTGACGGAGCGTCCGAAAGCCTTGGTGCCCTGACCGGTGGGGCTGCCGGACCGGTGGAGATTTGTCGATACACCAAGGTGACAGAGGTATGCGGGATAACGATTCCGATTCGGAATGGTTGTCCGGGGGCTTGTGTGGAGACTGTGTTGCCCGCGTGTCCTTAGGATTCCCGGATACTCACGGGCCATTTGAGTCTGCCGGCGAGGAACTTCCCCCACGCGTACCGCGAAGCGAAGCGCAGCGCGCGAAGTGTCCTCGCCCGAAGGGGAATTCTGTGTTTTCTGCGGTTTCTGCTGTTCCTGGTTCCTCCATACGGCGTCGGGGTACCTCCCGTCTCGCCGCTGCGGCCCTGGCCGCAGGACTGGTCGCGGGTGGCGCCATAGCCACTGCCGCGCCCGCGTTCGCCGATGACGCGCCGGCCAGCTCGTCCGGTGTCAACGCCACCCTGGACAACCCGGGCGTGGTGGTCGGCGGCACGGTCAAGATCAACGGCGCCAACGAGACGGCCGGGCTCTTCGAGCTCAAGGTCGACGGCGGCGGCACCATCAAGACGTACTGCATCGACCTGCACAACCACACCCAGGCGAACACCTCGTACCGCGAGGTCACCTGGGCCGAGTCCTCGCTTGCCGGCAACGGCGACGCGGGCAAGATCCGCTGGATCCTTGAGCACTCGTACCCGCAGGTGACGCCCGCGGACCTCGGGCAGACCCTGAACGTCACCCTGAACGACGCCACGGCCGCCGCCGCCACCCAGGCCGCGATCTGGCACTTCTCGGACCACGTCGACGCGGTGCCGAAGGACGAGGCGGGCCAGAAGCTCACCAAGTACCTGGAGGAGAAGGCCAGCAACGTCGCCGAGCCGGCCGCTTCGCTCTCGCTCGGCCCCGCCGAGGTGGCGGGTCACCCGGGTGCGAACCTCGGTCCGGTGACCGTGTCCACCAACGCGGCCAAGGCCGAGGTCGCGCTCGCCCCCGACGCGCCGCGGGGCGTCAGCGTGGTCGACAAGGACGGCAAGCCCGTCACCACCGCCGTCAACGGCACGCAGCTCTTCTTCAAGGTGCCGGCCGGCACCGAGCCGGGCTCGGCCAAGCTGACCGTCAGCGCGCAGACCGCGGTGCCGATCGGCCGCGCCTTCGTCAGTGACTCCAAGAGCCAGACCCAGATCCTCGCGGGCACCAGCACCGCTTCGGTCAGCGCGGTCGCCTCGGCGAACTGGGCCAGCCAGGGTGCCATCCCGGCTGTCTCCGCCAAGAAGGACTGCGCCAAGGGCGGGGTGGACATCACCGCCTCGAACAAGGGCGACGAGGCGTTCACCTTCGAGCTGGCCGGTCAGAAGCACACGGTCGAAGCCGGTAAGTCGCAGACGGTGACCGTCCCGGTCGCCGAGGACCAGGCGTACGACTTCACGATCAAGGGTCCGAACGGCTTCGAGAAGCGCTTCCAGGGCGTCCTCGACTGCAAGACCGCCGGTAGCACCCCGGTGAGCACCGGCACCCCGACGCCCGCGCCCAGCGCGGCCTCGGCCGGTGGCAGCACCTCGGGCTCGCAGGGCGGGGACCTCGCCGAGACCGGTGGCTCCAGCTCCACCCCGATCATCGCCGGTGTCGCGATCGTCCTCGTGGTGCTCGGTGGCGGCGCGGTCTTCATGCTCCGCAGGAAGAGCGCTTCGGGTCAGTGATCCGGAATCCGGCCTGCCGGTGATCCGGCCGGTCAGCGGTGAGTGATCGCCGCTCCGACACAGAGTGACTGAGTGGCCGAAACGGCCCCGGTACGCCCCTCGGCGTACCGGGGCCGTTTTCGTCGGGGGGCGGAGGTGCGGCAAGATGGGGTGTATCTGCCCACACATCGATTGCCGGACGGTTTCTCTTGGCTGAGTACATCTACACCATGCGCAAGACGCGTAAGGCGCACGGCGACAAGGTGATTCTCGATGACGTCACCCTGAACTTCCTGCCCGGTGCGAAGATCGGTGTCGTGGGCCCCAACGGTGCCGGTAAGTCCACGGTGCTGAAGATCATGGCGGGCCTTGAGCAGCCCTCCAACGGCGACGCGTTCCTCTCGCCCGGGTTCAGCGTCGGCATCCTCATGCAGGAGCCGCTGCTCGACGAGAGCAAGACCGTCCTGGAGAACGTCCAGGACGGCGCCGCCGAGATCATGGGCAAGCTCAAGCGCTTCAACGAGGTCGCCGAGCTGATGGCGACCGACTACTCCGACGCGCTCCTCGAAGAGATGGGCAAGCTCCAGGAGGACCTGGACCACTCCAACGCCTGGGACCTCGACGCCCAGCTCGAACAGGCCATGGACGCCCTGGGCTGCCCGCCCGGCGACTGGCCTGTCGTCAACCTCTCCGGTGGTGAGAAGCGCCGCGTCGCGCTCTGCAAGCTGCTGATCGAGGCGCCCGACCTGCTGCTGCTCGACGAGCCCACCAACCACCTGGACGCCGAGTCGGTGAACTGGCTGGAGCAGCACCTCTCGAAGTACCCGGGTGCGGTCGTCGCCGTCACCCACGACCGGTACTTCCTGAACAACGTCGCCGAGTGGATCCTTGAGCTCGACCGCGGCCGTGCGCTCCCCTACGAGGGCAACTACTCCACGTACCTCGACAAGAAGGCCACCCGCCTCAAGGTCGAGGGCCGCAAGGACGAGAAGCGCGCCAAGCGGCTCAAGGAAGAGCTGGAGTGGGTCCGCTCCAACGCCAAGGGCCGCCAGACCAAGTCCAAGGCCCGTCTCGCCCGTTACGAGGAGATGGCAGCCGAGGCGGACAAGATGCGGAAGCTGGACTTCGAGGAGATCCAGATCCCGCCGGGCCCGCGGCTCGGGTCCATCGTCGTCGAGGTCGAGAACCTCTCGAAGGCCTTCGGCGACAAGGTCCTCATCGACGACCTGTCCTTCACGCTGCCGCGCAACGGCATCGTCGGTGTCATCGGCCCGAACGGCGCGGGCAAGACCACGCTGTTCAAGATGATCCAGGGCCTGGAGACGCCGGACTCGGGCGCCATCAAGGTCGGCGACACGGTCAAGATCTCCTACGTCGACCAGAGCCGCGCCAACATCGACCCCAAGAAGACCCTCTGGGCGGTCGTGTCGGACGAACTGGACTACATCAACGTCGGCCAGGTCGAGATGCCTTCGCGGGCGTACGTCTCCGCGTTCGGCTTCAAGGGTCCGGACCAGCAGAAGCCGGCCGG
This sequence comes from Streptomyces sp. NBC_01267, assembly GCF_036241575.1. NCBI lineage: Bacteria > Bacillati > Actinomycetota > Actinomycetes > Kitasatosporales > Streptomycetaceae > Streptomyces > Streptomyces sp. NBC_01267. The sequence goes on along the minus strand of NZ_CP108455.1, from coordinate 2,522,908 downwards.
TGTCCTCTCCGGTGGTGAGCGCAACCGCCTCAACCTGGCGCTGACCCTCAAGGAGGGCGGCAACCTGCTGCTCCTCGACGAGCCCACCAACGACCTCGACGTCGAGACCCTGTCCTCGCTGGAGAACGCGCTCCTGGAGTTCCCCGGTGCGGCCGTGGTCATCTCCCACGACCGCTGGTTCCTGGACCGCGTCGCCACGCACATCCTGGCGTACGAGGGCGACTCCAAGTGGTACTGGTTCGAGGGCAACTTCGAGTCGTACGAGAAGAACAAGATCGAGCGCCTGGGTGCGGACGCGGCCCGCCCGCACCGTGCCACGTACAAGAAGCTGACGCGAGGCTGACCGTGCGGCACATCTACTCCTGCCCCCTGCGCTGGTCGGACATGGACGCCTTCGGGCACGTCAACAACGTCGTCTTCCTGCGGTACCTGGAAGAGGCGCGGATCGACTTCATGTTCCGGCTGGCGCCGGGGGACGGCTCGCCGTCGTTCTCCGGCGGGTCCGTGGTGGCCCGGCACGAGATCGACTACGTGCGTCCGCTGGTCCACCGGCACGAGCCGGTGACCGTCGAGTCCTGGGTGACGAAGATCGGCGCTGCCTCGCTGACCATCGCCTACGAGGTGAAGGACCCGGACCAGGTGTACGTCAGGGCGTCGACGATCGTCGTCCCGTACAACCTGGAGGCGCAGCGTCCGCGGCGGATCACCGCCGAGGAGAAGTCCTACCTCCAGGGGTACCTGGACGAGCCGGGAACGCTCGCCGCATGACGGCGCGCCTGGCCTTCGCCGACGCGGGGGAGGCGGCGGATCTCGCCGCCTTCCTGGCCCGGCTGATCCACTACGACCGGGCCGCCGCGGTGCGCTTGCAGGCGCGGGCCGACGGCGGCACGGGCAGGAGTACGGCAGGCAGCGGTACGGCAGGCAGCGGTACGGAGCACGGGCTGGCGGTCTTCGGCCGCCCGCCCTCCTTCGAGGTGCTGGCCGTCCGTACGGCCCGGCTGGCGATCCCGGTCGAACTGGACGTCACCGTCTCCGCCGGTGAACTCCTGGAGTCCGTCGACGAGTCGGGCGGTACCGCCACGGTCCCGGGCGCGGTCACCGGGCCGCCGTGGGCCGGTGTGCTGCCGCCGCGCGGGGGCTGGCAGCAGCTCCCGGGGCTGCCGTCGCCCGACGCGCTGCGCGCCGCGGTCGCGGCCGTGGTGGCCGAATTCCGCACCCGTACCGAGGCGTTGACCGCCGAGCTGCGCACCCGCGCAGAACTCGACCGGATCGGGCGGGAGATCTGGTCCCGGCCGGTCGGCGACACCGGGCTGCCGGTCCGTGCGCTGCACGCCGCCCAGTCGCTCGGGTTCCTCCGCCCGGTACGGGTCGCCGTACCGGAGCGCCCCGTGGAGACCGGGCGGGACGAGCCGTTCGCGCTGTTCGGCGCGGGTTCCTGGCTGCGGCTGCGTACCCCGTACGGCTCGACCGCCGTCCGGAGCGCGTCGGCCCTGGGAGGGCTGAGCGTCACCCCGGCGTGAGCGGGCGGCCGTACGGTTCGCGGGTGCTACAGGTGGGGCCGGGGCGTCACGCGCAGACCACCTTCGCGTCGGCGAGGTCGGTGTGGTCGTACCAGTTGACGTCCTTCACCTTGTCGACCCGCAGGGTCAGCAGCTGGACGCCGGTGATGTCCACGGTGGGCTGCCAGAGCGGGGCCGTCCTGTTCAACTCCCCGCTGCGGCCCAGCGACGTGACGTCGCCGAGCACCGAGACGGTGACCCGCGGATCCTTGTCCGCGCCGCGCATGTCGTCGTCGATGCCCGCCGTCATGGAGAAGGACGAGCACTGACCGCCGAGGTAGAACGTCACCGTCGCGTCCGAGTTGGTGCCGAGGCCCTTGGCGTAGGTGGTCCCGAGCATGGTCAGGGTGTGGCCGTCGCCGGGGGCTTCCTCACCGTTGCTCGTGTCCCGTTCCCAGGGCCCGTATCCGCCCTGCGCGTCGATGAACGGCAGATCGCTCAGATAGTCGGTACCGGCCTTCGGCGCGGCGGCCACCGGGGTGTCGACGCCGGCGACCGCTGCCGTCGTGCTGCCCGCGTGGGTGACGGACACGGCGGCGCGCAGACGGACCGTCGGGGTGGTCGGCGCGCTGTCCGCGCGGACCGTCCAGCTGAGCGTGGCCGACTTGCCGGGGGCGATCCGGCCGGTGGTCACGGTGGCGGGGGTCGTCAGCCGTACGCCCGCGGGCGGTGTCAGCACCGCGCTGACCCGGTCGGTGGACGTCAGCCCGTTGCCGTTGCGGACCGTCGCCGTCACCGTGAGCGGCTTGGCCGGGTCCAGGTAGGGGCTGGCCGTCTTGAGTGTCACCCGGTCGGCCAGACCGTCCTTGCGGAGCTGGTCCCGCAGCGCGGTCGCCAGCCGGACCGGGTCTCCGGACGGGGTGGCGGGCAGCGGCGTCCTCTTCGCGATCCAGTCCTCCCCGACCGTGTACCAGTCGATGGCGGCCGGAGCGGTGCCCTGGGCCAGCGCGGTGTCCAGCGACCGGAAGTACTGCTGCCAGCGGCCGAGGTAGTAGTCCCCGACCAGCCCGGACCACTCGCGGTTCGCGTAGTCGCCCAGTCCGGCGTCCACGCCCGAACGGCCGCCCCAGTTGGTGATGAGCGACCGCATGTCCCGCTGGACGGCCGCCTTGTCAGCGGGAGTGGTGGCGGCGTCCGAGCCGTACTTCAGCCACCCGCCGAGCTGGAACTCCGGGCGTGAGCCGAGCAGGGCGTCCAGGGTGCTCATCGAGCCCAGCCACTGCTGGGAGAGCTTCTTCAGCAGCGGTCGGTCCTTGGCGTCGTACGCGGCCATGATCTGCGGAAGCCAGGACCGGCTGCGGTTGGAGAGGACCTGCCGGGCCACGTCGACGACGTCGTACTGGTAGAGCGCGTTCCCGCGCAGCGCGGGGGAGACCTGCAGCAGTTCGTCCAGGGCCCGTTCGAAGGCGACCGGGTCGTAGCGCATGGCGTCCGGCGACCAGGCCGCGGCGTTGGTCGTGGTCAGGCTCGGCGCGGCGCCGAAGAGTCCGTCCTGGGCCTCGCTCCAGCCGTCCGCGGGAAGGGAGTACGCGGTACCGGAGATGATCTTCCAGGCGGCCTCGGCGTGCGGATCGGCCCCGTAACGCGCGTCGGCGAACCGGCTGAACCACTGGGCCTGGTCGGGCGCGGCGGGCTGCCAGGCCAGCTCGGTCAGGAACTCGAACGCGGCGTCGTTGTTGTCATTGGCCTCAGGAAGTACGGCGATGCCGTCCAGCGCGGTACCGGGCCGGTCCAGCTGGGCGAAGAACCGCTTGTTCCAGACGCCGGTGTTCGCGCCGAGCGTCGTGTGGCCGCCGAAGTTCCAGATCGCTCCGAACGCGTACGGGGTGCCGCCGAAGAGCTTGTTCGGGTCGGCTGTCGCGTCGGAGTCGGCGTACCGGTCCGTCAGGCCGTCGACGATGAGCATCCGCGACCGGTCGACCCCGCTGAGCAGCGCCGCTCCCGGATTGCTCTGCCAGCCGAGTATCACCCAGGTGGCGTCCGGGTGGGCCAGGTCCAGTGCGCTCTGCACCGCCTTCGCGGCGTCGCCCACCGGGACCGTGCCCGCCTTCCCGCCCTCGTGCAGCAGGTCCATCTTGAAGGCGCCGGTGTCACCGAAGAGCTGCTTCTGGGAGCGGTAGAAGGCCGCCGCCACCTTGCCGAACACCGCCGTGCGCGGGTCGAGCCAGTCCGGCCGCCGGGTGCCGCTCCAGTCTCCCTGCGGGACGACCGCCGCTCCGGGGTTCTTCGCGACGAAGCCGGAGGGGACCGTACCGAAGTAGCCCGGGAAGACCGGCTCCATCCCCATCGTGCGCATCCGGTCGGCGATCTTCCGGCCGAGCGCGGCACGGGAGTCGATCAGCGCCTGGCTCTCCTGGTCCGAGGTGAAGTTGGACATGTTCTGGAGCAGCCACCACGGCTGGTGCGCGGGCATCGGGATCCAGGCCCGCATCTCGGCTTCCGAGTAACCGAACTGACGCATCGTCTGCTGGTACACCGCCTCCATGCCCACCGGCATGAAGAACTCGTTGATGCCGTGCAGCGCCGCCACGTCGATCTCACGCTGCCAACGGTCCCAGTCCCAGTAGGCGTTGGTGTAGCCGTCGGCGGTGTCGTTGGAGAGGACCCGGTGCGAGACATTGGCCGTACGGGTGACGGTCGACGCGGGAAGCGGGGGCCTCCCCTTCACGGCCAGGGGTTCGGCCGAGGCGTCCGACGACCAGGAGGTGTCGCGGTGCGCGGTGTACTTGAGGTACTGGCCCACGCCGTTGAGCAGCGCGCTCGGTGAGCTCCCGGATATCAGCACCTCGCCCTTGTCGCGGCCGATCCGGTACTGCTCCTTGCCCGACGGCGCGGGGGCGAGGGTGCCCAGTTCGATCTTCGACGACCAGCCGGGGATCATCCGGTCGACCACGCCCCGCGCGGCGGCGGTGGAGAACGCGGGGCGGTCGGGCCGGGCCGGTGCGGCGGCGGATGCCGTTGCCGGGCCGCTGCCGAACATGCCGACCACAAGGGCCAGCCCGAGCCCGCCGACGGCGGCGGTTCGGAAGGGACGCATGAGAACCCTCGATTCTGCGGGGTCCAGCGGGCCCTGGTGGTGCCGCTGGCAGGAAGAGAGATGGGGGAGGAGCAGATGGGGCAAGAGCCTTGTGACGGGGGAGAGTTACTAACGGACGGTTCGTTAAGATGGTTCACCGGGGTGTCCCTGTCAAGAGGTTGTGCCTGCCATGAGGTTGGTCGTTCCTGTCACGAGGTCGTTCCTGCGATGAGGTTGTGCCTGCGATGAGGTTGTTCCTGTTATGAGGTTGTTCCTGCCAAGGGGGCAGAGTTGACGTCCAGCGAAGCGGCCACCGGGCCGCACGTTCTCCGGCGGATCAATGAGCGGGTGGTGCTCGAACAGCTGCGGGTCGCCGCATCCCTGCGGCTGTCCGAACTGATGGAGAGCACCGGGCTGTCCCGCCCCGCCGTCGCCCGCGCGGTGGCCTCACTGACCGAGGCGGGCTGGCTCCAGGAGGTCGCCGAGTCCGACCAGCCCGAACGCCGGCTGGGACGTCCGGCCCAGCGGGTGCGTTTCTGCGCCGAGCGGGGCCATGTGCTGGGCATCGACGCGGGTCCGCACAACGTACGGGTGTGCGTGGCCGATCTCGCGGGCCGGGCCGTGGCCGATCACAAGGTCGAGAAGGGGTCGGGCTCCTGGGCCGCGGCCGATGTCCTCGCGGCGATCACCCGCTGCACCGACGAGGCGCTGGAGCGGGCCGGACTGCGGCGGTCCGACATCTGGTCGGTCGGGGTGGGCACGCCCGGCATCGTCGACGAGGCCGAGGGCACCGTGACCCTCGCGCCGAGCATCCACGGCTGGGCGGGCCTCTCGGTGGGCCAGGAGATCCGTGCGGGGTTCGACTGCCCGGTCTACCTGGACAACGAGGCCAACCTCAGTGCGCTGGCGGAGAGTTGGACCGGAGTGGCGGCCGGGACCCGGCACTCCGTCTTCGTCCAGTGGGGCGCGCGCATCGGTCTCGGCATCGTCATCGACGGGAAGCTCCACCGGGGCGGCGCCTCCGGCGCGGGCGAGCTGGGCTTCGTCGATCTGGCCATGCCGCCGGATGCGGACGAGCCGCCGGTGCCCCGGTCCGGCGCGGGCGGGAACGAGGGCGAGGGGGAGGGGGAGCGGATGGGCGCCTTCGAGCGGCTCGTCGGGGCCGCCGCCATCGTCGAGCTGGCGGTGTCCGAGGCGGAGCGCGCGGGCGACGAGGAGTTGCGCCGCGCGCTGACCACCCCCGACCAGACGGTCAACGCCGGTACGTTCTTCGCGGCGGCCTCCCGGGGCGACAACGCGGCGGTCACCCGGACCGTCGAACGCGTGGCGGGCCGGTTCGCGCGGGGGATCGCCGTCGCCGCGCTCGTACTCGACCCGGACCTGATCGTCATCGGCGGTGGCGTCTCGCAGTGCGGCGCGCCGCTGCTGGCTGCCATCGAACGGCGGCTGCGGCCCCGGCTGCTGACCGCTCCACGGCTGGAACTGTCCGCGCTCGGCGCGCGCTCCGTGGCCACCGGGGGCATCCGCCGCGCGCTCGACGAGGTCCAGGCGCGGTGGGACCGGGGCGCGTTCGAGAAGTAGACCTCATGCGAGGTGCGCGGCTCACGGGGCGCTCGGTCGATGGGGTGTCCGGCTCACGGGGCACCCGGCTCACAAGCTGTCCGGCTCACAAGCTGTCCGGCTCACAGGGTGTTCGGCTCACAGGGTGTCCGGCCACACCCCGATGTGGTCCTGCTCCAGCTCCAGCGCCACCCGGTCCCGCATCGCCAGCGTCTCGGTGTACTCGGCGGGGAGCTGGAGCCGCCCCGCGCGGTCCAGCATCGCGTACTCGCGGGCCACCACCGACTCCTCGCCGGTCGCCGCGTCCACCTGGGTGCGGCGCAGCACCTCCGTCGACGTGCGCCCGTCGCGGATCGCGACCGTCCGCCGTACCTCGCTCGCCACCGCCTGGTCATGGGTGACGATCACGATCGTCGTGCCCAGCTCCTCGTTGGCCTTGCGGAACGCGGCGAAGATCTGCTCGGCGGTGTGCGAGTCCAGCTCGCCCGTCGGCTCGTCCGCCAGCAGGACCGACGGCTCGTTGGCGAGAGCCACCGCGATGGCCACCCGCTGCTGCTCCCCGCCGGACATCTGCTGCGGGCGGCGGTCGCGGCAGTGCGCGACCTCCAGCATCGTCAGCAGCCGCTCCGCGCGTTCGGCCTTCTTCCTGGAACGGCCGCGCAGCTGCATCGGCAGCGCCACGTTCTGGACGGCGGTGAGATACGGCAGCAGATTGCGCGCCGTCTGCTGCCACACGAACCCCACCACGTCACGGCGGTAGCGCAGCCGCGCCCGCGCGTCCATGGTGAGCAGGTCGCAGCCCGCGACGGCCGCCGCACCCGCGGTCGGCACGTCGAGGCCCGCCAGGATGTTCATCAGCGTCGACTTGCCGCTGCCCGACGCGCCGACCAGGGCCATCAACTCGCCCTCGGTTACCAGCAGATCGAGGCCCTGGAGGGCCTGGACCTCCACCCCGTCCGTACTGAAGATCCGGACCAGCCGGTCGCAGGCGATCAGCGCGTCATGGCCGTAACCGGGCCGGTCCCGCCGGGCCGCGGCCCGCCGCTCCAGCTCGGCGAGCGTCGTCCCACCGGACGCGCCGGGGGAGGCCGCGGCGCCGGAACCGACGGCGGAACCGACGGCGGAACCGACGGCTCCCTTCGAAGCTCCGGTGGAAGGCCCACCGGACGGCCCGGTGGAAGATCCGGTGGATGTTCCCGTCATCGCGCGTCTCCTGCCCTGAGTTCGCTGATCGATCCCTTGCGCCCGGTCCACCAGGCCTGCGACGCCGCCACCCCGGCCGCGAGCAGCACCACCCCGGCCGCCGGAAGCACCAACGACCAGACGTCTGCCCGTAGTTGTACGCCGCCCGCCGCGGAAGCCCCGTCGGACGCCAGGGCGAGTCCGCTCAGATCGACGCCCGCCGCCAGCAGCCGCACCGACGCCCAGCCGGTGAGCGCCCCGCCCGCCGCCGCGAGCAGCGCGTGCGGCAGCGCCTCCAGGACCAGCAGCCTGCGGCCCTGCCCCCGGGTGAGCCCCATCGTGCGCAGCCTGGCCAGCAGCGCGGCCCGCTCGGGAGCCGTACGCAGCAGCGACAGCAGCAGCGCGAGCGCCGCGTACCCCGCCCCGGCGCCGACCGCCGCCCGGTAGATCCGCGAAGCGCCGGACTGCATCGGGGAGTCGGAGTACTTCGCCCGCACCTCGGTACGCACCTGTACGTACGCCTGCTCCTGCGCGGTACGCACCACGCTCCGCAGGGCCTTCGCGTCGAGGGACGGGCCGCTGACCATCAGTGTGGTCGGCACCCGCCTGCCGAGACCGGCCAGATCGAGCACCATGAAATCGCCGTCCGGCAGCACCGGGGTGCGCCGGTCGACCGCCGCCACCCGCACGGTGATGTGGTACCCGGCGACGACCAGTTCGCGCGGCCGGGTGCCGAGCCGTGCGGCCGTGCCCGGCGAGACGATCACCGGCAGCGGCGCGGAGCGGTCCGGGCGCTTCAACAGGTCGGCGCGGAAGGGCCCGATGCCGGTGGAGCGGGCGAGCGCCGCGTAGGCGTCCGGGGTCACACCCAGGACCGGTACGGGCTTCCCGTCGCCCGGCACGGCCACGTCGTACTCGATACGGACCGGCGCCACGGACCGTACGCCGGGCACGGCCGCGACCTTCGCGGCCAGCCCGCCGGGCAGCAGCCCCTCACCCGTCACCCGCGCGTCCGCGCCGGTCGACAGCAGGGCCGCCTGGTCGCGTGCGTGCGCGATCCCGGCCAGCACCGAGCCGCCGAAGGCCGCCGTCGTCAGCGCCGTCAGCAGGGCGAGCAGCGGCAGGGCGCCGCCCGCCGACGAACGTCCGGCGCGGGCCAGCGACAGGAAGCCGACCGGGCCGCGCAGCCGTCCCGCGGGACCGGCCAGCAGGCGCAGCGGCAGCGGATACAGCCGTACGAGCACCAGCGCCGCCACGACCCCGACCAGCACCGGGGCCGCGCTGACCAGCTCGTCGGCGCCTCCGGTGCCCCGCCGGCGCAGGGCGACGACCGCGCCGACGGCCAGGACGAGCAGGGTGAGTTCGGCGACCGTGCGCCGCCGGGACGGCCGCGCGCGTACGACGTCGTCCCGGCCCGCGTTCAGCTGGGGCCTGCGGTGCGCCACGACCGCGCGCAGCGGCAGCGTCAGGCAGGCGGCCACGGCGACCGCTCCGGCGCCGGTCAGCGCGGGCCACAGCCGGGCGTCCGGCAGGGCGAGGACGGCGACCCCGAGACCGAGCGCGGCGGCGGGCAACGCCACCACGGCCGTCTCCGCGCACAGCCGCCCCCCGATGCCGCGCAGCGAGGCGCCCCGGGAGCGCAGCAGCGACAGCTCCGCCCGGCGGCGCGAGGTGGCGAGCCCGCCCGCCATCAGCAGCACCACGGCGGCGACCGTCCCGGTCCCGAAGGCCGCGACGGCGATCACCGGGCCGATGGTGGAGCGCGTCAGCGTGTACGCGTGGAGGATGTCGTCCAGATCGGTGGACGCCTCCGTGGCATCGTCCACCGTGTCGCGCAGCTTCAGCAGGCCGGGGCCGCCCTCCACGTAGGCGACGGCCGAGGTCAGAGCGGCCAGCCGGCGGGCGGTGAGATGGGTGGAGACGGGTGCCAGGTTCCAGTACAACTCCGGGTTGCCCGGCGTCGACTGGAGGACGGGCGCGGCCCCCGGCGCGAGCAGCAGACCGCCCTGCCAGAACTTGGGCGGCACCGGGTCGTTGCCCGGCTTCAGGTCCAGCTCCGGGGTGCGCAGCACCGGATTCACCGACCAGTAGCTGCCGGACGGGCGCAGCGGGCGCACGAACCCGGTGATCCGGAAGGCCACCGTGCCGCTCGGTACGGCCTGCGAGTGCACCACCGAACCCACCTCGATGTGCAGGCTCTTCGCGGTCTCCGGCGTGACGGCGGCCTCCACCTCACGGGTGGCCGCGGACACCTGGCCGTTCGTCCTCGGCAGCCGCCCCGCGACGACCTTCGCGTGCCGGGCGAGGTCGGACTGGTCGGTGACGGTGACCTTCGCGGGGAGTCCGTAGGGGCGCGGCAGCCAGCTGTCCAGGGTCTCCAGCGGCTCGGTGGTGTGGAAGCCGTACGACGACTGGGCGCGGTCCACGGCCAGTTCGGCCGGGATGCGCGCACGGACGTCCCGGTCCAGGCCGGCCAGCGAGGCGGGGCGCAGGATGCGGTCCCGTTCGGCGGGGGCGGTCAGCACTCCCGGCGGCGGCGCGCTCACCCGCAGGGCGCTGCGGTCGGGCCCGGCCGAGGCCACCGCGGAGCGCAGCCCGTCGTCCTCGTACGTGTCCACGGCGCGCGGGAACGCGGCGGCCAGGCAGGCCGTCAGCAGCACCAGCACGGCGAGCGCGGCGGCTCCACCCGGTGCGGTGCGCAGCCGGGTCCTGACCCAGGGGGCGACGGCCCGCCCAACGCCTCGTGCGCGCATGTCAGTTGCCTCCCTGGTGGCGCATGTCCCTCGCCGGGTCGCCGCGGCGCAGCGCGATGGCGGCGACGACCAGCAGCGGGACGGCCACGATCCCCGCCAGCAGAAGAGCGATCCGCCCGGCCGGCAGTTCCACCAGGACGCGGGGCACCGGTTGGGCGGCCTGCCCGGTCAGCACGATCAGCGGGACCACCGCTCTGGTCAGTACCGTGCCCAGCACCAGCCCCACCAGCAGTGCGAGTGCGAGCAGCACGCCCTGCTCGACGGCGATCAGCCGCGCCAGCTGACGGCGCGGGGCACCCAGCGCGCGCAACAACGAGAATTCCTGGCCCCGTTCGCGCAGCGAGCCGACGGCGCCGACCGCGAAGCCGACCGCGGCGAGTGCTGCGGCGACCATCGCGGCAGCGGCCAGCGCCGACTGCGGCCCCGCCCCCAGCGGATCGCCCACCAGCTCGTCGGCGATGTCGTCGCGGGCCACGATCTGTTCCGGGTCGACGTCCGGCCGGTTCCGCAGCGCCGCGGCGACCCGCGCCTCCTTGCCCGGCTCGGTCGACAGCCACCACTCGGTGGGCGTCGCGATGCCGTCCGATCCCACGGCGAGCACGTCGTTGACGGCGCGCAGATCGACCAGCAGCGCCCCGCCGAGGGCTTCGCCCGATCCGTCCACGGCTCCCGCGCCGGTCGTCGGCAGGTCGCGGACCGACTTCACGATCCGCACCTTGAGCGTCTCGCCGCCCAGCGGTACGTCCACGCTGTCCCCGGTCCGGGCGGCTGCGGACTTCAGGAACCGGTCCGTCGCCACGGCCTTGAGCTGCCCGGGGTGCGGACGCACCACCGTGAGCCGCAGCGTGACCTCGGGGGTCTGCAGGAACTCGTCGTTCGGATCGTCCAGTGCGCCCGTCCAGTAGCTGACGGTCAGCGGGCCGTCCGCCGAAGCGGCGGGCCGCAGCTTCTCGTCCGGCTCCGGCATCGTCGCTCCGGCCACCGACAGCACCCCCTGCCAGTGCGCGGCGCCGGGGACGGCGACCGGTTGCGCCCCGCCACCGGCCCGCACCGCCCGCAGCCCGTCCACCGAGAGCCGGTGGGTCTCGCCGGTGACCGGCTGCGGGAGGTCGGTCTCCAGACCGGTCAGGGCGAACGGCCCTGCGGGCTTCCCCTCGGGCGCGTCGGCCGCCTTCAGCAGGTCCAGGGTGAGCGTGTGACGACGCCCGTCGGCCGGCAGATCACCGATCTGCAGCCGGTAGGGCAGCCCGAAGCGGTCCTCGACGATCGCGGTCACCGCGGTGCTCAGCCCTGCCGGGGACCTGCCGTGCGGGGCGCCGTCGGAGGTGAGGCGCAGCCCCAGCGCCAACTGCCCGGTGTCGGCGGGCAGCAGCACACCCGGCCTGGCCGTGGCGGGCGGGGTGATGTTCTTGAGCAGCCCGGACGCCGGCTCGTCGGCGAGGTCGCCCCTGAGCATCAGCCGGTCCGGGGCATGAGCGGCGTCCACGGCCAGTACCGTCGCCGTCCGGTTCCCGGAGAGCTCCATGGACGAACGGGAGACGGGCGCCACATCGCGTACGCCGGGCAGTGAGCTGTACGTACCGGCCTGGCCGAGCGGATCCGTACGGGAGCCGAGCACCCGGATCGGGGCGCCCGCCCGGAAATCCGCCTGGTCGGCCTGCGAACGCTGCCACGAGGCGCCCTGGCCCACGGCCAGGATGCCCATCGACACGGCGAGGACGAGCAGCAGCACCGGGCCCGCGTTCCGCGCCGGACGGCGGCTGAACTGCCAGCCCGCGAGGGCGGCGGGCAGCCCCCGGCCACCGGCCGCGCGGCGCTCGGCGAGCCGGGCAGCGGGCGGCAGCAGCCGGAGCGTCAGGACGGTGCCCGCGAGCAGCGCCAGCGCGGGGGCCGCCACCAGCAGCGGGTCGATACCGAGTTTTCCCTGCCGGTCACCGCCGAGCGCTCCGCTGCCCGAGGTCTGCCGGTCCAGCTGCCAGTACGCGACGCCCGCGACGACCAGCAGGGCGATATCGGCCCCGGCCCGTACCGGCGCGGGCAGCACGTTCGCCCGGCCGCGCCGTGACCGGCCCGCGGAGAGCGCGGGCGCGATGACGGCAGCCGCGCAGCCCAGCGCGACCGCCGCGGCCACCAGCCACACGGAGCCGGTGGCGCCGGAGTCGAGCCGCAGCCCGACCCGCGCCAGCGCGCCCTGCCCGGCGAGCAGCCGGGTCAGCGGACCGGCGAGCAGCGGGCCGCAGACCGCGGCGGGCACCGCGAGCAGCAGCGCCTCCAGCGCGGCGAGCGCGGCGATCCGCTGCCGGGAGCCGCCACGGGCCCGCAGCAGCTCGGTCTCGCCCGCCCGTTCGGTGCTGAGCAGCCGGGCCACCAGCAGGAGCGTGTACGCGGCGAGCAGCACCAGCTGCAACGCGACGATCAGCAGCGTGGAGCGGGCCACCAGCAGGGCCCGCCCTGCCTGGTCGAGCACCTCGGGAAGCGCGGTGGACGCGGTCGCCTGGCCGCCCAGGGCCGGGTCGGCGCCGACTGCCTCGGGGCCGCTCCGCGCGGCCTTGGTCAGGGCGCCGATCCGGCTGGTGGTGATCTTCCGGAAGTCGCCCGCGGCCAGCCAGGAGGTCTCACTGGAGGTGACCCGCCCGGCGGTGAAGACGGCGGGGTCGGTGAGCAGCGGGCCGTACGTGGTGAAGTCGACGGTCCGCATGCCGCGCCCGCCCAGCCCGTCCAGCTGCCAGTACGGATCGGTCCGGTCGGCCGGCCGGTACACGCCGGTCACACGGACGGCGACCTTCTTGGTGGTGTGCAGCCGGTCGTCGAGTGTGAGCCTCGCCCCGGTCCGCAGCCCGAGCTGTTTGGCGGCGACCTCGGGCAGCGCGACCTCGACGGGACCGCTGCCGGTGGCCCGCGGCCAGGCCCCCGAGGAGAGCCGCACCCGCGAGCGGTCGATCGCGGCGAAGAGCGTGAGGTCCGGGTCCCCGCTGCGGGCGGCGGGCTCCTGGACGCTGCGGGGGAGCGCGTACGGCCCCGACCCGTCGAGCGTGCGCACGGTGACGGGCAGCCCGTCGAAGGTCCGCTCGGCGTGCTTGCGCACCGCGGTGGCCGCCGACTGCTCCTGGCCGGGCGGCACTTGGGCCCGGACGACCAGGGTGGCGCGCGTGGCGTCGCGGGTGAGCAGCGAGTGGCGCAGCCCGGCGTCGCCGATGGAGCCGGAGAAAACGGTGAGGGTGGCCAGCACCGAAGTGGTCAGCAGGACGGCCAGCAACGCGGCTGCCAACAGCAGCCGGTGCGCCCGCACCCGCAGAAAGACGAACCCCGTCACCCTGCTCCCCCGATCCCGCCCCCGAACCTTTCCGGATGCTGTCAGAGGGCGGGCGGACGGGAAAACGCCTGAGGGGCCACCTTCATTGGATTGTGACCGGATTCCGGGTACAGGGCACCGGATTCCGTAATTCCGGTGACGCAGAGGTCAGTCGGCGGTCACTCTTCGCAGGCCCGGTGGGGTGGCCGCGGTCAGCCGTCGCTGTTGACCATCGAAGCCGCCGCGTACGTGAGGTACTTCCACAGCTGCTGCTCGTGCTCCTCGGCCAGGCCCAGCTCGTCGACCGCCGCCCGCATGTGCTTCAGCCAGGCGTCGTGGGCGGCCCGGTCGACCTTGAAGGGGGCGTGACGCATCCGCAGCCTGGGGTGGCCGCGGTTGTCGCTGTAGGTGCGGGGGCCGCCCCAGTACTGCATCAGGAACAGCACGAGCCGCTCCTCGGCCGGGCCGAGGTCCTCCTCCGGGTACATGGGGCGCAGCGTGGGATCGCCGGCGACGCCCTGATAGAAGTGGTGAACCAGTCGCCGGAAGGTCTCCTCGCCGCCGACCTGCTCGTAGAAGGTCTGCTCCTGAAGCGTGCCGCGCGGGATCTCTGTCACCCCTCCATGGTCTCAGACGGAGCGACGGAGGCCGGTGGTCCTAGGACCCGCCGCCGATCCTCGCCGGGCACCGTGACCGTTCGCCTCCCGGCCCCGCACGCAGCACAGTGGAGATATGGGCGCAGACCGGGAATTGCGGGCGGCGCTGGTGCGGGAGATCGCGGAGGGCGGTGCTCTGGCGGATCCGGCCTGGCGCAGGGCGTTCGAAGAGGTGCCGAGACACCTCTTCGTGCCGTACTACTTCGCGGACGGCTTGTGGCGCCGCGAGCGGCTCTGGAGCGAGGACCCGGACCCGGAGCGGCGCAGACGCTGGCTGGAGGGGGTCTACACCGACCAGCCGCTGGCCATCCGCGTCCGGGACGGCGAGCTGGTGTCGTCCAGCAGCCAGCCCTCGCTGATGGCGCGGATGCTCGACGAACTGGACGTGCGGGACGGGAACGCCGTCCTGGAGATCGGTGCGGGCAGCGGGTACAACGCCGCTCTGCTGGCCCATCGGCTGGGAGATTCTCTGGTCACGACCGTCGACCTCGATCCGGAGATCACCGAATCGGCCCGCGGTCACCTGGAGGCCGCCGGGTACGCACCGGCCGTCGTCACCGGCGACGGGGCCCGGGGCTGCCCGGCGCAGGCCCCCTTCGACCGGATCATCGCCACCTGCACGCTCCAGTCCGTGCCCGGCGCCTGGCTCGCGCAGTGCAGGCCGGGGGCGCGGATCCTCGCGCCGCTGTCGACCGGGCTGATCGTGCTGGAGGTGCAGGACACGGAGTACGCGCAGGGGCGGTTCCTGGACACGCCCGCCTACTTCGTGCCGCTGCGGGGCGGCGGGGGCGACGAGCCGCCGCTGCGTAGTGGAGGACTGCCGCCCAGCGTGCTGGAGAACGGACTCTTCCGCTTCCTGCTCACACTGACCGCGGGCAGCCTGGACCCGGTCGAGGCGTTCTCCCTCTGGGAACGGGAGGAGCGCCCCGCGCGGGAGCGGTACGGGGTGACGGTCAGCGGGGGGCACGAATGGGCCTGGCTGGACGACCCCGAAGGGCCGTACGCCTGGCCGCTCGTACCCCCCGCTTCCCGGTTGCCGGCCGTCAGGCCCGGTGGATCGTGATGGTGGTCCAGGCACCCACGTGCACCCGGTCGCCCTCTTCGAGCGGGATCGGTACGTAGGGCGGGATCGGGTCCTCGGCGCCGTTGACCGTGGTGCCGTTGGTGGAGTTCTGGTCGACCACGGCCCAGGAGCCGTCGGGCTGCTGGACCAGGACCGCGTGCTGGTGCGAGACCCCGGGATCCTCCGGGGGGACGGCCAGATCGATGTCGGGGGACTCGCCCGTGGAGTGCCTGCGGCGGCCGATGGTGATCTGGTTGCCGGTGAGCGGAAGCTGCTGCTCCGGGGAGTAGGCGGGCAGATTCAGGCCGGTGGCCTCGGGGCCGCTGCGCTGCATCATCGCCATGAAGTACTCACGGTCCGGACCGACGGTGGCGGACCAGCTCTGCGGCTGCGGCGGCTGTGGAGCCTGCGGCTGCTGCTGGGCCTGCGGCGGGTGCTGAGGACCGGGCTGACCGGGACCGTGCTGACCGGGACCGTGCTGACCGGGGCCTTGGGGGCCGGGACCGTGCTGACCGGGGCCTTGGGGGCCGGGACCGTGCTGACCGGGGCCTTGGGGACCGCCCCCCTGCGGTCCGGGACCCTGCGGTCCGGGACCCTGGGGCTGTGGCCGGGGCGGCCCCTGCGGCGGCTGTGCCTGGGACGGCGGGGGCAGCAGCCAGTCGTCCGCGCTCGGCTGCTGAGGTTGCTGGGGCTGCTGGGGAGCCTGTGGCGCGCGCGGCGGCTGGGCGAACGACGGCGGTGGCGGAGGGCCCGGCTGCTGCTGGTACGGAGTCGGCGGCGGAGGACCCTGCCGCCGGGACGGGTCGTTCGTCAGCGGCTCGGCGGGGCGGTTCACCTGCGAGGGCCGCGAGCTCTGGTAGTCGAACGCGTCCGGAGGCCGCGGCGGCTGCTGCTGGGACTGGAAGCCCGGCGGCAGATTCGGGGCGACCGGGGTGTACGACGTCGCGGTGCTGGTGAGGAAGTTCCACCGGCACTCCTCGCAGAACGGCGCACCGGCCTCGCGCGGCGTACGGCACTGCGGGCAGATCTCCGCCTGGGCCGTGGGGTCCGGCGGGTAGCCGTAAGCGGCGGCCGGATTCCCTCCCTGCGGCGGCGGGGGCGGCTGCTGGGGTCCGCCGGGTCCCGCGTACGGCGGGGGCGGAGGGGGAGGCGGCGGCACGGCGCCCATGCGGTGGCCGCAGACCTCGCACCAGTCGTCGGATCCCGACTGGTGTCCGTTCGGGCAGGTCGGCATGGAGTCGCTTCCCCCTCTCCTCATCCGGCCCGAAGGCCGCAAAATGTTACTTCTGCTGCTTCTGCTGCACCTGTTGCAGCAGCGGCTACTTCTCGCTGCTTCTCTTACTTCTTCTGCTTCTACTTCTTCACGCGAACTGTCTTCGTGGAGCGCGTTTCGAGGGTCATCTCGTCCGCCTCCGCGACCTTTGCCTTCAGTCGCACAGTACCGGTCGCTTCGTCGACGACGTCCACCACCTTCGCGAGCAGCTTCGCGGTGTCCTGGTTGCCCGAGACCGCCGCCAGCTGTACCGCGCGGCCGAGCTTGGCCGTGGCGCCGTCCAGATTGCCGGACTTGCGGGCATCAAGGCCCTGTTGAATGACTTGTGCCAGTTCGGCCTGGCCGGTGTAGTGAGCCACCTGCGGGTTGATGGAGGTGGACGCCACCATGTCGTCCGTCCACACCGCCCGCACCAGCCCCTGCGACAGGGTCTGCGGGGCGCCGCCGGACGGGTCGGGCAGCACGAGCGAGACGCGGGCGGCGAGCATCTCCTGGCCGATGCCCGCCTCGGGGACCTGCACACACACGTGGTAGTCGCGGGACTCGTCGCCCCACGAGCCGGTCGGATAGTCCCCGGCCCGCGGTCCCACCTCCGTGCGACGGTCCGTCAACTGCTCCACCCGGGGCGCCACTTGCTTGACGAACTTGA
Source organism: Streptomyces sp. NBC_01267 (assembly GCF_036241575.1). Taxonomy (NCBI): domain Bacteria; kingdom Bacillati; phylum Actinomycetota; class Actinomycetes; order Kitasatosporales; family Streptomycetaceae; genus Streptomyces; species Streptomyces sp. NBC_01267. The sequence continues at coordinate 2,505,905 of NZ_CP108455.1, read as the reverse complement.
TCTCCACGCCGACGGGTGTCCAGAGGCGCAGCGCCACGTCCGCGATCTCCTTGCCCATCGCGTTCTCCATCATCTGCGTGAAGTCCGCGGCCAGGCCCGCCGGATCGGCCACGATGTCGGCCGTCCCGAGCAGCGCCGAGGCGATGGCGGTGACCTCCTTGACCTCCCAGTCCGTGCCGACCCCGCGGGCGTCACAGGTGAACCGGCCCGCCCCGGCGTCGAGCGCCGCCCGCAGGTCCTCGGGCGACTCGTGTTCGTTGCGGCCGTCGGTCAGCAGGATGCCGTGCCGGATCGGCGGCACGCCCGCCGCGTCGTACGGGCCGTCCGCGGAGTTCAGCAGCCGGTCGGCGAGCCGCAGCCAGGTGCCGATCGCCGTACCGCCGCCCGCACTCAGCCTGCGCAGCGCTTCCTTGGCCTGGGCGCGGGTCTGCGGATCAGCGGTGGCCAGACGGCCGTTGCCCGGATAGATGTCCTTGGCCACATGGGTCCCCGCCACCACGGAGAACGCGGTGCCGTCACGCAGCGCGTCGATGGCCGAGGCCGTCGCGTCGCGGGCGTTGCGCATCTTCGTCGGCGGGTAGTCCATCGAACCCGAGCAGTCCACCATGATCACCACGGCGGAACCCGGCGCCTGCCCCGGCAGCCGGGGGGACGGAACGCCCGGCCCGGTGAGGGTGCCGCCGCTGGTGCCGCCCCCGGTCGAGGTGACCGTGACGATCGCGTTGACGTCGCGCCCGCCCTCCGGCAGGAACTCGTTCTGGTACACGTCGACCGAGAATTGCGGCACGTTGGACTTGGAGAAGTTGGCCATCTGATCGGCTCCTTGACGAACAACGCGGCAATCACAACAAATGAACGGCAATCACAACAAGTGCACGTATGTAAGCCCTCTTCACGCCGTGCAGGCGGATCCTGCCCCTTGTGCGGGCACGCGGAACGGCACAACGGCCACTGTTACGTTGTCGTGGCCCCCACCGTCGAGCGCGTGGCCGACGAGCACCTGTGCGCAGTGCAGCGGCCGGACGCTCGCGTCGGCCGGAACGACCTGTGTCATTTCCTCCGCCGACTCCGCGTAGTTCCACAGGCCGTCGGAGCACACCACCACCACTCCCGGCCGGTCCGGCTTGAAGGAAGCGGTGTGCGGCTCCAGTTCGTACGCGTCGGCGCCGAGCCAGCCCGTGATGGCGTGGGCGCGCTCGTCGGCGTACGCCTGCGCCTCGCTCATCAGCCCCGTCGCCACCATCTGCGCGGCCCAGGAGTCGTCCTCGGTGAGCCGGGACGGATGTGCCGTCCGGTCGTCGGGCACCCAGTAGACACGGCTGTCCCCGACCCAGCCGACGACGAGCAGCCCGCCCGCCACGATGGCGGCGACCAGGGTGCACGCCGGGGCGTTCTGATGGTGGTGCGGGCCGTGCTCCATGGCCCGGTCGGGCCCGGCAGCCAGTGAGTTGACCGCTTCTGACGAGGCGAGGATCGCCTCGTGCAGCGCCTGCTGCGGGTGCACGCCCGCGGGCAGGGAGGTCTGCAGCGCGTCCTTGGCCGCGGCGGCTGCGGCGGCCGACGCCTCGTCGGGGCGGGTCGCCGAGGACACCCCGTCACAGACGACTGCGACGACGGCCGGTGAACCGTCGGGCAGCGCCGCCGAGGACACCGCGAACGCGTCCTCGTTGCGGTGGTGGCGCAGTCCGCGGTCGCTCACCGCGGCGACCGCGTCCAGCTCCTCCTCCATGTGGTCCCGCTCACGGGGTTGCGCATGGCCGCAGTTCTCGCAGTAGCCGTCGTCGTCGATCCGGCCGGTGCGGCAGGCGACACAGACCTTGGTGCCCTCGGGCGGGGCGGACGCGGCGGCTGCCGCTGCGGGGTCCGGGGCGGGCAGCGCGTACTCCGCGGGCGAGGGAGGCCCGTCGAACCGTACGACCGGGGGCAGTTCGCTCCCGTCCGACGCCACACCGGGCACATCGCCCGCCGTCTGTACGGGGGCGGGTTCGCCCGTGCCGGTCCCCTCCGCGGCGTCCGGCCAGGCCACACCCGGCGCGGGGCCGGTACCGCCGACGGCCGACGCGGGCCGGTCGTCCGGCGGTTCGGGCACGGCCGACAGGTCGTATCCGCACGCGCCGCAGAACAAGTCGCCCGGCTCCAGCGGCTCCTCGCAGCTGGGGCAGGCGGCCAGGTTCGTCTGGGACATCAATTCACACCCACGTCCGGGGGCGGAAACGGTTGGCCCGCTCCACCAGGTCGATCCTTTCCTCGCCACGCTGGGCGAGCCGGGCGAGTACCCGGTACGAGCGTTCGAGACCGAAGCGCAGGCCCCGCTCGTCGAGTGGGCTGCCGAGCAGGGTGGTGGACTCCACCACCTGGCCGCCCCGGCCTCCGGAGAGTACCCAGTCCAGGGCCGTGCCCAGTACTTCGATGGCGAGCCGCTCGCGGCGTACCGCGTCGAGCCCGAACTGCTGGAGCGCCGCCACCTGGCCCGCGGCTGCCCGCAGGTCGTCCACCAGCGGGTCGGTCGCCGCCCGGCGCCGCAGCCGCGCCCGCACCGTGGCGACGCGGGCCGCCGTGTAGTGGATGGACGCCTCGGGCACCGACTCCAGGGTGCGTACGGCGCCGGTCCGGTCACCGGCCGCGAGCTGCACCCTGGCCAGCCCGAAGGCGGCGCTGACGTAGCTCGGATCGGTCGTCCACACGAGGCGGTAGTACTCCGCCGCGTTGTCCAGCTGGCCGAGCAGTTCGGCGCAGACACCGAGCGCCAGCTTGGGCGCGGGCTCACCGGGGAACGCGTCGTAGATCGCGTCGAAGGAGAGCGCGGCGGTCTCCCGGTCGCCGGTGACGAGCGAGGCCACCCCGCGGTACCAGACCACCCGCCAGTCGTCGGGGTGGTCCGTCTCCAGAGCCATGATCAACTCGACTGCGGTGTACGAGTCCTGGTTGTCCAGCCGGGCCCGCACCTGACGCAGGCTCCGCTCCAGGGACTCACCGGGCGCGGCCTCCAGGGCGGCGATCACCTCGCCGGGAGCGGAGGCCATCAGGCCCGCCAGGAAACCGGCGTTGGGGTCGTTCGGGTCCACGCGCGGAACCGGCAGCGCCAGCGCGGTGGCGCGCGCATCGATCCCGGCGAGGAACGCCTGGGCCGGGGCCCCGGTCGCCGGTGCGGCGGACTCCGGCGGTCGCTGCGCGGGGAGACCGGGCTGTGCGGGGACACCGGGCTGCGCAGGGAGACCGGGCTGTGCGGGACCGCCCGCCGTGGCGGACGCGTACCCGCCGGCCGGGCTGCCCGGTCCGGCCCCCGCGCCGTACGGGGCGCCGGTGACCGCGGCGGGTGCGCCGGTCCTGCCGCCGCGCCCGGTCCGACGCCGGCCGGGGGGCAGTTGGCGTGCCCCGAACAGCGACACGTCCTCCGTCAACTCGGCGAACAGCGTGGTGTCGGTGACCCGGACCTCGGGCCCGAACAGGGTCGACAGCGAGGGCCGCGGCCGGCCCGTCTGGACCGCGACGACCTCGCGCAGCACACCGGTGAGCTGCTCGGCCATCTCCGTGGCCGAAGCGAACCTGCGCGCCGGATCCGGGTCCGTGGCCCGGACGAGCAGCCGGTAGAAGGACTCGTACTTCCGGAAGACCTCGATGTTGTCCGGGTCGGGGAGGCTGTCCACGAACACATTCGTGTAGCCCTGGAAGTCGAAGGTCAGCACCGCGAGCGTGCGCGCCACCGTGTAGAGGTCGGAGGCGATCGAGGGCCCGGCCTCCGCCACCTCCGGTGCCTGGTAGCCGACCGTGCCGTAGATGGCCGACTCGTCGTCGTCCATCCTGCGTACCGCGCCCATGTCGATGAGCTTCAGCTGGTCCTGCTGCTGGATCGCGTTGTCGACCTTGAAGTCGCAGTACAGCAGATTGCGGCTGTGCAGATGCCCCAGCGCCTCCAGGGCCTCGATTCCGTACGCGCAGGCCTGCTCGACCGGCAGCGGATCGCGTCGCCCGGCTGCCCCGCGCCGTTCGTTGGCGATCTCCTTGAGCGACTTGCCGCCCACGTACTCCATGACTATGTAGCCGTCCATGGAGCCGGTGCGCTGATCCAGGTGCTCGACGAAGTTGTAGATCCGCACGATGTTGGAGTGCTCGATCTCGGCGAGGAAGCGCCGCTCCGAGATCGCCGCGGCCATGGCGTCCTGGTCACCGGTGTCCAGCAGGCCCTTGAGCACCACCCAGCGGTCGGAGACCGCCCTGTCGACGGCCAGATAGACCCAGCCCAGACCGCCGTGGGCCAGACAGCCCATGACCTCGTACTGGCCGTGCACGATGTCGCCGGTGTTCAGCTTCGGTACGAAGGAGTACGGGTGGCCGCACTTGGTACAGAACCCCTCGGTCCGGCCCGGCCGCGCACCGCGCGAACGTCCCACCGGGGCCCCGCAGTCGGAGCGCGAGCAGAACCGCTTCCGCTCGGGGACCTCCGCGTGCTGCATCACCGCGGACTGCGGGTCCGGGCGCGGCACGTCCGGGATCGAGACCAGTCCCGCTCCCAGCCGGTTGCGGCCCGACGCGCTCGCCGAGGCTCCGGAGCTGCGCACCGAGACCGAACGGCCCGAGGCCTGGCCCGACACCGCCCGGGACAGCCGCCCCGAAACCGACCTGCGTGACGTCGACGAGCGGGAGGAGGACCGCGAGGACGCCCGCGACGAGGCCCCCGAACCACTGCGCGCGGAAGCGCTGTTGCTGCCCCGGCCGCCACCGGCGATCCCGGTCGGCGGTGAGCTGACCATCCCGTCGCCGGGTCCCCGGCCGTGTTCGGACGGGGAGGACCCCGAGGCCGACACCACCGGGGCGAGGCCGCAGGTGTCGCAGTACAGCTCGCCGCCGCCCATGTCCTCGTAGCTGCCCTCGCACTGGGGCCGCTGGCACTTCTGCTGCTCGCTCATCCCGGACACCTCACGCGTTCCCCCTGTGGTCGGCGGGCCCGGACTGTCCCGGGACCAGGACCTCCGCCGTGGCCTGCTGGTAGCGCAGCACCGCCTGCTCGGCGACGCGCAGATCGCACGGCGCGCTCCACAGCATTCTGCGGGCCGCGTCGTACCGCTCGATCAGCAGCGGATCCTCCGCCATCCCGTGCCGGGAGACCTTCGCCCGGTACGCGTCCAGTCGGCCGCGCAGCTCCGCACGGACCGCGAGCGGCGCGGTGACCGCCGACAACGACTCACGGGCGCGCAGCAGTTCGTCCTCGGCCTCCCGCTCCAGGGACTCCAGGAGCGGCGAGAGCCGGTGCCACTGTGCGTGCCTGCGGTACTCGGCGGCGGCCCGCAACTGCTCCTGGAGCACCGTCGACGGTCCGCTCACCGCGGGCACCTCGGACGCGGCGATCTTCGCGAGCACCTCACCGCGGGCCACCCTGGCCTCGGCCAGCGTACGGTCGGCACGCGTCAGCAGGTCCCGCAGGTGCAGCAGCCGCTGCTCGGCATCCTGGCGCACCGTGAGCACCGCGTCGATCTCGCGGCGGATATCCTCCAGCGCGCGGGCGGCCCGGTCGTACCGCTCGGTGTCCGGGCGTCCGCCGCCCGGCGCCGAACTGCCCTGGGCGGCACGCCAGTAGGCCAGCGGATCGGAGATCACCTCGGCCCGGAGCGTGGCCAGTTCCTGGGTGATCGACTCCAGGTCGTCGCCCGCCGGGTGTTCCCCCGGGCGTACGCCCACGGAGTGCGCCAGCGAGCGGGTACGGGCCAGCTCCGCGGCGAGCAGGTCTATCCGGGCGGGCAGCGCCGACCACACGGCGTCCGACGCGACCACCATGTCCAGCGCCTGGGCGTACAGCTCGTTCATCCGGGTCACCAGCTCTTCGAGCGAGAAGCGCTCGGTGAGCCTGGCGGGTCCGGTGATCGACAGGGCGGGATACGTCGGGGCCGTGTGCGTGGCGGCGCTGGGGAGGGTGACGCTCCGGCCGCGCAGCACTTCGGTGAGCTCGGTCAGCTCCTCGCGGCCCGGCCAACGCCGCCGTGAACGCAGCGCCCTGGCGTCCTCCAGAGCTGCCGCGTACGCGTCGAAGTACGCCCAGAGCACCGTGATGGACTGCTCGGTGGCGGCCCAGCGGTCCTTGGTGAACCCGGTCAGCGCGGCGCCTTCGAGGAGCCTGCGCCCCGCGTGGTCCTGCAGGGCGAGCAGCGAGGTCTCGATCGCCTCGTGTTCGGCGGCGAGCCGTGTCAGCGCACGGTCCACCTCGTCCCGGTCCATCACCGGCCCGGAGGCGCTCCCCGGCCAGCCAGGACCGGGGACGGAACCCGCGACGCCCATCGATCACCTCTCCGCTCCGCTGTCCTCAGCCTCAGCTGCCTACGGTCTCAAGTCCTGCCGGTCCCACGCTCTGCCGGTACCACGATCTGCCGGTACCCGGTCCGGCCCGCGCAGGTTCTGCCGGTGTCCGGATCCGCCGGTGTCCAGTTCTACCGGTGTTCAGTTCTACCGGGTCCGGGCAGGGCCACCAACCGTCCTACCCCCGCTGCCCTATCGGTACTTGGGTGCCGGCGGACCCTTGATCCCCTTCATGTCGGCCGACAACCACTTGTCGTACGCCTTCATCCACTCGCTGTTGTCCCCACCCGCGCGGTAGTCCACCAGCACCTGGTTGATGCGGCGCACCAGGTCGTTATTGCCGATCTTCGTCGCCACGCCGTAGTACTCGGTGGTGAAGGGGGCGCCCCGCAGACCGACGGCCGGGTCCTGCGCCGCCTGGCCCGCCGCGAGGGCGTTGTCCGTCACCACCGCGTCGACCAGGCCCAGCTGGAGCTGGACCAGGCAGTCCAGTTGGTTGGGCACGGTGCGCTGCTCGGTCGGCGTGTCCTCGAATATCGCGCCGTACGACTTGTTCTTCAGCGCGTCGTACGCCGTCGAACCGGTGGCCGTACAGATCTTCTTGCCCTTGAGGGTGTCGTTGTACCCGGTGATCGTGGAGTTCTTGGGCGCCAGTACCTGCTGTCCGGCCTGGAAGTACGCGGTGGAGAAGGCCACTTGCTTGCTCCGCTCGCAGTTGATCGTCATCGTCCTCACCACGATGTCGACCTTGCCCTCCTGCAGCGCCTCGATCCGCTGGTTGGTCGGGATGGCGCGGTAGGTGACCTTGTCCTCGCTGCCCAGCAGGTTCTTCGCGATGGCCTTGACGAGGCTGATGTCGAAGCCCTCCAGGGTGCGGGTCGCGGGATTGCGGTAGCCCCAGCGGTAGCTGTTCTGATCGACACCGACGACCAGCCGGTCCGCCTTCTTGATCTTGTCGATCGTGGGGCCGTCCGCGCTGGACGGCGGGAGGCTGGCCTCCGGGTCGGTGCAGGTGTCGGCCTTGGCGGGCGAGGCCGACGCCACACCCTGGCCGCCCAGCGCGGTGCCACCGGAGTCGGTGCCCCCCAGCGTGAGCGGGATCAGCGCCGCGGCGGCGGTCAGCGCACAGGCCGCGGCCATCGCGGTGACACCGCCCCAGCCACGGAGCCTGACGGTCCGTGCGGCGTCCGGCGAGGGGCCCGGCAGGGCGGCCGGGGGACGCCCCCCGGAAGAATCCAGCGAACTCGGCACGCTGCGCCTCCTCACCTGTACTCCGAAAGCCTGCGGCTGATGCCGAGCCCCGCGGCGGCGGCACCCAGCACGGCCAGTACCGCCGCGCCCACCGGGAGCCCGGCCAGCGCGCCACGCCCGTTCGTGGCGGCCCGGGTGAATTCCTGCTGTTCATGGCCGAGCGCCTGCTCCAGGGCCCGGTCCACCTGGTCGAAGGACTGGCCGGTCGACCCGGTCCTGCCGATGACCTGCGGCAGCGCGGCCTCGTAGTTCCCGGCGTCGTCCGTGCTGCGCGCCGTGGCGTGGCGCGTCTTCCAGGTGGTGACGGCGGTCACCGCGCGCTGCACCGGGAGCTCGCCCGCGGTGTCGTCCTTCGCCAGGCTCTTCGCCTTGTCGAGCCCGCTGACCAGGGAGGCCATCTCCTTGGTGAAGTCGTACTCGTACTGGTCGTGCTTGCCGTCCTTGGTCAGTACGGAGCCGCGCGACACCAGGGTGAGGTTCTCGTTGGACCGCGCCTTGAGCGAGCTGATGCGCGCGTCGTTGAGCACCTTCAGCGACTCCTGGCCGTGCGCCCTGGAGGTCCGCAGATCGGCTCCGGCGACCACGTGGCCGACGACCATCCAGAGGAGGACGACGACGGACGCGGCCGAGGCGGCCACCAGGCCGTGGTTGAACACGCGGTTGGTACGCAGGAAGTTGCGCCGCTGCACGTAGAACAGGCCGGCCAGCGCCAGGATCCCCAGCGCGGTGGAGAAGTACGGCCAGGCCGAAGCGGAGTCGTAGTCCTCGTACAGCCGCCCGGTCTCCGCCTCGTAGAGCTTCTCGGCGGCGGGCAGCAGCAGCGTGTTCATCTGCTGGTTGGCGTACCGCAGGTAGGCGCCGCCGAGCGGCAGCCCCTGGCGGTTGCTCGCGCGGGCGCGCTCGATCAGGCCGGTGTAGCGCGGAAGCTGTTCGTTGATCTGCGCGATCTGGCGGCCGGACTCGGTCGAACTGTCCGTGTTTGCCGCGGCCTTCACCAGCAGCCGTGATGCCGTGGCGATGTCCTTGTCGTACCGCGCGTGCACGTCCGCGGGCTCCTGCATGCCCGCGAGGAAGCCACTCGCCGCTGCCGTGTCCGCGTCGGCCAGTGAGCGGTAGATGCTCGCCGCGTCCGCACTCAGTGGCTGGCTGTGGCTGACCACGTCGTCGGCGGCTGCCGCACGGTCGGAGATCTCGAACGCGGTCACCGCTCCGAACGCCACGACCAGCACGGCCACCAGCGTTCCCATGATCCACAGTCGGCCGGGCTCGGTCGTCGCCGCAGCACGCAGCCGGTCCCGGGCCCCGGACACCGCACTGCGGTGCGCCGCCGGGGGCGGCTGCACGGGTGGCGCGGGCGCGGGAATCCGCGCGGGCGCCACGGCGGGGGGCGGCTGCGCGGGCGGTGAACCCTGCGCCGTGCCCCCGTTCGGCGGGTGTACCACTTGACCTCCCCCTCGGTCACGGACGGTTGCCCGTCTTCCCCGGCGTCGGAAGACGAGTGCCCGGCCAGCAAGTATGGCCGCAGGGAGCGACATCCACACCGGGATTGACACGATCTTGTACGACCTGTCGCCCGCCCCCGCTGTATCCCCACCATGAATACGTCGCGGGGATCAATTCGGTTCCCGTTCGAGGCGCATGAATCGGTGGTTCACCTGCGCATCAGGGGCGCACGGAAAGGGGGTTGCGCTCCCTCACTACACGGAACGCAACTCCCTTCACTCCCTGATCAGGCGCACTGCGCCCGGAACCGCAGCCGCACGGGGCCCGAACCTCAGGCGTACTGCGCCCGAAGCCGCGCATGGGACTCGGCAGGCGCCCCGACCCGGTCCAGCCCCAGCAGGGCCGCGCCCAGCACCGGCGACGCCGTCACCACCCGCGGGACCGCCTTCGGCGCCCGCTCGGCCAGCAGGCGCCGGACGACGTCGTCCAACTGCGGGTGCCGCGCCGCCAGTACGCTCCCGCCGAGCAGCACGGGTACCTCCGCGTCGAGCAGGCCGAGCCGGTCGAGCGCCACCACGGCGAGCGCGACGACCTCCTCCGCCTGCCGCTCGACCACCGAGCGCGCGACCGCGTCACCGGCCGCCGCGGTCGCGAAGAGCACCGGGGTCAGCTCGTGCTTGCGCTCGCCCGGGATGCGGCCCAGATGCAGCGCCTCGATCACCGCGTACATCGTCGGCAGCCCGAAATGCGCGGGTACGGCCCTCTCCAGCTCGGTCGGCACGCCGCGCCCGTCCTCGGCCCGCGCCGCATGCCACAGCGCCTCCTCGGCCAGGCCCCCGCCGCCGCCCCAGTCGCCGGATATCCGGCCGATCGCGGGGAAACGCGCGGTCCGTCCGTCGGGCGTCATGCCGACGCAGTTGATGCCCGCGCCGCACACCACGGCCACCCCGAGCGGCTCGTCCACGCCCGCCCGCAGTATGGCGAAGGTGTCGTTGCGCACATCCACCACGGGACCCCAGCCCCGCGCCTCGATGGCCTCGGCCAACTCCCGCTCCTCGACCGGGAGATCCGCATTGGCCAGACAGGCGGAGACGAACGACGCGACCGGCGCCGCAGCGGAGCCCGCTGCGCCTCCGACCCCGCCGGGCGCCGCCCCGGCCCCGGCTTCCCTGACCGCCGCGTCGACCGCGGTCGCCAGGACGTCGATCGCCGCGTCGATCCCGACCACCGGCGGCTGGAAGCCACCGGCCCGCCCCCTGCCCAGGACGGTGCCGTCCGCCGCGATGACGGCCACGTCCGTCTTGCTGTTGCCGGCATCGATCGCCAGCACACTTGCTGTCACGCCCACGCGAGGTGCTCCCGGTTGTGCGCGACGAGCTGGTCCGTCAGCTCGTCGGCGTACGCGTACTGCCCGATCAGCGGGTGCGCGAGCAGGGCCCGGAAGACCCGGTCCCGGCCGCCGCGCAGCGCGGCTTCCAGGGCGAGGTCCTCGTACGCCGTGACGTTGGCGATCAGACCGGCGTACAGCGGGTCGAGCGCCGGCACGGCCAGCGGCGTGGCGCCGTTCCCGTCCACCGTCGCCTGGACCTCGATCACGGCGTCGTCGGGGAGGAACGGCAGCGTGCCGTTGTTGTACGTGTTGACCACCTGGTACCGGGAGCCCCCCGCGCCGAGCAGCGAGGACGCCAGGTCCACGGCCGCCTCGGAGTAGAACGCGCCGCCCCGCTTGGCGAGCAGCGCGGGCTTCTCGTCCAGCGCCGGGTCGCCGTACATGGTGAGCAGTTCCTTCTCCATCGCGGCCACCTCGGCGGCCCGCGACGGCTTGGTGCGCAGCTCCCGTACGACCTCGTCGTGCGCGTAGAAGTAGCGCAGGTAGTACGAGGGCACCACGCCGAGCCGGTCCACGACCGAGCGCGGCAGATGCAGGTCGTCGGCGATCGCGTCGCCGTGCTCGGCGAGCAGCTTCGGCAGCACGTCCGCGCCCTCGGGACCGCCGAGCCGGACGCCGAGTTCCCAGGTCAGGTGGTTGAGCCCGACATGGTTGAGGAACACGTCGGACGGCGCGACGTCGAGCTGGGCGGCGAACTTCCGCTGGAATCCGATGGCGACGTTGCAGAGCCCGACGGCCTTGTGCCCGGCCTGGAGCAGCGCCCGGGTGACGATGCCCACCGGGTTGGTGAAGTCGATGATCCAGGCGTTCGGGTTGGTGCGCCGTACGCGCTCGGCGATGTCGAGCACGACCGGCACCGTGCGCAGCGCCTTGGCGAGGCCGCCGGCCCCGGTCGTCTCCTGCCCGATGCAGCCGCACTCCAGCGGCCAGGTCTCGTCCCGCTGGCGGGCCGCCTGGCCGCCGACGCGCAGCTGGAGCAGGACCGCGTCGGCGTCCGCGACGCCCGCGTCCAGGTCCGAGGTCGTCGTGATGACGCCCGGGTGACCCTGCTTGGCGAAGATCCGCCGGGCGAGACCGCCCACCAGTTCCAGACGGTCGGCCGCGGGGTCCACGAGCACCAGCTCGCTGATCGGCAGCGTGTCCCTCAACCGCGCGAAGCCATCGATGAGTTCGGGGGTGTAGGTGGAACCGCCCCCCACTACTGCGAGCTTCATTTCAGCTAACCCTTCACTCCGGTCAGTGTGACGCCCTCGACAAAGGCCTTCTGTGCGAAGAAGAAGACGAGGATCACGGGGGCCATGACCAGTACGGTCGCGGCCATGGTCAGATTCCAGTCGGTCTGGTGTGCGCCCTTGAAGGAATCCAGGCCGTAGGACAGCGTCCAGGCGGCCGAGTTCTCCGAGGTGTAGATCTGCGGGCCGAAGTAGTCGTTCCAGGCGTAGAAGAACTGGAACAGCGCGACGGCGGCGATCCCCGGCTTGGCCATCGGGACGATGACCTTGAGCAGCGTGCGGAACTCACCGCAGCCGTCGACCTTGGCCGCGTCGATGTACTCGTTCGGGATCGTCAGCAGGAACTGCCGCAGCAGGAAGATGGAGAACGCGTCGCCGAACGCCATCGGGATGATCAGCGGCCAGAGCGTGCCGGACAGGTCCAGCTGCTTCGCCCAGAACAGATACATCGGGATGATGACGACCTGCGGCGGCAGCATCATCATCGAGATGACGAGCATCAGCGACAGATGCCGCCCGCGGAAGCGGAACTTGGCGAGCGCGTACGCCACGGGCAACGACGACACCACGGTCAGTACGGTGCCGAGTCCCGCGTACAGCAGGGTGTTCCGCCACCAGGTCAAGAAGCCCGGGGTGTCGAAGACCTTGCGGTAGTTGGACCACTCGAAGGTGTGCGGCCACAGGTCGCGGGTGAGTGTCTGCTGGTCGCTCATCAGCGAGGTCAGGATCACGAAGACGAACGGCAGCACGAAGAAGAGCGCTGCGGCCACGCCCAGGGCGTGCACGGCGATCCAGTGCAGCAGCGTCTTGCGGCGTGCGGTCCGCTCGGCCTCGTCGGCCTGGACACGGATCGACGGGTTGTCGGTGACGTGGGTGGTGAGCTGTGTCATGACGGTCAGTCACCTGCCTGTACGAGTCCGCTGCGGCGCCGCATCAGCAGTGCGGTGAAAGCCATGGCCAGGGCGAAGAGGACGAGCGCGACCACGCACGCGGAGCCGTAGTCGAAGCGCTGGAAGCCGAGCGTGTACACGAGCTGCGGCAGGGTCAGCGTGGAGTTGTCGGGGAAGCCCGGCTGGAACTGCTGCCCGCTGCCGCCGATGATTCCGGAGGCGACCTTCCCCGCCACCAGTGGCTGGGTGTAGTACTGCATCGCCTGGATGATCCCGGTGACCACCGCGAACATGATGATCGGCGAGATGTTCGGCAGCGTCACGAACCGGAAGCGCTGGGTCGCCGAGGCGCCGTCCAGCTCCGCCGCCTCGTACTGCTCCTTCGGTACGTCGAGGAGCGCGGCCATGAAGATCACCATCAGGTCGCCGATGCCCCACACCGCGAGCATGGTGAGCGCGGGCTTCGACCAGGTGGAGTCGGTGAACCAGCCGGGCGTCGGCAGCCCGATGTCGCCGAGGATCGAATTGACCGGCCCGGTACCCGGGTTGAGCAGGAAGACGAAGGCGAGGGTGGCGGCGACCGGTGGCGCCAGGTACGGCAGGTAGAAGAGCGTCCGGAAGACCCCCGCTCCCGTCTTGATCTTCGTGATCAGCATCCCGATGCCGAGACCGAAGACCACCCGGCAGGCGACCATCACGATCACCAGCCAGAGGGTGTTGCGCATCGCGGGCCAGAAGTCCGGATAGTTCGTGAAGACGTAGGTCCAGTTCTGCAGACCGTTGAAGGTGGGCGGTTTGAAGCCGTCGTAGTCCGTGAACGAGAAGTAGACGGTCGAGACCAGCGGGTACACGAAGAAGACGCAGAACCCGATGAGCCAGGGCGACATGAAGGCCGCCGTCCGGAGCGCCGCGCGGCGGCGCTTCGATCGCGGGGTGTACGTGGTCATGGCGAGGTTACTTCGCCTTCTCGATGTCCTTGTCGATCTGCGACGCGGTCTTCTCCAGACCGCCCTTCAGATCCTTCGACTTGCCGGACTCGAAGGCGTATCCGAAGCCCTGGAGCGTCACCTGGTAGGTACCGCCGTTGATCGAGGCGGGCGTGGTGTTCGAGTGCGGGTCCTGCGCGATGTCCAGGAAGGTCTTCAGGCGTGGGTCGAACTTCAGCTTCGGCGACTTGAGGGCGGCCAGTGTGGACGGGACGTTGTGGATGTCGTTGGCGAAGTCCACGACCGCGTCGGTGTCCGTGGTGATGTACTTCACGAACTCCCAGGAGGCGTTCTGCTTCTTGCTGGTCGAGGCGATCCCGACGACCGTGCCGGTGATGTAGCCCTTGCCGTAGCTGTCCTTCTGGTCCGCGGGGACGGGCAGCGGCGCGACGCCGATGTTCACCTTCGACTTGGCGTCCTGGGCCATGCCCAGCCGCCACTCCCCGTCGACCTGCATGGCGACCTGACCGGTCTGGAAGGGATGCTTGGCGCCCCACTCGTTACCGAACGTGGCCCGGAACTTCTCCAGCTTGTCGAACCCGCCGAGCTTCTTCACCAGGTCCTGCTGCCAGGCGAACATCTTCGCGAACGCGGGGTCCGCGGCGACGTTGGACTTGCCCGCCTTGTCGAAGTAGGTGGGGCTCCACTGCGCGACCAGGTGGCTGGGGGTCGACTCGTATCCGTGGAAGGTCGGCATGAAGCCGAGCTGCTGGTACGAGTCGCCCTTGGACTTCGTCAGCGTGACGGCGTCCTTGTCGAACTCGTCCCACGTCGTGGGCGGTTCGGTGATGCCGGCCTTCTCGAACGCGTCCTTGTTGTAGTACAGCGCGTACGCGTCGCTCAGCAGCGGCAGCGTGCAGCGCGTGCCGTCGAACTGCGTGTAGTCCAGGAGCGGCTTGGAGAAGGTGGCGCCGACGTCGATCTTCGACTTGTCGAGGAACGGCTTCAGATCCGCGAAGGCGCCCGACGAGCAGAACTTCCCGACGTTGTCGGTGGTGAAGGAGGAGACGACGTCCGGCGCGTTCGAACCGCCGCCGCGCAGCGCCTGGTTGATCTTGTCGTCGGTCATGTTGCCGACGACCTTGACCTTGATGTTCGGGTGCACCTTCTCGAAGCGGTCGACGTCCGCCTGCATCGCCTTCACTTCGCTGGCGGCGTTCCAGCCGTGCCAGAAGGTGATGGTGGTCTTGGCGTTCGCGTCGTCGGTGGCGCCTCCCGAACTCTGGCCCGTACAGGCCGAGGCGAGCAGGGACATGGACGCGGCAGCGACGGCAGCCGCGGCCAGTCGGCGGTTTCTGGGCATGACGGAATCTCCCTCTGGCGGATCTGGGGCTGAGCGGGGGTGCGGGACGGGCTGAGTGGTGCGGGCGGGTGGTGCGCGGTGGTGCGGTGTGCGGGTGGTGCGGCGCGGGTGTGTGATGCGGGTGGTGCGGTGCGGAGGTCAGTGGGACGAGGTGTCGAAGACGTCGTCGCGGGTGGTGGCGAGCGCACTCTCCAGCGCGCCGCGCAGGACGGGCTTCTCCCGTACGGAACCGAGGACGAGCCGGGGCCGTGAGGCGGCGAGTTCGGCGAGTTCGCTCTGGACGAGTGCGCGCAGCGGCTCCCCGCCGGCCACCATCAGGTCGCCGGAGAGAACCAGCAGTTCGGGGTCGAGCACGGCCACCAGCGAGGCGAGTCCGGTGGCGACCGCCGTGGCGAAGACTTCGAGGAGCCGCCGGTACGGCCCCTCCTCGGCCGCTGCGGCCTCGGTGATCAACCGGCCCGCCACCTCGGTGTGCGAGCCGGGCCCGATGTTCTCGATGCCGAGTTCACCGGCCAGCCGGGCCAGCGCCTGGGACCCCGCGAGCTCCTGGAACCCACCGGCGTTGACCTTGGTCACCTGGCGCACCAGCGGAGCGCCGGGCACCGGCATGAAACCGACCTCGCCCGCGCCGCCGGTGAATCCCCGGTGCAGCCGGCCGCCGAGGACGACGGCCGCGCCGACACCCTCCTCGTTCCACAGCAGGACGAAGTCGTCGTGCCCCCGTGCGGCGCCGAGGCGCTGCTCGGCGATGGCCGCCAGATTGACGTCGTTCTCGTACTCCACGGGCATCGGCAACGCGGCTGCCAGCTCGTCGAGCAGGGTGGGGGAGTGCCAGCCGGGCAGATGGGAGGCGTACCGCAGCTGCCCGGTGTTGGGGTCGAAGGCGCCCGGGGTGCCCACCACCACCCGCCGTACGTCGGCCCGCACCAGACCGGCCGCCTTCGCGGCGCCGTCCAGCGCGTCGGTCACCTGCCGGACGACTCCGGCGCCGCGCCGGCCCGGGGTCACCAGCCGGAACTCGCCCACGGTCCGGCCGGAGATGTCGGCGACGGCGGCCCGGATGCGCTGCGGATTGACGTCGATCCCGGCCGCGTGGGCGGACCGGGCGTTGACCGCGTAGAGCTGGGCGCTGGGACCCGGACGGCCCTCGCTGGTCCCGGTGGCCACGACGAGCCCGGCGGCTTCGAGGCGCGCGAGCAGCTGGGAGGCCGTCGGCTTGGAGAGCCCGGTCAGTTTGCCGATCCTGGTGCGGGACAGCGGCCCGTGCTCCAGCAGCAGGTCGAGGGCCGCGCGGTCGTTCATCGCCCGAAGAACCCGCGGAGTCCCCGGAGTCGTTCCACCGGCCATGCCGTACGCACCTGCCCCTCACGCCACTGTTAGGAAACTTTCCAATTCGGTGTGAGGAACGTAGGCCGCAGGTCAGCCGGTCGTCAATGGTCTGTCCCGGTCCGGCAACCAAAGCGTTACCTGGGCAACCGAAATGAGCGCCCCACGTGTCCCGTGGGGCGCTCCTGTGTACGGAGAGTGAACGGTGGACGCCGACAGGGCGTCCGACCGGGCTACTTCGACAGTTGTTGCGGCGGAATGGGCGACGCGGCGAGCGACTGCGGGGAGGTCGGACTGGCCAGTGCCGAAGGCGCCGACATGGCGGCGGACGGGTCGGCCGCTTCCTCCGGGTCGGCCGCGACCGGGCTGCCCACCACGTGGATGCCCGCAGCGTCCAGGGCGACCTTCAGCCGCCAGCGCAGTTCGCGCTCGACACCCACGGCCTTGCCCGGCATCGTCCGGGCCGAGACCCGGATGACCATCGAGTCGAGGAGCACGGAGTCCAGGCCCAGGATCTCGACCGGGCCCCAGAGCTGTTCGTTCCACGGCTCGGACTTGGCGAGTTCCTGCCCGACCTCGCCGAGCACCTCGCGCAGCCGCTCCAGATCCTCGGTCGGCTTGACGTGGACGTCCACGGCGGCGGTGGCCCAGCCCTGGCTGAGGTTGCCGATCCGCTTGATCTCACCGTTGCGCACGTACCAGATCGCGCCGTTCTCGCCGCGCAGCTTGGTCACCCGCAGGCCGACCTCGATGACCTCGCCGGAGGCCACTCCCGCGTCGATGGTGTCCCCGACGCCGTACTGGTCCTCCATGATCATGAAGACGCCGGAGAGGAAGTCGGTGACGAGATTGCGCGCGCCGAAGCCGATCGCGACACCCGCCACCCCGGCCGACGCCAGCAGTGGCGCCAGGTCGATCTTCAGCGTGGAGAGCACCATCAGGGCGGCGGTGCCCAGGATGACGAACGAGGCCACCGAGCGCAGCACCGAACCGATGGCCTCGGACCGCTGGCGGCGGCGCTCCGCGTTCACCAGGAGACCGCCGAGCGCGGTGCCCTCGACGGCCGTCGCGCTGCGGTTCATGTGCTCTATCAGCCGGGTGAGCATTCGCCGTATGACGACGCGCAGCACCACGGCGATGACGAGGATCAGCACGATGCGCAGACCCACCGAGAGCCAGGTGGCCCAGTTCTGCTGCACCCAGTCGGCGGCATTGGTGGCGGTCTTCTGGGCGTCGCCGAGGGTGTCGGCCGTATCGGGCCGAGAGCTGTCCCCCGCAGCTAGTGACCAGGTCACGGGCATCACGGGCAGGAACCTCCAGGGAAGCGGGCAGAACCTCCACACTAACGGCGCATCGCGGTGAGGCCGCCGCCCTGCGCGACGGAGAGAGGTATCCCACCCGGCGGAGCCCCGGTCCGTGGGCGAAAACACTCCGAGCCCGTTACCTGGCGTTGGTGGCGCTTCGACCAGGCAGGAGGAGAGACTGAGAGCAGATCGTCCCGGCGCGAGCCACGCGCCGCCGGCGTACAAGGAGGCATCCACCGTGCCGCATGTCCTGGTCCTCAACGCGTCGTACGAGCCCCTCGGCGTCGTACCGCTCCGTCGCGCGCTCGTCCTCGTCCTGGAGAACAAGGCAGTCTCCCTGGAGGAATCCGGCGCCTTCATGCACAGTGCCACCTGCATCGTTCCCGCGCCCAGCGTCGTACGGCTGAAGCGGTTCGTCCGGGTCCCGTACCGGGGTCCCGTCCCGCTCACCCGCCGTGCGCTCTTCGCCCGTGACGGCGGGCGCTGCATGTACTGCGGTGGCGTCGCAACCAGCGTCGACCATGTCATTCCGCGCAGTCGCGGCGGGCAGCACCGCTGGGACAATGTGGTGGCCGCGTGCCGCCGGTGCAACCACGTCAAGGCCGACCGTCACCTGCTGGAACTGGGCTGGCGGCTGCGTCACCAGCCCGCCCCGCCGAGCGGGCTCGCCTGGCGCATCATCGGGACCGGGCACCGGGACCCGCGCTGGCTGCCGTACCTGCAGCCCTTCGGCGCGGACGACGCGCTGGCCCGGATCGACGGCGTCTCGGCCTGAGAGGCCGACGGGGGGCCGGTGGGGGGTCGGCGGGGCTGCCGGGCCGGGCCTTCGCCGCGGCCGGGTGACAGCGCCTCCGTCACCCGGCGCTCGCGCATATCCGCATATCTGCATGTCCGAACACCCCGCACGGCCGAAGAAGTGTCCACGCGTGTGGCCGGTGTGCCGGAATTGCCCTGACCTCTGGCGGTGTGGACAATTCCGGTGCCGGGGAATGGAATGTGACCCAGCACACGTTGGTGAGACGTGTACGGATGGGGTCGCGCCTGCTGGGTAGGGGCCTGATTCCGACCCATCAGCCGACCTTACGGAGATTCTTGTGGTCGCTTCAGCGCAGCTTCTGCTCTCGGCCCTGTGCAAACCCGTCACGGAGACTGTTCCGGAGCTCCTGCCGGTCCAGATGTCCGACCCCGACGCGAGCACCAGCTCCATGGAACTGCCCCTGACGAGCGAACCACCCCTCTCCGACGTCGCCCCCCTCACCAGCGAGCCGCCGCTCGCCGACGCCACCCCGCTGACCAGTGAGCCCACCGCATACGGAACGGCTGCCGGAATCTGAAGCCGGAGCCTGAACGGGGAGTCCGCATGAGCCTTGCCAGGCTCGCCGCGTTGCACGGAGTCGCCACCTCCTGCTCACCTTCCGCGGACGTCACCGTCCCGGTCTCCGACACCACCGTCGTCGCGGTGCTCGCCGCGCTGGACGTCGACGCGTCGACGCCGGAGGCGATCGGCGAGGCTCTCGGCCGCCACGAGGCGGACCTGGCGAGCCGGCTGCTGCCGCCGACCGTGGTGGCCAGGCCCGGGGAGCGGCCCGCCGTGGTGAGCGACCTGCCGCCGGGCAGCACACTGCGGATCGAGACCGAGCAGGGCCGCACGCTCGACAAATGGCAGGAACTGCCCCTCGGCGTACATGAGTTGCACGCCGAGGCGGAGGACGGCCGCACCGCGCGGGCCACCCTCGTCGTCGCGCCCGAGCGGGTGCCGCAGCCACCCGGCCACCGTCACGGCTTCCTCGTGCAGCTCTACTCCCTGCTGTCCGACCGCTCCTGGGGCATGGGTGACCTCGGCGACCTGGCCGAGCTCGCGGCCTGGTCGGGGCGGGTGCACGGCGCCGGATTCGTCCAGGTCAACCCGCTGCACGCGGCGGTGCCCGGCACGCCCACCGACCCCTCGCCCTACCGGCCCTCGTCGCGCCGCTTCCCCGATCCCGTCCATCTGCGCATCGAGGCCGTCCCCGAGTACGCGTACGTGGCGGACCGCAGCCACCTGGAGCGGGGCGCCGCCCTGCGGGACGAGGTCCTCCGGAACGGCGCGCTGATCGACCGCGACGCCGTGTGGGCGCTGAAGAAGGAAGCCCTGGAACTGATCGCCCGGGTGCCGCTCGGACCCGGCCGCCGCGCCGCGTACGCGGACTTCCTCGCCGCCCAGGGCAGACCCCTGGAGGACCACGCCACCTGGTGCGCGCTGGCGGAGGCGCACGGCCCGGACCGGCACGCCTGGCCCGCGGGCCTCCGCGACCCCCGCTCGCGCGAGACGGCCCGCGCCCGCGCCGCGCTCCAGGACCGCGTCGACTTCCACATGTGGCTGGCCTGGCTGACCGACACCCAGCTCGCCGCCGCCCAGCACACCGCGCACGAGGCGGGCATGGACATCGGTCTGGTCCACGACCTGGCCGTCGGCGTGCACCCGGGCGGCTCCGATGCCTGGGCGCAGCAGGACGCCTTCGCCTCCGGCATGTCGGTCGGCGCCCCGCCGGACGCCTTCAACGCCCGGGGGCAGGACTGGGGCCTGCCACCCTGGCGCCCCGACGCCCTGGCCGCGTCCGGGTACGCACCCTTCCGCGGGCTGCTCCGCGGCATCCTGCGCAACGCGGGCGCCCTGCGCATCGACCATGTGATGGGGCTCTTCCGGCTCTGGTGGGTACCGGAGGGCGGCGATCCCACCACCGGAACATATGTCCGTTACGACGCCGACGCGATGCTCGCCGTCCTCGCCCTGGAGGCCCACCGCGCGGGCGCCGTGGTGATCGGCGAGGACCTCGGAACGGTCGAGCCCGGAGTGCGTGAGGCCCTGTCACGGCGGGGCGTGCTGGGCACCTCCGTGCTCTGGTTCGAGCGCGACTGGAGCGGTACGGGGCGCCCGCTGGCCCCGGCGGAATGGCGGGAGGAGTGCGTGGCCACGGCCACCACCCACGATCTGCCGTCCACCGCGGCCCGGTTGACCGGCGAGCACGTCGAACTGCGCCACCGGCTGGGGTTGCTGACCCACCCGCTCGGCCAGGAGCAGGCCGAGGACAAGGCGGAGACCGCCGAGTGGCTCGGATACCTCTCCCGACTGGGCCTGCTGCCCGAGGGCTCCGGCGACGAGGAGGGCGAGGTCCGCGCGGTCTACCGCTTCCTGCTGCGCACCCCGGCCCGGATGACCGGTATCTGGCTGCCGGACGCGGTGGGCGACCGGCGCCCGCAGAATCTGCCCGGCACCTGGGACGAATACCCCAACTGGCGCCTGCCGGTTGCCGACGCGCACGGACGGCCCGTCACCCTGGAGGACGTGGCGGCCTCCCCCCGGCTGCACCGCCTGATGGCTGAGTTCGCGGCGCGTACGGGACCCCCGGGCGCGCGGGCCACAAGGCCGTTCGCTACGTTTGCTCCGTGGACAAGAAGAACGCCCTGCGCGCCGGAGCCGTAGCAGCCGGTACGACGCTGATGATGCTGCTCATGTCGTCCCCCGCGCTCGCGCTCACGCGCGACGACGGCGACGACCCCGGTCCCGGCCTCAGTGTGATCGACACGGTCGGCCTCTTTGTGATCACGCCGCTCCTTCTGTTCGGGATCATCGCCGGACTGGTGATGGTGCTCGACAAGTCCCGCAAGAAGGCCTGACACCTCGCACGTCACTGATGCTGCGGAGCCGCCCGGGGCGACTCCGCAGCATCTCTGTGTCCGGGGCCCCCGCGAGCGGTGCGGGTAGGTTGCGGGCATGACCGAGTGGGACATCAGGAAG
Source organism: Streptomyces sp. NBC_01267 (assembly GCF_036241575.1). Lineage (NCBI taxonomy): Bacteria > Bacillati > Actinomycetota > Actinomycetes > Kitasatosporales > Streptomycetaceae > Streptomyces > Streptomyces sp. NBC_01267. The sequence goes on along the minus strand of NZ_CP108455.1, from coordinate 2,484,714 downwards.
CTGCAGATCCTCCGCACCCTGAACGAGCGCGGGACCGTGACCGCCACGGCCGAGGCGCTCCGGATGACCCCGTCGGCCGTCTCCCAGCAGCTCTCCAACCTGGCCAGGCAGCTCGGCGTACCGCTGCTCGTGGCACACGGCAGGCGGGTCAGGCTGACCGACGCGGCCCAGCTCGTCCTCCGGCACGCCGAGGCGGTCTTCGCCCAGCTGGAGCGCGCGGACGCGGAGCTGGCCGGATACCTCCAGGGCGAGGCGGGCGAGGTCCGGGTGGGCGCCTTCTCCACGGCGGTCCCCGCCCTGGTCGTGCCCGCCGTCGCCGCGCTGCGGCTCAGCAGCCCGGAGCTGGACGTCCGGGTACGGGAGGCGGAGGCGGCCGAGGCGTACACCCTGCTGTCGGGCGGTGAGGTCGATCTGGCCCTCTCGCTGGCCGCGCACGCCCCGACGGCCCGGGACCCGCGCTTCACCCGGATACCGCTGCTGGCGGATCCGCTCGATGTCGCGCTGCCCGCCGGCCACCCGCTCGCCGCCGCCGAGGGGCTGCGGCTGGCGGATCTCTCCGGTGAGCCATGGATCTTCGGGGGCAGCGGTCCCTGGTCGGAGATCACCACGGCTGCCTGCGAGGCCGCCGGGTTCGTTCCCGAACAGGCCCACAGCGCCGCGGGCTGGACGGCGATCCTGGCCATGGTGGAAGCGGGCATGGGGGTCGCGCTGGTGCCGAGGATGGCCGCGGCGGAGCGCCGTACGGGGGTGGTCACCCGGGTGCTGAGCGCCGACCAGCCGCAGCGCCATGTGATCGCGGCGGTCCGGCGCGGGGCCGAGGAGGGCGCCGCGGTGGGCCGGGTGCTCGACGCGCTGCGCGAGGTGGCGGCCGTTCGTAGGAACGTTCAGAATTCCTGAAAGAATCCTGCGGAAACTTTCGATGGACGCGATCGGTGTGCAGGGGTGACAGTCGACTCATGACTTCCACCGACGCAGCGAACGCCCAGGACCCGCACGCGAACGACGCCGCCCCGTACGGCGGCGGCGACCCGTACGCCGACTACCGGGTCGGGGACTTCCCCTTCACCGAACTCGTGGACCTGGCGGACCGCCGCCTCGGTGCGGGTGTCGTCGCCGCCAACGACGAGTTCTTCGCCGAGCGCGAGAACCTGCTCGTCCGCGAGCGCGCCGTCTTCGACCCCGAGCGCTTCGGCCACAAGGGCAAGATCATGGACGGCTGGGAGACCCGCCGCCGGCGTGGCACCGCCGAGGCCCCGTTCCCCGCGCCCGGGGAGCACGACTGGGCGCTGGTACGGCTCGGCGCCCCCGGCGTCATCCGCGGGATCATCGTCGACACCGCCCACTTCCGCGGCAACTACCCGCAGCGCGTCTCGGTCCAGGCCGCGGCCGTCGAGGGCTCCCCGAGCCCGGAGGAACTGCTCGCCGACGACGTGAAGTGGGAGGAGATCGTCCCGGAGACCCCCGTACGCGGCCACGCCGCCAACGGCTTCGAGATCACCGACGACCGCCGCTGGACCCACGTCCGGCTCTGCCAGCACCCCGACGGCGGTGTCGCCCGGCTCCGGGTGCACGGCGAGGTCGTCCCCGACCCGGCGTGGCTGGAGCTGCTCTCCACCGTCGACCTGATCTCGGTGCTCAACGGCGGTACCTACGAGGACGCGTCGGACCGCTTCTACTCCTCGCCGACCCAGATCATCCTGCCCGGCACCTCCCGCAAGATGGACGACGGCTGGGAGAACCGCCGCCGCCGGGTCCGCCACACCAACGACTGGGTGCGGTTCCGGCTGGCCGCCCAGGGCGCCGTGCGCGCCGTCGAGATCGACACGGCCTATCTGAAGGGCAACGCGGCGGGCTGGATCGCGCTCAGCGGGCGCGACGGCGAGACGGGCGAGTGGTTCGAGATCCTGCCGCGCACCCGGCTCCAGCCCGACACCTCGCACCGCTTCCCGCTGGACACCGAGGCGGTCGTCACGCACGTACGCCTGGACGCCTTCCCGGACGGCGGTGTGGCGAGGATGCGGCTGCACGGGACGTTCACCGCGGCGGGTATCGCGGAGCTGCGCAGCCGCTACTGAGCTGCACTGCTGCTGACCAGGACAGCTGACCAGGACAGCTGACCAGGACAGCTTCAGGACAGCTGAACAGGACGGACAGGGGCGGGTGCGGAACGGTCCCGGGGGAACCGTTCCGCACCCGCCCCGGCGTCGTTACGCCGTCGCCGCACCCGCGTCGGCGGCCTGCGCCCGGAGCGCCCGCTCCACGCCGGACCGCGACTCGGAGATCAACCGCCGCAGCGCGGCGCTCGGTTCGGCCGAGGCCAGCCACGTGTCGGTGGCGTCCAGCGTCTCCTGCGACACCTGGAGCGACGGGTAGAGACCCACCGCGACCTGCTGGGCCATCTCGTGGCTGCGGGAGTCCCAGACCTTCTTGACCGCCGAGAAGTACTTCTCCGTGTACGGGGCGAGCAGCTCGCGCTGGTCGGTCTGCACGAAGCCCCCGATGACCGCTTCCTGCACGGCGTTGGGCAGCTGGTCCGACTCGACGACGGAGGCCCAGGCCTCCGCCTTCGCGGCCTCCGTCGGACGCGCGGCACGGGCGCTCGCCGCGTGCCGCTCACCCGCCGAGGTCCGGTCACGCACCAGCTCGCCGGCGATCTCCTCCTCGTCGAACCGCCCGACAGCGGCCAGCCGGTGGACGAACGCCCAGCGCAGCTCGGTGTCGACGGCCAGCCCCTCGACCGACTCGGTGCCTTCGAGCAGCCCGACCAGCAGATCGAGCTGGAGCGGCGTACGCGCCGTATCGGCGAAGGCACGCGCCCACGCCAGCTGGTGGTCGCTGCCCGCGTCGGAGGACCGCAGGTGCGCCAGCGTCGCGTCGGTCCACCGGGTCAGCCCCGCCTCGCGCCCGGCCGGGTCCGCGTACAGGTCCAGCGCCATCTTCACCTGACGGTGCAGCGACTGGACGACGCCGATGTCCGTCTCCTTGGAGATGCCGGAGAGGACGAGCGCCAGGTAGTCACGGGTGGCGAGCTCGCCGTCGCGGGTCATGTCCCAGGCGGAGGCCCAGGACAGCGCGCGCGGCAGCGACTCGGTGAAGTCCCCGAGGTGCGCGGTGACGACCCGCAGCGACTCCTCGTCCAGGCGCACCTTGGCGTACGACAGGTCGTCGTCGTTGAGCAGGATCACCGCGGGGCGCGGCGTGTTCGGCGGGAACGGCACCTCGGTGCGCTCGCCGTCCACGTCCAGCTCGATGCGGTTCGTACGGACGAGCTTGCCGCTCCCGTCCAGGTCGTAGCAGCCGATCGCGATGCGGTGCGGGCGCAGCGTCGGCTCGCCCTTGGCGCCGGCGGGCAGCGCGGGCGCCTCCTGCCGCACGGCGAACGAGGTGACATGACCGGCGCCGTCGACCTCGATCTCCGGGCGCAGGATGTTGATCCCCGCGGTCTCCAGCCACGCCTTCGACCAGGCCTTCAGGTCACGCCCGGAGGTCTTCTCCAGTGCGCCCAGCAGGTCGGAGAGCCGGGTGTTGCCGAAGGCATGCTGCTTGAAGTACGCCTGCACGCCCTGGAAGAACGCGTCCATCCCGACGTAGGCGACGAGCTGCTTGAGCACCGAGGCGCCCTTGGCGTACGTGATGCCGTCGAAGTTGACCAGGACGTCGTCCAGGTCGGTGATGTCGGCCATGATCGGGTGCGTGGAGGGCAGCTGGTCCTGGCGGTAGGCCCAGGTCTTCATCGAGTTGGCGAACGTCGTCCACGACTGCGGCCACTTCGAACCCGGCGCGTACGCCAGGCAGGCGATCGAGGTGTACGTGGCGAACGACTCGTTCAGCCACAGGTCGTTCCACCACTCCATGGTGACGAGGTCGCCGAACCACATGTGCGCGAGCTCGTGCAGGATCGTCTCGGCGCGCGTCTCGTAGGCCGCGTCGGTGACCTTGGAACGGAACACGTACTGGTCGCGGATGGTCACCGCGCCCGCGTTCTCCATGGCCCCGGCGTTGAACTCCGGCACGAAGAGCTGGTCGTACTTGGCGAACGGGTAGTCGTAGTCGAACTTCTCCTGGAACCAGTCGAAGCCCTGCCGCGTGACGTCGAAGATCGCGTCGGAGTCCAGGAACTCGGCCAGCGAGGGGCGGCAGTAGATGCCGAGGGGGACGGACTTCCCGTCCTTCTCGTAGCTGCTGTGCACCGAGTGGTACGGACCGACGATCAGCGCGGTGATGTACGTCGAGATGCGCGGCGTCGGCTCGAACCGCCAGACGTGGTCCTCGGGTTCCGGCGTCGGCGAGTTGGAGATCACGGTCCAGCCCTGCGGGGCCTTCACGGTGAACTGGAAGGTCGCCTTCAGGTCGGGCTGCTCGAAGCTGGCGAAGACCCGCCGCGCGTCCGGGACCTCGAACTGCGTGTAGAGGTACGCCTGGTCGTCGACCGGGTCGACGAAGCGGTGCAGCCCCTCACCGGTGTTGGTGTACGCGCAGTCGGCGACGACCCGCAGCTCGTTCTCCCCGGCGAGCAGCCCGGACAGCGCGATCCGCGAGTCCTGGAAGACCGCGGAGGCGTCCAGCGCCTCGCCGTTCAGTACCACTTCGTGCACCGCGGGCGCGACCAGGTCGATGAAGGTGGCGGCCCCGGCCTCGGCGGACTCGAAGCGCACGGTGGTCGCGGACCGGTAGGTGCCACCCTCCTGCGCCCCGCTCAGATCGAGGTCGATCGTGTACGCGTCCACGGTGAGCAGGCGCGCCCGCTCCTGCGCCTCTTCGCGGGTCAGATTCGTGCCAGGCACCTGGGATCTCCTCGGCCTCGGTATGGAACGTTTCCCGTCATCCTTCCACGCGGGGAGCCGCGGCCGGTGGGGACCTTCCCTCAGCACGGTGCCGCCGCAGCGCCTGCCCGAGCGGGACACGGCACTGCGGCGGCACCTGGGCCTGTGCGGCGGCGGGACTCAGGTGGGGCTCAGCCCTGGAGTTCCGCGGCCACCAGCTCCGCGATCTGGACGGCGTTCAGCGCCGCGCCCTTGCGGAGGTTGTCGTTGGAGACGAAGAGGGCGAGGCCGTTCTCCACGGTCTCGTCCCGGCGGATCCGGCCCACGTACGCGGGGTCGGAACCGGCCGCCTGGAGCGGGGTGGGGATCTCGGAGACCTCCACGCCCGGCGCCTCCGCCAGCAGCTCGTAGGCCCGCTCCACCGACAGCGGGCGCGCGAAGCGGGCGTTGATCTGGAGGGAGTGTCCGGAGAAGACCGGGACCCGGACGCAGGTGCCGGAGACCTTCAGCTCCGGGATCTCCAGGATCTTGCGGGACTCGTTGCGGAGCTTCTGCTCCTCGTCCGTCTCGAAGGAACCGTCGTCGACGATCCCGCCGGCCAGCGGCAGCACGTTGAAGGCGATCGGGCGCTTGTAGACGGCGGGTTCGGGGAAGTCCACCGCGCCGCCGTCGTGGGTCAGCCGGTCCGCGTCGGTGATCACCTTGGACGCCTGGCCGTGCAGTTCGGCGACACCGGACAGACCCGAGCCGGAGACGGCCTGGTAGGTGGCGACGACCAGCGCTTCGAGACCGGCCTCGGTGTGCAGCGGGCGCAGCACGGGCATGGCGGCCATGGTCGTGCAGTTCGGGTTGGCGATGATGCCCTTGGGGCGGTGCGCGATCGCGTGCGGGTTGACCTCGGAGACCACCAGCGGCACTTCCGGGTCGAGGCGCCAGGCGGACGAGTTGTCGATCACGACGGCGCCCTGGGCGGCGACCTTCTCGGCGAGCACCTTCGAGGTGGCGCCACCGGCGGAGAAGAGCACGATGTCCAGGCCCGAGTAGTCGGCCGTCGACGCGTCCTCGACGGTGATGCCCTTGCTCTGCCAGGCGAGCGTGGTGCCCGCGGAGCGCGCGGAGGCGAACAGCCGCAGCTCGGTGACCGGGAAGTTCCGCTCGGCGAGGATCTTCCGCATGACTGTGCCGACCTGACCGGTGGCTCCGACGATTCCGACCCTCACGGTGACTCCTCCGTACTCGCCGCGCACCTGCTGCGCGTCACTTTCGGCCATGGGTGGCCGCCCCATGATGCGTATGACCGACTGCACCTTGTCCAATCCATTGTCCGGGGAACGGACGGTACGGACCAGTACGGCCGGCGCGGGCCGGCCCGGAACGGCGCGGACCGGCCCGGAACGGCGCGGACCGGCCCGGACCGGCACGGACCGGCACGGAAACGGGGCAGGCACCGGATCTACGGCGCCTGCCCCGCTCCCCTCCCGCTCACACGTCAGTGCACGCGCTTACGGTGTGACCTTCGCGATCTGGACGCTGCCGGTCCCCGCGACCGTGCCGCGGGCGTTCAGCAACTGCACCTGGCCGAAGAACTCGCGCCCCTCGGGAGCCGCGCCCGCGGCGATGATCCGGGCGCCGACCCCGGTCGAGGCCCCGGCGGGCAGCTTCACGGCCTTGGTCTCGTCGACCTCGACCGTGCCGAGCGACGGCGCGAAGTACACATCGCGGTAGTCGTACGACGTGGACCCGGCGGGCACCGCGTACGCGTCCACCTCGATGGTGTACGTACCGGCGGCCGGCTTCAGCAGGCTGACCGACTCCTCGGAGCCGCCGGTCGCGGACGAGCCGACCTGCGTGGCGCCCTTGTAGACGTAGAGGTCCAGGTCCGCGCCGGTGTCCGAGGTGTGGCCGATGGCCACGTCGAGACGGTCGACGCCCGCACCGATGGTGACCGTGGTGGTGCGGGTCGCGCCCTGCTCGATCGTCGGGGTGTCGCTCTTCGACGACCCCAGCGGGCCGCCCTTCAGCGTGCCGTCGATGGCGGCGAAGCCGTTGCCGACCTTCCACTCGACCGGGGCCGGGGTGCCGACCTTCACCTCGGGGAGGGTCTGGACGGCCGGGTCGAAGGCGGCACCGAGCAGCGCCACGTCCAGCTTGTACGGATTGTCGAGGTAGGGCGAGGTACGACGGGCCTCGACCTCGATCTCCCAGACGCCCGGCGCCGGGTCCGCGTACGAGCGCAGGTCCGGACGGCAGGTGTTCGCCGGGTTGTCGTAGTTCGGGTAGCAGCTGGGCGTCCCGGTGTCGTCGACGGCCACACCGTAGGGGTGGATCGAGATGAACCGGGTCTGGCTGCCCGAGCGCAGGGCGCCCATGCCGACCTCGAGGGCCTTCGCGCCCTCCGGCACCGTCACGAAGTACGACGTGGTGCTGTTGCGCTGCACCGAGCCGGAGGCCGTGAAGGTGTACGAGGGCTTCGCCAGCGGCTTGGCGACGATCACGGTCGCCAGGATCTGCTGGTCCACGCCCAGGGTGTTCTTGTCGTCGAGCTGCAGGATGGCGCTGTGCACCCCGGCCGACGCGGGCTTCGCCTGGACCTTGACGGTCACCGGCTTCCCCAGCGGCAGGGCCACCTGGCCTGAGCCGGTCAGCTTGAAGGTGCCGTCGTTGTTCTTGAGCGAGACCTTGTGCGTGACGGCCTTGTCCGGCCCGGTGGTCCGGACGACGGTGACCGGGTACGTCTTCGTCTGCCCGGCCTTCAGCCCGCCCTCACGGTCGTAGATGCCGGTGCCGAAGCCGGGCGTCTTCAGCGCGTAGCTGAGCGCGGTGTCGACCGGCGCCTTGACGGTGTACTCGTGCGCGGCGGCCCGGTGGCCCTTCGCGCCCTTCGTGATCTGGTCCCAGGCGCCGACGATGTTGATCAGGCCCGCACCCTCGGCGTGCGCCGGGACGCCCTTGATGTGGGTGGCGGTGCTGGTCAGCGCGGTCCGCAGATCGGCCGGGGGCAGCTCGATGTGCTTCTGCTTCGCCGCCGACAGCAGCAGCGCGCTCGCGCCGGTGGCCTGCGGGGAGGCCATCGAGGTGCCCTGGAGCATCGAGTAACCGGCGGGCAGTGCGTAGCCCGCCTCCTTCACCGGGGAGCCGGGCAGCCAGGTCTGGGTGGAGTTGATGGCGGCGCCGGGCGCGGAGAGCGTCGGTGTGAAGCCGCCGTCCTCCCGCGGGCCGCGCGAGGAGAACGGCATCATGTCGTTCTTCTTCGTCACGCCGGACCCGTAGTTCGCGGCCCAGGTCTCCTTGGAGATGGTCGCGCCGACGGAGATCACGTGGTCGGCCAGGCCCGGGTCACCGATGGTGTTGAGGCCGGGCCCCTCGTTGCCCGCCGAGATGACCAGCTGGACGCCGTAGGTGTCGATGAGGCGCTTGTACAGCTCGTCGCGGGCGCTGCTGCCGTCGTTGAGCGCGGGCAGACCGCCGATCGACATGTTCACGATGTCCACGCCGCGGTTGACGACGAGGTCCATCATGCCCTCGGTGAGCGCGACGTTGGTGCAGCCGCCGCTCCAGGTGCAGGCGCGCGAGGAGACGATCTTCGCGCCGGGCGCGGCACCGTTCATCTTCCCGCCGAACAGGCCGTTGGCCGCGGTGATGCCCGCGACGTGGGTGCCGTGCTCGGACTGGATGACGCCGATGTTGACGTAGTCGGAGGTGTCCCCGGCCGCGTCGTGGACGACGTTCTTGCGGATCTCGACGACGAACGGGACGCGCTCGGCTACCTGCGTCGCCGGGTCGTCCTTGCCGAAGTAGCCGACCTGGAACGTGTCCTTGTACGGCTTCATCGCGACGTCGTCGGTGAAGTCGCCGTTGTCGTTCAGGTCCACGCGCACGGTCCCGGCCACCGGGTCGTACAGCACGCCCCAGGTGTCGGTGGTGTCGCCGTCCCGGTTCAGGTCGCCCGCCTCGTCACCGCCGACGGTGACCTTCTCGGCGAAGAGCTTGAACTGGTACGAACCGGCCGGGGCCTTCCAGGTGCGGCCCTCCGCGGTGAAGACCGAACCCTTCACCGGGCTGTTCATCCGCAGCCAGGTGCCGTCGCCGTCACCCACCGGGTCGGTGGACGTCACCCAGTCGACGACCTTGCGCTCGCCGGTGCTGGTCTTCTGCAGGGCCGGGTGGCCCAGGTCGACGCCCGAGTCGAGGATGCCGATGGTCACGCCGCGGCCGTCGGACTTCGGGTGCTGCTTCACGAAGTCCACCGCGCCCGTCTCGAAGGACGGGTTGTACGGGTTCCTGGCGGGCGTGTTCCTGCCCGGCGCCGCGTAGGTCCCGGTCGTCGCCTTGGACTTGGCGCCCTTCGCGGTGTCCCCGGCCGGTGTCGGGTCGTCCAGCTGGATCTCCTGCTTGAGGTCGATCCCGTGGACGGAGGAGAGCTTCTCGGCCGCCTTGATGGCGGAGCCCGCCCGGGGGGTGGGCAGTGTCGCCCGTACGTAGCCCAGCTTGTCGTCGGTCCTGCCGACGACCGCGCCGGGGACGCCGTCGAACTGCTTGCGCACCTGCGCGGTGGCTCCCGGCGCGGTGGCGACCATCACCGTGACGGACTTGGTGCCCTCCGCCTCGGCCTGGCCGAGCAGTTGCGCGTCGGCCGCGCCGAGCTTGCCGGAAGTGGCCCCTGCGGACTTGACGGACTTCACGGGGGACGGTGCGGGACCGTCCTGACCTGCGGCGAACGCGGGCCCGGCGGCTGAGGCGGCCAGGGCGAGCACCACGCCCGCAGCAGCGGCGACACGGGCCGTGCGTCTTGCCCGGGTTATGGAGCCGGGGAATTCGAGGGTCATCTGCATCCCTATTTGTGGAAGAAATGGTCCGTTATTCGGAACATGATGACCGGAGCTTTACCTAAGTGACAGCTTCTTGGGGAGAGTTGACCGTGGCGTGATCGCCGCTTGGCGGACTTCCGCCATACGCCACTGCGGACATACGGTGGCGAAACCTGGCAAGATCACCCCCTGTTCACCGGCCGGTCTAACCTCACGGAATGAACAAGGAGCTGAGGGTGGCGGCCTACGCCGTCTGCGTGCGCGACGAACAGATCCTGCTGGCCCGCTGGGTGGCACGGGACGGCGAGAAGCACTGGACGCTGCCCGGCGGCGGTATGGACCACGCCGAGGACCCCCTCGACACGGTCGTCCGCGAGGTCGACGAGGAGACCGGCTACGCCTGCGAGCCGGTCCGGCTCCTCGGCATCGACTCGATCACCCGGCACTACCCGCGCAGACTCGGCACCTTCGCGGACTTCCACGGGCTGCGCATCGTCTACGAGGGCCGGATCACCGGCGGCGAGCTGCGGCCCGAGACCGACGGCTCCACGGATCTCGCCGCCTGGCACCCGCTGGACGCGATCGACGACCTGGACCGGGTCGAACTGGTCGACGTGGGGCTGGCGTTGTGGCGCGAGCAGCCGCCGGTCGGACGGATCGGCCGCACCGCGGGGTGAGGACAGGACCGCGCGGCCGTGAGTGATCCCTGTGCGGTGATGGGCGCTGCCTGTTGCGGCCTCGTTCACGCGCAGGTCACGCCCGGTGCCAACCATCAAGGAGGAGCGGGGAATCCAGCCCCGCCGTCCGATGCGTTCGCACCCGGGGAGACCGCGCCATGTCACGCATACGCTCCGCAGCCGCCGCACTCGACCGCCGTACCTTCCTCGTCGCCACCGGAGCGGTCGGCGTCTCGGCCGGTGCCGCCGCGGCCCTGGGCACCGGCAGCGGCGCCTCGGCCGCCCCCGCTCCGGCCGAGGCGCCGGCGCCCGCCGTACCCGCCGCCGCCCGCCGGGCCCCCGCCCCGGCCGCGCCCTCGGGGGCCGGCACCACCCTGCTCACCGCGGCGACGCCCCGCACCGGCCACCCGGGCAGCGGTTACCGGCGGCTGGGAGACGGCCCCGGCTGGGCCCGCGTCGTACGCCCGCAGCTCGCCGCTCCCCGGGCGGGCCGCGCCACCCGGCGTACCGTACTCAGCGCCTTCGTGCAGCTGACCGATCTGCATCTCACCGACGTCCAGCACCCGGTACGCGGCGAGTTCCTGCGCCCCGCCGACCCCGCCGCCTGGCGCCCCCAGGAAGCCCTCACCGTGCCCGGCGCGGTCTCTCTGATCGAACGCGTCAACGCCCTGCGCGGCGGCCCCGCCACCGGCGAGCCGCTGGCCTTCGTGATGACCACCGGGGACAACACGGACAACAACTCGCGGGCCGAACTCGACTGGTTCCTCAATGTGATGAGCGGCGGGCGCATCACCCCCGACACCGGCGACCCGCACCGCTACGAAGGCGTACAGGCCTCGGGCCTCCGGCAGTTCTGGCACCCGGACGCCGCGCTGCGCGACATGGACAAGCAGCGCGGCTTCCCGCACATCGAGGGCTTCCTCGCGGCGGCCGTCCGGTCCGTCAACAGCCCCGGCCTGCGCATGCCCTGGTACTCGACCGTCGGCAACCACGACTCGCTCACCAGCGGCTCCATGGCACCCCGTGGCCGCTTCCTCGCCGACTTCGCGGTCGGCGGGCGGAAGCTGTACGAGATCCCGCAGGCGGAGGCGCGGGCGCAGCTCGCGGCCGACCAGAGGAACGGCGACTACGACGGCAGCCACTTCGCCGCCCTGATGCGCCGCCACGCCAAGAACCTGCGCCCCGTCACCCCGGACGAGACCCGCGCTCCCTTCACACCGCGCGAGTACCTGACCGCGCACCTCGACCCGGCGCACGCGGGGGCGGGCCCGGTGGGGCACGGCTACACGCGGGCCGACCTCGACAGCGGCACCCTCTACTACACGTTCCGCATCGCCGACGGCGTCCTGGGCGTCAGCCTGGACACCACCGGGCGCGGCGGCCACTTCACCGGCACCCTGGGCACCACCCAACTGCGCTGGCTGGAGCGGACGCTGAAGGACCACGCCGACGACCACGTCATCGTCTTCAGCCACCACAACAGCTGGACCATCACCAACACCCACCCCGACCCCGCCCACCCCGGCGACGGCCACCACTCCGGCGAGGAGGTCGTGGCGCTGCTGAAGCGCCACCGCAACGCGCTCGCCTGGATCAACGGCCACAGCCACCGCAACAAGATCCAGCCGCACGGCTCCTTCTGGGAGATCACCACCGCGTCGCACATCGACTTCCCCCAGCTCGCCCGGGTCTTCGAGCTGGTGGACAACAAGGACGGCACGCTCTCCCTCTTCACCACCCTCGTCGAGTCCGCGGCGCCGCACCGCACCGACTTCACCGATCTCTCGCAGACCGGGCTGGCCGCGCTCTACCGCGAACTGTCGTCCAACGCGCCGGGCGCCCGCACGGACCTCTCGGGCGGCGCGGGCGACCGCAACACCGAACTGGTCCTGAAGAAGCGCTGACCGCCCCCGCCGACGCGCCCCCGCGGACCGGCCCGACGGACCGGCCCGGCGGACCGGCCGGACGGACCGGCTCAGCGCGGCAGTACCGTCACATACGCCGCGGGCGCCCGGTCCGCCGCGGCCATCAGCGCGGTACGCACCACCGTGGCCTGCTGCGCGGGCGCCTCCCGCAGCTTCTTCGGCGTGAGGTGCACGACGGTGATGCCCAGCCGCTCCAGATGCTCCCGCTTACGGGCGTACGCGGACCGCAGCACCTCCTCCTCGCTCTGCGGCTCGCCGCCCGGCGGCCGGGTGTCCAGTTCCAGCGCCACCGCCTCCTCCGGCCAGTACACATCCACCCCGCCGAGCCTCGGCCCGCCGGGCAGCCGCAGCTCCACGTTCCACAGCGGGTCGGGCAGCCCGTGGTGGCGCACCATCGCGTACAGTCGGCCCTCGGCGATCGCCCGCCCCTCCGCCAGCAGCATGTCCACCGCCTGCGCCACCTGAGGCCGGGCGAGCAGCCGGGCCCGGATCAACTCGCCGACCACGACCGCAGGTTCGCAGTGCCCGCCGCGTACCGCCTCGGTCAGCAGCGCGCGCACCACTTCCGGGTCCGCGAGCACGGCGACCGCGTCGGCCAGCGCCCGCTCCACCGGGGCCACCGGCACGCCCTCGATCTGCTGCGCCACGGGCAGCGCCTGCGCGCGGACGATGCGGGCGCAGCCCGTCGAGCGCAGCCTGCGGGTGCGGGGCACCAGCACGTCGATCGGGTCGACGGCGATGAGCGCGGGAGCGGCCGAGAACCGGTACAGGGCGAGCGCCGCGAGGCCGGTGACCATGGTGCTGCCGTACTCGGACCGGTCCGCCGAACCGTCCTGCGCCGTGTCCTTGCGCGGCTGGCAGGGGATCTTCCCGGCCCGCTCCACGGGCGGCCGTCCGGCGTACAGCAGCGCCGCGTGCAGCCGCTCCTCACTCGTCGGGGGCCCCGGGTGCAGCACGAAGACCCCGGGCAGCAACTGCTGCCAGGGGCCTCCGGGCCGGCACTGCGCACTCGTACGGGCCGGGCTCACCCCGTGGTCGCGCAGCTGCGCCATCGAGAGCACCCGGCGGCGAACGCCGGAGAGGTGACCGAGGGAGGCGGGGGAGAGCGGCGGCGTCGTCTCTCCGCAGAGAGGGGAATGGTGAGTCATGATCCGGGGATTCCCGCGTTCCCCCCGCCCTCAACCGCTGTTACACAATCGTCGGCAAAACCGGACAACACCGGCCTAAAGTACGGGCGTTCGAGTGCCGAGCGAGCCGTCGCCCGAATGGTCCAGGCGACGGCTCACGGATGGAGCAGACGGCAGTTCTTCAGACAGTCGGAACCGCAGCCGATGCCGCGTCGCACGCCTGGCCGCGCAGCGAACGCGCCAGGTCGTCCCGCGCCTCCAGCACCAGGCGCCGCAGCGCGGGCGCCGCGTCCCGGTGCCCGTCCAGCCAGGCGTCCGTCGCGTCCAGCGTCGACGGGTCGTCCCGCAGCGCCGGGAAGAGGCCCCTGACCACCAGCATCCCGATCTGGATCGAACGCGTCGCCCACACACGTTCGATCGCCTCGAAGTACTTCGACGCGTACGGCGCGATCAGTTCACGCTGCGAGGCCTGCCGGAACCCCGAAATCGTCGCCTCGACCAGCGCGTTGGACAGCGTGTCGGACTCGACGAGCGCCGCCCAGGCCGCCGCCTTCACCTCCGCGGAGGGACGCGAGGCCAGCGCGCGCACCTCGTGCCGCTTGCCGGACGCCGTGTCGTCGCGGGCCAGTTCCGCCGCGACGACCCGCTCGTCGGCGATGCCGTGCGAGGCGAGCGGCGCCAGGAGTTCCCAGCGCAGCTCCTGGTCGACGTCGAGTCCGTCGACCCTCGCCGTGCCGTCGAGCAGACCCTGGAGCAGCTGGAAGTCGGAGTCCGTGGCCGCCACGGCCGCGAAGAACCGCGCCCAGGCCAGCTGGTGCTGGCTGCCCGGCTCGGCCAGCCGCAGCTCCCGCAGCGCGCCCTCGGCGAGCAGCGGCCCGCCCTGCGCACGCCACTCGGGCGCCACGTAGTTCTGCAGCGCGCTCTGCGTCCAGGAGTGCAGCATCTGCAGGACCCCGATGTCCGTCTCGCGCCCCGCGAAACGCAGCACCAGACCGATGAAGTCCCGGGCCGGCATCAGCGCGTCGCGGGTCAGGTTCCACAGCGCCGACCAGCAGAGGGCGCGGGCGAGCGGGTCGGTGATGTCACCGAGGTGGACGCGGAGCGTGTCCAGCGACCCCTCGTCGAACCGGATCTTGCAGTACGTGAGGTCGTCGTCGTTGACCAGCACCAGATCGGGCCGCTCCGCGCCGGTCAGCTCGGTCACGACCGTGCGCGGACCGTCGACGTCGGCCTCGGCGCGGGCGTAGCGCACCAGCTCGCCGCCGTCGAGCCGGTACAGGCCCACCGCGACCCGGTGCGGGCGCAGTTCGGGGTGCGACTCGGCCGCGTCCTGGACGACGGCCAGCTCCGTGATGCGGTCACCCGCGTCGTACGTCACCGCGGGCGTCAGGGAGTTGACCCCGGCCGTCTGGAGCCAGGACCGCGACCAGGACGCCATGTCCCGGCCGCTGGTCTCCTCCAGCACGGACAGCAGGTCGCCGAGCCGGGTGTTCCCGTACGCGTTCCGCTTGAAGTACCGGCGGGCACCCTCCAGGAAGGCGCCCTGCCCGACATGGGCGACCAGCTGCTTGAGCACCGAGGCGCCCTTGGCGTAGGTGATCCCGTCGAAGTTGAGCTTGGCGTCCTCCAGGTCACGGATGTCGGCCGTGATCGGGTGGGTGGAGGGCAGCTGGTCGGCGCGGTACGCCCACGACTTGCGGTTGTTGGCGAAGGTGATCCAGCCGTCGGTGAACCGGGTGGCGTTCACCATCGAGAACGCGCCCATGAAGTCGGCGAAGGACTCCTTCAGCCACAGGTCGTCCCACCAGGCCATGGTGACCAGGTCGCCGAACCACATGTGTGCCATCTCGTGCAGGATGACGTTGGCCCGGCCCTCGTACGCAGCGCGGGTCACCTTGCCGCGGAAGATGTACTCCTCACGGAAGGTCACCAGACCCGGGTTCTCCATCGCGCCGAGGTTGTACTCGGGGACGAAGGCCTGGTCGTACTTCCCGAAGGGGTACGGGTAGTCGAAGTGGTCGTGGAAGAAGTCGAGCCCCTGCTTGGTGATCAGGAAGATGTCGTCGGCGTCGAAGTGCCTGGCCAGGCCCTTGCGGCACATGGCGCCGAGCGGGATCTCCAGCTCGGTGCCGTCCGCGAAGGTCCGGCGGTAGGTGTCCGTGACGTAGTGGTACGGGCCGGCGACGACCGCGGTGATGTACGTCGAGATCGGCTGGGTCTGCGCGAAGCTCCACACCCCGTCGGTGAGCTCGCCGGCCCCGTTGCTCCACACCGTCCAGCCCTCGGGCGCGGACACCTCGAACTCGTAGGGCGCCTTCAGGTCCGGCTGTTCGAAGTTGGCGAAGACCCGGCGGGCGTCGGCGGGCTCGTACTGCGTGTACAGATAGACCTCGCCGTCCTCCGGGTCGACGAAGCGGTGCATGCCCTCGCCGGTCCGGCTGTACGCACACTGCGCGTCGACGACCAGCACGTTCTCCGCGGCGAGCCCGTCCAGCGCGATCCGGACCCCGTCGAAGACGACGGCCGGGTCCAGCGGCTTCCCGTTCAGCGTCACCGCGGTCACCGACGGTGCGATCAGATCGGCGAACGTGTCCGCGCCGACCTGCGAGGACCGGAACCGGATCGTGGTCACCGAGCGGAACGTACGGGGCTCGCCGTCCGGGCTGTCCCCGATCGCCGAGCGCAGGTCGAGGGCGACCGCGTACCCGTCGACGGAGATCAGTTCGGCCCGCTGGCGGGCTTCGTCGCGGGACAGGTTCTCACCGGGCACGGGCACTCCTTCGTGTATACGTTCCGTGATTCGAATCCTCCCACGGGGCGCTCGGCGGTGGCATCCGGGAATGGCCGCGCGACTCGGGACGTTCCGGGACCAGAGATCCGCGCCTTTCGAGGAGAGACATGTCCGAGAAGACCCCCGTCGACTTCTGGTTCGATCCGCTGTGCCCCTGGGCATGGATGACCTCCCGCTGGGTCCTCGAGGTCGAGAAGCTCCGGGACATCGAGGTCCGCTGGCACGTGATGAGTCTCGCGGTCCTCAACGAGGACCGGCTCGACGACCTGCCGGACGAATACCGCGAACTGCTCGCCGTCAAGGCCTGGGCCCCGGTGCGTGTGGTGATCGCCGCTCAGCAGCTGCACGGTGACGAGGTGGTCGGCAAGCTCTACACCGCGCTCGGCACCCGCTTCCACAACGAGGGCCAGGGGCCGACCCGCGAGGCCATCGCGGAGGCACTGGCCGAGGTGGGGCTGCCCGCGGACCTGCTCGACTACGCCGACCAGAGCCCGTTCGCCTACGAGGCCGAGCTGCGCGCCTCCCACAAGGAGGGCATCGACAAGGTCGGCCAGGACGTCGGCACCCCGGTCATCGCGGTCCCCGGCGCCGACGGCGAGCAGATCGCCTTCTTCGGACCGGTCGTCACCCCGGCGCCCAAGGGCGAGGAGGCGGCCAAGCTCTGGGACGGCACGCTGATGGTCGCCTCGATCCCCGGCTTCTACGAGATCAAGCGGACCCGCACCCAGGGCCCGGTCTTCGACTGACCCGGTTCCGCGCCGCACCCCTCACGCGAACAGCGGGCCCCCGCGAGTCACGTCCTCGCGGGGGCCTGCCGTTGTTACCGCCTGCGGGTGAAGGTGAGAAGACGATCACGAGCAGGACGTATCTCCGTGGTGGCTACGGCGTCACGGCGCCAGCAGCAGCACGTCGCCCCGGGCCTTGGCCGCGGCGTAACGCTTCGCCACGTCCTGCCAGTTGACGACCTTCCACATCGCCTCGATGAAGTCCACCTTCTGGTTCTTGTACTGGAGATAGAAGGCGTGCTCCCAGGCGTCGAAGACCAGGACCGGCACCGAGCCCTGGCCGACATTGCCCTGGTGGTCGTAGACCTGCTCGACGACGAGGCGGCCGCTGAGCGGCTCGTAGGCGAGCACGCCCCAGCCCGACCCCTGAGTGGTCGCCGCCGCCTTGGTGAGCTGGGCCTTGAACTTGGCGAAGGAACTGAAGGACTCGGTGATCGCGTCGGCGAGGTCACCGACCCCGTCCGCCGCGAGGGGCTCGCCGCCACCGTCGCCGGTCATGTTGTGCCAGTAGATCGAGTGCAGGATGTGCCCGGAGAGATGGAACGCGAGGTTCTTCTCCAGCCCGTTCACCGCTCCCCACTGATCCTTGTCCCGCGCTTCGGCGAGCTGGTCGAGGGTGTCGTTCGCGCCCTTCACGTACGCCGCGTGGTGCTTGTCGTGGTGCAACTCGATGATCTGCGGGTTGATGACCGGTTCGAGCGCCGCGTAGTCGTACGGAAGTTCAGGAAGTGTGTACATGGCCATGCCGTCCAAGCCCTCCGACTGCTTATTGCAACCTCTATGCAAGTGCAGGCTAGCAGCAGGAGTGTCGGAAGTCCGGGCGGGCATGCCGAAGGGGGCATGTCGTCGACATGCCCCCTTCGGTCGTCCCGGTCGTCCCGGACGGCTACCCGTGCCGCGCCCTCAACTCCCGTACGCCCGCGACCGCCAGCACCACCGCCGTCGCACCCAGCGACCACAACAGCTGCGGGCGGGCCGTGTCGTCGAACAGCATCAGGACGAACACGAGCCCGAGAACCCCCAGCGTGGCCCGGGTCAGCCAGGGGAACCCCCACATCCGCAGCTGCAGCAGCTCCGGGGTCTCCCGCTCGATCGTGCGGCGCAGCCGCAGCTGTGACGCCGCGATCAGCGCCCAGACGAACAGCAGCACCGCACCGACCGCGTTGAGCATGTAGAGGAAGACCGAGTCGGGCCACTCCAGATTGAGCAGGACCGACACGAACCCGAAGGCGACCGAGGCGAGCACCGCCCGGCGCGGCACCCCGCCGCTGACCTTGAGCAGCCCGCGCGGCGCCTCGCCCCGTTCGGCCAACGAGAAGATCATCCGGGACGAGCCGTACAGATTGGCGTTGAGCGCGGACAGCAGCGCCACGAACACCACGATGTTCATCAGGGTTCCCGCCGACGGCACGCCGATCGAGTCGAGCACGGTGACGTACGGCGAGAGCCCCGCCTGCTGCGCGGTCCAGGGCAGCACCGTCACGATGACCAGCATCGACCCGACGTAGAAGAAGAGGATCCGGAACACCGCACTGCGCACCGCACGTCCGACCGCGCGCGCCGGGTCGGAGGTCTCGGCCGCCGCGATCGTCACGACCTCCAGACCGCCGAACGCGAAGACGACGGTCAGCACACCGGAGACGACGCCGTGCCAGCCGTTGGGGAGGAAGCCGCCCTGCCCGGTCAGCCGGGTGAGCCCTACCGGGTCGGTGTCCGGGAGCACACCGAAGATCGCCAGCAGCCCGAGCGCGAGGAAGAGCACGATCGCGCCGACCTTCAGTGCCGCGAACCAGAACTCGAACTCGCCGAAGTTCCGTACCGCCGCGAGGTTGGCGACGGTGAAGACCACCATGAAGACCAGCACCCAGGCCCACTGCGGCACCCCGGGCACCCAGCCGTTGGCGATCTGCGCCGCCGCCGTGGCCTCCACCGCGAGGACGACCACCAGCAGGAACCAGTACAGCCACCCCGTGGTGAATCCGGCCCAGCGGCCCAGCGCCCGTTCCGCGTGCACCGAGAACGATCCGGACGCGGGCAGCGCGGACGACATCTCGCCGAGCATCCGCATCACCAGCAACGCCAGGACGCCCGCGATCAGATAGGAGAGGACGATGCCGGGGCCCGCGACCGCGATCCCGGCGCCGGAACCCACGAAGAGCCCGGCGCCGATCACCCCGCCCAGGCCCAGCATGGTCAGGTGGCGCTGCTTCAGCCCGGGGGAGAGGGGTTCCGCGGGGAGGGGGTCAGACATGGGGGTTCAACGCTCGCGATGCTCTGGACGATTTGGTGGGACCCAACAGTCTCCCCATCCGGCTGCCCGATGCGCAACGGAGGACTCTCCTGGTGGGCCTCCAGTGACAAGCATCACGCGGCAAGGCGGTTGAAGCGCCCTCCTTGTATGAAACCCACCAAACCCTCAACCTCCGCTTTGTCGGCCGCTGATGGTGATCGGCCGAAGGCCCCTGGGCTAACGTCACCCTGTCCCCACCTGCCCTCACCCGCGGAGTCCCGATGAGTACTGCTGCCGTCACCACCCGCCCCGGAGCGGTCCTCGCCGATCTGCTTCCGGCCACCCGTACCCGCGACATCGCGCTCGTGCTCGGCGGCGCCGCGCTCACCGGTATCGCCGCGCAGATCGCCGTGCCGATCCCCGGCTCCCCGGTCCCGGTCACCGGCCAGACCTTCGCCGCGCTGCTCGTGGGCGCCTCGCTCGGCGCGCGCCGCGGTTTCCTCTCCCTCGCGCTGTACGCCCTGGTGGGCATGGCCGGAATGCCGTGGTTCGCGAACGGCACCTCGGGCCCCGGCGGTGCCTCGTTCGGATACGTCCTGGGCATGCTGCTCGCCTCGTCCGTGGTCGGCGCGCTGGCCCGCCGCGGCGGCGACCGGTCCGTCCTGCGCACCGCGGGCACCATGGTGCTCGGCTCGGCGATCATCTACGCGGTCGGCGTCCCCTACCTGGCGCTGACCACCGGCCTGTCGGCCTCCGCGGCCGTCGCCGCCGGGCTGGTCCCGTTCCTCATCGGTGACGCGCTGAAGGCGGCCCTCGCGATGGGCGCGCTGCCGAGCGCCTGGAAGCTCGCGGGCCGCCGCGGCTGAACCGCCTCCGTAGGTACGGGGAAGGGCCCGCATCCGGTGATCCACCGGATGCGGGCCCTTCCCGTGTGCGCCGGGCGGCCGGACTCAGGGGCTGACGTCCGCCGCGCTCGGCGCCTCGGTCTTCCGCCGCCGGTCCCGCACCAGCGCGACCACCATGACCAGCGCGCCGACCAGCACCGAGAGCAGCATCTGCTTGCGCCCCTCGGTGTCGTACAGCATGTAGCCGACCACGAACAGGATCAGGCCGATCGTCGCCCAGGTCAGATACGGGTACAGCCACATCCGTACGGTCAGCAGCTCCGGGCTCTCCCGCTCGATCCTGCGGCGCATTTTCAACTGCGAGAAGCAGATGACCAGCCACACGAAGAGGGCCACCGCGCCCGAGGAGTTCAGCAGGAACTGGAAGACGGTGGCCTTGGCGATGTAGTTGAAGAACACCGCGACGAAGCCGAACGCGACGGACGCCCAGATGGCCACGGCGGGCACCCGGCCCTTGTTGACCGAGGCGAACGCCTTCGGCGCGTCACCGCGCTGGCCCAGCGAGAAGGCCATCCGGGAGGCCGTGTACAGACCGGAGTTGAGGCAGGAGAGCACCGCGGTCAGCACCACGACGTCCATGATCGTGCCCGCCCCGGGGATGTCCAGCGAGTCGAGCACCGCGACGTACGGGCTGGTCGAGACGGCCTTGGAGTCCCACGGCAGCAGCGTGACGATGACGAAGATCGAGCCGATGTAGAAGAGCGCGATCCGCCAGATCACGCTGTTGACCGCCTTGCGGACGGCCTGCACCGGGTTGGGCGACTCGGCGGCGGCCAGGGTCACGATCTCCGAGCCCATGAAGGAGAAGACGACCAGCAGCATCCCGGAGAGGATCGCGCCGGGCCCGTTCGGCAGGAATCCGCCGTGCCCGGTCAGATTGCTCATCCCGACCGCGTCACCGCCCGGCGGCAGACCGAAGACGGCGAGCAGGCCGATCACGATGAAGGCAATGATCGAGACGACCTTGATCCCGGCGAACCAGAATTCGAATTCACCGAAGGACCCGACCGAGACCAGGTTGGTGCCGGTCAGCACCAGCATCACCAGGAGCGCCCACGCCCACTGAGGTATCGCGGGGACCCACCCGGTCAGGATGGTCGCGGCGGCTGTCGCCTCGACCGCGAGGACCACCGCCCAGAAGAACCAGTAGAGCCAGCCGATGGTGAACCCCGCCCACCGGCCGAGCGCCCGGTCCGCGTACGTGGAGAACGACCCGGAGACCGGATCCGCCGCGGCCATCTCGCCCAGCATCCGCATCACCAGGACGACGAGCAGCCCGGTCAGCGCGTACGAGAGCAGAATGCCGGGGCCCGCGGCATTGATCCCGGCCCCCGAACCGACGAAGAGCCCCGCACCGATCACGCCGCCGATGGCGATCATCGAGAGATGGCGGTTCTTCAGGCCGGCCTGGAGTCCGTCCGGGGAGCCGCCGTCGGGCGATCTCTCAGCGACCCGCGAAGGAGGTGCAGCACTCATGCTCTCTGTCCTTAATTGTCGCGAACGGGTCACGCGATACGTGCCCCGACCAGGCGTCCCACCTACCCCACGTGCCACACTCGATGCATGCGCGTGCACCTCGGTTCCGATCATGCCGGTTACGAACTCAAGAACCACCTCGTCGAGTGGCTCACCGCCCAAGGCCATGAGGCCGTGGACTGCGGTCCCCACATCTACGACGCCGTGGACGACTACCCCCCGTTCTGCCTCCGGGCCGCCGAGCAGACGGCCGCGGACCCCGACAGCCTCGGCATCGTGATCGGCGGCTCCGGCAACGGGGAGCAGATCGCGGCCAACAAGGTCAAGGGCGTACGGGCGGTGCTGGCCTGGAGCGAGCAGACCGCCGCGCTCGGCCGTGAGCACAACGACGCCAACGTGATCTCCGTCGGCGGCCGGATGCACACGCAGGAGGAGGCGGTGAAGTTCATCGAGATCTTCCTCAACACCCCGTACTCCGGCGAGGAGCGCCACCAGCGCCGCATCGACATGCTCACCGCGTACGAGGCGACCGGCGAACTCCCGCCCGTTCCGGCCCACCACCCGAAGCCGCAGGACTGACCCTCCGTGCCCGAGGGCCACACGATCCACCGACTGGCCGCCGACCACTCCGAGAGGTTCGGCGGCCGGCCTGTGCGTGCGTCCAGCCCGCAGGGGAAGTTCTCCGGCAGCGCGGCGCTCGTCGACGGGCGGGTCATGGAGGCCACCGAGGCACACGGCAAGCACCTGTTCCTTGGCTTCGGCGCGAGCGGCTGGATCCATATCCACCTGGGCCTGATCGGCAAGCTGCGGTTCGGCGACACCCCGGCGCCGCCGCCCACCGAAACGGTCCGCCTCCGCCTCGTCAACGACGACGCGTACGCGGACCTGCGCGGCCCGGCCACCTGCGCCCTGATCACCGACGGCGAGAAGCAGGCGATTCACGACCGCCTGGGCCCCGACCCGCTCCGCCCCGAGGACTCCGCCGACCAGGCCTGGCCCCGGATCTCCCGCTCCCGTACGAGCGTGGCCGCCCTGCTCATGGACCAGAAGGTGATCGCGGGCGTCGGCAACGTCTACCGCGCCGAGGTCCTCTTCCGGCACGGCATCGACCCGTACCGGGCGGGCAAGGACCTGACCCGCGCCGAATGGGACGCGGTCTGGGCCGACCTCGTCGCCCTGATGCGCGAGGGCGTACGGAACAACCGCATCGACACCGTGCGCCCCGAGCACACCCCCGAGGAGATGGGCCGCGCGCCGCGGGTCGACGACCACGGCGGCGAGGTGTACGTCTACCGCCGGGCCGGCCTGCCCTGCCACCGGTGCGGCACCGAGATCCGCACCGCCCCGCTCGCCGCCCGCAACCTCTTCTGGTGCCCGGACTGCCAGCAGCGGTAGCCGGGCCCTCGCGTCAGAAGCCGTGCGGCAGCCACGGCGCGACGTCGGACCCGAAGGCGAGCGACGCCTCGGCCAGCGCACCGGGCCGCAGCTCCTGTACCAGCCCGGCACCCGCGAGCGCGGACAGCGCCGTCCCGCCGAGGTACGCGGCGCCCAACTCCTTGACGGACAGCGCGAGATCGGCCGCGTCGTCGGTCCGTACGCAGGACGCGCCCTTCGCGTCCCCGGTCAGCCGCCAATGCCCGCTGTTCCAGGGGCAGAAGACGTCCTCCACATCCAGCACCACGTCCACCGGCCGCTGATACGTACGGGCTTCGAGCGCGGCCCCGACGTCCACCAGCCGGACGTGCAGCGAGTCGCGCCGGGACAGCCCGCAACGCCTGACGTCGGAGACCAGCGACAGCCAGGGGTCGTCCACCGGCCGGTTCTGCACCCGCACGGTCGACGTCAGATCGACGTCGAAGAGGAAGCGCCACAGCGCCGCGTACGCCGCAGGATCCAGCGCCGCCATGTCCTTCAGCACGATCACGCCCTCGGGACCGGCCGCGTCCCACTCGGGCTTGTTGTGGAAGCGGACATAACCCACCACCTCGCCGTCCCGCTCGGCCACGACACACTGCAACCGCGAAGCACCCTCGCGCCCGGCGGGCGGGTCGAGGAGCGGCAACCGCTCCCAGCCCGGCAGCCGCGCGGGCATTCCGGGCCGCGAGCCGACCGACCGCAGATACACCGCCTCGCACTCCTCGGCGGCGTCCTCGGGCGGCGCGAACCGCAGCCGCACCGCGTCGGTGCCCCGCGGAACCGTCAGCTTCACCCGCGAGGTGTCGATCTCGGCCGTCAACTGCCAGGTGGCGGCGCCGTATCCGAACCGGCCGTAGATCTCGGGCTCCGAGGCGGTCAGCACGGCCAGCGGCTCACCCAGCGCCCGTACGTCGTCCAACTGCCGCCGCATCATGGAGGTCAGAATGCCGCGCCGCCGGTGCGTCGCCGCGACACTGACCATGGTCACGCCCGCCGCGGGTACGAACGCGCCCCCGGGAACCGAGAGCCGGAAGCTGAACGCCCCCGACGTCCCCACGCACCGGTCGCCGTCCCAGGCGCCGACGGACCGGTCGTACTCGGTGAGTTCCTCGAAGAGCCTGCGCTCCTCGGGAGATTCGTCGACCCCGCCGAAGGCGAGTTCCAACCCTGCATACCAGGTGCCCCAGTCTTCCCGGCGCAGTACCTTCAGCTCTGTACTCATGGGCCATGCCTACCAGCGCGGCCCACGTCGGGCGAGTCGATTTCGAACGCAATGTCATAGGGTCCCCCTGCACAGGACCCGCGTGGGTGGATAAGGTCCGGGCAATGGCCGGTGGCGTCGGAGAAGAATCAGTCACGGCCCGGATGCGGAAGTCCCTGCACCGGGCCCGCATCGGGCTGCGCAGATCAGGCGTCGACTACTTCAGGGGCGACGGCTCGGACTGGATCGCCCTGGCCGGGCTGATGCTGACCGTCCCGGCGCTCGCCTGCGGGACCGTCCTCACGCCCGTGTGGTGCTCCCCCTCGATCCTGGTCCTGCCCATCGTGGCCGGGGGACTGCTGCTGCGCCCCGCGAGCCTGCTCGCGCTGTACGCGGCGGCGGCTGCCGCCCTCATCGTCGAATCGGTCGCGCTCGGCCCGTACACCGACGGCACCGCCCAGGTCACCCCCGGCACGGTCCTCACGGTGGCCGCCTGCGGTCTCTTCGGCCTGCTCATCGCGCAGTTCCGCAGCCGGGTCGGGGTGCCGTGGCGGCGCGGCGGGACCATGCTCTTCGACCTGCGCGAACGCATCCGGGTGCAGAGCAAACTGCCCCGGCTGCCACAGGGCTGGCACCGCGAGATGGCGCTGCGCCCCGCAGGCGGCCAGTCCTTCTCGGGCGACTTCGTGGTGGCCGCACGCACCAGCGGCGGACGCACCCTGGAGGTCGTCCTCACGGACGTCTCGGGCAAGGGGATGGACGCGGGCTCCCGCGCCCTGCTGCTGTCGGGCGCGTTCGGCGGCCTGCTCGGCTCACTGCCGCCGCACGACTTCCTGCCGGCCGCCAACGGCTACCTCCTCCGCCAGGACTGGGACGAAGGATTCGCCACCTCGATCCACCTGGTCCTCGACCTGGACTCCGGCGACTACGAACTCCTCTCCGCGGGCCACCTCCCCGCGCTCCAGCTCCACGCGGGCAGTGGCCGCTGGGAGGAGAAGTCCGGCGAGGGCCCGCTGCTGGGTGTCTACGACGGCGCCGAGTTCGACCCGGCCAAGGGCTCGCTGGGCCCCGGTGACGTACTGATGCTCTTCACGGACGGCCTGGTCGAGGCCCCGGACCGGGACATCAGCGAGGGCATCGACCGGTTGTCGGGGGAGGCCGACCGGTATGTGCCGACCGGCTTCGAGGGCGCCGCGTGGCATCTGATCGAGGCGGTGGCGAAGGACGTGAACGACGACCGGGCGCTGCTGCTGATCTGCCGGGACGCGGATTCGGGGCCGATGCTCTGACGGTCGGGTCTTCTGAAGGCCTGGCCCGCTGCTCCGACGACCGGGTCTGCTGACGGCCGGATCTCCTGAGGGCCTGGTGGGGAGAACCCCACCCCGTATCCGCCAGCAGCCGCCATGGTTCCACCCACCCCGCTCTCCGTAGCGTCGAAGCCGTAGACATCGGGTGAAACGGAAGGCGGACAACATGGGGCTGCGACGCAGCAATCGGCAGGCCGGGCCGGACGACCCTCGTACAGCGGTCGTCCCGGGCACCGACTGGGCCGTGGAGCTGCGCGGCGTCCGCCGCAGGTACGGGCGCGGCAGCTCCGTCGTCCACGCCCTGCGCGGGATCGACCTCGCCCTCCCGCGTGCCGGTTTCACCGCGGTGATGGGCCCGTCAGGATCGGGCAAGTCGACGTTCCTCCAGTGCGCGGCGGGCCTCGACCGTCCCACCGAGGGCTCCGTACGGCTCGGCGGCACCGAGATCACCGGCATGAGCGAGAACAAGCTCACCGCCCTGCGCCGCTCCCGCATCGGCTTCGTCTTCCAGGCGTTCAACCTGCTGCCCTCGCTCACCGTCGAGCAGAACGTCCTGCTCCCGATGCGCCTCGCGGGTGTCCACCAGGACCGGGACCGGGCCGCCGGACTCCTCGCGAAGGTCGGCCTCGAAGGCAAGGGCAAGCGCCGCCCCGGCGAACTCTCCGGCGGTCAGCAGCAG
The DNA here is from genome assembly GCF_036241575.1 of Streptomyces sp. NBC_01267. Lineage (NCBI taxonomy): Bacteria > Bacillati > Actinomycetota > Actinomycetes > Kitasatosporales > Streptomycetaceae > Streptomyces > Streptomyces sp. NBC_01267. The sequence goes on along the minus strand of NZ_CP108455.1, from coordinate 2,458,624 downwards.
CGCGTCGCCATCGCCCGCGCGCTCGTCACCGAGCCGGACGTCGTCTTCGCCGACGAGCCGACCGGCGCCCTGGACACCACCACGGCGGCCGAGGTGCTGAACCTGCTGCGCGGCGCGGTCGACACCCTCGGCGCGACGGTCGTGATGGTGACCCACGACCCGGCAGCCGCCGCCTACGCGGACAGCGTCCTCTTCCTGGCGGACGGCGAGATCGCCGACAGCCTGCCGCGCGCGTCCGCCACGCAGATCGCGGCGCGCATGAAGGCCCTGACCGCGCCGGTGTACGCGGGGGCCGCAGCGTGATGTCCCGCACCCCCAACGGTCTCGCCCGCGCGGCCATCCGCTTCCGCCCCTCCGGTTTCGCCGGCACCTTCATCGCGCTGATGGCAGCCGCGCTGATCGTCTCCGCCTGCGGAATCCTGCTGCAGACCGGAGTACTGGCCACCGTCCCGCCCGCACGGTACGCGGGCGCCCCCGTGGTCGCCGCCGCCGACCAGCAGTCGCACGTCAAGGCCACGCAGTCGCCGGTCCCGGACAGGGCACGACTCGACAACGCCCTGGTACGGAAGGCCGCTTCGGTCCCCGGCGCCGCGAAGGCGATCCCCGACCTCACCTTTCCGGTCCACCGGACCGCAGCCGCAGCGGACCGCACGGCCGGCCCGCTGACCGCCCACGGCTGGGGCTCCACCGCCTTCACCGGCACCCGGCTGTCGGCGGGCGCCGCACCCCGTACCGGCGAAGTGGTGATGGGGGCGGACGCCGCGGTCGGTGACCGGATCACGCTCGACACGGCAGCGGGGGAGCGGGAGTTCACCGTTTCCGGCCTCACCGACGCAGCCGGCACCGTCTGGTTCGGTGACGCGCAGGCGCAGTCGCTCTCCGGCCACCCCGGCCGGGTCGACGCCATCGTCGTCCTGCCCCGGCCCGGGACCACCACCGACGCCCTCGCCGACCAGGTCGGACACGCCCTGGGCACGCAGGCCCAGGTCCGTACCGGCACCGACCGGGGCGCCGTCGAGGACCCCACCCTGGCGTACGCCAAGGAGGCCCTCACCGGCATCGGCGGCTCCTTCGGCGGCATCGCCACCCTGGTGGCGATCTTCACCGCGGCCGGTACGGTCGCTCTCTCCGTAGGCCAGCGCCGTCGGGAGTTCGCCCTGCTGCGGGCGATCGGCGCGACCCCGCGCCAGCTCCGGCGCACCGTCGCCACCGAGGCCCTGCTGGTCGCGCCGGTCGCGGGTGCGCTGGGCTGCCTGCCCGGCATCGCCCTGGCGTCCTGGTGGTTCGGGCAGCTGAAGGAGAAGGGCGCAATTCCGCAGGCCGTCGAACTGACCGTGTCCTGGCTCCCGCTCACCGTCGCCACCGGCGCCGCCTGCGTCACCGCGCTGCTGGCGGGCTACTGCGCGGCGCGCCGTCCCTCGAAGATCAAGCCGGGGCTGGCGCTGGCCGAGTCCGCCGTGGAGCGGCTGCGCCCGGGACTGATCCGGACGCCGCTGGGCGTCGCGGCGCTCGTCGGAGGCTTCGTCCTCGCCGGGCTGGCCGCATCGGAGTCGGGGGAGAACGCGGCCAACACCGCACTCGGTGTGGTCATGCTCTTCATGCTGGCGGTGGCCCTGCTCGGCCCGCTGATCGCCCGGCTCTGCGCGGGGCTCATCGGCTTCCCGCTCCGCGCGGGCGGCGCCGCGGCCTCGCTGGCCGCGGCCAATTCCCGTACCCATGCCCGCAGGCTCTCCTCCGCCATCACCCCGATCGTCCTCGCGATGGCCTTCTCGTCGGTGCTGGTCTTCATGCACACCAGCGAGGACCGGGTGGCGGCCCACCAGCTGCGGGACGGCATCACCGCCGATCACGTCGTCTCGGCGCCCGCGGGCCTGCCGTCCGGCGCGGTGGACCGGGCGAAGTCGACCGCAGGCGTGTCCACGGCCGTCTCCGTGCTGCACACCTCCGTACTGGTACCGATCGGCTCGGGCGACGGCGCCTACCTGGAGAGCGCGTCGGCGCAGGGCGTCTCCGGCCGGGGCCACGACCTGGCCAGGGTCCAGGACCTCGGTGTGCGCGCCGGATCGCTGGACGCGCTGGGCCACGGCACGGTGGCGGTCGACGCCTCCCTCGCCGCCGCGGCCCACGTACGGACCGGCGACCGCCTGCACCTGCGCCTGCCGGACGGCACCCCGGCGGCCCCCCGGGTCGTCGCGGTGTACGGCCGGGGCATCGGCCTGCCCCAGCTGACGCTCCCGCAGGCGGAGTTGACCGCGCACGTCACCTCGCCGTTCGCGACGGAACTCCTCGTACGGTCGTCCACGCGGGCAGCGGCCGGGCTCGCGGGGCTGGGCCAGGTCACCACCAAGGACGGCTACGCCACGGCGCAGGGTCTCGACCGGCAGCTGAACGCCTGGGCCAACACCACCATGGCGGTGGTACTCGGCGGGTTCGCCGCGGTCGCCGCGGCCAACACCCTGGTGATGACGGTTCTCGACCGCCGCCGTGAACTCTCCGTGCTCCGGCTGATCGGCTCCACCCGCCGCCAGGTCATGGGCATGATCCGCTGGGAGGCCCTGCTGGTCGCGCTGGCCGGGATCGCGCTCGGCACCGCGATCGCGCTCGCGACGCTGATCCCGATGATGAAGGGCCTCACCGGAGAGGGCCCGTACATCCCACCGCTGGTGTACGGATCGTTCGCCGCGGGCGTGGTGGCCCTGGGCCTGACGTCGACACTGCTCCCGGCCAGGGCGGTCGTCCGCCGCTGAAGCGTGGTCCAGGAGGTCTGCCAACGGCACACGCCCCGCCCGACGGGTTTCCGTCGGACGGGGCGTGTGCCGTGCGCATGCTGGTTCGGCTCGCGGATCAGGCGGGGACCTTCTCGCGCTCACGGGCGGTCGCCACCGGGTCGGGCCGGAAGGCCCACTTCATCTCGGGCTCGGTCACGAAGCGCATCACCCGCCGTACCGGCGGAGTGCAGAAGAGCGTCACGGCCGCTGCCATGAACAGGGTCGAGAACACCTCGCCGAGCGGGCTCTTCAGCCAGCTGAAGTCGTCGATCCAGCCGGCGTACTCGATGGTCTTGATCAGCAGTCCGTGCAGCAGATAGCCGCAGAGCGTGCCCGCGCCCAACGCGGTGAACCAGGTCCTGCCCCGCGGCACCAAGGCCAGGAAGCAGGCGGTCAGCACCAGCGAGCAGGCGGTGAGACCGAGAGCCATGACGACCCCTTCCCACCACGAGACGCCCAGCTCCTGGGCGCTGGTGCCCCGGTAGAACCAGTTGAGCGTCATCCGGGGCGCCGCCCAGTACGCGAACACCAGCGTGGCGAGCATGACCGGCACGGCCACCAGCCGCGCACCGCGGCGCTGCACCAGCTGGAAGTGTTCGGGCTTCAGCTTCAGGCCCAGGACGAAGAACGGCAGGAACTGCAGGACCCGCTGGAGATCCAGGTCGTCGCCGATGTTCGGCGTGATCGCCGCGAGCACCGCGATCACGAGTGAAATGGTCATCGGATAGCGCAGATTGCGCCAGATCGGTGTGGTCAGCCGCCAGATGAAGAGGGCGATCAGGAACCAGGTCAGGTAGTACGGGTCGAGCAGGCTGATCTCGTGCGAGGGGTCGTTGTTGCCCCACTTCTCGTAGAGCGAGTACGTGGTCTCGAAGACCACGTACGGCACGACGACGCCCGTCACCAGCCGGCGCAGCCGGTCCGGCCGCATGTCGAAACTGCGGGAGAAATATCCCGAGATGACGATGAATGCGGGCATGTGGAAGGTGTAGACGAACATGTAGAGGGCCCTGGTGGTACGGCTGCCGTCCATCAGGGGTTCCCATGCGTGTGCCGTGGCCACGAGCACGATGGCCAGGAACTTCGCGTTGTCGAAGAGCGCGTCACGCTGCTTCTTGGCGCCCGGGGCGGCCGTCTGTGCGGGGGCTGTGCCGGGTCTCTGTGGCGACTGTGAAGAGGTGGGGGGTTCGAGTTCCGTCTCCCGCGCCAGGGGGAGTGGGGCCCGCTGATATCCGTGTGGAGCGTGAACCATTCGAGGAACCCTAGCGTCGCATGAGGGATTCCGTAAAACCCTCTCCGATGGGTGTGATATTCGCAGTACAGGTACCCCGGTAAATAATCTTTACGCGCCGATCTTATGTGCCCATATGGGTGTTCTGATCGCCTCAAACTGGTACATAGTGCCAGCTTTCTGTGCATGATTGCGGCCGGATTCCGCGTTATCAGAATCACCTGTGAATGAAATGTGTGGACAGTGGAACGATCTTTTCGAATTTGTTCGTGAGAGTGACGGGGCGCACAGTCCGGAAATTGCCCCCGGGGGCGCGGGCGGTGCCTGTGAGCCGGGCGCGGGCGCCGTCCGCGCGGGGTGCGCGGGATGGCGCGATCTGATCGGCGGCGTTTCGTCAGCAGGCAACAAGCACAGGCTGGTTGGTGGCACGATGGAGCTCGCGGAAGAGTGCTGGAGCGGCACCGTTCCCGGCCGGCAAGGCGGACCGACCAAAGGTGTGATCAGTTGTGGCCATTTCACTGTCAGTGGTGCTGCTGTTGGCGATCGTCCTTGTGGTGTTGATCCGCAGTGGATCCATCAAACCGGGACCAGCGGTCGTCGCCGCGCTCTTCGGCTTCTTCGTGGCATCGACGGGCATGGCCCCGTCGATCAACAGGTTCCTCAACTCGATAGCCGACACGATCAACCAGATCAAGTTCTAGGCAGGACGTTCCGGGACACGACAACGGCCCGGCCGGTGAACGGACTCACCGGCCGGGCCGTTGTTCTGTGGAGCGGGCGACGGGAATCGAACCCGCGTAGCTAGTTTGGAAGACTAGGGCTCTACCATTGAGCTACGCCCGCAGGCGCCGCAGGCCGGAACGACCGCGGCGACGAGAAGCATCGTAGCGGGTCGGACCCGGTCGGTGCACACCGGTACCGCGCCGCCGCTCGCCACCGCTCCCGTGGCGCGTGAAATGCGGCCACGGCGTCACGTGCGGCCATGTACCCTACGTCTCGCACCGACGGGGTGTGGCGCAGCTTGGTAGCGCGTCCGCTTTGGGAGCGGAAGGTCGTCGGTTCGAATCCGGCCACCCCGACCATCAGCAAGATCGCATTGTGGGTCTCCTCCTGCTTGCCGTTACTATGCAAGCTGTGTGCCCGCGTGTCTCTAACCGGGCAGAGATTCTGAAGTCAGCCCCCAAGGAGACCGAACCGTGAAGAGCGCCGTGGAGACCCTGAATCCGACTCGGGTTCGGCTCAGCATCGAGGTGCCCTTCGAGGAGCTCAAGGACAGCCTCGACGCGGCGTACAAGAAGATCAACGAGCAGGTCACGGTGAAGGGCTTCCGTAAGGGCAAGATCCCGAACCGTGTCATCGACCAGCGCTTCGGCCGCGGCGCCGTCCTGGAGGAGGCCGTCAACGACGCCCTCCCGAAGTACTACACCGAGGCCGTCAACGAGGGTGAGCTGAATGTCCTCGGCCAGCCCGAGGTCGACATCACCGAGCTCAAGGACGGCGAGCTGCTCGCCTTCACTGCCGAGGTCGACGTCCGGCCCGAGATCGAGATCCCGGACTACTCCGGCATCGAGGTCGAGGTCGACGCGGTCGAGGTCAGCGACGAGGACGTCGACAAGGCCGTCGAGGAGCTGCGTGGCCGCTTCGCGTCCACCAACCCCGTCGAGCGCGCCGCCGCCGACGGTGACGTCGTCACGATCGACCTGGAGGCCAAGGTCGACGGTGAGGTCCTGGAGGACGGCGTGGCCGAGGGTGTTTCGTACACCATCGGTTCCGGTGAGCTGCTCGACGGTATCGACGAGGCCGTGATCGGTCTGGAGGCGGGTGGCGAGGCCACCTTCACCTCCGAGCTCAAGGGCGGCTCCGCCGAGGGCAAGCCGGCCGAGGTCACCGTCAAGGTCACCGCGGTCGCCGCTCGTGAACTTCCCGGCCTGGACGACGACTTCGCGCAGCTGGCGAGCGAGTTCGACACGCTGGACGAGCTCAAGGCCGACAGCCGCAAGCGCCTCGAGAACACCAAGCAGTACGACCAGGCCACCCAGGCCCAGGAGCGCGTCCTCGACGAGCTGCTGAAGCTGGCGGAGGTCCCGATCCCCGAGAAGCTCCTCGAGGACGAGATCAACACCCGCAAGCACAACCTGGAGCACCACCAGCTCGGCCAGATGGGCCTCGACCTCGCCAAGTACCTGGAGATCCAGGGCAAGACCGAGGAAGAGTTCACCGCTGAGACCAAGGAGCAGGCGGAGAAGGGCATCAAGACCCAGTTCATCCTCGACGAGCTGGTCAACAAGGAGAAGCTGAACGTCAACCAGGAGGAGCTCACCGAGCACCTCATGCGGCGTGCCGCTTCCTCCGGCATGAGCCCCGACCAGTTCGCCCAGGCGGTCGTCGAGGGTGGCCAGGTCCCGATGCTGGTCGGCGAGGTCGCCCGCGGCAAGGCGCTCGCGGTGGTCGTCGAGGCCGCCAAGGTCAAGGACACCAACGGTGAGATCGTCGACCTGAGCGACGACGACGAAGAGGCCGAGGCCGCCGCCGAGACCGTCGAGGCCGTCACCGACGGCGCGTCGGACGAGGCTGCCGACGAGGCCAAGAGGGAGTCCTGAGCCGCTGTTCGATGCCGGCCGGGGGTTGATCTGACCCCGGCCGAATCCCATCTCGATCGAAGGGTCCGGGCGTACTGCACGTCCGGACCCTTCGTCGTACGCACGCACATGGCCCGTACCTTGCGCTCCGAGCGAACAGTTCGGGAAGCGGGATGGCGTTGTCCTACCTGCGCGTTAGGGTCCATGAAGAGGAGAGCACGGGAGTAGCCAACCCCCCGGACTCCTGCTGGTACAAGACGCTGAGACGGCCGGAGCCGTCAGAGACGAGCAGGTGGATACGTGACGAATCTGATGCCCTACGCCGCCGGCGAGCCCAACATCGGTGGCGGCCTCGGCGACCAGGTCTACAACCGACTGCTCGGAGAGCGGATCATCTTCCTCGGCCAGCAGGTCGACGACGAGATCGCGAACAAGATCACCGCGCAGCTGCTGCTCCTTGCCGCTGACCCGGAGAAGGACATCTTCCTCTACATCAACAGCCCCGGCGGCTCGGTGACGGCGGGCATGGCGGTCTACGACACCATGCAGTACATCCCGAACGACGTGGTCACCATCGGTATGGGCCTCGCTGCCTCGATGGGCCAGTTCCTGCTGACCGGCGGCACCGCGGGCAAGCGCTTCGCGCTCCCGAACACCGACATCCTGATGCACCAGGGGTCGGCCGGCCTCGGCGGCACCGCCTCGGACATCAAGATCCAGGCCGAGCAGCTGCTGCGCACGAAGAAGCGCATGGCGGAGATCACCGCCCTGCACTCCGGCCAGACCGTCGATGCGATCATCCGCGACGGTGACCGCGACCGCTGGTACACGGCGGAGGAGGCCAAGGACTACGGCCTCATCGACGAGATCATCTCCTCTGCCTCGGGCGTTCCGGGCGGCGGCGGCACCGGCGCCTGAAGCTCCGCGTCCCTGCCTCCGAACCCGGCCGACCACTGAACGCCACCAGGATGGTGAACACCGACATGAACGACCTCTCTGCTTCCGCCAGCGGCCTCTACACCGGCCCGCAGGTCGACAACCGCTACATCGTTCCGCGCTTCGTCGAGCGCACCTCGCAGGGCGTGCGTGAGTACGACCCGTACGCGAAGCTCTTCGAGGAGCGCGTGATCTTCCTCGGCGTGCAGATCGACGACGCGTCCGCCAACGACGTCATGGCACAGCTGCTGTGCCTGGAGTCGATGGACCCGGACCGGGACATCTCGATCTACATCAACAGCCCCGGTGGCTCGTTCACCGCGCTGACGGCGATCTACGACACGATGCAGTTCGTGAAGCCGGACATCCAGACGGTCTGCATGGGCCAGGCGGCCTCCGCCGCCGCGGTCCTGCTCGCTGCGGGCACCCCCGGCAAGCGCATGGCACTGCCCAACGCCCGTGTGCTGATCCACCAGCCGTCCTCGCAGACCGGCCGTGAGCAGCTCTCCGACCTGGAGATCGCGGCCCGCGAAATCCTGCGCATGCGCAGCCAGTTGGAGGAGATGCTGGCCAAGCACTCCACCACGCCGCTGGAGAAGATCCGCGACGACATCGAGCGCGACAAGATCCTCACGGCCGAGGACGCCCTCGCGTACGGGCTGGTCGACCAGATCGTTTCGACCCGTAAGAGCACCGCAGGGATGCTGGCCAACTGACGGGCGTTTGATTTAACTGCCTCCCCCTGGCACGGTGCACGTTCACAGTGAACCGTGCCAAGGGGGGCCCGTACGAGGGGCCCGGCAAGGTACCGTCGAATATGAGGCACCAGGAGACGCTGAACGTGGCGCCTCCCAGGCGAAGGGGAAGCACCTCGTGGCACGCATCGGTGATGGCGGCGACCTGCTCAAGTGCTCGTTCTGCGGGAAGAGCCAGAAGCAGGTGAAGAAGCTCATCGCAGGCCCCGGGGTGTACATCTGCGACGAGTGCATCGATCTCTGCAACGAGATCATCGAAGAGGAACTCGCGGAGACCTCCGAAGTGCGGTGGGAGGAACTGCCCAAGCCGCGCGAGATCTACGAGTTCCTCGAGGGGTACGTCGTCGGGCAGGAGCCCGCGAAGAAGGCTCTCTCGGTAGCGGTCTACAACCACTACAAGCGCGTCCAGGCCGGTGAGAACGGCGGCGGGACCAACCGCGAGGACGCGATCGAGCTCGCCAAGTCCAACATCCTGCTGCTGGGCCCCACGGGCTCCGGCAAGACACTGCTCGCCCAGACCCTGGCCCGGATGCTCAACGTCCCGTTCGCCATTGCGGACGCGACGGCGCTGACGGAGGCCGGGTACGTCGGCGAGGACGTCGAGAACATCCTGCTGAAGCTGATCCAGGCCGCTGACTACGACGTCAAGAAGGCCGAGACCGGCATCATCTACATCGACGAGATCGACAAGGTCGCCCGCAAGAGCGAGAACCCGTCGATCACCCGCGATGTCTCCGGCGAGGGCGTCCAGCAGGCCCTGTTGAAGATCCTGGAGGGCACGACCGCCTCGGTACCGCCGCAGGGCGGCCGTAAGCACCCGCACCAGGAGTTCATCCAGATCGACACGACGAACGTGCTGTTCATCGTGGGCGGCGCCTTCTCCGGTCTGGAGCGGATCATCGAGTCCCGGGCGGGCGCGAAGGGCATCGGCTTCGGCGCGACCATCCGTTCCAAGCGGGAGATCGAGGCGAGCGACCAGTTCCAGGAGGTCATGCCGGAGGACCTGGTGAAGTTCGGGATGATCCCCGAGTTCATCGGCCGTCTCCCCGTGCTGACCTCGGTCCACAACCTGGACCGCGAGGCGCTTCTCCAGATCCTGGTCGAGCCGCGCAACGCGCTGGTGAAGCAGTACCAGCGCCTCTTCGAACTCGACGGCGTGGAGCTGGACTTCGACCGCCCGTCCCTGGAGGCCATCGCCGACCAGGCGATCCTGCGCGGCACCGGGGCGCGTGGGCTGCGCGCCATCATGGAAGAGGTCCTCCAGTCGGTGATGTACGAGGTGCCGTCCCGCAAGGACGTCGCCCGGGTCGTCATCACGGCGGACGTCGTCCGGGACAACGTGAACCCGACGCTGGTCCCGCGCGAGCCGCGGATCGTGGGCAACGACGGCCGCCACGAGAAGTCCGCCTGACGCCCGGCAGACACGCGAAGGGGCGCTCGGTCAGTCAACTGACCGGGCGCCCCTTTCTGTTGGGCTGTTACTGCTTGACGCGGGCGGCGTTGTAGACCTTGGCCGCGATGGCCGCGGCGTCGTCCATCGGGAGTGTCTTCTTGGTCAGGATCAGCGACACATCGGTGTTCTGCACGATCCCGAGCGTGCTGTAGTCGGCCCAGACGCAGATGGGCAGCACGAAGGTCTTCGGCACCTGGGCCGCGGCGCCACTGGTGTCGTCGGTGGAGGTGTTCGTGACCTTGGCGTTCTGGCACTTCATGAGGGCGCCGGAGAAGCCGGGAGGCGTGACCTTCTGGGGGCTGTCCTCCAGCTCCACCTTCACACCGTCCGACGAGCTCTTGGAAATACCCGCCTGGGACATCGCGAACGCACCGTCGATGGCCTTCTCCGGGTCGTCGATCGTGCCCCAGAGACCGGAGAAGTTGAGGTCCTTCTCGGTCAGTCCCGTGCCGGTCGTGTACGAGGCGCCGACCTTCGAGGGGTCCTTGATGCCGATGCCCTCGGCCTTCTGCTTGCCGTCCGCGCCCCATGACGAGTCGTCGGAGCCCGACTTCTTCTGGTACTCGCCGATCGACGCCGGGGCGACGAGCTTGTACCCCTTGGTGCTGTCGGCGACGTCACTGCTGCCGCCGCCCTTCGAGGTCAGCAGGAAGACACCGCCGCCGATCACCGCGACGGCCACGACAACCGCGCCCACGATCAGACCCGTCTTCTTCTTCGGTCCCTGCGGCGGGGGCGGCATCTGGCCGTATCCGGGCTGCTGCCCGTACGGCGGCTGCTGCGGCGGCTGGCCGTACGGGTTCGGCTGGCCCGGCTGCTGCTGCGGGTAGCCGTACCCCGGCTGCGGCGGGACGCCCTGCGGGGGCTGCTGCGGGTAGCCGTAGCCGGGCTGCGGCTGGCCGGCGGGCTGGCCGTACGGGTTGGCAGGCTGCTGCTGGGGCTGCGCCGGCTGTCCGTACGGACCGGGCTGCTGCGGCTGCTGCTGCCCGTACGGCCCCGGCTGCTGCGGCTGTTGGCCGTACGGTCCCGGCTGGTTGTAGCTCATGGACTGGGTTCCCCCTCTGGATACTCACGTGACGCGAACATCCTGACCGACGTATTCGCCCACCGGGGAGACGGGGGCCACAGTCTCACCAAAGATTCCCGTTTCAGTACGTGACCGTGACGCCCTTAAACTAGGTCCGTGACCGAGAACTCATCGCAGACTCCAGCGCCCACCACCGAACTGCCGACCCAGTACGTTCCGGCCGAGGTAGAGGGGAAGCTGTACGAGCGCTGGGTGGAGCGCGGCTATTTCGAGGCCGACGCGAAGAGCGACAAGCCTCCGTTCACCATCGTCATCCCGCCGCCGAACGTCACGGGCTCCCTCCACCTGGGCCACGCCTTCCAGCACACGCTGATGGACTCCCTCACCCGCCGTAAGCGCATGCAGGGCTACGAAGCCCTGTGGCTGCCCGGTACGGACCACGCCGGTATCGCCACCCAGAACAAGGTCGAGCAGCAGCTCGCCGAGGAGGGCAAGTCCCGGCAGGACCTGGGGCGTGAGGAGTTCACCGAGCGGGTCTGGCAGTGGAAGGAGGAGTACGGCGGCAAGATCCTCGGGCAGATGCGCCGCCTCGGCGACGGGGTCGACTGGTCGCGTGAGCGGTTCACCATGGACGAGGGGCTGTCCCGGGCCGTCCAGACGATCTTCAAGCGGCTGTACGACGACGAGCTGATCTACCGCGCCGAGCGCATCATCAACTGGTGCCCGCGCTGTCTCACCGCGATCTCCGACATCGAGGTCGACTACCAGGACGACGACGGCGAGCTGGTCTCGCTCAAGTACGGCGAGGGTGACGAGACCCTGGTCGTCGCCACCACCCGGGTCGAGACGATGCTCGGTGACACCGCGATCGCCGTCCACCCGGACGACGAGCGGTACGCGCACCTCATCGGCAAGCGGATCAAGCTGCCGCTCACCGACCGGACCATCCCGGTCGTCGCGGACGCCCACGTCGACCCGGAGTTCGGCACCGGCGCCGTCAAGGTGACGCCCGCCCATGACCCGAACGACTTCGCCATCGGCCAGCGGCACGGCCTGGAGTCCATGACGATCATGGACGAGCGCGGTGTCATCACCGTGCCGGGCCCGTTCCACGGTCTGGACCGGTTCGAGGCGCGCTCCACGATCGTCGAGGCCATGCGCGAGCAGGGCCGGATCGTCGCCGAGAAGCGCCCGTACACGCACTCCGTCGGACACTGCTCGCGCTGCAAGACCACCGTCGAGCCGCGCCTCTCCCTCCAGTGGTGGGTCAAGGTCGAGACGCTCGCCAAGGACGCGGGCGACGCGGTCCGCGACGGGCGGGTCACGATCCACCCGAAGGAGCTGGAGAAGCGCTACTTCGACTGGGTCGACAACCTCAACGACTGGTGCATCTCACGGCAGTTGTGGTGGGGCCACCGGATCCCCGTCTGGTACGGCCCCGAGGGCCAGGTCGTCTGCGTCGGCCCCGGCGACGAGGCGCCCACCGGCGAGGGCTGGCACCAGGACGAGGACGTCCTCGACACCTGGTTCTCCTCCGGCCTGTGGCCGTTCTCCACGCTCGGCTGGCCGGAGCAGACCCCGGACCTGGAGAAGTTCTACTCGACCGATGTGCTCGTCACCGGCCACGACATCATCTTCTTCTGGGTCGCCCGGATGATGATGTTCGGCCTGTACGCGATGGACGGCGTCGCGCCGTTCAAGACGGTCGCGCTGACCGGTCTCGTCCGTGACGAGAACGGAAAGAAGATGTCCAAGTCCTTCGGGAACGTGATCGATCCGCTGGACTGGATGGACGAGTACGGCTCCGACGCCGTCCGCTTCACCCTCGCCAACGGCGCCAACCCCGGCGCGGACGTGCCGATCGGCGAGGACTGGGTCAAGGCGTCCCGCAACTTCGCCAACAAGATCTGGAACGCCACCCGCTTCGCGCTGATGAACGGCGCCAACGTCGAGGGTGAACTGCCGCCCGTCGAGAAGCAGTCGGCCAACGACCGGTGGATCCTGTCGCGGCTGAACGCGGTCGTCGCCGAAGTGGACGCGTACTACGACGACTTCCAGTTCGCGAAGCTCGCCGACGCCCTCTACCACTTCGCCTGGGACGAGGTCTTCGACTGGTACGTCGAGCTGTCCAAGACGACGTTCTTCGCGGGCGGCGAGGCGGCGCAGACCTCGGGGCGGGTCCTCGGCGAGGTCCTCGACGTGATGCTGCGGCTGCTGCACCCGGTCGTCCCGTTCGTCACCGAGACGCTCTGGACCACGCTCACCGGCAAGGAGTCGGTGGTCGTCGCCGACTGGCCGAAGGACTCCGGCTTCCGGGACAGCGCGGCCGAGCAGGAGATCGCGCTGGTCCAGCAGGTGATCACCGAGGTCCGCAGGTTCCGCTCCGACCAGGGACTCCAGCCGGGCCAGAAGGTCCCGGCCGAACTCGACCTGACCGGCACGGCGCTGGCACCGCACGAGGGGGCCATCCGCCAGGTGCTGCGGCTCCAGCCCGCGGGGGAGGGCTTCCACGCCACCGCGTCGCTGCCGGTCGCGGGTGCGAAGGTCGCACTCGACCTGTCGGGGACGATCGATGTCGCGGCCGAGCGCAAGCGGCTGACCAAGGACCTCGGCGCGGCCGAGAAGGAGAAGGCGCAGGCGCTCGGGAAGCTCGGCAACGAGGCGTTCCTGGCGAAGGCCCCGGACCAGGTGGTCGACAAGATCCGTACACGGCTGGCCAAGGCCGAGGCGGACATCGAGCGGATCAGCGCCCAGCTGGACGGGCTGCCGCAGGCGTAGCAGGGTGACCGCACGCGCGTGACGAAGGCCCCCGGTCCGCCGGGGGCCTTCGCCGTGTGCGCCCGGCACGGGCGGTCAGGCGGCGGGCGTCAGCACCTTCGCCGTCACCGTGTCGAACTCCTCGACGCACTGGCCGGTGCCCAGCGCCACACAGTCCAGCGGTGCGTCCGCCACCGTCACCGCGATGCCCGTCGCCGAGGCGAGCCGCAGATCCAGGGCGGGCAGCAGCGATCCGCCGCCGGTCAGGACGATCCCGTGCTTCATCACGTCCGCGGCCAGTTCGGGCGGGCACTCCTCCAGCATCGCCCGCACCGTGCTGACGATCGCCTCGACGGGGCTGTTCAGCGCCGCCCGCACCTCGGTCGCGCTCAGCGTCACGGCGGTCGGGAACCCGCTGATCTTCTGGCGGCCCCGCACGGTGCAGGTCCGGGTCTCCAGCCCCTGGTCGCCGGGGACCGGCCGGGCCGAACCGAGCGCCAGCTTGACCTCCTCGGAGGTCCGCTCACCGACCAGCAGGCCGTGTTCCTTGCGGATGTGGTTGCTGATCGCGGCGTTCATCCGGTCGCCCGCCGTGCGCAGCGAGCGGGCGGCGACGGTCCCTCCCATGGAGATCACCCCGACCTCGGTCGTACCGCCGCCGATGTCGACCACCATCGAACCGCGCGGTTCGTCGACCGGCAGCCCCGCGCCCATAGCCGCCGCCATCGGCTCGTCCAGCAGATGGACGGTCCGGGCCCCCGCCCGCCGCGCCGCGTGCACGATGGCCCGCCGCTCCACCGGAGTGACGCCGCTCGGCACGCACACGATCATGCGGGTGCGCGGCCGTCTGCCCTTGACGGCCTTGCGCACGAAGTACCTGATCATTTCCTCGGCGGCGTCGTATTCGCTGATCACGCCGTCCCGCAGCGGACGGATCGCGGTGACCGACTCAGGAGTGCGCCCCAGGCTCTCCTTCGCCTCGTCGCCGATCGCCGGAGCCCCGCGCCCGTCGTCGCGGACGGCGACCACGGACGGCTCGTTGAGCACAATGCCCTGGCCGCGGACGTAGAGAAGCGTGTTGACCGTGCCGAGATCGATGCCTATGTCCATGATTCTTGAGTGTGCCCCCGGCGGGTCCGGTCCGCGCGCCGGAGTACGCCGAACCGGGCCCCGGCGCCCGGACCGGACCGGGGCGCCCCGACTGTCGGTGGACCTCCGTAGACTGGACCCGTGAGCGAGCCCGACCCTTTCGACGAGATCGTCGACGCAGCAACGACCCGTGACCCCGACCTGGCGGTGATCGAGGCCGGCAGCCGTACCCTGCGCACCCAGGCCGGATCACCGCAGGGCGACGAGGTCCCCACCCGACCCACCGACCCGGAGGTGGACAAGGCGCTGCGCACGGTGGAGCAGGATCTCCTGGGCCGCTGGCCCGAGACCAAGCTCGACCCCTCCCTCGTACGGATGGAGGCGCTGCTCGACCTCCTGGGCGACCCGCAGCGCGCGTACCCCTCGATCCACATCACCGGCACCAACGGCAAGACATCGACGGCGCGCATGATCGAGGCGCTGCTCGGCGCGTTCGAGCTGCGCACCGGGCGGTACACCTCGCCGCACGTCCAGTCGATCACCGAGCGCATCAGCCTCAACGGCGCGCCGATCGAGGCCGAGCGCTTCATCGAGACGTACGAGGACATCAAGCCGTACGTCGGGATGACCGACGAGCAGCAGGAGCACCGGCTCTCGTTCTTCGAGGTGCTCACCGGTATGGCGTACGCCGCCTTCGCCGACGCGCCCGTGGACGTCGCGGTGGTCGAGGTAGGGATGGGGGGCAGCTGGGACGCCACGAATGTCATCGAGGCCCCCGTCGCCGTGGTCACCCCCATCTCGCTCGACCACACGGACCGGCTCGGGAACACGCCCGGCGAGATCGCCGTGGAGAAGTCCGGGATCATCAAGCAGGGTGCGACGGTCGTCCTGGCGCAGCAGCCGGTCGACGCCGCGCAGGTGATGCTGAAGAAGGCCGTCGAGGCGGACGCCACCGTGGCCCGCGCGGGCATGGAGTTCGGCGTCGTCAGCCGGGAGGTCGCCGTCGGCGGTCAGTTGCTGACGCTGCGCGGACTCGCCGGTGAGGCCAACGAGTACACCGAGATCTTCCTGCCGCTGTACGGCGCCCACCAGGCGCAGAACGCGGCGGTGGCGCTCGCCGCTGTCGAGGCGTTCTTCGGCGTCGGCGCGCAGCAGGCCGGCCTGCTCGACATCGACACGGTCCGCAAGGCGTTCGCCTCGGTGACCTCGCCCGGCCGGATGGAGGTCGTGCGCAGCTCGCCGACCGTCGTCCTGGACGCCGCGCACAACCCGGCGGGCGCGCAGGTGACGGCCGCGGCCGTCACCGAGGCGTTCAGCTTCTCGCGGCTGATCGGGGTGGTCGGCGCGAGCGGCGACAAGGACGTCCGGGGGCTGCTCGAAGCGTTCGAGCCGATCTTCGCGGAGGTCGTCGTCACGCAGAACTCCACGCACCGCGCGATGAGCGCGGACGACCTCGCCGCCATCGCCGTCGAGGTGTTCGGCGACGAGCGGGTGGTCGTCGAGCCGCGCCTCGACGACGCCCTGGAGGCGGCGATCACCCTCGCCGAGGAGGAGGACGAGTACGCCGGAGCGGGCGTCCTGGTCACCGGTTCCGTGATCACTGTCGGCGAGGCCCGGCTGCTCCTGGGGAGGCGCTGACCCATGCGTACGCTCTGCGCGTCCACCCTGATCGGTGAATTCTTCGTCATCGGATTCGCCGGTCTGGTCGCCATGAAGGGTGATCTGTCGGGGGCGACCGTCTGGACGGTGTGCGGCATCGGCATGCTGCTCTCGGTGCTGCTCTGCGGAATGCTCAGCCGTCCGGGCGCGGTGCAGATCGGCTGGGCCCTCCAGATCGCGCTGATCGCGAGCGGCTTCGTCGTGCCGATGATGTTCATCCTGGGGGTCGCGTTCGGTGGCCTGTGGTGGGCCTCGGTCCACTACGGACGGATCATCGACGCGGCCAAGGCCCGCTGGGCCGCCCAGGCGGAGGCGGCGGAAGCCCAGTAGCACGCGCCGGGCGGTCACCGGCACGTGAGTGCCCGGTCCGGGTGTTTCGCGCTCAGTGACTCCCTGTAGCCTCGTGCCCCCGTACATATTTGCCCACAAGGAGCCGCACGCGATGACTCAGCGCACCCTCGTCCTTCTCAAGCCGGACGCTGTCAGGCGCAGCTTGGTAGGCGAGATCGTCGGCCGCATCGAGCGCAAGGCCGGCTGGAGGATCACCGCGCTGGAGATGCGCAGCCTGGACCGTTCGCTCCTGGAGCAGCACTACGCCGAGCACGTGGGCCGGCCCTTCTACGAGCCGCTGGTCGAGTTCATGGCCTCGGGCCCGGTCGTCGCCCTGGTCGTCGAGGGCGAGCGGGTCATCGAGGGCGTGCGCGCCCTGGCGGGTCCCACTGACCCGATTGCCGCAGCGCCCGGCTCCATTCGTGGCGATTTCGGCAGCATCGTCCGGGAGAACCTCATCCACGCATCGGACTCGGAGGAGTCCGCAGAGCGAGAATTGAAGATCTTTTTTCCGGGCGTATCCTGACGTGGCGTCAGCCGAATAGCCGCTCACAGGCTGGGGCGACCGAATTAATTCGGTCGCCCTTCGGTATATGCCGGGCGATTTCGGGAACGCATCGCTCCGACATGACGTCACCATGACTGAGGCGGCTACAAGTTCCGCCCACATGGCGGAGGACCCTCGCGCGGTGTCCGTGCAGGCGGCACTACGATGGAAGTCTTCACACCCACAGCGCTCACTTCGCCTACCAAAAAGCCAATCGCTCCACTTGGGAAGGCCCGACGCATCCTCATGGGGAACAAGGGGAACTCAATGTCGTTCATCGGCCGTGACATGGCTATCGACCTCGGGACTGCCAACACGCTGGTGTACGTCAGGGGTCGAGGAATCGTCCTCAACGAACCCTCCGTCGTCGCCATCAACACCAACACCGGCGGGATTCTCGCCGTAGGCGCCGAGGCGAAGAAGATGATCGGCCGTACGCCGGGCAACATCGTTGCCGTACGGCCGCTGAAGGACGGCGTGATCGCCGACTTCGAGATCACCGAGCGGATGCTCCGTTACTTCATCCTGAAGATCCACAAGCGCCGCTACCTGGCCCGCCCGCGCGTCGTCGTCTGTGTGCCCTCGGGCATCACGGGGGTCGAGCGCCGCGCCGTCATCGAGGCGTCCACGCAGGCCGGTGCCCGTCAGGTGCACATCATCGAAGAGCCCATGGCCGCAGCCATCGGCTCGGGACTTCCGGTCCACGAGGCCACCGGCAACATGGTCGTCGACATCGGCGGCGGCACCACCGAGGTCGCCGTCATCTCGCTCGGCGGGATCGTCACGGCGCAGTCGATCAGGACCGCCGGGGACGAGCTGGACAACGCGATCATCCAGCACATCAAGAAGGAGTACTCGCTCCTCCTCGGTGAGCGCACCGCCGAACAGATCAAGATCACGATCGGCTCGGCGTTCGATCTGGAGAAGGACGAGCACACCGAGATCCGTGGCCGCGACCTCGTGTCCGGTCTGCCCAAGACCGTGGTCATCTCCGCCGCCGAGGTCCGCAAGGCCATCGAGGAGCCGGTCAACGCGATCGTCGACGCGGTCAAGACCACGCTCGACAAGTGCCCGCCCGAGCTCTCCGGTGACGTCATGGACCGCGGCATCGTCCTCACCGGTGGCGGCGCGCTGCTCCGCGGCCTGGACGAGCGGCTGCGCCACGAGACCGGAATGCCGATCCACATCGCCGAGGACCCGCTCGACTCCGTCGCGCTCGGATCCGGCAAGTGCGTCGAGGAGTTCGAGGCGCTCCAGCAGGTGCTGGACGCCCAGCCCCGCCGGTAGCCGCACACCGCTTACGGCCGTACGGGGCACGTCCGCCCCGTACGGCCGATCGTCGGCGGAGACAGCGCCGGGACAGGCGCAGAGTTACACCGACAGACAAACGCATAGACATTCCGACGAGGAAGGCACGGCCTCCGCACGTGAGGGACACACGAGAGAGCCGGCTGCTCCTGGTGCTGCTGATCGCCATCGCGTTCGCGCTGATCACTGTGGACATCCGCGGCGGTGAGGCGTCTCCGGTCGACGGTGCCCGGCATGCCGCCGCCACCGTCTTCGGACCGGTCGAGAACGGGGTCGCGGGCGCCGTGAACCCGGTCGGCAACGCGATCGGCGCAGTACGGGACTCCGGCGAGCGCCACAACCGCATCAGCGCACTGGAGCGTGAGAACGCCGCTCTGAAGCAGCAACTCGGCAGCAGCGACCGCAACCGCAGCCGCGTCCGCCAGCTCGACAGCATGCTCAAGACCGCGGGTGCGGGCCAGTACGGAATCAAGGGCGCCCAGGTCATCGCCATAGGAGCCGCACAGGGCTTCTCCTGGACCATCACCATCGACGCCGGGTCCTCCGACGGCATCAAGCGCGACATGACCGTGCTCAACGGCGACGGGCTCGTCGGCCGGGTCACCACGGTCGGCCCGAACACCGCGACCGTACTGCTCGCCAACGACCCCGACTTCACCGTCGGCACCCGGATGGAGCGGACCGACGAGGTCGGCTTCGCCACCGGCCGCGGCGACCGCCCGCTCGCCGTGCAGTTCCTCAACGGCAAGGCACAGGTCAAGAAGGGTGACCGGTTGGTGACCTTCGGTTCGAGCAACGACAAACCCTTCGTGCCGGGAGTCCCGGTCGGCCAGGTCGTCCGTGTCGACCCGACC
The DNA here is from genome assembly GCF_036241575.1 of Streptomyces sp. NBC_01267. Lineage (NCBI taxonomy): Bacteria > Bacillati > Actinomycetota > Actinomycetes > Kitasatosporales > Streptomycetaceae > Streptomyces > Streptomyces sp. NBC_01267. The sequence goes on along the minus strand of NZ_CP108455.1, from coordinate 2,439,331 downwards.
GGCGGTGACCTGACGCGGACCGTCTACGTCCGTCCGTTCGTCGGGTTCACCAAGCTCGATCTGGTCGGCGTCGTCGTGGAGCCGCCGCGTGACAACCCGCGCGACACGGTGCTCCCCGCCAAGCCCGCGAAGCCGAAGCCGATCCCCACCGTCACGGTCACGGCCACTCCTCCGGGGAACGCCGACAACCAGCAGCAGGACAACAACACCCCCCAGCAGTAGGAGCTGACCGTATGCGTCTCAACCGGATGCTGCTCTCGGCCACTCTGGTGGTGGTCGCCCTGGTGATCCAGGTGAGCGTGCTCGCCCGACTTCAACTCCCTGGTGCCGTACCGGACCTGCTGCTGCTCACCGTGGTGGCTCTCGCGCTGGTCTACGGCCACGTGGGCGGCGCCCTCGTCGGCTTCGGCGCGGGTCTGCTCGCCGACCTCGCCCCGCCCGCCGACCACGCGGCCGGGCGGTACGCGCTCGTCCTGTGCGTCGTCGGCTACGCGGCAGGGCTCGCCAAGCCCGAGACCGGCCGCATCAGGTCCGTCATGGGCCCGATGCTCGTGGTGGTCGCCGCGGCGGTCGGCTCCACCCTGCTGTACGCGGGCGTCGGCTCCCTCGTCGGCGACACCGCCGCCCGTCATGTGGGCCTCATCGGCCTGCTGTTCAGCGCCGCGGTGTACGACCTGCTGCTCGCGCCGTTCACCGTCCCGTTCATCATGGCCCTGGCGAGACGAGCCGAGAACGACCCGCTCGCCGACAGCAAGAGCAGCGGCGTGGGCAGCGATGTCGCGACCGGCTGGCTGGCGGCCGGCACCGGACTGAAGATCGGCAGCCAGCGCGGCGGACTGCGGATGCGGGCGGCCAGGTCCCGCGCGGCGAAGGCCGGACGCATCAAGGGGGTCAAGCGGCTGTGACGTTGTCTGTCCCGGGGGACGACCCCCGAACCCCCAGCAGGACAACGAGGGGGGCATCGCTGTGAGGCTGTTTCTTCCGGGGGACGACCCCCGAACCCCCAGCAGGACAACCAGTGGGGCATCGCTGTGAGGCTGTTTCTTCCGGGGGACGACCCCCGAACCCCCAGCAGGACAACCAGTGGGGCATCGCTGTGAGCAATATTCCCGAGACCGGGCGGACCACGCGGCTCCAGATCCGGCTCGTCGTCATCCAGATCCTGGTCTTCTCCCTCCTCCTCACCCTCGGCGGCCGGCTCTGGTACCTCCAGATCCGCAACGGCCAGGAGTACACGGCCGAGGCCAAGAACAACCACGTCCAGCAGGTCGTCCAGCCCGCCGTGCGCGGCTCCATCCTCGATGCGCGCGGGGTGCCGCTCGCCGACAACGAGACCCGTCTCGTCGTCTCCGCGAGCCGCTCCAAGCTCACCAAGATGAAGGACGACGGCAAGGCCGTCCTCATCCGCCTCGCCGACGTCCTGGACATGAAGCCCCAGGACGTCCTGGACAAGGTCAGGCTCTGCGACGCGAAGACCAAGCAGCCCTGCTGGAACGGCTCTCCGTACCAGCCGATCCCGGTGACCGACGAGGCCACCACCCAGCAGGCGCTCCAGATCCGTGAGCGCTCCGAGGACTTCCCGGGCATCACCGCCGAGCCCACCGCCGTACGCCGCTACGCCGCGCCCGCCAACGCCAACACCGCGCAGGTGCTCGGCTACCTCTCGCCGGTCACCGACGAAGAGGTCAACAAGGCCAAGAAGACCTCGTCGCCGTATCTGACGTCCGACCAGGTCGGTCGCTCCGGCGTGGAGCGTACGTACGACAAGGAGCTGCGCGGCAAGGCCGGAGTCACCCGCTACGAGGTGGACAACCTCGGCCGGGTCATCGGCCAGGCCGCCAGCGACAAGGCCCAGCCGGGGTCGAACATCGTCACCTCCATCGACGCGCGCGTCCAGGGCGTCGCCGAGCGCGAGCTCGACGAGGCCATGAAGACGGCCCGCAAGGAGTACGACTCGGTCACCCACGAGAACTACAAGGCCGACTCGGGATCCGTCGTCGTCATGGAGGCCAAGACCGGCCGCGTCGTCGCGATGGCGTCCAACCCGACGTACGACCCCAACGACTGGGTCGGTGGCATCTCCGCCAAGAACTACGCCTCGCTCACCGGTAAGGACTCCGACTTCCCCCTGCTGAACAGGGCGATCCAGAGCCAGGCGGCCCCCGGGTCCATCTTCAAGGTCGTCTCCACCACGGCCGCGGTCAACGCGGGCTACCCCTTCAACGGGCACTACCCGTGCACCAGTTCCTACTCGATCGGCAACCAGACCTTCCAGAACTTCGAGTCGGAGAACTTCGGCCCCATCACCCTCGGCCGCGCGCTGGAGGTCTCCTGCGACACCGTCTTCTACGGGATCGCCCACGACGAGTGGAAGAAGGACGGGGGCATCAACCCGAAGAAGAAGCCGAACGACTGGTTCTACAAGACCGCCCACCAGTTCGGCCTCGGCAAGACCACCGGCGTGGACCTGCCCAACGAGGTCAACGGCCGGGTCCCGGACCGCCAGTGGAAGAAGAACTTCTACGCGGCGAACAAGGCCGCGTGGTGCAAGCAGGGCAAGAAGGACGGCAGCTTCGTCGAGCGGATCGCGTACGAGAACTGCCGCGACGGCTACCAGATGCGTCCCGGTGACTCCGTCAACTACTCGATCGGACAGGGCGACACGCTCGTCACCCCGATCCAGATGGCGGACATCTACTCGGCGATCTCCAACGGCGGCACGCTCTACACGCCGACCATCGGCAAGGCGATCGTCAGCGCGGACGGCAAGACCGTCCAGGAGATCGCGCCCACGTCGCACGGCAAGCTGCCGATGGACCAGGCGACCCGCAAGGACATCGACGGCGCACTCGCGGGCGTCGCGACCAACGGAACCGCCGCCTGGCGGTTCCAGGGCTGGCCCCAGTCCAAGATCCCGATGCACGCCAAGACCGGTACGGCCGAGGTCTACGGCAAGCAGACGACCTCGTGGTTCGCCACGTACACCAAGGACTACACGATCGTCATGACGATCTCCCAGGGCGGTACGGGCTCCGGAGGATCCGGGCCCGCCGTGCGCAAGATCTACAACGCGCTCTACGGTCTCGACGACTCCGGGCACCAGGATCCGAAGAGGGCCCTGCTGCCGCACCCCGAGAAGTCCCTGCCGAAGATCAGCCAGGACGGCTCGATCGTCTCGCCGAAGGTCAAGCCGTACGACCCCAACCCGCCGAAGAAGTTGCCGCCGACGGGCCAGCAGCAGATCGCTGCGGGGCTGGGAAGGAAGGACTAGGACCATGGGCGGTTTCTCCGTAGCGCGGTACGCGCCCGAACAGGGCTCCTGGTCCAAACTGGTCGCCCGCGACTCCGTGGTGCGCAGGCTGGACTGGCCCCTGCTCATGTCGTCGCTCGCGCTGTCGTTCATCGGCTCGCTGCTGGTGTACTCGGCGACGCGTGGCCGTGACTCGCTCACCCACGGCGACCAGTACTACTTCCTGCTGCGCCATGCCATGAACACCGGCATCGGGATCGGCCTGATGATCGGCACGATCTGGCTGGGCCACCGGACCCTGCGCGGGGCGGTGCCCGTACTGTTCGGGCTCTCCGTCCTGCTGATCCTCGCGGTGCTCTCGCCGCTCGGCCAGACCGTCAACGGCGCGCACGCCTGGATCGTCATCGGCGGCGGATTCTCCCTCCAGCCCTCCGAGTTCACCAAGATCACGATCATTCTGGGGATGGCGATGATCCTCGCCTCCCGGGTGGACGCGGGCGACCAGGAGACCCCCGACAACCGCACGGTCGTCAAGGCCCTCGGGGTGGCCGCCATCCCGATCGTGATCATCATGCTGATGCCGGACCTCGGCTCGGTCATGGTGCTGGTGATGATCATCCTCGGCGTCCTGCTGGCCTCGGGCGCCTCCAACCGCTGGGTGCTCGGACTCCTCGGTACCGGGGTGGTCGGCGCCATCGGGGTCTGGAAGGCCGGTCTGCTCGACGAGTACCAGATCGCCCGCTTCGCCGCGTTCGCCAACCCCGCGCTGGACCCGGCGGGCGTCGGCTACAACACCAACCAGGCCCGGATCGCGATCGGTTCGGGCGGACTGCACGGCACGGGGCTCTTCCACGGCTCGCAGACCACCGGGCAGTTCGTCCCCGAGCAGCAGACCGACTTCGTCTTCACCGTCGCGGGCGAGGAACTCGGCTTTCTCGGCGCCGGACTGATCCTGGTCCTGCTCGGAGTCGTCCTGTGGCGCGCCTGCCGGATCGCCCGCGGGGCGACGGAGCTGTACGGCACGATCGTGGCGGCCGGGATCATCGCCTGGTTCGCCTTCCAGGCGTTCGAGAACATCGGGATGACGCTCGGCATCATGCCGGTGGCGGGACTGCCGCTGCCGTTCGTGTCGTACGGCGGTTCGTCGATGTTCGCGGTGTGGATCGCGATCGGGCTGCTCCAGTCGATCCGGGTGCAACGGCCCATGTCCGCCTGACCGTTCCGGCGTGAGGTGCGTGAGGTGCGTGACATGGCGGAAGGCGGGCGGGGGAGCGGGACGGCCCCCGGGCCCGACACCGCGGGCGGCCGGGTGCTGGCCTACGTGCAGGCCCAGGCCGCCGCGCTCGCCGCGAGCGACCCCGCCGTACGGCGTGACCGCCCCGACGCCGTGCACCAGCTGCGCGTGGCCACCCGCAGACTGCGCAGCGCCTTCCGCGCCTACCGGGAGGTCCTGGACCCGACCGTCACGGACCCCGTCGCCGACGAGCTCAAATGGCTCGCCGCCGAACTGGGCGTGGACCGTGACCAGGAGGTCCTCGCCGAGCGGCTGACCGCCCGGATCGACGCGCTCCCCGACGCGCTCCTGCTGGGCCCGGTCCGCGGCCGGCTGCGGATCTGGACCGTCGCCGGGCGGACCGGATCCCGGCGCAGGACGGAGGACGTACTCGACGGCGCGCGCTACCCCGCGCTGCTCGACGCCCTCGACGCGCTGCTCACCGCACCGCCGCTGCTGCCCGCCGCGGACCGCCCCGCCGCGCAGGTACTGCCCGCGGCGGTACTCCGGGCGCACCGCAGACTGGCGGCCCGGATCGGGCACGCGCTGGCGCTGCCCCCGGGGGAGCCCCGGGACCTGGCGATGCACGACGCGCGCAAGGCGGCCAAGCGGGTCCGGTACGCGGCCGAGGCGGCGGCGCCCGCGCTGGGCCCGCCCGCCACGCTGTGCGCGCAGCGGACGAAGGCGGTCCAGACCGTGCTCGGCGACCACCAGGACAGCGTGACCGCCCGCCGGGCCCTGCGGACGCTCGCGATCCAGGCCCAGGCGGCGGGCGAGCCGTCGTTCACCTGGGGACTGCTGTACGGGCAGGAGGCGGCGCAGGCCGCCGAGCGGGAGCGGGAACTGCCGAAGGTGTGGGCGAAGGCATCGGCGGTGGATCTCCGGACGGCGCCGGACAGCTGACCGCCGGGGTACGCTGGATGGTCACCCCTGCCCGCTCATGAGAGACACCACCATGCCTGTCGAGTCGGTCTTCCCGCGGCTGGAAGCGCTTCTCCCGCACGTCCAGAAGCCCATCCAGTACGTCGGCGGTGAACTGAACTCCACTGTCAAAGACTGGGACGCATGCGACGTCCGCTGGGCCCTCATGTACCCGGACGCGTACGAGGTGGGCCTGCCCAACCAGGGCGTCATGATCCTCTACGAGGTACTGAACGAGCGTGAGGGCGTCCTCGCCGAGCGCACCTACAGCGTCTGGCCGGACCTCGAAGAGCTGATGCGCGAGCACCAGGTCCCGCAGTTCACCGTGGACGCGCACCGGCCCGTGAAGGCCTTCGACGTCTTCGGGCTGAGCTTCTCCACCGAGCTCGGCTACACCAACATGCTCACCGCCCTGGACCTGGCGGGCATCCCGCTGGACGCCAAGGACCGGACCGTCGAGGACCCGATCGTCCTCGCGGGCGGCCACGCGGCCTTCAACCCCGAGCCGATCGCGGAGTTCATCGACTGCGCGGTCATCGGCGACGGCGAGCAGGCCGTCCTGGAGATCACCGAGATCGTCCGCGCCTGGAAGGCGGAGGGCCGCCCCGGCGGCCGTGACGAGGTGCTCTTCCGGCTGTCGAGGACCGGCGGGGTGTACGTCCCGCGCTTCTACGACGTCGAGTACCTGCCCGACGGCCGCATCGGACGCACCGTGCCGAACCGGCCGGGTGTCCCGTGGCGTGTCTCCAAGCACACCGTGATGGACCTCGACGAGTGGCCGTACCCCAAGCAGCCCCTCGTGCCCCTCGCCGAGACCGTCCACGAGCGGATGTCCGTCGAGATCTTCCGCGGCTGCACCCGCGGCTGCCGTTTCTGCCAGGCCGGCATGATCACGCGCCCCGTGCGGGAGCGAAGCATCACCGGCATCGGCGACATGGTGGAGAAGGGTCTCAAGGCGACCGGTTTCGAGGAGGTCGGGCTGCTCTCGCTCTCCTCCGCCGACCACACCGAGATCGGCGAGATCGCCAAGGGCCTCGCCGACCGCTACACCGAGGACAAGGTCGGCCTCTCGCTGCCGTCCACCCGGGTCGACGCCTTCAACATCGACCTCGCCAACGAGCTGACCAGGAACGGCCGCAGGTCCGGCCTGACCTTCGCGCCCGAGGGCGGCTCGGAGCGCATCCGCAAGGTCATCAACAAGATGGTCTCGGAGGAGGACCTCATCCGTACGGTCTCCACGGCCTACGGCAACGGCTGGCGCCAGGTGAAGCTGTACTTCATGTGCGGCCTGCCCACCGAGACCGACGAGGACGTCCTGCAGATCGGCGACATGGCGGTCAACGTCATCGCCGAGGGCCGCCGGGTCTCCGGACAGAACGACATCCGCTGCACGGTGTCCATCGGCGGCTTCGTGCCCAAGCCGCACACCCCGTTCCAGTGGGCCCCGCAGCTCTCCGCCGAGGAGACCGACGCCCGGCTGACCAAGCTGCGCGACAAGATCCGCGGCGACAAGAAGTACGGCCGCTCGATCGGCTTCCGCTACCACGACGGCAAGCCCGGCATCGTCGAGGGCCTGCTCTCACGCGGTGACCGCCGGGTCGGCTCGGTCATCCGCGCGGTGTACGAGGGCGGCGGACGTTTCGACGGCTGGCGCGAGTACTTCAGCTACGACCGCTGGATGAAGGCCGCCGAGCAGACGCTCCCGGACTTCGGCGTGGACGTCGACTGGTACACCACCCGTGAGCGCACGTACGAGGAGGTCCTGCCCTGGGACCACCTCGACTCCGGCCTCGACAAGGACTGGCTCTGGGAGGACTGGCAGGACTCGCTCGACGAGACCGAGGTCGAGGACTGCCGCTGGACGCCGTGCTTCGACTGCGGCGTCTGCCCGCAGATGGACACCAGCATCCAGATCGGCCCCACCGGCAAGAAGCTGCTGCCGCTGACGGTCGTCAAGTAGCCCCCGCCGGTCACCGACCGGCACACTGCCCGGCCACGGAACTCCGCGGCCGGGCAGTGGCGTACCACGGGGCGTCCCCCGGTCGGCGGAGCGTGCCCGTCCGGGTCCGGGAACCTGTGGTGCCCCGTACGCGTACTCTGGGTAGTAGAAACGACTGTCCCCGACGTGGTACCGAGGCCAGAGATCTCCCTGTCCGGCACAGAGCCGGACCGGGGTGAGCCGGTCCGGGTACCCCGGGAACCCCGCCGTAGGGCGGCGCGTCCCCCGCGCCAGCCCCGCACCGAGGAGAAGAACCACTGGGCAAGCGACAGCCCGAAGGCCCGCCGCCCGCTCCGGCGGTGCAGCGCATCCGACTGCGCTACACCAAGCGCGGCCGCCTCCGGTTCACCAGCCACCGTGACTTCCAGCGCGCCTTCGAGCGGGCACTGCGCAGAGCCGAGGTGCCCATGGCGTACTCGGCGGGCTTCACCCCGCACCCGAAGGTCTCGTACGCCAATGCCGCACCCACCGGCACCGGCAGCGAGGCCGAATTCCTGGAGATCGCGCTCACCGAGGCGCGCGACCCGGAGAAGCTGCGGCAGCTCCTGGACGAATCACTCCCCGACGGGCTCGACATCACCGACGCGGTCGAGGCGCGCACCTCGGGTCTCGCCGATCGGCTGACCGCGTCCGTATGGGAACTGCGCCTGGACGGCGTCGAGTTCGAGGAAGCGGAGCGGGCCGTCGCGGCCTTCGTCGCGGCCGGGACCGTCGAGGTCCAGCGCCGTACGAAGAACGGTGTGCGGACCTTCGACGCCCGCAGCGCCGTGGCCGAGCTGGTGGCCGTCCGCCCCGAGCCCGGTGCGCGCGCCGACGCCACCGGAGCGGACGGCACGGACCTCGTCAATAGGCCGGGGGGTGAGCGCTGTGCGATACTGCGGCTGGTTGTTCGGCACGTGACGCCTGCTGTGCGACCCGACGACGTCCTGTCCGGTCTCCACGCTGTGGCCGACCTCGCGCCGCCGGTCCCCGCAGCGGTGACCAGGCTGGCGCAGGGGCTCTTCGACGAGGAGTCCGGCACGGTGACCGACCCGCTCTCGCCCGACCGCGAGGCAGCCCCGGCCGCTCCACCCACGGCCGCCGGGACGGCCTCCCACCGGCTTTCCGCCGGGGGGACACCCGCGACGGCGTAGGAGGGGGTGCCTCCCCGGCCCTTCAGGGCCTGGGAGCGGTCCCGCCGCGTAAGGACAGTCGTTGTAGCGCAGCCCTTGGATCCGGGAGCCACCTGGGTCGGGCAGCGCACTGACCAGAAGACTTTCGCCAGGCCGTACGTACATCGCGTAGGGAACCGGCGAGCCAGACATCAGCTCCCGTGCGGCGCCCGCGCCCCGGACGAGCGGAACCGCGCATCAGACGCGGACCGTGCCGGACCGGAAACAGACGCGGCGCCCGGGAGCGTGACGGGAGAACCGCCCGCATGCTTGAGTCGAACGAATCCGGTACCACCGGAGCGAACGAAGAGACCAGTCCCAGCGACACGCTGCCGCCGCGCCGCAGGCGCCGCGCGGCATCACGCCCCGCCGGGCCCCCGGCCGGTGCGCGCGACGCCGCCGCGGACGCGGCCGAAGTGGTGACGCCGGCCATACCGGCCGCGGAGGGTACCGCGGCCGGATCGGCGACCGGCGAGGCGGCTCCGCCCGTCCGCCGCCGCGCGACCCGTAAGGCGACCGCTCCGGCGGGCGCCGCGAAGGCCGCCGAGCCGGCGGAGACCCGCCCCACGGACATCGCCGACACCCCGGTCACCGCCGAGGCCGCGGAGCCCGCACCGCGGGGCCGCCGCCGTGCCTCCGCCCCCGCGGGTGCACCGGTGACCGAGGCGACCGCCGGATCCGTCAAGGACGCCAAGGACGCCAAGGACACAGAGGCCGACGCGGCGCCGCCCGCGCGGACCCGCCGTCGTGCCACCCGTGGCACCGGCACACCTGTGGAAGACCCGCAGACCACTCAGGCCCCCGTGGCCGCTGCTGAGCCGGAGGCCGTTGTGGTCGATGAGACCCCGGACGCGGCCCCGCCGCGCGCCCGCCGTCGTGCCACCCGTAAGGCGACCGCACCCGCCGGTGCGCCGAAGAGCGCGGAGGCCCCGGCCGCCGAGCCCGTGGCCGCCGAGCCGGAGACCGCAGCGGCCGACGAGGCCCCGGTGGCGCAGGACGCCGCTCCGCCGCGCGCCCGCCGCCGCGCGACCCGTAAGGCGACCGCGCCCGCTGTCGAGCAGCCCGCCGCCGAAGAGCCGGCGCCGCAGGCCGACGAAGCCCCCGTCGAGGCGCCGCGCGGCCGTAACCGCCGCCGTGCCACCGCGCCCGTCGCCACCCCGGAGCCCGAGATCGCCCAGCCCGAGGCCGCGGGCGAGAGCCTGCCCGAGGCCGTCGCCGAGGCGCTGGCCGAGGAGACGGAGGCGGCGCCCCGCGGACGTAAGCGCCGCAGGGCCGAGTCCCCGCAGTTCACCGCGGTGGCCGAGAAGGAGAAGGCCCCGCAGCCCGCGGAGCCCGCCGAGCCGGCCCGCTCCCGTCGCCGGGCGCAGCGTCCCGCCGTGGCCGTGTTCCAGGCGCCCGTCTTCGCCGAGCCGATGTTCCAGACGCCGGAGACCGCCGCTGCTGCCGCTGCTGCCAGGTCCGCGGAGCCGGTCGAGGAGATCACGGACATCGAGGACGAGGAGGAGGGCGTCGAGGAGACCGTGAAGGCCCCCGAGCCCGCCGAGTCCGCGTCGCACGGCGGCTCGCGCGGCCGTCGTCGCCGTCGCCGTGGCGAGCCCGCCGAGGCCGAGAAGGCCCCCGAGCCGGTGGCCGCGCCCGCGGCCGAGGAGCCCGTCGAGGAAGAGCCGGAGTCCGAGGACGCGCAGGGCGGGGGCGAGGAGTCCGACGAGTACGGCGACCGCCCCTCGCGCCGCCGCCGCCGGGGTGGCCGCCGCCGTCGCCGCGGTGAGTCCGCGGAGACGGACGAGCACCACAACGACCAGCACGACGACGAGTCCGAAGGCGCCGACGAGGGCGAGTCCCGCGACGCCGCCGACCAGGACACGGACGGCGACGACCACGGCGACAGCGACACCGACACCGACGACAACGGTGCCTCCGGGTCGAGCAGCAGCCGCCGCCGCCGGCGTCGCCGCCGTCGCAGCGGTGACTCGGGCACCGACGCCGACGCGGTGGCCGACGACCCGGAGCGTACGGTCGTCAAGGTCCGCGAGCCGCGCAAGAAGGAAGCCGAGCGCGAGCCCGGCACCGGCTTCGACGAGGTCCAGTCCATCAAGGGCTCGACCCGTATGGAGGCGAAGAAGCAGCGCCGCCGCGAGGGCCGCGAGCAGGGCCGCCGCCGCGTCCCGATCATCACGGAGGCCGAGTTCCTGGCCCGCCGTGAGGCCGTCGAGCGCGTGATGGTGGTCCGCCAGCACGGCGAGCGCACCCAGATCGGTGTCCTGGAGGACAACGTCCTGGTCGAGCACTACGTCAACAAGGAGCAGGCCACCAGCTACGTCGGCAACGTCTACCTGGGCAAGGTCCAGAACGTGCTGCCGTCGATGGAGGCCGCGTTCGTCGACATCGGCAAGGGCCGCAACGCCGTCCTGTACGCCGGTGAGGTGAACTTCGAGGCGCTCGGCATGGCCCACGGGCCGCGCCGTATCGAGACCGCGCTCAAGTCCGGCCAGTCCGTCCTCGTCCAGGTGACGAAGGACCCGATCGGCCACAAGGGCGCCCGCCTGACCAGCCAGGTCTCGCTGCCCGGCCGCTACCTGGTCTACGTGCCCGAGGGCTCCATGACCGGCATCAGCCGCAAGCTGCCCGACACCGAGCGCGCGCGTCTGAAGACCATCCTCAAGAAGATCGTCCCCGAGGACGCGGGCGTCATCGTCCGTACCGCCGCCGAGGGCGCCAGCGAGGACGAGCTGCGCCGCGACGTCGAACGGCTCCAGGCGCAGTGGGAGGACATCGAGAAGAAGGCGAAGAGCGGCGGCAGTTCCAACGCGCCGACGCTGCTCTACGGCGAGCCGGACATGACCGTCCGGGTCGTCCGCGACATCTTCAACGAGGACTTCTCGAAGGTCATCGTCAGCGGTGACGACGCGTGGAACACCATCCACGGCTACGTCGCCCACGTCGCCCCCGACCTGGCTGACCGGCTCTCGCGCTGGACCTCCGAGGTGGACGTCTTCGCGACGTACCGCATCGACGAGCAGCTGATGAAGGCGCTGGACCGCAAGGTCTACCTGCCGAGCGGCGGCTCGCTGGTGATCGACAAGACCGAGGCGATGGTCGTGGTCGACGTCAACACCGGCAAGTTCACCGGCCAGGGCGGCAACCTGGAAGAGACCGTCACCAAGAACAACCTGGAGGCGGCCGAGGAGATCGTGCGTCAGCTGCGGCTGCGCGACCTCGGCGGCATCGTCGTCGTCGACTTCATCGACATGGTGCTGGAGTCCAACCGGGACCTGGTGCTGCGGCGGCTGCTGGAGTGCCTGGGCCGGGACCGTACGAAGCACCAGGTGGCCGAGGTCACCTCGCTCGGACTGGTCCAGATGACCCGTAAGCGGGTGGGGCAGGGTCTGCTGGAGTCCTTCTCCGAGACCTGCGTCCACTGCAACGGGCGCGGCGTGATCGTGCACATGGAGCAGCCGACGGCGATCGGCGGCGGTGGCGGGAAGCGCGCCAAGAAGCGCGGCCGGGGCGGCTCCGCGGGTGGCGACCACGACCACACCGGCGAGCACACGCACGAGCAGGACCACGACCACGACCAGGCCGACGACCACGAGCCGGAGGCCGGGTACGCGGACGTCGCGGAGCCGCAGGAGAGCTTCGTACCGGACGAGGACCTGTACAGCAGCCCCGCAGAGGCGGAGGCGGCTGCCACGCGCAGCCGTGGCCGTCGCAGGGCGACCCGCAAGGTGTCGGCCCCGGCCGGTGCGCCCAGGGCGGCGCAGCCGGAGACGGTGGCCGAGCCGGTCGCCGAGGAGCCGGTGGCACCCGAGCCGGTGACCCCGGAGCCGGTCGTCGAGGCCGAGCCGGTCCAGGAGGCCGCTCCGGCCCGTACGCGCCGCAGGGCGACCCGTAAGGCGACGGCTCCGGCCGGCGCGCCCAAGGTCGCCGACGAGGCTGCCGAGATCGTCGTCGCGGAGGCTCCGGCCCCGGTGGCCGACGAGCCGCAGGCAGCCCCGGAGCCGGTCGCCGAGCCCGCGCCGCCGCGGGCCCGCCGCCGCGCGACCCGTAAGGCCACCGCCCCCGCGGGCGCGGCCGAAGCGGCTGTCGTCGTGGTGGAAGCCCCGTCGGACGAGGCCCCCGCCCAGGCGGAGGCCCCGACCGCGGAGCCGGAGGCGCCGGCCAAGAAGACGGCCGCGCGCAAGACGGCGAAGAAGGCGCCGGCGAAGAAGGCCGCCGCCAAGAAGACCGCGGCGAAGAAGACGACGGCCGCCAAGAAGACGACGGCCAAGAAGGCTTCCAAGAAGACCGTGGCGGCGGAGCAGGACGCGCCGTCCGCGGTCTCGGCCTCCACGGAGGACTGACAGCCGTCGCGCAAGTAGCAGTCACCCCGGAGGTGCGGTTTCCTTGGCGGAGCCGCACCTCTGCTGTGTGCGCCTTTCCGGAATCGCCGGACAGCCGGGCACGCGGGCCGGAGGATGTCGTGCAGTGAGGTCGTGCGGCGACATCGAGAGACTGCTGAGGTGATGGTGTGGGCGGCGTACCCGATGCGACGGTGGCCTCCGGGCGGTTCGCGGAGACCGTCGAACTGCTCTCCTCGCGCTGGCTCCAGGACGGTGAGGCACTCTCGCTGGAGCTGGTGGTACGGATCGGGGGAGCCGCCGACCCCGGCACTGCCGCCGTACATCTGGGACCTGTCCGGCAGGGCGGGACCACCCGCACCGCGACCCCGGACGGCGGCGGTACGGCCGTCCGCGCCCGGTTCCCGGTGGAACGCCGCGACGCCACGCTCCCCGTGCGCGTCTCGCTGGACGTCGCCGGCGCCCCGTACGAGATCCCGCTGCGGGCCGCGGGGCTGCCGATGCCGCTGGCCCGCCGGTGGGGCCGTGCGGACCCGTACAAGGCCGCGGCGCACGTGGACGCGGCGGGGCACATGGTGGTCAGTACGGAACGGCTGTTCCCACCGAGACCCTCGCTCGGCGCGCGGCTGCGCGGGCGGCTGCGCGTACGGCGGTGAGCGACCGGGGGTGAGACCGCGCGGGAGGCATTGCGGGAGGCATTGCGGGAGGCCTTGTGCACGGTCGAAGGGGGCCGGTTTGACCCTCCGCGCCCGGCCCCGTAGCCTTACCCATCGGCGTGTTTCCTGTACGTCGCACCTCTGAGCAACTCCCTCCTGGCTCCGCCGGGAGAGGCCGCTCGTCCCATCCGGATCGTCACGGGTCCCCGGACCCGTGTGGGCGGCTGGCTTCAGAGGGCCGATTCCGAGCGAAAGAGAGATCCGCGTGTACGCCATCGTGCGCAGCGGTGGTCGCCAGCACAAGGTTGCTGTCGACGACATCGTTGAGGTTGACAAGATTCCCACCGCCAAGGTTGGCGACACGGTCGAGCTCTCGACCCTGCTCGTGGTCGACGGCGACGCCGTCACCAGCGACCCGTGGGTGCTTGCCGGTATCAAGGTCCAGGCCGAGGTCGTGGATCACCACAAGGGCGCGAAGATCGACATCCTTCGCTACAAGAACAAGACCGGCTACCGCCGTCGCCAGGGTCACCGCCAGCAGTACACGGCGATCAAGGTCACCGGTATCCCCGCGGCTGCGAAGTAAGGGACTGAGGAGACATGGCACATAAGAAGGGCGCATCGTCCACTCGGAACGGGCGCGATTCCAATGCTCAGCGGCTCGGCGTGAAGCGCTTCGGCGGTCAGGTCGTCAACGCCGGTGAGATCCTGGTCCGCCAGCGCGGCACCCACTTCCACCCGGGCTCCGGCGTCGGCCGTGGCGGCGACGACACGCTGTTCGCGCTGAACCCCGGTGCGGTCGAGTTCGGCACGCACCGTGGCCGCAAGGTCGTGAACATCGTTCCGGTCGCCTGACCTTTCAGGCTGCCGTAGAGCGATCTGTCGAGGGCGGACCAGGTTTCCCGTTGCTTACGGGAAGCTGGTCCGCCTTTGTCGTGTTACACGTATGACCGGTCGGTCTGAGACAAATTTCGTACTTTCTGGAGGCACACCCATGACCACCTTCGTGGACCGCGTCGAGCTGCATGCCGCCGCGGGTAGCGGAGGCCACGGCTGCGCCTCCGTACACCGTGAGAAGTTCAAACCGCTCGGCGGACCCGACGGCGGCAACGGCGGGCGGGGCGGCGACGTCATCCTCGTCGTCGAGCAGGCCGTGACCACGCTGCTGGACTACCACCACAGCCCGCACCGCAAGGCGACCAACGGCCAGCCCGGCGCCGGTGACAACCGCTCCGGCAAGGACGGACAGGACCTCGTCCTGCCCGTGCCCGACGGCACCGTGGTGCTCGACAGGGCAGGGAACGTCCTCGCCGACCTCGTCGGCCAGGGCACCACGTTCGTCGCGGGCCAGGGCGGCCGTGGCGGCCTCGGGAACCACGCGCTGGCCTCGGCCCGCCGCAAGGCCCCCGGCTTCGCGCTGCTCGGCGAGCCGGGCGAGTCGCGGGACATCGTCCTGGAGCTGAAGACCGTCGCCGACGTGGCGCTCGTCGGCTACCCGAGCGCGGGCAAGTCCTCGCTGATCTCCGTGCTGAGCGCGGCCAAGCCGAAGATCGCGGACTACCCGTTCACCACGCTCGTCCCCAACCTCGGTGTGGTGACGGCCGGTTCGACCGTCTACACCATCGCGGACGTCCCCGGGCTCATCCCCGGAGCCAGCCAGGGCAAGGGCCTCGGCCTGGAGTTCCTGCGGCACGTCGAGCGCTGCTCGGTGCTCGTGCACGTCCTGGACACGGCCACGCTGGAGTCCGACCGCGACCCGCTCTCCGACCTCGACATGATCGAGGAGGAGCTCAAGCTGTACGGCGGTCTGGAGGACCGGCCGCGCATCGTCGCCCTGAACAAGGTCGACATCCCCGACGGCCAGGACCTCGCCGACATGATCCGCCCGGATCTGGAAGCGCGTGGCTACCGGGTCTTCGAGGTGTCCGCCGTGGCGCATCTCGGCCTGAAGGAGCTGTCGTTCGCGCTGGCCGGCATCATCGCCGAGGCGCGCGCCGCGAAGCCGCTGGAGGAGGCGACCCGGGTCGTCATCCGCCCGAAGGCCGTGGACGACGCGGGCTTCACGGTGACCTTCGAGGAGGAGGAAGGCGTCTACCGCGTACGGGGCGAGAAGCCGGAGCGCTGGGTCCGCCAGACCGACTTCAGCAACGACGAGGCCGTCGGTTACCTCGCCGACCGCCTCAGCCGCCTCGGGGTCGAGGACCAGCTGCTCAAGGCCGGTGCCCGTGCGGGTGACGGCGTGGCCATCGGCGCCGAGGACAACGCGGTCGTCTTCGACTGGGAGCCGACGCTGACGGCGGGCGCCGAGATGCTCGGCCGCCGCGGTGAGGACCACCGGATGGAGGCCCCGAGGCCCGCGGCGCAGCGCCGCAGGGACCGCGAGGCCGAGCGGGACGACTCGGACAAGGAGTACGACGAGTTCGACCCGTTCTAGGACGCGTTTGAAAGTCCGCCTGCGCCGCGCCGTCGGACCGTTTGCCGCCGCCCGAAGGGCGGCCCCGCGCACCCGGCCACAGGGGCGGACCTGAAGTGATTCAGGTCCGCCCCTGTGGCGTCGGTCACTCACCGTGGCAGGTGGGATTCGAGTGACCTTCCTGCCCTTAGGGTGAACAGGCGGTATCGCAAGGGTTGTGGAGGCTTGGCGTCCATCTTGCGAGACGGTCACGGAGAGTGCGACCATCACACCGTTCCCTCGTCATCGCAAGGTAGGTCGTCTGTGTCTGTGCAGCACAAAGCAACCAAGCCCCGGACTACAGCAGTCGTTCTCGCCGGTGGTACCGGCCAGCGCGTGGGTCTGTCGATCCCCAAGCAACTGCTGAAGATCGCCGGGAAGGCTGTCATCGAGCACACGCTGACGATCTTCCAGCAGGCTGATTCCATCGACGACGTCATCGTGCTGATGGCGCCGGGCTACGTACCCGACATCGAGAAGATCGTCGCCAAGTCCGGCCTCACCAAGGTGACTCGGATCATCGAGGGCGGCTCCACCCGCAACGAGACCACCGAGCGTGCCATCGCGGCCCTCGGCGAGGGCCTGGCCGAGGGCGAGGACCGCAACGTCCTCTTCCACGACGCCGTGCGCCCGCTGCTCTCGCAGCGCGTGATCAAGGACTGTGTGGACGCGCTGGAGCGCTACCAGGCCGTCGACGTCGCCATCCCGTCCGCGGACACGATCATCGTGACCCGCACCCACGGCGAGGACGGCGAGTTCATCACCGAGGTCCCGGACCGCTCCCGGCTCCGCCGCGGCCAGACCCCGCAGGCGTTCAAGCTCTCCACCATCCGCAGGGCGTACGCCGTCGCGTCCGGTGACCCGAACTTCCAGGCCACCGACGACTGCTCGGTCGTGCTCAAGTACCTGCCGGACGTGCCGATCTACGTCGTCGCGGGCGACGAGTACAACATGAAGGTCACCCAGCCGGTCGACGTCTTCATCACCGACAAGCTGTTCCAGCTGGCCTCCACCGCCGCCCCGCGCCAGGCCGACGAGGCCGCCTACCGCGAGCTGCTCGCCGACAAGACCCTGGTCGTCTTCGGCGGTTCGTACGGGATCGGCGCGGACATCGCCACCATCGCCGAGTCCTACGGGGCCAAGGTGTACGCACTGGGCCGCTCCACCACCGGCACGCACGTCGAGAACCCGGAGCACGTCGACGACGCCCTCTCCAAGGCGTACTCGGAGACCGGCCGGATCGACTACGTCATCAACACCGCGGGCGTGCTGCGCATCGGCAAGCTGGCCGAGACCGACAACACGACCATCCAGGAAGCGCTGAACGTCAACTACCTGGCGCCGGTGCAGATCGCGCGCGCCTCGTACAAGTACCTGGCGGAGACCAAGGGCCAGCTGCTGCTCTACACCTCCAGCAGCTACACGCGGGGCCGCGCCGAGTACAGCCTCTACTCGTCGACCAAGGCGGCCATGGTGAATCTCACCCAGGCCCTCTCCGACGAATGGGCGGGCGACGGGATCCGCGTCAACTGCGTCAACCCGGAGCGCACGGCAACGCCGATGCGGACCAAGGCATTCGGCCAGGAGCCCGAGGGGAGCCTGCTCTCCTCGGAGGCGGTGGCCCGTACCTCGCTGGACGTGCTGCTGTCCGAGCTGACCGGCCATGTCATCGACGTACGCCAGCAGGACCCGACCCGCGACGCCAGCGCGGACGCCTCAGGGTTCGAGCAGGCCCTGGCCTCGGTGTTGGACCGTCAGGAAGATGTGTAATACTTCTTGAGCAAAACTGGAAGCTTTTTTCGGGCCTCTGTGATCGCTTCACGCGAATCGCAGAGGCCCGAATGCGTGAGGCCTCGCCTTCACAATTCCCCCAGATAAGCCGACCGACAAATGGGACGGGAGAAGGAGCGGGGTGTGGTGCGTGCCACACCCGGTGACGCCGCCCCCTATTTGCCGGCCGGTCAAAAACCGGCACCCCCTGGAGCAGGTTCTTCGTGATTTCGACCGCCATTCGGCTGGCGCGCGTAGGCAGCCGGTCCGAGCTGTTCGCCGCAGCCTTCATGGGGCTCAGCTACCCGTGCGTGATGATCGCCGCACTCATCCCCAATATCTGGTTCTTCGCCGCTGCCACCGTCGTGACGTACGTCTCCGACTGGTTTCTCCATCAGCGCGGCAGCTATCTGATCAATCGCCTGGCGAAGGTCCGGGCCGGTCTGTCGATCCGATTCCTGCTGCGTGAACTGCTGCTTATTCTGCTGCTGGCCCGGCTGGAGCTCGCCGATCAGAACGTCTACTACGCCGCCGTCGCCTGCTTCCTGGTCTTCTACGGTCTCCAGGCCGCGCACGGCACCCTGACCACCCTCATCCGGCTGCGCCGGGTCATGCCCGTGGTCACCCGCAACGTCGACCTGGGCTCGATCCGGGTCCCCGAGGCCCCGCCGCGGCTGCTGCTCAACCGAGCCGCCGAGAAGATGCTCCACCTGGACGTCTTCGCGGTGATCGGCCTGCTGATCGCCGCCCGGACCGGGACCGACGACTACGGGTACATCGGCATCGTCGCCACCCTGGCCCTCGGCGTCCTCTACATCGCCGTGCTCGTCCCGTACATAAAGAAGGGCCGCAGGCTGCCGAGCGCGGCCGAGGTGCTGGAAGGTCTCGACGGCTGGCTGCGCGAGTACCGGCCGACCGTCGCGCTCTACTTCTCCGGCTCCAGGGACTCCGCCTACCAGGTCAACATGTGGCTGGAGACGATGTCCCAGGTCGAGGGGCGCCCGCTGATCATCCTGCGGGAGCGCGCCATCGTGCCGCAGCTCG
Organism: Streptomyces sp. NBC_01267; assembly: GCF_036241575.1. NCBI lineage: Bacteria > Bacillati > Actinomycetota > Actinomycetes > Kitasatosporales > Streptomycetaceae > Streptomyces > Streptomyces sp. NBC_01267. The sequence goes on along the minus strand of NZ_CP108455.1, from coordinate 2,420,478 downwards.
CGTCGACCGCGGTGCCCGTGGTGTGTGTGCCGGGTGGCGTGCACCTGATGAACATGGACCTCTCCACCGTGCGTGTCGCGCTGTACGCGGCGAACGTCGGCAAGAACATCCACATGCTGCGCGTCCCCACCATCAAGCACGTCTTCATCGGGCACGGCGACAGCGACAAGCTCGCCAGCGTCAACCCGTACAGCAAGGCGTACGACGAGGTGTGGACCGCGGGCCGGGCCGGGCGCGACCGTTACGCGCTGGCCGACGTCGGTGTGCGCGACGAGGACATCGTCGAGGTGGGCCGCCCGCAGCTGGCACCCATCCGGAGCTGGACCGGCACCCCGAAGCAGCAGATCCCGACCGTGCTGTACGCGCCCACCTGGGAGGGCTGGGACGACAACCCGGGCAACACCTCCCTGCTGCTGGCCGGCGAGAACATCGTCCGGCGGCTGCTCACGGCCGAGCAGCCGGTCCGGGTGCTCTACAAGCCGCACCCCTTCACCGGCACCCGCAGCGCCAAGGCCAAGGCGGCGCACATCCGCATCACCGCCATGGTCGAGAAGGCCGCCGCCGCCCGCGCGGCCGAGCCCCGCTGGACCGAGCTGTCCGCCGCGACGGCGGCCGACCGGACGGCGGCCCGAGCCGAACTGGTCCGGATCGAGGCCAGGCTGGCCGAGCTGGAGAGCTCCGGCAGCGAGAGCGGCGACGAGTCCGACGCCTCGCGGGTCTCGCTGGCCGACCCCGCCCGCGAGGACGAGACCGCCGCGCTGCGCGGCGAGTGGAACAGTGCCTACTGGCGCACCTTCGGCTGGTGGGAGCACCGGGTCATCGAGGGCGGCGAGCCCCGTCTGTACGACTGCTTCAACGAGTCGGACGGCATGGTCTCGGACATCTCCAGCGTCGTCTCGGACTTCATCGCGAGCGGCAAGCCGTACGCGGTCACCGACTCGGCCGAACTGGGCGTGGAAGAGTTCAAGCGGCAGAACACCGCCGTACGGGCCGCCGTCATCCTCTCCAACAGCGCCAAGGAGATCGGCGAGCTGCTGGCGTCGATCACCGACGCGGCGGCCGACCCGCTGGCGGGCGACCGGCGGGAGCTGAAGCAGTATCTGCTCGGCCCCGACGAGCCGACCTCGATGGAGCAGTTCAACGCGGCGGTACGGGCGTTGACGGCCAAGGCCGAGGCGCGCAACCAGGGCGTGGCGCAGCGCACCGCCGGTCCGGACGGCGCACCCGGCCTCAACGACTCCGGCGTGACCGGTGTCGATTCGGCGGTCGGCGGCTGACCGTTTCCCGGCTCCACGGGTGCCTCACGGCCGTCCGCGCACAGTGCGCGGGCGGCCGTTCCGCGTGCTGCGGGGCGGTCCTCGGGCGCCCGGCACTTACGGTGCCATCACGCCAGAACGGATAAAATCCGACCGGACGGATCAAGCTCTGCCAGACCGACTGCTCGCCAGGGACCGAATCGTGAAGGCTCTTGTACTTTCCGGCGGCGCGGGCACGCGCCTGCGCCCCATCACGCACACCTCAGCGAAACAGCTCGTCCCCGTGGCGAACAAGCCCGTGCTCTTCTACGGGCTGGAAGCCATCGCCGACGCGGGCATCACCGACGTCGGGATCGTCGTCGGTGACACCGCCGAGGAGATCCGCGAGGCCGTCGGTGACGGATCCCGGTTCGGCGTCAAGATCACGTACATCCCGCAGGAGGCCCCCCGGGGGCTGGCCCACGCGGTGCTCATCTCCCGCGACTTCCTCGGTGACGAGGACTTCGTCATGTACCTCGGCGACAACTTCATCGTCGGCGGCATCACCGGCCTGGTGGACGGCTTCCGCGAGGCCCGCCCCGATGCCCAGATCCTGCTCACCCAGGTCCCCGATCCGACGTCGTTCGGCGTGGCCGAACTCGACGGGAACGGCCGGGTGGTGGCCCTGGAGGAGAAGCCGGCGGTCCCCAAGAGCGACCTCGCGCTCGTCGGCGTGTACCTCTTCACCCCGGCCGTGCACGAGGCGGTCCGTGCCATCGAGCCGTCCTGGCGCGGCGAGCTGGAGATCACGCACGCCATCCAGTGGCTGATCGACCAGAAGCACGACGTGCACTCCACGACGATCTCCGGCTACTGGAAGGACACCGGCAACGTCACCGACATGCTGGAGGTCAACCGGGCGGTGCTGGAGACCGTCGAACCGTGCGAGGACGGCACGGTCGACGAGGCCAGCGAGATCATCGGCCGGGTCAGGATCGAGGCGGGCGCCCGGGTCGTCCGCAGCCGTATCGTGGGCCCCGCCATCATCGGCGCGGACACCGTGATCAGTGACGCGTACGTCGGTCCGTACACCTCGGTCTCCGAGCGGTGCCGGATCGAGGACAGCGAGATCGAGTACTCCATCGTCCTGCGGGACGCGTCGATCGCCGGGGTCCGCAGGGTGGAGGCCTCACTGATCGGCAGAGGCGTCGAGGTGACACCCGCGCCACGCAACCCGGCAGCCCACCGACTCGTGCTCGGCGACCACAGCAAGGTGCAGATCTCTTCATGACGAACAGGATTCTGGTGACCGGCGGCGCCGGCTTCATCGGCTCGCACTACGTCCGTACGGTCCTCGGACCCCAGGGCCCGGGTGACGTCTCCGTCACCGTGCTCGACAAGCTCACCTACGCGGGCAACCCGGCCAACCTCGACGAGGTAAGGGACGACCCCCGGTTCGCCTTCGTCCAGGGCGACATCTGCGACCCCGGCCTGGTGGACAGGGTGATGGCGGACCACGACCAGGTGGTGCACTTCGCCGCCGAGTCGCACGTCGACCGGTCCATCGACGGCGGCGCCGAGTTCGTCCGGACGAACGTGCTGGGCACCCACACCCTGATCGACGCGGCACACCGGGCCGGCATCAAGACCTTCGTGCACATCTCGACCGACGAGGTGTACGGCTCGATCGACGAGGGATCCTGGCCCGAGACCCACCCGCTGGAGCCCAACTCCCCGTACTCGTCGGCCAAGGCGTCCAGCGACCTGATCGCGCTCTCCTACCACCGCACCCACGGCCTGGACGTGCGCGTGACCCGCTGTTCCAACAACTACGGGCACCACCACTTCCCGGAGAAGGTCATCCCGCTGTTCATCACCAACCTGCTGGACGGCAAGTCCGTCCCGCTCTACGGCGACGGGGGCAACGTCCGCGACTGGCTGCACATCGACGACCACGTGCAGGGCATCGAGCTGGTCCGTACGGAGGGCCGCGCGGGCGAGGTCTACAACATCGGCGGCGGCACCGAGCTGTCCAACAAGGAGCTCACCGGCCTGCTGCTCGACGCGTGCGGCGCGGACTGGGACACCAGCGTCGAGTACGTCACCGACCGCAAGGGACACGACCGCCGCTACTCGGTCGACTGCACCAAGATCCGTACGGAGCTGGGGTACGAGCCGCGCAGGAACTTCGCCGACGGGCTCGCGGAGACCGTGCAGTGGTACCGGGACAACCGCGCCTGGTGGGAGCCGCTGAAGGAGCGCGCGGCGCTCGTCTGACGGGCGCCGCGTTCGGACAGGGCCTCGGGTAGCGTCGACCGGGGGCCCGACGTACCACGGAACAGGTGAGAGATGAGCGGCAGTTGGCTGGTCACCGGAGCGGGCGGCATGCTCGCCCAGGACCTCGTCGCGAGGCTGGCCGGCGACGGCACACCCACGGTGGCTCCCGACCGCACGGCCCTGGACATCACCGACCCGGCGGCGGTCACCGCGGCCCTCGCCGCCCACCGCCCCTCGGTCGTCGTCAACTGCGCGGCCTGGACCGCGGTCGACGACGCCGAGTCCGAGGAGGACCGGGCACTCGCCGTCAACGGCACCGGGCCACGCGTCCTCGCCGAGGCCTGCCGGGAGAGCGGTGCGGTGCTGTTCCAGGTCTCCACGGACTACGTGTTCGCCGGTGACGCCACCGAGCCGTACCCGGAGGACGCACCGGTCGCCCCGCGCAGCGCGTACGGACGCACCAAGCTGGCAGGGGAGCGGGCCGTCCTGGACACGCTGCCCGAGCGTGGCTACGTGATCCGCACGGCCTGGCTGTACGGGGCCGGCGGCGCGAACTTCGTCCGTACGATGATCAAGCTGGAGGGCGTCAAGGACACCCTGGACGTGGTGGACGACCAGCGCGGGCAGCCCACCTGGACCGTTGATCTGGCGGACCTGCTGGTACGGCTGGGCGCGGGCGCCCTGGCGGGCACCGCGCCCGCCGGTGTCTACCACGGCACCAGCGGCGGCGCGACGACCTGGTTCGGCCTCACCCGGGAGATCTTCCGGCTGCTGGACGCCGATCCGGACCGGGTGCGCCCCACCACCAGCGAGGCCTTCGTACGGCCGGCGCCGCGGCCCGCGTACAGCGTGCTGGGACACGACCGCTGGGCGGCGGCGGGAATCGAGCCGGTGCGTGACTGGCGGCTCGCACTCGGCGAGGCGTTCCCGTCACTGGTCGCCACCGAGCGGTCCTGATCCCTGGCAAATAGCGGTTTAAATAAATCGCTGCGCATTCACAGGCCCCTTGCCGATGGGGTAACTTCGCCGGAGATCGGACCAGTTGCTTTCCGACGAAAGGCGCTCCTTGTGAACCGTCATGAATTCCTGCGCGGCCTCCATCGCGTATACCGGCCCCGGAACTATCTGGAGATCGGGGTCAATGACGGGCGCAGCCTGGCGATATCCCGGGTCCCTTCTGTGGCCGTCGACCCGGCATTCAAGGTCGTGACATCGATCAGTTGCGACGTCCATCTGGTCAAGGCGACGAGCGACGATTTCTTCGCCCGCAAGGATCCGCTGCTGCATCTGCGGCCCGGCCGCAATCCCTTCCGTGCGCTCGCCCGCCGGGACCCCCTCCAGATGCTCGGCGGCGATCCGAAACTGGAGCTGTCGTTCATCGACGGCATGCACCTTTTCGAGTTCGCGCTGCGGGACTTCATGAACGTCGAGAAGCACGCGCGCTGGAACAGCGTGATCGTGCTCGACGACATGCTGCCGCGCAATGTCGACGAGGCGGCCCGCGACCGGCACACCAGGGAGTGGACGGGCGACGTGTACAAGGTCGCCACCGTGCTGCGGCGTTTCCGCCCGGACCTGCTGGTCGTCGAGGTGGACACCGCGCCGACCGGCGTGCTCGCCGTCTTCGGCGCGGATCCGGGCAGCACCGTGCTGAAGGAGAAGTACGAATCCATCCTGGCGGAGTACGTCACCGCGGACCCGCAGGACGTCCCCGACGAGGTCATGACCCGCAAGCGCGCGGTGGCACCGCAGGCGCTGCTCGGCGCGGACTTCTGGCCCGGCCTGGTCCGGGCCCGTAACCTCAACCGCTCACGCGCCGCCTTCACCGGGCTGCGCCGGAGCATCGAGCGGGTCACGGGCTGAGCAGCTCACCGGCCGGGCGGGTGCCCGGCCGGGGCCGTTGTTCAGCCGCGCAGCTTCGCGGCGTACGCGACGCAGTCCGCGTAGGACGGCAGCAGGCCGCTCGCCTCGGCCTCGGCGAGCGTCGGGGCCGCCGCGTCCTTCTCGGAGAGCAGCGGGGTGAGGCCCGCCGGCCAGTCGATGGCCAGCTCCGGGTCGAGCGGGTGGATGCCGTGCTCGCGCTGGGGGGCGTACCCGGTGGAGCAGAGGTAGATCACCGTGGCGTCGTCGGTCAGCGCGAGCAGCGCGTGGCCCAGCCCCTCCGAGAGGTAGACGGAGCGGTGGTCCACATCGTCGAGACGTACGGCTTCCCACTGCTTGTACGTCGGTGAGCCGACCCGGATGTCCACCACGACGTCGAGAACGGCGCCGCGCACACACTTGACGTACTTGGCCTGGCTCGGCGGTACGTCGGCGAAGTGGATACCCCGCAGGGTGCCCCGGCGGGACACCGAGCAGTTGGCCTGGGCCAGCCGCAGCCCGTGACCGGCAGCCTCGGCCAGGTCCGGCTCCTTGAACCACTCGTGGAAACTGCCGCGGCTGTCCGGGAAGACCTTCGGCTCGTGCACCCAGGCTCCCTCGATGGCGAGCTGCCGCATTTCGATCACGTCCTTTTCTGCGTTCACCGAGGCCTCTGCCGTGGCCCGCACGGGTGGTCAGCCACCCAGCTTCGCGGCGAGCCGGCGGACCCTCTTGCGGGCCGCCGGGGGAAGCCGGCGGACCAGTGGGCCGCCGAGCGTCCTGAGTCCGTTCCGCAGTGCCGTCCGGCGCCGCCGGACGATCATCGCGCGGATCTCCCCGCGGTCGGCGTACGGCACGCTGTCGTCGGGCCGCAGTCGGCCGTTCTCCGTGACGGTGACGTCGCACAGGGGCAGTTCGGGCCCCTTCGCGCCGTCCAGCCGGACACCGAGCTGCCAGCTCCCGGCCGGGACGCCGGGGGCGCGGGCGGGCAGCGCGAGATGGAAGCGGCCCAGGACCGGCCGGAGACCGACCGGCAGGAAGTGCCCGGCCCCGCTGTCGGAACTCAGCACCAGCTCCGCCGTGGTGGCCGTGGCCGGATCCGGGGCGAAGACGCCGAGCCGCAGCTCGGCGGAGCGGCCGGGCATTCGGAGCACCGGGTGGGCCGCCAGCGCCCGTCCCAGCTTCTTGCCGCGGCGCCCCACGTCGAGCGTGAGGTTGCTGTGCGGGTGCGTGAAGTACGGGATCACCGGGCGGGCCGGAGAGCCGAGCAGCGCGGGCCGGACCGCCGCGTCGACCCGCGCGTGCCGGTCGGCGCCGAGCCTGACCTTGCGGACCAGGCCCAGCCCGCGCACCGTGACCCAGACGTCCCAGAAGCCGCGGGGGAGCGGGCCGCGGTCCCGGAAGGCGTCGGCGGGCAGTTGGGCGGTGCCGCGCAGGATGACCTGGCAGCGTCCGTCGCCCAGGTCCTCGGCGGCTGCGGTGAACGTCACCGGGCACGGCCACTCGACGGCCGTCTCCCGGTCGCGCAGGGCGACTTCGGCCTTGAACGCCTTGATCTCGCCGGTGACGTCGAGCGGTTCACCGGTGGGCAGGCCGGCGTCGGGCAGGTCGGCGTCGGGCCGTTCACCGTCGGGCAGCGGGTCCGCGGTGAGGGCGGGGTGGAGCAGGATCCGGTCGTCGGAACGGAGCAGCGCGAGCGGCGCCTTGTCCTTGCCCACGGTGAGGCGGGCGCTGAGGGTGACGGTGAGCAGGCCGCCGGGCTGCCAGGCGATGTCCTCCAGGCGCGCGGCGCTCTTCACGGTGGCCGCCTGCCGGGCGAGCTTCACCAGACCCTGCCGGTCGTCGTCGCGCAGCAGCGTGGAACGGAGGCGGTTGACCGCGCCGAGACCCTCGTGCACCCCGTCGCCCATGAACCCGGTGGCCAGCGGGCGGACCGCGTCCACCATCTCGTCGAGGAAGGCGGCGTCGTAGCCGAGGACGGCGGGCTCGCTGAGGCGGCCCAGCATCTCGACCCGGTAGAAGCGCCGGAGCAACCGGTCCTGGAAGGCGCCCGGTTCGGTCCGGGTCCCGACGACCTCCAGCACCTCACGCAGATTCCCGTAGTACCCGGAAGGGACGATTCTCGTGGAACCCGAGTTGTTTCCGTCGTCGCGCTTCGAGTAGTAGTAGCAGGTGTACGAGCCGAGAATGGATACGGTCTCGGCCGGGAAATACGCCTGCATCATGTAGAGCTGGTCCTCCAGCCTGCGCCGGCCCTCCGGGTAAGCGATCTTGTTGTCGCGGAGGAAATCCGTCCGGAACATCTTGTGCGCGGTGAGACTGTCGTGGAGCGGCGCGGTTTCCAGCGTGCACTTCTCCCGGTCGGTACGGAAGATGCCGTGCGGAACTCCGCGGAAATCGCTGGCCACCTTGCCGATCACGATGTCCGAGCCGTTGCGGTGCCCCATGGCGTACATGCGCCGCAGGGCGTCCCGGCCGAGATGGTCGTCGTGGTCGACGAACTGGACGTACTCGCCCCGGGCTTCGGCCACACCGATGTTCCTCGGCTTACCCGGCCATCCCGAATTGGGTATGGTTTTCACCCGGAAATGCGGATGCTCGGCGGCCAGCTTTTCCAGTCTGGCGGGAGTGTCGTCCGTCGAACCGTCGTCGATGAAGAGGACTTCGAATTCGTCCGCGGGGAGGGTCTGCTGCAACAGGGATTCAATGCACGGGTCTATGTACTTTCCCGAGTTGTACACCGGGATGACGACACTCACTTTGACCGGCAATGTATGCGCCTCGTGTCTGGTAGGGATTTTCCCTGTGCTGGTGAGCGCGTGACGGCACCACTTCCGGGCGCTGCGTACGGGACCCGCCGGGCGGCACTCTATCCGGTGTGCCGAACGCCACTTCCCGGACCCCTCACGTATGGGGAATGTAAAATTCCGGATGGGGTGAGGAGAGGGAGATCGTGAAACCAATCCGGGGGTACCAGGCAACCATCTGGCGCATTAGCCCGTCTCCCTCGTGTGATGAGTACCTGTGAGCCCGATGTGACTGTCGTCGTCGGCGCCTATGAAGCGATGCCGTACCTCGTGAAGTGCCTGGCATCCGTCGAGTCCCAGACCCTGGGCGCGGACCGGATCGAGATCGTCGCCGTGGACGACGGATCGACCGATGGCACGGGGGAGTACCTCGAAGAGTTCGCAGCGAGATCAGTGATACGCACCACAGTCGTCAGACAGGAGAACTCCGGAGGGCCCAGCGGCCCGCGCAATGTCGGTCTCGGACTGGCCCGCGGCCGTTACGTGTTCTTCCTCGACGCCGACGACTATTTCGGCGAGGAAGCCCTCGAACGAATGGTCGCCATGGGTGACCGGGCCGGTACCGATGTCGTGCTCGGAAAGGTCGTCGGCGTCAATCGCGGGGCCCCGAAGTCCATGTGGAAAGAGACCGTCGAGCGCGCGGACGTCTTCTCCTCACAGATCAAGTTCACCCTCAGCGCGCAGAAGCTGTTCCGGCGCGAACTGCTCCTGCGCCTGGGCATGAAATTCGACGAGTCGCTCAAGACCGGTGAGGACGCGCTCTTCACCCTGGAGGCATATCTGCGCGGCGGGGGTGTCTCCGTCGTGTCCGATTACACCTGCTACTACCTGGTGGGGCGCGACGACGGCAAGCACGTGACGAAGAGCGGCACCTATGTGCTGCGGTTCGACTCCGCGCGGGCGCTGACCGGACTGATAGCCGAGTACGTCGAACCGGGCCCGCAGCGCGACCAGTTGATGATGCGGCCGTTCATCGTCACCCTGCTGCCGCAGTTCGGCCCCGGCTTCCTGAAGCAGTCCGACGAGGTCCAGCGCAAGCGGATGGAACTCGCGGCCCCGATGATGGCCGCGTACTGGAACAAGGGCGTGGCACGCAAGCTCAAGCCCATCGAACGGCTGCGGCTGCAGTGCGTCGCGCAGGGCCGCATCGACCTGCTCTGCGAAGTCCTCCGCTACATGAAGGCAGGCAAGGAACCCGAGCGGGTCGGACGCGGGCTGAACGGCACCCACCACCTCGCCCTTCCGTACTTCCGGGACCGCGAAGCGGGCATCCCGGACCATGTGTACGCGGTACGGGGAACCCCCGTCTGGCGGCGGCTGCCCGCAGTCGGCCGCACCCGGCTGCGCAGAGTGCGGAAGTGGGCGGCAGCACGCCCTGTCCAGCGCGTGGAATCCCCGAGCGGCGGTCGGCGCGGCTGACATAGATTCGCCCGTGTGACAGAGGCAAGGCAGCTCGTAACGGAAGCCCGCAGGATCGTCGTGAAGGTCGGTTCCTCCTCCCTCACGACCGCGGCAGGCGGCCTCGACGCGGACCGGGTGGACGCCCTCGTCGACGTACTGGCCAAGGTCAGGAGCGGCGGCGAGAAGGAGATCGTGCTCGTCTCCAGCGGCGCCATCGCCGCCGGGCTGGCCCCACTGGGGCTGGCCCGCCGCCCCAAGGACCTGGCCAGACAGCAGGCCGCGGCCAGCGTCGGCCAGGGGCTGCTCGTCGCCCGGTACACCGCGTCCTTCGCGCGCTACGGCGTACGCGTCGGCCAGGTGCTGCTGACCTCCGACGACACCAGCCGCCGGGCGCACTACCGCAACGCCTACCGGACCCTCGACCAGCTCCTCGCCATGGGCGCGCTGCCGGTCGTCAACGAGAACGACACCGTCGCCACGGACGAGATCCGCTTCGGCGACAACGACCGGCTCGCCGCGCTCGTCGCCCATCTCGTACGGGCCGATCTGCTCGTCCTGCTCTCGGACGTGGACGGCCTGTACGACGGCGATCCGGCCAGACCGGACAGCAGCCGGATCCCGGAGGTGGCGGGGCCCGGCGACATCGCGCACGTCACCATCGGCGCCGCGGGCAAGGCGGGCGTCGGCACCGGTGGCATGGTCACCAAGGTGGAGGCCGCCAGGATCGCCGCGGCGGCCTCCATCCCCGTCGTGCTGACCTCGGCCTCCCGCGCCGCCGACGCCCTCGCCGGCCGGGACACCGGCACGTACTTCCACCGCACCGGGCGCCGCTCCGCCGACCGGCTGCTCTGGCTCCAGCACGCGTCGACCCCCCGGGGCGCGCTCACCCTGGACGACGGGGCGGTACGGGCGGTCGTCGAGCGCAACTCCTCGCTGCTGCCCGCCGGGATCGCCGCGGTCGAGGGCGAGTTCAGCGCCGGGGACCCGGTCGAGCTGCGGGACACCGCGGGCCGTACGGTCGCCCGCGGACTGGTGAACTTCGACGCCAAGGAGCTCCCGCAGCTCCTCGGCCGCTCCACCCGCGACCTCGCCCGCGACCTCGGTCCGGCCTACGAGCGGGAAGTCGTACACAGGGACGACCTGGTCGTCATGAACCCCTGAACGCACCCCTGAAACGGCTGAAAGTCCAGGTTTGCGGCAGAGACCTTCCGGAAAACCGTCACACGCCGGGCGCCGGGCTGGTCAACTTTGTCCCAGGGGTAACTGCGGGGGCAGTCACAGCAACGCACACAGGAGGCCGCCGGTGAGACGAGCGCGTCCGGGGGCGCCTCCCCGAGGGGCCGGGGAGCGGACCCTGACGAGTGTCGGCGCGGGGGCCGACTTCGAGAACCGCCGGGAAGCGGACGGCCGGGCGGCAGATGCGGAGCAGGGCACGGAGAAGCACAGGGAGGAAGCCACTCTGTCGAAGCTGTGGCACATCACCCTGAGCGTCTCGGGTCCCGCGGCCCCGCTCAAGGAGGTCAGACGGGGCCTCGAACAACTGGCGCACGACCATCCCTTCCTGCTGACCAGCCGGTACGCCGACGACCACGCGGAGATCCGGTACTGGGAGGAGGCCAGGGACCTGCACGACGCCGCCGCGGTGGCGCTGCGGCTCTGGGGCGAGCACCGGTCGACGGCGAAGCTGCCGCCGTGGGAGATCGTCGGTCTGGAGGTCATCGACCGCGAGACGTACCACCTGCGCATAGCCGAGGGGTACGGCCCGCCGCCCGCGGCTCCGGTCGGGGTGCACCCCTACTGAACCCGGCGTCTCGGAGCATGGGACACCGGGCGGATGCCCGCAGACGGCCCATTAGTCTGCGGGCATGACCTCGCTCTCCCCGCACTCCGCCCCGTCCCCGGTCATCCTGGCCGCCCAGCGGTCCCGCGCCGCCGCGGCGGACCTCGCACCACTGCCGCGCGCGGCCAAGGACGCCGCGCTGCTGGCCGTCGCCGACGCGCTCGAAGCCCGTTCGGACGAGATCGTCGAGGCCAACGCCGAGGACGTCGCCAGGGCCCGCGCCGCCGGTACCGCCGAGACGGTCATCGACCGGCTCACCCTCACCCCCGAGCGGATCCGCGCCATCGCCGGCGACGTACGGGACGTAGCGGCGCTGCCCGACCCGGTCGGCGAGGTCGTACGGGGCTCCACGCTGCCCAACGGGATCGACCTGCGCCAGGTGCGGGTGCCGCTCGGCGTCGTCGGGATCATCTACGAGGCCAGGCCCAACGTGACGGTGGACGCCGCCGCGCTCTGCCTGAAGTCGGGCAACGCGGTACTGCTGCGCGGCTCCGCGTCGGCGTACGCCTCCAACACCGCGCTCGTCGCGGTGGTGCGCGACGCCATCAGCGGAGCGTCCCGCGGCGAATCCGGCCAGGACGGACCGGAGTTGCCCGCCGACGCCGTCCAGCTGGTCCCCGGCGAGTCCCGTGACTCCGTACGCGAACTGATGCGGGCCCGCGGCCTGGTCGACGTGCTGATCCCGCGCGGCGGCGCCTCGCTGATCCGCACGGTCGTCGAGGAGTCCACCGTTCCGGTCATCGAGACCGGCACCGGCAACTGCCATGTGTACGTGGACGCGCAGGCCGACATCGGCACGGCCGTCGACATCCTCGTCAACTCCAAGGCGCAGCGCCCCTCCGTCTGCAACGCGGCCGAGACCCTCCTGGTCCACCGGGACATCGCGGACGCGTTCCTGCCGGCGGCGCTCGACGCCTTGGCCGAGGCCGGGGTGACCGTGCACGGTGACGAGCGGGTGCTGCGGTACGCCGCCGACTCGAAGGTGGAGGCCGTCGAGGCCACCGAGGCGGACTGGGAGACCGAGTACCTCTCGTACGACATCGCGGCTGCCGTGGTCGATTCGCTGGAGGCGGCCGTCGCCCACATCCGGCGCTGGACCTCCGGACACACCGAGGCGATCGTCACCACCTCGCAGGCCGCCGCCCGCCGCTTCACCCAACTGGTCGACTCCACCACCGTCGCGGTGAACGCGTCCACCCGGTTCACCGACGGCGGCGAGTTCGGATTCGGCGCGGAGATCGGCATCTCCACCCAGAAGCTGCACGCACGCGGACCGATGGGCCTGCCCGAGCTGACCTCGACCAAGTACATCGTGACAGGAGACGGTCACACCCGGTAACGGTCCGATCGGTCGACTTCGCACTCTCCCTGCCCAAACCCACCCTTCGGGTCTACTCTGATGGCGTGCCGGACGACGTGGGGGGCAAGCCGTTCCAGGACGGCTGGGAGCCTGACGACGACCGCGGAGGAGCGGACGAGGAATTCGCCTCCGTGGTGTTCGGCGAGGACTTCGTGCGGGCCGCCACGATCCACGAACCGACCGCCGTGGAGCGGCTGCTGGCCGCTGCCGAGGCACGCGCCGAGGCCGAGGCGGCCCGAGCGCGGGCGAGCGCCCTGTCGGTCGACGACGACCTCTACGAGGAGTACTTCGGCGAGGGTACGGGCGGCTACGGCCGTCCGTACGACCCGGAGCGGGCCGGCGGATACGACGGCCCCGACGGCGGCGAGAACGGTCCCTACGGGCGGCACGGCGGCGTACTGCGGCCCTACCGCGGCCGGGCCCGCTGGCTCCGGCCGGTGGCCTGGCTGCTGGCGCTGGTGATGGGGATCGGCATGGTCGCCCTGGCCTTCGCCGCCGTGTACCACGGAGCGTCGGCCGGCCGGCAGGACCAGGTGCCGCCGCCCGTCACGACGGGGGTCGGCAAGGTACCGGGCGGCGCAACCGTCACCCGGCCGCAGGTATCCGCCCCCGCCACGGCTCCGGCCGGTTCGTCGCCGCCCCGGGTTTCGGCCATTCCCCGTACGCCCTGACCACACCGGGCCGACGGGGCCCCCAGGAGCGCCCGCCGGTGCCCGCCGAGCCGGGTGCCCCCGCAAGTTGTCCTGTACCAGGGCGTTTACGCAGCCCCGCCGCGACCTAATCTGAAGGTATGGCGGGGCGCGATGAGCCACCCGATGGAGCACCCGACGGCCTGCCCGGCGGTGGCGAGGACGAGTACCGGTCCGTCGTCTTCGACGAATCGTTCATCCGGGCTGCCCGGCTCCAGGAGTTCTCCGCCCAGGAGCGCATGGGCGACCACGCGCCGGCCGTGCGCAGCCGCTCCGTGCGGCTGCTGAGGGGCCCCAGACAGATGCTCGTCGTGCTCATGGTGGTCACGCTGGCCCTCGGTGCGGCGATCTTCATGGGGGTGCGCCATCCGTACCTGGCGCCGGGCGGCACGGCCTCCGATCCGCTGCGGTCGACAGTGATCCCGCTGGCGCCGCGGGGCGCGGTACCGGGGGGCACGGCCGCCGGGCTGTTCGCGCACAGCCCCGCCGCCCAGTTCCGTATCGGAGCCGCGGGAGTGAACCCCCCGGCGTTCCGGCGCACCTCGCACTTCTCGGACGTCCAGGTGTCGGCGGCGCTGGCCATGGCCAAGAAGTACGTGGTGGAGTCCTCGCTCGACCCGGCCGTCCTGATGGGCGGCTCGACGGACCGGGTACGGGCCCTGCTCGCCCCGGACCAGTACAGCCAGTTCGAACAGAGCCTCGCGTCGCCGTCCGCCGACGGCGGCCACGCGGCGACCGGCTGGCTGGTGCGCTTCGACCCCGCGCAGGTGGCGCTCGCCGACCCGCAGGTCCGGGTGTCGGGCACCCTGGCGTACCAGGAGGTGGCGGCGGGGACGCTGGAGGTGGCCTCCGACCACGTCTTCGTGTACGCGCTCAGGCCTGCCGCCACCGGACCCGCGAAGGCGGGCGGCGCCTCGCTGTTCACCGTCCGCCGTGAGGTGCGCTTCCGCTTCGGCACGGACGACCTGCGGCTGCAACAGGCACGGCTGGCGTCCGCCTACGTACAGGCCGGGCCGCAGAGCTGCACGGCCGACGCGGTGAACCGGCTGCGGCCCCTGCTCGCGGGTCAGCACGCGGCGGCCGGCGGCCCGGCGGGCACGGATCCGTACGCCACCGGGCAGCCGGCCGCCGCGCTGTGCGGGACACTCGCCGTCAGGCCGTGACCGGCGCTCGCAGCCCCGAGCGAACCGGTGTCGTGACCGGCGATGCGCCGTCAGCTGCTGAGCGAACCGGTGCCCGTGACCGGCGCTGCGCCGTCAGCTCCCGGCCGGTCCCTCGCCGTCGCCGGTGGGGCGGTCCGTGCCGCTGCCGGACGCGCCGTCGCCCTTGCCCGCGCTGCCCTTGCCCCCGCCGGAACCGCCCCCGCCGGTGAACTTCCCGCGCAGCTTCCCGCCCAGGTCACCCGCTCCGCCGGCGATGTCGCCGACCAGCTTCATCAGCGGGTCCTTGCTGGTGCGCACCGTGTCGGCGTAGTGCGACGCGGACTCCCTGAAGGAGTCGGAGACCGACGTCTCCTTGTCCTCGTCACGCCGCGGGTAGTGCCCGTCCATGATCCGCTGGAAGTCCCGGCTCTCCGCCCACTTCTTCAGCTCGGCGGCACGCACCGTGGTGAACGGGTGGGAACGCGGCAGCACATTGAGGATCTTCAGCACGGAGTCGCGCAGGTCGCCCCCCGCCTCGTACTCCTCCGCCTGCGCCAGGAACGCGTCGACGTTCATCTCGTGCAGGTGGTTGCCACCGGCGATCTTCATCAGGCCGCGCATCGAGGCCCTGAGGTCCTGGCCGACCAGCAGCCCGGCCCGGTCCGCCGAGAGCTCCGACTTGCGGAACCACTCGCGCAGCGCCGTCACGAGCGCCATGATCGCGACATTGCCCAGCGGGATCCAGGCGACCTTCAGCGCGATGGTGGTGAGGAACAGCAGTATCGTCCGGTAGACCGCGTGACCGGACAGCGCATGGCCCACCTCGTGGCCGACGACCGCGCGCATCTCCTCCTCGTCCAGCAGCTCGACGAGCCCCGTGGTGACCACGATGATCGGCTCGTCCAGGCCGATGCACATGGCGTTGGGCTGCGGGTTCTGCGTGACGTACATGGCGGGGACCTTCTCCAGGTCCAGGATGTAGCAGGCGTCCCGCAGCATGACGTGGAGGTGGGCGAACTGGGCGTCGCTCACCCGCACCGAGTCGGAGAGGAAGAGGAGCCGCAGGCTGCGCTCGGGCAGCAGCCCGCTGAGCGCCTTGAACACGGTGTCGAAGCCGGTGAGCCTGCGCAGCGCCACCAGCGCCGAGCGGTCGGTCGGGTGCTCGTACGCCCGCGAGGAAATGCCCTCGAAGCGTTTGCGCTGCCTGCCCGGCACGTTCTCGTGACTGTTCTCGTGACTGCTGTCTGTCATGAATGTCCCCCTGCCTTCTGTCTTCGAGTCCCTGCTCGTCCCCCTGACGGGCCCCAGAGTATGCGGTGGGGCTAACGTGTGGCGGGGGTCCTACACCGAGAAGGAGCACGCCCGTGATGCCGGACGCGACCACACTGCTTGCTGCTGCCGCCGACCAGCAGGGGCCGGGCGATACCTTGCGGGTTCTCCTGGTTGTCCTGATCGTCGGGGCTGCCCTGCTCGCCTGGTTTCTGCTGCGTGGATATCGCAACAACGACTGAGTCGGCGTGAGCGTGCCCAGGAGGCCCGCATACGATGTTCGCGAAGCCCCCGCTCCGACTCCCGGATAGGTCCTGCTGACCATGAGCCTCCACCACACTGCCGCCAACCTGGCCACTCTCGCTGCCGAGGGTGAGCACGGCGGTAACCATCCAAGCCTGAGCCCCTTCCTCACCGGTGGCGGCGCGCTCTTCGCGCTCCTCCTGTTGCTGTGGATCACCACCCGTTTCAACCGCGACCGCTGACACCGGATCGCAGACGGGCAACAGACGGGCCAGTAGGGTCTGCACGCATGGGAGAGCAGAAGAGGCGTCTCGGCGTGATGGGCGGGACTTTCGACCCGATCCATCACGGACACCTGGTCGCCGCCAGTGAGGTGGCCTCGCAGTTCCATCTCGACGAGGTGGTGTTCGTACCGACCGGGCAGCCGTGGCAGAAGAGCCACAAGGTCGTCTCCCCGGCGGAGGACCGGTATCTGATGACGGTCATCGCGACCGCGTCCAACCCGCAGTTCTCGGTGAGCCGCATCGACATCGACCGCAGCGGGCCGACGTACACCATCGACACCCTGCGGGATCTGCGCGAGACCCACACCGACGCGGACCTCTTCTTCATCACCGGGGCCGACGCGCTCTCCCAGATCCTCACCTGGCGGAACGCGGAGGAACTGTTCGGACTCTCTCATTTCATCGGCGTGACCAGGCCTGGTCACGTCCTGACGGACGACGGCCTGCCGGAAGGCGGTGTCTCCCTGGTGGAGGTGCCGGCCCTGGCGATCTCGTCGAGCGACTGCCGGGCCCGGGTCGAACAGGGGGACCCGGTCTGGTATCTGGTTCCGGACGGTGTGGTGCGCTACATCGACAAGCGCCAGCTGTACCGCGGCGAATGACCGTGGAGAGGGGCACCGTTGAACGACCGACAGAACCCGTATGTCCAGTACGACCAGTACGGGCAGCCGATGCAGCTCGTCGGGTACGACGAGTACGGGCAGCCGGTGTACCAGCAGGTGCAGCAGCAACAGCAACAGCAGCAACAGCCGCCCCAGTACGACCAGTACGGGCAGCAGCCCCAGCAACAGGGGTACGGATACGACCCGTACGCCCAGCCTCAGCACTCGACTGAGGCGTACCAGCAGCAGGGCTACGACTACGGCACCGGGCAGCAGCCCGTGGTCGACACCGGGCAGCAGCCCGCGGTCGACACCACACAGCAGTGGATACCGCAGCAGCCCCACCCGCCGCAGCCGCAGGCTCCCGCCCCACCGGCTGCGGCGCCACGGCCTCCGGAGCCCCAACAGCCGGGCCAGGCACAGCAGTCGCAGCAGACACAGGTGCAGCAGGCTCCGCCGCAGCGGCCCGTTCCCGGTCAGCGCCGTCCGGCCTCGGACGAAGTCGACTACCGGACTGAACAGTTCTCCTTCATAGAAGAGCCCGACGAGGACTCCGAAGACGTCATCGACTGGCTGAAGTTCACCGAGAGCCGCACCGAGCGGCGCGAGGAGGCCAGGCGCCGGGGCCGCAACCGCGTCGTCTCGCTGATCGTCGTGGTGGCACTCGTCGTCGCGGGCGGCATCGGATACCTCTGGTACGCGGGCATGCTGCCGGGACTCTCCGGCTCGGACAGCAAGAACGCGACAGCATCCGGCGCGCAGCAGCACGACGTGATCGTGGTCCACCTGCACAACACGAAGGGCGGCGGCACGTCCACCGCGCTCCTCGTCGACAACGTCACCACCGGGCACGGGACCACGGTCCTGCTGCCCAACTCCCTCTCCGTGGCGAACGACGACGGCACCGCCACGACGCTCGGCAAGTCCGTCGACGACGACGGCTCGGACGGCACCAGGCAGGCGCTCGGCACCCTGCTCGGAGCCAAGATCGGCGGCACCTGGCGGCTCGACACCCCGTACCTGGAGAACCTGGTCGAGCTGGTCGGCAACATCGAGATCGACACCGACACCGATGTTCCGGACAGCAAGAAGGGCGCCGATCCGCTGGTGCACCGGGGCACGGGGCAGACGCTCAGCGGGCAGATGGCTGTGGCGTACGCCACGTACCGCGCGCCCGGCGAGCCCGAGGCGAAGCAGCTCCAGCGTTTCGGGCAGGTCATGACGGGCGTGCTGAAGAAGATCTCGGACGACCCGCAGGCCGCGACGACCACGGTGAAGAACCTGGCGCAGATCCAGGATCCGTCCCTGACGGACAAGGACCTGGGCGCCTCGCTGGCCAAACTCGCCGCGCATGCCAAGAAGGGCGACTACCGGACCACCCTGCTGCCCGTGCAGAGCGACGGCACGCTCACCCAGCAGACGAGCGACGGCGTGGTCAAGGAGATCCTCGGCGGCTCGGTGACGGCGCCCGCGAAGGGCACCGCCGTGAGCGTGGGCATCTCGAACGCCAGTGGCAAGACGGCCGCGACGGAGCGCGCCAGGATCGACCTGGTCAACGGCGGCTACACGGTCCTGATCGGCAGCGAGGCGAGCGTGAGCACGTCGTCGCAGGTCACCTACGGTGACGCGGCGCAGAAGGAGAACGCGACCGAGGTCGCGAAGACCCTCGGTCTGCCGGCCGGCTCGGTCCGTAAGGGCAAGGTCGGGGCGAGCGCGGACGTCTCGGTGGTACTCGGCCAGGACTACCAGGTCAAATAACGTTTACGGGACCGTCGGCGGTCCGTGAGACCCTAGGGAGTCTCCCCGACCGCCGACGAAAGCCTGCCAGTGACCGCCACGGACCGTTCCATCGAGCTCATCAACGCCGCCGCCCAGGCCGCCGCCGACCGGCTCGCGCACGACATCACCGCGTACGACGTCAGCGATGTGCTGTCGATCACCGACGCCTTCCTGCTCGCCTCCGCTCCCAACGACCGCCAGGTCAAGTCGATCGTCGACGAGATCGAGGAGCGGCTGAACAAGGACCTCGGCGCCAAGCCGGTGCGCCGTGAGGGCGACCGCGACGCCCGCTGGATCCTGCTCGACTACGTCGACATCGTCATCCACGTCCAGCACAGCGAGGAGCGCGTCTACTACGCGCTGGAGCGGCTCTGGAAGGACTGCCCCGAGATCCCGCTCCCCGAGGACGCCGTCAAGACCCGCGGCAAGGCCGAGGAGCACGCCAAGCTCAACGGCGGCGGCGACGCCGGCCAGGATCTCCCCCTGGACATGGACGACGCAGACCTGGACGGTGAGCTGCACTGAACGGCACCACGGGCGGCCGTGGCCGCCGCATCGTGCTCTGGCGGCACGGCCAGACCGCGTGGAACCTGGAGCGGCGCTTCCAGGGCACCACGGACATCGAGCTGACCGAGGAAGGCGTCGGCCAGGCGCGCCGGGCCGCCCGGCTGCTCGCCTCGCTGAAGCCCGACGCGATCGTCGCCTCCGACCTGCGGCGAGCAGCGGCCACCGCAGGTGAACTGGGCGCGGTCACCGGCCTCGGCATCGCGTACGACTCCGCCCTGCGCGAGACGTACGCGGGCACCTGGCAGGGACTCACGCACACCGAGATCATCGCGGGTTACGGCGAGCAGTACGCCGCGTGGAAACGCGGTGAGCCGGTGCGGCGCGGTGGCGGTGAGCTGGAGACCGAGGTCGCCGACCGGGCCGCCCCGGTCGTGCTGAAACATGCCGACGAACTGCCCGACGACGGCACGCTCGTGGTCGTCAGCCACGGCGGCACCATCCGCACCACCATCGGTCGGCTCCTCGGTCTGGAGTCGTACCACTGGGAGGGCCTGGGCGGCCTCTCCAACTGCTGCTGGTCGGTCCTGGGCGAGGGTGCCCGTGGCTGGCGGCTGCTGGAGCACAACGCCGGGACCCTTCCGGAGCCGGTGTTCGGCGACGACGACTGAGGGCTCCCCGGTGGCCGTCCGGGCGGATTTCACTTTCTGGCTGTTCACACGCTAAAGTTCTTCTTGTTCGCGCCGCAGGGCCGCAGAGAATGCAGCAAGCGAAGCGAACAGCGGGGCTATAGCTCAGTTGGTAGAGCGCCTGCATGGCATGCAGGAGGTCAGGAGTTCAATTCTCCTTAGCTCCACAATCGACAATCCCGTCCCCGTCAGGGGGCGGGATTTTCTGTATGCCCGCAGCTCGTCAACGGGCCCCGGCGCTCCCCGGGTTCGCGCCGGCCGCCCCCGGCGGGCCGCGTTCCGTTCGCCCCCGGCGGGGCCGCGTTCCGTTCGCCCGGACTCCGTCCACGACCTCGCCCGCGGCGCGGAGAGCGCCCCACGGCCACCGGGCCGGGGCGGGCGAAACGGTTCGCCCGCGGGCCCGACCCGGGCCGTGCTCCCGGGGATGCGGCCGTGCTCGTTCGCCGACGCCACTGACCCCCTTGCGGGGCCATGGCAGAATCGGACCGCCGGAGGGACGACGGCCCGTCAGGGAGGGGAGAGCGCGATGCCCGCGAGCACGCTCCAGAGTGTCCATGCCCTGGTCGGCGGGGCGACGGCCCGCACGCGGCCCGACTGCCCGCCCCACGGTTCCCCCCACACCGCCCGGACACTCGGCGACAGCGGCGGGATGTCGTGCATGTGCCCGGCCTGCGGCCACAGTTGGAGCTGACCGATGGGTGCACACAGGAGGAAATGCGACTGGTGCGGCAGCGGTACGCCCATCGTCCGCGACATGGATCCGGTCAACGCCGACTACCAGTACTGGTGCGAGGAGTGCGCGCGGGCGCTGATCATAAAAGGCGACCCGATCGAGACGTACCGGGAGCTTGAGGGCGAGCCGATCTACGGCCGGCTGCTGGAGGACCACTGCACGCTCAAGCGGTTCTACTCCTTCGCCACCGCCTGACGGGAATGGATTTGGCGGAGCACCCGGTGGACCGTGTAATGTTGGCGGAGCCGAAGGGGAATCCCCCGGAACGGCACACAGCACGGGGCTATAGCTCAGTTGGTAGAGCGCCTGCATGGCATGCAGGAGGTCAGGAGTTCAATTCTCCTTAGCTCCACAGTGAAGCAGTGGGAAGCGGGTCACCCGAACAGGGTGGCCCGCTTCTTGCTTGTCCGCCGCCGTGCCTGTTCCTGCGGCCGGGGCGCGTGCCGTCGGCCTGTGCGGCGGGACACCCCCGGGCCCTGTTCCCCGGTTCCCGATACGTCTGTGCGCGGTGTGAGGGGCCTGCGGTACCCTGACGCCATGCGTGCCGTACGCCTTCTGCTTAGCGAGCCGCGCTGAATCAGTCCCGACCGATGAAGTCCCCCGGTCGGCATCAGCGCGGCGTCCCCTCCTGTGCGAGGGGCTTTTTCGTTTGGTGCCACTGGCGCCGCAGCCGCGGGGAACGCGGGCAGAGACGACCGATGGAGCTTTGAGGACCATGAGCGAGACGAATTCTTCCTCCGCTGCCGAAAGCGCGGGAGGAGTCCCTTCCGAGGTGACCGCAGCGCACCGTTACACGGCTGCCATGGCCGCTGACATCGAGGCACGCTGGCAGGACTTCTGGGACGCCGACGGCACGTACGAGGCGCCGAACCCGACCGGTGACCTGGCGGACGACCCGGTCCTGGCGGCCCGGCCCAAGAAGTTCGTCATGGACATGTTCCCGTACCCCTCGGGTACCGGGCTGCACGTCGGCCACCCGCTGGGCTACATCGCCACGGACGTCTACGCCAGGCACCAGCGCATGACCGGGCACAACGTCCTGCACACCCTGGGCTTCGACGCCTTCGGGCTGCCGGCCGAGCAGTTCGCCGTGCAGACCGGCACCCACCCGCGGGCCTCGACCGAGGCCAACATGGAGAACATGAAATCCCAGCTGCGCAGGCTGGGGCTGGGCCACGACAACCGCCGGTCGTTCGCCACGATCGACCCCGAGTACTACAAGTGGACGCAGTGGATCTTCGTCCAGATCTTCAACTCCTGGTACGACCGGGACGCGGAGCGGGCGCGCCCGATCGCCGAGCTGATCGCCCAGTTCGAGAGCGGTGAGCGCACGGTGCCCGGCCCGCGCGCGTGGAGCGAACTGGACGCGGAGGGGCGCGCGAACCTGCTGGGCGAGTACCGCCTGGCGTACGCGTCGGACGCCCCCGTCAACTGGTGCCCCGGCCTGGGCACCGTACTGGCGAACGAGGAGGTGACCGCGGACGGCCGTTCCGAGCGCGGCAACTTCCCCGTCTTCAAGGCGAAGCTGCGCCAGTGGAACATGCGGATCACCGCGTACGCGGACCGGCTGCTGGCCGACCTGGACGCGCTGGACTGGCCCGAAGCGATCAAGCTGCAGCAGCGGAACTGGATCGGCCGTTCCGAGGGCGCCCGGGTGGACTTCGCGGTGGGCTCCGGCTCCGAGCGGATCACGGTGTTCACCACCCGCCAGGACACGCTCTTCGGTGCCACGTACATGGTGCTGGCGCCCGAGCACGAGCTGATCTCCGGCGAGCGGTCGATCGTCCCCGACGCCTGGCCCGAGGGCACGCACGAGGTGTGGACCGGCGGCCACGCGACCCCGGCCGAGGCTGTTGCCCGGTACCGCGCCTTCGCCGCTTCGAAGTCCGACGTCGAGCGCCAGGCCGACGCCAAGGAGAAGACCGGCGTCTTCACCGGCGCGTACGCCGTCAACCCGGTCAGCGGCGAGCCGGTGCCCGTCTTCATCGCCGACTACGTGCTGATGGGGTACGGCACCGGCGCGATCATGGCCGTCCCCGCGCACGACAGCCGCGACTTCGCCTTCGCGCGCGCCTTCGAACTGCCGATGCGCTGTGTCGTGGAGCCGTCCGACGGCCGTGGTACGGACACCTCGGCCTGGGACGACGCCTTCGTGGCGCACGACGCGAAGCTGGTGAACTCCGCCGACACCGACATCTCCCTGGACGGTCTGGGCGTCGTCGAGGCCAAGGCCAGGATCACCGAGTGGCTGACCGCGCGCGGTATCGGCGAGGGCACGGTCAACTTCCGGCTGCGCGACTGGCTGTTCAGCCGCCAGCGCTACTGGGGCGAGCCCTTCCCGATCGTTTACGACGAGGACGGCATCGCCCACTCGCTGCCCGAGTCGATGCTGCCGCTGGAGCTGCCCGAGGTCGAGGACTACTCGCCGCGCACCTTCGACCCGGACGACGCCGACACCTCGCCGGAGACCCCGCTGTCCCGCAACGAGGACTGGGTCGACGTCGAGCTGGACCTGGGCCGCGGGGACGGCGTCAAGAAGTACCGGCGCGAGACCAACACCATGCCCAACTGGGCCGGTTCCTGCTGGTACGAGCTGCGCTACCTGGACCCGCACAACAGCGAGAAGCTGGTCGACCCCACCATCGAGCAGTACTGGATGGGGCCGCGCGAAGGCATGCCGCACGGCGGTGTGGACCTGTACGTCGGCGGCGCCGAGCACGCCGTACTGCACCTGCTGTACGCGCGGTTCTGGTCGAAGGTCCTGTTCGACCTGGGGCACATCTCCTCGGTCGAGCCGTTCCACAAGCTGTACAACCAGGGCATGATCCAGGCTTTCGTCTACCGTGACAGCCGCGGCATCGCCGTTCCGGCCGCCGAGGTCGAGGAGCGGGACGGCGGCTTCTGGTACGCGGGCGAGAAGGTCACCCGGGTCCTGGGCAAGATGGGCAAGTCCCTGAAGAACGCCGTCACTCCGGACGAGATCTGCGCCGAGTACGGCGCGGACACGCTGCGGCTGTACGAGATGGCGATGGGCCCGCTGGACGTCTCACGGCCGTGGGACACCCGTGCGGTGGTCGGACAGTACCGGCTGCTGCAGCGGCTGTGGCGCAATGTCGTCGACGAGGAGACCGGTGAGGTCACCGTCTCCGACGCCGAGGCCGGCGAGGACACGCTGCGCGCGCTGCACAAGGCGATCGACGGGGTCGGCCAGGACCTGGCCGGGTTGCGCTTCAACACCGCCATCGCCAAGATCACCGAGCTGAACAACTTCCTGACCAAGGCGGGCGGCGCCGTACCGCGCACGGTGGCCGAGCAGCTGGTGCTGCTGGTCGCGCCGCTGGCACCGCACATCGCCGAGGAGCTGTGGCACAAGCTGGGGCACAGCGATTCGGTGGTCCACCAGGACTTCCCGGCCGCCGACCCGGCGTACGTGGTGGACGAGACCGTGACCTGCGTCGTGCAGATCAAGGGCAAGGTCAAGGCGCGCCTGGAGATCTCGCCGTCGATCACGGACGCGGACCTGGAGAAGCTGGCGCTGGCCGACCCGGCCGTCGTCGCGGCGCTGGGTGAGGCGGGGATCCGCAAGGTGATCGTGCGGGCGCCGAAGCTGGTGAACATCGTGCCCGCGTAGCCCCGCAGCATGGCATCCGGTGCTCCGGTACGGCACCAAGTACGGCACCGGTCCCGCGTGGGGTGCGAGCTTTCCCCCCAGGGGCAGGTCGGGGGTTCCTGAGGAACCTCCGGCCTGCCCTTTCCGTTTACGGTGGAGATACCGGGTCCGGCACGAAGAGTCCGCACCGCGTCGACAACCGAGGGATGCCTCATGGAAGCCCTGATCCTGATCCTGGCGTTGCTCTTCCTCGCCTTCGTCGGGGTGGGGGCCTACGCGGCCGTCAAGGTGGTCGGCGCGGCCAGGCGGGGCGTGGACCAGACGATCGCGCAGGCCAGGCGCACCGTCGAGGACACCGCGCTGCGCGCGAAGAGCTACGGCCAGCCGGGCGCCGGGGGCGAACTGGCGCAGCTGAGGCTCACACTGCGTACGTCGATGAGGGCCACCCAGGACGCCCTGCACGCGGGCGTGGCGGAGGACGAGTCGCTGCGCGAGACGCTGGGACTCTTCGAACGGCTCAGCGTGCACGGCCTGGAGCTGGACGCTGAGCTGAGACGGCTGGAGCGCGAGCCGGACAAGACCGGACTCGGCCGCCGACTGCCCGGCCTGCGGGAGCGTACGGAGCAGATCACGCACTCGGCCGACGCACTGCGCTGGGCGGCCCGGGACCGGGCCCGGAGGTTCGCCGACGACGATCTGATCGCGCTGAACGCGGAGATCGATGTGGAGGCGGGGGCGCTGCGGCACTGGACGACCTCCGGCGAGGAGGGGGCCGGTACGGCGTCAGGGGAGCGGCCGGGTTCGAGTTCGGCTTCGGCTTCGACCGCGGGCGCGCGGCGGCGGTCCGCGAAGGACACCGGACCGGGCGCCGCGTCCGGGACCACTGCGGGACCCGAGGCGATCACCGGGCGGGACCGCGACGAACCGCGGCGCCGCTATCCGTGGCAGAAGACCGGCCGCCCGGAGAGCACCACCTGAGTGATCGCCGGGAGGGGCCGCGCTGCCGTGCCCCGGCACCTGCGGGTAATCTCCCGCTCATGTCCCGCCATGTCGCGATCGTCACCGATTCCACGGCCTACCTGCCGCAGCAGACGTTGGTGCGGCACAGCATCACAGCGGTGCCGCTGACCGTGGTCCTCGGCGACCGGGCCCTGGAGGACGGTACGGAGACCTCGGCCCGCGCACTGGCCCTGGCCCTTCAGAAGCGGCGCTCGGTGACCACGTCCCGGCCCAGCCCCGAGGTCTTCGCGGCCACCTACCGGGCGGCAGCCGAGGCGGGGGCGACCGGCATCGTCTCGCTGCATCTGTCGGCCGAGTTCTCCGG
This sequence comes from Streptomyces sp. NBC_01267, assembly GCF_036241575.1. Taxonomy (NCBI): domain Bacteria; kingdom Bacillati; phylum Actinomycetota; class Actinomycetes; order Kitasatosporales; family Streptomycetaceae; genus Streptomyces; species Streptomyces sp. NBC_01267. The sequence goes on along the minus strand of NZ_CP108455.1, from coordinate 2,394,830 downwards.
GACGTACGACGCCGCCGTGCTGGCGGCGAAGGAAGCGCCCGTACCGGTACGGGTGGTGGACACCGGCGTGGTCGCCATGGCCCTCGGGTTCTGCGCACTGTCGGCCGCCGGGACCGCGGAGGCCGGCGGCACGCTGGACGAGGCGGTGGCCGCCGCGGAGAAGCGCGCCGGGGGCACGTCCGCGTACTTCTACGTGGACACCCTGGACTACCTGCGCCGCGGCGGCCGGATCGGTGCGGCACAGGCGCTGCTCGGCTCGGCGCTCGCGGTGAAGCCGCTGCTGGAGCTCGACGGCGGCCGGATCGAAATGCGGGAGAAGGTACGCACGGCCTCGAAGGCGATCGCCCGGCTGGAGGAGATCGCCGCCGACCGGGCGGGGGCGGATCAGGTGGACATCGCGGTACACCATCTGGCGGCGCCCGAGCGGGCGGCGGCGCTCGCGGAACGGCTGCGCGACCGTGTGCCGGGCCTGGTCGACCTGCATGTCAGCGAGGTGGGCGCGGTCATCGGAGCGCATACCGGACCGGGACTGCTGGGAGTTGTCGTCTCACTGCGCTGAAGCCGCTCGATCGGGTGGCGGTGTTATCCACAAGTGCCGGGTTCTCCACCGAAATTGACCTTGATCAGCGGGGGCCGGGGGAGATGCCTACCGTCTCGTGGCATGACTTCCCGAACGCTCAGCCCACGTTCTGCGACCAGCGGCCCCGGCCGTGCGCCCGCGTCGGACGGCCGCGCCCGCCATGCCGCCGCACGACGCCGTTCGCGACGAGTCCGTACGCCGTCGCCCCGGGCGCCACTGCTTCTGCGCGCGGAGGCGCTGTTTCCGGCTGCGCCGAGGGAATCGGTGGGGAGGGCTGCGCCGGTCGAGCGGGTCGAGTGTGCAGATCTTGGTGTTCCAGATCTTGGTGTTCCAGGTCGGGGTGGCACGGGTCGGGATGGCACGGGTCGAGGTGGCACGGGTCGGGGTGGCACAGGTCGGGATAGCGGTCCGGGTGGTCCCGGCCCCGGCGGTTCAGGTCCGGGTGGTCCCGGGGTTTCGGGTGCGGCGGGTGCGGCGGGTGCGCCAAGTACGCCGGGTGGTTCGGCTGCAACCGGTGGGGCGCGTGCGGGGGTTGCCGCAGGCGGGCCGGGCGTATCCGCGGCGCCCTCGTCGGCCGGCAGAATCGGCGCGGCCGTGACCGGCGCCGGGGCAGCGCTGCGTGAGCGTCTGCCGTTATGGGCGCAGGCGCGGTGCGGACTCGCTCCCCGGACACTCGCCGCGCTGGCTGCCGTCCTCGTGGTGGCCGTGGTCTTCGCCGTCCAGCACTTCTGGACCGGACGCCCCCAATCCGTCAGAGCTCCGGAGATGGTCAGCGAGGGGGCGCCCGCTGCCGTTCCGAAGGCGTCAGCCGGGTCAGCGGCACCCGGTCGGCCCCGGCAGCCTGCCGGCGCCGGGCCGACCGGGGCGTCCGCCGCACGGATCGTCGTGGATGTCAGCGGCAAGGTCCGTAGCCCGGGAATCCAGCGCCTGCCCGCCGGTTCGCGGGTCGCCGACGCCCTGCGGGCGGCCGGCGGGATCAAGGCGGGAGTGGACGCGGTCGGGCTGAACCGGGCACGGGTGCTCACCGACGGCGAGCAGGTCGTCGTCGGTGAGCCGCCCGCACCACAGTCCGCGGTCGGCGGAGGCGCCGCTCCTGCGGGCGGCACCGGCCCGCCGACCGGGGCCGCCGCGGCGCCGGTGAGCCTCAGTACCGCCACTGCGGAGCAGCTCAACACCCTGCCCGGCGTCGGCCCCGTACTGGCTCAGCACATCATCGACTACCGCACCCAGCACGGCGGTTTCGGCTCCGTCGGTGAGCTCCGTGAGGTCAACGGCATCGGTGACCGGCGCTTCTCCGACCTCCAGCCTCTCGTACAGCCATGACACGTTCAGGCGGACCACTGCCAACAGCCGTGGCACGCACCGCAGTCCACGCGGCATCCGGCCACCGGCTCGGCGCGTCCGATCCACGGCAGGAGGGCCCTGTCGATCTGCGGCTGGTGGCGCCCGCACTGGCCGCGTGGGCTGCGGCGGCCCTGGCTGTGGCGGCACCGGGCCGGTGGACGCTCTGTGCGGTCGCGGCCTGCGTCTGTGCGGCAGCGGTGCTGCTGGTGCGCCGGGCCGTCCGGCCGGGAAACCGGCTGAACGCGACCGCCGCGGCGGCGACTCTGCTCTGTGCCGCTGCGGGCGCGGTCTCGGGCGGACTGCACGGGGCCGATGCCCGGCGGGGCCCGGTGCCAGGGCTGGCGCGCCAATCGGCCCGTGTCACAGCGGAGTTGACCGTCACGTCCGATCCCCGTCCGACGCGTCCCCGGATCCGCGGGGACCACGCGGCGCCCCCGTCCTTCGTCCTCGACGCGGAGATCACCCGAGTACGGGCGCCCGGCGGCAGCACGTCCACCGTCCGTACTCCCGTCCTGGTGATCGCCCACTCCGCCGAGTGGCAGCGGCTGCTGCCCACCACCCGGCTGCGGCTGACCGCTCGGCTGGAGGCTCCGCTGTCGGACGACGACCGCATCGCTGCCGTACTGAGCGTGCCGGGCAGGGAGCCCCCGCGCGTCACCGGAGCGCCGACCGGTGTCCAGAGCCTGGCGGGAGACCTGCGTGCCGGGCTGCGGGCGGCGAGCGACGGGCTCGCCCCGGACGCGCGGGCCCTGCTTCCCGGGCTGGTCGTGGGGGACACCTCCAGGATTCCGCCCGACCTCCGCGACGCCTTCCAGACCACCGACCTGACGCACCTGCTCGCGGTGTCGGGAAGTAACCTCACGCTGATCCTGGCTCTGCTGATCGGCCCGCCCGGTGCTGCGCTGCGGGCCGAACGGGGCGGGCTCGCACCGCGGTTCGGCATCCCGCTGCGGGCGACGGCCGTGCTCGGCGGGATACTGACCCTGGCCTTCGTGATCGTGTGCCGACCGGATCCGAGCGTGCTGCGGGCCGCGGCCTGCGGACTCGTCACGCTGCTCGCGATCGGCACGGGGCGCCGGAGATCGCTCATCCCGGCACTGGCCGCAGCGGTACTGCTGCTGGTGCTGTACGACCCCTGGCTGGCCCGCAGTTACGGCTTCGTCCTCTCCGTCCTGGCCACCGGCGCCCTCCTCACCATCGGGCCGACCTGGAGCGCCGCGCTGCAACGGCGCGGAGTGCCGCCGCGGCTCGCCGAGGTGGTCGCGGCGGCAGCCGCCGCACAGGCGGTCTGCGCCCCGGTCATCGTGCTGCTGTCGTCCCGGGTCGGGCTGGTGGCCGTCCCCTGCAATCTCCTCGCCGAACTCGCGGTGGGACCCGCGACGGTCCTCGGCTTCGCCTCTCTGGCGACCGCTCCGGTGTCCACGGCGGTGGCAGGCGTGCTGGCCCGGTGCGCGGGATGGCCGGCCGGGTGGATCGCCGCCGTCGCACGCGGTGGTGCCGCACTTCCCGGCGCGCAGGTCGACTGGCCCGGGGGCCGGTCCGGTGCACTGCTGCTCGCCGTCGTCACGGTGGCCCTCGTGGCCGCCGCCCGAAGGCTGCGCCATCACCCCTGGGTGGCGGCCGTCTGCGTACTGCTGCTGTTCGTCGCCGTGCTGCGGCCCGCTCCGCTCACCCGTGTCGTCACCGGCTGGCCACCTCCCGGCTGGACGTACGCGATGTGTGATGTCGGCCAGGGCGATGCCACTGTGCTGGCGGCAGGTGCGGGGACAGCCGTTGTCATCGACGCGGGCCCGGATCCGCACCTCGTCGACCACTGCCTGCGTGAACTCGGCGTCACCCGTATCCCGCTCCTCCTGCTCACCCACTTCCATGCCGATCATGTGGCCGGGCTGCCCGGCGTACTGCGCGGCCGGGCCGTCGGCACGATCGAGACGACGAACCTCCAGGACCCGCAGGACCAGAGCGCGTCCGTACGGAGAGCGGCAGCGGCGGCGCACATCCCTGTGGTCCGGGCGGGACCGGGGGAGCAGCGCCGTATCGGACAGCTCGGCTGGCAGGTGCTGTGGCCACCGGCCGGACCCGCGCCGGTCCCGGACGGACCGAACGACGCCAGTGTCACCCTGCTCGTGCACGCCGCCGGCCTGACCCTGCTGCTCCCCGGCGATCTGGAACCACCCGCGCAGGAAGCGCTGTTACGGGCCTACCCGGCGCTGCCCCCGGTGGACGTGCTGAAGGTCGCCCATCACGGCTCGGCGTACCAGGACCCCGGCCTGCTGCGTGCCGTCCACCCTCGGCTCGCGCTGATCTCGTGCGGGCAGGACAACCCGTACGGTCACCCGGCCCCGCGTACGGTCGCGGCCCTGCGCGCGGGCGGCGCCACCGTGCTGCGTACCGACACGGACGGCTCCATCGCGGTGACGGGCACGGGGCCCGCGCTGCGCGCCATACCCAACGGAGGCTGACCGGCGACGGCGATGGCGACGGCGACGGCGATGGCGATGGCGATGGCGACGGCGATGGCAGCGGCCGCTCTCGGACGTCGGTCGTACGGCGTGACCTGGACGCCTGCCGTGCGGCGGGACCCGGACGGCTGCCCCGAGGTCCTCGCACGTAGACCCGAGGCCTCCGCACGTAGACCCGAGGACTCCGCGCGGCAGCACCGGGTGCCGGTGCTGCGGGACGTCTCCGGCGGTACGGGTTCGTCCACTTCGCAGGGAGTACAAGTCGTGACAGGTGACGCCAACCCCCACGACCAGCACAGTTTGCCCAGAACGCCCCCACAATGATCGAATGTCTATTCGTCAACGGGTCGCCGCCCCGACAACGACGTCCTGCTGTGCGTGCGACCGAGGATCGGTCCTACGCACGGGGGTTCGTGAAAAGTGTTCAGCCGTTGGTTTGGCAGCAGGTCCACCGGCGTCGCCCGCAGCGGCGGCCTCCTCGGAGAGCTGACGGTCCCCGAGCGCGGGGGCGTGCTCACCTGCCGGGTGCTCGATCCGGTCAACGAGCCTGTGCAGCAGGCCGAGTTCGTCCTCACCGACAGGATGGGCCGCAGGACCGTGGGCGGTGAGACCGACCCGTACGGCTCCGTGTTCACCACCGTCCCCGCCGGTGAGTACCGGCTCGCCGTCACCGCCGAGGGCTTCACCCCCTTCCACGGGAACGTCACCGTGACCGAGGGCGGTCACGCCGCCATGGGCGGGGTGACCCTCCAGATCGCCCAGCCCCCCACGCTGCCGGAACCCGGCGAGTGGGAGATCGAGCCGACGCACTCGCACATCAGCTTCACCGCCCGGCACATCGGGATGGCGCGTATCCACGGCCGTTTCAACACCTTCGCCGGAGCGGTCAGGATCGCGGACCACATGGAGCAGTCGGCCATGCACGTGATCATCGACGCGGCGTCCATCGACACCAACGTCCAGATGCGCGACGACCATCTGCGCTCCGGCGACTTCCTCGACGTGGCGCACTTCCCGACGCTGGAGTTCTACAGCGAGCGCTTCGTCCACCGCGGCGGCAGCCGTTGGGGCGTGACCGGCGCGCTCACCCTGCACGGTGTCAGCCGCACCGTCACGCTCGACACGCAGTACCTGGGCATCGGCAACGGCATGGAGGGCGAGATCCGCGCCGCCTGCCGGGCCACCACCGAACTGCACCGGGAGGACTTCACCGTCACCTGGCAGACCATGCTGGCCCGGGGTATCGCGGCGGTCGGCAACAGCGTCACCATCGACCTGGACATCCAGATCGTGAAGAAGGCCGCCCCGAACACGCCCTGACGGGACAAACTCTTAGCCAGGCCAGGCCTGGCCAGGCCAGGCCAGGCCAGGGCCGCGCCTCAGGGCGTCTCCAGCCACCCTTCGTACTCCGCCGCGAAGGTGTCCAGCTCGGCGGGGGCCAGCCGCCCGTCCGGATCCTCGACGACGACCAGCCACTGCGCGTCCTCGGCGTCGTCCTCACCGGCCAGCGCGTCCCGTACGAGCTGGGGCTCCTGGCTCACCCCGAAACGGTCGGCGAGTTCCCCCGCCACCTCCTCCGCGGTGTCGCGGTCCGGCAGCACCAGCACATGTCTCACATCGCTCACCTGGCCATTCTCCGCCACGTACGGGAGTGTCAGTGCCCCGTGGGATGCTGGACCGCGATGATCCGCAAACAGAGCCAGCAGAATTCCGCCGACGACGTCCTCGCACCCGTCACCCTCGCCGTCGGGCAGGAGGACCTGCTGCTCGACCGCGCGGTGCAGCAGGTGGTCGCAGCCGCCCGTGCCGCCGACGCCGACACGGACGTCCGGGATCTCACGTCCGACCAGCTCCAGCCCGGCACGCTCGCCGAGCTGACCAGCCCTTCGCTCTTCGCGGAGCGCAAGGTCGTGATCGTGCGGAACGCGCAGGACCTCTCGGCCGACACGATCAAGGACGTCAAGGACTACCTGGGCGCTCCCGCCGAGGAGATCACCCTGGTGCTTCTCCATGCGGGAGGGGCCAAGGGCAAGGGACTGCTGGACGCCGCGCGTAAGGCCGGTGCCCGCGAGGTCGCCTGCCCGAAGACGACCAAGCCCGCGGAGCGGCTCTCCTTCGTACGGTCGGAGTTCCGCGCCCTGGGCCGTTCCGCCACCCCCGAGGCCTGCCAGGCGCTGGTCGATTCGATCGGCAGCGATCTGCGCGAGCTCGCGAGCGCGGCCTCCCAGCTCGTCGCGGACGTCGAGGGCACCATCGACGAGGCCGTCGTCGGCCGCTACTACACGGGCCGAGCCGAGGCGTCCAGCTTCACCGTCGCCGACCGGGCCGTCGAGGGGCGGACCGCCGAAGCGCTGGAGGCGCTGCGCTGGTCGCTGTCGACCGGGGTGGCTCCCGTACTGATCACCAGCGCGCTGGCCCAAGGGGTCCGCGCCATCGGCAAGCTCTCCTCGGCGCGTGGCGGCCGTCCCGCCGATCTCGCGCGCGAGCTGGGAATGCCGCCGTGGAAGATCGACCGGGTGCGCCAGCAGATGCGCGGCTGGACACCGGACGGGGTCGCGCTCGCGCTGCTGGCCGTCGCCGAGGCCGACGCGGGGGTCAAGGGCGGCGGCGACGATCCGGAGTACGCGCTGGAGAAGGCCGTGGTCACGGTGGCCCGCGCGGCCCGCCTCCGGCGTTAGGGCCTGTCCGACCGCGCCCCCTAGCAGACGCCCCGAGCAGGCGCCCCGAGCAGCCGCCCCGACCACGCGCCGGAGCACGCGCCGGGGGACGCGCACCACGCACGCCGAAGGCCCCGCTCCCGTCCTGGGGAAGGACGGCAGCGGGGCCTTCGGCTCAAGCATCTGTGCGCCGCACCCGCGTGGCGAACGCAGGCCGTGTGCGGCGCGGGGTGTCGTACCGGAGCGGGTAGAGGGACCGCTGGGTCCGGGACGACGGCTGGGCTCGGAGAGCCCGTCATGCGAAGTCAGTCGGACGGAACGTCGGACCGAATCGTTCAGGCAGCGAGACCGGCAACGCGCTTGGCGATGGCCGACTTCTTGTTGGCAGCGGCGTTCTTGTGGATGACGCCCTTGCTGACAGCCTTGTCGAGCTGCTGCGAGGCCAGACGAGCGGCCACGGTGGCCTTCTCGACGTCGCCCGCGACAGCGGCCTCACGGGCCTTGCGGATCGCGGTCTTGAGCGACGACTTGACGGCCTTGTTACGCAGGCGCGCCTTCTCGTTGGTCTTGTTCCGCTTGATCTGGGACTTGATGTTCGCCACGAAAGAGCCTTTTCAGGTTCGATTGAATTTCGATGAGTGCCCCACGCCGACCCGTACGGATCCGGTTCAGCGGTTTCGGGTGACCGATGCGCGTCGACGGACTCGTGCGAAGGGGGCAGGAGGCACAGCTGACCACGGTATCAGCCGTCCACCCACCAGCCCAAAACGGGCTCCGGTGCCCAGTCGTGGGACCATGGCAGCTACGTATCGATCCGCCATCGCCCGAGACGAGACGCCCCGCGTCTCAAGAATCAGGACCTTGCGTGCCCGCGACTCCTACCCACGTGCCCGAGCCGAGCCGTACCGACCCGGCGCTGATCCGCAATTTCTGCATCATCGCGCACATCGACCACGGCAAGTCGACCCTTGCCGACCGGATGCTTCAGCTGACCGGTGTGGTCGACCAGCGGCAGATGCGCGCTCAGTACCTCGACCGTATGGACATCGAGCGTGAGCGCGGCATCACGATCAAGTCCCAGGCGGTCCGGCTGCCCTGGGCGCCCACCACGGGCGACGGCCAGGGCAAGACCCATGTCCTGAACATGATCGACACCCCTGGTCACGTGGACTTCACCTATGAGGTCTCCCGCTCCCTCGCGGCATGCGAGGGCACGGTTCTGCTGGTGGACGCCGCCCAGGGCATCGAGGCCCAGACTCTCGCCAACCTCTATCTGGCGATGGAGAACGACCTCACGATCGTTCCGGTGCTCAACAAGATCGACCTGCCGGCCGCGCAGCCCGAGAAGTTCTCCGAGGAGCTGGCGAACCTCATCGGCTGCCAGCCGGAGGATGTGCTGAAGGTCTCGGCCAAGACCGGCGTCGGGGTGGATGCCCTGCTCGACCGCGTCGTCAAGGACGTCCCGGCCCCGATCGGCGCGGCCGACGCCCCGGCCCGCGCGATGATCTTCGACTCGGTCTACGACTCCTACCGCGGCGTCGTGACGTACGTCCGGGTCATCGACGGCTCGCTCAACAAGCGCGAGCGCATCCGGATGATGTCCACCAACGCCACCCACGAACTGCTGGAGATCGGCGTCTCCTCGCCGGAGATGACCCCCTCCGACGGTCTGGGCGTCGGCGAGGTCGGCTACATCATCACCGGTGTGAAGGACGTCAGGCAGTCCAAGGTCGGTGACACCATCACCTCCCTGCACAAGGGCGCCACCGAGGCGCTGGGCGGCTACAAGGACCCCAAGCCGATGGTGTTCTCGGGGCTCTACCCGCTGGACGGCTCGGACTACCCGGACCTGCGCGAGGCCCTGGAGAAGCTCCAGCTCAACGACGCGGCGCTGGTGTACGAACCGGAGACCTCGGCGGCGCTGGGCTTCGGCTTCCGCGTCGGCTTCCTCGGGCTGCTCCACCTCGACGTGGTCCGGGAGCGGCTGGAGCGCGAGTTCAACCTGGAGCTCATCGCCACCGCCCCCAACGTGGTCTACCGCGTGGAGATGGAGGACGGTACCGAGCACACCGTCACCAACCCGAGCGAGTTCCCCGAGGGCAAGATCGACAAGGTGCACGAGCCGGTCGTCCGCGCCACGGTGCTGGCCCCCAGCGAGTTCATCGGCGCGATCATGGAGCTCTGCCAGAACCGGCGCGGCGCCCTGCTCGGCATGGACTACCTCTCCGAGGACCGCGTAGAGATCCGCTACACCCTGCCGCTCGCCGAGATCGTCTTCGACTTCTTCGACCAGCTGAAGTCCAAGACCCGCGGCTACGCCTCGCTCGACTACGAGCCCACCGGCGAGCAGAGCGCCCAGCTCGTCAAGGTCGACATCCTGCTGCACGGCGACAAGGTCGACGCCTTCTCCGCCGTCACGCACAAGGACAAGGCGTACGCGTACGGGGTGCGGCTCGTCGCCAAGCTGCAGAAGCTCATTCCCCGGCAGAACTTCGAGGTGCCGATCCAGGCGGCCATCGGCGCCCGGGTCATCGCCCGTGAGACCGTCCGCGCCATCCGCAAGGACGTCCTCGCCAAGTGCTACGGCGGTGACATCTCCCGTAAGCGGAAGCTGCTGGAGAAGCAGAAGGAAGGCAAGAAGCGGATGAAGATGGTCGGCAACGTGGAGGTCCCGCAGGAGGCCTTCATCGCGGTGCTGTCCACCGACGAGTCCGGCGAGGCCAAGAAGAAGTAGCCGGAGCAGAACAGCGGCCTGGCGCAGTGGACCAGGTCGTAACCCGGAGGGCGGAACGCGCAGGCGGTTCCGTGCACCGGGCTGACGGGCCCCCGTACCTCGGTGCGGGGGCCCGTTCGTTATGAAGCACACGCCTGCTCCCCCTTACGTGGCGGACACTGGCGCTCTACTCTGATCCTTAGTTACTCGCCAGTTAAATACCAGCCACCAGCCAGTCGTGCAGTGCTGCCCGTAGGCCCGGAGGACGACGTCGTGAGCGACACCCAGACCTTGATCGATAACCGGCCGCCCTCCGTGGCGACCCTTTTCACCCAGCGGGTTGCCGACACGCCCGATGCCGAGGCGTACCGCTATCCGGTGCCCGCCGCTTCCGGTGACGGACCCGACGAGTGGAAGTCGCTGAGCTGGGGGCAGGCCGCGGAGCGGGTGTACGCCGTCGCGGCCGGTCTGATCGACCTCGGCGTCGCCCCGGAGGAGCGCGTCGCGCTCGCCTCCGGCACCCGGGTCGAATGGATACTGGCCGACCTCGGCGTGATGTGCGCGGGCGCGGCGACCACCACGATCTACCCGTCGACGAACACCGAGGAGTCCGCGTACATCCTCTCCGACTCCGAGAGCCGGGTGCTGATCGCGGAGGACGCCGTACAGCTGGCCAAGGCGCGGGAGCGGCGGGCCGAGCTGCCGGACCTCCGCCATGTCGTGGTGATCGACGCCGCGGGCCTGGAGCCCGACGAGAGCGGCTGGGTGCTGACGCTGGCCGAGCTGGAGGCCCGCGGAGCGGCGTACCTGGAGAAGAACCCCGGGGCGGTCAAGGAGCGGACCGCGGCCATCACCGCCGACCAGCTGGCCACGCTGATCTACACCTCGGGCACCACGGGCAGGCCCAAGGGCGTACGGCTGCCGCACGACAACTGGTCGTACATGGCCAAGGCCACGGTGGGGACCGGCCTGATCACCAAGGACGACGTCCAGTACCTCTGGCTGCCGCTCGCTCACGTCTTCGGCAAGGTGCTGACCTCCGGGCAGATCGAGGTCGGCCATGTGACCGCCGTCGACGGCCGGGTGGACAAGATCATCGAGAACCTTCCGGTGGTGCAGCCGACCTACATGGCCGCGGTCCCGCGGATATTCGAGAAGGTCTACAACGGGGTCGCCGCCAAGGCACGGGCCGGTGGCCCCGCAAAGTACAAGATCTTCCAGTGGGCCGCCGAGGTGGCGCGCGAGTACGCGAAGGTCACCCAGGACAACTACCGGCACACCGGCACCACCTCGGCGCCGTTCGCGCTCACGGCCAAGCACAAGGTCGCCGACGCACTCGTGTACTCCAAGATCCGCGAGGCGTTCGGCGGCCGGCTGCGCGCCTGTGTCTCGGGTTCGGCCGCGCTCGCTCCCGACATAGGGCTCTTCTTCGCCGGCGCCGGTATCCACATCCTGGAGGGGTACGGCCTCACGGAGTCCAGCGCCGCCTCCTTCGTCAACCCGGGCGAGGCCTACCGCACCGGCACGGTCGGCAAGCCGCTGCCCGGCACCGAGGTACGGATCGCCGACGACGGCGAGATCATGCTCCGCGGCCCCGGCATCATGGCGGGCTACCACCGGCTGCCCGAGAAGACCGCCGAGGTGCTGGAGTCCGACGGCTGGTTCCACACCGGCGACATCGGCGAGCTGTCGTCCGACGGCTATCTGCGGATCACCGACCGCAAGAAGGACCTGATCAAGACGTCGGGCGGCAAGTACATCGCACCGGCCGAGGTCGAGGGACAGTTCAAGGCCGTCTGCCCGTTCGTCTCCAACATCCTGGTGCACGGCGCGGACCGGAACTTCTGTACGGCCCTGATCTCGCTCGACGAGCCGACCATCATGGGCTGGGCGCAGGAGAACGGCCTCGGCGGCCGGACGTACGCCGAGGTGGTGGCCACCAAGCAGGTCGAGTCGCTGATCGGCGGCTATGTGAAGGAGCTCAACGAAGGGCTCCAGCGCTGGCAGACCGTCAAGAAGTTCCGGCTGCTGCCGCGCGATCTGGACATCGAGCACGGTGAGCTGACGCCCAGCCTCAAACTGAAGAGGCCGGTCGTCGAGCGGGAGTACAAGGCGCTCATCGACGACATGTACGCGGGGGCGCGCGAGGCGTAGACGCGGGCTCGCGGGGCTCCTGGGGCGGACGGGCCGGTCCGGGCCCCGCTCACGCCCTGCGCCCGGTGCGCTCCGGCGCGCGCGGGCGCACCCGTGCCACCCCGCTGACCTGTGTGTTTGGCATCCGGCGTCACCCAGTTCAGTGACTCGGCGCATATGGGCGGGCTCAGTCTGTCACTCTGGCGGTGCCGTAAGCGGCACAACGTCAGATCTGGTCAGGGAGCCGCACTGTGGTGTCCATTCCCGTGCAGAGGGAGACAGCGGTCCGCTCCGCACGCCCTCCCGGACCACCACCGGTCGCCGCACCGTCCGTGGTGGTCCGCACCAGCCTGCCCGGCAACCAACTGGCCGCGTCCGCCGCGCGCCGGTTCGTGCGTGCCGCGCTCGCCGACTGGACCGCGCTCGGGCTGCCGACCGCCACCGGGTTCACCGACCAGCTCGCCGACGACGCGGTGCTCATCGTCAGCGAACTCGTCACCAACGCCGTGGTGCACGCGGGTACCACGGTCGACCTGCTCGTCCGCCTGGAGGAGGCGCTCGCCGACGAGCCGCCCGCGCTGGTCGTCGAGATCTCCGACCACCACCCCGCGCGCGCGGTGCGCAACGAACCGGAGGCGCAGCAGGACCCCGGCATCCCCGAGTACGGACGCGGACTGCGGCTCGTCTCGGCCCTGGCCGAGAGCTGGGGCATCACGTACCACACCGGCCGCAAGACCGTCTGGACCAGGCTGCCGGTCGGCGACGGTGACCCGCACCCGGCCCCCGGCAGTGACCAGCGGCTCCAGTGGGGCCTGCGGGCCGCCGAGATCCTGGCTCCCGCGCCCCGGCGTGCGCCGGGGGACGACCGGGAGTGGAGCAGCGGGGGCGCGCTGTCGTTCCTCGCCGAGGCCTCGGAACTGCTCGCCGGACAGTTCGACGAGGACATGATCGCCGCGCTCGCCGGGCAGCTCCTGGTGCCCAGGCTCGGCGACTGGTGCGCCGTCTGGCTGGACCCGGAGGCGGGCGGCCCGGGGCGCAGGCCGCGGCTCTCCCGGGTCTGGCACACCAAGGAGAACCGGATCGACGAACTGCGGGCCGCGCTGGAGAGGGAACCCCCGAAGCTGCCGGAGTCCGCCCGCGGTGCGGGCGTGCCCGTGCCGTGGCCGGGTCTGAACGAGCCCCCCGGGGCCACCGGTGGCGCCGGAGCCGCCGGGACGGACGGGGTGGCGCTCGGCTACCGGCTGCTCGCGGCCGGCCGGCCGCTGGGCACCCTGCTGCTCGGCCGGACCGGACTCCAGCGCGCCTCCGAGGAGGTGAGCGGCCTGGTCGAGGACTTCGCGCGACGGGTCGCCCTGGCGATCGCCGCCGCCCGCCAGTACACCCGGCAGGCCACCATCAGCCGGGTGCTCCAGCGCGGACTGCTGCCCAGCAGCGTCGCGGAGATCCCCGGTGTCGACAGCGCCCTGGTCTACGAGCCGCGCGGCGAGGGCGTCGTCGGCGGCGACTTCTACGATGTCTTCCCCGGCGACGCCGCAGGGGGCCGCTGGTGCTTCGCCCTCGGCGACGTCCAGGGCAGCGGCCCCGAGGCGGCGGTCGTCACCGGCCTCGCCAGACCCTGGCTGCGGCTGCTCGCCCGGGAGGGCTACCAGGTCTCCGGTGTGCTCGACCGGCTCAACAAACTGCTCCTCGACGACGCGATGGAGACGGCCGAGGCGGCGGCCCGGATGGTCGCGGTGGCCGGTGGCCAGGACATGCCCGAGGACCCCCAGTCCCGCTTCCTCTCGCTGCTCTACGGCGAACTGGTGCCGCTCGCCGGAGGCGGCGTGCGCTGCACCCTCTCCAGCGCCGGCCACCCGCTGCCGCTGCTGCTGCGCCCGGACGGCACGGTACGGCCGGCGGCGGCCCCGCAGATGCTGCTCGGCGTGATCGAGGGGGTCGCGTACGAGAGCGAGACGTTCGACCTGCTGCCCGGCGACACCCTGCTCTGTGTCACCGACGGCGTCACCGAGCGGCGGGCGGGTCCGCGCATGTTCGATGACGGTGACGGACTGGCGACCGAGCTGGCGGACTGCACGGGACTGACCGCGCAGGGGGTCGCCGAGCGGATCAAGCACGCGGTGTACGCATTCGGCATCGAGCCCCTCGACGACGACCTGGCGCTGCTGGTGCTGCGGGCGGAGTGACGCGGGTAGAAGCCGTGTTCCGGAAGTCCCGTCTGCCCCGCGGCGTCCGGTACGCACCTGCGTGGGCCGGGCGGCCCGCGAGCCGAGTGACAATGGGGACATGCCTTCCGTACTGCCCGATGGTGAACCCGTGCCCGAAGACGGGGCGCTGCCCGGTCATGCCCTGGAGGGCGCGGGTGACCGGCCGCTCGGCTTCTACCTGCATGTGCCCTACTGCGCGACGCGCTGCGGGTACTGCGACTTCAACACCTACACCGCCACCGAACTGCGCGGCTCGGGCGGCGTGCTGGCCTCCCGGGACAACTACGCGTCGACCCTCACCGAAGAGGTCCGGCTGGCCCGGAAGGTGCTCGGCGACGACCCGCGGCCGGTCAGCACGGTCTTCGTCGGCGGCGGTACGCCGACCCTGCTCGACGCCGCCGACCTGGTACGGATGCTCGCCGCCGTCCGGGACGAGTTCGGCCTCGCCGAGAACGCCGAGATCACCACCGAGGCGAATCCGGAGTCCGTCGGCCCCGAGTACCTGGCGACCCTGCGGGCCGGGGGCTTCAACCGGATCTCGTTCGGGATGCAGAGCGCCCGGCAGCACGTACTGAAGATCCTCGACCGCACGCACACCCCCGGACGGCCCGAGGCGTGCGTCGCGGAAGCACGGGCCGCGGGCTTCGACCACGTCAACCTCGACCTGATCTACGGCACACCGGGGGAGTCCGACGACGACTGGCGGGCCTCGCTGGACGCGGCCGTCGGCGCGGGCCCCGACCACGTCTCCGCGTACGCGCTGATCGTCGAGGAGGGCACCCAGCTGGCCCGCCGGATCCGGCGCGGCGAGGTCCCGATGACGGACGACGACGAACACGCCGACCGCTATCTGATCGCCGATTCCGTGCTCTCCGACGCGGGCTTCTCCTGGTACGAGGTGTCCAACTGGGCCACCACCGAAGCGGGCCGCTGCCTGCACAACGAGCTGTACTGGCGCGGCGCGGACTGGTGGGGCGCAGGCCCCGGCGCGCACAGCCATGTGGGCGGCGTGCGCTGGTGGAACGTGAAGCACCCCGGCGCGTACGCGGCAGCCCTGGCGTCCGGGAAGTCTCCGGGCGCGGGCCGCGAGATCCTGCCCGCCGAGGACCGCCGGGTGGAGCGCATCCTGCTGGAACTGCGCCTGCGCGAGGGCTGCCCGCTGTCCGTCCTGGCCCCGGCGGGCCTGGCGGCCTCCCGGCGCGCACTGGCGGACGGACTGCTGGAGGCGGAGGCGTACGGGGCGGGACGCGCGGTACTCACCCTGCGGGGGCGGCTGCTGGCGGACGCGGTGGTCCGGGACCTGGTCGACTGAGGCCTGGTCGCCCTGCGCGCGGGCCGCCCGTGTCCGGGCGGAGTCCTGTGCGCGGGCCGTCCGTACGGGGGCTCCGCCCGGACCCCGCTCCTCAAACGCCGGAGGGGCTGGAATCAGCTGTGACGAAGTCGATCAGCTCCTCCACCCGCCCCAGCAGCTCCGGCTCCAGATCCCGGTAGGACCGCACGCAGGAGAGAATCCGCTGCCAGGCCGCCCCGGTGTTCTCCGGCCACCCCAGCGCCCGGCAGACCCCCGTCTTCCAGTCCTGTCCGCGCGGCACCCGCGGCCACCCCGGGATCCCCACCGACGACGGCTTCACCGCCTCCCAGACGTCGATGTACGGGTGCCCCACGACCAGCGCGTGGTCGCCGGTGACCTCCGCGGCGATCCGGGACTCCTTGGAGCCGGGCACCAGGTGGTCGACCAGCACACCCAGCCGCGCGTCCGCCGCGGGGCCGAACTCCGCCACGATCGAGGGGAGATCGTCGATGCCCTCCAGGTACTCGACGACGACCCCTTCGATCCGCAGGTCGTCACCCCACACCCGCTCCACCAGCTCGGCGTCGTGCCGCCCCTCCACATAGATCCGCCCGGCCCGCGCGACCCGGGCGCGGGCCCCGGGGACCGCCACCGACCCGGAGGCCGTACGCAACGGGCGCACCGGAGCCGCGGTGGGGCGCACCAGGGTGACCGGGCGGCCCTCCAGCAGGAAACCGCGCGGCCCCATCGGGAACACCCGGTGCTTGCCGAACCGGTCCTCCAGCGTGACCGTCGGCCCCTCGGCCGTCTTCTCGCACCGGATCACCGCACCGCAGAACCCGGTGGCGATCTCCTCGACCACCAGATCGGGCTCGGCCGCGACCTCGCGGGCGGGCGTCTGCTTCTTCCACGGCGGCGTGAGGTCCGGGCTGTAGCTGCGCATTCCGCAGACGCTACGACACCCCGGAGCGCGCTGCCAGCACATCCCGCTGGGCGCGGACGAAGGCCGCGTCGACCACGGCCCCGTGCCCCGGTACGTACCGCGCGTCCTCGCCGCCCAGCGCCAGCAGCCGGTCCAGCGCCGCGGGCCACTGCGCCGGGAAGGCGTCCGGGCCCGCCTGCGGCTCGCCCGACTCCTCGACCAGATCGCCGCAGAAGACGACGCCGGGGCTGCCGGGGACGTACAGGGCCAGGTCGTGCCCGGTGTGGCCGGGGCCGCAGTCGGCCAGGACGACCTGCCGTCCGCCCAGGTCCAGCGTCAGTTCGCCGGAGACCATGTGGTGCGGGGCGACCAGATGGGCCACCGCCTCCGCGGCCTGGGACGCCGGGACCCCGTGGCGTACCGCGTCGTGCCGCAGCACCTCGGCCCCACGGGAGTTGCGGGCCAGCAGACCGTCCAGGCCCGCCGCTCCGTAGACCTGGACCCCGGCGAAGGCCGCCGTCCCCAGCACATGGTCGAAGTGCGGGTGGCTCAGTGCGATGTGCGTCACTCTCCGGCCGCCGAGAAGCGCCTCGGCGGCGATGCGGATCTCCCGGCCCTCGCGGAGCGTCGAGCCGGTGTCGTACAGCAGCGCGGCGTCCGTCCCGGCCACCAGTCCGACCGTCGCGTCCCAGCCGGGGAGACGGCGCCGGCCGACATCCGCCGCCAGGTGTTCCCAGCCGGAGTCTTCCCAAGGGGCGTCCATGCGGCGACGCTATCCCGGACGGCAGGTACCGGCGCGACGGCGTGACGGGCTGCCCTTGCCAGCGGTGAACCTCTCCGCCGTACACTGGGTGGTCATTGGCACTCGAACGCACAGAGTGCCAAGAAGGCTCCGAGATCGACAGCTGGAGGTGTGCGCGGGTGCTCAGCGAACGCAGACTCGAAGTGTTGCGCGCCATCGTCCAGGACTATGTGGGCACCGAGGAGCCCGTCGGCTCCAAGGCGCTCACCGAGCGGCACCGGCTCGGCGTCTCGCCGGCCACGGTCCGCAACGACATGGCGGCCCTGGAGGACGAGGGCTTCATCGCCCAGCCCCACACGAGCGCGGGGCGCATCCCGACGGACAAGGGCTACCGGCTGTTCGTCGACAAGCTCGCGGGCGTCAAACCCCTGTCGTCGCCCGAGCGGCGCGCCATCCAGAACTTCATGGACGGCGCCGTCGACCTCGACGACGTGGTGGGCCGGACGGTGCGGCTGCTCGCGCAGCTGACCCGGCAGGTGGCCGTGGTGCAGTACCCCTCGCTGACCCGCTCCACGGTCCGGCATGTGGAACTGCTCTCACTCGCGCCCGCCCGGCTGATGCTCGTGCTGATCACGGACACCGGACGGGTCGAGCAGCGCATGATCGACTGTCCGGCGCCTTTCGGTGAGACGTCGCTGGCGGATCTCCGGGCCCGGCTCAACGCCCGGGTCGTGGGACGCCGCTTCGCGGACGTACCACAATTGGTGCAGGACCTTCCCGAGTCCTTCGAGCAGGAGGACCGGGGTACGGTTTCCACGGTGCTCGCGACCCTGCTCGAAACCCTGGTCGAGGAGACCGAGGAGCGGTTGATGATCGGCGGTACCGCCAATCTGACCCGTTTCGGACATGACTTCCCACTGACCATCAGGCCGGTGCTGGAAGCACTCGAGGAGCAGGTCGTGCTCCTCAAACTGCTCGGGGAGGACTCGGGCATGACCGTACGCATCGGGCATGAGAATGCCCACGAGGGCCTGACGTCCACCTCGGTCGTCGCCGTCGGCTACGGTTCGGGCGACGAGGCAGTCGCCAAACTCGGCGTGGTCGGACCGACCCGCATGGACTACCCCGGAACGATGGGAGCGGTACGCGCAGTGGCACGTTACGTCGGACAGATCCTGGCGGAGTCGTAAGTGGCCACGGACTACTACGCCATTCTCGGCGTGCGCCGCGACGCTTCCCAGGACGAGATCAAGAAGGCATTCCGCAGGCTGGCGCGTGAGCTCCACCCGGATGTCAATCCCGATCCCAAGACGCAGGAACGCTTCAAGGAGATCAACGCCGCCTACGAGGTGTTGTCGGACCCGCAGAAGAAGCAGGTCTACGACCTCGGCGGCGACCCGCTCTCGCAGGCGGGCGGCGGAGCCGGCGGCTTCGGCCAGGGCGGCTTCGGCAACTTCTCGGACATCATGGACGCGTTCTTCGGTACGGCGTCCCAGCGCGGGCCGAGGTCGCGTACGCGGCGCGGCCAGGACGCGATGATCCGGCTGGAGATCGACCTCAACGAGTCGGCCTTCGGTACGACGAAGGACATCCAGGTCGACACCGCCGTCGTCTGTACGACGTGCAGCGGCGAGGGCGCGGCCCCCGGCACCTCGGCCCAGACCTGTGACATGTGCCGCGGACGCGGTGAGGTCTCGCAGGTCACCCGGTCCTTCCTGGGCCAGGTCATGACCTCGCGGCCCTGCCCGCAGTGTCAGGGCTTCGGTACGGTCGTGCCGACCCCGTGCCCCGAGTGCGCGGGCGACGGGCGCATCCGCTCCCGCCGCACGCTCACCGTCAAGATCCCGGCCGGTGTCGACAACGGCACCCGGATCCAGCTCGCGGGCGAGGGCGAGGTCGGCCCCGGCGGCGGCCCCGCCGGTGACCTGTACGTCGAGATCCACGAGCTGCCGCACGCGGTCTTCCAGCGGCGCGGCGACGATCTGCACTGCACGGTGACCGTCCCCATGACGGCAGCCGCGCTCGGCACGAAGGTGCCGCTGGAGACCCTGGACGCGCTGGAGGAGGTCGACATCCGGCCGGGCACGCAGTCCGGCCAGTCGATCCCGATGCACCAGCGCGGCATCACGCATCTGCGGGGCGGTGGTCGCGGCGACCTGATCGTGCACGTCGAGGTGCTGACCCCGTCGAAACTCGACGCGGAGCAGGAGCGGCTGCTGCGCGAATTCGCGAAGCTGCGCGGCGAGGAACGGCCCACCGGCCAGTTCCAGCCGGGTCAGCAGGGGCTGTTCTCGCGGCTGAAGGACGCGTTCAACGGGCGGTAGCCGTCGGGCTGTCCTTGTGGCCGGGGATTCCGGGAGTTGCCCCGGGAGAATCCGGGCCGCGCGTGATTTCGGCGCCGTACGGAGGACGTGACACCATGCGGTCATGTCCTCCGTACTCGCCGATCTCTGCCGATATCCGATCGTGCAGGCCCCCATGGCGGGCGGTGCTTCAGGCCCGCAGCTCGCCGCCGCCGTATCCGAGGCCGGCGGTCTCGGTTTCCTCGCCGCCGGGTACAAGACCGCGGACGGCATGTACGAGGAGATCAAGCAGCTGCGGGGGCTGACCTCCCTGCCGTTCGGCGTGAACCTCTTCATGCCGCAGCCGGAGAACGCCGACCCGGCCGCCGTCGAGGTCTACAGCCATCAGCTCGCGGGCGAGTCCACCTGGTACGAGACGCCGCTCGGCGACGTCCAGGGCAGTGCGGACGACGGGTACGAGGCCAAGCTCGCGATCCTCGTCGACGACCCGGTCCCGGTCGTCTCGTTCACCTTCGGCTGCCCCTCCCGTGACGTGCTGGACGCCTTCGACCGGGCGGGCACCTTCACGGTCGTCACCGTCACCACGGCCGAGGAGGCCCAGACCGCCCAGTGGTGCGGCGCCGACGCGGTCTGTGTGCAGGGCATCGAGGCGGGCGGCCACCAGAGCACCCACCGCGACGACCCGCAGACGGACGGCACCGGGATCGGCCTGCTGTCGCTCATCACCCAGGTACGCGAGACCGTCCAGCTGCCGGTCGTCGCCACGGGTGGACTCATGCGCGGCTCGCAGATCGCCGCGGTGATCGCGGCGGGCGCGGACGCCGCCCAGCTCGGCACGGCCTTCCTGGTGTGCCCCGAGTCCGGGGCGAACGTCCTGCACAAACAGGCACTGACCAACCCGCTCTTCGTCCGCACGGAACTCACCCGGGCGTTCTCCGGCCGCCCGGCGCGCGGCCTCGTCAACCGCTTCATGCGCGAGCACGGCCCGTACGCGCCCGCCGCCTACCCCCAGGTGCACCGCCTCACCGCCGGGCTGCGCAAGGCCGCCGCCGCAGTGGGCGACGCGCAGGGCATGGCGCTGTGGGCCGGGCAGGGCCACCGCCTCGCGCGCGAGCTGCCCGCGGGCCAGCTCGTCGAGGTACTGATCGCCGAACTGGACGCGGCACGCGCCGCATCGGCTCCCGGGAGCACGTCATGACCGCGCCCGTGTTCGTCGTCGACGGAGCCCGCACATTCGAGACCGACCCCGGCGGCCGGTTCGTCCTGGACGGGCCCGAGGGCCGGCACGCGGTGTCCGTGAAGCGGCTGCGGGCGGGGGAGGACGTCGTACTGACCGACGGCGCGGGCCACTGGGCCCGGTGCGTGGTCCTGGCCGCCGAGGGCAAGGACCAGTTGGTGCTCCAGGTGGACTCCTGGACCGAGGAGCCGCCGCCGGCGCCCCGGATCACCGTCGTCCAGGCACTGCCCAAGGGCGACCGCGGGGAGGTCGCCGTCGAGACGATGACGGAGACCGGCGTCGACGCGATCGTGCCGTGGCAGGCGTCGCGCTGCATCACCCAGTGGCGCGGCGAACGGGGCGCCAAGTCCCTTGCCAAGTGGCGCAGTACGGCCCGCGAGTCGGGCAAGCAGTCCCGCCGGACCCGCTTCCCCGAGGTCGCGGACGCCCTGAGCACCAAGCAGGTCGCCGCGCTTCTCGCCGAGGCCGACTTCGCCGCGGTGCTGCACGAGGACCAGGAGTACGGCAGCGAGGCGCTGGCGTCGGCGGAGCTGCCCGCGGAGGGGGAGATCATGCTGGTCGTCGGGCCCGAGGGGGGCGTGTCGCCGGAGGAGCTGGCGGCGTTCACCGCCGCCGGTGCGGGCGTGTACCGGCTGGGCCGGAGCGTGCTGCGGACGTCGACGGCGGGAACGGTGGCAGCGGCCCTGCTGCTGGCGCGTACGGGTCGCTGGAGTTAGGGCCTTTCGTTTGGATCACGACCGGGGGGTGCAGAGGCCCGGTCGTGCGCCCACAAGGGTGAAGTGACCGCAATAGGGCTACACAGCGGGCCGCCCCGGTGGGACCCTGCCGCATATGGGGGCATCGAGACTCGTACGCTACCGGTCACTCCTCGCGGCAATCGGCGCCACCGCAGCGGCAGTTGCGGGCATCGCGGCCTGCGATCCCGTCGACGGGGTGAACACCGCGTCCATCGCGTACACCACCGACCGCACCGGCACCAGCGCCCTGGAGGGCCACGGGGTCCGCGTCGACTGGCTGACCTGCACCGCGGATGTCGGCGACGGCAAGTCCCCCACTCCGTCCGCGTCCGTGCGCGACGTGGCGCGGGTCGACTGCCAGGGCAGGACCAAGGACCGCAAGGACATCACCATCAAGGGCAAGGTGACCAAGACCGTCGACGGGCGGTGCGTGCGCGGAGATCTGACCAGCACGGTCGGCGGGCAGCTCGCCTTCCGGGCCACGCTGCTCGGCAACTGCGCCGCAGCCCCGCCAGGCAACAACAACGGCGGCAGCAACAACGGCAACAACAGTGGCGGCAGCAACAGCGGCGGCACCAGCGACAACAGCGGTGGCGTCCGGCCGACGGTGACCGTCACCGTCACGGCCACCGTCACGCAGTACCCCGGCAAGTAGCCGCCACCGACGGCCCCTGACAGCCCGCCCGGCTTGATCCGGACCTGCGGCAGACGGCAGTGCGACGACCGGTTTTAGGTAGCCGCCTAGGTATCCCCATCAGCAGAGATAGGTGTACGGATCTTCGGCCCGCACCCGCGCACAACCGCCTCGTTCCGGCCAGGGTGTACCCATGGCCGTTCTCTCCGATCTCTCCGAACCAGAGGTCGGCGCCCTCGCCGACCGCCTTGCCGCCACCCGGATCGTCACCCTCACCGGTCCCGGTGGCGTCGGCAAGACCTATCTGGCCGACCGTGTCACCGACGCCGTCGGCCTGCCCGTCCACCGCGTCGACCTCTCCGCATGCCGGGACGCGGCGCTCGTCCCGTACGCAGTCGCCGACGCCCTGCACGCCTCGCCCGAACCGGGCGCCGACCCGGTGCACGCGGTGCTCGAACTGCTCACCCGCAGCCAGGGGTTGCTCGTCCTGGACACCTGCGAACACGTACTCACCGGCTGCGCCTACCTGGTGGGCAGGCTGTACGACACCTGTCCCGAGCTCCAGATACTGGCCACCAGCCGCAAGCCGCTCGACGTACCGGGCGAACAGCTGACGGCCGTAAGCCCGTTGCCCCCCGAGCGGACCGCCGAACTGCTCCAGGAGAGCGCCGCGGCGCACGACGTGGAACTGCCCGACTACTGGTCCCGGTTGCTGGCGTGCCGGCTCGACGGCGACCCGCTGTCCACCCTGCTCGCCGCCCGCACGCTGCGGCTGATCCCCGCACAGCAGCTGTACGGCACGCTCTCCGCCCCCGGCGGGCGCCTCACCGTCCTCACCGACGGCCCCAGGGAACCCGTCAGGCACCGCAGCCTGCTGCGCGCCGTCGAGTGGAGCCACGACCTGTGCTCCAGGGCGGAACGGCTGCTGTGGGCCGGACTGTCCGCGTTCACCGGTGAGTTCACCGAGGAGCAGGTCCGTACGGTCTTTCCCGGCGGGGCCGCACTCGGCGCACTGGTGCGCTCGTCCGTGGTGCTTCCCCAGGGCAACGGGACGTACCGACTGCCGCTCGCCCACCGCGAGTACGGACAACTGAGGCTCGCAGGCTTAGGAGACGCCCAGGGAATCTCCAGCCTAAGCTGACACACGTGACGCACCCTTCCTACCTTCGGTTTCCGCATGTCCAGGGCGACTTGATCGCATTCACCGCAGAGGACGACGTCTGGGTGGCCCCGCTCGACGGGGGCCGTGCCTGGCGGGTCAGTGCCGACAACCGGCCCGTCAACCATCCCCGCATATCCCCCGACGGGGCGTGGGTCGCCTGGACGTCCACCCGGGACGGGGCGCCGGAAGTGCACCTCGCGCCGGTGGACGGCGGCCCGTCGAAGCGGCTCACCTACTGGGGCGACGCCCGGACCTCCGTACGCGGCTGGACCCCGGACGGCGAGGTGCTGGCCATCAGCACGCACGGCCAGGCCTCGCTGCGCCGCACCTGGGCACGGGCCGTTCCGGTCGACGGGGGACCGGCGCGGACCCTGCCGTACGGTCCGGTCGGCTCCCTCGCGTACGGTCCCGGCGAGCAGGTGCTGCTGCTCTCCGCGACCATGGGGCGCGAGGCGGCCAGGTGGAAGCGGTACCGGGGAGGCACCGCGGGCAAGCTGTGGACCGGCGAGACCGGGGGCGACTTCGTACGCGTCCACGAGGACCTCGACGGGAACATCGAGTGCCCGCTCCGGGTGGGCGACCGCATCGCCTTCCTCTCCGACCACGAAGGCGTCGGCGCGCTCTACTCCTCGCTCCCGGACGGCTCGGACCTGCGCAGGCACACCGGCATCGACGGCTTCTACGCCCGCCACGCAGCCACCGACGGTGCCCGCGTCGTCTACGCGTCTGCGGGCGAACTGTGGATCGTCGACGACCTCGAAGGCGCCGAACCGCGCCGCGTCGAGGTCCGCCTCGGCGGTCAGCGCGCCGACCTCCAGCCCCATCCGGTACGCGCCGGACACCATCTGCACACCGCGTCCCCGGACCGCACCGGCCGCGGCAGCGCCGTCGAGTCGCGCGGCGCCGTGCACTGGGTCACCCACCGGGAGGGCCCGGCCCGCGCACTCGCCACCGAACCCGGCGTACGGGCCAGGCTGCCCCGCACCTTCCGCGCCGAGGGCGCCGAGCACGTCGTCTGGGTGACCGACGCCGAGGGCGACGACGCCCTGGAGTGCGCCCCCGCCACCGGCGCCGTACCGGGCGCCGCCCCGCGCCGCCTCGCCCAGGGCCGGATCGGCCGGGTGCTCGGACTCGCGGCGGCCCCCGACGGCAGCCGGTTCGCCGTCGCCGCGCACGACGGGCGGGTACTGGTCGTCGAGCGCGACACCGGCGAGGTGCGCGAAGTGGACCGCAGCACGGACGGCGACGCCTCCGGCCTGGTCTTCTCGCCCGACTCGGCCTGGCTGGCCTGGTCGCACCCCGGCCCGGAGCAGCTGCGCCAGCTCAAGCTCGCGAACCTCGCGGATCTCACCGTGGCCGAGGCGACCCCCCTGCGCTTCCGGGACTTCCAGCCGGCGTTCACCCCCGACGGCAAGCACCTCGCCTTCCTCTCCGAGCGGGCCTTCGACCCGGTCTACGACGAGCACGTCTTCGACCTCGCGTTCGTCGGCGCCTGTCGTCCGCACCTGCTCACGCTCGCCGCCACCACCCCCTCTCCGTTCGGGCCGCAGCGCCACGGCCGCCCCACCGAGAAGGACAAGGACGGCGACGAGCACGACACCGCGACCGCGCTGCCCGTCACCCGGATCGACCTCGAAGGACTCGCCGACCGCATCGTGCCGCTGCCCGTCGAGGCCGCGAGCTACTCCACGCTGCGCGCGGCCAGGGACGGGCTGCTCTGGCTGCGCCACCCGGTGCGCGGCGTGCTCGGCACCTCCAGGGCGACCCTCGACGCCCCCTGGCCGCACAACGTCCTGGAGCGGTACGACCTGGAACGGCTGCGCATCGAGGAAATCGCCCCGGACGTCGACCACTTCGAGGTCAGCGGCGACGGCAAGCGGCTCGTCCTGCACATGGACGGCAAGCTGCGTGTGGTCCCGTCCGACAGCCGGGTGGCCAAGCCCGACGCCGACGAGGACAGCGACAGCAACATCTCCGTCGACCTGTCCCGGATCCGCCGGATGCTCGACCCGGCCGCCGAGTGGCGGCAGATGTACGACGAGGCCGGCCGCATCATGCGGGACAACTTCTGGCGGGCCGACATGTCGGGGGTCGACTGGGACGGCGTCCTGGACCGCTACCGCCCCCTGCTCGCCCGCGTCGCCACCCACGACGACCTGGTCGACCTGCTGTGGGAGGTGCAGGGCGAACTCGGCACCTCGCACGCCTATGTGACACCGCCCGGCGGCTGGCACGACGACGCGACCCGGCAGGGACTGCTGGGCGCCGACATCTCCCGGACGGACGAGGGAAGTTGGCGCATCGACCGGATCCTCTCCTCGGAGACCTCCGATCCGGCGGCGAGTTCCCCGCTCTTCGCGCCCGGCGTCGCGGTGCGCGCGGGCGACACGGTCCTGGCCGTCGACGGCCACCGGGTGGACCCGCTCACCGGACCGGCCCCGCTGCTCACCGGCGCGGCGGGCAGGCCCGTCGAACTCACCGTCGGGCCCGCCGGCGGCGGCGACCCGCGCCATGTCGTGGTCGTCCCCACCGGTGACGAGGAAGCCCTGCGGTACCACGACTGGGTGACCGGCCGGCGGGCGTACGTCCATGAACGATCCGGCGGGCGCCTCGGTTATGTCCACGTCCCCGACATGCAGGGCCCCGGCTGGGCACAGCTCCACCGCGACCTGCGGGTGGAGGTGGCCAGGGAGGGCCTGGTGGTGGACGTGCGGGAGAACCGCGGCGGCCACACCTCCCAGCTGGTCGTGGAGAAGCTGGCCCGCCGGATCGTGGGCTGGGCCCTGCCGCGCGGGATGACACCGGTGAGCTACCCGCAGGACGCACCGCGCGGCCCGGTGGTGGCCGTCGCCAACGAGTTCTCCGGCTCGGACGGGGACATCGTCAACGCCGCGATCAAGGCCCTGGGGATCGGACCCGTGGTCGGGACCAGGACCTGGGGCGGGGTCGTCGGGATCGACAGCCGCTACCGGCTCGTCGACGGCACGCTGGTGACCCAGCCCAAGTTCGCCTTCTGGCTGGAGGGTTACGGCTGGGGCGTGGAGAACTACGGCGTCGACCCGGACGTCGAAGTGGTCCAGGCGCCGCAGGACCACGCGGCGGGACGGGACACCCAACTGGACGAGGCGATCCGGATCGCGCTCGCCGCGCTGGAGGAGAATCCGGCGAAGTCGGCGCCGGAACGGCCGGGGGCCGCAGGCTGAGACCGGGGCCCGGGGCCCGGGGCGGGCTGGGACCGGGGCCCGGGGCGGGCCAAGGGTTACCCCGGGCCCCGGGCCCCGGCCCCCGTGCGGCGGTCGGTCTACCATGGCCGCGTACCGATCACCACCGACCGAGGAGCCCCGCATGGCGGGAGAACCGCAGACCGACTGCCTGTTCTGCAAGATCGTCTCGGGAGACATCCCGGCGACGGTCGTCCGTGAGACCGACACCACCGTCGCCTTCCGCGACATAAACCCGCAGGCGCCCACGCACGTCCTGGTGATCCCCAAGGTGCACTACCCGGACGCCGCCACCCTCGCCGCGGCCGAACCGCAGATCGCCGCTGACGTGCTGCGCGAGGCCGCGGAGGTCGCCGCCGAGGACAAGGTCGACTCGACCGGCTACCGCATCGTCTTCAACACCGGCTCCGGCGCGGGCCAGACCGTCTTCCACGCGCACGCCCACGTGCTGGGCGGTCGCGGGCTCAACTGGCCGCCCGGGTAGTCCCGTTGTCCGTACGGGAGCTGGTGGTGCTCGGCACCGCCAGCCAGGTCCCCACCCGCCACCGCAACCACAACGGCTATCTGCTGCGCTGGGACGGCGAGGGCATCCTCCTCGACCCCGGCGAGGGCACCCAGCGGCAGATGCTGCACGCCGGGGTCGCGGCGCACGACATCGACCGGATCTGCGTCACGCACTTCCACGGCGACCACTCGCTGGGCCTGGCCGGAGTCATCCAGCGGATCAATCTGGACCGGGTCCCGCACCCGGTCACCGCGCACTACCCGGCGAGCGGACAGCACTTCTTCGACCGGCTGCGGTACTCCACCGCCTACCACGAGTCCGTCGAACTCGGCCAGGTCCCGGCGACGGGCGACGGCGGAGTGCTGGCGAGCACCCCGGCGTACGTACTGGAGGCACACCGGCTCTCCCATCCCGTCGAGTCGTACGGCTACCGGCTGACCGAACCGGACGGGCGCCGGATACTGCCCGAGCGGCTCGCCGCGCACGGCGTCACCGGGCCGGACATCGGGCGGCTCCAGCGCGAGGGCGAGCTGAACGGGGTCACGCTCGACCAGGTCAGCGAGGTGCGGCGCGGGCAGCGGTTCGCGTTCGTCATGGACACCCGGCTGTGCGACGGCGTGCACCGCCTCGCCGAGGGCTGCGACCTGCTGGTCATCGAGTCGACCTTCCTCGACGAGGACGAGCAGCTGGCCACCGACCACGGCCATCTGACCGCCGGACAGGCGGGCCGGGTGGCCCGGGACGCGGGCGTCCGGCACCTCGTACTGACGCACTTCTCGCAGCGGTACACCGACCCGGAGGAATTCGCGCGACAGGCGCGCGCCGCCGGGTTCGACGGTGAACTGACCGTCGCCGCCGACCTCATGCGCATCCCCGTCCCCTCCCGGCACACCGCCTCACCCTGAATCCGAAGCGGACCGGAAGCACACCGAAGCACCACCGAACCGAACTGAGCAGGGCCGTCCGATGCAGTTGCAGCACCTCCCCAAGGCCGAACTCCACCTCCACATCGAAGGCACCCTCGAACCCGAGCTGGCCTTCGCGCTCGCCGCGCGCAACGGCATCGAACTGCCGTATCCGGACACCGAGACGCTGCGCAGGGCGTATCTCTTCAGCGACCTGCAGTCCTTCCTCGACCTGTACTACGGGCTGATGGCCGTGCTCCGCACGGAGCAGGACTTCGAGGAGCTCACGGACGCCTACCTGGCGCGCGCCGCCGCGCAGGGCGTACGGCACGCGGAGATCTTCTTCGACCCGCAGGCGCACTCGGCGCGCGGTGTGCCGATGGGGACGGTCGTCGAGGGCATCTCGCGGGCCCTGGCACGGAGCGAGGAACGGCACGGCGTCTCCACCCAGTTGATCATGTGTTTCCTGCGCGACGAGTCCGCCGATTCGGCGCTCCGCACCCTGGCGGCGGCCGAGCCGTACCTGCACCTGATCGCGGCGGTCGGCCTGGACTCGGCCGAGGTCGGGCACCCGCCGTCGAAGTTCCGCGAGGTGTACGAGGCGGCGGGCGCGCTGGGCCTGCGCAAGGTCGCGCACGCGGGCGAGGAGGGCCCGCCCGCCTACGTACGGGAGGCGCTGGACGTCCTGGGCGTGGAGCGCATCGACCACGGGCTGCGCTCGATGGAGGACCCGGAGCTGGTCGAGCGGCTGGTCAGGGACCGGGTGCCGCTGACCCTCTGCCCGCTGTCGAACGTACGGCTGCGGGCCGTGGACGTCCTGGAGGGGCACCCGCTGCGGCAGATGATGGACGCCGGGCTGCTCTGCACCGTCAACTCCGACGACCCCGCGTACTTCGGCGGCTACGCGGGCGACACCTTCCACGCCGTGCACGAGGCGCTCGGCCTCGGGCACGAGGAGCTGCGGACACTGGCCCGCAACTCGTTCCTCGCCGCCTTCCTGGACCACGACGAGGAACGGCGGGCGCGCTACTTGGCGGAGGTCGAAGCGTACGACTTCGACGCCGACTTCGACTTGGGCTGATGGCCGGTCGAGAACCGGTACTTGCGGCGGGGCAGCGGTTCCACGCTGATCTCCGCGACGGTGAGTTCGGGCGCGCCCAGCTCCGGAACCGCGGCGGCCAGACCACCCGTACGGCCCGCGACGAGCGCTGCGGGAGCACCGCCCCTGCGGCGCACCGAGCCGGGAACCAGCGGCCGTCCGGAGGTGTGCAGGGCCACCGCGGTCAGCGGGACCGCGAGCAGCAGGAGCAGCGCGGCCAGGACCAGACCCATCACCGGGAACCCGGTGTGCGCGGAGAGCAGGCTCCCGGCGATGGGCCCGCACGCCACGCCCAGCGAGGACGCCGAGCCGACCAGTACGGCCCAGCGTCCGCGCGGGTCGAGGGAGGCGGCCAGGCCGATCAGATACGACAGGACCACCGGGTAGAAGGTGTTCCAGAGGATCTCGCCCGACGCGAACGAGTTGATCCCGCCCGCCGATGAACTCAGCGCGATACAGCCGGAGATGATCACCGTGCCCGCGCCGATCGGCAGGGCCCGGCCGAGCTTCGAGCCGAGCGCGCTCGCAGCGGAGATCCCGACGAGTCCGGCGGCCAGCGACACCGCGAGGACCGTTCCGACCGTCACCTCGGACAGCCCGGCCTGTTCCTGGCCGATCCGGCTGCTGACGCCCCAGAGCGAGTTCTGGGCCATCGACCAGCAGACCATCGCGCCCGCCAGGACGGTGCCCGAGCGCAGGCGGGGGATCCGGCTACGACCGGCCTCCGGGGAAGGGGCCTCCTGACAGGCCCCGCCGAGTCGGCCCGTCGCAGGCCAGACGAGGGCCGCGACCAGGGCGACGGCGGCGAACGGCATCCGGTGCCCGCCGCCCAGCTGCGGCAGTACGAGATAGAGCGCCCCGGCCGTCGCCGACACCGCGAGCAGCCCGGTGGACGAAGCCCGGTGCGGGTCGCGCAGCCCGGCGATCCCGACCGAGGCCACCGCCATCGCCGTACCGGAGCCGAAGCCGCCGACCGCGACGCCCGTCACGACGAGCGGAAGGTACGTGGTGGCCGCGGCGGCGCCGTACCCGGCGACCGCGAGCAGCAGC
Source organism: Streptomyces sp. NBC_01267 (assembly GCF_036241575.1). Lineage (NCBI taxonomy): Bacteria > Bacillati > Actinomycetota > Actinomycetes > Kitasatosporales > Streptomycetaceae > Streptomyces > Streptomyces sp. NBC_01267. Next base: position 2,364,929 of record NZ_CP108455.1, on the reverse strand, counting down.
CCGGCGCGGGCCAGCCGCTGCGGGCCGATGCGTTCGACACGTGAGCCGAGTGTGAACCCCGCGCCGGCCGAGCACAGCAGCAGGACCGAGCCGACGAGACCGGCTTGGGCGGGGGAGAGACCGAGGCCGGAGACGAGACGGCCCACGACGGTGGGAAGGAGATATGAGGCGAGATATCCGGCGGTGAACACGGCGATGAGAGGCCATGTTGCGCGCGAGCGCGAAGACACGGGCGTTCCAGGGAGAAGACATGCCTGTGACCAGGCAGGAGAGATGGGGGAAGTGGGCGCCCTGTCGATGAGTCGATGACAGGAGCGCGCGGCCAATTTGTATCAAGTGGGCAGGGCGCGCGAAAGCCGCCACTCCGTGATCTATAACACTTTAAGTTTATGATCCGGAAGTCCGGGCATTAGGGCGGCTATTTCGTACGTCTTCGCAGGTCAGCGCCGGTCGGTGTCGACCGGTGCCGGTCGACTTCGGGATAGCCCGGACGTGGGCCGGGCGTGTCGCCGTCCTGACCGCAGGCGCCTTGACGCCTCTGGTTCATGTATCTAGTGTCCATCTCCATGTATGAACAACGTCTACATGCAGAGACAACGATCGTGGACCGGATCCGAGAGGGCATGGCCCGAGGGGTCCTCTCCTTCCCCCTGACGAGCTTCACCGCCGACGGCGAGCTGGACCTCGACGGATACCGGGCCTACCTGGAGAGCCAGTTGGCCGCCGCCCCCGGCGCCGTCTTCCCCGCCTGCGGCACCGGCGAGTTCTTCTCGCTCGACGAGGACGAGTACCGCCAGGTCGTCACCACCACCGTCGAGGTGGCCGCCGGACGCATACCCGTCGTCGCGGGCATCGGATACGGCTGGGCGCAGGCCACCCGCTTCGCCCGCATCGCCGAGCAGGCGGGCGCCGACGCCGCCCTCGTCCTGCCGCACTACCTCGTCGCCGCCCCGCAGGACGGCCTCGTCGCCCAGCTGGAACAGATCGCCGCCCGCACCTCGCTGCCGCTCATCGCCTACCAGCGCGGCCAGGTCTCCTTCACCGCCGAATCGGTGCGCCGCATCGCCGCGATCCCCGGCGTCATCGGACTCAAGGACGGACACAGCGACCTCGACCGGCTCCAGCGGCTGACGCTCGCCGCGCCGGACGGCTTCCTGTTCTTCAACGGCGCGTCCACCGCCGAGGTCCAGGCCCGCGCCTACGCCGCCGTCGGGGTGTCCGCGTACTCCTCCGCCGTGCACGCCTTCGCCCCCGAGATCGCGGGCGCCTTCTTCACCGCCCTGCACGCCGACGACCGCACCCGCCTGGAAGCGCTCCTGCGGGGCTTCTACGTCCCCCTCGTCGAACTCCGCGACCGGGTCCCCGGCTACCCCGTCTCACTGGTCAAGGCCGCGGCCCGGCTGCGCGGCCACCGGGTGGGACCGGTGCGCGCACCGCTCACCGACCCCGGACCCGACGACCTCGCGGCCCTGGACGCACTGCTCACCACCGGACTCGACCTCGTAGGAGCCACCCGATGAACCGGCAGGAACCCGGTACGGCGGCCGGCACGGCCCGGCAGATGCCCCGGCAGACGACGCGACAGACGCACCAGGAGTCCCCACTGCCCGCGCCGGAGCTCACGATCGCCGAGGTCCGGCTCACCCCCGTCCTCATCGCGGACCCGCCGCTGCTCAACGTGCACGGCGTGCACCAGCCGTACACCCCCCGGCTCGTCGTCGAGATCGTCACCGCGGACGGCGTCACCGGCATCGGCGAGACCTACGGCGACACCAAGTACCTGGACATCGCCCGCCCCTACGCCGAACTGCTGCCCGGCCGCTCCCTGTACGACCTCAACGGCATCGCCGCCCTCGCCCAGCAGGTCGGCATCGACGACACCCAGGTGGAGAACGCCGTCGACGTCGGCGGGCTGCGCGGCGTACAGACCGCCGACAAACTCCGGCTGTCGGTCTACTCCGCCTTCGAAGTGGCCTGCCTGGACGCCCTGGGCAAGGTCCGCGGCCTGCCCGTGCACGCGCTGCTCGGCGGCAAGGTGCGGGACACCGTCGAGTACAGCGCCTACCTCTTCTACCGCTGGGCCGCACACCCGGACGGCGCCGGGGAGCCCGATACCTGGGGCGAGGCGGTCGACCCCGCGGGCATCGTCGCGCAGGCCAGGCGCTTCGTCGACGACCACGGCTTCACCTCCTTCAAGCTCAAGGGCGGCGTCTTCCCGCCGGACCAGGAGATCGCCGCCGTACAGGCCCTGGCCGAAGCGTTCCCCGGCCACCCGCTGCGTCTCGACCCCAACGGCGGCTGGACACCGGAGACCTCGCTGAAGGTCGCCGCCGAGCTCGCCGGCGTACTGGAGTACCTGGAGGACCCGGCCACCGGAACACCGGACATGGCCACGGTCTCCGCCGGGACCGACGTGCCGCTCGCCACCAACATGTGCGTGACGACGGTCGGGGAGATCCGCGAGGCCTTCCGCACGGACGCCGTCCAGGTCGTCCTCTCCGACCACCACTACTGGGGCGGACTGCGCGCCACCCGCGAACTGGCCGCGATCTGCCGCACGTTCGGCGTCGGACTCTCCATGCACTCCAACACCCACCTGGGCATCAGCCTCGCCGCGATGACCCACGTCGCCGCCACCGTCCCCAACCTGGACTACGCCTGCGACAGCCACTACCCCTGGCAGACCGACGACGTGATCACCACCCGCCACGTCTTCACCGACGGCCACCTCCCGGTCTCCGACGCCCCCGGCCTCGGCGTGGAACTCGACCGGGACCGGCTCGCGGAACTCCACCGGCGCTGGCTCGACGACGACGGCACGATGCGCGACCGCGACGACGCCGCCGCGATGCGCAAGGCCGAGGGGTACGAGAACTGGACGAGTCCGGCACTGCCGCGCTGGTAGCCGCACCCCGCGGCATGATCGGGCAGACTGGCCGGATCGCACTGCAACCGGGGAGCGCACGGTGGTCCACGACAACAAGACTCTCGACCCGCTGGACGGGCTGCGCGCCCCCCAGGACCCCGACTGCGACGTGTTCCTCACCGGCACGGTCTTCCTCGACATCATCTTCACCGGCCTGGACAGCGCACCGGTGCGCGGCACCGAGTCCTGGGCGCGCGGGATGGGGTCGAGCCCCGGCGGGGTGGCCAACATGGCCACCGCGCTGGCCCGGCTGGGGCTGCGCACCTCGCTCGCCGCCGCCTTCGGCGACGACCACTACGGGGAGTACTGCTGGGACGCCCTGGAACAGGGCGAACAGATCGACCTCTCGCGCTCCCACACGGTGCCCGGCTGGCACTCGCCGGTCACCGTCTCCATGGCGTACGAGGGCGAGCGCACGATGGTCTCGCACGGCCACGAGGCGCCGCCGCCCTCCAGCTCGTACCCCAACTGCCCACCGCTGGCCCGCGCCGCCGTCGCCTCGCTGGGACCCGGCAGCCGCGAGGAATGGGTGCTGCACGCGGCGAACCGCGGCACCAAGATCTTCGCCGACGTCGGCTGGGACGAGACCGGACGCTGGGACCTGGCGGGTCTCGCCGACCTGGAGCACTGCGAGGCGTTCCTGCCCAACGCGGAGGAGGCGATGCGCTACACCCGCACCGACTGCCCGCGCGCGGCGGCGCACGCCCTCGCCGAGAAGGTCCCGCTGGCGGTGGTCACCCTCGGCGCCGAGGGTGCGTACGCCGTCGACGGCTCGACCGGCGAGGCCGCCTCGGTGCCCGCCATCGAAGTGGCGGCGCTCGACCCGACGGGCGCGGGCGACGTGTTCGTCGCGGGCTTCGTCACCGGCACCCTGGCGAACTGGCCCCTCGCCGACCGCCTCGCCTTCGCCGGACTGACCGCCGCCCTCTCGGTGCAGGAGTTCGGCGGTTCGCTCTCGGCGCCCGGCTGGTCCGAGATCGCCGCCTGGTGGCAGCAGGTGCGGACCTACGACGACCAGGACCCGGCGGCGCTGCGCCGCTACGCGTTCCTGGAGGAACTGCTGCCCGCGGCGGCCCGCCCCTGGCCGCTGCGCAGGGCCGTACCGACGATCGGCTTCCGCACACCGTGAACGCAGCCTGTCCCGCACCCCTCACGGGTGTAAAAGCCCTCGGTGTTGTCGGTGCGGAGTCGTAGGCTTGGAGATCCAGAGGTTGTCGAGCAGCGAGAACCCTGCAACGGGAGGTATGCGCAGGCCCGAGGGCCGGCCCATGACTCAGACACCCACACAGCCGCAGGCGCGTGCCCACATCAGTGTTCCGGCAGCACACCCGATGGTGATGCTCCTGGGATCGGGCGACTCGCTGCTGCGCGTGATCGAAACGGCGTTCCCGGCGGCCGACATCCATGTCCGGGGCAATGAGATCAGCGCCACGGGATCGGTGGCCGATGTCGCCCTGATCCAGCGCCTGTTCGACGAGATGATGCTGGTGCTCCGCACCGGGCAGCCGATGACGGAGGACGCTGTGGAACGCTCGATCGCCATGCTCCGGGCCAACGGGAACGGCGACGGAGAGCCGGGCGGCGAGACACCGGCCGAGGTGCTCACGCAGAACATCCTCTCCAGCCGGGGCCGCACGATCCGCCCCAAGACGCTCAACCAGAAGCGGTATGTCGACGCGATCGACAAGAACACCATCGTGTTCGGCATCGGCCCGGCAGGCACCGGCAAGACCTACCTCGCGATGGCCAAGGCGGTGCAGGCCCTCCAGTCCAAGCAGGTCAGCCGCATCATCCTGACCAGGCCCGCCGTCGAGGCGGGCGAGCGTCTCGGCTTCCTTCCGGGCACACTCTTCGACAAGATCGACCCGTATCTGCGCCCGCTCTACGACGCGCTGCACGACATGCTGGACCCGGACTCGATCCCGCGGCTGATGGCGGCGGGGACGATCGAGGTGGCGCCGCTGGCATACATGCGTGGCAGAGCGCAACCAACATTCACCACCGTCCTGACGCCGGACGGCTGGCGCCCGATCGGTGACCTGAAGGTGGGCGACCTCGTCGTCGGCTCCAACGGCGAGCCGACCCCGGTCCTCGGTGTGTACCCGCAGGGCAAGAAGGACATCTACCGCGTGACCGCCCAGGACGGCTCCTGGACGCTCTGCTGCGGCGAGCACCTGTGGACCGTCCGTACGGCTTCGGACAAGCGTCGCGACAAACCGTGGCGGGTCCTGGAGACCAAGGACATGATCGGCAACCTCCGTGCCGCGCATGCCCGCCGCTACGAACTTCCGATGCTCACGGCGCCCGTCAGTTATCCCCGCCGCGAGGTCCCCATGGACCCGTACGCCCTTGGGCTGCTGCTCGGCGACGGCTGCCTGACCGGTGCCACCACGCCTTCCTTCTCCACCAACGACCCGGAACTCGCTTCCGCGCTGGAGCTGGCGCTGCCCGGCGTCAAGGCGCGGCACAAGGACCGGTGCGACTACGTCCTGAACCGGGTGAGCGCAGCCGGCGATGTCATCACGCTGGAGAATCCCGTCACGGGAGCTCTCCGCGCCCTCGATCTGCTCGGCACCAAGTCCCATGCGAAGTTCGTTCCGGACGGCTATCTCCACAACGCTGCGGACGTCCGACTGGCCCTGCTCCAGGGGCTGCTGGACTCCGACGGGGGACCGGTGACCCAGGCCGACCGGACATGCCGCATCCAGTACACGACGACATCGATCGCGCTGCGTGACGACGTCATCGCGCTGGTCCGGTCGCTGGGCGGCGTGGCCTACACCCGGCGCAGGGCTGCGGAAGGCCGTACACTCGGCAGGGCGCAGGGGCGTGATGTCCCGCACCGCTATGACGCGCATGTCGTCGACATCAGGCTTCCGGACGGTATCGAGCCCTTCAGGCTCGCCCGCAAGCGCGAGAAGTACCTCGCCGCAGGAGGCGGAGGCCGCCCGATGCGCTTCATCGACAGCATCGAACCCGCGGGCACCGAAGAGGCGGTGTGCATCCAGGTCGCGGCCGAGGACTCGCTGTACGTCACCCAGGACTACCTGCTGACCCACAACACCCTCAACGACGCGTTCATCATCCTCGACGAGGCGCAGAACACCAGCGCCGAGCAGATGAAGATGTTCCTGACCCGGCTCGGCTTCGACTCGAAGATCGTCGTCACCGGTGACGTCACCCAGGTCGACCTGCCGTCCGGTACCAAGAGCGGGCTCCGGCAGGTGCAGGACATCCTGGAAGGCATCGACGACGTGCACTTCTCCCGGCTCACCTCCGAGGATGTCGTCCGGCACAAGCTCGTCGGCCGTATCGTCGACGCATACGAGAAGTACGACGGCCAGAGCGCACCTCACGGGAAGTAGCACACAAGCACCATGTCGATCGACGTCAACAACGAGTCCGGAACCGAGGTCGACGAGCAGGCGATCCTCGACATCGCCCGCTACGCCCTCACCAGGATGCGGATCCACCCGCTCTCCGAGCTCTCGGTGATCGTCGTGGACACCGACGCCATGGAGCAGCTGCACATCCAGTGGATGGACCTGCCGGGTCCCACCGATGTCATGTCCTTCCCGATGGACGAGCTCCGTCCGCCGGCCAAGGACGACGAGGAGCCCCCGCAGGGCCTCCTCGGTGACATCGTGCTCTGCCCCGAGGTCGCCAAGCAGCAGGGCGAGGACGCCCCGACGCAGCACTCCATGGACGAGGAGCTCCAGCTCCTCACCGTCCACGGAGTGCTGCATCTGCTGGGGTACGACCACGAGGAGCCCGACGAGAAGGCCGAGATGTTCGGCCTCCAGGCGGCGATCGTCGACGGCTGGCGGGCGGAGAAGGGGCAGACAGGTCCCTCCCCGGCGCCGACCGTCTCATGACGGTCCAACTGATCGTCGGCGCGGTCGCGTTGGTCGTCGTCGCCTGGCTGGCGGCCTGCGCCGAGACGGGCATCGCCCGCACATCGAGTTTCCGGGCCGCCGAGGCCGTACGGTCGGGGCGGCGTGGCAGTGACAAGCTGGCACAGATCGCCGAGGACCCGACCCGGTACCTGAACGTGGCGCTGCTCGTGCGGGTCGCCTGCGAGATGGCGGCCGGCTCCCTCGTCACCTACGTCTGTCTGCGGGAGCTGAGCGAGACCTGGCAGGCGCTGGCCCTGGCCATCGGTGTGATGGTCCTGGTCAGCTATGTCGCGGTCGGGGTCTCGCCGCGCACCATCGGCCGCCAGCACCCGCTCAACACGGCCACCGCGGCGGCGTACGTCCTGCTGCCGCTGGCCCGGGTGATGGGCCCCGTCCCGCAGCTGCTGATCCTCATCGGTAACGCGCTGACCCCCGGAAAGGGCTTCCGCAAGGGCCCGTTCGCGTCCGAGGCGGAGCTGCGCGCCATGGTCGACCTCGCCGAGCAGGAGTCGCTCATCGAGGACGAGGAGCGCCGGATGGTGCACTCCGTCTTCGAGCTGGGCGACACCCTCGTACGCGAGGTGATGGTCCCGCGCACGGACCTGGTCTGCATCGAGCGTTCCAAGACGATCCGCCAGGCCACCACGCTGGCGCTGCGCTCCGGTTTCTCGCGGATCCCGGTGACCGGGGAGAACGAGGACGACATCGTCGGCGTCGTGTACCTCAAGGACCTGGTCAGGAAGACCCACATCAGCCGTGACACGGAGACCGATCCGGTCCCCACGGCGATGCGTTCCGCGGTCTTCGTGCCGGACACCAAGAACGCCGGGGACCTGCTGCGCGAGATGCAGCAGGACCGCAACCACGTCGCTGTGGTCGTCGACGAGTACGGCGGCACGGCCGGCATCGTCACCATCGAGGACATCCTCGAAGAGATCGTCGGCGAGATCACCGACGAGTACGACCGTGAACTGCCGCAGGTGGAGTCGTTGGGCGAGGGCCGTTTCCGGGTCACCGCCAGGCTCGACATCGACGACCTGGGGGAGCTCTACGGACTCGACGAGTTCGACGACGAGGACGTGGAGACCGTCGGCGGTCTGCTCGCCAAGGCTCTGGGCCGGGTCCCGATCGCGGGCGCCTCGGCGGTCGTGGACCTTCCGGACGGCCGGCGGCTGCGCCTCACGGCGGAATCCCCGGCGGGCCGCCGGAACAAGATCGTGACCGTGCTGGCCGAGCCGGTCGAAGCGGAGGAGACAGCGGAATGACACCGCAGGAACTCAGGGCGTTCTGCCTGGAATTCAACGCGTCGGCCGAGGAGTTCCCGTTCGGTCCGGAGACCTCGGTGTTCAAGGTGTGCGGGAAGGTCTTCGGGCTCAGCCAGCTGGACGGCGAGCCCCTGCAGATCTCCCTCAAGTGCGACCCGGACGAGGCGGTCCGGCTGCGCGCCGAGTACGAGGAGATCGTCCCCGGCTGGCATCTCAACAAGCGCCACTGGAACACGGTGACGGTCGGGCCGCTGCCCGACCGTCAGATCCGTGAGCTCATCGAGGATTCGTACGACCTGGTGGTGGCCGGTCTGCCGAAGGCGGAGCGCCTGCGGCTCGACCGGGCCTGACCGCGCCCGGCCGGGACGCCGCCTACGCGGTGCGGTCGCGGCCACGGCCGAGACCCACCGCCACCAGCACCGCGGTCCCGACCAGGATCGCCGCGCCGATACCCAGTACGGTCCGCACGCCGCCGAAGAGGTCGGTGCGGGTGGTGGCCAGCACCCCCAGCAGCGGGATGCCGACGGTCATGCCGACCTGCTGGGTGGTGGTGACCAGGCCGGTGGCCAGGCCCTGTTCGGCGTCCGGGACGCCCGAGGTGACGGTCAGCCCGTACGAGACGATCGCGCCGAGGTGGGCCGTGCTGGCCACCGAGACGGCGACCGTGGCCAGCCAGACTCCTGAGGTGGCGCCGAGCTCGAGCATCGTGGCGGTGAGCAGCCCCTGGGCGAGCAGCGAGCCGACCAGCACCCGGCGGGCGCCCCACCGGCCGATGACCTTCGGGGCGGCCATTCCGGCGAAGACGGACGCCACGCCCTGGACACCGAAGACCAGTCCCGTCCGGAAGCTGGACAGGTGCAGGACCTCCTGGAAGTACAGGGTCAGGACGAAGACCACGGTCGACATCATCGAGAAGGTGACGAGCCCGCCCAGGTTGCCCCAGGCCACCGTGCGGCGCTTCAGCATCGGCAGCGACACCAGCGGGGCCTCGGCGCGGGACTCGACGGTCACGAAGGCGGCCAGCAGTGCGATGCCCAGGACCAGCGACACCAGGACGTCCGGGTGGCCGAAGCCGCGCTGGGCCGCCGTCGACAGGGCGTAGATCATCGCGAGCAGTCCGCCGGTGACGGTCACCGCCCCGGGGACGTCGAGGCGCGGCCGTTCCGGGTGGCGCGACTCGGTGAGCAGGCCCGGTGCCAGGGCGAGCACGATCACCGCTGCCCCGCCCAGCAGCCCCATGGTCGAGCGCCAGCCCAGGGTGTCCGTCATCACTCCGCCGAGCACCATGCCGACGGTGAACCCGAGCGAGAGCAGCGTGCCGCTGATACCCAGCGCCCGGTCGCGCTGCGGGCCCTCGGGGAAGGTGGTGGTCAGCAGGGACATCCCGGTCGGGACGACGACGGCCGCGCCCAGTCCCTGCAGGGCCCGCCCGGTGAGGAAGATCTCCTGGTTCCAGGCGAACGTCGCGATCAGTGAGGCGGAGCCGAAGACGGCGAGGCCGGTGAGGAACAGCTTGCGCCTGCCGAACAGGTCGGCTATCCGGCCGAAGAGCAGCAGAAAGCCGCCGGAGGGCAGTGCGAACGCGGTGACGGCCCACTGGAGTCCGGCCCGGGTCATGCCCAGGTCCTTGCCGAGTACGGGGAGCGCCACGTTCAGTACGGAGAAGTCGAGCGCCACCATGAACTGGGCCGCGCACAGGACGAGCAGGACGAGCTTGGCCCGGCCGGAGAGCCGTTCGTCGGCGGGTGGGGCGGAAGTCGGAGCGGGTGCGGTTGAGGTATCGATCGCCATGTCCCGAGCTTCGGGCTCCGGGAACAATCGTGGGGAGCGGGAACTTATGCTGGTGGCCGCACCACCAGGCAGCCGGACAGGGGGACAGGGCATGGCGAGCCCGATCGAGACCGGGGCCGCCGGGGCCGGCAGCAGGGCGCACCGCCTCAGCGAGCTGCGGGAATTCCTGATGAGCCGGCGGGCCAGGATCACCCCGGCCGAGGCGGGACTGCCGGACGGCGGTGCCCGGCGCCGTACGCCGGGGCTGCGCCGTGAGGAGGTCGCCGTCCTCGCGGGTGTGGGCGTCTCCTGGTACCAGTGGCTGGAGCAGGGCCGGGACATCACGGTGTCGCCGCAGGTCCTGGACTCGGTGGGCCGGGTGCTGAGGCTGAGCAGCGTCGAGCGCCGCCATCTCTACGTGCTGGCCGGGCTGAACCCGCCGCCGCAGGAGGTCGATCCGGCCAACATCGACATGTGCGAGGGGCTGAAGCGGCTGATCGATGCCTGGATGCCTTTCCCGGCGCACATCATGGACCAGTACTGGAACACGATCATCTACAACGACGCGGCGGCGATGACGCTGGCCATGCGCCCCGGCATCGTGCAGAACTGTCTGATCGCGTTCTTCACCGACCCCGTGTACCGGGCCCGTACCAAGGGCTGGGAGGCCATCGCGCACCAGGTGGTCGCGCAGTTCCGCGCCACCTGCTCGGAGCGGCCCGAGGACGACGGGTACCGGGCGGTCATCGCCGAAGCGGCCGACCTGAGCCCCGAGTTCGCCGAGCTGTGGGCGCGCCGTGACATCGCGCCGGGCGGGCAGATCCGCAAGGAGCTGGAACACCCGGTGGTCGGCACGCTGCACGTCGAGTCCACCCAGCTGAGGGTCCCGGCCCGGCCGGATCTGGCGATCGTGCTGCACACCCCGCTGCCCGACACCGGGACGGAGGCCAAACTGCAGTGGCTGGCCACGCCCGAGGGCCGCAGGGGATCGATGTACCCGGTCGCCAACTGACCGCGCCCATCTCCTTATGCTCTGCCCATGAGCGACGACACGCAGACCCCCGGCCTCCCGGTCCCCGACGCCGAGGACCGCAAGATCATCACGCTGGCGCGCAGCGCGCGGGCCCGTAACGGAGTGCCGGAGGGGGCTGCCGTACGGGACGAGACCGGGCGTACCTATGTCGCGGGCACCGTCGACCTGGACTCGCTGAAGCTCTCCGCGCTGCGGACGGCGGTCGCGATGGCGGTGGCCAGCGGTGCGCGGTCGCTGGAGGCGGCAGCCGTGGTCGGTGACGGCGCCGCGGTGTCCGACGAGGACCGCGCGGCCGTACGGGACCTGGGCGGCCCGGGAACCCCGGTCCTGCTGGCGGGTCCCGACGGCACCCTCCGGGCATCGGTGACCGCGGGCTGATCAGGTCCGCGGTCACCCGAACGCGGAGTGCCGGACGGCCTCCGGGGAGCGTGATCCCGGCAGTGACCGGAACCACGATCTTGACAGTGACTGATGGGCCATCAGTCACTGCATTTTCCGTCCATTGACTTCTTTCGGACATCGCTCGTCAATAGCCCCCTGTCGGCGCAGAAGAGCCGCTGCGCCCACATCCCTCAGGAGGGGGCAACCATGGCACGAGGTACCCGAAGACGGTTTTGGGCCGCCGCACTCGGCACGATCGCGCTGGCAGCCGGCGGGGGAGGGGTGCTCGCCGCTCCGGCGCACGCCCTGTCCACGGCCGCTGCCGCCGCGGTGGACTTTCCCACGCACTGCATCCCGCCCGCGATCGCCGGAATCCCGCCGATCGACGGCACCACCTCGGCGAAGATCACCGTCGACAACGCCACTCCCAAGGTGGGCGACACGGTCGCCGTGACCTACACGGTGGTCACGGCCGCCGCGAGCAACCCGGTCGACCTCGCACTGCCCGCCGACATCATGACGCCGACCGGGAAGGTCACCCTCGGGGGTGCCCAGAGCGGTGACATCACGGTGGCCGGGCCGAAGAAGAACGATCCGGTGCCGGGCAAGGGCGTCTTCCCGTCGTTCTCCATGACCGGAAGTTTCACCGTCACCAAGGCGGGCGCGATCACGCTCTCGCCCGGTGACTACAACATCCACACCAGCTACATCATGGAGCTGGACACCCCCTGCACCGTGATCACCCCGCCCGCCCCCGTCTCCGAGACGGTCAACGCGACCGACGGTGGCGGCCAGACGAACGAGCGCGCCATCCAGCTCGGTACGGCATCGGGCAAGCCCGGCGCCGGGGTCACCGTCACCGGCACGAAGTTCACCGCGGGCGCGAGCATCACCGTCGCGGGCCGTACGGCTTCGGCGCAGACCGCCGACCAGGTGACGGCCACCGCGGACGCGCAGGGCGGCTTCACCGCCACGCTGCCGGTCACGGACAAGGCGACCACCGGCATCGTCGCCTACGAAGGGGCGAGCTGGAGCGCGGACACGGGCGCCGGGCCGGCGACCTACACCGTCCTCGACGACACCCCGACCCCGCCCGACAGCCAGAAACTCACCACCTCGGTCACGGCGGGCACGCTGTCGATGAGCCAGGCCGGTGACACCGTCGGTATGTCGCCCGTCGACTTCGGCCAGGGCGGTGCCTCCACCGGCGCCCTGCGGTCGGTGACGGTCAGGGACTTCCGCGGTGGCCCCGCGGGCTGGTCACTGACCGGCAAGGTCACCGACTTCACCGGACCGGGTGGCGCGAAGATCAGCGCCGACAAGCTCGGCTGGACCCCCGCCTGCACCACCAAGGCGGGCAGCCCGAGCACCTGCGCGGCCGGATCCGCCGGAACCGTCGGCAGCACCGGCGCGACGCTGGCCTCCACCCCCGACGGGGCGCTCACCGGCGGCCAGTTCACCGCAGACGCGGGCCTGTCCCTGGACGTCCCGCCCTTCACCGCCCCCGGTTCCTACTCGGGCGTGCTGACCCTCACCCTCACCTGACCGGCCGGTGGGCCGGGGCTGCCCCGGCCCACCCCTCACCCCTGGGGGTCCGCACCGTGCGCAAGCTTTTTGCACTCCTCCTGGTTCTTCTCACCGCACTGGCCCTGCCGGTCACGTCCGCCCACGCCGCCGACAACGGCAGCTGGTCCGTCTACCCCACCGCGTCGAAGGCGGCCCAGCGCCCCTACTTCTCGCTCTCCGCCGATCCCGGCGAGGTCATCAGGGACAAGGTCACCGTGGCCAACAAGACCGCGCAGCCGCTGACCTTCCTGCTGTACGGAGCCGACGCCTACAACACCGACCGCGACGGCGGCTTCGCCGTACGCGGTCCGAAGGAGCCGCAGCACGGCATCGGCGCCTGGGTCCGCACCGACCGGCCGAAGCTCACCGTCCCGCCGCACGCCTCCGTGACCGTGCCCTTCACACTCACCGTCCCGCAGAACGCGGAGCCCGGCGACCACCCCGGCGCGCTGGTCGCGCTCGACGAGCGGGTGGACCGGGCCGGCGGCCCGGTCGCCGTCGGGGTCCGGTGGGCCGTGGGCGCGCGGGTCTATCTGCGGGTGACGGGCCCCACCGTGACCGGCATCGCCGTCGAAGGCGTGAAGCTCGCCCACCAGCAGCCGCTGGTACCCGGCACGGGAGCGAGCCGCACGGTCATCTCGTACACCCTGCACAACACCGGCAACGTCACCCTCTCCCCCGAGGTCGGCCTGAAGGCACAGGGACTCTTCGGCCGTACGCTGCTGGCCCGCGGCCTCAAGAAGACCCCGTCCGAGCTGCTGCCCGGCCAGAAGGTCAGGCTCAGCGAGCCGTGGCAGGACGCTCCGCAGTTCGACTGGGGCGAGGTGACGCTGACCGCGCACACCAAGGACCTCAAGGAATCCGCGAGCGCGTCGTTCTTCGCGCTGCCCTGGCTGGCCGCCGGGATCCTGCTGGCCGGCGCGGTGGCCGGTGCGGTGGCGGTCAGAGTGCGCCGGGGTCGCGTGCGCCCGTCCTGACCGGGGTACGCCCTGCCGCTGCCCCGGGGGGCAGGGCGTACCCCGTGTTCCCGGCTTGTTCCGCAGGCCAGAGGGCCACCGGGAACTCACCTCACGGACACCTGGTCGGCGCGTACCGGCCGATCGGGGACAATGGGCGCCATGAGCGTTCACACCCAGTCACCCGAAGCCGCCCACCGGGCCGGTTTCGCCTGCTTCGTCGGCCGTCCCAACGCGGGCAAGTCCACTCTCACGAACGCTCTCGTCGGCAAGAAGGTGGCGATCACCTCCAGCCGCCCGCAGACCACCCGCCACACGGTGCGCGGCATCGTGCACCGCCCCGACGCGCAGCTGATCCTGGTGGACACCCCCGGCCTCCACAAGCCGCGCACGCTGCTGGGCGAGCGTCTCAACGACGTCGTACGGACGACCTGGGCCGAAGTGGACGTCATCGGCTTCTGCGTGCCCGCCGACCAGAAGCTCGGCCCCGGCGACAAGTTCATCGCCAAGGAACTCGCCGGGATCAAGAAGACCCCGAAGATCGCCGTCGTCACCAAGACCGACCTGGTCGACAGCAAGCAGCTGGCCGAACAGCTCATCGCGATCGACCAGCTCGCCACGGAGCTGGGCTTCGAGTGGGCCGAGATCATCCCGGTCTCGGCCGTCGGCGACCAGCAGGTCTCCCTGCTGGCCGACCTCATCGCCCCGCTGCTCCCGCTCAGCCCGCCGCTCTACCCGGAGGGCGACCTCACGGACGAGCCGGAGATGGTGATGGTGGCGGAGCTGATCCGGGAAGCGGCGCTGGAAGGCGTACGGGACGAGCTGCCGCACTCCATCGCGGTCGTCGTCGAGGAGATGCTGCCGCGTGAGAACCGCCCGGCGGACAAGCCGCTCCTCGACATCCACGCGAACGTCTACATCGAGCGGCCCAGCCAGAAGGGCATCATCATCGGCCCGAAGGGCGCACGGCTGAAGGACGTGGGCATGAAGTCCCGCAAACAGATCGAGGCCCTGCTGGGCACGCCGGTCTTCCTGGACCTGCACGTGAAGGTGGCGAAGGACTGGCAGCGGGACCCGAAGCAGCTGCGGAAGCTGGGGTTCTGAGCCTGTCCTGATGCGTTGCCGCGGATGTCCTGACGCGTGCCGCGGCGACTCAGGTCGGCCCCTCGTGACCGGATCACCGGATCAGCCATGCAGCCGCAGGGGCGTCAGATGCTGATGAGTCGGATCCGGCCGCGGCACAGTTTCGACATGTCGTCGACGTCCGACGTCAGGAGTGCGACGGGGCCGGGCTGCCGTAGAGCAGCCTCGGCGACCGTGGCGTCAATGGCGTACTTGTGGCCGTGCAGTCCGGCGTCTTCGAGGAGACGTGCCGCAGCTTTGGCGCTCTGTTCCGTGACCGGTTCCACCGTGGTGCGGGAAAGGACCCAGCTCAGGCGAGCCATGTTCGTTGCCGCGTGGGTGACCTCGATGATGGTGTTGGCACTGATCACCAGGTTGGTCTCGGTCTGCTCTGCTGCTTTCAGCAAGGCGAGAGTGCTGCGGTCCTGCCCGATCCAGGCGGAGAGCCCTTCCGAGTCGAGGACGATCGTGGCGAACGGTGTCACGCAGCGTCCTTGTCCCGGGCGGCGTCTGCGGCGTACAGCCGGGCGTGTGCCTGAGCCATTTCCTCCTCGGTGAAGGCCCCGTGCTCTTCCTCGTAGCGGCGCAGATCCTCAGCGAGCAGATCCCGCTTGATCTTGCGCGTGAGGGCCTCCGCCGCATAACCGGAGATGTTGGATGTCAGCTCGCGGGCTGACTCCAGCAGTTCTTCCGGCAAGGTGATGGTGATCTTCTTAGTGGTCACAGGTGCCACCATACTGCGGTATGCCCAGCTGTGGCGAGGGCTCTCGGCTACTCGGCGATCAGCGCCGTGGCCACCCGGCAGAACCCCAGCCGCCCGTACATCCGTGCCACGTCCTCGTCCCCGGCGGACAGGAACACCGTCCCCACGCCGCGCGCCCGCGCGTCCGCGGCCAGCGCCGCGGTCACCGCGAGCCCCAGGCCCTGCCGTCGCGCGGACGGCAGGGTGCCCACGGCGACGATCTCGGTGACCTCGTCCACCGGGTTGTGCATGCCGGAGCAGAGGACCGAGCCGTCCCCGAGGGCCGCGGCGACCGTCGTCCGCCCGGTCCGGATCCGTGCGGCGGTGTTCTCCACCCGGCCGTCGCCGAGGCGGGCGGCGATCTCCCGTGCCAGCTCGGCGGGCCCCGCGTCCCCCACCGCTGTGCCGGGCGCCGCGAAGGCCAGCTGCGGGACGGCCAGCGCGGCGGACAGCAGCGGGTCCGCCGCGTCCAGCACACGTACCGAGGGGTGCGGCGCGCGTGTCGGGGCAGACGGGTCCAGCACCATCAGCGGGTGCTCGTGGACCTCCAGGCCGGACTCCTCAACGGCCTTGCGCAGGAGGGGAGTTGTCTCGGCCACCCACTCGAACGCCTCCGGTGCGCCCACCTCCCGCTGGCGCGCCCTCACCCGGTCGACGTCCGCCGCGGTGGTCGCGGCACCGGACCAGAGCCGTGTGGGGCGCGCATAGAAGGGCCAGCCCGCTCCTTCCCGTACGAAGAGAGTCAGCGGGCCGAAGTCCTCGGTGCGCGCACCGGATCGGGGGACCGTGTCGTAGTACTGCTCAAGGGCGTCGAGAGTGGAGCGGGTGTCGGAGGGCATCCGGCCATCCAAACCGAACGCGCCGTCTCACGCACCTTCTTTCAGCAGCCGTGAGATCAGCGTCCGCTGCGGCTCGGTGAGTTGGGGGTCCGTGCAGTACACCGTCCGGTCGTCCACCGTGAGCCGGTAGTGGAAGCCGTCCGGCACTCCGGCCGGTGGGGCGGCGTGGCCGGAGGTCACCGCCTTCTCGGCGAGGGTGTGCCACTCGTCCGCATCGGGCCGGGCCGAGGTGTCCACCTCGGCCCGGCGCTCGATACCGGCGAAGCCTCCCGTGCGCCTTACTTGGATACGCATGGGAACCGTTCTACTCCATAGGCCGTGTTTTGAAAGTCCCGCCTGCGCCGCGGTGCCTGGCACTTCCCCAAGTTCTCGGCTTCGCTCGAACAGGGGAGACCCCATTGCTCGCGGCGTTGCCGGAGAGTCCTCGTAGCTCCGCTACGAGGACTCTCCGGCGCCTTGCGATCGCACGCACCAGGCACCGCGGCGCCCGCCCTTCGGGCGGACGACGCTACTTTCAAAACACGGCCTATGCGCCCGTCGGGACACCGACCGTGGACCAGGCCTTCAGTACCGCCTCCTGCTCGTCGCTGCTGCCGCCGAAGCGGGTGCGCGCCGCTGCGACGGTCAGCCGGGCGAAGTCCGCGAAGGTCGCACCGGCCGGCAGGTGGCCGCCCGTCAGGGTGTCGTACCAGACCTGCCCGGCCCGCTCCCACGCCTTGCCGCCGAGTGCGGTGGCCAGCAGGTAGAACGCGTGGTTGGGGATGCCGGAGTTGAGGTGGACACCGCCGTTGTCCTGGGTGGTGCTGACGTAGTTCGCCATCGTCGCGGGCTGCGGGTCCTTGCCGAGCGACGGGTCGTCGTACGCCGTGCCGGGAGCCTTCATGGAGCGCAGCGCGACCCCGTGGACGTGCGGCGCCAGCAGCCCGGCGCCGATCAGCCAGTCGGCCCGGTCGGCGGTCTGGCCCAGGGCGTACTGCTTGATGAGCGTGCCGAAGACGTCCGAGACGGATTCGTTGAGCGCGCCGGACTGGCCGGAGTACTCAAGGTTCGCCGTGTACTGCGTCACGCCGTGGGTGAGTTCGTGGCCGATGACGTCCACCGGGATGGTGAAGTCGAGGAAGACCTTCCCGTCCCCGTCCCCGAACACCATCTGCTTGCCGTCCCAGAAGGCGTTGTTGTACTTCTGGTCGTAGTGGACGCTCGCGTCGAGCGGCAGCCCGCGGCCGTCGATCGAGTACCGCCCGTACACCTTCAGATAGAGCTCGAAGGTGGCGCCGAGCCCCGCGTACGCGCGGTTGACGGTGGCGTCGCTGCCGGGCTGGTCGCCCTCGCCGCGGACCTTCTTGCCCGGCAGGGACGTGCCGTGCTCCGCGTCGTAGATGGTGCGCTTCGGAGTCTTCTCGGCGGCGGCGTCGTCGGCTGCCGTGTCCGTGACGGCTTCGGCGGCGAGGGCGGTGGCCACGGCCGCACGGCGGACGCGGTGGGCGGCGTCCGCCTCCATGGTGCGGCGGGCCGGTTCGGAGAGCGCGGGGTCGTCGGCCTGGGCAAGCTTGTCGAGGATGTGCGGCGGGATGATCGTGCAGAAGACCGGGTGTGCGTTCATCTCTGTAATGTGGCAGTGGGTAAGTGAGTTGTCACCGGTTGCGACGGAGATTGACGAGAACGAGTGACCGGGAACCCGTCACTCTTTACCTATCGGACATCCCGCATACTGATACGGCTGCGGCGTTCTCGGCGCCGCTGGGCTAGGCTGCGGAACATCATGCGTTTCGGGCTGCTTCTCCTTAGCTGCCGCGGCGAGGGCCTGTAGTCGTAGGCCGACCCCCTCCCCGCGGAGTCTGGTGCTGCAGCGTCACAGTCGGCCCCCACCGCTGGATCCCGAGGAGCCCTACGCAGATGTCGAACCCCACGCCGATCACCAACGCCACCCAGATGCAGAAGCCGTCCGGGATGCCGGTGCACAAGTACGGCCGGTACGAGGCCGTGGAGATCCCCGACCGCACCTGGCCCGACAGCCGGATCACCGTGGCCCCCCGCTGGCTCTCCACCGACCTGCGTGACGGCAACCAGGCCCTGATCGACCCCATGTCGCCCGCCCGCAAGCGCGAGATGTTCGACCTGCTGGTGAAGATGGGCTACAAGGAGATCGAGGTCGGCTTCCCGGCCTCCGGCGAGACCGACTTCAACTTCGTACGCTCGATCATCGAGGAAGAGGGCGCGATCCCCGAGGACGTGACCATCTCCGTCCTGACCCAGGCCCGCGAGGACCTGATCGAGCGCACCGTCGAGTCGCTGCGCGGCGCGCACCGCGCCACCGTGCACCTCTACAACGCCACCGCGCCCACCTTCCGCCGGGTCGTCTTCCGCGGTTCGAAGGACGACATCAAGCAGATCGCCGTGGACGGCACCCGGCTGGTGGTGGAGTATGCGGAGAAGCTGCTGGGCCCCGAGACGATCTTCGGCTACCAGTACAGCCCCGAGATCTTCACCGACACCGAGCTGGACTTCGCCCTGGAGGTCTGCGAAGCGGTCATGGACGTCTGGCAGCCCGAGGCCGGACGCGAGATCATCCTCAACCTGCCCGCCACCGTGGAGCGTTCGACGCCGTCCACGCACGCGGACCGCTTCGAGTGGATGTCGCGCAACCTGTCCCGCCGCGAGTTCGTCTGCCTGTCCGTCCACCCGCACAACGACCGCGGCACGGCGGTCGCCGCCGCGGAACTGGCCCTGATGGCGGGCGCGGACCGGATCGAGGGCTGCCTCTTCGGGCAGGGCGAGCGCACCGGCAACGTCGACCTGGTGACGCTGGGCATGAACCTGTTCAGCCAGGGCGTCGACCCGCAGATCGACTTCTCGCAGATCGACGAGGTGCGCCGCACCGCCGAGTACTGCAACCAGATGGAGATCCACCCGCGCCACCCGTACGCGGGCGACCTCGTCTACACCTCCTTCTCCGGCTCCCACCAGGACGCCATCAAGAAGGGCTTCGACGCGATGGAGGCCGACGCCGCCGCGCAGGGGAAGACGGTCGACGACATCGAGTGGGCCGTGCCGTACCTGCCGATCGACCCCAAGGACGTGGGCCGCTCCTACGAGGCCGTGATCCGGGTCAACTCCCAGTCCGGCAAGGGCGGTATCGCGTACGTCCTGAAGAACGAGCACAAGCTGGACCTGCCGCGCCGGATGCAGATCGAGTTCTCGAAGATCATCCAGACGAAGACCGACGCCGAGGGCGGCGAGGTCACCCCCAAGGACATCTGGGCGATCTT
The DNA here is from genome assembly GCF_036241575.1 of Streptomyces sp. NBC_01267. Lineage (NCBI taxonomy): Bacteria > Bacillati > Actinomycetota > Actinomycetes > Kitasatosporales > Streptomycetaceae > Streptomyces > Streptomyces sp. NBC_01267. The sequence continues at coordinate 2,345,164 of NZ_CP108455.1, read as the reverse complement.
CCAGGACGAGTACCTGCCCAGCCCGGGTGACGGCGAGGACCGCTGGGGCCGGATCCAGCTGCGTTCCGGCCAGACCACCACGGACACGGACGGCCGGGACACCCTGACCGTCGAGGCCGTCGTGGACGGGGTCGAGACGGCGCTGTCGGGCACCGGTAACGGTCCGATCTCGGCGTTCTTCGCCGCGCTGTCCGCGACCGGCGTGGACGCGCGGCTGCTGGACTACCAGGAGCACACGATGAGCGAGGGCGCGAGCGCGCTCGCCGCCTCGTACATCGAGTGCGCGATCGACGGCAAGGTCATGTGGGGCATCGGTATCGACGCCAACACCACACGGGCCTCGCTCAAGGCGGTCGTCTCCGCGGTCAACCGGGCGGCCCGCTGACCCCCTTCGTGGGCCCGGTGCGGGATCGGGCCACGAGCACGGCTGTTTCCAGGTGGGGGACCGATGGCACATTTCGGTGATCCCGTTCGTACGAATCCCGTGTGACCTCCACTTTTCCCGGTCCCGGTCGCCCGCAGCGGTGGCCGGGACCGAGCCAACTCCGGTCAGGGTGCTGACGTCGCATCACCGATGTGGCTAACATCACGTGCACATGACGGCGCTGTGTCCCACCGGTCAACGGTGCACGGCGGCGGAGTGGAGCGCAGCGCAACGGAGCGTTGCCGGGGTGTTACGGAGGTGGGTCGTGCTGCCAGTCCGAGGACGGAGCGGCAAGAAGTCGATCGTCTGGGCCGTCCGCACCTCCTGGGACACCGTCGGCGACGGCGAGTTCTTCTGTGCGGACTGCGGCGGCGACCGCAACTACCGCCGCCGCACCGGCCGTCGGCGCCTGACCGTGCTCGGGGTCCCGCTTCTCCCGCGCGGGGTCACCGGCCCGGTGATCGAATGCGCGGCCTGCCGGACGAGGTTCCCCACCGACTCCCTCGACCACCCCACCACCACCCGCTTCTCGGCGATGCTGCGCGACGCCGTCCACACGGTCACGCTCGCCGTGCTCACCGCGGGCGGCGCCGCCTCCCACGCGGTCACCGAGGCCGCGGTCGCCACCGTCAGGGCCGCGGGGTTCGACGAGTGCACCGAGGAGCAGCTGACCGCCCTGGTGGACGCGCTCGCCGCCGACACCGGCCGTTTCGTCACCGACGCCGAGCCGTGCGGCGCCGCCCTCACCATCGAGCTGCACGAGGCGCTCCAGCCGCTGGCCCCGCATCTCGCCCCGGTGGGCCGGGAGTCGATCCTGCTCCAGGGCGCCCGCATCGCCCTCGCCGACGGCCCGTACAGCCCGGCGGAGCGTGAGGTGCTCGCGACGGTCGGCGGGGCGCTCCAGCTCGGTGCCGAGGACACGGCCAGGCTCCTCGCGGCTGCGGCCCGTACGCCATCCTGAGCGTTTCCGGCCCCGTCGCTTCGCTGCGTGCTGTCTCTCGGTAAGTCCGCAGGTGAGCGGCGTGCGGGTATAAATTTTGGGGTGGTTTGCCCGTATTTAGTGGGTCATAACCCCAGAAAGGGACTTTTTGCGGTGTGGTGAAAGTTGCCATGAACCCGTCGGCAGGTTTATAAGAGGGAAGTGACTGTGGCGATTCCGGGAATTCCGGGGACTGCCGTCACGGAGGTTTCCCATGTTTCTCACTCCGTCCGACACGGAGAAATTGCTGCTGAGTGTTGCCGGAATGGTTGCCCGTGACCGACGTGAACGGGGTGTGCGTCTCAACTATCCGGAGGCTGTTGCGCTGCTTTCCTGCTGGGCCATGGAGCGGGCCCGTGAGGGTGCTCGCGTCGCCGATCTGATGAGCGACGGAAGAGCTGTGCTGACCCGCGCCGAAGTGCTCGAAGGTGTACCGGAGATGCTGCACGACGTCCAGGTCGAGGCGACCTTCCCCGACGGGCGGAAGCTCGTCACGATCACCTCGCCCATCCCGTGATCCCGGGTGAGATCCGGACCGGTTCCGGCGTACTCGAAATCAATGAAAATCGTACTCGATTGCAACTCGCCGTGGTGAATGACGGTGACCGGCCCATTCAGGTCGGATCGCATTTTCATTTCCCCGACGTGAATCCCGCACTTACTTTCGACCGGTCGGCCGCCGAAGGATTTCGACTCGATATCCCGTCCGGTACTTCACTGCGCTTCGAACCCGGAGTCGGCGCCGACGTCACCCTGGTCGAGCTCGGCGGCCGTCGGCGGGTCCCCGGTCTCGTGGTGCCCGGCACCCGCACCGTACGAACGGAGGACTGACATGGCCCGGATGACGCGCGCCGCCTACGCCGCGCTGTACGGCCCCACCACCGGGGACCGGGTCCGCCTCGCCGACACCGACCTCTGGATCGAGGTCGAGGAGGACCGCTGCTTCGGCGGCGACGAGGCCGTGTTCGGCGGCGGCAAGTCCATCCGCGAATCGATGGCCCAGGCCACCACGCCGCACGCGGAGGGAGCCCTCGACCTCGTCATCACCAATGTCGTGGTGCTCGACCACTGGGGCGTCGTCAAGACCGACGTGGGAGTACGGGAGGGTCGGATCGTCGCGCTCGGCCGTTCCGGCAACCCCGACATGAGCGACGGGGTCCACCCGGACCTGGTGATCGGCCCCGGCACGGACGTCGTCTCCGGCGAGGGTCGCATCCTGACCGCCGGAGCCGTCGACACCCACGTCCACTTCCTGATGCCGGAGACCCTCCACGAGGCTCTCGCCACCGGCACCACCACCGTGATCGGCGGCGGCACCGGTGCCACCGAGGGGTCCAAGGCCACCACCGTCACCCCCGGCGCCTGGAACCTCGCGATGATGCACCGGTCCCTGGACCGGGTCCCGCTCAACATCATGCTGTTCGGCAAGGGCTCCACCGTCGGGGAGGAGGCCCTGCGTGAGGCCGCGCTCGGCGGCGCCGGCGGCTACAAGGTCCACGAGGACTGGGGCGCCACCCCGGCCGCCATCGACGCCGCCCTGGAAGCGGCCGACGCGTACGGACTCCAGGTCGCGCTGCACGCCGACAGCCTGAACGAGGCCGGTTACGTCGAAGGCACCCTGGACGCCATCGCCGGACGCGGCATCCACGTCTTCCACGCCGAAGGCGCGGGCGGCGGCCACGCCCCCGACATCATCACCGTCGCCTCCCACCCCAACATCCTCCCGGCGTCCACCAATCCGACGCTCCCGCACACCGTCAACACCGTCGCCGAACACCTCGACATGCTGATGGTCTGCCACCACCTCAACCCCCGCGTCCCCGAGGACCTGGCCTTCGCCGAGTCCCGGATCCGCGCCACCACCATCGCCGCCGAAGACGTCCTGCACGACATCGGCGCCCTCTCCATCACCTCCTCCGACGCCCAGGCGATGGGCCGGATCGGCGAGGTCGTCTGCCGCACCTGGCAGGTCGCCCACGTGATGAAGCAGCGCTTCGGCGACCGGGGCACCACGCTCCCCGCCGACAACGAACGCGCCCGCCGCTACGTCGCCAAGTACACGATCTGCCCCGCCGTCGCCCACGGCATCGACCACGTCGTCGGCTCCGTCGAGCCGGGCAAACTCGCCGACCTGGTGCTCTGGGACCCCGCTTTCTTCGGCATCAGGCCCGCAGCCGTGCTCAAGGGCGGCATGGTGGTGTACGCGGCCCTCGGCGACGCCAACGCGGCGATCCCCACCACCCAGCCGGTCCTGCTGCGTGCCACCGCCGCCGCCGAAGCCGCCCCGCACCTGTCGGTCAGCTTCGTCTCCCCGGCGGCACTGGCGGACGGGCTCGCCGAACGTCTGGGCCTGGTACGGGAGTTGGTCGCCGTACGACCCACCCGCCACCTCACCAAGGCGGACCTGCCGAACAACACCGCGCTCCCGGCCATCGACGTCGACCCGGAGACCTTCGCCATCCGCATCGACGGGGAGCTCGTGGAGCCCGCCCCGGCCGCCGAACTGCCGCTCGCCCAGCGGTACAGCATGTTCTGATGGGTCGGCTCGCCCCTCTGCTGCTCGCCGACGGACGGCTCCCGGTCGGCGCGTACACCTACAGCGCGGGCCTGGAACCGGCCGTCGCGGCCGGGCTCACCCGCGACCGGATCCCCGCCCTCCTGCGGGCCAGGCTCCGCACCACCGCCGTCACCGAAGCCGCCGCCGCCGTCCTCGCCCTGCGGGCGGCGCGGCAGGACCCGGTGGACTACGCGCCCGTACAGCAGGCCCTCGCGGCCAGGACCCCGGTGGCGCCGATGCGGGCGGCATCGGCGACCCTCGGCCGGGGCGTGCAGCGGCTGGCCCGCAGGCTGGCCCCCGGCCACCCCGCCGTCACCGCGCTGGACACGGCCCGCACGCCGTCGCTGCGCCCGCTGCGTCCGGTCACCCTGGGCGCACTCGGGGCGGTCCTGGACGTGTCCGAGGAGGAACTGGCGTACGGCGTCGTCTACGACGAACTCCAGACCATCGCGTCGGCCGCGCTCAAACTGCTGCCCGGCGACCCGCTGGACTCGGTGGCGTGGGTGCTCGCCGCCGAGCCGGACGCCGCCCACGCGGTGACGGCCGCCCTCGCCGTACGGACCCCGGGCGAGCTGCCCGCCCGTACCGCCCTGCTCACCGAGGAGTGGGCGCTCGAACACGACCGACGAGAACGGAGACTCTTCCTTGCCTGACAACGACACCCCCACCCCGGCGTCCGGGAACCCCGCCCCCGCCCCGGCCAACCAGCACTTCCACGAGCCCCTCAACCAGCCGCGCGCGCTGCGCCTCGGCGTCGCCGGACCGGTCGGCACCGGCAAGAGCTCGATCCTGGCGACCCTCTGCCGCGAACTCGCCGGTGAACTCTCCATGGCCGTCGTCACCAACGACATCTACACCGACGAGGACGCCCGTTTCCTCCGCTCGGCGGGCGTCCTGCCCACCGAACGCATCCGCGCCGTCGAGACCGGCGCCTGCCCGCACACCGCGATCCGCGACGACGTCAGCGCCAACCTCGACGCCGTCGAGGACCTGGAGGAGGCGTACGGCCCGCTCGACCTGGTGCTGATCGAGAGCGGTGGCGACAACCTCACCGCCACCTTCAGCCCGGCCCTGGCCGACGCGCAGCTCTTCTGCATCGACGTCGCGGGCGGCGGCGACGTGGCCCGCAAGGGCGGCCCCGGCATCACCGGCGCCGACCTGCTGATCGTCAACAAGACCGACCTCGCCCCGTACGTGGAGGTCGACGTGGCGGAGATGGTCGCCGACGCCGAGGCGGCCCGCGACGGCCTCCCGGTCCTCGCCCTGTCCAAGAACGACCCGGCGTCCATCGCCGAACTGGCCGACTGGGTGCGGGCGTTGCTCGTACGCCACCGCTCGGGCCAGCACATTCCGGCCGACCCGGGCCCGATGGCGCCGCACAGCCACTCGTGACCCCGCCGCCCGTACCCCGGCCGCCCGTACTGCCGGACCTGACGCGTGCGGCCCCGCCGGACGACGGCGGCGCCGACCCCACCGTCGTCACCGTCGAGCGCGACGCGACCGGCCGCCATGTCGCCCGCGAGCTGCGCCCCGGCGCCTTCCTGGCGCCCCGCCCGCTGCGCCCCGCCGCCGACGGGCTGCACATCGCACTGGTCGGCACCCGGGCGGGCCTGCTGGCGGGCGACGCGCTGACCCTGCACCTGACCGTCGGCCCCGGCGCCCGGCTGCACCTGGTCGAACCGGCCGGGCTCGTCGCGTACGACCACCGGGGCGGTACGTCGGCCTGGCGGGCGGTGATCGACATCGCCGAGGGCGGCGAACTGACCTGGGACGCCCGGCCGTTCGTCATCTCCACCGGGGCGGACGTCGCACGTTCCATGGACATCACGATGGCCGCCGGCGCCCGGATGCTCTGGCGCGAGACCCTGGTCCTGGGGCGCTCCGGCGAACGTGGCGGGAGCGTACGGGCGACGACCCGCGCCACCTACGACGGGCTGGACCTGCTGGTCGAGGACCTGGACCTGCGGGACCCGGACGTCCGGGAGCTGCCCGGCATCCTCGGCGCGAACCGGGTCATCGGCGCGGTCACCGCCCTGGGCGCCACCCCGGGCGGCCCGCCGCACCCGTACCGGACGGATCTGGCCGGGCCCGGCGCCCAGGTGCGGCTGCTGGACACGGTGGCCCCGGCGACGGAGGCGGAGCTGTCAGCGGTCTGGGAGAGCTGGCGGACGACCGGTCCCGTGGCCTGAGCGGGGCCCGTCCGCAGGTCCGGCAGGGAACGGCGGTCCCAGCAGTGATCCGCTGGGGCCGCCGGGGAACGGTCCGCCCGGCGCGTACGGGACAATGGGTCCCATGAGTCTTTTCCGTGACGACGGGGTCGTGCTGCGCACCCAGAAGCTGGGCGAGGCCGACCGCATCATCACGCTCCTGACCCGCGGCCACGGCCGGGTGCGGGCCGTCGCGCGCGGCGTGCGGCGTACGAAGTCGAAGTTCGGGGCGCGGCTGGAGCCGTTCTCCCACGTCGACGTGCAGTTCTTCGCCCGCGGCAGCGAACTGATCGGGCGCGGGCTCCCGCTGTGCACACAGAGCGAGACCATCGCTCCGTACGGTGGCGGGATCGTCACCGACTACGCCCGCTACACCGCGGGCACGGCCATGCTGGAGACGGCGGAACGATTCACCGACCACGAGGGCGAGCCGTCCGTCCAGCAGTACCTGCTGCTGGTCGGCGGACTGCGGACCCTCGCGCGCGGCGAGCACGCCCCGAACCTGATCCTCGACGCGTTCCTGCTGCGCTCGCTCGCCGTGAACGGCTACGCGCCCAGCTTCGAGGACTGCGCCAAGTGCGGCATGGAGGGACCCAACCGTTTCTTCTCCGTCGCGGGTGGCGGGGCGGTATGCGGCGACTGCCGGGTACCCGGCAGCGTCGTACCCTCTGCGGAGGCCGTCGGGCTGCTCAGCGCACTGCTGACGGGGGACTGGACGACGGCCGACGCGGCCGAGCCGCGGCACGTCAGGGAGGGCAGCGGGCTCGTATCGGCCTACCTGCACTGGCATCTGGAGCGCGGACTGCGCTCGTTGCGGTACGTAGAGAAGTAGCGAGAGGGAGACGAGCACATGGCACGACGCGGGATTCTGGGGCGCAGCACACGCGAGTACAAGACCCCCGAACTGCACCCGTCGGGCGCCCGCCCGCCGAAGATCCCCGGCGAACTGGTGCCGAACCACGTGGCGATCGTCATGGACGGCAACGGCCGCTGGGCCAAGGACCGCGGGCTGCCGCGCACCGAGGGCCACAAGGTCGGCGAGGCCACCGTCCTCGAAGTACTCAACGGCTGCATCGAGATGGGCGTCAAGAACCTCTCGCTGTACGCCTTCTCCACCGAGAACTGGAAGCGCTCGCCCGAGGAGGTGCGCTTCCTGATGAACTTCAACCGCGATGTCATCCGCCGCCGCCGGGACGAGATGGACGAGCTGGGGATCAGGATCCGCTGGGTGGGCCGGATGCCGAAGCTGTGGAAGTCGGTCGTCGAGGAGCTCCAGGTCGCCCAGGAGCAGACCAAGGACAACGACGCGATGACGCTGTACTTCTGCGTCAACTACGGCGGGCGCGCGGAGATCGCCGACGCGGCGCAGGCCATCGCCCGCGATGTCGCGGCCGGGAAGCTCGACCCGTCGAAGGTCAACGAGAAGACCTTCGCGAAGTACATCTACTACCCGGACATGCCGGACGTGGACCTCTTCCTGCGCCCGAGCGGCGAGCAGCGCACGTCCAACTACCTGATCTGGCAGAGCGCGTACGCCGAGATGGTCTTCCAGGACGTGCTGTGGCCGGACTTCGACCGCCGCGACCTGTGGCGCGCCTGTCTCGAATTCGCCCAGCGGGACCGCCGGTTCGGCGGCGCGGTCGAGGAGACGACCGCCTGACCGGCGCGGGGCCCGGCCCCCGCACGTCGTTCACCGGGCAGGCTCGAAATTCAAGCCCACCCCGCACGCCGATCGCCGGACGAGCCCGAAATTCAAGCCCGTCCGGCGATTGAGGACATCTTTCAGCCCGCCCGGCGCTTGAGGGCGACAAAGCCTGCCCGGCGCCTGAGGGCAAGGGCGCCCGGGAGCCAGAACCCGCTCAGCCCTCCGCCGAGGAGCCCGCACAGGCCGCGCAGGTCCCGAAGACCTCCACCGTGTGCGCCACGTTCACATACCCGTGCTGCGCGGCGATCGACTCGGCCCACTTCTCCACCGCGGGCCCCTCCACCTCGACGGCCTTGCCGCAGGTGCGGCAGACCAGATGGTGGTGGTGCTCGCCGGTCGAGCAGCGGCGGTAGACCGACTCGCCGTCGCCGGTGCGCAGGACATCGACCTCGCCCGCGTCGGCCAGCGACTGGAGCGTCCGGTAGACCGTGGTCAGCCCGACCGAGTCGCCGCGGTGCTTGAGCACGTCGTGCAACTCCTGCGCGCTGCGGAACTCGTCCATCTCGTCGAGCGCCGCAGCCACCGCGGCCCGCTGCCGGGTCGACCGGCCTCGTACTGGTGCTCCCGCAGTCACAGGTGCCTCCTCGCCGTATGTCGCCCGCCCCAATGTGTCGGGCCATTGTGCCAGCTCGGTCAGGCCTTGGCCGAGTCCAGCGGCTGCCGCGCGGCCGGGAGATCGAGGCCGCACTCGGCCTGCGCCGCCTCCACGGCCCGTGCGCGCCTTCTCGCCAGTGGTGCGGCCAGCGCGGTCAGGGCGATGAAGACGCCGATGGCCAGCAGCACAATTGTCGCTCCCGGCGGCACGTCCTGGTAGTAGGACGTGATCGTTCCGGACAGGGTGACCGCCGTACCGATGGCCACGGACAGCGCGAAGGTGACCGCGAACGACTTCGACAGCTGCTGGGCGGCAGCCACCGGGACCACCATCAGGGCGCTCACCAGCAGCAGCCCGACCACCCGCATGGCGACGGTGACGGTGACCGCCGCGGTCACCGCGACGAGCAGGTTCAGCGCGCGCACCGGCAGCCCGGTGACCCGCGCGAACTCCTCGTCCTGGCTGACCGCGAAGAGCTGCCGCCGCAGTCCGAGCGTCACCAGGATCACGAACGCGGCGAGCACGCAGATCGCGGTGACGTCGCTGTCCGAGACGGTGGAGAGCGAGCCGAAGAGGTACGAGGAGAGGTTGGCGTTCGAGCCGGTCGGCGAGAGGTTGATCAGCAGCACCCCGCCCGCCATGCCGCCGTAGAAGAGCATGGCCAGCGCGACATCGCCGCGCATCCGGCCGTACGAGCGGATCAGTTCCATCGCGACGGCGCCGACGACCGAGACGAGCGTCGCCATCCACACCGGGCTGCTGTTGAGCAGGAAGCCGAGGCCGACGCCGGTCATGGCGATATGGCCGATGCCGTCGCCCATCAGGGCCTGACGGCGCTGGACGAGGTAGATGCCGATGGAGGGGGCGGTGATGCCCACCAGGACGGCGGCGAGCAGTGCGCGCTGCATGAGAACGCTCTGGAGAAGTTCCATGATCAGGTCAGCAGTCCTGTGCGGGCCGGCTCGGCGCCGGAGTGGGGGTGGACGTGGTCGTGGGGCAGCGCATGCTGTCCGACCGCCTCGGGCGGCGGCCCGTCGTGCGTCACGCAGCCGTCGCGCAGCACGACCGCACGGTCGATCAGCGGCTCCAGCGGGCCCAGCTCGTGCAGGACGAGCAGCACGGTCGTCCGGGCGGCCACCTGCTCGCGCAGGGTCGACGCCAGGATCTCCTGGCTGGCCAGGTCGACGCCCGCCATCGGCTCGTCCATGATCAGCAGCTCCGGCTCGGACGCCAGCGCACGGGCGATCAGTACCCGCTGGTGCTGCCCGCCGGAGAGTGCGCCCACCGAGTCGCCGGCGCGGTCGGTGAGCCCCACCAGCTCGATGGCGCGGGTGACGGCGGCCCGGTCGGCCTTCGACGGCCACCGCAGCTTCGTACGGGCCAGCCGCCCGGAGGAGACGACCTCACGGACCGTCGCGGGCACCCCGCCGGCCGCGGTGGTGCGCTGCGGTACGTAACCGATGCGCGCCCACTGGCGGAAGCGCCCCAGCGGGGTGCCGAACAGCTCGATCCCACCGCTGGTGAGCGGCACCTGGCCGATCACCGCGCGGACGGCCGTCGACTTGCCCGAGCCGTTGGCACCCAGCAGGGCGACCACCTCGCCGCGGTGCACGGCGAGATCGATACCCCGCAGCACCGGGCGCGAGCCGAGCGTGGCCGTGGCCCCGCGTACGGAGATGACGGGTTGCCGCAGGACGGATTCCGGTATGACGGGTTCCTGTCCCTTTCCCTGTCCCGTTCCCTGTTCCATGGCTCGCGCCTCCGATGTCGGTGCTGGTGCTGGTACCGGTGTTCTGGTGTGCCGGTCCGCCGGGGCCGGGGTGTTCACGTCGCGCGGGGGGTTCACTTGGCGCCGAGCGCCTTCTGGAGCGCGACGAGGTTGGACTGCATGACCTGGATGTAGTCACGGCCCCTGGACTTGTCCGTGATGCCTTCCAGCGGGTCCAGGACGTCCGTCTTCACGTGCAGATCACTGGCGAGGGTCTTCGCGGTGTCCGGGCTGGTGATGGTCTCGAAGAAGACCGTGGAGACGTGGTGCTGCTCGGCGAGCGCGTGCAGGTCCTTCATGCGCGAGATGCTCGGCTCGCTCTCCGGGTCGATGCCGCTGATGGCCTCCTCGGTGAGGCCGTAGCGCTCGGCGAGATAGCCGAAGGCGGCGTGGGTGGTGACGAAGGTGTCGGACGTGCGGTTCCGCAGCCCGTCCACGTACTGCGTATTGAGCGCGTCCAGCTTCTTGACCAGCGCGTCGGTGTTCTTCCGGTAGTCCGCCCTGTGGGCCGGATCGGCGGCGGCGAGGGTCTTGTCGACGCCCTTGGCGATCTCGGCGTACTTCACCGGGTCGAGCCAGATGTGCGGGTCGAGCCCTGCTTCGCTCTCCGAGTGGGAGGCGTTGTCCCCGGTGGTGTGGTGGTGGCCGTCCACCTCGGTGCCGTGCGTTTCGAGCGAGGTCATGGTGGCCACGTCGGCGGTGTGCTTCACGCCGGACTGCTTGATCGCTTCGTCCACGGCGGGCTGGAGGCCCTTCAGGTAGACGATCGCGTCGGCGTCGGAGAGGCCGACGGTCTGCTTGGGGCTGAGTTCCAGGTCGTGCGGCTCGACGCCCGGCTTCGTCAGGTTGGTGACGGAGACGTGGCTTCCGCCTATCTCCTGCGTCAGGTACTGGAGCGGGTAGAACGACGCCACGACGTGGAGTTTGCCGTCGTTCTTGTCGGCGGCGGAGGAAGCGGAGCATGCGGAGAGGGCGACCAGCCCGAGTGCGACCGCTGCGGAGGCCGCGCTGACGGGTATGAGGCGTCGTACGTTCATGACAGTCATTTTCAACAAAAGTGGAAACGATTGTCAACAAGGAAGGTTGGAGCCCTCGCATCCGGTCGATCTTCACGCGAACCGGGCAGCGGTCACGCGGGAACTGCGCGAGAACGGCCCGGGAACAGGGAACCGATTTGATCCAGGGGGTGCAGCCGCCGGTAACCTGAGGCATTCCGCTGTTCGCAATCGTCGTAATGAAGAGAGCACCGTGGCCGCCGACAAGATCGACACCATCGTCAGCCTGAGCAAGCGCCGTGGCTTCGTCTACCCCTCCAGTGAGATCTACGGTGGTCAGCGAGCCGCCTGGGACTACGGGCCCCTGGGTGTCGAGCTGAAGGAGAACCTGAAGCGTCAGTGGTGGCGCTACATGGTCACCTCGCGCGAGGACGTGGTCGGTCTCGACTCGTCGGTCATCCTGGCCCCCGAGACCTGGGAGGCCTCCGGCCATGTGGCGACCTTCTCGGACCCGCTGACCGAATGCACCTCCTGCCACAAGCGGTTCCGCGCGGACCACTTGGAGGAGGCGTACGAGGAGAAGCACGGCCACGCCCCCGCGAACGGCCTCGCCGACCTCAACTGCCCCAACTGCGGCAACAAGGGCACCTTCACCGAGCCCAAGAACTTCTCCGGTCTGCTCTCCACCCACCTCGGCCCGACCCAGGACAGCGGCTCCGTCGCCTACCTGCGCCCCGAGACGGCCCAGGGCATCTTCACCAACTTCGGCCAGGTGCAGCAGACTTCGCGCAAGAAGCCGCCGTTCGGCATCGCGCAGATGGGTAAGTCCTTCCGGAACGAGATCACTCCGGGCAACTTCATCTTCCGCACCCGCGAGTTCGAGCAGATGGAGATGGAGTTCTTCGTCAAGCCGGGCGAGGACGAGCAGTGGCAGGAATACTGGATGGAGCAGCGCTGGAACTGGTACCGCGACCTCGGTATGCGCGAGGAGAACATGCGCTGGTACGAGCACCCCAAGGAGAAGCTCTCCCACTACTCCAAGCGCACCGCTGACATCGAGTACCGCTTCCGCTTCGGCGGCAGCGAGTGGGGCGAGCTGGAAGGCGTCGCCAACCGCACCGACTACGACCTCGGCGCGCACTCCAAGGCCTCCGGCACCGACCTCTCCTTCTTCGACCAGGAGAAGGGCGAGCGCTGGACCCCGTACGTCATCGAGCCCGCGGCGGGTGTCGGCCGCGCGATGCTGGCCTTCATGCTCGACGCGTACATCGAGGACGAGGCGCCCAATGCCAAGGGCGTCATGGAGAAGCGCACCGTGATGCGCCTCGACCCGCGCCTGGCGCCGGTCAAGGTCGCGGTCCTCCCGCTCTCCCGCAACCCGCAGCTCTCGCCGAAGGCCAAGGGCCTGGCGACGGACCTGCGCCGCAACTGGAACATCGAGTTCGACGACGCGGGCGCGATCGGCCGCCGCTACCGCCGCCAGGACGAGATCGGCACGCCGTTCTGCGTCACGGTCGACTTCGACACCCTCGACGACAACGCGGTGACGGTCCGCGAGCGCGACACGATGAAGCAGGAGCGTGTCTCGCTGGACCAGATCCAGTCGTACCTGGGCGGCCGGCTGCTCGGCTGCTGACCCTGGTCGTACGCACACCCCGAGGGCCCCGGCTCCGCTTCGGCGGGCCGGGGCCTTCGGCGTGACGGGGCGGTGCGAGGTGCGCTGACCGTTCCCTCCCCCTTGTCAACACCGGCCTGTTGAAGGGCCGTTGGGGATCCGCGCGGAACTGCGCGGGCCCGGTGTTGTCAGTGGCTCCTTGTACCGTGGCAGCGGCGCGGCTGATCAAGAGGAGGGGGCGGCGGTGCTCAAGCACTACTACCGTCTTGTGTACTGGAAGCGAAGACTCACCCGGTCGATACCCGGGGCGGAGGCCCCGGCCCGCGCCCGGACGCGGCGGTTACGCCGGGGGTCGGAACGGCTCCGGCCGCTCATGGTGTTCGCCGCGATGGTCCTGGTCGTGGTCGGCGTCTCGTACGGCATCGGCGCGTGGGAGACCGGCGGCTCTCCACGGACGCCCCAGCAGGCCGACCCGCAAGCCGTGTGCGAGCGGATCGAGGACGAATGTCCCGGCGACTCGGCGCGGGAGACCTGTAGGAAGCTTCTCGCGCAGGCGCGCCAGGAGGACTCCGGCGCCAACGGCCCGCAGGTCCGGGCATTTTCGTTCATCGGGTGTTCCCACGATGACTGACACCGACCCCGAGCCGGCTCGGGTCCCGCGCGTCACCCGTATCTTCCTGGTCGCGGCCCTGGCCGTCAGCGCCGCCGGATACGCGGCGACGCAGATACTCGACAACAGCAGCGACCCCGGACCGCCGCCCAGCCCCTACGCGACGCGGGCCGCCCTGGACTGCACCGGCGCGGACCGGGACCGTGCAGAGTGCTACACCGGCGCCGACGACTGCCCGCCCCACCCGGTCCGGACGGCGGAGGCCCACACGTTCGCCATCCCGGAGGACACGGCAACCCTCGGCCCTGGGGACACGACCGTGGTGCAGGTGGTCTGCTTGGTAGCGGTCGTCCGCCGCTGACAGGGCGCGGTACATGCCGGTGAGGCCCCGCCCGCCCCGCGCTGACACTGCGGTGAGGTGGGCGGGCGGGGCGGGTGGGACACCGGTTCCTGCGCCGACGCGCGGCCCCGGGTCCGTCGTTCCGTCGTTATCCGTGCTGTCCGACCTGGTAGTCCCCGGCGGGCTGCTGGACGATGACGTTCAGGCGGTTGAAGGCGTTGATGACGGCGATGACGAACACCAGGGCGGCGAGCTGGTCCTCGTCGTAGTACTTGGCGGCATTCGCCCAGGCCTCGTCGGTGACCCCACCGGCCGCGTCGGCGAGGCGGGTGCCCTGCTCCGCGATCTCCAGGGCGGCGCGCTCGGCGTCGGTGAAGACCGTGGCCTCCCGCCAGGCCGCGACCAGGTTGAGGCGTACCGAGGTCTCACCGGCGTGCGCGGCCTCCTTGGTGTGCATGTCGAGGCAGCCCGTGCAGCCGTTGATCTGACTGGCACGGATCTTCACCAGCTCCTGCGTCGCGAGCGGCAGAGTCGACTCCGCGAGCACGGTGCCCGCCGCGATGATGTGCTTGAGGGACTTGGCCGCGACCGGGCTGCTGAACGGGTTCAAGCGGGCGTCCATGGTGCACTCCTTGGTTGTTGGCGCTTACACCCCCTTGGACGGACCGGCTCGGCGGGATGTGACATGGGCGGATGTGGCCCGCGTCACGCAGGCGTCCGCTGCTCGCGACCGGACACACTGGTGCCTACCCCCAGCAGGGACAGGCTGTGTGTTTCGGCTCGGCCCATACTCGGATCCATGAACGGAAAAGGGCAGCTCGGGGACTTCCTGCAGACGCGGCGCTCCCAGCTGCTTCCTGAGGATCTCGGGGTCCCCACCTACGGGGAACGGCGGCGCGTGCCGGGTCTTCGACGTGAGGAGTTGGCGCTGCTGGCAGGTGTGAGCACCTCCTACTACACCCGGCTGGAACAGGGACAGTCGCTGAACGCCTCGCCGGAGGTGCTGGACGCGATCGCCCGTGCTCTGCGGCTGGACGAGTCCGAGCGCCTGCACCTGCACAACCTGGCCCGGTCGGCCAAGGGCGCCGGCCGAGGCCGACGGCCCGCGCCGGAGCGTGTGACGGAGGCGACCGGCCAGTTGCTGGAGGTCCTGGCGGACGTCCCGGCGATCGTGACCGGCCGCCGCAGTGACGTCCTGGCCTGGAACCGGCTGGGCCACGCACTGTTCGCCTCGCACCTGGACCCCCGTGCTGCGGACCGGCCGGCCGAGCGTCCCAACATGGCCCGGCTGGTGTTCCTCGACCCCCATACCCGTGACCTGTACGCGGACTGGCCGAGCAAGGCCAGGGCCGTGGTGGGGAATCTGCGCCTGGTGGCGGGCCAGTACCCGGACGACGCCGCGCTGCACGCACTGGTGGGTGAACTGAGCGCGAAGAGCACGGACTTCGCCTCGATGTGGGCCGACCACCGCGTCAAGGCCTGCACCGTTGCGGCCTACGGGATGCGGCATCCGCTCGTCGGCCCGCTGACCGTCACCCAGCAGACCCTGAGTCAGGGGCCGGGCCAGAACATCGTGGTCGCCACCACGGAGGCCGACTCACCCGCCCGGACCACGCTGGCCCTGCTCGCCCAGATTCTCACTCAGGGCGATCCGGCGCGACCGGCGGCCCGCGCCGAGGCCGGCTGACCTCACACACCACCGGACGACGGGCCTGCATCCGCGAGCGCCCATCCACCCGGGCCCGGCCGACATCCCCCGGGCCCGGCCGACATCCCCCGAGCCCGGCCGACATCCACCCGGGCACGGCCGACATCCGGCCGGGCCCCGAGCAGCCCCTGGCGCACGGCGCCCCGGGCAAAGCCACCCACCCGACCTGTGCGCCGGCGTACCGCTGCCGCATGCCCGAAAACAGTGAAGGCATCATGTCCAAGGAACTGTCCAAGAAGCTGTCCAAGAAGCTGGTCAGGACCGCCGCTGCGGTTGCCGTGCTGTCCGCGACCGCGATCGCGGTCACGACGATCAGCCCGGTTCCGGCGTCGGCCGTCTCCGCCCCGCTGAGCAACGCACGGATCGCCCTGCACCTCGACCTGGCCAAGAAACAGACGCCGGAGAACATCGCCATGGCCCCCGACGGCAGTGCGTACGTCACCTTCGCGGAGGCCCGCCAGGTCGCCCGGATCTCTCCCGGGGGCGCTGTCCGCATCCTGGCGACCCTGCCCCGGCCCGCCGACGACGGCGTCCACACCCCGGCCCTGGGCTTCCCCCTGACCGTCGGCATCGTCCGCGCCCACGACGGCACCCTGTACTTCCTGTACGCCACCGGCACCGCCGACCTGACCGGCGTGTGGCGTCTGCGCCCCGGCGGCAAACCGCAGCGCATCGCCGCGCTGCCCGCGACCGGCCTTCCCAACGGCCTGGCCCTGGACCCGCGGACCGGGACCCTCTACGTCACCGACTCCGCCCTCGGCACCATCTGGAGCGTGCCCGTCACCGGCGGCGTGCCCACCGCGTGGTCCACGGCCCCCGAACTGGCCTCCACCGGATTCCTCGGCGCCAACGGCCTGAAGATCCATGACGGGGCGGTGTGGGCCACCAACCTCGACAAGGGCACCGTCCTGCGCATCCCTATCCTCGGCGACGGGCGCAGTGGCCCGGTCCGGACCCGCGCCACCGGTCTGCCCGGGATCGACGACTTCGCCTTCACCGGCCACGGCGACCAGATGCTGGCCGCCCTCAACGGCCCCAGCGAGGTCGCCCTCATCCAGACCGACGGCTCCCACTCCACCGTCCTGACCGGAGCCGACGGCCTCCAGAACCCCACGTCCGTCACACTGCGCGGCGACACCGTCTACGTCGGCAGCGCCGCCTACCTCACGGGCACGGACCCCAACTTCGTCCGCGCCCGTCTGAACCGCTAGCCAGTGCCGCGACCGGCACTGGCCAGGACCTGTCCGGTCGTTCTCCGCCGGGTCCGGGATTTCCGCCCGGCCCGGCGGATTACGGGTTGCCGACCAGCTGGACGGGTCCCTTCAAGGTGTTCGGGGTGCAGCCGGGACCCGACAGGGTCAGCCGCTCCTTCGTGCCGACCACGGAGAGCGGGCCCGTCAGCGACGTACCGCAGATCTGTACCGTACGGGCGCCGACCGCCTGGACGGGCCCGGTGATCGCGGCGCCCTTCGCCACCAGGCTCCCGCCCGCGCCGACCACGACGGGGCCGGTCAGCTCCGTACCGTCCAGGCAGGTGACGCCGGAGGAGACGACCAGCGGTCCGGTGTGCTTGCCGGTCACCGTCTTCGTACAGGCGGGGGCGGCGGGGATGCCGGCCCGGTAGTCGAGGGCGTACGCGAGCTTGCCGGGCTTCGCCTCGGTGATCGGGGCGCTCAGCTTCCCGAACTCGCCGCCGGTCGCCTTCTTTCCGTTGTTCCACTCCTTCATCCGGCCGAGTTCGTCGGCGGTGCGGCCGTCGGCGATGACGGTGTCGCCGGGCGTCGCCGACATCGCCTCCGAGGCGGCGCGGATCGCGGAGAGGTACGAGGCGGGGGCGGTCAGGTCGTACGCGCCGAGGTCGACGCGTTCACGCAGCCAGGTGCCCCACTGGAACTCCAGGAACTCCGCCGCGTCGTCGGGTGCCTGGTAGCCGATGTCCCGGGTGAAGTAGACGAGGCTGCGATAGCGGTCGTCGTGGAAGTAGGCCAGTCCGAGGTGCTGGGGAAGCTGGTCCGTCGTGATGGGCCGGTTGTTCTCGTCACGCAGCCAGACCCACTTGTTCTCCTGCATGGTCTTCCAGAACGCGGCGGTGGAGAGCCCGCTCAGATTGTCCACGACGCGCAGTCTGATGTGGGTCTTCGGGCCGCCGTCGGGCGCCTCCATGAACGACGTCAGGGAGTGGTGCCCGTCGGTGAGGTACAGGACCCCGCCAGGCCCGACGACGACCGTCTTCATCGCGGCGCGGGTCTCGGCCGTCTCCTTGCCGACGGGGACAGTGCAGGTGAAGCTCGACGCGTCGGAGAGCCTGGCGCCGGGCTTCACACTCGCGGCCTTCTCCTGGCCGTTGGTCTCGCACCAGTCGTCGAACCGCTTGTTGAAGTCGCCGTTCGCCTCGTCCTTGGTGCTCGTGTAGCGGCCGAGCTTGTAGTAGATCTGGTCGAAGCCCACGGCGGGCTGGGTGGGACGCAGCTGGTCCAGGGTGACATCGAGCAGTTCCCCGGCCTTGGGGCTCCCGGTCTTGGCGTTCCCGGCCGTGGTGGCTGCCGCCGTGGCCGTACCCCCACTCGCGAGCACCCCGCCCAGCACCACCGCGCCCACGGCGAGCCCCGCCCCCAGACGGCGCAGGCGAGGGGGACGGGGCTGGGACTGTGTACGGACAGGGGCGGTCATTCGGTCTCCACGTGTCTCTGCGGGGCGGGGCGCGGCGCTGCGTGGGTGCGCCGAGGATTGGGCACATCCACGCATCCGTACCCGCCCGGCTGGTGGATCCCGGCCGTCGGGCGGGTGTCGACCAGGTGAACGCCGGGGCGGGGCGGGACCGGCAGAGCCCGGGGCCCGTGTCACGGTGCGTCATCGACACCTGGGGCGGCTTCCTTCCGGCGTCGTCCCGCCTGTTCCTCGTAGGTCTCGTGCGCCCGCCAGGAATTGCGGGAACCCTCAGGGCTTGCCGATCATCAAGGTATTGCTTCCCGGCCGGTGACTCGTTGGTGCGGTATGCGTATCCCCGGCGAGATTCGTACCCAACTCACTGTGAAGTTCGCGGTGTTGTTCCCCGCATCTGGACGAGCGGCAGCGGCGACTATTGATGGCTGCGGAGGCTCGTGGGCTGGGCCATGGCGGGGTACGGGCCGTCGTGCGGCCGACCACGTGGCTCGCCTTCCCCGAACAGGTCCTGGCCACCGTGCTTCGTCTGCGGGTCGCCCTGGCCGCGGAACCTCTCGCCGTACTGTTCGCCAGCAGCCGCACTGCCATGCACCGCACCCTCCTGAAGAACCGGAGACTCCTCAAGACACACGGCATTGCCATCCCGCCTGCAACAACTCCACCCGTCGCCCTCTCGGCCCTACGGGCCCGGGTCCGTGCCCAGACCAGCGAGTCAGAAAGCAAGATCAAGACGACATTTTAAAGATCGGCGAGCCATTAGAACTCACTCGCCGTGACCCGGGGCTTTTGCTATTACAGGATGCGGCGGCGTCGTCGTGAGCGGGCCGCTCTGCGGTCGTCGGTCTCGGTTCTGGTCTCAGATGCCGGTTCGGGCTCCGGTTCACCCTTGGAGTGACGGTCCGCGGCATTCCACATTGTCTGCCCCTGCCGGCCCGGCACCCTGACGCGGCGTCATCGGCGCGACTCTCGCTCATAAGCGGACCATAGGCGTGTAGGTGTGGCACGGCAATGTGCTGGAGCGGTCCTTTGTGAGCACCACGAAGGAGGCCGAGGCGATTCGGGACGAACTGACCAGGTGCTCCGCATCCTGGGAAAACACCCGCTCAACGCGTCACCCGGTGCGCTGAAAGGGTGGGCTGCACCCCGCGTACTCATTAGCCTTCTGCCCCATTACCTTCAAGATCCAAATCACTGGCTCGGTAAGGAAGACGGGGGTATGGTGCGTCCGGGGGAAGCGGCGCTGTCTCGGCGTGAAGAGACGTGATCTGGCTCCCTGCGCGCAGCAAGCGAGTTCGACTGCAGGGCTGAAGGCTGGGGTGGAAGTGTCGTTTCGCAGTAGGGCGGGCACGGGAGGGTCTTCGGATCGCCCACTGGCGCAGGTCCTCTATCGGCTGGTACATGAGAATCCGTCGTGGCTGGCGGAGGATCTGGCGGAAGCCGCAGGGATTTCCGCGGCGGAAGTGGAGTCGACGCTCGACAGTCTGGAGGCAATCAGTCTGCTTGTTCCGTCGACTGAGAATCCCGGTGGATATGTTGCGATTGATCCCGATGCGGCGCTTTCTCGGCTTTTCGCGGCTGAGGAACGGCAGGTCTCCCGGCATCAGGAGCAACTGGCGCGCACTCGTGATTCCATCAGGGCCATCATGGGTGACTTTATGAATCTGCGCTCGGACGGGCGCGACGTCGTCGAGATCGAAACGCTGCGCAGCGTCAGTCAAGTCAATGCGTTCCTGGATGATGCGGTGAGCCTCGTGAAATCCCGTGAGTGCACCATGCATCCCGGCGGAATTCCTCCCGTGGAACTCATGGATGACATGCTGCTGCGCGACTCGGAAGTGATGAGCAGGGGAATTAAGGTCCGCACGCTCTATGCCCAGCACATCGCTGAAGTGCCTTATATGGGGGAGTATCTGGAATCGGCCTCTCAGCTCGGAATGGAAATCCGACTGGCCGCCCATCTGCCGCTGCGCATGCTGCTCTTCGATGTCAGTCTTGCGCTCCTGCCCATCGACCCGCAGGACAGTTCGCAGGGCGCTTTCGCCATCCGGGGCATCGAACTGGTCCGCTCACTTCAGGCGCTCTTCGACTTCTGCTGGCACAACGCCGCTCCGTTGGAACAGCGCTCGCAGAACTCGCGCTCGCAGAACCCGCACTCGGAGATCGAGATCACCGTCCAGGAGCAACTCATCATCCGCATGCTTGCCGCGGGCATGAAGGACGAGAGCATCGCACGGCAACTGGGCGTCTCGGCACGCACGCTGAGCCGTACGATTTCCGCGTTCCTCGACCGGCTGGGCGTGGGGACCCGTTTCCAGGCCGCGTTGAAGGTTGCCGACCTCGGCCTTCTGGACACCCAGGACACCCTGACCGCCCCGCCTTCGTCGTCGACACCGTGGACTGCGGAGAGTTAGCCCCGATCGTTCATGAGCCCTCGTCGGGTCGCCGGCGGGGGCTCTGTGCTTGCGAGGTGCGGAAATTCGTGGGCCTGGGCACGGCGGCGGCCCGGCTGTCGCGTCGGGTGGGCGCCGGGGTTCCATGGCTCCGGGATGTTGCTGTGGCTTGTCGGGACGGTCGGGGTTGCTGGTCAGCCACGGTTCCGCAGGGCTGTGAGTGGCTGGATCGCGCGGGTGATCACATGCGTCCGGGGCCAACGGGCGGTGAAGCGGAGCCAGTGACGACGGCCGGACTTCTCACCCCCGCCGGCTCCCGGACCTGCGACCGTACTTCGGCCCGCGTCGACCTGACCGCGGTGAGTGCTTTCGGTCCGCGTCGACCTGACCGCGGCGAGTGCTTTCGGCCGGTCCGGCTGCGGCAGGCGAGTCGGTGAGCCGTGAGGTCGGATGCCTCCGGGTCGAACACCATCCAGGACCCTCCCCGCAATCTCAGGATGTGAGATGGAGGCCGCTCTGGCCACTACCCGTCATGGCTGATGGCCGCATCCCGAAAGCCTGGTTCTGGGGCCCTGGTGGAGAAACGATGGTGAAGCAACGAGGCGGGAGCAACTTCCCGCCAGTTCACATCCGATCAATTCGCCGGGGGAACAGTCATGTCCAAGTTCGGGAATTTCGCGCTCTCCGTCTGTATCACCGGGGCCGCGCTCGTCGGTATCACCGCCACCGCAGCTCCCGGCACCGTGATCGCCGCCGGTACCGGGACGGTCTCGATGGCCGGCGGACAGGCTCCCGTGGCCACGGTGTCCGCGACGAGCGGCGAGGGCGACAGTACCGGCTGGTGGTAACCGCACTCGTCCCTCTCGGCCTCGGCCGCCCACCGAGCGGCGGAACGCCGCCTCCGGAGGAAGGGACCGGCGTGACGGCCACCGCGATCGCCGAACTGCCCAAGACCCGTTCACCCGCCGCCGTGCATCAACTACCGGCCGCGCCGGGGCACTTGAGGATGGGGCCGTCCATGTCCTACGGGAAGTGGCAGACCGGTGTCTTGTGCTCTGATCGTTGCGGAAGTTGTCAGGAGCCGTACGGCTGGACGTCGCGCCACCCGCGACGATGACCGGATGAAGTCAGGCCGGCATGGAGGGCCGCAGGTGTGAGGGGCGCCGCTGCCGGACGAATTCCGGCGACCGGCTCGCCGCGCTGGGCACGGTGGCGCAAGAGTGCGACGCCACCCCGGAAACGTCACTGTTCACGAACGGCCCGCGGGACGGACGCGATCAGGCCATCACCATCGATGTAGCGAACCGTCACTTCGTCGCCGTGCGGCGGTTGTTGGTGCCTCTCGACGTCCCTGGGCCTGTCCCGAAACCGTCCGTGAAGGTGGGGAACGCTCCGACCCGGCGACGGCGCGGTGGGACCCTTCTCCCGCCCGGCTCGTCGGCAGCGACATCGCGCGGGTGACGGTGGACGCGCTGCCTGTCGACCCGTACGACGAGATGCGGGCGACCGGCGCCTTTCTGCTGATGGATGGGTATTCGGGCGACACCGTCGCCGCGGGCATGCCTGCGGGTATCACCGTGAAGCAAACAAGTGAAGTAGGTACGCATGACATTCGGTGTGGCCATCGTCGGTTTCGGCGTGGCGGGACGGCAGCATGCCGCGGCCCTGGACGGTGTCCCGTTCGCGCGCGTCGCGACCGTCCTGGAACGGGACGCGTCCATGGACACCGACGGTTTGCCCCGCTCGGCGGACTGGGCCGGCCTGCTCGGCGACCCGTCGGTGGATCTCGTCGCCCTGTGCGTGCCTCCGGGGAACCGGGCCGCCCTCGCGGAGGAGGCCGTGCGCGCGGGGAAGGCGGTGCTCCTGGAGAAGCCCCCGGCCTCCTCGCCTGCCGAGATCGACCGGATCGTGGAGCTCGGCCGCCGACTGGGCCGCCCGATCGGCGTGATGCTCCAGGAACGGCTCAGGCTCCCCGAGTCCGTGCTCGCCTGGGATTGGGGAAAGGGGGCTGTCGGGGTGCTCCAGGTGTCCAGGTACCGGCCCAGCGCGCAGTACCGGCGAGCGGGCTGGCGCCGTGACCCGGCTGTGTCGCTCGGCGGTGTCACCGCGCATCTGGCCGTGGACTACCTCGACCTGGCATGCCAGTTGCTCGGTGAGCCGATGGAACTGCGACTGGGCGGTATCCGTGAGTCCGTACCTGGTATCGACTCACGGGTCGCGGGCCTGGTCGAGTTCAGGGAGGGTGCTGTACTCAGCTTCGTGGTCACCGCCGAGACCACCGTCAGGTCCGAGCGTTTGGAGGTCCTGGGTACGGACCGGCGCGTCCTGGTGGCCGACGGCGCCGTCATGACCGGGGCCGTCGGTCTGATCGAGGACCACCCGACCCCGTCCACCACCCAGTTGCGCCGTGCCGTCTACCAGGAGATGGCGTGGGCGCTGGCCACCGGCGAGCCGCTGCCGCGTTCTGGTCTGCGGAGCGCCCGCCACGTCTCGGTGATTCTACGGTCGGTCTTCGACGAATTGAACGCCGTAAGGACCTGAGCACTCGCAAAAATCTCCTTCTGCGGAGACATCGCCGACCGGCACCGTCCTGTGATGCGAAATGCAGAATTACGGAAATGCCTGCACCTGAGGGGTGATCAAGCATTAACACGTCAGATTCGGAAACAATTCGCGCCTACCGCCATCTCATCACCGACGGCGATCTACCGCATCCGAACGTTCTCGCGCTGCTCGGCTCGGATCGGAAAGCTGCCGTCGCCACGCTCGACCAGCTGCGCGATGTCGGTCTTTTCGCCTGCGCCGAGACCAATCCGGAATTCATTACCGCAGTGAGTGCGGACGTCGCAGAGGAAAAGATCTTCGGTCGGCTGCTGGAATCCCTTGATCGTGTGGTGCGCGACGTATCCAGGACCCAGTCCAGCCTGCGGAGTCTGCGAGTATTCAACGAAGCCCTGTCTGTCGACGGGCAGGGCGGGCAGATCGTCGCCATCGTCGATCCTGATGCCGTGGATACGCGGATCGCGGAAGCGGCCGGCGAATGCAAATTCGAGGTTCTGGTGGTCCAGCCCGGAGGTTCGCGGCCCCGGGCGATCCTTGAAAAGGCCTACCCTCGCGACAGTGCCATGCTCAAACGTGGTGTCAGCATGCGCACGATCTACCAGCACAGCGCACGATTCTGCGGGAACACTCAGAATCATGTGGAATCGCTGACCGCGATCGGCGCCGAGGTCAGGACCTTGGACTGTCTCTCTCGACGCCTGATGATCTTCGACCGGCATACCGCCTTCATTTCCGGCGATTCCGAAGACGCCGGGGTGATCATGATCAAGCACGCTGCGGTCGTTGCGTTCCTGGTCGACGTATTCGAGGGGATCTGGAATTTCTCCCAGCCGATGACCTCGTCCTATCGGACGCGCGTCGAGGGTTCGGTCGTGTCTGAAATCCAGAATTCAATCATGAAATTGATGATGACCGAGGAGAAGGACGGGGCGATCGCACGGCGGCTGGCGATCAGTGAGCGTACGTGCCGCAGCCATATTTCCAAGATCATGCGGCGACTCGGCGCACGGAACCGCACGCACCTGGGATATCTCATCGCGCGGGAGGAAGGGGCTCGTCGCGGCAGGGAAATGTATCCGGATCCCGCTGTCGACCACGGTTGGGGCGCCCACCACGGGCATTGCCGGCCGGCGGGAGGACTCCCGCCCGACAGGGCCCAAGTGGCCTGACCGGTATACCACTTCAAGCACACGGCATCAGGTGCCCCCTGTAGGTCTCGCAGCGTTGGCCACAGGCGTCGCACTGCCTCTGGACAAGGACCATTTCGATGCAATTGCGTACACCTTCGTACGTTGACGTCCTCCGTACCCCCCACGCGACCCGCACGTTCGGCGCGGCGCTACTGGGCAGACTCTGCTACGGCATCACTCCGCTCTCCCTCATGCTCGCGCTGACCGGCAGCGGCCGGTCGTACGCGGTCGCGGGCGGCGCCGAGGCACTCTTCGCCGCCGGAGCCACCCTGCTCGCCCCGCTGCGAGCCAAGTTGATCGACCGTCACGGCCTGCGGCGTGCGCTGTTGCCGATGGCGCTCGTCTTTGCCCTCCTGCTCGCCGCGCTCGGTGCCACCGCATGGTGGCACGGTGCGCCTGTCGCGCTCATCATCGGTGTCGCCGGCGCCGCGGGTTCCTGTGCACCGCCCCTGGGCCCCACGATGCGGGCACTGTGGAACGAACTCATCCCCGACTCCCCGGACCTGCTGCGCCGCGCCTTCAGCCTCGACACGGTGGCCGAAGAGGTCCTGTTCCTGGCCGGCCCGCTCCTTGCCGGGCTGATCGCGACGCTCGCCGCGCCGTCGGCCGGGCTGCTCCTCTCGGCGTCGCTGGTGGCCTGCGGGACGACCGCACTGGTCATTTCGCCCGCAGTGCGGCCCGCGGCGCACCGCTCCGAGGAACGCGGTGAGGCGGGGCGGCTCGGACGCGCGATCGTCCAGCCGGTCATGGCCGCCCTGGGTATCGGGTTCTGTCTGGGTACCGTCAGCCTGCTGATGGTGGCGTTCGCCAGGTTCCACCACCAGGGGGCGGCGGTGGCCTGGTGCAGCGCGGCCCTGTCAGCGGGCAGCGCGCTCGGCGGTCTGGCTTACGGCACGGTGAACTGGAAGATCTCCTCCCGCAAGCAACTGCCGATCCTGGTGGCCGGCCCGGCCATCGGCATCGGGGTGGCCGGACTGTCGCCGAACCTCACGGTGCTGGCGCTGATAGCGCTCTGCACCGGTGTCTGCATATCCCCCGGACTGTCGGCCGCGTACCTCGTGGCGAACCAGTCCGCGGCACCACAGGCCCGCGTGCGGGCTGGGACCTGGGTGAACACGGCCGTGAACGCCGGCAACACCACCGGAGCCGCGACCATCGGCTTCGCCATCTCCAACCTGCCGCTCCACACCAGCTTCGCCCTGGCCGCAGCCCCCGCACTTCTCCTTGCCGGGGCGGCCTTCCTTTTTGTCCGGGTCAAGAGTGAATCAATCCTCCAGGAGGGCTCATCAGTGGCGAGTTCCTGAGATCGGTGGCGAATGCCCAAGAAAACACGAATTCTCACCGAAGTGGCCTCGGGGTGTCGCTGAGAGTGAACCGTGCCCGCCAGAATTCGGCAGATCCGGTTCGCGCAGTTGCATGATCCGGAACCCTTCGTGCGCTGGTGCGAGCGAACGGTCCGGGTGCAACATCGGAAGAAGCTGGCGGTTTCTTGCGGAAGTTCGCGAGGGCTGTCGACTGCGGCACATGTGTGATGGCGAAGAGCGATGACGGACGGGAAGGGTCCGATGTCGATTCCCTGTACCTCGTGGTCACTGATTCGGTCGCGGCCGGTGAAACACCGGTGCAGTCGTTCGATACGGGCGGAGCCGAGTGCTGTCCCGTCGCCCGTCGAATTTGATCGTTTCGCACCGGATTCGATTCCAGTGCTCATTATCTCTGAGAGGGCCCCCGTGGCGGATTCCGTAATTTCGATGCAGGTCAGGCGCCGGCTCATCGAGATTCTCGACCTTGAGCTGTCTCCGGAGGACATAGCGGATGAACTCCCTTTGTACTCCGCCACGATCGGCCTGGATTCGCTGAGTCTCCTTGAACTCATCACCCGGCTCGAAAGCGATCTCTCCTGTGAGATCAACGACGAAGCGCTCATGAAGGTCGACCTCGTCGACGTGGGAAGTCTGGTCCAGCTGGTGACCACACAGGCGGCCTGACCCGACCGACAGTGATTCCGATGGCGAGCCGGCCCGGCAAGGAGGAGTGGCAGTGAGTGAAGACACAGCGCGGAGCGGAGTTCCGACGCACTGGTACAACGTGATCGCCGATCTTGCGGGATACGTCCCGCAGGAGCGGAGGCCGGCCCAGAGGGTGGGGCGGCACGGAGTTCAGCCGCAGCTCCCGCTCTCCATCTACCGGCAGAGCGTGAGCAAAGAGCCGTTCATAGCGATTCCGGATGAAGTGCGGGCGGAGTACGAGCGTTGGCGGCCGACGCCTCTGGTACGCGCCCGGAAACTGGAGAAGGCGCTCGGTACCCCCGCCAAGATCTACTACAAGTACGAGGGGGTCAGCCCTTCCGGTAGTCACAAGCTGAACTCGGCTGTCGCACAGGCCTATTACTACAAGAAGGCCGGGGTCCGCGAGCTGGTGACCGGGACCGGCGCCGGGCAGTGGGGCACGGCGCTGGCGATGGCCTGCAAGTCCTACGACATGGACTGCACCGTCTACATGGTGAAGTGCAGTTACGAGCAGAAGCCCTACCGCCGATTGATGATGGAACTCAACGGCGCGAAGGTCATCCCAAGCCCCAGCATCCATACCGAGGCCGGGCGGACCATCCTCCTGAAGGACCCGGACTGCCCGGGGAGCCTGTCGGTGGCCAGTTCCGAGGCGCACGAGTACGCCAACGAGGGGGACGGCGTCCGCTACTCCGCCGGAAGCGGTGACAACCACGTACTGCTGCACCAGACGGTCATCGGTGAGGAAGCGCTCGTCCAGATGGCGGAGAGGGGCGAATTTCCGGACACCGTGATCGGGGCGATCGGTGCCGGAAGCAACTTCGCCGGCCTCGCGTTCCCCTTCTACCGCGCATCGGTCGAGGCGGGCCGGAAGACGCGGCTGGTCGCGGTCGAGCCGATGTCCTGCCCGAAGCTGACGCGGGGCGTGTACACCTGGGATCACCACGACGCCCTCGGCAACACCCCGATGTCGAAGATGTACACGCTGGGGAACGACTTCATGCCGTCGCCCATCCACGCCGGAGGGCTGCGATACCACGGCGCCGCTCCCGTGATCAGCTGGATGTACCACGAGAAACTGGTCGAGGCCGTCGCCTACTCGCAGAACGAGATCTTCGAGGCGGGTGTGACGTTCGCCCGCGCCGAACAGATCATCCCGGCACCGGAGTCCGCCCACGCCATCAAGCACGCCATCGATCGGGCCGTCCGTGCCCGCGAGAGCGGTTCGGTGGAAACGATCCTCTTCAATCTGAGCGGCCATGGGCTCATGGATCTCGGCGCCTACGAGAAGTACATGAATGGCCTCCTCGGCGATGACTCGGCGACGGAGCGTGAAGTCGACCAGGCCGTCGAGAAGCTCACCAGGGCGCGGGACGAGCAAGGGCACGGCCGTGAATCTTGAGTGGTCCGCGGAGCAACTCGCGCTGCACAACCGCCTCCGCGAGCACGGCGGTTCTCCTGCACCCGGGCAGTCGGGCGGGGGCGGCGCCAGCTGGCAGGCGCTCGCCGCCGACCAGGTCATGGCGCTGCCCGTGCCTGTCGAGTACGGCGGTCTGGGCCATTCCGCGCTCACCTGTGCCTTTGCCCTCGAAGGGCTCGGATACGGCTGCCGGGACATCGGGCTGCTCGTCTCGGCCGGCGCTCACATGTGGGCCGTGCAGCACCCGATCGTGAAGTTCGGCACGCCGCAGCAGAAAGCGACGTACCTGCCCGGCCTGGCGAGCGGGACGCTGACCGGCGCGCACGCCATCACCGAGACAGAGACCGGTTCCGACGCGCTCGCGATGGAGGCCGTCGCCGTCAAGGACGGGACGAAGTACCGGCTGTCGGGACGCAAGAGATTCGTGACGAACGCGCCGCTGGCCGATGTGTTCCTCGTCTACGCGACGCTCGGGCAGCAGTTCGGGTTCACGGGTGTGACGGCGTTCCTGGTGGAGCGCGATCATCCCGGGCTGAAGGTCGAGGCCGAGTACCAGAAGGCCGGACTCCGATCGTGCCCGTGGGGGCAGGTGGTCCTCGATGACTGCGTCGTGGACGAGAGCCGGCGGTTGGGTGCCGAGAAGCAGGGGTCGAAGATCTTCGCCTCGGTGATGGCATGGGAGCGGACCCTGCTGCTCGCTCCGTTGCTGGGTGCCGTCGAGGCGCAGCTCGAAGAGTGTGTACAACGATCCCTGTCCCGACGGCAGTTCCGGCGCCGGATCGCTTCCTTCCAGTCGGTGTCGAACCGGATCGTCGACCTGCGGGTCAGGCTGGAATCGGCTCGTAACCTCACCTACCGGGCCGCCTGGGAACTGGCGGACAACGAAGAGTCCTTCTACCCGGAGATGGTCAAGCTCGCCATCAGCGAGGCCGCAGTGGCCACGTTCGAGGGCGCCATGCAGATCTTCGGCGGCTACGGATACACGGAAGAAGCCGGGATCGAGGAGCGGCTCCGGGACGCACTCGGCACCAGAATTTCCTCGGGGACCTCGGACATGCAGCGATCTGTCATAGCGGCGAAGCTCGGAATGAGGTGAATCAGTTCGTGGAGCGGTCACCTTCGACAACTGCCGGGACCCTGGTGGACCATCTGGAGAAGTCCGCGCGGGACAACCCCGGCAAGATCGCCGTCAAAGAGAGAAACCGGCAGATCAGCTATGCCGAACTGGACGAGATCAGCGATCTGGTGGCGGGAACCCTGGCCGGTCGCGGCCAGGACGGAACCATGCGTGTGGGGATCTGGCTGAACAAGTCGATCGAAGCGGTGGCCGCCATCCATGCGGTGCTCCGGAGCGGCGGGGCCTATGTGCCGATCGATCCGACCGCGCCCGTCCGGCGAGCGGCCACCATCATCGCCGATTGCGGTATGACGTGGCTGATCACGACTACGGACAGAGTCGAGACGCTACGTGCGACCAGGCCCGAGGTGCTGTCCTCGCTCTCCGTTCTCGTCGTCGGCGGGGATCCGGCGCAGGCACCGGACGATCTCTCCGTGGTGTCCTGGGCCGACGCACTCGCCCGTGGTACGCGGACAACGCGCACTGCCGCGGGGCCGGATCCCGATGATGTGGCCTACATCCTGTACACGTCGGGCTCGACCGGCACGCCCAAGGGCGTGACCCTGTCGCACGGCAACGCCCGCGCCTTCGTCGACTGGGCGGGGCGCGAGTTCGGTGTGACGTCCGTGGACGTACTGGCCAGTCATGCCCCGCTCCACTTCGACCTGTCCGTCCTCGATGTCTTCGTGGCCGTGGCGGCGGGTGCTTGTGTGTCGCTGGTGCCGGAGAGCTGGCAAGGCCTCGGCGCGGCCTTGAACCAGTTCGTCGCCGACGAGAAGATCTCGATGTGGTACTCCGTACCGAGCGCGCTGCGAAGAATGGTCGAGGCGAAGAATTCCGAACTCCTCGCGGCCTCCCGGCTGAGGGTCGTGTCCTTTGCCGGTGAGGCGTATTCCACGCACCATCTGAGAGCGTTGCGGGACAAGGTGCCCACGGGGGCCGCTCTCTACAACCTCTACGGCCCGACCGAGACGAACGTCTGCACCTTCCACCGTGTCGAGGACGAGGATTTCGGTGCGGCTGCCGGTGCGGCCCCGCCCATCGGGCAGCCGTGCCCCTATGCCGGAGCGATCCTGCTCGCGGAGGACCGGACCAGGTTGCCCGGCAACGGCGAAATGGTCGGCGAGCTGTGTATCTCCGGTGAATCGGTCATGCGTGGATACTGGAACGATCCCGCGAAGACAGCGAGCCGGATCGTCGATCAGACCGACGGACGCTTCTATCGCACCGGTGACATCGTGCGCCGCGACCGCGACGGGCGGTATGTCTTCATCGGCCGCAACGACAGCCTGGTCAAGATCAAGGGCTACCGTGTCGAGCTGGGGGAGATCGAGGCGGCACTGGAGTCCTCGCCCGCGGTCGACCAGGCCGTATGCGTGGCCGTCGGCGATTCGGCGTCCGGCGATACGCGCCTCGCGGCGTTCGTCACCCCGCTGTCCGGCGTCGTGACGGACGAGCGGGACATGCGCCGCCAGTGCCGTGAATCACTGCCCTCCTACATGGTCCCGGAACTGATCGAGATCCTGCCGGCCCTGGAGTACACCTCCACCGGAAAAGTCGACCGTCTGGCGCTGACCGCTCTTGCGGAGAGCCGGATCACCATGCGCCGGGCAGGCCCCGGGGCGGCCCGGAAATAGTGGCGGTGACGGCGTGTACCGGCTCATAGAGAAATATCAGCTCCTGTCGCAAGAGGTGGAAACCTGGGAATGGCCGAGCCGCGCGCTCGACTGCGACAAACGGGTCAGCGTGCTCAGACCCGTACGGCGAAATTCCTTGGATTCTGCGCTTCCCGTGCTGTTTCTGCTGCACGGATTCGGTGGAACCAGGCTGACCTGGCTGCAGCGCACTCGTCTGATCGAACACCTCGCGGGCCTGGATCTCATGGTCGTTATTCCGGAGAGTGGCCGCCGGTGGTTCATCAACGACCATAGAGGCATGAGATACGAGGACTATCTCATCGGCGAGGTGGTGCCCTTCGCCGATGAGAATATAGGGGCGGATGTGAGAAAGGGGCGCAGGGCCATCGGCGGATTCTCCATGGGAGGTGCCACGGCCCTGATGCAAGCCCTGAGGCACCCGGGCCTGTTCTCCACGGTAATCAGTCACGCCGGAGCTTTCGAAGCGCCACTCAGAGTGGGTGACCCCTACTCCGAGATGCGTCAGAACCGAGATTCCGCCATTCCCTCGACAGCGGCCCACGAGCGGGTCTGGGGGCCACCGGGAAGCCCGGTACGGCTTCGG
Organism: Streptomyces sp. NBC_01267; assembly: GCF_036241575.1. Taxonomy (NCBI): domain Bacteria; kingdom Bacillati; phylum Actinomycetota; class Actinomycetes; order Kitasatosporales; family Streptomycetaceae; genus Streptomyces; species Streptomyces sp. NBC_01267. The sequence goes on along the minus strand of NZ_CP108455.1, from coordinate 2,314,068 downwards.
TACAACCCCTTCAGGATGATGGATTCGTATACGGGCGGCCCGGATCTGTCCCTGTATTTCGACGTCGGGTCGCAGGACTATGCGCGGATCATCGGCATGAACCGGAACATGGCGCTGAAGATCGAGGGATCGGGTATCGACTTCGAGTACCACGAACGCGAAGGAGGGCACGACCTGCGATTCCTGGACCGGTCCCTGCCCTTCTCACTCGCGTTCGCCGCCGAGCGGCTTCATCGCGAGGATCAGGCCTGATGCGCGGCCCCGGACCAGGATCCGGGGCCGCGTACCGCGTCAGGCGGTGACGGCGGTGCGCAGAGCCGTGCGGTCGAGCTTTCCGTGCGGGGTGATCGGGAGTTCCGTGAGGTACTTGATGCGCTGCGGCCGCATATGGGCCGGCAGGCAGGCTGTCAGCGCGTCACGTATGTCCTTGCTGCTCGCGGGTGCGCCCACGGTCGGCACCACGTAGGCGATGAGAACCCCGTCCCCGTGGCGGTTCTCCTCCACCCCGCAGGCGGCCGAGCCGATGCCGGGGAGAGCCCGCAGGGCTGCCTCGACCTCGCCGAGTTCGATGCGGAAGCCGCGTAGTTTCACCTGCTGGTCCTTCCTGCCGACGTAATAGAGATTCCCGTCGGGCCTTCGGACCGCCTGATCGCCACTGCGGTAGCACCTTCTGCCGTCTTCGGTGACGACGAACTTCTCGGCGGTCAACGCGTCACGGTTGAGATACCCGTGGCTCACGCCGGCGCCGCTGACCCACATCTCGCCCGGTTCGCCGTCGGGCACGGGGAGACCGCCGTCGTCGACGAGCGTTACCTTGAGATGGGGCAGGGGGTGTCCGATGGGAGTCGTCCTCGCCGGCGCTTCGGCCAGCAGTTCTTCGGTCAGCTCGCAGTACGTCACATGCACGGTGGTCTCCGTGGTCCCGTACATGTTCGTCAGCTTCGCCCGCGGGGCGGCCGCGACCGTGTTCCAGCGGCCGATGTCGTCCGCGTGGAGCGCCTCACCGCCGAAAATCACATGACGCAGCCGCGGCAGCTCCACGGGCGCGAGTTCGAGTTCCTGGGTCAGCAGCCCGAAGACCGACGGGACCTGGTTGAGGACACTGACGGATTCCTCGGCGAGCAGTTCCTTGAACGCCGCGGGGTCGCCCGCGACCGCAGGGCCGACCATCACGGCGCGTCCGCCGTGGAGCAGCGCGCCCCACAGTTCCCAGACGCTGAAGTCGAAGCTGTAGTTGTGGAAGACCGTCCAGACGTCGTCCGGGCCGAAGTCGAAGACCTTCCCGGCGGCGTCGAAGAGCCCGAGTACGTGCTCGTGCCCGACCAGGCAGCCCTTGGGTGTCCCGGTGGATCCCGACGTGTAGATGACGTAGGCGGTGCCGGACGGCACCTGGGACCGCCCGGGGTCTGCCGGCCTGCGGGCAATCACGAAGGGGCCGACCGAGGCGACCGGGACCTCGTCGTCGTCGACGCCGTTGTCGGTGACGACCAGGGCGCTTCCCGAGTCACGAAGAATGTGCTGCTGACGGGCCGCCGGGTAGTCCGGGTCGACCGGAACGTAGCCGCGGCCGGACTGCAGGACGCCCAAGACCGCTGCGGGAGCCCGCACGCTCCGGCCGATCCTGAGTGCGACCAGGCCCTCACCGTCATTCAGTTCCGCGGCCAGGGCGTCGGACAGTTCGTCGGCGAGCTCGCGAAGTCGGCCGTAGGTCACTGCGTCAGTGCCCGTGGACACGGCGCACCGGTCCGGCCATCTGGTTGCGACCTCACGAAATCGCTCATGGAGTGTGGACGGCTCTGTCATATGTGATTCTCCCGTCGGCATCGGCTTCCCCGATACGCCCAGAATCTACCGGGCGAGATCGTCGAGGAGAGAGGTCCGGCTGTTACCGGAAGCGGAGTCTGCAGAATGATGAACCCTCCATGTGCTCGACACGAATCACTTCTCGGAGTCATGATCGACCGAGCGCTTAACTGAGCCGGAGCCAGAACAATCAATGGCTTTCATCGGCAATTAAGTCACGCCCGATCTGCTGTCCGGCGCCTCAGCGAAGAAATGGATGTGAACCATTGTGTACTTGTGTGCCGAAGCGCCGTCAGTCGATATCGAGCAAACGCTGGTCGCCATGTTCGAGTACCGGGCGGATCTCCACCCGGATCGTTGCGCGGTCGCGGCCGAGGACGCCGAGCTGACGTATGGGGAACTGGACGGTGAGGCGAATGCGCTGGCCGCGGACCTCATAGCGCGGGGCGTCGAGCCCGGCCAGGCCGTGCTTAGCTCCTTCGGTCGCAGCGCCGCCGCCCTGGTGGCCCAGTTGGCGGTGCTGAAGGCCGGTGCCGTGTACGTTCCCGTCGACCCGCAGTCCCCGCCGAACCGTCTACGCCTGATCGCCGAGCGCACCTCGGCCGTCGCGGTACTGAGTACGCCGGAAGGGCTGCGTCCGCTGGAACGCGTCACCGTACTCCGCCTGCCGGTGGTCGTTGCCCGGCGAAGCGGAGTCCGCCCGGCCTCCCGCCCCTGTCCCGCCGATGTCGCGTACATCATCTTCACCTCGGGGTCCACCGGCGAGCCGAAGGGTGTCGTTGTCTCCCACCGGGCCATCACCAGCACCACGCTGGCCAGGCTGCGACACTACGAGGACCCGGTCCGCCGCTTCCTCATGCTCTGGCCCCTGTCCTTCGACGCCTCGCTCGGCACCATCTGGTGGACCCTCGCGTCGGGCGGCACCCTGGAGTTGGCACCCGAGTCCCTCGACGGTGTGATGCGAGCAGTCGACGCCGTGCTCGGCGGCCGGACCCGGGTCTCACACACCTCGATGACTCCGTCGCACTACCTCACCGCGCTGCGTAGGCTGCCCGAACCTTCGACGGGCCCGGTCGTCATGCTGGTCGCTGGTGAACAGTGCCCGGCACCGCTGGTCGCCGAGCACTACCGGCTCCAACCGGGCACCCGCCTGTACAACTCCTACGGCCCGACGGAAGCCGCCGTATGGTGCGCCGGCACCGAACTCCTTGCGGGTGCCGATGTCACGGTCGGGCGGGCGATCCCGGGCGCGGAGATCCTCGTACTGGACGACGAGGGCAACGAGGTACCCGCGGGAGAGCCGGGGGAGGTCTGCGTCCGGGGCGCGGGGCTGGCCGAGGGCTACCTGGGCGATCGCGCGCTGACCGCGCGGCGTTTCGTCCAGCACCCGGCGGGGGTCCGGTACCGGACCGGTGATCTCGGCCGGCTGTTGCCCGACGGACGGCTGGTGATCCTTGGCCGCAAGGACGACCAGCTGAAGATCCGCGGGCGCAGGATCGAACCGGGGGAGATCGAAGGGGTCCTGCACACCCACCCAGGTGTGGCCCAGGCGGTCGTGCTCGCTCACCAGGACCGCCTGGTCGCCTATGTGGTCTGCGCGGCGGACTCCGACGACTGGCAGCGCGAGCTGCGGGAGTTCGCCGGCGACTGGCTTCCGGACTACATGACGCCTCACGTCGTCGTGGTGCTGGACGCCCTGCCGATGAAGCCGAACGGCAAGGTGGACAAGCAGGCGCTGCCCGTCCCCGCCTTGCAGCCCACCGCTACGGGGCGTGCTCCCCGTAGCCCCGACGAGAAGGCACTGTGCGGCCTGGTCGCGGAGGTCCTGGAAGTGCCGGACGTGGCACTGGGGAACGACTTCTTCGAGCTGGGCGGGAACTCCTTGCTCGCCATGCGCCTGGTGTCCCGGGCGCGGACGGTGCTGCACCGCGAACTGACCGTGCGAAGCGTCTTCGACCACCCGGTTCTCGAAGACCTTGTGGCCCAGCTCGGTGAGGAGCCGGCCGTACGTCGTGAACTGGTTCCGGTCGCCCGCCCGGACCTCGTACCGCTGTCTTTCGCCCAGCGCAGGATGTGGTTCCTCAACCAGATCGAGGGCCCCGGCGCGACGTACAACATTCCGTTCCCGCTGCGACTCGGCGGGCCGCTCGACCGCACGGCTCTGTGGGCGGCCATCGGTGACGTGGTGAGCCGCCACGAAAGCCTGCGTACGGTCTTTCCGGAGAACGGCGGGGAGCCGTATCAGCGGGTGCTCGCGACGGACGGGGCCTGGCCGCCCGAGGCCGATGTCGTCGAGTGCGTGCCGGCCGATGTGCCGAGGCTCCAGGCCGAGTTCGAGAATCGGCGCTTCGATGTCTCGGCCGAGCCCCCGCTGCGTGCATGTCTCCTCCGAATAGCCCCGGACGAACACGTCCTGCTGTTGGTTCTGCACCACATCGCCTGTGACGGATGGTCCATGGCTCCCCTCGCCCGGGACCTTGTCCGCGCGTACACCGCACGGACCGGGGGCCCGGTCGCTCCGCCGGAACCCCTTCCCGTCCAGTACGCGGACTTCGCGCTGTGGCAGCGGGAGGCGCTGGGTGGGACGGACATCCCGGACAGCCTGTCCTCGCGGCAACTGGACTTCTGGACAACGGCGTTGGCGGGAATCCCTGATCAACTGGATCTCCCGTGCGACTACGCCCGTCCGGCACACGCGAGCTTCCGTGGGAAGGTCGTCGACTTCCGGCTGGACCCGGAACTCCACCGCCGGATGACGGAATTCGCCGCGTCCGCCGGTGTGAGCGTGTTCATGGTGATGCAGGCCGCGCTCGCCGCTCTTCTCAGCAGGTTGGGCAGCGGGACCGACATTCCGATCGGAAGTCCGGTTGCCGGCCGGTTCGACGATTCGTTGGACGACCTCGTGGGGTTCTTCGTCAATACGCTGGTCCTGCGGACCGACACGTCGGGAGACCCCACGTTCCTGGAACTGGTCGCCCGGGTCCGGGAATTCGATCTCAACGCGTTCGCGCACGAGGATCTGCCCTTCGAGAACCTGGTCGAGGCGCTCAATCCGCCCCGCTCGCTCGCTCGTCACCCGCTGTGCCAGGTCGTACTGGCCTTTCAGAACAACGCCGTAGCGAAAATCCGGATGCCCGGCCTGGACGTCACGGCTCTGGACTGGTGCCTCGACGTCGCCCGGTTCGATCTGCTGGTCACTGTTGACGAGCCGCCGGTATCGGAGGGTCCGCGGTACGGCCTGGACTGCGGCATTGAGTACGCCACGGACTTGTTCGACCGGCGAACCGTGGAATGCCTGGCCGAATGCCTGGTCAGGATGGTCGAGGGGGCGATGGGCGACCCCCGGCTTCCGATCGGGAGCATCGACATCGGGCACTTCGAGCGGGTCGGCTCCGGGACGAGTCTCCGGGATGCCGTCGGCGATGAGGCCCGGGACGTCCCCGCGGCGCCGGACGGGCAGGCCGATCGGCGGACCAAGGAAGAAGCGCTCTGCCGGCTCTTCGCCGACGTCCTCGGGATCGACGAAGCGGGAGTCGACGACGACTTCTTCGACCTTGGCGGGCATTCGCTCCTGGCCACCAGGCTGGTCCTTCGGGTGCGGTCGGAGATGGGATACGAGCTTACTGTGCGGGAACTCTTCGACTTTCCCGCAGTCGAAGCCCTCGCTGGTCGGCTGACCAGAAAGGCGAAGAAACGCCCCGTACCGGGAGCCTCGAAAAACTTGGGAGCACGCGATGTTCGATGAAGAGAACGGCCAATTCGTGGTGGTCGTCAACCAGTGGAACCAGATGTCCATCTGGCCGGATTCGAAGCAGCTCCCGCTCGGGTGGCACCGGGCTGAATTCTCTGGAAGCAAGGAAAACTGTCTGAACCACATCCGGGAAACATGGCAGGACATTTCCAACGGTCGCTTGCATCGCTCCATCGGTCAATGAACGGACCAGGTTTCGGCGTAGCGGATCCACGGCCTTCGGAGGAGTTGCTCAAGATGCCAGAAAACCGTTTTCCCATGTCGTCCGCCCAACAGCGGCTCTGGTTCCTGCAGGGCATGGAGCCCGAGGGGACCGCTTACCACGTGAAAGAGGTCTTCCGGGTCTCTGGACCGCTGGACTTCGTGGCCCTCTCCCGGGCCGTGGACGCACTCGTGGCCCGGCACGCCTCCTTTCGCACGCGCTTCGTCGAGGCGGCGGGCGTGCCGTCCCAAGTGATCGAGGAGGCGCCCGCCGACTGCGAGTCCGCCGGTGTGCTGGCACGGAACGACATGGAGAGCGACTTCGCCCGGGACGGCGAAGGTGCGGTCAGGGAGTTCGTGGACCAGGTGGCCGACGAGCCCTTCGACCTCGGAACAGGTCCCCTGCTCCGGCTCCGGCTCGGCCGTCTCGCCCCGCAGGACCACGTCCTGGTCGTGGTGGCGCACCACATCGTCTGCGACGGCTGGTCCATGGGACTACTGCTGTCCGAGCTGTCCGAGCTCTACCGCGCTGAACGGGCCGGGGAGCCCGCCGAGCTTGCAGAACCGGACCTGCAGTACGTCGATTTCGCTGTCTGGGAGCGTGAACTCCTGGACGCGGAGCGCACGGCCGAATACCTGGACTACTGGACCGGGCATCTCTCGGGTGCGCCTGCCCTGCTCCAGCTCCCAGCGGACAAGGCACGTACGGCGGCCCTCTTCCCCGTGTCGGGGATCTGCGAGTTCACCGTGCCGGACGCTGTCCTCAAGGGCCTGCAAGCGCTCGGCAACAGCTCCAGGTCTTCCATGTTCATGGTGCTTCTCGCTTCCTTCCAGGCCTTTCTGTCCCGGCTGACCGGTGCGGAGGACCTCGTGGTGGGCGTCCCGCTGAGCGGGCGCACCCAGGAAGGCGCGGAATCGGTCATCGGCATGTTCGTCAACACGCTGGCGATCCGTGGGGACCTGCGGAACGATCCGACCGTCCGGGAGTTCGTCGCACGGACCAGGGAGAACGTCCTCGCCGGTCAGGAGAACGGGGAGCTTCCGTTCGAACGGCTCGTCGAAGCGCTGAACCCGGATCGCGTCTCCGGCGTCAATCCGCTGGTCCAGGTGATGTTCCAGCTCCTGGACTCCGAGTTCTCCGGAGAGCTACTGCTGGACGGAGCCAGGGCCGAGAAGGTCCTGACGCCGCAGCAGACGACGCTCTTCGATCTTTCGCTCGACATGATCCACGACGAACAGGGCTTGCGCGGCTCCTTCAACTACAGCGTCGATCTGTTCGAGGCGGAAACCGTCTCCAGGTTCGCCGGATACTTCCTCACCCTGCTCACGGCGTTGGCCGAATCCGGCTCGGCGCGCGTCTCGGACCTGCCCCTGCTCCGTCCGGGGACCGAACGTGCGGTGCTCGACCAGTACGGGCGGGGGCCCTCGGTCGACGTTGCTCCCGGTGCCACCGTTCTCGGCTTCCTCCACGAGCAGGTGGCCGCACAGCCGCAGGAGGTCGCACTGGAGGACGCGGATCACCAGTGGACGTTCGGTGAACTGGGCGATGCCGTCGATGCGGTCGCCGCCGAACTGGGCCGCCGGGGGGTCGGGCGAGGTGACTGCGTGGGTCTCATGGCCGGGCGGTCGGGACGGCTCTTCATCGGGATGCTGGGAATCATCAGGGCCGGCGCCGTTCTCGTACCGCTGGACGCCAAGCTCTCCCCCGAGCGGTTCCGCCACATGATCGAAGCGGCCGGGGTCAGCCTGCTCGTGGTCGACTCCGGGGTCGGGCCGGAGGCAGTCGCCTCCTCGGTGCCACGCCTCGACCTGAAGGGTGTGGCACCTCTCGCGCAGCCGTTGGAACTCGCCCTTCCGCAGCCCTCGGACCTTGCCTACACCGTCTTCACCTCGGGTTCGACCGGTCTGCCCAAGGGCGTTCTGGTCAGGCACGACTCCTTGGCGAACCTGTTCTGTTCACACCGCGGTTCCCACTTCGCCGCCATGGCGCAGTTCGCCGGGGACGTCCGGCTGAGGGTGGCGCACACCCTCTCCATATCCTTCGACGCGAGCTGGGACCAGCTGCTGTGGATGGTCGACGGGCACCGGCTGCTGGTCGTGGACGACGAGACCTGCCGGGACACCCAACTGCTGCTCGACTTCCTCCGCCAGGAGCGCATCGACGTACTGGAGTCGACGCCTTCCCAGCTCGAACAGCTCGTCGAGTTGGGCCTTCTCGAAGGCGGGCACCGTCCTTCGCTGATGGTTCTGGGTGGTGAGGCGGTACGGCCGTCGTTGTGGGCGCGGCTCGCGGCCGACCCGGGAGTGCTTGCGGTCAATCTGTACGGTCCTACCGAATTCACCGTGGACGCCCTGGGCAGGACGATCGCGGAGGGGACGGTTCCGGTGATCGGGCGGCCGTTGGCGCGTACGCAGGTGTTGATCCTGGGTGCGCGGGGTGAGTTGGTGCCGCCGGGTGTGGTGGGTGAGTTGTATCTGTCGGGGCCGCAGTTGGCGGTGGGGTATGTGGGTGATCCGGTGCAGACGGCTGTGCGTTTTGTGCCGAATCCTTACAGTGATGAGCCTGGTGCGCGGATGTACCGGACGGGTGATCTGGGCCGGTTCACCGTGGATGGGGACGTGGAGTTCCTGGGGCGTGCGGATCAGCAGGTGAAGATCCGGGGTTACCGGATCGAGCCCGGTGAGATCGAGTCGGCGTTGTTGGGCCACCCCTGTGTGCGGGACGTCGCGGTAGTGGCCCGGCCGGACCAGCACGGCCGGCCCCGCCTCATCTCGTACGCCGTGGCCACGGGCGTCACCTCCTCGGAACTGCGCGACTACTCAGCCGGACTCCTTCCCGACTACATGGTTCCGAGCGCTTTCGTCCAGGTGCCGGAAATACCACGCAACGTGAGCGGAAAGGTCTCCGCCGCCGAACTGCCCGACCCCGGCGAAGAGTCCTTCCACGTCGACTACGTCGCACCGCGACCGGGTGCCGAACAGGTCATCGCCGAACTCTTCGCCGAGGTCCTGGGCGTGGAGAACGTCGGTAGCCGGGACGACTTCTTCCACCTCGGCGGCCATTCGCTCGCCGCAGTACGCCTCGCGACCCGGATCCACACGGTCATGGGGACGAGGATCTTGCTCCAGGTCCTGTTCGAGAACCCCACGGTGGCCGGACTCGCCGCTCTCGTCCAGAGCGAGTCGGCGTCGGAGGAACCGATTCCGGTACTGGCGGGGCGTACGTCGGGCACCATGTCCTTCGCGCAGCAGCGCCTCTGGTTCGTCCAGCAGGCAGCTCTGGAGAACGCGACGTACAACATGGTCGAAGCCTTCAGGCTCGACGGCGAACTCGACATCGCCGCCATGTCGAAGGCGATCACGGCCATGGTGGTCCGGCACGAGGTGCTTCAGACCAGCTATGGAGCCGGCGACCGTTTCCCGCTCCAGACCGTCGACCGCGACTGGCGGCCCGACATCGTTCTCCTGGACCTCAGCGGTCTGGACGCCGAGCAGGCGGCGGAACGGACCCGCGCGTTCGTTCTCGATGTCCGAGCACGGGAGTACGACCTGTCCCGCGGCCCGGTCTTCGAGGCAGCCGTCGTGAAACTCGCCCCGACCGAGCATCTTCTGGTCTTCGGCATCCATCACATCGCCTGCGACGGATGGTCGGTCAAGGTCATCCTCTCGGAGATCTCCGAGCTGTACCGGGTGTACGCCGAAGGGGGCGTCCCGGATCTGCCCAGGCCGAGCGTCCAGTACCTGGACTTCGCGGTCTGGGAGCGGGATCCGCAGCGTCAGAGAGAACGTGCGGGGCAGCTGCGGCATTACGCGGACGAACTGGCGGAGGTACCGCTCACCCTGGAACTGCCCCTGGACCACCCACGTCCGCCCGTACGCACAGGAAAGGGCGGCACCGTCCGCTTCACCCTCTCTCCTGAGGTGACCGAGGCGCTGACCACGCTCGGGCTCCGGCACCGCAACACCCTGTTCAACGTCCTCCTGGCTTCCTTCCAGGTCCTGGTGTCCCGATGGAGCGGGCAACGCGACCTGCTGGTGGGTGTCCCCGTCGCGGGCCGGAACCGCGCGGAACTCGAAGGGCTGGTCGGCTTCTTCGTCAACACCCTTCCGGTCCGTGGAGACCTCCGTGACGATCCCACCTTCGAGGAGCTTCTTTCCCAGGTCCGCCAGGCCACCTTGTCGGCCTACGCCCATCAGGACGTACCGTTCGACCGGCTGGTCGAAGCGCTCAATCCCGCCCGCGACCTCGGGGTCAATCCGCTGGTGCAGGTGACCTGCCAGCTGCTCGAAGGAGAGGTGGCCGCCGATCTGCGGCTCGACGGGATCTCCGTGAGCCCGTACCAAGTGGACGTCGCCAGCAGCCGGTTCGACCTCTCGCTCGACCTCAGCCGCCACGACGGCGGTCTGCGGGGCGATCTCGTCTATGACGCCGACCTCTTCGAGAACGCGAGCATGGGCCGCCTCGCCGAGTGCTTCCAGACGCTCCTGCACGAGGTGGTCCGGGACCCTGGCAGGCAGGTGTCCGAACTTCCCCTGCTGTCGGATGCCGCGGCGGAGCGGCTGGTGCGGGAGTACGGCCGCGGTGTCCGCGTACCGGTCACTGCCGACACCGTCATCGATGCCCTGCGGGCCCGGGTGCAGGCGAACCCGGATCAGATCGCCCTGGTGGACGGGGACCGGGCCTGGAGCCTGGCCGAGCTGGAGCAGGCCATGGACCGGCTCGCCGCTCGCCTCCGGCAGGAAGGCACGGTCCCCGGAGAGGTTGTCGCACTGTCCGCGGAGCGAACGGCGGAGCTGGTCGTCGGGCTGCTCGGCATCATGTCGTCCGGAGCGGTCGCGCTGCCGCTCGATCCGGCACACCCGCAGGAGCGGGTTGCTGCGATGCTGACCCTGGCAGGCGTACGCCGGTCCGTCGCCGATGCCCCGGACCACCGGTTGCAGACCACGACCACGATCACTTTCCCCGGTCCGGCCGACCCCCTCGACATCACCGGAACACCTGGCCCTTCGCCGTCGGATCCCGCTTACCTGGCGTTCACTTCGGGATCCACCGGCCTGCCCAAGGGCGTTCTCATCTCGCACGGTGCGTTGGCGAACCTGCTGGCCACCCACAGCGCGCGGCCCGTCCCGGCCGGCCGGCGACTGCGCGTCGCACACACCGCGTCCTTCGCCTTCGACGCGGCCTGGGACCAACTGCTGTGGATGATCGCGGGACATGAACTGCATATCGTGGGCGAGGAGACCCGCACCGACGCCGAGGCGCTCGTCGAATTCACCCGGCAGCACGCGATCGACGTACTCAACGTTCCACCGTCCTTCGCCGAGCAGCTCGTCGAGTTCGGTCTTCTCGAAGGCGGGCACCGTCCTTCGCTGATGGTTCTGGGTGGTGAGGCGGTACGGCCGTCGTTGTGGGCGCGGCTCGCGGCCGACCCGGGAGTGCTTGCGGTCAATCTGTACGGTCCCACCGAGTTCACCGTCGCCTCCGTGCACGCGGTGATCGCGGAGGGGACGGTTCCGGTGATCGGGCGGCCGTTGGCGCGTACGCAGGTGTTGATCCTGGGTGCGCGGGGTGAGTTGGTGCCGCCGGGTGTGGTGGGTGAGTTGTATCTGTCGGGGCCGCAGTTGGCGGTGGGGTATGTGGGTGATCCGGTGCAGACGGCTGTGCGTTTTGTGCCGAATCCTTACAGTGATGAGCCTGGTGCGCGGATGTACCGGACGGGTGATCTGGGCCGGTTCACCGTGGATGGGGACGTGGAGTTCCTGGGGCGTGCGGATCAGCAGGTGAAGATCCGGGGTTACCGGATCGAGCCCGGTGAGATCGAGTCGGCGTTGTTGGGCCACCCCTGTGTGCGGGACGTCGCGGTCGTGGCCCGGCCGGACCAGCACGGCCGGCCCCGCCTCATCTCGTACGTCGTTCCCGACGAGCGGGTCGACATGTCCGCGGAACGCGCGGCGTTCGTCGACTCGTGGCTGTCGGTGTTCGAGGACACGCACGAGACCGTCAAGTTCGCGGCGCAGGACGCGGATGCGGCGATCAAGGGCTGGACCGACAGTTTCACCGGACAGGACATTCCGGCACCGCAGATGCGGGAATGGGTCTCCACCACGGTCGACCGCATCGTGGCGCTGAAACCGGGCCGTCTCCTGGAGATCGGAGCGGGAACAGGACTGCTCGTACGTCCGCTCTGCGAACGCGCCGATCTGTCGCTGTACGTGGCGACGGACTTCTCCGAACCCTCCGTCGAACTCCTCAACCGCATAGCCGATGAGGTGCGGGCGGGTAGTCCCGGGTTGCGCCTGGTGGCCGGACGGGCCGAAGCGCTCGGTGCCCCGGGGCTGGTGGACGGCGCATACGACACCGTGGTGATCAACTCGGTGGCCCAGTACTTCCCTTCCCTGATGTACGTGGAGCAGGTCATCGAGGAAGCCCTGCCCCGCCTGACTGCGGGCGGTCACATCTTCCTGGGTGATCTGCGGAACGGGGCGCTGCTCGAAGCGTTCTTCAGCCTCCGGCAGTTCCTGAGGAACGGGGCCGATCCGGACATGCGGCTCGCGGACCAGGTCGCCCAGGCGATCCAGGCCGACGGGGAGCTGAGTATCGACCCTCGATACTTCGTCTCGCTGCTCGATCGCCTCCCCAGGATCACCGGGGTCGAGATCGCACCGCGCCGTGGCACCTCGCCCAACGAGATGACCCTGTTCCGGTACGACGTGATTCTCCACGTCGACTGCGCGAACGAACCCGGCGCGGAGGGCTGGGAGACCAAAGTTCCGGGTTTCCGGCAGATCGAGGCGCGACTCGCCGTCGGGACGGAGCCCTTCGGATACCGCAGGGTGCCCAACGCCCGGCTTGAGGAGGCGCTGCGACTGCGGGACGCGTACGGGTTCACCGTCGCCGGCGAAGAACGCCCGGCCGACTTGCGGGGGATCGACCCCGAGTCGCTCTGGGCCCTGGGCGAACGGTACGGCTGGACGACCAGAATCGGCTGGGGTCAGGGCGATGCCTACGGAACCATGGACGTGTGCTTCTCCCCGCCGGGCCGGCTCGGTCACTTCACGACGAGCGATCCGCTCACCCGGTCCGGCTCCGGTCCCGCTGCGGTCCCGAGAGTCCGGCTGCTGGCGCCGTGGATGGAACGCAAGCTCACCTCGGTGCTGCGGGAGAGCCTTGCCGGCAGGCTTCCCGACTTCATGGTTCCGCATGAGTTCGTCTACCTCACCGACCTCACGAGGTCCGTGAGCGGGAAAGTGAGCCTCTCCGCACTGCCCGATTCGTTGCGGGCGTACGTTCCCCTCGCCGCAGAGCCTTCCGGCGCACCGGCCGGTGACCAGGCCGACGTGATTGCTCGGGTGATGGGCGCCAGGCTGGGCGTCGCGGCCCTCGGCAGGAACGATGACTTCTTCGCCGCGGGTGGTGACTCCCTCACCGCCGCCATGTCCGTACGGGATCTGCGTGAGCTGGGACTGAACCTCTCGATCCGGGACGTCTTTCGCCACAAGACCCCGCAGCAGGTCTCGGAGTGCCTGCCGCAGCCCGTGGAGGACGGCCGATGAAACCGCCGACATCCCGGCATCCGGCGTTGGTTCGCTTGCAGGACGCCCCAGAACCCGTCCTCGACCTGGTGGTCGTTCCCGGCGCCGGCTGCGGCCCGACGTACTTCGACTCCTGGAAGGGCCTGTTTCCGGCCACGTGGCGGGTGCACGCCATCTGCCTCCCCGGAAGGGGACGCAGATATGGGGACGAGCCCTGTCGCAGTCTCTCTGCGGCCGCCGACGAGACCTGTGCCGCGCTGGCCTCGGCACGTATCCAGCGGCCGGTGCTCTTCGGGCACAGCCTCGGCGCGCTGCTCGCGCTGGAGGTAGCGGCACGCAGGAAGGACGTGGACCTGCTGCTGACCGCGGCCTGCGCGCCGCCGGCACCCGAAAGGACGATGCGGCGCCGTGGTACCGAGGAAGCGGAACTCCGGGCAGAGATACGCGAGTTGGTCGGAGCGACCGGTGTGGACCCGGGAGACGTCTTCGACGAACTCGTCGAACTCAGTCTCGAAATTATGCTCGTGGACCTGGCAATGCTCGACGGGTACGTTCCTCCCGCGTCACCGGTCGTGCGTGCCGCTGTCGCCTACTACGGGGACGCCGACGACATACCCAGAGGTTCCTGGGCGGCCTATGCCACGGGTTCCGTGGAAACCGTGGGACTTGCCGGAAACCACGACTTCCCGCAGAGCAGACCCGGACCGCTGCTCCAGCACATCGCGCGTCAGGTGCAGCGGGTCTGACTCCTCGTCCGCGCCGTGCAACTCCGCCTCATGCGAATTCATCCCTGACTTCGGTCTGACGCCGCGACCCGTAGTGGCCGGCGAAGAATGACCGGAATTTCCACACCAACTCACCTGGCAAGAACGAGCGAAAGAGGAAGACGTATATGTCCAGCCAGATTTCGGAGACGAACGAGCTCGCCGGTGCCGACCTGAACGGCGTTGTCGCCGCGACCCAGAAGGCGACGGTCCGGTCCGTCTATCAGCAGGTGGCAGCCGAGTACGACGAGCGGATCCCCGGCGTCGGCCCTGCGGACGACATGTTCACCCAGGCCGAGCGGGACTTCATCTTCAGTAAGGTGCGGCCGGGCCAGCGGGTTCTTGACATGGGGTGCGGCACCGGCCGGTTCACGGTTCCGATGGCCGCGCTCGGCGCGGAGGTGAGTGGCCTGGACATCTCCCGGGCGATGCTCGACGTCCTGCAGGAGAAGCTCGACCAGGAGAGCCTTCAGGCCTCGCTGAACGAGGGCGACATGGCGAATCTTCCGTTCGAGGACGGTTCCTTCGACGTCGTGACGAGCATGCTCGCGCTCATGCACATTCCGGTCGACGACCGCGAGAAGGTCTTCGCAGAGGCAGCCCGTGTGCTCCGTCCCGGTGGGCGCATGCTCATCGGGGTGAAGAACTCACTGATCGAGCAGTTCTTCAAGGGTGACCGCTTCGCGGCGGTGGACATCACCGACGTGGAGGGCAAGGAGCTCCGCTTCACCCAGACGCGGAGCGGCGAGGAGTACGTCGCGCCCTGGTACAGCTTCAGCCCGCAGGACCTGAATGCCCTCTTCGCCACCTCGGGCATGGTGGTGACGCACCTGCGGGGCAACTCCACCATCTCCGCCTGGCTGGCGGACGAGGTGCTGCGCGACAGCGGGGTTGCCAACACGGTCCGTTCTCTGGAGCTGAAGCTCAGCGACGTTCCGCCGTTCAACCACCTCGGCTACCACCTGCTCGTGGAGGCTGTGAAGCCGGCCCGCTGAGGTACACCGCGTTCGAAACTGTGGGTGGCGGATGCATTTCGGTGCCTCCGCCGCCCGCACCGAAGTCTCATCGGATTTGATGGCGCATTTGATGGTGCAGGGGAGAACAGCACGATGACGCATGAGAGCCGTGGTGCCGTCGTTGTGACAGGCGCTTCGTCGGGGTTCGGCGCGAGGACCGCGCAAGTGCTGGCCGAAGAGGGTCACCCGGTTGTCGCTGTTGCCCGCAGGGCGGATCGCATGGAGTCTCTGGTCAGCCATGACCCGGAGCTGAAGATCTGGCCGATGGTGGCGGACGTGCGGGATGCCGACGCTCTGGAGAAGGCATTCGAGGAGCTGCCGGAGGAATACCGGAACGTGTCGGCCCTGGTCAACAACGCCGGCCTGTCGAAAGGGCTGGAGCCCATTCAGTCCGGCGACCGAGGCCTCTGGCGGGAGATGGTCGAGACCAACATCATGGGCCTTCTCAACGTCACCGACCTCATCCTGCCCCGTCTCGTGGCCCGGAATGCCGGACACATCGTGAACGTGGGCTCGATCACTGCCACTTACCCGTATCTCGGCGGCAACGTCTACGGCGCCACCAAGGCGTTCGTCCATCAGCTGACCCTGAACATGCGCGTCGACCTGCACGGGACCGGAGTGCGGGTGAGCTGCGTCGCGCCGGGGATGGCGAAGACGGAGTTCGCGCTGGTTCGCTACGACGGCGACGCCGACCGGGCGGATCGTCTCTACGACGGCCTCGCACCCCTGTCGGCGGATGACGTCGCCCAGACGGTCAGCTGGTGCCTCTCCAGGCCGCCGCACGTCAACGTCAACATGATCGAGATCATGCCCACGGACCAGTACTTCGGCCTCGGGTTCCCCGCCAGTGGGTCCAGCCGATGAAATCGGGGCAGATGAAGTGTTCTCCTGGCGGAAAAGGCCTGCTCGCCGGCTTGTCGATTCACCACGCCCAGCTCTCGGACTGCCCCCTCATCGAGGAGATGTCGGCCTCCTTCGCGAGCCAGGATCTGCTGGTCCCCAGAACGCTCGGGGAGATTGCGGAGAATGTCCATGAATTCCTTGTCGTGCGCAGCGGTACGACAGTGACCGGTTGCGTGGGACTGACCCCGCGGCACGACGAACTCCTCATGTACAACCTCTGCATCTCCAGCGGAGACCAGGGGAAGGGCATAGGCCGTGCTCTCGTCGAACGCGCCGCCGGCATCGGTTCGCAGCTCGGCTTCTCGGCACTTCTGGCTTCGTCGAAACACGCGGGGGACTGGTTCGTGCGCCAGGGCTTCAGCGAGGTGGCACCCCTTGAGGAGACCGAAGACTGGAGGAATCGGTTCACACAGCGCAGAGGTTCGTCGATATATCGGAGAGTTCTCGCTCTTGGTTGAGCACAGAGTCACTGAGAGCGGAGTTACAGAATGAGGAGTGTCGATGATTATTTGTGGGCTCAAGCTTACTCATGACGGTGCGGTGGCTCTGCTCGACGACGGCAAACTGGTCTTCAGTGTCGAGATCGAGAAGATCGCCAACGGGCGTCGGTACAGCGAGATATCGGACCTTGACGTAGTCCCGCGGATCCTCGGTGATTTCGGGTACAAGGTCGAGGACGTGGACAAGTGGGTCGTCGATGGCTGGGACGGTGACGACCTCGGCCGGCTCGAACTGTCCGATCACGGTTCGCCCGTCTCGCTGGTGGTCGGCCCGTACCGGGAGTCGAAGGGGTTCCCCGACCTGCTCAGCCCCAGTTTCACCGGAGACTTCGAGATCAACGGCGAGGCCTGCACCTACGCCAGCTATCCGCACGCGGCCGGTCACCTGGCGAGTGCGTACGCTTCGAGCCCCTTCTCGTTGCGTCAGGAGCCGGCGTTCGTGCTGGTCTGGGACGGTGGGCTGTTCCCGCGGCTGTACTGGGTGGAAGCGGGCCGGGTGGAGAACGGCGGAGAGCTGTTCCCGCTGATCGGACACGCCTACGCGACGGCGGGCCACCATTTCGGGCCCTTCCGGCGGTCAGAGCAGTCGGCGAACGTGGACGACCTGACGATCGCAGGGAAGCTCATGGCGTACATCGCGCTCGGCCGGGCAAGAGAGGAAGTCCTGGTCGTTCTGCGCGAAACCTTCCACAAGGTCTTCGAGAGCGACATCCCTGCCGCCGTCGAGTACCGCCGTACGGTCGGCGGATTCGGCAGCCTCTTCGAGCAGTCCATGCCGCCGCTGCACGACTTCTACGACGAGGTGCGGGAGCGGGTGGCGCCCACCGGGATCAGTGACGAGGACGTGCTCGCCAGCGTCCACACCTTCCTCGGCGAGCTGTTGCTCGAACGCATCACCGCCAAGATCTCGGCCTGGAAGGGGGACGGGCCCTGGAACCTGTCCTTCGTCGGGGGCTGTGCTCTCAACATCAAGTGGAACAGCGCGCTGCGGAGCCTCCCGCTCTTCAGTGAGGTCTGGGTGCCTCCGTTCCCCAACGACTCCGGCTCTGCCATCGGCGGCGCCGTGCTCGCCGCCGCGCAGCACACCGGGCTCGGCGCCATCGAGTGGCACGCGCGGCTCGGACCCGCTCTGGTCGCCACCGAGGACATCCCGGACGGCTGGACCTCGGATCCCTGCGACCCGGCGGGACTGGCGCGAGTGCTGCACGAGAGCGGGGAGCCGGTTGTCCTGCTCAACGGCAGGGCGGAACTGGGGCCGCGTGCGCTCGGCGCGCGGAGCATCATCGCCGCGCCGACGTCGGCGGCGATGAAGGCGGAGCTGAACAGGGTCAAGGGCCGCGAGTCCTACCGGCCGGTCGCTCCCCTGTGCCTGGTCGAGGAGGCCCCGGCGATCTTCGAACCCGGCACCCCTGACCCGTACATGCTCTTCGATCACACGATACGGGAGAGCTGGATCGAGAAGATCCCCGCGGTGATCCACCTGGACGGGACGGCCCGGCTCCAGACGGTCGCCCAGGAAGACGACCCGGTCCTCGCCGGGATACTCAACGAGTACCACCGGCTCAGCGGGATTCCGGTGCTGTGCAACACCAGCGCCAACCTCAACGGCAGCGGATTCTTTCCGGACATCGCGTCCGCGATCACCTGGGGCAGGGTCGACCGGATCTGGAGCGAGGGAGTGCTGTACTCGCGCAACCCTCCCGCGGTCGCACCTCACGTGGATCATCCCGATGGGCCCCGTCACTGATGCCGGAGCCCCAACTGACCGCCCACAGCCGTCCGGCCAGGCCCGCGGCACGCAGCACCGGCGGCCTCGGCCCGATCACCGTCATCAAGCTCGGCGGCAGCGCCCTGGTCGATGACGCACTCAAGGCCGCCATCGCCCGCGATGTCGTCCGGGTCAGGGACGAGGGCCTGCGGCCACTGATCGTGCACGGTGGCGGCCCGCAGATCAGTGCCGAACTCACCCGGCGAGGTCTCGCCAACGAGTTCAGGGCGGGGCTGCGCGTCACGACGCCCGATGCGATGGACGTCGTCCGCATGGTCCTGGTGGGTCAGGTGCAGCGGGATCTGGTCGGGCTGATCAACCGGGACGTGCCGCTGGCGGTCGGAGTCTCAGGCGAGGACGCCGACACCATCACCGCGGTACGGCATCGGCCGGAGGTGGGTGGAGAACCGGTCGACATCGGACGGGTCGGCGAGATCGTCAAGGTGGATACCGCCCTGCTGGACGCTCTCCTCGTCCAGGGGTTCATCCCGGTCGTCTCCCCTGTGGCGCGCAGCGCCGAGGACGGGTTCGTCCACAACGTCAACGCCGACACGGCCGCAGCCGCGCTCGCAGCAGCCCTCGGTGCCCGGGACCTCCTCATGGTCACCGACGTGAAGGGCCTCTATGCGGACTGGCCCCATGGTGACGAGATCGTCAGCAGGCTGACCGCGGCCCAGCTCGAAGCGCTGCTTCCCCACCTCACCTCGGGGATGCTACCCAAAGCGGAGGGCTGCCTCAGGGCCGTGCGCGGTGGAGTCCGCAGCGCGCACATCGTCGACGGCCGGGTCCCGCACGCGGTCCTCACCGGCGCCCTCGCGGACAAGCCGCTCGGCACGACCATCGTGCCCGACGGTTCCTCCTTGCGGCCCCGTGCAGAGAGGGGAACCACGCATGAGCACCAACGCCGACACGGGGAACGGCCAAGGGCGTAGCTCTGCTGCGGGAGGGCGTCGACGGGTTCGGTGATCGAGGAGTGGGAGGCGCGGGCGGCCGTGGACGCGCCGGGTCCGGCGTGGGTGTGAAGCAGATCGTGCCCGGGATCGGGCCGTCGGCCGGGACCGCGAAGACCGGGGGGGCGAGGTCCAAGCCGAAGCGGCTGGTGGAACGGGGGGGGCCAACAACAACGCCCGGATCCAGTTACCGGTATTGATGCTAGCCGCGCTGTTTCACGGCGGTGAGGAAGGCGGCCCAGGCGGTGGGGAATGCTACGTGGTGCCGCGCGCGGGGGCTTTGCTGTCGCGGACGGCGCGGCCTCCGTCGAGCGTTCCGGCTACCTCTACGCACTCCTGGTCGGCAGTGGATGAGGAGAACGAAGAAGTCTTGAAAGGGGTGCTGATTCGCTTGTCACTCATGGCAGTTACGGTTCCTCGGGAATGCTGTCCAGCGTCGCGCGCAGGAAATCAATGGTCTGTTTCGGAGTCAGAGCGCCGGGCTGTGGTGCAGGCCACAATTCCGGTCACAGGTGTGTCATGGACGTTTCCTCGTACAGGGATGAGGCAGGTCAGGACGGCAGGTCAGGACGGGAGTTCAGGACGGCAGGTCAGGACGGGAGTTCAGGACGGCAGGTCAGGACGGGAGTTCAGGACGGCAGGTCAGGACGGGAGTTCAGGCGGGGAGTCACGACCGCGCAGACGCCGTGGGCGACGCGGGGGCGAGCGACGCGGCGGCCTCCCAGGCGAATCCGTCCGGGTCGGTGAAGGGGTCGGCAGTGCTGCCGAGGACGATGCGGTGCGAGCCGATGCCCTCGGCGGGGACGCCGAGGTCCTTGGCCAGACCGCGGCGCTTGTACAGCGCCAGCTTGACGGGACTGTCCTCGCCGGAGGCGAACTCGGCGTACTTGCCGCCGAAGCTCTTGGCCACGGTCAGGCCCCGGCCGACGTAGAACTGCTTGCTGGCCTTCACGTCCTCGACGCCGAGCAGGAGGACCATCTCGTCGATCTCGCGGGTGGCCGGGCCGGTGTCCTTCTTCGCCGGGGTCGCGACCTTCCAGATCGTTCCGTCCGGCGCCCGGACGACGCCGCCGTAGCCCCACAGCGACTTCTCGGCGGGCTTCAGCACCGTGGCGCCGGCGCCCACGGCGGCGCCGAGGAAACTGTCGACGGTGGCCTGCCGGGACACCGTGAGCGCCAGGGTGAAGCCGCGGAATCCGGTGGAGTGCTCCTCGGACGCCCGCAGGCGTATGCGTGTGTCCACTCCGAAGGCGGTGTAGAAGCGATGGGCGGCCCCGGGGTCGGCCACCTCAAGGGTGACGGATGCGAGGGACGTGGTGGATGCGGTGGATGCGGTGGTTGTCATGGTTATCACGCTAGGGCTGTTCGGCGGCCGGGGCTTCTCGATTCCTGACCGGTCTCGTCACCTGCTTCGCCACGCATGCCGGCATCCCCTCCACCGTGAATGCGGGCCCCTTGTCACCGGCCGGACCTGTGGCATCGGCACGGTCGTCCGCTGCGTCCGCCGAGTCCGCCGAAACATCCGCCGCGCCGTCCGCCGCGCGGCGCCGGAAAACTCCGGGCGGCATGCCGACCAGCTCGGTGAAGCGGGTGGTGAACGTGCCCAGCGACGCGCAGCCGACCACGAAGCAGACCTCGGTGACGCTGAGGTCGCCACGCCGCAGCAGCGCTGTCGCGCGCTCGATGCGGCGCGTCATCAGGTATGAGTACGGCGACTCGCCGTAGGCGGCCCGGAACTGCCGGCTGAGGTGCCCGGCGGACATGTTCACACCGCGGGCGAGCGCCTCCACGTTCAGCGGCTGCGCGTACTCCCTGTCGATACGGTCGCGGACGCGGCGCAGCCGTGCGAGATCGGCCAGATGCTGCGCCTCGACGCGGGCACGCCGCCACTCGGGCTGACACATGGGCGCACTCCCCTTTCCTTCCTCTTCCACCAGTGCCCGCACGGCTCAGCGGAGCTCCTGGATACGGACCAGGTTGCCCGCGGGGTCGCGGAAGGCGCAGTCACGGATGCCGTACGGCTGCTCGGTCGGCTCCTGGACGACCTCGGTGTCACCCGCCTGCACCTTCTCGAATGTGGCATCGAGGTCCGGGGTGGCCAGCAGGATCCAGCCGTAGGTGCCCTTGGCCATCATCTCGGTGATGGTGCGGCGCTCGTCCTCGGTGACTCCCGGGTCGGCAGCCGGCGGCGCCAGGAGGAGGGACGTGCTGGGCTGACCGGCCGGGCCGACCGTGATCCAGCGCATCCTGCCCTGCCCGACGTCGCTGCGGACCTCGAAGCCGAGAACGTCGCGGTAGAAGGCGAGCGACGCGTCCGGGTCGTCGTGCGCCAGCGAACTCGTGTGAATCGTGATGTCCATGGCGAGCAGGTTAGAGCCGGCTCCGTGTCCCACGCTTCTCGATTCCTGATTTATCCGGTCCGGTAGAAACCGGCACCGGGATCACGCGCCACCCGTCGGCCCTCGCCCGCCACAGCAGCCAGCCGAAGTACGGGGCGCCGATGACCGCGGTGACCACCCCGACGGGGATCTGCGCGGGTGCGATGACCGTACGGCCGATCGTGTCGGCGACCACCACCAGCAGCGAGCCCATCGGTGCGGCCACCGGGAGTACCCGGGCGTGGCGCCGGCCCACCTCCGGCCGGGACCTCGGCGCCCCCGGTGGGCGGGCCGGGGGCGTCGGTCATGGTGCGGGGAGGCCGTGGGGCGCCGGTCATGGTGCGGGGAGGCCGTGGGGTGTCCTCTCGTCCGGGCACAGCCCCGGTCCTGGGTCTGTGGCCGGACAAGAACCATGGCGATGCCGGTGATCTGCCCGCCCGGTCACGGGACTTGGTTCGCGGCCGGTACCTGTTCCGGCCGGGACGCGGTCCCGGTCGCCGCGGGCGCCGTCGGCAGGTCGCGGTGGCGGCGGATCGGGGAGAACCAGAGGAGCATCGCCGCGGCCGGGATGCCCGCGATCGTGATCCACAGGGCGGTACGGGTGCCGAGCGCCTCTCCCAGGGCGCCGCCGAGCACCGCGCCCAGCGGGATCGTGCCGTAGTTCAGGAACGATGCGGAGGCGCTGATCCGGCCGAGCATGCCCGCAGGGCAGTACTGCTGACGGAACGTCGAGGAGAGGACGTTCCCCGCGACGACCCCGAAGGACACCGAGCTGTAGCCGATCGCGAAGAACACCAGGCCGAACCCCTGGCTGGTCAGCGGGATCAGCAGGGCCAGGCACGGGACCGCCAGATTGAAGACGAGCAGGGCGCGGGCCGAGCCGATGCGGGCGGCGAGGCGACGGGCGGCGAAGGCGCCGACGATGCCGCCGATGCCGCCGCCGGTCATCAGGGCGCCGATGGTGCCGGACGCCAGGTGCACCTCGCGGACCAGGAAGACCACCAGGATCGACTGGTACGCCATCAGCGCCAGGTTGGACGCGCCGCCGCACACCGCCATCGCGCGCAGGTACGGGTCGCCGAAGGTCAGCCGCAGCCCCGCGCGGATCTCCGAGGCGAGGGCCCCGCGCCGGCGCACCGTCGCGGTTCCGGTGACGCTGGCGGCCTCGGTGACCCTGGCGGGCTCGCGGTGCTTGATGCGCAGGACGCAGAGGAAGGAGACAGCGAAGGTGGCGGCGTTCACGAACAGACCGTTGGCCGCGCCGATCGCCTGGACCAGGAAGCCTCCCGAGCCGTAACCGGCGAGCTGCGCCGCCGACTCGCTGCCGTGCAGTTTGGAGTTGCCCTCGGCCTGGTCCTCCGGGGCGACCAGCAGGGGGAGCAGCGCGGTGTACGCGGTCTGGAAGAAGACCGTGGCGGTGCCGACGAGTACGGCGGTGGCCAGCAGGTAGCCGATGGAGAGCAGTCCCAGCCGGGCGGCCACCGGGATCCCCGCGAAGAGCAGCAGTGCGGCGGCGTCGGCGGTCAGCATGACCGGGCGGCGCGGCAGCCGGTCCACCCAGGCGCCGGCCGGGAGGCCGATGAGCAGCCAGGGCAGCCAGGTGGCGCCGGTGAGCAGGCCCACCTGGAGGGTGGAGGCGTGCAGCATCGTGACGGCCACCAGCGGCAGCGCGACCGAGGTGACCGAGGCCCCGTACTTGCCGGTGGTGGAGCCGGTCCAGAGCAGGCGGAAGTCGCGGTTGCGGAGGAGGAGGCTGCGGGAGGTGGTGCGCGAGGTCGTACCCGTGGACGGCGGCATGGTCCGAAGGTAGCTTGCAGAGAGTTCTCTGCAAAGGGGTTTGCAGAGAACTCTCTGCAATATTTTCGGCAGTGCCTCCGGACTGCCCGTGAGGTGGTCTCAGTTCTTGCGCTCGATCCGTGGGAACGACTGGAGCTGGACGCTGACCGGCAGGGCCCCGGGCTCCGGCTCCTCGCCCGGCGCGGGATAGTACTTGTCGATCACGGCCATCAACTCGTCGTTCAGCGCCCGTAGTTGCTCGGGGGTCAGCCGGAGGTCGTCCCAGTTGGAGAGGGTCCCGGCGCGCTCCCACCCGGGCGGCCATTCCTGTGCCGCGAAGCCGGCCGCCCGCTGGAAGTGCAGTTGGAGCAGCTCCTGCACGTACAGGGTGAAGGCGCCCCGCGCCGCCGGGTCCTTCGCCAGCTCGGCGCTGTCCAGCACCTGCCGGTCGTCGACCGCCCGCCACCAGCGCTCCCGCTTGGTGCCCCGCTCGGTCTCCTCCACGATGAAGTGGTGCTCCGCGAGGTTCCGCAGATGCCAGCTCACCGTGCCGGTGCTCTCCCCGAACTCCTCGGCCAGCCTGGTCGAGGTCGCGGGGCCGTCGCGGCGCAGCGACTCCATGATGCGCACCCGCAGCGGGTGCGCGAGGGCCCGCAGGCTGCGGGTGTCGATGTTCCGTACGGGCTTGTTGCTGGCCATGCTGGCAGCGTATCCGGCACGGTGCGCCCGTCTCGCGGGTCCGTACCACGGCCGCGGTCTACGGCCGCCGGACCGCCAGCGCCGCGCACACCGCGGCCAGTGGCAGCTCCGCGCAGAGGGCGAGGGTGACGGCGGTGGCCAGCTCCGGTCCCGGCGCCGACGTCAGCACGTCGAACCAGGCGTCCACGAGGAGCAGCGCCCCGGTGGCCGCGGCTGCCGCCGGGGCACGCGGGTCGTTGCGCCGGTGCAGCAGGCCCGTACCGGCAAGACCGGCCGCGAGCAGCGCGTCGAGACCGACCCAGGCCGTCGACCAGTTGGACACCTCGGTGGTCGCGGGGAGCGTCCTGGCGAGTACGAACATCCAGGGGACCAGGGCCGCACCGCAGCCGGTGAGTACGGTCGAGAGGCGCGGGCTGCGCAGGGCCCGGGGGAGCCGGGCGGGCGGGGCGACGAGTGTCATGAGGACTGAACTCCTTCCGGCGGCCCGCCTGTTCGGGCCACCGCCAAGGTTTCCGGACGGCGGGGCCGAGATCAGTAACGCCCGGGTCCGTCCTGGGGTGGCACCAGCACCACCCCCGTTCCGGGCAGCAGCGTGATGGCACCCCTCCCACCTGGCCGTCTACCGTGTGCCCATGCCGATACGCCAGACCTCCCGGGCCGACGGGCCCCGGATCTCCTGGGTCGCCAGGCACGCTCCCTGGTCCGCCTGGGCCTGGCGCAACACCGCCTTCGCCGCAGCAGGGGTGCCGCTCGCCCTGCCCGCCGCCGTGGCCGGGGCGTTCATCATCAAGGCACCCGGACACACGCCCAGCAGTCTCGCGATCATGCTCGTCCTGTGCCCGCTGCTCACCGCACTGCAACGCAGTCGCTTCTGGTCGCTGGTCGGGCTCGACGTGCCCCGAATCCCCTGGCGGGAACGCCGGTTCGGCCGGCGGGGGATCGTGGAGCGGCTGCGCTCCGAGGCGACCTGGCGGCAGTTCGGCTACCACCTGCTGGTCGCGCCGCTGGCCGCTGTCGGGGGGGCGCTGGTGGTCCTCTCCTGGGCCGCCGGGTTCGCCGGCGCGCTGGTCTTCTCCTGGGTCTGGACGCTGCCGTTCGACCGGCGGATGCCCGGCTGGACCGAGCAGTACGCCCTGCTCACCGTCTGCGGAGTGCTGCTGCTCCTAATCACCCCCTGGCTGGCGGCTGCCGTCGCCGGACTCGACGCGAGCGCCGCCGCCGCGCTCCTCGGGCCCAACCGGGCCAGGGAACTGGAGCGCCGGGTCGAGAACCTCGCCGAGAGCAGGGCGGGCGTGCTCGACGCCGCGGACACCGAACGGCGGCGCATCGAACGGGACCTGCACGACGGCGCGCAGCAGCGGCTGGTGTCGCTCGCGATGAACCTCGGCATCGCCCGCGCGACCCTCACCGATCTCCCGCCCGAGGCCCGGCAGGTCATCGACGAGGCGCACCGCGAGGCCAAGGAGGCCATCGAGGAGCTCAACAACCTGGTGCGGGGCCTGCATCCGGCGGTACTCGACGACCGCGGCCTGGACGCCGCGCTCTCCGGGATCGCCGCACGCGCCCCGCTGCCCGTGGAGCTGACCGTGGACATGGAGCGGCGCCCCTCGCCGACCGTCGAGGCGGTCGCCTACTTCGTCGTCTCCGAAGCACTCGCCAACGTCGCCAAGCACGCGCGGGCCCAGCGGGTCTCCGTGCGCCTGCGCGCCCGCCGTGGCCTGTTGCGCATCACCGTCACCGACGACGGAGCGGGCGGCGCCGACCCGTCGGCGGGCACCGGACTCGCCGGGCTGGCCCAGCGCGTAGGGTCGGTCGACGGGACCATCCGGATCGACAGCCCCCTCGGGGGCCCGACCGTCATCACTGTGGAGTTGCCGTGCGGGCTGTGATCGCCGAGGATTCGGTGCTGCTCAGGGTGGGCCTGGTCAAGGTCCTGGAGATGGCGGGCTTCGAGGTGGCCGCCGAGGCCGGCGACGCGGAGGCGCTCCTCGCGGCGGTCGGCGAGCACCGGCCGCAACTGGCCCTGGTCGACGTACGGATGCCGCCCGGCTTCACCGACGAAGGCGTACGGGCCGCGCTGATGATCCGGCGGCAGTGGCCGGACACCGCCGTACTGCTCCTGTCGCAGTACGTCGAGGAGCGGTACGCCGCCGACCTGCTCACCGCGCAGACCGGCGGCATCGGCTACCTCCTCAAGCAACGGGTCGCGGACGTCGAGGAGTTCATGGATGCCCTGAAGCGGGTCGCGGCGGGCGGTACCGCACTGGACCCGCAGGTCGTCGCGCAGCTGCTGCTGCGCCGCCGCGGCGCCGATCCGCTGGAGCGCCTGACGCCGCGCGAGCGGGAGGTGCTGGCGCTGATGGCCGAGGGCCGCTCCAACGCGGGCATCGCCGGGCAACTGGTCGTCAGCGAGAGCGCGGTGGCCAAACACATCAACAACATCTTCGCCAAGCTCGACCTGGGCCAGGCGGACGCCGACCACCGGCGGGTGCTCGCGGTCCTGCGGTTCCTGGACGGCGCATGACCACCGAAGCCGACACCGAAGCCGACACGGACACCGGCACCGGAGCCGCCGCGCACCCGCGCCGCCGCCACGGGATCTGGACCGCCGTAGCGATCCTGAGCGCCTTGTTCCTCCTGGCCCCGCTGAGCATCGAGGCCTGGGCCCAACTCGCCCGCCAGAGCAGCTCGGAGACCAGTACCGAGACGGTCGACCAGCACCCGGTGCGCGCGATCGAAGTCGATTCGGGCAGCTCCGAGGTGTCCGTGAGTGCCGGAACGGGCCACGAGGTACGGATGCACCAGGAACTGATCTGGTCGCTGCGCCGCCCCACCGTCGACCGGAGCTGGGTGGGGGACACCCTCAGGGTGCGCACCCGGTGCGACGGCACCCTGGCACTCACCAGTCTGGGCTGCTCGGTACGGCTGGACCTGACGGTGCCCGCCGGAGTCGGCGTGCGCGTGGTGAGCGGATCGGGCCCCGTCCGGCTGAGCGGGCTCACCGGCCCGGTCGATCTGAGCGCGGGGTCCGGAGAGGTCCAGCTGTACGGGGTGACGGGACCGGTGCGGGGCCGCACGGGCTCGGGCGTGATCCGCGGCGTCGCACTCTCCTCGAAGACCGTGGACGTGCAGGCGGGCTCAGGGGTGGTGAAGCTCGAATTCGCCGCGCCGCCAACGGAGTTGACGGGGAAGGTCGGCTCGGGCACCTTCGCGGCGACCGTGCCCCTGGGCTCCCGCTACCGGGTGCGGGGCGGTACCGACTCGGGTGGCTGGGCGGTCGGGAAGGGGATCGGCGACCCGTCGTCGGACCGGCTCATCGATGTCTCGTCCCGCTCGGGGACCGTACACATCGGATATCCGGCCCACTGATCTCGGTGTAAGCCGTGCCGGATGCCGGATGCCGGATGCCGGATGCCGGATGCCGGATGCCGGATGAGGGGTGCGGGATCGCGCGAGCGGTCAGCGGGCGCCGAGCCCCCGCAGCAGCAGGCTCCGCACGGCGGCGAAGGCGTCCTCGACGCCCGGAGCGCTCCACTCCGCCGCGTACGCGGGATTGTGGAAGCGTTCCGTGGCGTCGAAGACCGCGCGGGCCGTCGTCGCGAAGTCGACCTCGACCGGGGCGAACTCGCCCTGCGCGCAGCCGTCCTCGATGATGCGGGCGAGCTGCCCGACCAGCGTGTCGACATGGCGGTCCACGACAGCGCTGTTCTCGCCGGTCAACACCCCGAAGGTGGCGAACAGCTCGGGGTCGCCACCCGCCTTGCGCCGCTTCGCCGCGAACAGGGCCGACAGCCAGAGCCCCAGCCGGACGGGCGCGGAGCCCGCCCCGCTGTCGGTGTACCGGCCCATCTCCGCCTCCGACCGGCTCAGCCAGCGCTCGGTCACGGCCTCACGGAGCGCCGCTTTCGTACGGAAATGGCGGTAGACACTGCCGTGGCTGACCCCGAGCACCCGCGCCACATCGACCACCGTGGCCTTGGCGGGGCCGTAGCGGCGCAGCACGTCCTCGGTCGCTTCGAGGATGCGCTCGGGTGTCAGGGCTTCGGGCGTCATCGGGGCTGCGCTGCCTTTCGGGGGGCTCCCTCGCGGGGGACTGCGGACGCCTCCGACCGTACCGGCAGCTCAGCGCTCGCTGTCCAGGTGGGCCATCTGCTCGGCCGGATAGCGATCGCCCGCCGCCGCACCTGCCGGGACCGCCGCCTCGATGGCGGCGAGCTCACCGGCGTCGAGCGTCACGTCGAGCGAGCCGAGAGCTTCGGCCAGCCGGTCGCGGGTGCGGGCGCCGATCAGCGGCACGATGTCCTCGCCCTGGGCCGAGACCCAGGCGATGGCGGTCTGGGCGACGGAGACGCCCTTCTGCTCGGCGATCTTCCGCAGCGCGTCGACCAGATCGAGGTTGCGCTGGAGGTTCTCGCCCTGGAAGCGCGGGCTCATCCCGCGGAAATCGCCGGGGGCCAGCTTGCGGTCGCGGGTGTAGTGGCCGCTGATCAGACCGCGGGAGAGTACTCCGTACGCGGTGATGCCGATGCCCAGTTCACGGGTGACCGGCAGGATCTCGTCCTCGATGCCCCGGGAGATCAGCGAGTACTCGATCTGCAGGTCGGTGACGGGGGTGACGGCCGCGGCCCGCCGGATGGTGGCGGCACCCACCTCGGAGAGGCCCACGTACCGGACATGACCGGCCTCGATCAGCTCGGCGATGGCGCCGACGGTCTCCTCGATCGGTACGTCCGGGTCGAGGCGGGCGATCCGGTAGATGTCGATGTGGTCGGTGCCGAGCCGCTGGAGCGAGTACGCGGCGAAGTTCTTGACGGCGGCGGGCCGGCCGTCGATGCCGATGAACGCCCCGTCCGCCGAACGCATGGCACCGAACTTGACGCTGGTGAGGGCCTGTTCGCGGCGGGCGGCGGGGGCGGTGCGCAGCGCTTCGTTGATCAGCAGCTCGTTGTGGCCCATGCCGTAGAAGTCGCCGGTGTCGAGCAGGGTGATCCCGGCTTCGAGCGCGGCGTGGACGGTGGCGATCGACTCGGCGCGGTCGGTGCTTCCGTACAGCGCGGACATGCCCATGCAACCGAGGCCGAGCGCGGAAACCTGCGGTCCTGCGGTGCCGAGGGGGCGGGTGGGAACAGGGGTGGTGGTCATGGGTGCTCCTCTGGACTGGCGAAGGACAAGAACGAAGAACCAAAGAGGGGTCGGGCCCGCGGCTTCACTATGGCATGACAGCTGACAGATCTCAATATCTGTCAGCTGTCATGTGTCGCACCGGTGGAAAACCGGTGCGGTGGCCGCCGGGGTGCCCGGTACGCTGACCCGTATGGCAAAGAGTCGTAACAACCTTCTTGGCGTGGGCGGGCAGCGCAAGAAGATGCCCCGCTCCGGTGCACAGAGCTCGGCAGCCGCGGGCGCCGAGGACCGTAGGTCCGCGGCGGATCAGAAGCAGGACCTGGTGCGGAAGATGCGCGAACGGGCCGAAGGAGCCGAGGCGCCGGAAGCCCCGGAGAGCAACGAACAGAGCTGACGGCAGGACAGCAGGACAGCAGGACTGAAGAACCGTGGGCCCGGAGCGCGTCGAGTGCGCGCTCCGGGCCCACGGTCATGTCCCCATGTGCCGTCCCGCCCGGAATGTGCTGTCCGCCCGGACCGCTACCGCACCGCCCGGGGCAGCCGCAGACTCAGCAGCGCCGTCACCGCGATGATCGCGAGCTGGCACAGCAGGGTGATCACGAGCGCGTCCCGCATTCCCGTCGAGGCGGTCAGCGACAGGAAGAGCGTGCCGAGCGTCGCCACCCCCAGCGCGAGCGCCGACTGCTGCGTCGTGGTCATCACGCCGCTGCCCACCCCGGCCCGGTCCGACGGCACGTCGGAGAGCACGATCCGGAACAGCACGGGCAGTTGGAGCCCCTGACCGAACCCGGCGAGCGCGGTGCCCGGCGCGAGAGCGGCGAGCCCGAGACCGGGCCAGCCCCACCACACGGTCGCCGCGAGCACCGTGATCCCCAGCGCCTGGACGACCGAACCGGCGGTCACCACCCGGCTCGCGTACCTGCCGACCAGCCGGGGCCCGGCCAGCGACGCGGTGAAGAACGCCACGGCCATCGGCACCAGCGTGAGTCCCGCCGACACCGGCCCCATCCGCAGCCCCTGCTGCAACGCGACCGCGATCACGAACATGAACCCGCCGAAGCCGACCGAGAACGGCAGCACCAGCGCGAGCCCGCGCCGCAGCGAGTCGAGGCGCAGCAGACTCGGCGGCACCAGCGGCACCTCGCCCCTGCGGTCGGCCGCCCGCTCGGTCAGATAGAAGGCCACCGCGGCGAACGGGAAGACGGCCAGCGAGACCCAGGTCCACAGCGGCCATCCGGCGGCCCGGCCCTCGGTCAGCGGGGCGAGCAGCGTCACCAGCGAGAGTCCGAGCAGCAGCGTGCCGGGTACGTCGACGGGCGCGGGCTTCGCCGACCGGGTGTCCGGCACGGAGCGGACCGCCAGTACCAGCCCGAGAATCGCCACCGGCACATTGACCAGGAAGATCGACCGCCAGCCGGTCCCCGCCACGTCCGCCGCGACCAGGACGCCGCCGATGATCTGCCCGGCCACCATGGAGAGGCCCGCGGTGGCACCGTAGAGCCCCATCGCCTTGGCCCGCCGCGGTCCGGCCGTGGTCGCCTGGATGGTGGCGAGTACCTGCGGCAGCATCAGCGCCGAAGCGGCGCCCTGCGCGACCCGCGCGCCGACCAGGGTCCAGGCGGTGGGGGCGAGTCCGCAGGCCAGCGAGGTCACCCCGAAGGCGGCCATGCCGATCAGGAAGAGCCTGCGCCGCCCCGCCATGTCGCCGAGCCGGCCACCGAGCACGAGCAGGACGGCGTACGCGACGCCGTACCCGGCCACCACCAGCTCCAGCATCGCCGGGCCCGCGGCGAGATCGTGGTCGATGGTGGGCAGTGCGACATTGACGATGAAGAAGTCGATCAGCGGAAGCGCCGCCCCGAGCAGCACGGTGAAGAGGCCGAGCGTGCCCAGTACCGGGCCGGGGTGGTCGTGCCGCTTGCCGGTGGTGGAGGCGGATGGGTCGGTCCGTATGGCCGACGGGGATCCGGTCGCGGTCCCGCCGGTAGATGTGATGCTCACGGGGACCACCCTGCTGGCGCCCGGAGCCTGGTACCAGAGTCTCCTTATCCTGGTACAAGCAGTACCTGGCAACGGGCTGCGCGGTCGGGCACTCTGGTACCCATGACCACCGTGGCGCCCGAGAGCGACGTACGCAGGCACGAGCTGGCGGCCTTTCTGCGCAGCCGCCGCGAACGCATCACGCCCGAACAGGCGGGGCTGCCCCGCGGGTCCCGGAGGCGTACGCCGGGACTGCGCCGCGAGGAGGTCGCGCAGCTCGCCTCGGTCGGGGTCACCTGGTACACGTGGCTGGAGCAGGCCCGCGACATCAAGGTCTCCCCGCAGGTCCTCGACGCGATCGCCCGCACCCTGCTCCTCGACCGCAGCGAGCGCACGCATCTGTTCTCGCTGTCCGGCGCGGTCGACCCGACGCCCGCCGGCTCCACCTGCCCCACCGTCTCGCCCGCGCTGGTGGCGATGATCGAGCAGCTCGACCCCCTGCCGGCCTGCATCCAGAACAGCCGGTACGACATCCTCGCGTACAACCGGACCTACGGTCAGCTCTTCTGCGACCTCGACGCCGTCGCCCCCGAGGACCGCAACTGCATGCTGCTCTCCTACACGAACGAGGACTGGCGGTCGTCCCTCGTCGAGCTGCACACGGTGCACCGCCTGATGGCCGCCAAGTTCCGGGCGTCCATGGCCGAGCATCTCGCCGAGCCCGCCTGGAAGGTCCTGCTCAAGCGGCTGGAGGCGGCGTCGCCGGAGTTCCGCGAGCTCTGGGCGCGGCACGAGGTGGTCGGGCCGAGCGCGCGGACCAAACACTTCCACAACCGCCATGTCGGGTCGCTGCGCGTGAACCACACGGATCTCTGGCTGGGCCCGTCCTCGGGCCCGCGCATGGTGACGTACATCCCGGTCGACGCCGAGTCCCGCGACCGGCTGGAGCGGCTCTACCGCTTGGCACCCGACAGCCTCTGAGCCGTCTCGGGTGCGCCCAGCAGTTCCGCGGTCCGCAGGGCCGACCTCCGCGCCCACCTCCCGCTGGTCAGCAGCCCCACGGCGAGGACCGCCACACCGCAGCCGGTGATGATCCACCAGGCCGTCCGGCTGACCGAGGTGAACTCGGAGGTGTACGAGGCACCGTGCACCGCCGAGGCCAGCACCGCTCCGATCACCGCGACCCCGAGCGTCGATCCGATCTGCCGGCTGGTCGACGCGACGGCCGCCGCCACCCCGGCCTGCGCACGGGGCATCCCGGAGACGGCGGTATTGGTGATCGGCGCGTTCACCATGCCGAAGCCGATACCGAAGAGCACATAGCCGGTGAAGAGCAGCGTGGTGTTCGTCTGCGCGTCGAGTACCGCGAACACCAGCCCGCTGAGCGTCATCGCCACCCCCGCGATCAACAGCGAGAGCCGCGGCCCGCGCTGGCCGACCAGCCGCCCGGACAGCGGCGCGCAGAGGAAGGTCATCGCGGCCATCGGCAGCATGTACAGCCCTGCGTGCAGCGCGGACAGGCCGCGGATCTCCTGGAGGTACAGCGTGTTCAGGAAGAGGAAGCCGCCGAGCGCGGCGAAGCCGCAGATCGCGATGACGGTGGCGCCACTGAACGGTGCGCTGCGGAAGAAGCGCAGGTCGATCAGGGGCTCCGGGCATCTCGGCTCGTACGCCAGGAGGCCGGCGAGCGCGAGGACGGCGACGCCGGTGAAGCTGAGGATCAGCGGCGAGGTCCAGCCCGACGAGGGCGCCTCGATGATCGCGTACGTCACCGAACCGAGCAGTGCGATGACGAGCAACTGGCCCACCGGATCGGGGCGACGGGCCTTGGGCGCGCGCGACTCCGGTACGTAGCGCCAGGTCAGCAGCAGGGCCGCCAGCCCCACCGGCAGGTTGATCCAGAAGATCGAACGCCAGCCGACGGACTCCACGAGCAGGCCGCCGATCAGCGGGCCCGCCGCCATGGAGATACCGACGACACCGCCCCACGCCCCGATGGCACGGGCACGTTCCCGCGGCTCGGTGAAGGTGTTGGTGATGATCGACATCGCGACCGGGTTGAGCATCGAGCCGCCGACGGCCTGCAGCATCCGGAAGGCGACCAGCGACTCCAGGTTCGGTGCCACGGAGCAGAGGGCCGAGCCCAGCGTGAAGATGACGAGCCCAGCTTTGAAGACCTTGCGGCGGCCGATCCGGTCGGCCGTCGAGCCCGCGAGCATCAGCAGCGAGGCCAGGACCAGCGTGTAGGCGTCGATCGTCCACTGGAGCCCGGAGACCGATGCGTGCAGTTCCTTCTGCATCGAGGGGAGGGCGACGTTCAGGACGGTGTTGTCGAGGCTCACGATCAGCAGGCTCATGCAGCAGATCGCGAGCACCAGCATCCGCCGGCGGTGGGAGAGCTCGGGCATGTATGAATAGTACGGTTAACTAACGACCTCGGTGTACGCGCCACGTTGTACGCGACAATGGAGCCATGACCACGCTCTCCATCGGCCCGCACTCCGTGCAGCCGCCCGTAGTCCTCGCCCCCATGGCGGGCATCACCAACGCCCCCTTCCGCACCCTCTGCCGTGAATTCAGCGGGGGCAAGGGGCTGTTCGTCAGCGAGATGATCACGACGCGGGCGCTGGTGGAGCGCAATGCGAAGACCATGCAGCTGATCCACTTCGACAAGACCGAGACGCCGCGCTCGATCCAGCTGTACGGGGTGGATCCGGTCACCGTCGGTAAGGCCGTCCGCATGATCGTGGACGAGGACCTGGCCGATCACATCGACCTGAACTTCGGCTGCCCGGTCCCCAAGGTGACCCGCAAGGGCGGCGGCTCGGCGCTCCCGTTCAAGCGTCCGCTGCTGCGCGCGATCCTGCACGAGGCGGTCTCCAACGCGGGCGCCCTCCCGGTCACCATCAAGATGCGCAAGGGCATCAACGACGACCACCTCACCTATCTCGACGCGGGCCGGATCGCCGTCGACGAGGGCGTCACGGCCGTCGCCCTGCACGGCAGGACCGCCGCCCAGCACTACGGCGGCACCGCCGACTGGGACGCCATCGCCCGGCTCAAGGAGCACGTCCCGGAGATCCCCGTCCTCGGCAACGGCGACATCTGGTGCGCGGACGACGCGCTGCGGATGATGCGCGAGACCGGCTGCGACGGTGTGGTCGTGGGCCGTGGGTGCCTGGGGCGGCCCTGGCTCTTCGCCGACCTGGTGAGCGGCTTCGAGGGCACCGCGACCCGGCAGGCGCCGACGCTGCGCGAGGTCGCGGCGGTCATGCTGCGGCACGCGACTCTGCTGGGGGAGTGGATCGGCGACGAGACGCGTGGCGTGATCGACTTCCGTAAGCACGTGGCCTGGTACCTCAAGGGCTTCTCGGTGGGCTCGGAGATGCGCAAGAAGCTCGCCGTCACCTCCTCGCTGGACGAGCTGGGCACCCAGCTGCACGAGCTGAACCTGGACCAGCCGTGGCCGGACGGGGCGGACGGGCCGCGGGGGCGCACCTCGGGCAACAACCGGGTGGTGCTGCCCGACGGCTGGCTGAAGGACCCGTACGACTGCTCGGGCGTGAGCGCGGAAGCGGAGCTGGACACGTCCGGCGGCTGAGCCCGCCCACCGAGCCCACCGAGCCCACCGACGGCACGGGTGCGGCACTGAGTGCCGCGCCCGCTCGCCTCGTGCTCGGTCGATAGTCGACCGATGTCCGCATGGTGGCTTCGTGACGGCCTCAGGGTGGAATTCGGGCGTGATTCTCGCCACCTCTGATAAGGGTGACGCTCAAACGAGCGATTCCGTTCAGGCTGCACTTCTCATACGGTGGCACTGGGTGCCAGTCGCTGGCCGTTTCTTCTCTGAACCCGGTATCGCCATGCGTGGCCGGAAACCCGTACGGCTGCCCACGTACCGCTGTCATGCCTTCAGGAGTTGAACCGGGGCGGAATCCGGGCCGCAGTGCCGATCGCATTCGATCTGCTGGCGGACGGGTGGTCCGTGCCGTGCGACGGGCAAGTGGACGTACCCAGATGCCTTCGATCTGGGTATGTTCCTCGCCGTCAGGGCAGCCACCGCGTCGTCGAGGAGTCGAGACCCGTGTCGGAAAACAAAGATCCCCGCGTAAAGAAGTTCGTCTACGACTTCACCGAGGGCAACAAGGACCTCAAGGATCTGCTCGGCGGCAAGGGCGCCAACCTCGCCGAGATGACCAACCTCGGGCTGCCCGTCCCTCCGGGTTTCACGATCACCACCGAGGCCTGCAAGGTCTACCTCGACAGCGGCCACGAACCGGCCGCGCTCCGCGACGAGGTGAGTGCGCACCTCGAAGCCCTGCAGCAGACGATGGGCAAGAAGCTCGGGCAGGCCGACGACCCGTTGCTCGTGTCGGTCCGTTCGGGCGCCAAGTTCTCCATGCCCGGCATGATGGACACCGTCCTGAACATCGGCCTCTCGGACGCGTCCGTGGTCGGTCTCACCAAGCAGTCCGGTGACGAGCGGTTCGCCTGGGACTCGTACCGCCGCCTCATCCAGATGTTCGGCAAGACGGTCCTCGACGTCAGCGGCGACCTCTTCGAGGAGGCGCTGGAGGAGGCCAAGGCCGCCAAGAAGGTCAGCGTCGACACCGACCTCGAAGCGGCCGATCTGAAGAAGCTGGTCGGCCGGTTCAAGAAGATCGTCGAGCAGGAGGCCGGGCGGGACTTCCCGCAGGACCCCCGCGAGCAGATGGACCTTGCCATAAAGGCCGTCTTCGAATCGTGGAACACCGACCGGGCCAAGCTCTACCGCCGTCAGGAGCGCATCCCGGGTGACCTCGGGACCGCCGTCAACATCTGCTCGATGGTCTTCGGCAACCTCGGCCCGGATTCCGGCACGGGCGTCGCCTTCACCCGCGACCCGGCCAGCGGCCACCAGGGCGTCTACGGCGACTACCTCCAGAACGCGCAGGGCGAGGACGTCGTGGCGGGCATCCGCAACACCGTCGTGCTCGCCGACCTGGAACAGATCGACAAGACGTCGTACGACCAGCTCATGCAGATCATGGAGACCCTGGAGACCCATTACCGGGACCTCTGCGACATCGAATTCACCATTGAGCGCGGCCAGTTGTGGATGCTCCAGACCCGCGTCGGCAAGCGCACCGCGGGGGCCGCGTTCCGGATCGCCACCCAACTCGTCGACCAGGGGCTCATCGACGAGGCGGAGGCGCTGCAACGGGTGAACGGCGCGCAGCTCGCGCAGCTGATGTTCCCCCGCTTCGACGACACCGCGAAGGTCGACAGGATCGGGCGGGGCATCGCCGCGTCGCCGGGCGCCGCCGTCGGCAAGGCCGTCTTCGACTCGTACACCGCGATCAAATGGTCGCGCTCCGGCGAGAAGGTCATCCTCATCCGCCGGGAGACGAACCCGGACGACCTCGACGGCATGATCGCCGCCGAAGGCATCCTCACCTCGCGCGGCGGCAAGACCTCGCACGCGGCCGTCGTGGCGCGCGGCATGGGCAAGACCTGTGTCTGCGGCGCCGAGGAGATCGAGGTCGACACCAAGCGCCGCAGGCTGACCGCGCCGGGCGGCCTGGTCATCGAGGAGGGCGACACCGTCTCGATCGACGGCTCGTCCGGCAAGGTCTACGCGGGCGAGGTGCCCGTCGTACCGTCGCCGGTCGTCGAGTACTTCGAGGGCCGGATGCACGCGGGCGCCGACGACGCCGACGAACTGGTCAAGGCCGTCCACCGGATCATGGCGTACGCCGACCGGCGCCGCCGGCTGCGCGTCCGGGCCAACGCCGACAACGCCGAGGACGCGCTGCGCGCACGCCGGTTCGGCGCCCAGGGCATCGGCCTGTGCCGCACCGAGCACATGTTCCTCGGCGAGCGACGGGAGCTGGTCGAGCGGCTGATCCTGGCCGACACGGACGACGAGCGGGAGAAGGCGCTGGGTGCGCTGCTGCCCCTCCAGAAGAAGGACTTCATCGAGCTGCTGGAGGCGATGGACGGACTGCCCGTCACGGTACGGCTGTTGGACCCGCCGCTGCACGAGTTCCTTCCCGACATCACCGAGCTGTCGGTCCGGGTCGCGCTCGCCGAGTCCCGCAAGGACGCCAACGAGAACGATCTGCGTCTCCTCCAGGCCGTGCACAAACTCCACGAGCAGAACCCGATGCTGGGGCTGCGCGGAGTACGCCTCGGGCTGGTCATCCCGGGTCTGTTCGCCATGCAGGTACGGGCCATCGCGGAAGCGGCAGCCGCCCGCAAGGCTGCCAAGGGCGACCCCCGCGCGGAGATCATGATCCCGCTGGTGGGCACCGTCCAGGAGCTGGAGATCGTCCGCGACGAGGCCGACCGGGTCATCGCCGAGGTCGAGGCCGCCACCGGCGCCGCACTGAAACTGACCATCGGCACGATGATCGAACTGCCGCGTGCGGCGATCACCGCGGGCCAGATCGCCGAGGCCGCGCAGTTCTTCTCCTTCGGCACGAACGACCTGACCCAGACCGTGTGGGGCTTCTCCCGCGACGACGTGGAGGCCAGCTTCTTCACCGCGTACCTGGAGAAGGGCATCTTCGGGGTGTCCCCGTTCGAGACGATCGACCGCGACGGCGTCGGCGCGCTCGTCCGCAGCGCCTGCGAGGCGGGCCGGGCCACCCGCCCCGACCTCAAACTGGGCATCTGCGGCGAACACGGCGGCGACCCCGAGTCGGTGCACTTCTTCCACGAGGTGGGCCTGGACTACGTCTCCTGCTCACCGTTCCGCATCCCGGTGGCCCGCCTCGAAGCGGGCCGGGCGGCGGCCCTGTCGGACGGCAGCGACAGCCGCTGAAGTGCCCAATTGGCCAGGCCGGTGTCCTGGACTGCTCGCGCCACGACGAACGCAAGAGCAAGGGCGGCATCCATGACGCCGGCAAAGGGAAGATGATCGGCGTGGTGAACGCCTTCTGTCGCAACCAGCCGAACAACAAGTGCCCTGCCTGGATGAACAAATGAACGACACTGAGGACCGGGAGCAGCAGGCGGGTATCACCCGCCTGCTGCTGTACTACCTCAATGCCCCTATTGCCGAGGGCTGCCGCCTGCGTGGCGTTCTGCCCGCCTCCGGCGCCGTACGGGTCGCCATCCGCGCCGGCGACGGCGAGAACGGCGACTTGTTCCTCTACGAGATCCCGCACGACACGGTGGCCCCCGCCCGCATCCCCGGCGTCCTGCGCGCTGTCCTGTCCGGAACCCAGATCTACGGGAGTGGCGACGTCAGCGACGTGCTCGGGATGACGCTCGTCCGACTGCGCCCGGAGGAGATCACGCCTGCCCCCGAACCCGAGGAGGGCCAGGCGCTCAGAACCCTGCTCGGCCTGTCCGCCCCAGGTGACGATGAGGACCCCTTCCTGGTCGGCTTTCTGATGAAGGACGGCGGCCTGATGCGCCTGTACGTGAACCGTCCAGGCCGCCCCGGTCTCGTCGGTGTCGATATCCGCCTCACCGACGAACCCACCGCGCTGACCGCCTCGCTCCCCACCCTCGTCGAAGAGGAGGAGCGCCATCGGCTCGCACCGGATGACCCGCACTGCGACGTCGTCGTGGACCTCACGGACTGGTAGGTCCGACGGCCGCCTCAGTCGTCGATCCCCGACCGCTCCACCCCCGCCACGATGTGCCGTTGCAGCAGCAGGAACACCAGCAGCAACGGCAGGATCGACACCGCCGCCGCGATGAACAGCTCGTGGATGTTGACCACTTGCGCCGTCGTGAAGGTGGAGAGCGCCACCTGTACCGTCCACGCGCTCTTGTCCTGGCCGATCACCAGTGGCCAGAGGAAGGCGTTCCACGCGCCGATGAAGACGATCGTGCCGACCGCCGCGAAGACCGGGCGGGAGTTGGGCACCACGATGCGCCAGTACGTACGCCAGTATCCCAGGCCGTCGACCTTCGCCGCGTCCTCCAACTCCTGCGGGAAGCCCAGGAAGTACTGCCGGAAGATGAAGCAGGCGAACGCGGAGAACAGCGTCGGGATGATCAGTCCGCGCAGCGTGGAGATCCAGCCGAGCGTGGAGACCAGGACGAAGCTCGGTACGAAGGTCACGGCGGCCGGGACCATCAGGGTGCCGAGGATCCCGTAGAAGACCTTGTTCGCGTGGCGGTACGGGATGCGGGCCAGGCCGTACCCGGCCAGGGAGGCGAGCAGGACGGTGCCGAGCGTCGTCGCGACCGCGATCAGGGCCGAGTTGAGCAGCGAGCGGGCCATCGGCACGGCCGGGTCGTCGAACAGTTCGCGGATGTTGGACCACTGGAGGTCGGAGGGGAAGAACGTCCACTGCGGTGAGGTGATGTCCTGCTCGGTGGCGAGCCCGTTGCGCAGCAGCAGATAGAAGGGGATGAGGAAGAGGGCCGCGAGCGCGATCAGCAGCACGATGCGCAGGGCCCGGCCGGCCCGTACCAGGGCGTCGTCGTGACGGGCGATGGTGGTCCCGGTTCTGGTCCTGGCCATGTCAGTCCTCCCTTCTGCCGAGCCCGAACCAGCGGGCCTGGACGATCGTCACCACGGCGATGATCAGGGCGAGGATGACGGCCCCGGCGCTGCCCAGGCCGAGGTTCTGCCCCTGGCCGAGGGCCGTGTAGTAGAGGTAGACGAGCGGGGGCCGCGCGTACGGGGGATAGCCCCGGGCGTCGCTCAGCAGGTTGTAGAACTCGTCGAACGCCTGGAACGCGTTGATCACGAGCAGCAGGACGACGGCGACCGAGGTGGCCCGCAGCTGCGGGAACGTGATGTGGCGGAAGACCTGCCAGCCGGGGCGCGCCCCGTCGACGGCCGCCGCTTCGTAGAGCTGCGGGGAGATCCGCTGGAGACCGGCCAGGAACAGCACCATGTAGAACCCGGCCTGGAGCCAGAGCCGCAGGGTCACGATCACCAGCCAGTACCAGGGCGGGTGGGTCGTCGACAGCCACGCGGTCTGGTCGCTGCCGAACCAGCCGAGGACGGTGTTGGCGAGCCCGAACCGCACCCCGTTGAAGATCGAGAGCTTCCAGACCAGCGCCGCGACGACGTAGGAGCAGGCCGCCGGGAGGAAGAAGACCGAACGGAAGAAGGCCTGGGCGGCGCGCAGCCGGTTCACCATCAGCGCCAGCGCGAGCGAGAGCGCGTAGGTCGCCGGGACGATGAAGAGGGAGAACACCGTGAACGTCCACAGGCTGTCGGTGAACGCCCCGTCGCGCAGCATCGACGCGTAGTTGTCGAAGCCGATGAAATGCGTCGGCGAGACCGTGTTGTGCGCGTCGAAGAAGCTGAGGTAGAGGCTCCACGCCAGCGGTACGTAGGTGAAGAGCGCGAGCCCGGCCGCGAAGGGGCCGACGAAGATCCAGAACCAGAGGGTGCGGTGCCTCACCGACCCCCGGCGCCGACGCCGTCGCGCCGGTTCCTTCGCGTCCCGCGCTACTCCGACGTCCGCCGCGCCCGTCACGTCCTCCGCGACTGTCACGGCTTCTTCTGGACGCGCTGGAGCTCGGCGTTCGTCTTGCGGACGACCGCCTTGAGCTCCGTGTCCGGGTTGGCGCCGTCCTTGATGATCCTGCTCAGGGCGTCCTGGTACGCGGTCTGCCCGGCGGGCGTCCACAGCAGGGGCTGGGCCCAGCCGTTCTCGGTCGCGTACCGCACGGCGTCGGCCGCCGCGCCCTCACGCAGCTTCGCGGCCTTCTTCGCGAGGGAGATCCGGGCCGGGATGTGGAATCCGTAACTGAGCGCGAAGTCCTCCTGGTACGCGGTCCTCTCGATCCACAGCCACTTGGCGAACGCCTTCGCCTCGGCCCGGTGCCCGCTGCGCGCGCTGACCGCCGAGCTGTACGCACCGACCGGGACCGCGGGCTTGCCCGCCGGACCGTCCTTCGGGAAGGGCAGCACCCCGAAGTCGTCCCCGAGGGCCTTCTGGACCGCGGGCAGCGCCCACAGCCCCGACCACTGCATGGCCGTGAGGCCCTGGACGAACGCCGAGGGGTCGGACCAGTCGGCCGGAGCGCCCAGCAGGAGCGACTTGTCGGCGTACAGCCGGTGGAACTTGCCCAGGGTGCGGGCCGCCGCCGGGTCGTCGAAGCCCACCTTGCCGTCCTCGGTGAAGAGGCTCAGCCCGGCCGCGTAGAGCGGGGTCCCGCCGAGAACGCCCGCACCTCCGTCGTTGCCCAGGAACAGCCCCTTGACCTTCTTGTCGGTCAACTTCTTCGCGGCGTCGACGAGTTCGTCGAGCGTCTGCGGCGGCTCGACGTTCGCGTCCTTGAGCAGGCTCTTGCGGTAGTAGAGCAGCTGCATGTCGATGGTCTGCGGGATGCCCCAGATCTTCCCGTCGTACGTCTTCGGCGCGAGCACCGCCGGGTTGAAGTCGTCCTTCACCCCCTCGAAGAGGTCGGTCAGATCGGTGACCTGGCCGCCCTGGATCTGGTCGAGGGTGGGTCCGTTGACCTCGAAGACATCGGGACCGGACGAGGTCAGCAGCGCAGCGGCGGTCTGCTGGTCGTAACTGCCGGGCCGCCACTGGACCTTGACGCTCGCCCTGCCGTACGCGGCGGCGTAACGCCGTACGGCCTGCTCGGTCCCGGCCTCGCCGTACTGGTGGTACCACTGCTGCAGCGTGGGTTTCCCGCCACTGTCCTTGCCGGTCCCTGAACTGTCACCGCTGCGACCGGTGTTGGACCCGCACGCGGTGGCGAGGGCCCCGGTCAGTGCGAGGCCGCCACTGGTACTGAGCAGTCGCCTGCGACTGATGGTCATGAAGGGTCCCCCTGGCTCCGTCGGCGTCGGTCGTCGTTGCACGCCCCAACGATCAACCATGGTGCGGGATTACGACAGGGGTGTTGCGCGGGCATGTCGGAACCGGTAGGGAGCGCTCAGGTGTCGAGGTCTCCGTACGACACCCCGGTGAGCTGCTCCGAGGCCGCCCAGAGCCGCTCGCCCGCCACATCGTTCGTCGCCCACTTCGCCCGCCAGGAAGGCGCGGGGGCGCCGCGCCAGCCGAGGATCCTCGGGCCGGTGAAGGAATCGGGCCGGACGCCGGGCGCGGTGGCCGCGTACAGCGAGGGCAGGGCGCCCACCTCGGCGGGCTGGGCGAGCAGCCCGTTGCCGAGTTCGACCAGCCGCTCGGCGGCCTTGCGGCCCTCCATCCGCACCCCGGCCGTCTGGAGGTTGGTGCGCGCGTAACCGGGGTGCGCGGCGGCTGCGACCGTGCCCGACCCGGCGGCGGAGAGGCGGCGGGACAGCTCATGGATGAAGAGCAGATTCGCCGTCTTGGCGCGGCCGTAGGCGATCCAACGCCGGTAGTTCCCCTCGCTGTTGAGATCGTTGATGTCGATGTTGGAGAGCGCGTGGAGGCCGCTGGACACGCTGACCACCCGCGAGCCCGGAGTGGCCAGCAGCCGGGGCAGCAGCAGCCCGGTGAGGGCGAAGTGGCCGAGGTGGTTGACGCCGAACTGTGTCTCGAAACCGTCAGCGGTCCGGCCGTACGGCAGGGCCATGACGCCCGCGTTGTTGACGAGCAGATCGAGGCGCTCGGCGGGAAGGCCGGAGGCGAACTCCCGTACCGACGAGAGATCCGCGAGATCCAGCGGTACGCATTCGGCCTGCGCGCCGGGCACCTCGCGCCGGATCAGGGACTCCGCCTCCTTGCCGCGGGTCTCACTGCGGCACGCGAGGATCACCCGGGCACCGTGCCGGGCCAGCTGCCGCGCGGTGACGAGACCGATGCCGCTGTTGGCTCCGGTGACGACTGCGGTGCGTCCGCTCTGATCGGGGATGTCGTTCGCGTTCCAGCCCTTGGTCATGACTTCAGCGTACGGCCGGGGCGCCGCCGTCGGGCGGCGACGCCGCCGGGGTGACCTCGGTGGTCGGTGGCTTCGGTGGTCGGCGACCAGGGGTGGGGCAAACCGAACCCTCTGCTTCCGTGCAGGCACGATCGATCAGCGGCTGTCCGGTCGCGAGTCTTGGTGCATGGACCTCACACAGCAGTCAGTCGCCCCTCGCGGCGGCAGCAGCAGCCCGGCCGCCGCCGGGCCAGTCGCGCCCGCCGTTTCCAGCGCCGGCCCCGCCGACCGTGTCCGCATCGTCCTGCGGGAGCCGTTCCGGGCGGAGACCTGGCGGCGAATGGCGTACATCGTGCTCGCCCTCCCTGTCACCCTCCTGTGCATTCCGCTCGCCCTGGCCGGCGGACCGGTCGGCCGCATCCAGCGCGGCCTCGCCCGCCGGCTGCTGCGGGTGGACGCGGGGGAGCCCGCGCGTACGGGGCCTCTCGCGCTCGTGCACGCCGTGGTCAGCAGCCCGCTCAACCTCGTCGCCCTCACGGTCTGCGGTTACTTCTGGACCATCGTGGTGATCAACTTCGGCTTTCCGCTGCGGACCGACGGCGACCCCTCCCACTCCTGGGGAGGACCCACCATGGCGGGTGCCTGGGCGGTGCACGCGGTGGGCGGCGGGGTGACCTTCCTCTTCCTCACGCCCTGGGTCGCCAGGGGATTCACCGCCCTCCAGACGCGGTTGGTGAGCGGGTTCCTCGGCGCCGACCGCACCGGCCTCGCCCGTCACACGTGGATCGCGCTCGGCATCGCCGCCGTGTGCGCCCTGCTGTCCGTGCCCGTGATCCATCAGCTCTGAGGCCGACTGCGACGGCCCGTCTAGGATCGAACCCCATGCAACAGCGTCCGCGTGCAGTGCTCTACGCCGTACTGGCCCTGCCCATCGCCCTGTTGGGCATGGTGCTCGTACTCTCCGGGCTGCTCGTCGGCGCAGCCTTGTCGGTCACGGCCGTCGGGCCGTGGCTGATCGCGCTGACGGCACGGGGTGCGCTCGCCATCGGAACTCTCCAACGAGGGCTGTCCGCACGCCTGTTGGACACCCCCATCGATCCGCCCGTCCGTAGTCGGCAGCCCGGCGCCCTCGGCTGGCGGCGGGCCGTCGGTGACCGGGCCGCCTGGCGGGCGGTGGGCTGTGCGCTGGCCGCGCCGCTGACCGCCGTACCGCCCCTGGCCGCAGTGGCGTGCGGGTACGTGTACGGGCTGCTGTTCGTCCTGCACCCACTGGTCGAGCGCTGGAACTACACCACCGTCCACCGGCCCGACGGTTCGGTGCGCCGGGTATCGCTGGAGGTAGCGGGCGTCCAGTTCGACTCCTGGCCCCGCTGGCTGCTCGTCGTGGCCGTCGGGGCCGTACTGCTCCTCCTCGCCCCGTGGCTGGTCCGCCGCTCCCTCGTCCCGCACGGCCGGCTGCTGGGCTCCCTCCTCGGCCCCGACGCCGCCGGACAGCGCATCCGCACCCTGGAGGAGACCCGTGCGCAGGCCGTCGACGACGCGGCGGCCACCCTCCGGCGCATCGAACGGGACCTGCACGACGGCACCCAGGCGCGGCTCGTCGGCCTGGGCATGCACCTCACACTGATCGGCGAGCTGGTCACGGCCGACGCGGGCCGCGACCAACTGCTCACCGTTGTCGGCACCGCGCAGACCCACGCCAAGCAGACCATCGCCGAACTGCGTCTGCTGGTGAAGGGCATCCATCCGCCGGTGCTCGACCAGGGCCTGGACA
Source organism: Streptomyces sp. NBC_01267 (assembly GCF_036241575.1). Taxonomy (NCBI): domain Bacteria; kingdom Bacillati; phylum Actinomycetota; class Actinomycetes; order Kitasatosporales; family Streptomycetaceae; genus Streptomyces; species Streptomyces sp. NBC_01267. The sequence continues at coordinate 2,269,388 of NZ_CP108455.1, read as the reverse complement.
CCGCGCTCGCGACCCTCGCCGCGGACAGCGCCCTGCCGGTGACCGTCACCGCCGACATCCCCGAACGGCCCTCTCCGGCACTGGAGTCCATCGCGTACTTCTGCACGGCCGAGCTGCTCACCAACGCCGCCAAGCACAGCGGAGCCTCGGAGATCACGGTCGTCGCTCGCTCCGGGGAAGGATCCCTCCGGCTGTCCGTACGGGACGACGGGCGTGGGGGAGCGGTGGTCGGCGCGGGCAGCGGGCTGGCCGGGCTGCTGGCCCGGGTCCGTACCGTCGACGGCACACTCACCTGCGAGAGCCCGGCGGGAGGGCCTACGGTGGTGACCGTCGAACTCCCGTATCACCAAGGCCTTTCCGAGGCCGGACAGAGGCAGGGCCCATGCGCGTCGTCATAGCCGAGGACTCGGCGATCCTGCGTGACGGCCTGGTCCAGCTGCTCACGCTGCGCGGGGTGGAGGTGGCCGCGGCGGTCGAGGACGCGGAGGCGCTGCTCGCCGCGGTCGGCGAACACCGTCCGGACGCCGCCGTGATCGACATCCGGCTGCCGCCCGGCCACACCGACGAGGGGCTGCGGGCCGCGGTCACCATCCGCCGTTCGTCCCCCGGGGTCGGGGTGCTGATCTTCTCCCAGTACGTGGAGACGAAGTACGCGGGCCAGCTGCTGGGCGGTGGCGGTGGCGGCGTCGGCTATCTGCTCAAGGAACGGGTCGTGGACATCGGCGAGTTCGTCGACGCCCTGCACCGGGTGGCGTCCGGCGGCACGGCACTAGACCCGGAGGTCGTCGCCCAGCTCTTCGGCGCCGCCCGGCGTACCTCCGCGCTGGCCGCGCTGACCCCGCGCGAGCGGGAGGTGCTCGGGCTGATGGCCCAGGGGCTGACGAACCGCACCATCGCGGAGTCCTTCGTCGTGTCGGAGCGGGCGGTGGAGAAACACATCGCGAACATCTTCACCAAACTGGACCTGCCGTCGTCCGAGCCGGGGCACCGCCGGGTGCTCGCGGTGCTGCGGTACCTGGAGGACTCCTCCGGCGCTTAGGACCGCCCGGTCCGACGCTTGGGACCTGTTCGGTGGATCCTGCCCGGTCGCCCTTCGCGCGTACGCCGGCAGGTACGTGCCTACACGGCCCGGGACCGGTCCGGGGTCGCGACCGGCGATGCTTGCCGGGAACGGCACTAGGGTCGCGGTCATGCCCGACATATCTCTGACCATGCTTGTCGTCCTCTGCGTCGCCGCCGCAGCGGCCGGGTGGATCGACGCGGTGGTGGGCGGCGGCGGGCTGCTGCTTCTGCCCGCGCTGCTGCTCGGCCTTCCGCACGTCCCCGCCGCGCAGGTGCTCGGTACCAACAAGGCGGTGGCGATCGTCGGGACCTCGGGCGCGGCCGTGACGTACGTACGCAAGGCGCCGGTGGATGTGAAGCTGGCGATCCGGATCGGGGCTGTCGCTCTCGCCGGGTCCATGACCGGGGCGTTCTTCGCGGCCGGGATCAGCAGCGCGGTGCTCCGGCCCGTGATCATGGTGGTGCTGCTCCTGGTCGCGGCCTTCGTGATGCTGCGCCCGTCATTCGGCACGGCCCGGCCGGACGGGCCCGCCACCCGCAGGAGGATCGTGATGGCGATCGTTCTGGTCGGGGGCGGGATCGGCTTCTACGACGGGCTGTTCGGCCCCGGTACCGGGACCTTCCTGGTGCTGGCGCTCACTGCCGTACTCCACCTCGATCTGGTGACCGCGTCGGCCACCGCCAAGATCGTCAACGTCTGCACCAACCTGGGCGCGCTGGCGATGTTCGCCTACCAGGGCACGGTGCTCTGGCAACTGGCCGCGCTGATGGCGGTGTTCAACCTGGCGGGCGGCCTGCTGGGCGCACGGATGGCGCTCAGGAAGGGCAGCGAGTTCGTCCGGGGAGTGCTGCTGGTGGTGGTCTTCTCCCTGGTGGCGAAGCTGGCGTTCGACCAGTGGGCCTGAGCGCGGCGCCCGTACCCGGCCACCCCGCCGTTGGTCACCGTGGCCGGCGTAGTCCTGCGATGAGGAGCTCGACCAGCAGGCGTGCGTCGTAGCGGGGGTCGTGTTCGGCGCCGATGCAGAGGTTCCCGACGCCGCGCATGAGTGCGTAGGCCTCCAGATCGCGCGGGATCTCGCCGGAATCGGCTGCGGCGTCGAGCAGTTGGGTGCACACGGGCAGCAGGCGGTCGAGGAAGTAGGCGTGCAGGGTCTCGAAGCCTGCGTTGTCGGACTGCAGTACGGCGGCGAGTCCGTGCTTGGTGACCAGGAAGTCGACGAAGAGGTTGATCCACTGCTCCAGGGCGGCGTGCGGAGTCGCGCTGGTCGCGAGCAGAGCCGGACCGGCCTCGGTGCAGGCCTCCACCTGGTGCCGGTAGACGGCGATGATGAGGTCCGCCCGCGTCGGGAAGTGGCGGTAGATCGTGCCCACCCCGACGCCGGCCTCCGCCGCGATGTCGCGTACCGGCGCTTCCACGCCTGACGTGACGAAGACCGTCGCTGCCGCGTCGAGCAGCGCCTCCTTGTTGCGCCGGGCGTCCGCCCGCCGGGGCCGGGCCGGGGTGTCCGTGCCCTCGTCAATGTCGTTCACCGTGCTGCTCCCTTCGTCACCGTGCTGCTCCCTTTGCGGCCGGGCTTGTTCCTCGTCGCCGGGCTGGTTCCTCGTCGTGGGGCTTGGCAAATGGGGCTTGCCAAAGCGGAACAGTGTTCCGTATCGTTAAGCGGAGCAAGGTTCCGCTTGCTCATGATGTCAGAGCAGGGGCCCGGCGGCCAAGCCGTGCCACGTCGCCCCGCTCCACCGGCACCTTCATCGGCATCATCCACATCATTCGCAATGGAGGAACAGGGTCATGCAGTACCGCACCTTGGGTCGCACCGGCATACAGGTCAGCTCCCTCGCGCTCGGCGCGATGAACTTCGGCAGGATCGGGCACACCACCCAGGAAGAGGTCACCGCCGTCGTCGACGCCGCCCTGGCGGGCGGGATCAACCTCATCGACACCGCCGACGTGTACAGCGGCGGCGAGTCGGAAGAGCTGGTAGGCAAGGCCATCGCAGGCCGCCGCGACGACATCGTGCTGGCCACCAAGGCGGGTCTGCCGATGGATGGCGAGCGCAGCCATCGGGGCAGCTCGCGCCATTGGCTGGTCACCGCGCTGGACGACAGCCTGCGCCGCCTCGGTGTCGATCACATCGACCTCTACCAGATCCACCGGTGGGACCCGAGCACCAGCGACGAGGAGACGCTGTCGGCCCTGACCGACCTGCAACGCGCGGGAAAGATCCGCTACTTCGGCTCCTCGACCTTCCCCGCGTACCGCCTCGTGCAGTCGCAGTGGGCCGCCCGGGACAACCGCCTGAGCCGTTACGTCACCGAGCAGCCCAACTACTCGATCCTGCAGCGCGGGATCGAGACCCATGTCCTGCCCGTGACCGAGCAGTACGGGCTCGGTGTACTGGCGTGGAGCCCGCTGGCCTCCGGCTGGCTGTCGGGTGCGATCCGCGAGGGCCGGGAAATCACCACCCATCGCTCCGCGTTCATGCCGCAGCGCTTCGACACCACCGTCCCGGCCAACCGGGCCAGGCTCGACGCGGTCGAGAAACTGGCCGGGGTCGCCGACGAGGCCGGTCTGACGCTGATCCAGCTCGCGCTCGGCTTCGTGACCGCGCACCCCGCTGTGACGGGCGCGATCATCGGCCCCCGCACCCTGGACCATCTGCACTCGCAGCTCGCCGCCGCCGACACCGTGCTCTCAGCCGACGTGCTCGACGCGATCGACACGATCGTTGCCCCTGGCGTCGACCTGGCCGCGCACGAGAAGAACGACGCTCCGCCCGCGCTGCTCGACCCCTCGCTGCGGCGCCGCTGAACGTCGAGCCCTCCCGCCGGCTCCTGTGGCGCCAGTGGCTTTTGTGGCGCCAGTGACACCCGTGGCACCTGTGGCACCCGTGGCTCGCGAGCCTGCGGAATCGCGCGGGTGCCCGGTGGGACCGTGTTCCACGTTCTGCCTGAACCTCGGTCGTGCGCCCGGTCGGCGCCGCCGGTGTCGAAAGGACCAACGATTCCATGACGCACACACCCCGGCCCCGTTTCGGGATCATGACCCCGCCCTCGCAGGTCGATTACCACGACATCCTGCGGGTCTGGCGCGAGGCGGACGCCATCCCGGAGATCGAGCACGCGTGGCTCTTCGATCACCTCATGCCGATCGGCGGCGACCCGGGCGGACCGACGTACGAGGGCTGGACACTGCTCTCCGCCCTCGCCGCACAGACCCGACGGCTGCGGCTCGGACTCCTCGTGACCAGCAACCGCTTCCGGCCACCCGCGGTGCTGGCCAAGATCGCCACGACCGTCGACATCGTCTCCGGCGGACGGCTCGACTTCGGCATCGGCGTGGGCTCACGCCCCGGCCACCCGCTGGCCCGGCGTGAGTACGAAGCGCACGGCCTGCCCTTCCGTGACTCCGCGGACGCCGTGGGGAGCCTCGCCGAAGCCTGCACGATCATCCGGCGGTTGTGGACCGGGACGGAACCGTTCGACTTCCAGGGCACCTACCATCACCTCACCGGAGCGTTCGGCAACCCCAAACCGGTCCAGCGCCCCCACCCGCCGATCCTCATCGGCGGACGCGCGTCCTCGACGCTGCGCGTGGTCGCCGAACACGCCGATCTGTGGAACATCCCGGGCGGCGACATCGACGACGTCGTCCGGCGCAGCGCGCTGCTGGACCGCTACTGCGCCGAGATCGGCCGCGACCCCGCCTCGGTCACCCGCTCGATCTTCCTGCCCGTCTCCTACGACCGGCCCGCCGTCACGCGGGCCGCGATCGGTGAAGCGATCGACGCGGGGTTCAGCCACATCGTCCTCGGGCTGTCGGCGCCCTACCCCTCCGGTGTCGCACGGTGGGTCACCGACGAGATCATCAGTGCGTCGGCCTGATCCGAACCCTGGCCCTTGACCTGCCGGGAAGGCTAGATCTCGTCCCAGGGGGTGCTGTCGTACACCCCGGCCACCGTCCTCATCAGATCCGTGTCCACGGCGAACTCGGTGTCGTCGATCCTGCGCACCGGCGCGATGCCCTGCGAGTTGGAGACGAAGACCGCCCGGTACGCACTCAGGCTGCCCAGGGTCACCCGGCGCCGTACAGACGGCAGCCGTGGCTCGACCAGGCCCATGGTGATCCCCGGGAGGGCGGGCGCGTCCGGCCAGACGACCGAAGTGCCGTCCCAGAAGGCGATGTTGGTGACCGCACCCTCGGCGATCACCCCGCCGGGGCCGGTCAGCAGGGCGTTGTCGAAGCCCGCGCGCACCGCGGCCTTGCCGTAGTAGACCTGGGCGAAGCCGCCCAGATGCTTGATGTGGGGCACGGGCCGCTCGTACGGGACGGACATCAGGCTCTGCGGGGCGTCGGGCATCACGGCGGGCGGGCGGACGGTGACCATCACGGTCGCCGTCCCGTCCCCGTCGGGCCAGTACACGTACACCCGCGTCGAGGCGTCCCGTACGCCCGCGCCGTCCAGAGCGTGCCGGATCAACTCCCGCACGCGCTCGCCGTCGAGCCCCGCGCCGAACAGCTCACGCGTCGACGAATCGAGCCGGGCGAGGTGCAGGCCGAGACCGCGCACCCGGCCGTCCCGTACCTGCATGGCCGTGAAATGCCCGTAGTTGTCCAGGGCGGGCGTACGGAGGGACTCATCCGGGACGGGGCGGCCGTCGATCTCGATGTGCATGGGAACACGGTACGAGTCGGCGATCGGATTTTCGGTCGGGGTACCGAAGTCACCTGCGCCGACGGCCCGTCCCCGACGGCAGCTCGGCGTCAACCAGCCGTCCGGCTGCACCGCGACCCGCGTGACGGCTTGACCTCAATCACGCTTGATGTATGACGCTCACCGCATGGACCTCACCACACACCCCTTGAACTTGGCTGTCATCATCGCCAGCAACCGCTCGGGCCGCTTCGCGGGAACCGTCGCCGACTGGTTTCTCGCCCACGCGGACCGACCCGATCTGACCGTCGACGTCGTCGACCTGGCCGAGACCGACCTGCCGACCGCCCTCTCGTCCGAACCCTCGCCCGACGTGCGCGACGTGCTGGGCCGGATCTCCCCGAAGCTGGGAGCCGCAGACGCCTTCGTCGTCCTCACCCCCGAGTACAACCACTCCTTCCCCGCGTCCCTCAAGAGCCTCATCGACTGGCACTTCACCGAGTGGCAGGCCAAGCCGGTCGCCTTCGTCTCGTACGGCGGGGTCTCCGGCGGGCTGCGCGCGGTCGAGCAACTGCGCCAGGTATTCGCCGAGATGCACGCGGTCACCGTCCGGGACACGGTCAGCTTCCACCACGCCCACGGGCACTTCGACGAGGACGGCACGCACAAGAACCCCGAAGCCGCCGACGCGGCGGCCGGGGTGATGCTCGACCAGCTCGTCTGGTGGGCGCACGCGCTGCGGGACGCGAAGGCGGTGCGCCCGTACGGAGGCTGACGCGCCACGCGGTGTCCACCCGTGCGGGTCGCCTGCGGCGCGGGCGTGGTGCGGGTGGGTCGGGTGCGGTGCTGGTGGGTGTGGCGCGGGCGAGTCGGGTGTGGCGCGGGCTGGTCGTACGGGGCCGGGGCCGGTCGGCGTCAGCGTCCCAGCGCCTGCGCGACACCCTTCTCGCGGGGGCCGAGGAAGTGCGGGTCGGGCTTGAACGTGGCCTCGACGGCCGCCTTCCCTGCGGCCAGCACCTCCCGGGCGCCGCCGTAGTACCAGGTCGCGTCGTGCACGGCGGACACCCCGACGCCGTACGACTCGATTCCCGCCGATTCGCAGAGCGCGAGGGCCCGGCGGATGTGGAAGCCCTGGCTGATGAGGACGGCCCGGTCGACCCCGAAGATCTTCTTCGCCCGGACACAGGAGTCCCAGGTGTCGAACCCGGCGAAGTCGCTGACCACCTTGCTGTCCGGCACACCGTGCTTCACCAGGTAGGCGCGCATGGCGTCCGGTTCGTCGTATTCGGTCCGGCTGTTGTCCCCGGTGACCAGGACCACCTTCACCTTTCCCGCGCGGTAGAGGCCGACAGCGGCGTCGAGCCGGTGTGCGAGGTACGGCGACGGTTCGCCCTGCTGGAGTCCGGCGCCGAAGACGACGGCGACATCGGCGGACGGGACGTCGGCCGCCGTGCGTATCCGGTCGCCGGTGGTGGCGAACATCCAGGTGGCGGGGGCGAGGGCCAGCACACATCCGAGCACGGTGGCCTGGACGGCGCGCCGTCGGCCGCGCCGCGTCCTCGGAAGACGCGGCAGCCGCAACGACGCCATGGTCAGGCGTCGTTTCACCTGCTGCTTCGACAGCTGTGGCCCGCGCATGGATGTCCCCCCGTCACGTCACGTCACGGCTGTCGCGACGGCCGGTCCGCTCCGATGCTGATGATGTTCTGCTGACGTCGTGTGCTGACATCGTGTGCTGACGTCCTGTGCTGGCTGATGTTCTGCTGACGTCCTGGCGCCGGTGGTTCCGGCCCCTGACCTGTCGGACGCTCAGGACGCACGTTCGGTTCGCATCGGTCACCGTTCCCGGTGCCCGTGGGCGGGTCAGTGCACGGTGTACGACAGGTGTGTCACGCCCGTACCCTCCACCACCGTCGGCCCCCGCAGCGCGCGCGGTGCTTCGGCGAGGTTGTCGAGGAACCGGACCCCCTCACCGAGCAGCAGCGGCACCAGATCGATCTCCAGCTCGTCCAGCAGCCCGTTGTTGAGGCACTGCTGGGTCAGATCGGCGCTGCCGACCGCGACGGTCTTCTCACCCGCGGTCGCCTTGGCCTGCGCTATCGCGCTCTCGATGCCGTCGGTGACGAAGGTGACGGGGGTATCGGCGCGGGGCCAGCCGTCCGGGACGCTGTGGGTGACGACCACGACGGGCTTACCCATGGGGTGCCCGCCGATCCAGCCACCCGCCTCGTCGAACGTACGCCGCCCGTAGACGAGCACGGCGATCTCCTCCAGCGCGCGCTTCATCCGCTCGGCGGACGGTGCGGACATCCGGAAGGAGATGTCCGGGCTGGCGGACTCGACCGGGACATCTCCGTTCCCGTACCACTGGAAGAGCTGGTCGACCCCGTCGGTGGGGTGGGAGACGAACCCGTCCAGCGACATGGACATGTTGGCGGTCACCTTGGCCATCGGTCTTCTCCTCGGTCGGGCTCCCTTCCCACGTTCCTCCGATGTGGACGGCCCGGCGACCCGGGAGCGGGGCCGGGCTCGGCAGGGGGTGGGAAGGGGCCTGAGCGGGGCCGGGGAGGCGGACCGGGGGTGTCCGGTGCCGCCGCTGGCGGAGCGCCGCGCGGTTCGGCGGATCAGTAGCGGATCACTGGCGATCGGTAGTGGATCGGTAAGAGCGACTTGGCCAGTGGGGGTCTTCCCAGCGGTCCGGGCCGGTCATACCGAGCAGCCGTATCCGGTGGAGCAGCTCCTCGGACACGCCGTGGGCGCGGAGCCGGGCGGGAGCGTGGCGAACCAGCCAGGCCGTCAGCTCGACGCGTAGCTCTTCCTCGTTCTCCCAGGCGTACCAGGCGTGCCAGGGAAGTTCGTCATCGAGCAGCTCGCGCTCCCAGTGGGCAACCGCGTCGGCCAGGTGCTGGTCGGGGACGGGGCCGCTCAGCTCTTCCCAGATGGCGAGCCACGGGCCGAGCGTGGCGGACGCCTCGGTGTTCAGCACGAGCACGTCGTACGCGGGCACCGCGGGATCCGGATCGGTGAGCGTGTGCGCCCACCACGCCTGCAGGAATTCCCGGACGGCCGCGGCCTGCTCGGCAGGCCACTGCTGCCAGTGGCCGAGAGCGAACGAGCGCCCGGCCGATTCCGTGTCGAAGTAGGGCGTGAGGTGACCGTTGGCGAGACTCGTGGCGAACTGGGGCAGGATCCGGCGGAGTACGGACGCGTGGTCGCTCCAGTCGATGGCCCCCCAGGTGCGTTGCAGGAGGTCGGGGTCGAGCTCGGTGTCGGGCACCTTGAGCTGGGCGAGCTCCTCCGCGCTGCCCCAGTGGCACTCGCAGTTGTGCTCATCGGGGCGGGCGGTCATCCCGCGGAAGGTGACGGCCAGGCCGTCCAGTGCGGCGTCGAGGCGAAGCCGGGCGTAGGGCTGATCGAGGTTCATCGTGACTGGTCGCCTTCGAGGACTCCGGGAGCGCGCTTGCGCCAGCCGAAGATCGCCAACTTACCGGGCCCGGCCCGGCACCGCCATGGCTTAACGGCCCCTCGGCACGGGCGCGGCCGGACGGGCCCCCTCGGTACGGGCGCGGGCCGGACGCGCCCTCTCGGCGCGGGCGTGTCCGGGGGCGCCGCCATCAGGCTGTCCAGGCGGCCACCAGCAGTGCTGCGACCGCTGCCCGCGCATACAGGGCGGTGGCGAGCCACGCGGTCGCGAACGCGTCCTTGTCGGTGGGGAGCAGCCGGCCGAGCACGTCGTGGTGGCGGGCCGCTGCCGCCTCGGTCAGGGCGTGTGCGCAGTCGGCGCCCGTGGTCAGACCCGCGGCTCGCAGCCGGCCGGGCAGCTCGTCGTCCGCCGCCGCGACGGGCCGTCCGCCCGCGACCGTACGGTCCACCGCGCGCCGGAGCAGGTCCAGCTCGACCGGGAGCACCAGGGGCGTGCCGGTCATGCTCCCGGACGGGGGGACCACGCTGGGCAACTGTGCACGGTTCAGCCGGCGCAGCCCCAGATCGGCACGGAACTCGCTGCCGTCCGTGGCCGTCCACGAAGCGGCCAGAACGCTGATGCCGCCCGGCCGGTCCTGCCGTATCCGGCCGATCAGCCGCAGCGGAAGACCGGGATACGAGGTGAGCAGGCGCAGATTCTCGGCGTACGGCAACTCCGGCCGCTCGTCCGGGGCGAGCAGACGCAGCACCGGGCCCCGGGTGACCGCGAGCGCTCCGTCGGTGGTGAGCGTCCCGTCGAGGAACAGCAGCCCGCCGCCCGCGGGGCTCGCGGCCGGAGCCCTCAGAACCGCGGCGAGTTGGGCGGAGGGCGGCTGCTGCCAGAGCGCGTCGAGCGGTGCCTCGTGCCACTCGGCGCCGGACGCCCGGACGGAACGGACCTGCTTTCCGCCGCCGATCCGGCCGTCCGCCGAGACCGTGGGCGAGGTGAGGATGACCCCGCCTCCCGCGCCCAGTTCGCGCAGCGGGAGCGCACAGCCGCCGGGCACGGATGAGCCCGCGGCCTGCACGGCGCGGCCGGGGCCGCCGGGCGCGATGTCCGAGAGCGTGCGCAGGGTCCCGTCGGGGGCCAGCGCATGGGTGGTGGCGCCGGAGTAACCGGACGCGGTGACCACCGGTTCGGTGAACAGACCGTGCAGCCGCAGCGGTCCGCCGGGGCGGTAGTCGCGCCGGGCGGCCGTGGCGCGCCCCGGCCGCCGTACGGCGTCGAGCAGCCCGGTCAGCTCGTCGGTCAGCTCCGCCAGCCGGAACGCCGGGTCGTTCTCCCGCGCGGCCCCGAGATGGCGGGCGATCCGCACGGCGGTGGCCGATTCCTCGTGGAGCCCGGCGAGGCGCGCGGAGTGCGCCGCATGGAGCAGTTGGGCGCGGTGGTGTGCGCCTGCTCCGGTAACTCCCGTACTCAGCACCTCCGTTCCCGCCTCCCACAGGGCGTGCGCTGCCGCTGGGACACCGGGGGTTCCGTCGGCGCCCGGGTACGGCTGGGGCTCCTGTTCCGGCGTGGGTGGCCTGGTGTGCTCCGAGGTGAGGGACCTGGTGTGATCCGGCGTGGGCGACCCGGTGCGATCGGTCGTCGACGCGGCCTCCGGCTCCGGCCCCGGCCCCGTGCTTTCGTCCCCGTCAGCTTCCCTGTGTTCTGCTTCCTCGTGTTCTACCTCCTCGTGTTCTACCTCCTCGTGTTCTGCTTCCGCGTGCGGTTCTGCCAGTGGGGCGCTCGACAGCACGGCCGCCCGGTGCAGACAGGCCGGTGCCAGCAGGCATGAGCAGACCGCGTCGTCCGCGTCCGCCACGATCCCCGCCGGGCTGAGTACCAGCGTGACCGCCGTGTCCTCGGCCACTCTGACGACCAGCCCGTCGGCGACCACCTGTACCGGCCACCCGGCTGCCTTCGCCACCGCTCCGTCGAGGCGTTTGCGCAGCCGGGCAGGCAGCAGGTCGAGGGCGGCAGCCGCCACCTCGGTGCTCACCGGAGGGAGTGCGGTCATCGGTGCGTACCTCCTACGCGCTCGCCGACCCAGCGGGCCAGCTCCAAGGGGCTCAGCGCCGCGACCGGCATTCCGGCCGCCACCAACTGGGAGGCCACGCCTGCCGCATAGCGAGGCCGCCCCTCGTCGTCGAGCGAGGCGCAGCCCAGGACATGGCAGCCCGCGTCCACCAGCGCCCGCACCTCGCCGAGGAGCGGTCCGACGGGGCCGCCCTCCTCGAAGTCGCTGACCAGCACCACCAGCGTGCGCGAGGGCACGGTCACCAGCTCGCGGGCGTGGCGCAGGCCGCGCGCGATGCTCGTACCACCGCCGACGCTGACCTCCAGCAGCAGACTCAGCGGGTCCTCCACCTGGTCGGTCAGGTCGAGGACCTCGGTGGAGAAGGCGACGAAGTGGGTACTCAACGCCGGAACACCGGCCAGCACGGACGCGGTCAGCGCCGCCCAGACCGTCGACGCCTCCATGGACCCGGAGACATCGACGACCAGGACGAGGCGCCAGTCGGCGGACTTGCGGGCGCGGGTACGGAAGACCGGCCGCTCCGGGAGCACGGTCACCGTCCCGCTGTCCGGGTCGCGGCGCGCGGTCGCCAGGTTCGCGCGCAGCGTGCGGCCCAGGTCGAGCGGACCGCCGGGGCGGTACGTGGGGCGCGGATGGGCGAGGCCCGTGAGCGCGGGCCGCAACCGGGAGGCCAGGGCCTCGGTCAGCTCCCGTACGAGCCGGGCGACCAGGGGCCGCAGCCGGGAGAGCTGCTGCTCGGGCATGCCACCCGCGTACGACAGGACGGTGCGCAGCAGTTCCACGGACGGGCGGGCCGACCCCGGATCGAGTTCCAGGGCGGCGTCGAGCCGTCCCGCGTCGGCGGCAGCGGCGAGCACCTCTTCGCGCACTCCGGGCCCGAACAGCGCGGACAGCTCCTCCGACCAGGTCCGCACATCGGGGTACGAGGCTTCGGCGCCGCCGCCGGTTCCACCGCCGTCCTCACCGCGTGCCCCTTCACCGCGGCCCCGGCCGTACAACTCGTCGAGCGCGGCGGCCAGCCGGCCCGCACGGCCTGTCATTCCCCGCCCCTGTCCCAGCAGGAGCCGCCACCGTTCAGCAGGCGTCAGCGCGTCCGCCGAACGGTGAACGACCGGTACGGGGGCGGTGGGTGTGCCTGCGGTGGGTGTGCCTGCGGTGGGCACGAAAACTGTGGGCCCGAAAGCGACGGGTACGAGGGCGGACGGTGTGCCTGTGATCGTTGCGGCAGGCGCACCGCCCGGTCCGGTCGGTCCCTCCGTCTGCCCGCGAACCACCAACTCCCTTGTCAGCAGCGCTTCACGGCCCGCCAGATCTGCCAGGGCGAGGCGCGCCAGGGCCACCGGGTCGGAGACCGATGCGGGAAGGGTGCCCGTCGCGATGCCCGTACGGTCCTCCACCGTCGCCAGCAGCCGGGCCCGCGCAGCCGGTGCCAAGGTGTCGAAACCGGCCCGCAGCGCGGGCAGCCGGTCCAGGAACGGGCGGTCCGGGAGGGCCTCGACCCGCTCGGCCAGCGGGTCCAGTGCCTGCCCCGTCTCCAGGAGCGGCCCTGCGGCGAGCAGTACGCCGCGCAGGAACGACGCCAGGTCCGCGCGGAGTTCGGCCGTGGACGCGCTGTCGACCCGGGACGCGAGCCGTCGGCCGAACTCGCCCGCGTCCCGCTGGCCGAGCAGCACCCGTGCGGCGCCCGCGGCCCCGCGGATGAGCGGGGTGGCGTCCGACTCCAGGCGGGCGACCGCGTCGGTGAGGCGCAGCCCGCCGTCCGAACCGGTGGCCCGGGTGGCGAGCGAGACGAGTGCGCGGGCGTCGTCCGGCTCGGTGGAACCTGCCAGCCCGTCCAGCGCCCGGACCCCGGCCGCGGCGACCTCTTCGTACGCCGATGCCACCGCGGACGTCTCCCAGCCGGTGGGCAGGCCCGGCACATGGCCCGCGCCGATCCGGTCCAACAGGGCCATTCCGTCCAGCAGTTCGGAGAGCGTACCGGTGCGGGGCAGCAGCTCGGCGGTCTCGGCCAGGCGCTCCGCGGCAAGGTCCGGCAGCCCGCAGTGCGCCGCCTCCGACAGCCCGGCGAGGACCTCGGCAGCGGTCGGTCCGCCCTGCTGCCGTTCGGCGGTGCGCCGACGGCGCAGCATTCCGGCCGCGGCCTGTTCCGGCGTGACCCCGTGGACACCCGCGACATCGAGCATCGCGGCCGTCGCCGGAGACCAGGTCACCGTCCAGCGGGTGGTCAGCGCGACCGCGTCGCCCGCCCCGGTGACCCGGGTCTCCTCCCCGTACGGGACCCGGCAGGCCGTGAGGCGCCGCAGAAGGACCTCGCGCCGGCGGTCCGGGCCGGAGCGGAGCGCGTCGAGCCGCAGTTCGCGTCTCCCGGGGGCATCGGGGCCGGGCAGGGACAGCTCGACGAGCAGCGCCTCCACGGCGGGTGCCAGCCCGGACCGGGGCGTGCCCGGGGCCAGCCGCCCCTGCCGGTCGCCGACCAGGGTCCGCTCCATCGCGGCGGCGACGACCCGGCCACGACCGAGCAACTGCCCCTGGGTCAGCACGGTCTGGGCCGCCTCGACCAGCTCACCGCGTCCGGCGGCCGGGAGCCCGCGCAGCGTCGCCAGGTCACGCGCGACGCGCACCACCTCCCGTGCGTCGGCAGGTCCACTCGGGTGCCCGGCGGCCCGTACCGCAGCGCAGACACGGACCGCCGTCGCGGTCAACAGCTCGTCCAGCAGGGCGGGTTCGCCCCCGGCGAGGAAGACTCCGCGCTGCCACTCGGGGTCCCGGATGCCCGCGGGGTAACCGGAGCGCTCGTCGAGCAGCGGGTAGGCGTACGGCACCAGAGAGGTCACCACGGCGTCCGGGTCCGCACCGCGAGCGGTATCGGGGAGAGACGTCCGGAGCGGAGCGTGGGCAGCGTCGACAGGGGGCGTCCCGCCGCTCAGCGCGGGTCGGGGCGTCCCGCCGGTCAGCGCGGGTCCGTGAAACGCGCCGACCACCGCGGCCGTCCGGCGTCCCGCGTGCTCGGCCAGCCGCTGCCGCATGTTCTCCTCGCGCCGCAGGTCGTACGGGTCCACCTCGCCCGCGTCGGTACGCAGCGCCCAGCCGACCAGTAGCGCGGCACGACGCAGCGCCTCCGGTGCGGCGCCGGGAGCCACGGCCTCGACGAGGCGGTCCCACAGATCGTCCCCGGGCCGCCCGCCGGCCCGCGCCCGCAGCGCGGCCGTCAGCTGCCCGCTCCGGGAGCCATCGGTCTTCTCGGCCCGGACCTCCGACTCCGGGACCTCCGACTCTGGGACCTCCGACTCTGGGACCTCCGACTCTGGGACCTCCGACTCCCGTGCGCCCGACTCCCGTGCGGACAACGGCAGATCGAACGGCACCACCGGCACCCCCGCCTCCCTGGCCCAGCGGATGGCCGCCAGCTCCGGGGAGAACTCCGCGAACGGCAGGAAGACCAGCCCGCCCCCGCCGCCGCTCCCGGCCAGAGCCACCGGGGGGACCGTCGCCGGGTCCCCGAGGTGTTCCAGCCAGGGTGCGAACTCCTCCGGCAGCTCCACCAGCAGCACCTCGGGCGCGGCGGCCGTCAGCATCGCGGGCACGGCAGCCGCCAGCGCGGGGGAGTGGTGCCGTACCCCGATCAGATACGGAGAACGGCACCCTGCCAGCGCGGCGAGTGCCTCCTCAGGTGAGCTCATCACGCAGCTCCCACAAGGTGCGCCACAGCGGAGCGCCGGCCTCCGCACGCCGACGGACCGGGCCGTCCCAGTAGCCGAGCAGCCGGGCGTGGTCGGCCGGATCGTCCTTGCGGACCGTGCCGAGCAGATGACCCGGCAGGGTCCGTACGACATCGCGCCCGCCACCGAGATAGGCGGCACCTATCCCCATCGCCGCGGCGACCTGCACCGCTTCGGCCGTCGACAGGACCGTGGACGGGCGCTCGATCTCCCAGCCCTCGGCGCTGCGCCCGGTGCGCAGATCCCGGAAGGCGGTGACCAGCGCTTCGAGCACCGTGTCGTCGACTCCGAACGGGGCGCCGCCACGCGCCAGCGCCGCCGTCGCCTGGCTCCGTACGAGCGCCGTCTCCGCGTCGAGATCGTCGATCGGGCCGACCGTCTCGAAGTTGAAGCGCCGTTTGAGGGCCGCCGACATCTCGGAGACGCCCTTGTCCCGGAGGTTGGCCGTGGCGATCAGGGTGAAGCCAGGCACCGCATGCACCGTGCCGTCGCCGCCCTCGTCACCAGCCAGCTCCGGGACCGACATCCGGCGCTCCGAGAGCAGGGAGACCAGCGAGTCCTGCACCTCGGGCAGACAGCGGGTGACCTCCTCGATCCGGACCACGGCGCCGCGCGTCATGGCCGTCAGCACGGGGGAGGGCACCAGCGCCTCCCGACTGGGGCCCTTGGCCAGCAGCATCGCGTAGTTCCAGCCGTAGCGCAGCTGGTCCTCCGTGGTGCCCGCCGTGCCCTGGACGGTGAGGGTGCTGGTGCCGCACACGGCGGCGGACAGCAGCTCGGAGAGCATCGACTTGGCGGTGCCGGGTTCACCCACCAGCAGCAGGCCCCGCTCACCCGCCAGCGTTACCACGCACCGCTCCACCAGGGCCCGGTCGCCCACGAACTTCCGGGACACGCAGAGCCGTTCACCCTCCGCCGTGCGCAGGGCCTCGCCGTCGGAACCGCAGACGAACAGCACCACCGCGCGCGGCGTGAGCCGCCAGCCCGGTGGCCGCGGGCCGCCGTCGTACACCGCGAGGAACTCCAGTTCCCGTGCGTAGCGCTCCTCGGCCAGTTCGAGCTGCCTGCCGGACCCCGTCATCGTCCCGGCCGTCGTCTCCGTCATCGCCTGCCTCTTCCGCGCTCGCGCCCCGTGAACTCCTCGAACCCGGGTGCGTCGCCGTCGACGACCCGCTGCCATGCCCGCTCGTACAGCTGGGGAACCGGAATGTCCGGCACTTCGAAACTGCCGTCGGCCTCCGCGAGCAGCGCCGTCTTCCAGAGCTCGTGGGGCAGTTGAGGTGTGCGGCGCTCCAGCCAGCCGCCCGGCAGGAAGAGCGACCGCCCCGCACGTGCCCGCTTGGCCTCCAGGACCAGGTCGGTGGCGGCCAGTTCGGCCCGCGCGCGCTTCAGCCTGGCCGGCTTCCAGCCCGTCCACTCCGCCTGGTTGCGGTCGGTCGGATCGGGCAGTGCGAGCAGCATCAGATAGACGACCGCCGCGTCGGGGGACAGACCGAAGCGGTCAGCCGCGTCCGACAGCGGCCCCGGCGCCGAAACCGTCGGGTCCTGCGGGGCCCCGGCCGGGCCGTCGGCACTGAGTAGATCCATGAACTCCGGGCTCAGCAGAGTGCGCAGCGCCCCCAGCGGCCTCGGGTCGTCGGCGGCTGCCAGCACCAACTGGAGCGCCGGGCCGCCGCTGTCGGACACGGCGTCGTCCCCGGCCGCCGCACTGCTCTCCGACAGGGCGGCAGGCCGCAGCCACACCGTCTCCCGGCCGTACAGGCCGCTGTACCGGTTGGGTCCCAGCACCAGCGCGGGGCCCGCGGGCACCAGCCCGTCCGCGTTCTCGCCGCCGGTCTTCGGCATGGCGTACATCTCGCGGACCCGCTCGGAGAGCGAGAGCACGCCGGGCTGGGTCCATCCCTGGTCCACCTGGAGCAGCAGCCCCGGATCGGTCAGCCGGTCGCGCACCGCACGCAGGGTTTCGGGGAGCACCGCCCGCAGCGCATCGCCGTACGGCAGCCGGTACGCCAGCCAGCGCAGCCGGGTCGCCAGGCCGAGCAGGTGCGGGAGGCCGACCAGTTTCGCCGGCTCCGCGCATGTCACCTCGCCGTCCTCGACCCGCTGTACGGTGCGGCCCCGGAGCCGGATGTCCAGCTGTGGGTTGAGCGTCAGCTGCACCTCCGCCGCCACCAGGCCCTCCCGTACGGCCCGGTCCAGCAACGGCTGCGGCATGGCCCGCTGTTTGCCGTGCACCGCGATCCATTCGCGCGTCAGGGGACCCAGGTCGAACCCCCTCTCCCAGAGCGGCTCGACCGCCTCGGGGTCGGTGGGAATCAGCAGCCCGGGGAAATGGCGCCGTTGTCCTCCCCGCAGTTCCTGCAGGGTCTCCCTGGCGGACTTGACCTGGGTGACCTTCAGCCCCAGCGGGTCCAGCCACGCGGCGCCCGGCAGCCCGTCCCGGCCGCTCTCGTGCAGCCGGGGGAGCCCCAGGAGCAGCAACAGGGCCGCCCCCACGCTCACCCCGGTGGCCTTGGCGAACCCGATGGCCTGCTCGGGCCGGAAGGCCAGCGGCCCCCGGGTTTCGGCGAGCGCGAGGAGCTTGCGCAGCGCGGGTGCCCGCACGGGGTCGCCGGGCGCGCCGTGCACCTGCGACTCATGGATCGTGAAGCCCTCCCACGGCCCGAACTCCCCGGCCGGGTCGTACTCGACGGCCGTCCAGTGTTTGCGGTCACCCCGGTGCCACTGCGAGTTGGTGAGCAGGACCAGCCGGTTCCCCGCGCGGTGAACCGTTCCGATGCCCGTGTGTCCGGCGATCGGGGGCGAGCACAGCTGCAGCGTGCGCAGCCGCCCGCGCGGGTCGGCGAGCAGCGAGTCCCCGTCCGGCCCGGCGGCGAGCGCGGCCTCGACGAACTCGGCTGCCGCGGCCCGCTCCTCGGCGTCCGTACCCGACGAGACGGCCCGCAAGGCCACGGTCGCCATACCCTCGCCGATGAACCGCTGCCACTCGACCCGGGTGTCCGCCAGGTTCACCTGTGTGGTCGCGGCGCTCCGCGGTTCGTTCAGCAGCGCCTGGAACAGGTGGAGGTGGTCCAGCGTCGTGGTGCCTTCGGCGTCGGAATGGCTGGACCAGTAGCCGCCGGACTCCAGCAGCCCGCCCAGTGACCTGAGCAGCAGTCCGTCCCGTGCCGCCCGTACGACGCGGGTGGACTTCGCGGGGGCCGGGGCGGCGGCCCGCTCGGCCAGTTGGGCGATGCGCTCACGGCACCGCACCGTCTCCGTCACCAGCCCGGCCACCCCGGCGGCCAGCGCCGGATCGGTGATCCCGGGCAGCACCCGGGCCACCGCCCCGGCCGCGTCAAGACCTTCGTCGACAGCGGCCAGCAACGCCGCCGCGTCCGCGTCGGTCACCGACCGCAGGACCGCGGAACCCTGCTCGTCACGGGGCCGCAGCGCGTGCCAGTACCAGAGCGGCGGTACGAACCGGGTGCCCGCCGCATGGACGCCACCGCCCTCGCGCGGCGTCACCTGGCCGACCACCACGCCCTGCGTGTCGCGCAGTTCGACCACTCCGCGGCCGTGGCCCGTACGCACCGGATGCAGCACCGCACCGGCGGGCAGCCGCAGCGGCGCCACCGGGTAGCCGTCGGTGGTGGGCAGACCGCGCGTCCCGTCGACCGAACAGGCCGTCCGGGCGCCGGAATCCGCCTCGTACGTCACCGACCAGCCCAGCAGCCCGTCCTTTGTGCCGAACGGCGAAGCTTCGAGCCCCGGCGGGACAGGCAGCAGCTGGCTCGCCCGCTCTTCGAGGTGTGTTCCGGTGCCGGATCCGGCACCGGCGAGCGCCTGGGCGAGCGCCGCGTCGAAGACCGCGGGCACCGAGGCCCGGCCGCGCCGCGCCGACTGCGGGTCGTACTCGTACCAACGGCCCTCGTGCAGCACCCAGTACGAGACGCCGTCCGAGGCGACCTCGCGGCGCTGCTCCGCGAAGGAGGTGTCGCCCGCGTGCACCGGGCGACCGCCGTAGCAGCGTCCGCCCTCGGGCAGCGGCAGCGAGACCGTGTGGTCGGTGTATGCGGCGCCGTCGAGTCCCGTCGGCCGGAACACGTCGGCCTGGCGTCCCGACCAGGTGGCCCGCCACTCGCCGTTGTGCCACGAGGCGACCAGCCACTGTCCGTCCACATGGCGCACGATCGGCTCGCCGTGCGAGTTCGGACCGGGCATCGGGAGAGTGCGCTGATCGAGCACCGCGTCGGGTCCGGCCAGCGCGACCTGGAGCCCGGTGCGCACGACCAGTGCCGGCCAGGCGTCCTCGGCCCGGTACCACCGGTCGCGCGCGGTGAAGTAACGCCCGCCCTGCGTGGGGGCGTCCACCTCGCCGAGCGTGCCCAGCGCCTGCTCCAGCGCGGGCCAGCCCAGCTCGTCGAGGATGCCCGCCCGCAGCGTACGGCCGAGGACCGGCACCGGGTCGAAGGTGGTGATCCGCTGTGTCGCGGCCTCCGATGTGGCCAGCACGGAAGGCGCGGAGAACCGGGCGACCCTGGACAGCAGGGAGTTCAGACCGGGCAGCCCGAGGGGCTGCCCCAGCTCCTCGGCCCGGTCGTCGAGCCAGCCCGCCATCGCGCCGTGCAGCGAAGGGTGTTCGGCCGCCTTCCCCAACCGTGCGGACGGGCCGTTCCCGGAGCCGCCGTACGTCGCGAGGTTCTCCACCGCCTGCCGCACCATCGGAACGAAACGGGTGTCCGAGAGGAGCACGGCCAGATCCCGGCGGCCCGGCCCGTCGTCGGCCAGCCACTCGCGCAGATCCAGCGGTCGCGCCCCGGATACCGGATCGGCGACCGGGATTCCGGCCGCCAGACAGGTGTCCAGCAGATCCAGATCCACATCGGCACGCCTGCGGCCCCCGCCGACCAGCTCGACCGGCGTCCCGTCCGCGATCAGCCGTGGAGCCAGCCGCTCCACCAGTGCCAGCTCGTCGGCAAGACGCCTCGACTGCCGCCAGCCGCGCTGCCGGTGCGCCGCCCAGGACGCCAGCCACTCGGCGGCCGGCACCGTGCCGTCGGTCAGCAGATCGATGGCCCCGCACGTCTCCAGCACGCCGAGCCAGGCCGCGTCGAACTCCGCCGTGGAGTCACCGCCCGCGGTCGGCAACAGGGCCAACAGCCGCTCCTGGACGGTCCTGTCACCGGCCGCGGCCTCCGCCAGCGCGGGCAGCGCCGACTTCCAGAAGCTCGCCGCCGCGCGGTTCATCCCGCCCAGCTGGATGATCTCGCCGAGCACCGACCGCTCCTCGGCCCGCGCGTCGAGACCCGCACTCCTCGCGAGCCGCCGCAGATCCTCCAGCATGCCCGCGTACGGGGCGAGTCCGGCCCCGCACCGCTCCACCGAGAGCGTCCGGAACTCCGCGTACGCCGCCTCCGCGGACAGCCGTTCCGCGAGGCCCTTCGCGTGGTCACGCATCGCCTTGCCGCTGAGCGCGCCCGCCCCGGCGAACTCCAGGAACACCTCGCGCAGCCGGTCCTCGTCGACCTCCAGCGCGTGCCGCTGCTCGGCGGCCCGCGCCTTCCCGAAGAACGTCGACGCCTGCTGCTGCGACTCCGCCGCGAGGAACAGCCGCGCCACCTGCTCGTAGAACGTCGGCAGGAAGTGCGGGACCGACCGGTCGAGCCGCACACCGATCTCGTCGAAGCCGTCCTTGGCATGCCCCGGCTTACTGGTGACGAGCCGGGTCAGCCGCTCCATCTCCTTGACCACGGCCAGCGCATGGTGACCGTTGGCCGGGTCGTTGACCAGCGCCCAGGCGGGGAAGCCGAGCGAACGGCGCTTCACCCGGCCCACCACCACCGGAGCGGCAGCGCCGAACCCCAGGTACTCCAGGGCCAGATCCTCGGCCGGCCCGATCGCCTCGGGGACCAGCCGCACGACCGTGCGCCCCTCCAGCACCGGATGCTCGTAGGCCCGCGCCGTCAGCGCGTCGCCCTCGGCGCCACCCGCGGGCAGCACCGCCCCCGCCTCAAGAAGTCCGTTCACAGCTCCCCCTCCGACTCGTCCCGCACCACACGACCCGCGTACACCAGCGCGGCCATCCGCGCCCCCTCCGACCAGGCCACCGGCCCGACTTCACGCAGCGGCAGCCGCCGACCGCCCGCGCCCCGCCACTCCAGACCGCCCGTGCAGGCCTCGCCCTCCGGGTAGTCGTCGCCGATCCAGTACGCCGCTTCCAGCGGACGGCCGTCCTCCACCAGCGAGCAGACGGCGGACCCGCCGCGCACCCGGTAGCCGTGCGACACCGCTCGCGCCGTCGCGTGGCGCAGCTCCTCGAACTTCCCGTCCGCGTAGGCCCGCCACTCCTGCGCCGCACCGTCCAGCTCGGCGGGTATCGGCCACACCTCGCGGAACAGCTGCTCGATCCCCTGCTCGACGCCCAGCTCCGCCGCGAACTCCCGCAGCTCCGCCAGGTCTTCGAGGAGAACCGGGTGCGGCATCAGTACCGCCCCGGCGTCCAGCCGCACCGAATCCCCGTCGAGGTCCACCACGCCGATACCCCGCTCGGGGTCCGCGTCGCGCAGGAACCCGGCGCGCGCCAGGTCCGGGGAACCGTCGGGGCGCACCGGCGCCACCACCAGGTCCCGCAGCGCTCCCTGCCATGCCGTGTCGGCCCAGACCCGCGCCAGCAGCTCCGCGGGCACCGGCAGCGAACGCACCAGCCAGGTGTCCACCTGCTCCCGGCACTCCCGTTCGTGCCGGTCCAGCCACTGTGCCAACTGCCGCAGCCGTACGACCTCCGCGTCGTCCCGCAGCTTGGCGGGCACCTGCTTCAGCTCGCGCCCTGCCGCGTTCCGACAGCGCAGCCGCGCGCCGTCCAGAGTGACGGCATACCCACCCGATGTACTGATCCAGCCCATGGCGAGACCCCCTCCCGACCTTCAGGTTCGTTCTGTGGATCACAGTAGGCGGGGGGTCTGACAACGCCCGGACGGGCGGACGGGCCAGGACCGCCCGACACCACCTGAACCGCCACCTGGCGGGCCCGGCGCCGTCCGCGAGGTGAAACTCAGTACTGTCGAAGCATGGAAGGCACCGCGTACAACCCGACCGACTTCGAACGCTGGGACACCGAGCCGGACAAGCGACCAGGCCGTACCGCCTTCCAACGCGACCGTGCGCGCGTGCTGCACTCCGCCGCGCTGCGGCGCCTCGCGGGCAAGACACAGGTGGTCACCCCCGGCTCGCGCAGCCGCGTCTGGGACTCGAGCCCGCGCACCCGCCTCACGCACTCCCTGGAATGCGCCCAGGTGGGAAGAGAGCTCGGCGCGGCACTCGGCTGCGACCCCGATCTCGTCGAGACGGCCTGTCTCGCCCACGACCTGGGGCATCCGCCGTTCGGGCACAACGGCGAACTGGCGCTCAACGACTTCGCCGCGGACTGCGGCGGCTTCGAGGGCAACGCCCAGTCACTGCGCCTGCTGACCCGGTTGGAACCCAAGCGGTTCGTCACCTCGCAGACCACCGGCGAGCTGGTCAGCGTCGGCCTCAACCTCACCCGCGCCGCCCTCGACGCCGCCACCAAGTACCCCTGGCCCCGCGGCGGCCATCCCACCGAGCCCGGCTCGGTGAAGTTCGGCGTGTACGAGGACGACCTGCCCGTCTTCGCCTGGGCCCGGCGCGGCGCCCCCCAGGACCGCAAGTGCTTCGAGGCCCAGGTCATGGACTGGTCCGACGACGTCGCGTACTCCGTGCACGACGTCGAGGACGGGCTGCACGCCGGCCACATCGACCCCAACTGCCTGCACTCCGCGCCCGAACGGGCCGACATCATGGCCGTGGCCGTCGGCCGCTACGTGCCGGCCGACACCGACCCGGCCGAGCTCGCCGAAGCCCTGGACGGACTGCTCGCCCAGGACTGGTGGCCGCACGGCTACGACGGAACGGCCGTCGCGCAGGCCCGGCTGAAGGACGCCACGAGCCAGCTCATCGGCCGTTTCTGTCTGGCCGCCGAGAGCGCCACCCGCCGGTCGTACGGCACGGGACCGCTCACCAGATACGCCGCGGAACTGGTCGTCCCGCGCCGGACACGGCTCGAATGCGCCGTGCTCAAAGCCGTCGCCGACCGGTACGTCATGCAGCGCGAGGAGCAGGAGCGGCTCCGGGCCGACCAGCGCGTCGTCCTCGCCGAACTGGCCGAGGCACTGACCGGACGCGCGCCGGAAGGGCTGGACCCGCAGTTCCGGACCCTGTTCGACGCGGCACCCGACGAACGCAGCCGCAAACGCGTGATCGTCGACCAGATCGGCTCGCTCACCGATGCCTCGGCGCGCTCCCTGCACGCCCGGCTGACCGGCCGTCACTGACCGGCGGCCGGCGGCCCGGACGGGGTTCCGGACCGGCCGACATGCCATCATGACCGGCCATTCCTGACCGTGCGTGAGCCTCAACACCTCACACCTCTTCCCCCATCACACTCCGTGCGGGACGCTCGCAAGCGGCGCCCGCACTACAAGGAGGCATCAAGTGGTCGACGCACATCTGACGTTCGTCATCATCGGCGGAGGGCTCGCGGGGGCGAAGGCCGCCGAAACCCTCCGCGCCGAAGGGTTCGCGGGCCGCGTGATCCTCATCGGGGACGAACGCGACCACCCCTACGAGCGCCCGCCGCTGTCGAAGGGGTACCTGGCGGGCAAGGAGGAGCGCGACAGCGTCTACGTCCACGAACCGGCCTGGTACGCGCAGGCCGACATCGAGCTGCACCTCGGCCAGACGGTCGTCGAGATCGACCGTGCCGTCAAGGTCGTACGGCTCGGTGACGGCACCGCCATCCACTACGACAAGCTGCTGCTGGCCACCGGCGCCGAACCGCACCGGCTGGACATTCCAGGCACCGGGCTGGCGGGCGTCCACCATCTGCGCCGCCTGGCCCACGCGGACCGGCTGCGCCACGTCCTCGCCTCCCTCGGCCGGGACAACGGCCATCTGGTGATCGCCGGAGGAGGCTGGATCGGCCTGGAGGTGGCGGCGGCGGCCCGCGGCTACGGCGCCGAGGTCACCATCGTCGAACCGCACCCGACCCCGCTGCACGCCGTGCTGGGCCCGGAACTCGGCCAGATCTTCACCGACCTGCACACCCAGCACGGCGTCCGCTTCCACTTCGGCGCCCGCCTCACCGAGATCACCGGCCAGGACGGCATGGTCCTCGCCGTCCAGACCGACGACGGCGAGGAACACCCGGCCCACGACGTCCTCGCCGCGATCGGCGCCGCCCCGCGCGTCTCCCTCGCGGAGGCGGCCGGTCTGGAGCTCGTCGACCGCGCGCACGGCGGCGGCATCGCCGTCGACGCCTCGCTGCGCACCTCCGACCCGGACATCTACGCGGCAGGGGACGTGGCCGCCGCCGAGCATCCGCTGCTCGGCACCCGGCTGCGCGTCGAACACTGGGCCAACGCCCTGAACGAAGGCCCGGCGGCGGCGCGCGCCATGCTCGGCCAGGACGTCGCGTACGACCGGATCCCGTACTTCTTCTCCGACCAGTACGACCTGGGCCTGGAGTACTCGGGGTGGGCGCCGCCCGGCTCCTACGACCAGGTGATCGTCCGGGGTGACGCGGGGAAGCGCCAGTTCATCGCCTTCTGGCTGAAGGACGGCCGGCTGCTGGCCGCGATGAACGTGAATGTGTGGGACGTCACCGAACAGCTCCAGCGGCTGATCCGCTCGGGCGCGACGCTGGACCCCGAAGCGCTGGCGGACCCGTCGGTGGACCTGGCCACGCTGGGAATCCGACCCGAAGCACGGTGATCCTCCCGGGCTGGTCCGCGGCCGGGCCCGCGCCCCCGGCCGCGGCCGGCCGGGGATCGGCAGCACGGACTGTCCGACCCGGACCGTAGACTTCATGCGTGGCAGGCAGGATCAACGATGACGACGTGAAGGCGGTCCGGGACGCGGTCCCGATCGACGCCGTCGTTTCCGAGTACCTCCAGTTGCGGAACGCGGGCGGCGGAAACCTGAAGGGTCTGTGCCCCTTCCACGACGAGAAGTCCCCCTCCTTCCAGGTGAGCCCCGCCAAGGGCCTCTTCCACTGCTTCGGCTGCCAGGAGGGCGGGGACACCCTCGCCTTCATCATGAAGATCGACCACCTCTCGTTCAGCGAGGCGGTCGAGCGGCTGGCGGGCACCGCGGGCATCACCCTGCGGTACGAAGAGGGTGGCTACACCCCGAACAGCCAGCGCGGCGAGCGCATCCGGCTGGTCGAGGCGCACAAGGCAGCCGCGCAGTTCTACGTCGACCAGCTCGACAGCGCCGAGGCCGAGATCGGGCGCAAGTTCCTCGCCCAGCGGGGCTTCGACCAGGCCGCCGCCACCCACTTCAGCGTCGGCTACAGCCCGGCGGGCTGGGACCACCTGACCCGTTTCCTGCGCGGCAAGGGGTTCTCCGACAAGGAGCTGCTCGCCTCCGGCCTCGCCCAGGAGACCCGCGGCGGCAAACCCATCGACCGCTTCCGCGGCCGGCTGATGTGGCCGATCCGGGACATCAGCGGCGAGGTCGTCGGCTTCGGCGCGCGCAAGCTCCGCGACGACGACAACGGCCCGAAGTACCTGAACACCCCCGAGACGTCGATCTACAAGAAGTCCCAGGTCCTGTACGGGATCGACCTGGCCAAGAAGGAGATCGCCAAGTCCAGCCGGGCCGTCGTCGTCGAGGGCTACACCGATGTCATGGCCTGCCACCTGGCCGGGGTGACCACCGCGGTCGCCACCTGTGGCACGGCCTTCGGTACCGACCACATCAAGATCCTCCGCCGGCTCCTGATGGACAACGGCAGCGCCCGCGTGATCTTCACGTTCGACGGTGACGCGGCCGGCCAGAAGGCCGCCCTGCGCGCCTTCGAGGACGACCAGAAGTTCGCGGCCGAGACCTACATCGCCATCGCCCCCGACGGCATGGACCCGTGCGACCTGCGGCTCGCCCAGGGCGACGAATCGGTGCGCACCCTCGCCGAACCCCGCACCCCGCTCTTCGAGTTCGCGCTCCGCCAGATCGTCTCCCGCTACGACCTGGAGACCCCGGCGGGCCGTGCGACGGCGCTGGACGAAGCCGCACCGATCGTCGCCCGGATCAAGAACAGCGCCTCCCAGCACGAGGTGGCCGTACAGCTGGCCGGAATGGTCGGCATCCTCGACACCCAGTTCGTGGTCAAGCGCATCAGCCAGCTGGCCCAGTGGGCCCGCGGCCGGGGCAACGCACCGACGCCCGCGCGCGGCGGTCGCCCCCAGCCCGGGACCCGGCCGGACCCGGCCCCCGCGGGCGGCCCCGCACTCAACCTCCGCAGCCCCGCCCACCGCACGGAGCGGGAGCTGCTGAAGCTGGCGCTCCAGCGCCCCGAACTGGTCTCCCCGGCCTTCGACGCGTACGGGGCCGACGAGTTCACCGCCCCGCCGTACGCCGCCGTACGCGAGGCGATCATGGAGGCGGGCGGCGCCGAGGAAGGCATCACCGACTCCTTCGAGTACCTCACCCGGGTCCGCGGGGCCGCCCCCGACGACACGGTCCGCGCCGTGGTCACCGAGCTGGCCGTGGAAGCGATCATGCGCCGTACGGTCGACGAGGTGTACGCGGGCGACCAGTTGGTCAGCGTCCGGCTCCGCGCGGTGGACCGCCGCATCACCGACGTCCAGTCCACCCTGGCCCGGGTGTCCACCCAGGGCGACGCGGAACAGTACGCGGCGGTCCAGAACGAACTCTGGACCCTCCAGCAGTACGGCCGGTCCCTGCGCAACCTCGGCGCCGAGGCGCTCTGACCCGGAGCGCTCCGACCTGAAGCGCTCTGACCCGGAGCGCCGCCCCGGAGCGCCGCCCCGGCGTACTCCGACCGGTGCGCTCCCTCCCCGTGCCGACGGATCACTGCGCTTCCCCGGGAAGCAGGATTGGCCGCGGGCCGGAAAGTCACGCTGGGGAACCAGAAAGTCACCGCACGCCCCTCGTGGCGGCGATGTGTCGTACCCCACACTGGACAGCGGTGTCCGAGACCGACCCGCGAACGGGGGACGGGATCGGCCCGGCCGCCGATGCTCCACTGCCGCACGCCCCCGATCCGGCAGTCCCCCTGGAGGCCGCCCCCGTGCAGACCCGGACCCTGACCGAAACCGATGTGGCCACGGCGGTTCCACCGCAGGGCCCGGCCGCACATCACCCCGAGATCCGGCCCACCGCCGACGACGGGCCGTCCGCGCCCGAGCCCGCCATGGAGGACCTGGCGGAGACCCCCGAGCCGCCCCGCCGCAGAGCCACGGCCGATTCCGGTGGCCCGTCCTCCGACCTCTTCCGCCAGTACTTACGTGAGATCGGCCGCATCCCACTGCTCACGGCGGCCGACGAGGTCGAGCTCGCCCGACGGGTCGAGGCGGGCCTCTTCGCCGAGGAGCGGCTGTCGGGCTCCTCCGATCTCGACTCCCGACTCGCCGTCGATCTGGACAAGTTGGTCGTACTCGGCCGGATGGCCAAGCGCCGCCTGATCGAATCCAACCTCCGGCTGGTGGTCTCCGTCGCCAAGCGGTACGTGGGTCGCGGGCTCACCATGCTCGACCTGGTCCAGGAGGGAAACCTCGGGTTGATCAGGGCCGTGGAGAAGTTCGACTACGCCCGGGGCTACAAGTTCTCGACGTACGCGACCTGGTGGATCCGGCAGGCGATGTCCCGCGCCCTGGCCGACCAGGCCCGGACCATTCGAGTCCCCGTCCATGTGGTCGAGTTGATCAACCGGGTGGTGCGGGTGCAGCGCCGGATGCTCCAGGAACGCGGCGAGGAGCCCACCGCCGACGAGGTCGCCGCTCATCTCGATCTCACCCCCGAACGCGTCACCGAGGTCCTGCGGCTGGCCCAGGAACCCGTGTCGCTGCATGCCCCGGTGGGGGAGGAGGACGATGTGGCGCTGGGCGACCTGATCGAGGACGGCGATGCGGCGTCTCCCGTGGAGTCGGCGGCGTTCCTGCTGCTGAGGCAGCATCTGGACGCCGTGCTCTCGACGTTGGGGGAGCGGGAGCGGAAGGTCGTTCAACTGCGCTACGGGCTGGCCGACGGACGGCCGCGCACCCTGGAGGAGATCGGGCGGATCTTCGGGGTGACCCGGGAGCGTATCCGCCAGATCGAGTCCAAGACGCTGAACAAGCTGCGGGACCACGCGTTCGCGGAGCAGCTGCGCGGCTATCTGGACTGACCCGGCCCTCAGGCCCGGCCCCGACACCGCGCGCCTGCGCCCCGCTCCGGCGCCCCCTCGACGCCGCGAGCCCGGCTCCCGTTCGGCCCCCGCACCTGCCCCCGGTGCCGTGACAGCTGCCCCTCCGGACCCCGTCCCCGCGACGGCCGGTCCATCACTGGACCGGCCGCTCCGCTCAGTCGACCTCGACCACTGCCTGCGCGAACTGCGCCGCGTACAACCGCGCGTACGCCCCGTCCGCCGCCAGCAGCTCCTCGTGCGACCCCTGCTCGACGATCGCCCCGCTCTCCATCACCAGAATCACATCCGCGTCCCGGATCGTGGACAGCCGGTGTGCGATGACGAAGCTCGTACGACCGTGCGCCAGCCGGGCCATCGCCTTCTGGATCAGCACCTCGGTACGGGTGTCGACGGAGCTCGTCGCCTCGTCCAGCACCAGGATCACCGGCTCGGACAGGAACGCCCGCGCGATCGTGATCAGCTGCTTCTCGCCCGCGCTCACCCCGGTGCCCTCGTCGTCGATCACCGTGTCGTAGCCCTCGGGGAGGGTGCGGATGAAGCGGTCGGCGTGGGCCGCGCGGGCCGCTTCCTCGATCTGCTCGCGGGTGACCGGACGCGAGGAGCCGTACGCGATGTTGTCCGCGATCGAGCCGCCGAAGAGCCAGGTGTCCTGGAGCACCATCCCTATGCCGGAACGCAGGTCCTCACGGGACATCCTGGCGATGTCGACACCGTCGAGCACGATCCGCCCGCCGGTCACTTCGTAGAACCGCATCAGCAGATTCACCAGGGTCGTCTTGCCCGCGCCGGTCGGACCGACGATCGCGACCGTGTGCCCCGGCTCCACCGACAGCGACAGATCGTCGATGAGCGGCTTGTCCGGTGAGTACCGGAAGGCGACCTTCTCCAGCGAGATGCTGCCGCGCAGGTTCTCGGGCCGCTCGGCGGTCTCCGCGTCGGGCTCCTGCTCCTCCGCGTCGAGCAGTTCGAAGATCCGCTCGGCGGACGCGACGCCCGACTGCACCAGGTTCGCCATCGACGCGACCTGCGTCAGCGGCTGCGAGAACTGCCGCGAGTACTGGATGAAGGCCTGGACGTCACCGATCGACAGCGAGCCCGAAGCGACCCGGAGGCCGCCGATGACCGCCACCAGCACGTAGTTGAGGTTGGAGACGAACATCATCAGCGGCTGCATGATCCCGCTGTTGAACTGCGCCTTGAAGCCCGCCTCGTACAGCGCGTCGTTCTGCTCGCGGAACGCCTCCGCCGACTCCTCCTGCCGCCCGAAGACCTTCACCAGGGCGTGCCCGGTGTACATCTCCTCGATGTGGGCGTTGAGCTTGCCGGTGACCTTCCACTGCTGCACGAACTGCGGCTGCGACCGCTTGCCGACCCGCGTCGCCACCAGGACCGACAGCGGTACGGTCACCAGCGCGACCAGCGCGAGGATCCAGGAGATCCAGAACATCATCACCAGCACACCGATGATGGTCAGCAGCGAGTTGACCAGCTGTCCCATCGTCTGCTGCATGGTCTGGCCGATGTTGTCGACGTCGTTGGTCGTCCGGCTGAGCACCTCGCCGCGCTTCGCCTTGTCGTAGTACGACAGCGGCAGCCGCGACAGCTTCGCCTGGATCTCCTCACGCATCCGGTACACGGCCTGGTTGATGATCCGCGCCGCGAGCCGGGTGGTGGTCAGCATCAGCAGGCCCGCGCAGACGAACGCCGCCAGCGCGAGCAGCAGGATCTTGCCGACCTCGGTGAAGTCGATGCCCTGGCCCGGAGTGAAGTCGACACCGGAGAGCATGTCGGCCATGGCGCCTTGGCCCTTGGCGCGCAGCCCCTGAAGGGCCTGCGCCTTGGTCGTGCTCGCCGGCAGCTGCCGGCCGATGATCCCACCGAAGATCAGGTCGGTCGCCCGGCCGAGGATCTTCGGCCCGATCACCGAGAGAGCGACGCTGCCGACCACGGCCGTCAGCATCGCGAAGAGCGCGGGGCGGTCCTGCGCGAGCATCCGCAGCAGCCGTTTGCCCGACCCCTTGAAGTCCATGGACTTCTGGGTCGGCCCCATCATCATGCGTCCACCAGGACCGGCCATCAGGCTGCCTCCGCCTCGGTCAGCTGGGAGAGCACGATCTCCCGGTATGTCTCATTGCCGTCCATCAACTCGTGATGGCGGCCGGTTCCGACCACCCGGCCCTCGTCCATCACGACGATCCGGTCCGCGTCGCGGATGGTGGAGACGCGCTGCGCGACGATCACCACGGTCGCCTCGGCGGTCTCCAGCCGCAGCGCGGTCCGCAGCGCCGCGTCCGTCGCGTAGTCCAGTGCCGAGAAGGAGTCGTCGAAGAGGTAGATCTCCGGCCGCTGGACCAGCGTCCTGGCGATCGCGAGCCGCTGCCGCTGCCCGCCGGAGACATTGGTGCCGCCCTGGGCGATCGGCGCGTCCAGCCCGCCCTCCAGCTTCTCCACGAAGTCCTTGGCCTGCGCGACCTCCAGCGCGTGCCACAGCTCCTCATCGGTCGCGTCCGGGTTTCCGTACCGCAGGTTCGTCGCGACGGTCCCCGAGAACAGATACGGCTTCTGCGGCACCAGCGACACGGTCTTCGCCAGTAGCGTGGGATCGATCTGCCGGACGTCCGCGCCGTCCACCAGCACCTCGCCGCCGGTGGCGTCGAACAGCCGCGGCACCAGGCCGAGCAGCGTCGACTTCCCGCTGCCCGTCGATCCGATCACCGCGGTCGTCTCACCGGGCAGCGCCTCCAGGGCGATGTCCCGCAGCACCGAAGCCTCGGCGCCCGGGTACTTGAAACCGGCCCCCCGGATCTCCAGATGGCCGTGCCTGACCAGTTCCCGCACCGGCTCCAGCGGCGGCACCACGCTGGACTCGGTGCCGAGCACCTCCTGGATCCGCTCGGCACAGACCTCCGCACGCGGCACCATCATGAACATGAAGGTGGCCATCATCACGGACATCACGATCTGCATCAGATACGAGAGGAACGCGGTCAGCGCCCCGATCTGCATGGCCCCGCTGTCGATCCGGTGCGCGCCGAACCAGACCACCGCGATCGACGAGACGTTCACCACGGTCATCACCGTCGGGAACATGAGCGCCATCAGCCGCGCGGTCCCCAGGGAGACCTCGGTCAGCTCGGTGTTGGCGCCCTTGAAGCGCTCCTTCTCGTAGTCGTCCTTGACGAACGCGCGGATGACGCGGTTGCCGGTGATCTGCTCGCGCAGCACCCGGTTCACCGTGTCGAGCCGGACCTGCATCTGCCGGAAGAGCGGGCGCATGCGCCGGACGATCAGGGAGACCAGGACGAGCATGACCGGGAGGACCGCGACCAGGACGAGCGAGAGCGGTACGTCCTGTCCGAGCGCCAGGACGATGGCGCCCACACACATGATCGGCGCCGAAGCCATCAGCGTGAACGACATCAGCACCAGCATCTGGATCTGCTGGACGTCATTGGTGGTGCGGGTGATGAGGGACGGCGCCCCGAAGTGCCCGACCTCGCGCGCCGAGAAGGACTGCACCCGGTCGAAGACCCCGGCACGGATGTCCCGGCCGAGGGCGGAGGCCGTCCGCGCACCGAAGTAGACGGCGCCGATGTTGCAGATCACCTGGACCACGCTGATGGCGATCATGACGCCACCGAAGGTCAGGATGTAACCCGAGTCACCCTTCACGACACCGTTGTCAATGATGTCCGCGTTGAGAGTCGGCAGGTAGAGGGTGGCGCAGGTCTGGAACAGCTGAAGCAGCGCCAGCAGGGCCATCGGTTTCTTGTACGGACGCAGGTACGTCCGCAGGAGTTGTATGAGCACGCGCTGTCTCTCGGGGTCGGCGGTCCGGCAGGGCAGATCCCCCCAGTTTCCGGTACCGGCCCTCCCGAAACTAACTGTTTTCCTCAAGGACAGGTCAAGACGACCGCATCAGGACGGCTCGCCGAAGGCTCCCGGATGGATCTGGTCACGGGTGGCTGCGTACTGCTTACGCACGGCTTGCCCCACCGCCAGTTCCTCGCCCGGTTCGAGCACCTGCGCCGCCGCGCCCTGCCAGGCGGGCGGGGTCTTCGCGTCCAGCGTTCCCCGGGAGACCCCGAGAGCCCACGCGGCCTGCCTCGCGGCGCCGACCGCGGCGTAGTCGGCGGGCTGCGGTACGACGACCTGCGCCCCGAAGATCCCGGGCGCCGCGGCCCGGACGGCGGGCAGTTCGGCGGCGGCGCCCAGCAGGAACACCCGGCGCACCTCGACGCCGCGGTCCCGGAGTACGTCCATCGCGTCGGCCAGTGAACAGAGCATGCCCTCGAAGGCGGCCCGCGCCAGATGCTCACGCTTCATCGACTCACGCCGCAGCCCGGACAGGGTCCCCGCGGTGTGCGGCAGGTCGGGGGTGCGCTCGCCCTCCAGGTACGGCAGGAGTACGAGTCCGGAGGAGCCGGGGGTGGAGGTCAGCGCGAGGGCCGAAAGGGCCTCCAGATCCTCGACCCCGAGCAGCTCGGCGGTGCCGCGCAGGGCCCGTACGGCGTTGAGCGTATGCACGACGGGCAGATGCATGCCGGTCGCGTCGGCGAAAGACGTGATCATCCCGGACGGGTCGGCCAGCGCCTCGTGATGCACCGCCATCACCGAACCCGAAGCGCCCAGCGACACGACCACGTCCCCGGCCGCGACCCCGAGCCCGAACGCGGCGGCCATCGTCTCGCCCGTCCCGGCGGAGATCAGCAGCCCTTCGGGGGTGGTCCCCGCCGTGTCGGACGGGCCGAGCACCTCGGGCAGCGCGGCCGGGTGACCGAGTGCCAGCTCCACCAGGTCGGGACGGTAGGCGCCGGTCGCCGCCGACCAGTAGCCGGTACCCGAGGCCGCGCCCCGGTCGGTGATCCGCCGGGCGGGGCGGCCCAGGAGCTGCCACACCAGCCAGTCGTGCGGCTGGAGCAGGGCGGCGACCTGCGCGGCGGCCTCCGGCTCGTGCTTCGCCAGCCAGCGCAGCTTCGCCACCGGCTGCGCGGACTGCGGTACGGACCCGACGGCCTCGGCCCACGCGGACCGGCCGCCGAGCGAGTCGATCAGATCCGCCGCGGCGACCTGCGCCCGCTTGTCGTTGCCGACCAGCGCGGGACGTACGAGATTGCCCTGCCGGTCCAGCGGCACCAGACCGTGCTGCTGCGCGGAGACGCCGATGGCCTGCACGCCCTCCAGGAGGCCTCCGGCCGCCGCCTCGCCGAGCGAGAGCAGCCAGGCCTGCGGATCGACCTCGTACACCTTCGGGTCGATCGGGTGCGGCGCGTACCCCTGCCGCAGCACGGCACCTGTGTCCGCGTCGCAGACGACGATGCGCGTGAACGCGGAAGAGCTGTCAAGACCGGCGACTATCCCCATGCGGACCGATTGTGCCGTACAACCGGAACGTCAGGTGTTGGTGGTGCCCCAGTCGTCCTCCACGGCGCCGTTGCGCTCCCGCAGCGAGCGGACCCGCTGGGCCATCGCTTCGGGCATCCGGTCCCCGACCTTCTCGCTCACCGTGTGGAGAGCCTTGCCCGCGACATCCCGCCCGTTCTGCGCTGCGGCCTCGGCGGCGTTGCGCACGGCGGGGTTCTCCGCGACCTGGCGGGCGGACTTCTTCAACTGCTCGTAACGCTCCCGCCCGGCCCGTGTGCCGATCACGTATCCGAGAGCGAGTCCAACGACGAACGTCAGCTTGTACCGCATGGCTGCCTTCCCTTGTGCCGGTGCTGCCCGCCTACCCGGCAACGCGCGTGATCACCCGGGGCGGAACCGATTGGCGGAGCACCCCCCTGCTTGCGCTAATGTATGTGTCGCAGCGAGCACACGCCCCCCGGGATCGTTCGGACGGGTACGTTCGGTGCAAAGAGCAATCCCCTGTAGCTCAATTGGCAGAGCAGCCGGCTGTTAACCGGCAGGTTACTGGTTCGAGTCCAGTCGGGGGAGCGCGGTCCCCTGTAGCTCAATTGGCAGAGCATTCGGCTGTTAACCGGAGGGTTACTGGTTCGAGTCCAGTCGGGGGAGCACATGACGGAAGAGGGCCCCCCGGGGCCCTTTTTCGTGTGTCTTTCCCACCCTGGTGGAACCGCCCGGCCTGCAGCGCAGTCCTCATGGTCAGGCGAAGCCGACCATCCGAGGCAGGAGATCGTATGAGCGGCTATGCTG
Organism: Streptomyces sp. NBC_01267; assembly: GCF_036241575.1. Classification (NCBI taxonomy): domain Bacteria; kingdom Bacillati; phylum Actinomycetota; class Actinomycetes; order Kitasatosporales; family Streptomycetaceae; genus Streptomyces; species Streptomyces sp. NBC_01267. Next base: position 2,235,115 of record NZ_CP108455.1, on the reverse strand, counting down.
CGGCAGACGGCGCGCACAGGTGTGCGCGCCACGCCGTAAAGGGGCGGTAGCTCAGCCGGTTAGAGCAGCGGACTCATAATCCGTCGGCCGTGGGTTCGAGTCCCACCCGCCCCACCGAGTATCCCCAGGCAGAATCGTTCTGACCTGGGGAAACGTGTTTTTCGGGGGCTGTTTTGCGTGTGGCGGACGCCTAACGGGGGTGTGGCGAGTGTGCGTCCTCGCGTGTGGCGGATGAGTCTTTGGCTGCTGTGACCTGGGCTTTTGTCGTGGCGCCTCCGTGGGATGCGTGATGGGGCGTCCCACCCGCCTCGTTTCGAGAGTTGAGTGATTGGGCTGTCGCCCTCGCTCTCCGTCAGGGTTGCTCCGAAGGGCGCCGGTTCCGCGCCGGCAGATATTGGGGTCGACCAGGTGCCCCGTGGGCGACCTGCGCCTGCGGGGATGCTCCGGTCACCGAGGGCGCGAGCTACGTCAGGGACGAGTCGACCCGCGCTCAGGGGTCTGATGCACGATCGGGTGACATCTGAACTGGCTTGCCCTGTAGGGCAGGTGGGAAGGATGTCGCTGTGCCCAAGCCTTATCCGGAAGAGTTCCGCGAGGATGTCGTGCGGGTCGCGAGGAACCGCGCCCCGGGTGTGACGGTCGAGCAGGTGGCCGCCGACTTCGGCGTTCACGCGATGACGCTGTGGAAGTGGATGCGCCGGGCGGACGGCGACGCCGGGACGAAGCCCGGTACGACCGGCCAGGAGAGCACGGAACTGCGCGAAGCACGTCGGCGGATCAAGCTGCTGGAGCAGGAGAACGAGGTCCTGCGCCGGGCTGCGGCCTACCTGTCGCAGGCGTATTTGCCGGGAAAAGGATCTACCCGCTCGTAAGGGAGCTGGCCGTGGACGGGGTTCCCGTCACGGTCGCGTGCCGGGTCCTGAAGCTCGCCAGACAGCCCTACTATCGCTGGCTCGACAAGCCGGTGACCGACGCTGCGGTCGAGGAGGCGTATCGCTCAAACGCGTTGTTCGACGCCCACCGCGAGGACCCGGAGTTCGGTTACCGCTTCCTGGCTGACGAAGCACGAGTCACGGGAGCCGGCATGGCGGACCGGACCGCGTGGCGGATCTGCCGGGACAACCGCTGGTGGAGCGTGTTCGGCAAAAAACGCGGCAGGGTCAAGAAGTCCGGTCCGCCGGTGCACGACGACCTCGTCCGCCGCGACTTCACCGCGGATGGCCCGAACAGGCTCTGGCTCACCGACATCACCGAACATCCCACAGCGGAAGGGAAGCTGTATCTCTGCGCGATCAAGGACGTCTTCAGCAAGAGGATCGTGGGCTACTCGATCGACGAGCGGATGAAGTCCCGCCTGGCCGTCGCCGCCCTGGACAACGCTGTTGCCCGGCGTGACAGCGTCGCCGGGTGCGTCCTGCACAGCGATCGCGGGTCGCAGTTCCGGTCCCGGAAATTCGTCCGCGCACTCGGCCACCACCAGATCGTCGGCTCGATAGGACGGGTCGGCGCGGCGGGCGACAACGCAGCCATGGAGTCCTTCTTCAGCCTGCTGCAGAAGAACGTCCTCGACCGCCGCACGTGGGCCACCCGCCAGGAACTGCGGATCGCCATCGTGACCTGGATCGAGAAGACCTACCACCGGCGCCGTCGACAAGCCGCACTCGGCCGACTGACCCCTGTCGAATTCGAAACCGTCATGACCACACCGGCCCTCCAGGCCGCGTGACTGAACTTGTCACCCAACCCTGCATCAGACCCAACTGCTACACCGGCAACATGTCCGCCAGCTGCGCATCCGAACAGCCCGACCACAACAGCAAAGCCGGACGCGCACGCTCCAAACAGCTCGCAGCCGCTATCGACGCGCCCCGCTACTGCTACGGCGGCAGCCAATCGGCAAGCTGCTCCTCGAACACCTCGAAGGCGACAGCGCATCGGAAATCTAAGACCAATAACATGATGAAGGCGCAGGCCAACGCTCGGGCCAAGAAAAAAGCCGAAGCTGAACGCCGCAAGAAGGACGGCATCTTCGGATGGGTGAAGAAGGGAGTCAGCGCGGCACACGGGTTCATGCAGGAGCACAGCACGCTCCTGGGAGGGATCGGCGTGGTGCTTGGCGTGGCCGCTATGATCACGCCAGTCGGATGGATAGTGGCAGCTGGATTTGCGCTTGCTGCCGTCACCACAGCTGACGCGTGTTTCTCTAAGCAATGGGGAAGTTGCGCGATTGGCGCTGTAAGCTTCGGGCTGGCTGGGGGCGGGGCTGCTCTCGCAAAATCGGCAGATTCGCTTAGTGCCGTTCCGAGTGCAGGAGGTTTCGGTCGCGAGGTACTTCAATCAGCGTATGAGGGAGGTATGCGCGGTATCGGACGTGTTTCCGATGGTGCCTCTGTAGCCTTTGCCGGAATCGGAACTCTGACGGGAGGGAATCTTGGCCACTCCCGCACAGAGGACGACTATTAATTAGTCATAACCTGCGATGGTTCCAACAGTTCAACTGGCGGAACCATGCAAGAGGTGCCAGGGTTTCGATCACGGCACATTAATCTCGATCTTTCGTCACGGTCCGTCGGTTTCCACGGCGGGCCGTTTCGATTGTTCCGGCTGTTGATGGCAGGGTTGATGACTCGGCCGTCGGTCATGGTGGAGGGCGTTGAGCGACTGGTTCCGGTCGAGGTGGTGCTGTCCGCAGGGACGGGAACTGGCTGGCATCTGTGGCACTGATGCCTGTCGGCCTCGGGGCGCTCGATCTGGGAAAGGTCCCGAACCTGGACCGACGTGATCATCAACGCTCTTGCGCAGCTCGAAGTTCTCCCAAACCTCAGCTGACCAGCATTTACCGCCCCTGCGAACAGCACCACCTCGACCGGAACCATCGAACCCAGCTCCCGCCCCGCCGCGCCAGCCGGGCGGCCCAAAGCCCAAGGCCGTGAAGTTACGGCTCCGGGTGGGTTGGCGATTGTGCTCTGATCTGCCGCGTTCTCGTATGTGAGAAGCGGAGCCCCGGTAGAACTGGCAGTCGACCAAGACAGCCGTTCACAGCACCGGAGGCTCCGCTGTCCGATCAGTGTGTCATCACGCGTGAAATCATGGTAACTAAGGGCCTGTTCGCCCCCGGGCACCTACCAGATCGTCCCGTTCGAGATGGTCGATGCGGCCCTTACCGAGACGGGTGCCGTCCAGCAACGGCTGCGGAAGATCCCCGCCCGGGTCGTGGTCTACCTGCTGTTAGCCGCAGCCCTGTTCGAGGACTGCGGCTACCTGGCCGTCTGGCGCAAGCTCACTGCCGCACTGGAGGCGATACCGGGTCGTGAAGGTCACCGGCCCCGCGCTCTGGGACGCCCGGACCCATCTGGGTGTCCGCCCGATGCAGGCCCTGTTCGACCTGCTGCGCGGGCCGGCCACGGCGATCCGTACCGCCGGCGCCCGTTTCAAAGGTCTGCTGACCGTCGCGATCGACGGCACCTGCCTCGATGTCCCCGACAGCCCGCTGCACCGGGCCCGACTCGGCAAGGGCACCAACCAGTACGCAGCCTCCGGCTACCCGCAGATCTGCCTGACCACCCTGGTGGCCTGCGGCACCCGCGCGGTCCTGGACGCCGCCTTCGGACCCCCGCTCCAGCGGAGAGACCGTCTACGGCAAGCGGCTGACGCGTTCCCTGCACGCCGGGATGATCGTCCTGCTGGACCGGGGTTTCTCCGGCAATCCGTTTCCTGGCTGCGGTCGCCGCCACCGAGGCCGCGTTCCTGGCTCGCCTCTCGGCCGCCCGCAAGCCACCGGTCCTGGCCCGCTTCGACGACGGCTCCTACCTCTCCCGCTTCGGCGCCCTCGAGGTCCGCATCATCGAGTGCGAGATCACCATCACCACCAGCCGGGGCCGTCAGACCGGGCTCTACCGACTGGCCACCAACCTCCTTGACCACCACCGCTACCCAGCATCCGACCTGGTCAGCCTGTATCACGAAAGGTGGGAAGTGGAGAGCGCCTACTTCGCGATCAAGAAGTCCATGCTGGGCCGCCGGGTCCTGCGCTCGAAGACCTGGGCCGGCATCGCCCAGGAGGTCTACGCCCTGCTCAGTGCCTACCAGGTCCTGCGGATCGCGATCGCCGACGCCACCGAGACCACACCCGGAACGGACCCGGACCGCGGCAGTTTCAGCGTCGCGCTTCGATGCGCCCGCGATCAGATCGTTCAGGCCGCGGGCATCATCGCCGACACCGCCATCGACCTCGTCGGAACGATCGGCCGAGCCGTCCTGGACCAGCTCATGCCCACCCGCCGCCTCCGCATCAGCCCTCGCGCAGTGAAACGGCCCTTGTCCCGGTACGCGTACAAGAGCCTCAAGGTCGACCGACGCAGCTACACGGCCACCCTCAGCATCAACATCTTGACGCCCACGATCAGCCCGTAACTTCACGGCCTTGGCCCAAAGCCCGGCCGCCTACAGCCCGAACAACAGGCGGAACGGCCCATCGAAGAAACCGACGGGCCGTCACGAAAGTCGAGACTGAACAGTCGCCCGTTTCTGTAGCATCACGAGTATGACCAATGCATGGATCACTCTCGACACTGCCGGACGGCGTAAGATCTGGTGGAGAATTGCCGGATTGACGCTTATATGTGCTGGTCTAGCGGCGGTGATGTCACTATCTGAGCCTACGGTGCCCTGGTGGTGGATCGGAGGTGTAGCCGTGTTCTGGTTGATCGCGCTTTCCACTATGGTCAAGCGCGGATACGGCAGGTCGCTCCTTACTTCTGACCATCTAGTTTTCCGGACCCTTGTGAGCCGGAGGCCGATACCCTGGGTCGAGATAGCGCAGATCGAGAAGCGGCGTCACCAGTCACGTAGCTTTGAATGGTGGGACGTACGCGTTGTTCGGGTCAGCGGAAGATCGCTTACCGTCCCCGGCACCTTCACTAGCAAACGGTACGATGCCGCACTTGAGCAGAAGTTGGCTTTGATCCGTGAATACTGGTCTCGCTCGACCAGTCGCTGATTACGCTTTGCGCTCGTAACATGATCTTGGCGAAACGTGCTGGTTGTCCGTGCCCGGTGTGAAGATTCGGTCGTTCGTGATGGTGTGAGTAATCGGCCGTGGATCGTGGACGACGACTTGTGGGCGCTGATTGAGCCGCTCCTGCCTCCTTGGCCGGAGCGGTCGCCGGGGCCGAGACCGGTGCCGGATCGGCTCTGCCTACAGGACATCCTGTTCCGTCCTCTACAACGACATGGCGTGGCAACTACTACCGCTGGAGTTGGAGTTCGGCTCGGGTCAGACGTGCTGGCGGCCGTCTGGACCGGTGGCAGGAGGCGGGGGTCTTCGACCGGCTGCATCAGGTTCTGCTCGCAGAGCTGAACGCGGTCGGCGAACTCGATTGGTCCCGGGCCTGCGTGGATGGTTCCCACATCCGCGCGGAAAAGAGTGCGCCGACACCGGTCGACCGAGGGAAGACGGGCAGCAAACACCACCTGGTCTGCGATGGACGCGGCACCCCGCTCAAAGTCATCGCCACTGCGGTGAACGTTAACGACATCACCCAGACCCTTAATCTGGTCGATGGCATCCCGCCCGTCGCTGGCCGGCTCGGCCGACCGCGACGGCACCCCGAGTCTGTCCTGGGCGACAAGGCGTACGACTCGAAGGCCGTACGCCGGGAACTGCGGCGCCGCAGGGATCCCGCCGGTCATCTCCCGCAAGGGCGCCCCGAACATCAAGGGCCTGGGCAAGCTCCGCTACGTCGTCGAGCAGACCTTCACCCTGCTCCACCAGTTCAAACGTCTCGCCGTCCGATGGGACCGACGCATCGAACTCCACGACGCCTTGGTCTCGTTGGGCTGCAGCCTCATCTGCTGGAGGCGCCTCAAGAAGATCGGATCATGAACTTGCGCTGCAGTTCTAGGAGTTACGGCTCACGATTGAGTTGGTGTATGACGCGAGATCGTGGACCCAAACCTGCAGACGCCGTCTCCTGAGCATGTCCAGGAGAGGGAGGGTGTGTCGGTAGGTCGCTGACCAGGTGATGTCGGTGCCGCCATGGGGGGCTCGGGCCAGGTCCACAGACCCTCGATGAGAGGTGAACAGTCCTGCGGCCTGTTCGTAGCTGAACCGCTGGTCGGGAACCATCTCGACGACGCGCTCGCGGCAGCACACACGCCCAGTGCAGGAACGGATGGTGCGCAGGTCATCCACGCGCGCCGGTCGGTCAACTCCCGCAGGCACATCCCACTCGACGTCGGCGTAGGCGGACCACAACGGCCAGGATTCTGCATCCAGGAGCGCCGCGTAGACGATGGCGGCAGATGCCGATGAGTGCGAAGAAGCAGTAACACCGAGAGGCGACACCCTAACAAGGGTAGACCGCGTCTCACCGTGATCTGTTACGAGCTCTTAGGATCGCGGTATCAGGGGCGCGTCCATAATTCTTATGGACGCGCCCCTCCTTGTTGTAACCGGGTCTGGGCAGCGCCCTTCGGGATGAGCCCTGTTCCGCTTGCTCCGCTTTCGCAAGCCGAAAGGCCGGCGCGCCGGAGGTCCGTTGGACGTAATACTCCGCGGCCGGCGGGCCGGACGGTTCGACCCGTTCGTCGCCCCCGCGCCCGCGGCCACCTCGGCACGGAGAGTGGGGGGACCCCGGAAGCGTCGGCGCCGCGGCTGCGGGGATACTCCGGCGCACGGTCACGTTATTTCTGTCCAGTTTTCGTCGTCCCCGGCATGGTGCTGGTCCGGCGTACGGCAGAGGCCCAGACCGGTGCGTACGGCTGACCCCGCCCGGTGCTTCCGCCGGATGATCTTTCGCTACGCAGGGTCATCGCGCCCGCCGCGAGTAATGGTGAGGAAGGAGGCTCGAATCCCGTTGCAGCGCAGAGGTGATCCGTGGCCGTGGGTGCCGAGCCCCCATACTGCTCGGGGGCGGCGGTCGTGCTGGGCGAAAAGAAACTGGTGTGGCGAACGCCTAACCGCTCCCGATCGAGCTGGATCAAGGAGAACGTAGCCGGATGGAATCGGGCCTATATATCCGTTTCTTCGGCATCGTCGCAGGTGAGAACCGTCACCGGTTTGGGTTCGAGTCCCACCCGCCCCACCGCCCGCAGGTCAGGCGAAACGTTCTGACCTGCGGAAACGTGGTTTTCCCTTTGCTGGGGTGCCATGAATCGGTGCGGCGAGCGTGCATCGTTGTGAGCCTCCGCCGGTTTTGGGTCGTCGCCGTCCGTACCGCAGGCTGTGACCGCTGGCAAGCCGTTGACTTCGACGGACTGGTCCTCTCGGTTCGCCCCCCAAAGCAACTAAATGAAAACGGCCACTTCGCCGGGTAAAGTCCCAGCTCAGGAAGTGTTGCCCCCGCGCCCGCGGGGATGGTCCGTTGCGCTGATCCAGGGGGACTTGATGACTGACGTTGCCCCCGCGCCCGCGGGGATGGTCCCCGATCTCCGCCCGCAACCGATCCAGCGGAACCGTTGCCCCCGCGCCCGCGGGGATGGTCCGGTGGGCGGCCCGGCGGCGGCATCGGCTTCGGTGTTGCCCCCGCGCCCGCGGGGATGGTCCGCATTGTGGCCCTGACCTGTCTACCGGAGTCGCGTTGCCCCCGCGCCCGCGGGGATGGTCCGCTCGGCTACAACTCCCAGGTGGAAGGCGGGCCGTTGCCCCCGCGCCCGCGGGGATGGTCCGGGCACCAGGGCGCGGCCGGGTCGGGGTTGAGCGTTGCCCCCGCGCCCGCGGGGATGGTCCCCTCGCACAACTCAGGACTCTGCACCTGGAACTGTTGCCCCCGCGCCCGCGGGGATGGTCCGCGTGGCGGCGACGTCGCTGTGGGAGCGGGCCGGTTGCCCCCGCGCCCGCGGGGATGGTCCCCGGGTTTTTCCCGATTTCGTCGCTGACCTGCGGTTGCCCCCGCGCCCGCGGGGATGGTCCGGTCTTCCCACCCGGGCAGGGAGCGCCACCGGTGTTGCCCCCGCGCCCGCGGGGATGGTCCGGCCTTGGCCGTGTCCCGGGTCGCTCCGGAGAGGTTGCCCCCGCGCCCGCGGGGGCCCGTGCCAGAGCACCTGGAGATGGCTGAACTCCTTGTCGGCCCTGTGTCCGTGGGGATACTCCTTGAGGTCGGACGGGGCTGCGTAGTCACGAGCTGCGGAGATGGTCCGGGCCGTGTCCGGTCCTCTGGTGGCCGTTCAAAGTTGCCCGCGCCCGCGGGGGATCTTCCAGCAGGACGGGAACGGCGCCACCCCGGGTTGAGGACACGTCGGGCGTTGTGCCACGAGTGTGACCGCATATCGCCTTGGCCCACGGGGTGCCCCACGAGCGCCAGCGTGCTTGTTCAAGGCCTGGGAGAGTCGCGGCATCTCAGGTTCCGGGCTCTCGGCGTTTCCGCAGGCCAAGTCTCTTGTCAGTGGTGGCCTCTACGCTCTGGTGCTCAGTTCTGGATGAGCGCGTGGAGGCATGGTGGATGTTCGGGAGCTGAGTGGACGTTACGAACCTTTTGTGGTGCGGGCGCTGGAGACGCTCTGGGGGAAGTCGCGGGAGCGGGCAGGCGGCACCACGAACCTTCTGATGGCGCACCTTCTGGATACTGCTGCGGTTGCGGAGCTGCTGTGGGACGGGTTCCTTGCGCGTTCGACGCGGTCGGCGCTGGACGAGATGGCTGGTGGACCGGGGCAGGGGCGGCGGCTGTTCGCGTGGTTGTGCGGGGTTCACGATTGCGGGAAGGCGACGCCGGCGCATCAGCGGTTATGGCCGGAGGGCGCGGAGGCTGTGCTTCGGGCGGGGTTGACGTGGCTTGAGACCGCTGCTGTGTCGGGGGCGAAGCAGCAGAAGCGGTGGCGTCACGACTGGGCCGGCGGGCTGATGGCGCGAGAATTGCTGGCCGAGGCTGGGTGGGATACGGAGCAGTTGGACTGGGTGTGGCCGTTGGTGGCTGGGCATCACGGTGCGTTTCCCTCGCTTCGGGATGTGCAGGAGCCTCGTTCGGCGAAGGGGCAGTTGCGGGGTAGGGGGGTGTGGCGTCGGGTTCAGCAGGCTTCGCTGGATGTGTTCACCCGGGAGCTCGGGTTCGGGGCGCTCCATGAGGTGGAGCCGGTGGTGGTTCCGTCCAGGGCGTTCCAGCTGCAGCTCAGCGGCCTGGTGGTCATGGCGGACTGGATCGCGAGTGACGAGCGCTTCTTCGTGGGCATGGACGATCTGCGGCTGGTGAGTCTGGAAGCTTCCCGCGAGCGGGCGGCGTCGGCGTGGAAGGCTCTGGGGCTGCAGGGCGGCTGGGGTGCTCTGGACGTGCCAGGGCCAGAGGCGTTCCGGGACCGGTTTGGGTATGCGCCGCGGCCCTCGCAATCGATGGTGGTTGAGGCAGTTCGCCGGATGGGCGGCCCGGGGCTTGTGGTGGTCGAAGCGCCGATGGGTGAGGGGAAGACGGAGGCTGCTCAGGCTGCGGCGGAAGTCCTGGCGGCCAGGTTCGGCGCGGATGGTGTGTTCGTGGGGATGCCGACGCAGGCGACCAGCGATCCCATGTTCACCCGCACGCGTCGATGGGTGGAGGCGATCGAAGGGCAACTCGCGTCCCGGGTGGTGCTGCTGCACGGCAAGAGGGCGTTCAACCGGGAGTGGAAGGCTCTGCTGGAGGACGCGGAGGTGTATGCGGACGGGGCGTTCTGCGGGGTGGATGAGTTCGGGTTGGACGACGACCCGTACGGCGTCGGACCTGAGGTGTGCGGCGTGCCGGAGCGGCAGGCGCCTGCCGAGTGGTTTCTGGGGCCGAAGCGTGGGCTGCTGGCCCCGTTCGTGGTCGGTACGGTCGATCAGCTGCTGTACGCGGCTACCCGAACGCGGCATGTGATGCTGCGGATGGCGGGCTTGGCGGGCAAGGTCGTGATTTTGGACGAAGTGCACGCGTGCGACGTCTACATGAGCCAGTTTCTGCGGGAGGCGCTGCGCTGGCTGGGCCAGGCCGGGGTGCCGGTGCTCGTCCTGTCGGCGACGCTTGCCCCCGCGCAGCGCCAGGCATTGGTCGAGGCGTATCTGGCCGGTGCGGCGTCACGTGAAGAGCTCCGGGTCGCGGTGCCTGAACCGCCCGGGTACCCGAGTGTCACGGTGGCATGGTCGCCCGCCTCGGGGGAGCCGCAGGTTCATGTGGATGCTGCGGGCAGTTGGCGCGAGGACCTCGGCGTGGCGGTGCGGGTGGTGCCCGAGACGGTGCTCGGTGCTCGGTCCTCGCGTGAGGAGCGGAGGCAGTTGCAGGGTGACGCGGATGCGAGGGTGGGGGACCTGCTGGCGAGTGAACTCGTCGACGGAGGGACCGCGCTCGTCATCCGCAACTCAGTTGCGCGGGCGCAGAGTCTCTACGAGGAGCTGCGCGGGCGGTTCGGCAAAGACGAAGTACGCCTTCTGCATGCCCGTTTCACTGTTGCCCGGCGTGCCGATCTGACGGAGGAGAGTCTGCGTCTACTGGGCCCGCGGACGCCGCGGCCCCGGGGCGGCCGGTTGATTCTCGTGGCAACTCAGCTCGCTGAGCAGTCCTTTGACGTCGACGCCGACATGCTGGTCACGGATCTGGCCCCCGTCGATCTTCTGCTGCAGCGCATAGGACGGCTGCACCGGCATGAGGACACGTGGCGCCCGGACAGGCTGCGCGTGCCACGGGTGTTCGTCACCGGGTTCGAGCCGCGTGAGGGCCGCGAACCGGCGTTCGGGTTTGCCAGCGAGATGATCTACGGGCGTCATCTGCTGCTGCGAACCGCTGCTGTGCTGCCTGGCGAGGGCGAGGCGTGGTCGATTCCGGGAGATGTGCCTGGGCTGGTGGGGAAGGTGTACGGGGCGGATGAGTCGCTGCTGCCCGAGGCGTGGCAGGAGGCCGGTGAGGTTGCCTGCCGGGAGCAGGCGGACCGGGACCGGGCCCGTGCCGAGGAGGCGCAGCAGTTCTTGCTGACCCCACACGGTGAGCACGAGAGGCGGACGCTGGCAGGTCTGCACTACGGCGGATCCACCGCGGGCAGCGACGAGGGTTCGTTGCAGGCGGCGGTTCGCGACGGTGATGAATCCGTCGAGGTCGTCCTGGTGGTCCGGGATGAGGGCGATGCGGTCTTCCGGACACTGGCCGGGCGAGCCTTGAGCGTCAATGGCGATGTGGCGCCGGACGTGCTGGACGAGGTGCTGGGCTCGGTGGTGCGGTTGCCATCGAAGTTCACACAAGCTGCCCTGGAGTTCGGGCCGTTGCCCGGTTGGCACGGGCATCCGTGGTTGCGCCGGAGTCGTGCTCTGGTGCTGGACGATTCGCGCAGGGCCCAACTGGGCGACTTCACGGTGTCGTACGACGACGAGTTCGGGCTCCGGCAGGTGTAGAGGGCCCGTGGCCGGTTGCGCGGCTGCAGTTGGGCTCAAGAGTGTGGAGAGCCGCCGGGCTGGCGCCCGGCGGCTCGGTGCCCCGCGTGGCGCGGGGGCGACGTGAGTCCCGATCTGCTGTGCAAACAGAGAAGGGGATCATCCCCGCAGTCCGGCCATGGTGGCCCGGCGGCTGGAGGGTCAACGGCCGGATTGTTGCACCTGGTTGTGGAGAACGCATGCGGGCGCCTCACTCCCGCTGCTAGCGTTAAACATAGAAGCTTTCATTGAGGGGGACTGATGGCTCATGGCTTTTCCCTGACGGACGATCCCTGGCTGCTCTTACCGCCGGCCGCAGGGGGGCCGGCAGAGGAACGTTCGCTGCGTACTGCGTTGTTGGAGGCGCACGAGTTCGGCGATTTGGCGGTTGATGTTCCCACACAGAGGCCGGCCGTGTTCCGGCAGGCCTTACTGCCCGTGGTCCTCGACGCCCTGGGCCGTCCGGCCGACGAGCGCGAGTGGATGAACTGGTTCTCCACGGGGCGGTGGTCGCAGGAGCAACGTCGCAGGCTTGAGGCGTACCTGGACGCGCAGCGCGACCTGTTCGACCTGTTCGATCCGGCGCAGCCCTTCGGGCAGGTAGCCGGGCTGCGTACCGCGAAGGGCGAGACGAAGAATGCCGGACTGATCGTGGCGACCGCGGCCACCGGCAACAACGTGCCGCTGTTCGCCTCACGCACGGAGGGCGACGTCTTCTCGCTGACTCCGGCGCAGGCGGCGCACTGGCTGCTGCACACGCAGTGCTGGGACACCGCAGCGATCAAAACGGGTGCTGTGGGCGACCCGAAAGCGAAGGCGGGCAAGAGCACGGGGAATCCGACCGGGCCTCTCGGGCAGATGGGCGTCACCCTGCTGGTCGGCAGGACATTGTTCGAGACACTGCTGTTGAACCTCCCGGTCGGGGCTTCGCCGACGTCGACCGACCTGCCGCAGTGGAGGCGGCGCGAGCCCGCGGATCTGCGCTCGGTCGGCACCCCCCAGTGGGAGGTGCGGGTACCCGAAGGGCTCCTGGACCTCTGGACCTGGCAGTCCCGCCGGATTCGGCTCTTCCCGGAAGCGACCGATGAAGGCCTGCGGGTGACGCGCGTACTGGTCGCTGCGGGGGACCGGATGCCTCACACACCCGAAACCGAGCCGCACACCATGTGGCGTGTGGAGCCGACCGGCGGCCGGAGCGCGGGGAGGAGTAAAGGTGGCACCGCGCCGCCGCGCCGTCCTCTGCGTCTCCAGCCCGGGAAGGCTGCGTGGCGCGGGCTCGATGCGCTCCTGGCACCCGAGCGGCAGTCCCGGGATGCCGGGGAGAAGACGAGCGGGTTCGCCACGAGCAAGCTCCTGGACCAGGCCGGCGCCCTGGCGGCCGACCTCGGCGAGGCCTATCCGCTGCGTGTGGAACTCTCCGGTGTTGCGTACGGCAATCAGTCGGCCGTCATCGACGACGTGATGTTCGACGCGTTGCCCCTCCCACTGGCCGCGCTGGAAGCAGACAGTGACGTCCGCTCGGCACTCCTTGAAGTCGCGGAGCAGACAGAGCAGTTGGCCACGGCCGTCAATCATCTCTCGGCTGACCTGCGGCGTGCTCTGGGCGCCGAACCGATCCCCTGGGACAAGGGGCAGCGGTCCGGCGAACTCGTCCTGCACGCCCTGGACCCGCTGGTGCGGCGGTTGTTGACGGGGATGAGGGGGGTGGAGGACCTGGAGCGGATCGAGGCGGGCCAGCTCGCTTGGGAGCAGCTTGCCTGGCGCCGGAGCTGGGAGGTCGCTGACCGCCTCCTGCAGGCGGTGCCCGTCGGAGCGTTTCTGGGGAGAAGCGTCTCCCAGGGAGAGGGAAAGCCGGAACGTACGCATCGCGTCTCGCTGGCCGAGGCCTTCTTCCTCAAGCGCCGTGCGGAGATCCTCCACCGGGCCGACGCCGATCGGCGGAACCGCCACGACCCTGACGGCCAGTAGGCGACGGCACACCTTGCGAGGTGCCCTGCATCCGCCATGCCATGGCCGGGGCCATCCGGCCTTGCCCTCCCGGGCGTCCCCGCATGCCTTTTGCGACACAGAGTCCCTCATCACGTCTGGACAAGGCCATGACCGAAGAAGACTTCACGAAGCAGAGAATCTGGCACCGCTACATCGCCGCGGACGGCGCCTGGCGCCGTAAGAACGGCACTGCGGCGGAGAAACGCCCGCCCGGCGAGGACCTCGCGGTCCTGCGCCGAGGTCTGGGCCGTCCCGCCGGAACTGTGCTGGAGATGTTCCCGTTCTACACCTGCCCGGTCGACGACTTCGCCGCCCGCCGCGGGGAGGTCTCGGCCGAGCAGGAAGCCGAGCACATGGCGCTCGCTCTCTACGGGCTGCACCAGCAGAGCCAGGACCGGCCGATGCACCGCGACGGAGTCGGCCTCGGCCGGGCCATGCTTGTGCTCCGGCGTCACGACCGCACCAGTGACGAGGCAGTAGATTCCCGCTTCCAGCAGGCGTTCTCCGCTACGTCGACGGCAGCGCTCCAACTGCGGGTGCGCGGCCTGGTCACTCAGCTCAAGGACATCAAGCAGCCCCTTGACTACAACCGGCTGGTCTCCGACATCCACGACTGGAACCGGCCCGAATCACGCTCCCGCGTGCGCCGCCGCTGGGGCCTGGATTACTACGGCTGGACCCAGAAGTCGACGGCTCCGCGATCCGGCCGCTGACCCTCACCACACCTGGCGTCCGCTCCTTCCGCAGACGTCATTCTCCGGCTTGCGCGCGTGCATACACGCCGACCACAGACCGACTGACTACCGCTCACTCACACGACCTGGAGCAACCCGATGACCCAGCGCCTCTACATCGACGTGCACGTCGTCCAGACCGTCCCGCCGGCCAACCTCAACCGGGACGATCAGGGAAACCCCAAGGAAGCCACCTACGGCGGAGTCCGCCGCTCCCGCGTCTCCTCCCAGGCATGGAAGCGGGCGTCCCGCCGACACTTCGACGCCCAGGCCCCTGAGCCCGACCGCGCCACCCGCACCAAGCGCATCACCAACGAACTCAGCACCCGGATCTCGCAGAACACCGGCCTGGACCGCGAAGACGCCGGGCGGATCGCCACCTGCCTGCTGGCCCAACTGGGCCTGAGCCAGGGCAAGAAGGCTGGTGACACCGCCTACCTCCTCTTCTACGGCAACGCCCAGCTCGACGCCGTGGCCGCTCTTGTGACGGACCGCGCCACCGACCTTGCCGCCCTGGACGAAAAAGCCCTCGCCGAAGCAGTCAAGGAACTGCCCGTCGCAGAGAGCTTCACGACCGGACACCCCGTGGGCGTCGCCCTGTTCGGCCGCATGGTCGCCGACATCCCCAAGCTCAACGTCGACGCCGCCGTACAGGTGGCCCACGCGATCTCCACCCACGAGACGCAGCTTGAATTCGACTACTTCACCGCCGTCGACGACCAGAACGAACAGGACGAGACCGGCGCCGGGATGATCGGTACCATCGGCTTCAACTCCGCCACCCTCTACCGCTACGCCACTGTCGGATTCGCCCAGCTCACCGACAACCTCGGCGGTGACACCGAAGCCGCCCTCGACGCCCTCGACCGGTTCGTCGACAGCTTCGCCCTGTCCGCCCCCACCGGCTACCAGAACTCCTTCGCACACCGCACCCGGCCCAGCCTCGTCGCGGTCATCGTGCGCACCGACCAGCCCGTCAACCTGGTCTCCGCCTTCGAAGAGCCCGTCGCGGCGGAAGCCGGCATCCAGGCGAACTCCGCCCGCCGTCTCGCCGAGGAGCACATCACCGCCACACAGGTATGGGGCGACACTCCTCTCTACGGAGCGGCCAGCCACACCTTCACCACCGGCGAAGCCCGCGCCAAGGACACCGCCGAGACCCTCACCCAGGCCTTCGGTGAACCGGTCGCCTTCGCCGACCTGCGCACCACCCTGCGCGCCCGCATCACCACCGCCCTGGGAGAACGGGCATGACACCCCCCGACCACACAGCTTCTGTCCTCCTGCTTCGGCTCGCCGCCCCGCTCCAGTCATGGGGCGACCGCAGCACCTTCAACCGCCGTGAAACCCGGCCCGAACCCACAAAATCCGGAGTCGTGGGACTCCTCGCCGCCGCCACCGGCCGCTCTCGCTACGCCGCCCTGGACGACCTCGCCGGGCTCGGCCTCGGTATCCGTATCGATCAGCCCGGAAGCATCCTGCGCGACTACCACACTGTCAGCGACTACCGAGGTCGGCCGCTCCTCTCATCCGCCGTGACCGCCAAGGGCCTGCAGAAACCCACCTCACCCGCCAAGCACACACACATCACCCAGCGCTTCTACCTCCAGGACGCCGTCTTCCTCGCAGCCGTGGAAGGCCCTGAAGAGCTCATCACCACTCTCGAACACGCCGTACGCCACCCGGCCTTCCCCCTCGCCCTCGGCCGCCGATCCTGCGTACCCGCACAGCCTCTGGCCCTGGGACAGCGCACCGGCTCGCTTGAGGACGTGCTGCGTGCGGAGCCGTGGCAGGCCACCCCCGCAGTACGCAAGCGGTGGGGGCGCGAGAACGGCAATGCCGCGCACATCGGCCTCCCGGCCACCCTCGACGACCCGGCAGGAGACGAAGTCCGCGACGACGTTCCCCTGTCCTTCGCCCCGACAAGCCGAACCTTCACCACCCGCCGTACCCGGCACACCTACCTCGAAGCCCCTACCGGCCTCACACCCGACCCCGCACGGCCCCCGACCACCGGCGGCCACGACCCCTTCGCCCTCCTGGGCTGGTGACCGACATGCCGTATCTCTCCCGCATCCGCATCAACCCCCTGCGCGCCGAGAGCCGCAAGCTCCTCGCCAGCCCGCGCGCCATGCACGCCGCGGTCCAAGGGGGCCTCCCCGGCCCACCCGACCAGGAACGCACCCTGTGGCGGCTCGACCCGGACAACCCCCACCGCCCCCAGCTCTTCGTCCTCACCACGGACAAGCCGGACTGGACCCACCTGGTCGAACAGGCAGGATGGCCCGGCGCCGACGGCGAGCACTACGCCGTACGCGACTACGCCCCGCTTCTGCAGCAACTGGCACCGGGCCGCAGTTTCGCCTTCCGCCTCACCGCCAACCCCGTCCAGAACAGCAACCGGCCCGACAAACTCACGGCGCGTCAACAGGAACGCATCGAAGCCGGAGACCGGCGCAGCTTCCGCCTCGGCCACCGCACCGCCGCAGCTCAACTCAGCTGGTTCCTCACCCGTACCGCACGCTGGGGCTTCGACGTCCCCACCGCACCCCACCTCGACGGAACCCGCGACACGGACGGTGAACCACCGCGCGACATCCGCATCACGACCCGGCAGCGCCGCTCCTTCAGTAAAGGGCCCGTCACCGCGAAGGAATCTCACGTCGTCATGAACTCCGTGACGTTCGAAGGACGCCTGCGCGTCACCGACCCCGCTCTCCTCGCCGAGCGCCTCCTGGCCGGTATCGGCCCCTCCAAGGCCTACGGATGCGGACTGCTCACCCTCGCCCCGCTCCCCGAAAGGGCATGAACACCGTGCCCGATATCTGGTGGAAAGCCGACCCCCAGGATCTGCACCGTCTTGTCGACCGCGTCTCCAGCGTCTACGTCGAGCGAAGCCACCTGGACCGCGACGAGAACGCCGTCGTCATCATCAACAAGCAGCAGACCGTCCGGGTACCCGCGGCCATGGTGGCCGTCATGCTCCTCGGCCCCGGTACTCGCGTCACCCACGGCGCCATCCGGCTGCTCGCCGACTCCGGCACCACCGTGTGCTGGGTCGGCGAACAAGGCGTCCGCATGTACGCAGCCGGCCTCGGCCCCAGCCGGGGTGCCGGCCTCCTGCACCGTCAGGCCTGGCTGGTCACCCGCCCCAAGGAGCGCCTCGCCGTCGCCCGCGCCATGTACAGCATGCGCTTCCCCGGTGAGGACGTCTCCACCCAGACCATGCAGCAACTCCGCGGTCGTGAAGGCTCCCGCATCCGCAAGTACTACCGTGCACAAGCGGACCGCACCGGAGTCACCTGGAACGGCCGTGTCTACAAAGCGGGCGACGCCTTCGCAGCAGGCGACGACCTCAACCGCCTGCTGTCCGCCGCCAACGCCGCCCTCTACGGCATCTGCCACGCCGTCATCATCGGACTCGGCGCCAGTCCAGGACTCGGCTTCGTCCACACCGGCAAAGCCACATCCTTCGTCCTGGACATCGCCGACCTCTACAAGGCCGAGTACACCATCCCGCTCGCCTTCGACCTTGCCGCACAGGGACTCACAGAAGAACGCGACGCCCGACTCGGCCTCCGCGACCTCATCGCGCGCGACAAGCTCCTCAGCCGCATCGTCACCGACGTCAAGAACCTGCTCACCCCCGAAGGAACAGACTTCGACGACCCCGAAGCCAACCTCCTGTGGGACGAGCACCTCGGCACGGTCCCGGGCGGCACCAACTACGCCAGCCACACCGACCTTTCGGCGCACGGAATGACCGACAACCACATCGCGGTCATCGGACCCGAAATCAACGACACCGAATCCACATCATGACCGTAATCATCCTCATCGCCGCCCCAGAAGGCCTGCGCGGACACCTCACACGCTGGATGGTCGAAGCGAGCGCCGGTGTATTCGTCGGCAACCCCAGCCGCCGCATCCGAGACCGCCTCTGGGAACTCCTGGCCACCCGCATCGGTGACGGCCAGGCCATCCTCATCGAACCCGCCGCCAACGAACAGGGATGGGCCGTACGCACCGCAGGCCGAGACCGCTGGCAGCCCGTCGACTTCGACGGGCTGATCCTCTCAGCCCGCCCCAAAAAACAACTAAACGAAAACAGCCACCCCGCCAGGTAAAGCCCCAGCTCAGCAAGTGTTGCCCCCGCGCCCGCGGGGATGGTCCGTGATCGATGTGGCGCCCGGGGCTGCTGGTTTCGTTGCCCCCGCGCCCGCGGGGATGGTCCGTACACCAGATCGCCCGGCTCTGCGCCGCTGAGGTTGCCCCCGCGCCCGCGGGGATGGTCCGGAGCCGGACGGCAGCACCTGGCCCCTGATTGTGTTGCCCCCGCGCCCGCGGGGATGGTCCGAGGTCTTCCCGACCGGCCACGACCAAGACGAAGTTGCCCCCGCGCCCGCGGGGATGGTCCGGTTGAAGGCGTTCACCTCTTCACGGACCCGGGGTTGCCCCCGCGCCCGCGGGGATGGTCCGGGGCCCATATGCCAGTCAAGAAGTACATGCGGCGTTGCCCCCGCGCCCGCGGGGATGGTCCGCCGGGTCACCGCCACTACCCCATGCCGCGTAGGTTGCCCCCGCGCCCGCGGGGATGGTCCGGTGCGTTCGTTGTTCACGTCGGCCGGCTCCGCGTTGCCCCCGCGCCCGCGGGGATGGTCCTTGCGCAGGCCACGGCCATGAAGGTGTTGGCGGGTTGCCCCCGCGCCCGCGGGGATGGTCCTTGTATTTCTCGGCAGCCACCATGGAGGTGAAAAGTTGCCCCCGCGCCCGCGGGGATGGTCCGGGGCTTCAGCAGGCGTTAAGTCCGTTACTGGTAGCGGCCTCATTGGCGGACCGGGCTTCACGGCAGATCACCCGGCCGAGCCGAGGTCAGTGACGTGTGCGCGAAGTCGGAAGAGAGGGGCTGCCACGGTGACGGACAACGGCTTGGCGTGGATCGGTGAGCACTGGTACAGCGGTGCGATCGTCAAGCACGGGATGCTCTCGGACATCAGCCTCACGGCGGTGCGTGGCGTGGATCCGGTGGACTTCGTGGTGCGCCTCGGCGCCGACCGCGGCATGGCCGAACGGCCGGCACAGTTCAAGGACTTCGACAGGCTGAGCGTGAGCCCATGTGACAGCGTGGCGACGTTCGGCCGGAACGGCGAGTGGGCGTATGTCCTGGAGGTCGAGCGGTCCACCTGGCACCTCGTCTTCCTCGACCGGCTGGGCCAGGACACCTTGGTGGAGCAGGGTGACGAACTTGTCTGCCTGGACCGCTTCCTGCACGAGTCCCCGTGGGTGTGCTGCGTTGACGCAGCCGGCGAAGTGAGTTCCGGCGAGCCTGGTGACAGCCTGTTGGAGACCGCGGTCCCGCCCGGGGACCGGTTCGGGACGTTTGCCGCGCTGGACGCGGCCATGCGCCGGGCCGGGGCGGTGCGGGACACCTTCCCCGGCTGCGAGGACCCCGAGAACCCTGAGGACAGGACGAGGAGTTGGCGAAGCGGCTGTTCGTGGCGGTGGGCGAGCATCTCGGGCTGTTGCTGCCGCGTCGGGAGATCGAGCTGGGGCTGCTGCCCGCGGTGCACCTGCCCTCGCCGGTGTGAACCGGTAGCGGCCAGGAGGCGCCGCGCCTTCTCGGCGCGGCGCCTCCTGTGAGCGGGTTGGTGCTACTGGTTCTTCGTGGTCATGGTGCACTTCACGGTCGTGCTGTCGGCGGAGCGCGCCGAGCCCGTGTTCGTGTTCAGCCGGTACGGGTCACGGTTCAGCAGTCGCTGGTTCGCGTTGAAGTCCCCGAAACCGGCTGTCGAACCGCTGTTGTCGTTCCTGGGGATCGCGGACCGTCCGCAGACGGGCCTTGACCCTGGGTTTTGGACACCGGAGACACTTGGATCTTGATGGTCCAGGAGAACGGAGTCCCCGTGGGGATGAAGCATTACCCCGCCGAGTTCAAAGCGGATGCGGTCGCGTTGTACCGATCGAGGCCGGGAGCGACGATCAAGTCCGTCGCCGGTGATCTCGGGGTGAACACCGAGACGCTGCGGAACTGGATCCGGGCCGCCGACGGGCGCCGGCCCGGCGCCCACTCCGCACCGCCGGCCGCTTCGCAGACCGGCGGCGACGCTGTTCAGGCGGAGCTGGCCGCCGCTCGCAAGAGGATCCGTGAGCTCGAGGAAGAACGGGACATTCTCCGCAAGGCGGCCCGGTATTTCGCGACGGAGACGCGCTGGTGAACCGCTACCAGTTCGTTGACGATCACCAGCGCCGACACGGCGTGAAGCGGCTCTGCGACATCCTCGGCCTGGCCCGCTCGAGCTTCTACTATTGGCGCCGCACCGCATCCGCGAGAGCGGCCCGCCAGACCGTCGAAGCCGGGATCGCGGCCCGGATACGCAAGGTCCACCAAGACTCCGACGGCACCTACGGAGCCCCCAGGATCACCGCAGAACTCCGCGACGAGGGCGGCCCGGTGGTCAACCACAAGCGCGTCGCGAGGATCATGCGGTCCATCGGGCTCGAGGGAGTCCGTCTGCGCCGCCGGCACCGCACCACCGTCGCGGACCAGACCGCAGCGAAGGCGCCAGACCTGATCGGCCGTGACTTCACCGCGGCCGCAGTCAACAGAAAGTACGTCGGCGACATCACATACCTGCCGGTCAGCGGCGCGAAGCCGCTCTACCTCGCGACCGTCATCGACCTCGCCTCACGTCGGCTCGCCGGGTGGGCGATCGCTGACCACATGCGGACAGAACTCGTCATCGACGCCCTCACGGCCGCCGAGCGGACCCGCGGAAACTTGACCGGAGTGATCATGCACACCGACCACGGATCTCAATATTCGAGCAGGGCCTTCGCGGAACTCTGCAGGTCAGCTGGGGTCCGGCAGAGCATGGGCGCGATCGGGTCCAGCGCCGACAACGCTGCCGCGGAAAGCTTCAACGCCGCCTTCAAGAGGGAGACGCTCAAAGGCCGCAAAGCCTGGTCGAGCGAGCGTGAGGCCAGGCTCGACGCCTTCCGCTGGCTGACCCGCTACAACACCCGGCGCCGGCATTCCCGCCTCGGTCAGCGGTCTCCGATTGCCTACGAGAACGCCGTCCAAGCAGCAGCAACTACCCTGACCCAAGCCGCATAGACGTGTTCAACATCCGGGGTCAAGGCCCGACCTCTTTCCACGTCGGCGTGTGGCCGTCGATGTTGAATGGGTGAACGGTGCTGCCCTGCTTGCCCGCAAGGGTCTGCACGCAGGCGTCCCCGCTGCTGCCCGGGTTCAGGTCACCCGCGAGCGAGGGTATCCCGCCCCTGTTGCAGGTGGCGTTGAACGCGAACTCGTCGCAGGAAGAGAGCCTCGATCCGTACCTGTGCGCCGCCCCCGCCGCCACTCGTCGCCCAGGCAAGCATCGATGTTTGAACCCGGCTGCACGAATCACGCCGATCAGTCGGCAACCTGAAGCCCTCGCTGACCGTCAAGTGGCGGTCGCGCGTAGGCCCGCAGTTTTTCTCAGTAGACGAAGAGGCTCTTGCGCGCCAGCTGTTCGGTCTCCATCGCCGCAATTGCGTCACGGCAGGCATTGGTGAACTTCCAGAAGTCCGCGTTGGTGGTGGCCGCACGGTTGCTCGCACCGGAGTAGTTGCCGAAGAGACTCTGACGGAGTTCGGTGGTGATCTCCAGCTGGCCGCCGCCTTCGCCCGTCAGCGTGCGGTTGCAGATGTTCTCCGGCAGGTTGCCGTTGATGTCCTCCGGGTCACCGTCGAGTACCTGGAAGCCCGCGCCGCGAAGCTTCGCGGACAGCAGCTGGCGGAGACGGGTGTTGATGCCGCCGACCACGACCGCCTTCGGCTGACCCGTGGGCGCGCCGGCCTGAGCCGCGGTGCAGCCGTGCAGGCTGAGGACATTGGCGCTGCCGGCGGCCATGGACCGTGCGACCGGGTCGTCGCAGTGTGACGCGGTGACGTGCAGCTCGCCGTTGTTGGAAGAGCGCAGGCCTTCGAGCATCCAGTAGTCGTGCACCGGGGCGCCCGCGGTGACGGGGGCGAGGGTGTCGGGCCGGTAACCCGCTATGCCCAGGCAGAGCTCGGAAGTGCCCATCTCGATTCCACCGCCGTGGATGGCCAGCACGCTGGTCAGACGGGGAAGCGGCGTGGTGGTCTTGTCGTTGTCGAAGGCCTCGTGCCGCTTGAACCGGCGGGCGAAGTCCTGGCCCTCGACCGCCTTCGTGTACAGGTCCGAGTTCGAGGCGTAGAGGTCACCGCCGGCGGCGGCAGCCGGAGTCGCGGCGAGGCCGGTCAGGAGCGGGCCACCTGCGGCTGAGGCCACGAGGGAGGCGAGGACGGTTCTGCGACTGGTGTGGGACGGGGACATCGTTGTTCCTTCAGCGCTGTGCGGGTCGATCCGCGGATGCGTGCGACGCCGGGTTACCCGGCACGGAAGCAGGAAGGACGGCGCATGCCACACGATGGCGCGACTGAAAAGTCGGATCCCCCTTCCGATGGCCGGAATTGTATCGGCTGATTCGAGGAGGCGGAATGCGGGAGAAGGGCTGTACCCCCCACCGGTCAGGTGCGCCGGACCCGGCGTTCGCCGGACAAGTCGCGTGGGTACGGCTTGCGTTCGCTCCCGCAGTCACCTCGGCAACCCCGAGCGAAAACACGGGGATCGGCAGAACAGCCCCGTGCTCACCGGCTTTGAGGGAGTGATCCGAGTCGTGCAGGCGGGCACCGTACGTTGACCACCCGTCCTGCGCGAGGGCGGATCTTGGGTTCTGGCCGCCGCCGGCGCGGTCTCGGTCGGCCCACCGGTGTCGCGCCGGAACCGGAGCGCCGGGCAGAGGAGATCGCCTCGCGCACCGTCAACAAGGAGCGGGCGCGATCCGGGGAGGTCAACTCTTCCAGCCGTGTCTCCACCACTGACCCGAAGTCCGCCTCCCGGCGTGGTGGCGAGCGTTCGCACAGCCTCGGCCGCTGAGGCCCGGCGACATCCTGACATCTCGCTCCTGCCGCGAGCAGCCAGGATTTCTCCCGTAGAAGCGAGGTGAATCGGCCTTTCTTTGCCGCACATGTGGTTCGTTCGCCGCCGGGCGGGCATGACGTGAGGGCAGTCACCGAATGGACTCTCCGCAGGGGGAACCGGATGAGTGGAATCGGCACGCCGTCCCGCACCGCGTCCATACCGGCGGCCTGTCTTCGGCTGGACGGGGAGTTGGCCCGGCCGGCCTCGTTGACCGTGGCGGATCTGCGGGCGCGCTGGGGGCAGCGCCATGCGGAAGTGGTCTTCGACTGCGCGAAGAACGGGCCGCAGCGTCACACCTTCGACGGGCCGCTGCTGCGTGAGGTCGTCGCCGATGCGCGGCCGGCCTTCGATGCGGCGCGGCGCAAGGACCGCTCGCGGTTCCTGCTGGCCGTCACGGGCGGGGACGGTCACCGTACGGTGCTGTCCTGGGCGGAGATCGACGCGGACTTCGCCGACTCGCCCATCCTGCTGGCCACCGCCATGGACGGGCGGGACCTCGACCTGACGGGCAGTCAACTGGTGGTGCCGTCCGACCGGTGCGGGGCCCGCTACATCAGTGCGATCACCCGCGTCTGGGTCGGTGCCTGCGCCTTCCCGGCGCCGTAGGGGGCGTGGGGCGCCGGGGTGCCGTTACCGGTCGGTGGCGAGGGAGACTTCGGTGGACTTGATCAGGGCGCGCACCGATGAGCCCTCGGTGATGCCCAGTTCCCGCACCGCCTCCAGGGTGATCGCGGCGGTGATCTCCTGACCGCCGTCGAGGCGGACCTTGACGGACGCCATGACCCCTCCCTCGGTGACGCCGGTAACGGTGCCGGGCAGCTGATTTCGGATGCTCAAGCTCATGGGGGATCGCCTCACGTGCGGAGTGGGATGTCTGGTTTCAGATGCTACGTCCGCGTTCTGGTTGGTGCGCTCCCGGATGCGCGACAGGTTTTAGGGGCTTCCTCCAAGCAGGGTGGCAGGTGCCATATAGCTTCGCCCTATGAATTGCAAATGCGAGCTGACTGGGGCTACCTTGCCGCATATGCAGTCCTACACAATCGGTCAGGCGGCACGTCTGCTCGGAGTCAGTCCCGACACCGCGCGCCGCTGGGCGGATGCCGGCAAGGTCGCGACCCACCGCGACGAAGTCGGTCGCCGTCTCATCGACGGACGCGATCTGGCCGCCTTCTCCATCGAGGTCGCACAGAACGCCTCCAGTGAGGACGGAGCGTCCTACACCTCGGCGCGCAACGCTTTCCCGGGCATCGTCACCGCCGTCAAACTCGGCGACGTGGCAGCCCAGGTCGAGATCCAGGCGGGTCCGCACCGGCTGGTCTCCCTGCTCACCCGGGAGGCCGTCGAGGAGCTCGGGCTGGAGGTCGGCATGCAGGCCACCGCCCGCGTGAAGTCGACCAGCGTGCACATCGACCGCACCTGAGTCCGGCCGCACCGCATCTCCGCCCGCATCGCATCTCCGCCCGCACCGCATCGGATCTCCGACCGCATCGCATCTCCGCCCGCACCGCATCCGAGTCCGACCGCGCCGTTCTCGCTCCCGGCACTCCGATCGGCGCCACCAGTACCACTGTTCGGACCGTCAGGACTGTCCGCCGCTGCCCGTGGAGCGGCGTCGGCCTCCCCGAGCCCGCGAACGGGCCCGAGCGGGGGAGGTCTTGTCCCGCGTGGCTCGTCCCCATTCGTTCGGGCGGCACAAGTCGCCTGTTCCCCAAGGAGTCCCACTCTTATGTCTCCCACCTTCACCCGTCGCCGTACCGCCGCCGCGATAGTGACTGCCGCTCTGGTCCTGCCGCTTGCGGCTGCCTGCGGCAGCAACGACGACAGCAAGAAGGACAGCGGCTCCGCGTCCACCGCCGGTGGAACGAAGAAGACCGACCTGACCGTCCTCGCGGCCTCCTCGCTCACCGATGTGTTCGCCACCGCGGGCAAGGCGTACGAGAAGGAACACCCGGGTACGAAGGTCCACTTCTCCTTCGCGGGATCGCAGGAACTCGCCGCTCAGGTGAAGCAGGGCGCCCCGGCCGACGCGCTCGTCACGGCGGACACCAAGACCATGGACGGCCTGAAGTCCGACGCCGGTACGCCCACCGTGATCGCCAAGAACCGTCTGGTCATCGCCACCGGCAAGGGCAACCCGGACAAGATCGCCAACCTCAAGGACCTCTCCGACACCAAGCTGAAGGTCGTCCTCGCCGCCCCCGAGGTGCCGGTGGGCCGGTACAGCAAGCAGATCCTGGACGCCCAGAAGATCACGGTGAAGCCGGTCTCGCAGGAGGTGAACGTCCGGGCCGTCCTGAGCAAGGTCGAGCTCGGTGAGGCGGACGCCGGTCTCGTCTACAAGACGGACGCCGCCACCGCGACCGACAAGGTCGACACCGTCGACATCCCGGACGCGCAGAACGCCGTCGCCTCCTACCCGGCAGCGGCCTTGAAGACGTCGAAGCACTCGGCGGCAGCCGCCGAGTTCGTCGCCTGGCTCTCGTCTCCCGAGGCCCAGAAGATCCTTCAGGGCGCGGGCTTCCAGAAGCCGTAGCGAAGCCGGCCGTACGGCGAGTCGTAGTACGGCTCTGCCCACACGGCTCACCGCTCACCGCGTCGCGGGCTCACCGCGTCGCGGGCCGGGCCTCCGCCAGAGGCCCGGCCCGAGCCGCCTGCCGCAGGGGTCCCGGTCACCGGAACCGGGCACAGGTCCGGGTCACCGGAACCGGCTACCGGCCCGGACACCGGAACCGGGCACAGAATCACCGATCACAGGGAACCGCCGATGAGACGTCTCCGCACCCGCACACCCGGCACCGGCACCCCCCTGACCCTGGTCCTGCCCGCGCTGCTGGCGATCGCGTTCCTGCTGATGCCGCTGATCGGCATCCTGGCCCGGACCAGTTGGGGCGACCTCGGTACCCATCTGACCAGCCCGGGAGTCACCCAGGCGCTGCGGCTGTCGCTGCTGGTCTCCTTCTGGGCGCTGGGACTCTCGCTGCTGTTCGGGGTGCCGCTGGCCTGGCTGCTCGCACGGGTCGAGTTCCCGGGCAAGACGCTCGTACGCTCCCTCGTCCTGCTGCCGATGGTGCTGCCGCCCACCGTCGGGGGAGTGGCACTCCTGCTCGGTTTCGGCCGCCGCGGGCTGCTCGGCCCGTGGCTGGAGGGCACCTTCGGGATCACGCTGCCGTTCCACACCTCGGGGGCGGTGGTCGCCGCGACGTTCGTCGCCATGCCGTTCCTGGTCATCAGCCTGGAGGGCACACTCGCCGGTCTGCGCCCCCGCTACGAGGAGACCGCAGCCTCGCTCGGCGCCTCGCCGGTACGGGTGTTCTTCACCGTGACCCTGCCCATGGTGGCCCCGGGGCTGGCCGCCGGTGCCGCGCTGACCTGGGCGCGGGCGCTCGGTGAGTTCGGCGCGACCATCACCTTCGCCGGGAACCTCCCCGGCTCCACGCAGACGCTGCCCCTCCAGGTCTATCTGCTGCTCCAGGACTCCCCGGAGGCGGCGACCTCCGTATCGCTGCTGCTGCTCGTCATCGCGATGGCCGTGCTGATCGGGCTGCGCGGGCGCTGGACCGGCGGGGCCGCGGGGCGCCCCCGGCGCGCCGAACGCCCGGTGGACGACGACGCCACGCAGCCACCGGCCGGCTTCGCGGCAGCCGGAAACCTCCGGCCCGCCGCCCCCGAACCGACCGCCCCGCAGGAACGCTGGCCCCTGCACGCCGATGTCACCGGCTTCAACGAGCTGACCCTGGACGCGGATCCCGGCACCACCATCGCGGTCGTCGGCCCCAACGGGGCGGGCAAGACCACGCTGTTGCGCGCCCTCCTCGGACTGACGCCGCGCGCCCGTGCCGTACTGCGCCTCGGCGACACCGACGTCACCTCGCTGCCCCCGCACCGCCGCGGGGTGGCCTGGGTACCCCAGGACGGCGCGCTCTTCCCGCATCTCAGCGCGCTGACCAACACCGCGTACGGGCTGCGGGCCCGCCGGGTGCCGCGCGCCGAGGCCCGCCGCGAGGCGCAACAGTGGCTGGAGCGGCTGGGCGTCGGTCAGCTGGCCGCCCGCAAACCCTCCCAGCTCTCCGGTGGACAGGCCCAACGGGTCGCCCTTGCCAGGGCGTTGGCGGCGCGGCCCCGTCTGCTGCTGCTCGACGAACCGCTCGCCGCGCTCGACCAGACCACCCGCGCCCAGGTACGGCACACCCTCCGCGCGCACCTCGGCAGTTTCGGCGGGGTGTGCCTGATCGTCACGCACGATCCGGTCGAGGCCGTCTCGCTGGCCGATCGGGTGCTCGTACTCGACGAAGGCCGCACCCTGCAGGACGCGTCGCCCGCCGAAGTGACCCGGCACCCCCGCTCACCGTGGGTGGCCCGGATGCTGGGCAGCAACGCCTGGGCCGGAACGGCCGCCGACGGCGGTCTCGCGCTGGCTGACGGCGGCCGGCTCGTCGTCGCCGAGGGGCTGGCCGACGGAGCACGGGCGCTGGCGATCATCACTCCCGAGGCCGTGTCCGTACACCGCGACAAGCCCGCGGGCAGCCCGCGCAACGTCTGGCCCGGTACCGTCCGGGAGATCACCTCGGCGGGCAGCAGACTGCGCGTCCTCGTCACGTCCGACCTGGCCCCCGACCTGATAGCCGAGATCACCCCGCAGGCCGCCGTCGAACTCGGCCTGGCGGACGGCGTATCCGTATGGACCAGCGTCAAGGCCACCGAGGTCACGCTCGTCGGGCTCTGAGTATCCGGGGGCAGGCCCGGCTACCTCCTGGGCCTGCCCCCGGCTACCCGAAACGGGACAGGCCCCGGCTACCCGAAACGGGGCAGGCCCGCCCTGGCCAGGTGTAAGGGGAAGCCGGTTAGCATCCCGTGTGACCCCGATACGCCCGCCCAAGGAGCTGCCGATACGGCGGCGCATATTCGCCGACCTCACACCGCTGCGCACCTCGCCGGATTTCCGGCGGCTCTGGTTCGGCAACACCATCTCCTGGGTCGGCCAGGGCATGACCGCCCTCGCGATCTCCCTCCAGGTCTACGACCTCACCCGCTCCAGCTTCTCCGTCGGCCTCGTCGGGCTGTTCTCACTGGTGCCGCTGGTCGCCTTCGGCCTGTACGGCGGGGCCGTCGCCGACACCCTCGACCGGCGCAAGCTCGGGCTCTACAGCGCCCTCGGCTCGACGGCCCTCTCGGTCGGGCTCTCGGCGGCCGCGTTCGCCGGATTCGACCATGTCTGGTTCCTGTACGGCATCGTGGCGCTCCAGTCCGTCTGCGCGGCCCTCAACGCCCCGGCCAGATCGGCCATGATTCCCCGGCTGCTGCCCGCCGAACAGCTGCCCGCGGCCAACGCGCTCTCCTCCATGACGAGCACCTTCGGCATGCTGATCGGGCCGATGCTCGGCGGTCTCATCGTCGGGTTCCAGGGCTACCAGGCGGCCTACCTGGTCGACGCCCTCTCCTTCGTGGCGGCCCTGTACGCGATGTGGCGGCTGCCCTCGATGCTTCCCGAACGGGCCGCCGGGGCCAAGAAACGGGCGTCGGTCCTGGACGGTCTGCGCTTCCTGGCGACCCGGCCCAACCTCCGGATGACGTTCTTCTCCGACTTCTGCGCCATGATCCTGGCCCAACCGCGGGCCCTGTTCCCCGCGGTGGCCGTGCTCTGGTACGGAGGCGACGCCCGGACGACCGGACTCCTGGTGGCGGCCCCCGCGCTGGGCGCCCTGCTCGGCGGGGTCTTCTCCGGCTGGCTGGGCGGCGTCCGCAGGCACGGTCTGGCGATCGTGGTGGCGGTGGCCGGATGGGGGCTCGCCGTCGCGGTGTTCGGACTGACCAGGAACCTCTGGCTCGGGCTGTTCTTCCTCGCGCTGGCCGGGGCCGCGGACACCGTGTCGATGGTGTTCCGCAACACGATGATGCAGGTGGCGGCGCCCGACGA
Organism: Streptomyces sp. NBC_01267; assembly: GCF_036241575.1. Taxonomy (NCBI): domain Bacteria; kingdom Bacillati; phylum Actinomycetota; class Actinomycetes; order Kitasatosporales; family Streptomycetaceae; genus Streptomyces; species Streptomyces sp. NBC_01267. The sequence goes on along the minus strand of NZ_CP108455.1, from coordinate 2,206,148 downwards.
GATGCGCGGCAGGCTCCAGGGCGTCTTCATCGTGGTCGTCACGGGCGGCCCGCGGCTCGGCGACTTCCTGGCCGGCTCGACGGGCGACCTGGCATCCCCGGAGGTCGCCGTGGTCGGCGGCGGCATCGCCTGCGTACTGGCGGTCGCGCTGCTGGGCCTGACCCGTCGCGGCTTCCTCCGGTACGACGCGCGGTCGCCCGTACCGTAGCCGGGCCGACCGTTACCTCACGACCGGGACTCCCACACCACCGTGTTCCCGTCCCCGTCCCCGTCCTCGTGGTCCGGCGTCCCGTCGTGCGTGACGCTCAGCCGGACCCGTTCCTCCCGCGCGTCGACCACCACGGCGATGTGCGTGACGTCCGGCAGCCGGTGCGCGCGGGCCAGCGCCTGCCGCAGTTCCGCCAGCAGTTGCTCGCCCACCTGCTCGGTGATCCGGGTGTCGACCGGGCCGAGGAAATGCACCGAGGGCGCGAACCCGAGCAGCGCCCCCGCGCCCTCCGTCTCCCGCAGCACCTTGCCGCGCAGCGTCGACGGAGCGTCGGCGGGCGGCTGCTGAAGGGCGAAGATCGCGGTCCGTACGTCCTGGATCGTGGAGTCGAGTTCGTCGACCGCCCGGCCGACGAGTTCGCCGAGTTCCGTCCCGGCGGCCCGCCGTTTGGTGGACTCCAGCATCATCTCGGTCGCGAACAGCCGCTGGACGACCAGGTCGTGGAGGTCGCGGGCGATCCGGTCGCGGTCCTCGTACACCGCGAGCTGCTCCCGGTTGTGCTGGGCGTCGGCCAGCACCAGCGCGAGTGCCGCCTGCGAGGCGAACTGGAGGGCCAGTGTCCGGTCCGCCGCGTTGTACGGACGGCCGCTGCGCCGCCGTGGCAGCGCGAGTGTGCCGATCAGCTTCCCGCCGCTCTGCAGCGGCAGCATCATGCTCGGCCCGAAGCGGGCCCGCACATGGGTGGTCATCCGGGGATCGGTCGACGAGTCCTCGATGAACACCGGGTCCCCGCCGAGTAGTTGGATCAGGACCGGGGAACCTGGTTCGATCGTCGTGCCGATCAGATCGCCCGGGTCCTCGAAGGTGGAAGCGGCGACGATCTCCATGCCGCCGCTCTCGGTCGGCAGGAGCACCACTCCCGCCACCGCGTCGGCGAGACCGCGGGCCTGCTCGGCGACGGTGGTCAGGGCGTCGGTGGCGCTCTCCCCGGTGAGCAGCGCGTTGGTGACGGCCGCGGCCCCCTTGATCCAGCGCTCCCGCTGCCTCGCCGTCTCGTACAGCCGGGCGTTGCCGATAGCGATGCCCGCCTGCGAGGCCAGCACCCGCAGCAGTGCCCGGTCGTCCTCGTCGAAGGCCCCGTCGCGCTTCTGCGCCAGATGAAGTGTGCCGAAGACCGCGTCGTGCACCCGGATGGGGACCCGGAGCAGCCCGGAGGTTCCGTCGGGGAGGCCGATCAGCGAGTCGCCGTCCTCGCCGGTCGCGAACAGGTCGGTGAGGCGGTCGCGTTCGGGGTCGATGATGCCGAGCGCGCCCTGCCGCGCGCCGGTCAGACCGGCCGCCGAGTCCACGATGTGCTGGAGGGTGCTGTGCAGTTCGAGGTCGGTTCCGACGCTCAGCACCGCTTCGAGGAGCACCGGCAGCCGTGCGTTCTCGGTCATCCCGGTCCCCCGGACATCTCGGCCCCCGCTCGCCTTCGGTCCGCCTGCCGCCGCTCAGCCGCTCAGCCGCTCAGCCGCTCAGCGGTGCGAGGGTCATGGGCGCGATCTTGCCCTCCAGCATCGCGCCCAGCCCGAGGACCGAGCAGACGTCGGGCCGTTCGGCGATCTGGACCGGCATGCCCGTCGCGTTGCGCACCATCTGGTCGAGGCCGGGCAGCAGGGCGCTGCCGCCGACCATCATGATGCCGCGGTCCGACAGGTCGGCCACCAGATCGGGCGGGCAGCCGCGCAGCACCCGGCCGATGCCGTCGAGCACGGCGGTCAGCGGGGTGTGGATCGCCTCCCGCATGGCAGCGGTGTCGACCTGGACCGAGCGGGCCAGCCCGGTGGCCACGTCACGGCCGTGGATCTCGGTGGACGCGGGACCCTCGGTGGTCAGGCCGTTGCCGCTGAGCGCCAGTTGCAGCGGACGCACGGACTGGCTCGGCAGCAGCAACTCGTGGTGCTGGCGCAGATGCTGCACGATGGCCCGGTCGATGGCCTCGCCGCCCACCGGGACACGCTCCGCGGTGACGATCGATCCGAGCGAGAGGACGGCGATCTGGGTGGTCGCCGCGCCACAGACCATGATCATGGTGGCGGTCGGCTGTTCCACGGGGAGCCCGCAGCCGACGGCCGCCGCGATCAGGGTGTCGACCAGCTCGACCCGCCGGGCGCCGAGCCCGACCAGGGTCTCCACCGTGGCGCGCTGCGCCAGCGGATCGGAGTCGTGCGGGGTGCATGCGGCGGCGCGCAGCATCGGGGTGCGGCGCAGCCTGCGTCGGAGCTTCTCGCCGAGGAGCTGGCCGAGCATCCGCTGAGCCATCTCGATGTCGACGACGCTGCCGCCCGACACGGGGCGCACGACCCGGATGTAGCCGGGGGTACGGCCGGTCATCTGCTCGGCGAAGGTGCCGACGGCGATGAGCGCCCCGCTCCGGACGTTCACGGCGGCGACGCTCGGCTCGTCCACGACGAGACCGGCGCCCTTCACGAACACCCGGGTGCGGGCGGCCCCGAGGTCGACGGCTACCTGGCAACGGCGCAACTGCTCAAGGCTGACGGTCACGGCGGGATCTCCCGAGAGGCGCGGAGGTGGAGCACCGGCGGCAACCGGTCCTCCTCGCATCCTGCGACGGCCGGGGCCCGTGCGCGCGCCGGGCTGAGCCGGCCGGGTGCCTGCCTGACGTCCCGGCTCGACGCTCCAGCCGTCCTGACATCCCGGCCGCGACGCCCCAACCGTCCAGACCCCCGAACGGGAGGCACCCGCTACTGCGCTGTGCCGGTGTACGCCACCTCCTGCAGCAGCCCCCAGGTGAACCCGGCGACACAGGGCCGCCCGCCGGGCGGGGTGAAGGCCAGCCGCCAGCGGGTCGGTGCGGTGCCCTCCAAGGGCCGTACGGGGGCGAAGGCACGGGCCACCTCGTCCACCGTGCACGACCAGGGGACCAGGTCCTCCGCCGTACGCAGCACGGGCCCGGCGGCTCCCGGCGCACGGACCAGCCACTCGTTCCACACCCCGCCGCCCGGCGCGGTCAGCACCTCGAACCGCAGACCGGGCCAGAGCGGCACGGGCCACTGACGGGCCTCGCACTCCAGGTCGCCGATTCTGCGGCGGACCGTGGCCACCGGCTCGCCGAGCACGGACCGGTAGCGCCGCAGCGCCCCGTGGGACCTGGGGGAGCGGACCATCGCCTGCCAGCGCCGGTTGGCCTCGCGCATGTCGGCGAGCGAGACGCCCAGCTCGGCGCGGGCATCGTCGACGAGGGCCGGCTGGTGGTCGGCCATCCTGCGCAGCAGCACCAGCTGGAAGTCGAGCGGCCCGAACGGGGTGGCTGATTGCGGCATGCGTCCATCCTGCCCGTACCGGTGCACGGACCCGCGCCCGCGCCCGTTCCCGGACCCGCGCCCGTTCCCGGACCCGCGCCCGTTCCCGTACACGGACCCACACCCGTACGCGGACCCACACCCGTTCCCGTACACGGACCCGCACCGGTACCCGTGCGCGGACCCGTCAGGGCTTGGCCGGTGGCTGGTCCGCCGTGCCGCCGAGCATCCGCCGCAGCAGATCGCGCAGCACCGTGCGTTCTTCGGCGGACAGCTCGCCCAGCGGTTCCCGGGCGAACGTCAGCGAGCCGCGCAGCAGGGCCGACGTCTGCCTGCCCCGGTCCGTGACAGCGGCGAGCTTGACCCGGCGGTCGGCCGGATCGGGGCGGCGCTCGACCAGGCCGCGCGTCTCCAGCCGGTCGACGATCCCCGTGACGTTCGACGGCTCGCACTTCAGCTTCTGCGCGAGACGGCGCATCGGCATGGCCTCGATGGAGAGCAGACCGAGCACCCGGGCCTGGGCTCCGGTCAGCGCGTGTCCGGCAGCCACTTCGTCGTACTCCTCGTAGTACCGGGAGACGACGTCACCGATCAGCTCGACGACTTCGAGGGTCAGTGGGTCTGTACGAGTGGCCATGCCCACCATCGTACCCACTTGCTTGACATTCTAAAATATCTAGGCGCATGGTTGTTTAACGCAGTCGATATTTCATGCAGTGAAGCTTTACTCAGGAGGTCGAGCCCCCATGTCCGCATCCCCCACGACGAGCCGCGAATGGCACCTCACCGCCCGTCCGAACGGCTGGCCCACCCCGGCGGACTTCGCCCTGCGCGAGGTCCCGGTGACCGAGCCCGCCGAGGGCCGGATCCTGGTCCGTAACCGCTACTTCTCGGTCGACCCCTACATGCGCGGCAGGATGAACGACGTGAAGTCGTACGTCCCGCCCTTCCAGCTCGGCAAGCCGATGGACGGCGGCGCGGTCGGCGAGGTCATCGCCTCCGCCGCGGACGGGTTCGCCGTCGGTGACCACGTCGTCCACGGGCTCGGCTGGCGCGAGGTGTCGGACGTACCGGCCGCGCACGCCACCAAGGTCGACACCTCGCTCGCCCCGCTCTCCGCGTACCTCGGCGTGCTCGGCATGACGGGCCTCACCGCCTATGCGGGCCTCTTCGACGTCGCCTCCTTCAAGGAGGGCGACACCGTCTTCGTCTCGGGCGCGGCCGGCGCCGTCGGTAACCAGGTCGGCCAGATGGCGAAGCTCAGGGGCGCCGCGCGCGTCGTCGGTTCGGCGGGCTCCGACGAGAAGGTCAGGCACCTCGTCGAGGACCTCGGCTTCGACGCCGCGTTCAACTACAAGAACGGCCCGGTCCGCGAGCAGTTGGAGGCCGCCGCCCCCGACGGCATCGACGTCTACTTCGACAACGTCGGCGGGGACCACCTCGAAGCCGCGCTCTCCTCCTTCAACGTGCACGGCCGCGCGACCATCTGCGGCATGATCGCGGCCTACAACAACACCGAGCCGACGCCGGGCCCGCGCAACATGGCCCTGATCATCGGCAAGCGGCTGCGGCTCCAGGGCATGCTCGTCAACGACCACGCCGCGCTCCAGCCGCAGTTCGTCAAGGACGTCGCGGGCTGGATCGCCTCCGGCGAGCTGAAGTACGAGGAGACGGTGGTCGAGGGCGTCGAGCAGGGCGTCGAGGCGTTCCTCGGCATGCTGCGCGGGGAGAACACCGGGAAGATGATCGTCGCGGTCAACCAGTAGTCTCACTCCCAGGCCGTCGCGGTCGTGGGCGCGAGCCGCGGCGTACACAACAGAAGGAACCTCATGGCAATCCAGCACATCGACGTCGCGTACACCGCTGTCGCCACCGCGGAGAACGGCCGGGACGGCCGGGTCTCGTCCAGTGACGGCAAGCTCGACGTCGTCGTCAACCCGCCGAAGGAGATGGGCGGAAGCGGCGCGGGCACCAACCCCGAGCAGCTCTTCGCCGCCGGTTACAGCGCCTGCTTCCAGGGTGCGCTCGGCGTCGTCGCCCGGCAGGAGAAGGCCGACATCTCCGGTTCGACCGTGACGGCCGCCGTCTCCATCGGCAAGACCGAGCAGGGTGGCTTCGGCCTGGAGGTCGAGATCACGGCGGCCATTCCGAACGTCGACGCCGCCACCGCGCAGTCGCTGATCGAGAAGGCGCACCAGGTGTGCCCGTACTCGAACGCGACCCGCGGCAACATCAAGGTGGAGCTGGCCGTCGCCTGACCCGGCTGCGCGCAGGGCCGTCGGGCCGTCGGCCGGACGGACCCTGGGAGGGCCGCATTCCGCTCGGGCGGGGTGCGGCCCTCCGCGCGTGCTGCCCGGCGCGTACGTTGTGTTCGCTCCGCAGCACGAGCCGCACGAGCCGCACGAGCCGCACGAGCCGCACGAGCCGCACGAGCCGCACGAGCCGCACGAGCCGTACGAGCAGCACAAGTGGAACGGGCAGAGCAGTGGAACAGGGGAGGCGGGCAGCGTGATGCGTCCGGAAGTGGCGGTACGCGAGCGGGCCGAACTCGGCGAGGGCCCCACCTGGGACACGGCGGCCGGCCGGCTGATCTGGGTGGACATCCTCTCCTCGCGGGTCCACACCTTCGACCCCGCGACCGGCCGGCGCACGGTCCTGGACACCGGGCAGCACGTCGGCGCCGCCAAACCGCGGTCCGGCGGGGGGCTGGTGGTCAACCTCAGGGACGGCGTGGCGCTCTACGGCGCCGACGGCGCCTTCTCGTGGCTGGCGCACGACCCGGTACCGGGCCGCCGTGGGAACGACGCCGCGGTCGCGCCCGACGGGGCGCTCTGGACCGGAACCATGCGGTACGACGACGCCGAGGGCGGCGGCACGCTCAGCCGTGTCGCGCCGGACGGCACGGTCACGCGGACGCTGGTGATGAGCTGCTCCAACGGCACCGGCTGGAGCCCGGACGGCTCCCTCATGTACCACGTCGACACCCCGACCCGGCGGATCGACGTGTTCGACTTCGACGGTGAACTCCCGTACCACCGAAGGGAGTTCGCGACCATCGAGGAGGGGGCGGGCTTCCCCGACGGTTTGGCGGTGGACGCGGCCGGATGTGTCTGGGTGGCGCTCTGGGACGGCTCGGCGCTCCGCCGGTACACCCCGGACGGCGCCCTCGACCGTACGGTCCCGCTGCCCGTACGGCGCCCCACCTCCTGTGCCTTCGGCGGCCGGGAACTGCGCGACCTCTACATCAGCACGGCCCGCGCGGGTCTCGACGCACCGCACCCGCTCGCCGGCTCCCTGCTGGTCCTGCCGGACGCCGGACAGGGGCTTCCACAGCCAGCGTTCCCGGGCTGACCCCGGGCCCGTACGCCGGACATCCGGACGCCGGACCGCCGAGCGCCGGACCGCCGAGCGCCGGACCGCCGAGCGCCGGACATCCGAACGCCAGGCCGCCGAGCGCCGGACATCCGAGCGCCGGACGGGCGTGTCGGTGCACCCCGCTAGGCTGGAACCCATGGGTGAACTCGGGGCGGGCTTCGGTTATCTCGTGAAGGGCCATCGCTGGGTCGCCCGGCACGGCAAGCAGTACGGATTCGCGCTGCTGCCCGGCCTGGTCACCCTGGTGCTCTACATCGCCGCGCTGATCGCGCTCGTCTTCTGGGCGGACGACGTGACCGCCTGGGCCACACCGTTCGCCGACGGCTGGAACTCCCCCTGGCTCGGGCTGTTCCGCGGCTTCCTGACGGCGCTGCTCTGGGCGCTCTTCCTGCTGTTGGCCGTCATCTCCTTCACCGCGGTGACACTGCTCATCGGCGATCCCTTCTACGAGGCGCTCTCGGAGCGGGTCGACGCGTCGGACGGCTACGCGGCCCACGGGTCCGGACTGCCGCTCTGGCGTGACCTGTGGGTCTCGGCGCGCGACAGCGTCCGCGTCCTGGTACGGGTGACGTTCTACGGGCTGCTGCTCTTCGCCGCGGGATTCGTCCCGGCCGTCGGCCAGACGGTCGTCCCGGTGATCGGCTTCTGCGTCTCGGGCTTCTTCCTCGCGGAGGAGCTGACAGCGGTGGCGCTGCAACGCCGGGGCATGGAGTTCAAGGCGCGGCTGGCCCTGCTGAAGAGCCGCCGCCTGCGCACGCTCGGCTTCGGCGTCCCGCTGACGCTGGCCTTCCTGGTGCCGCTGGTCGCCGTCTTCCTGATGCCGGGTGCGGTGGCGGGGGCGACGATGCTGGCCCGCGACCTGGTCGGCGAGGAGCCGGTGGCGGCGCCCGAACCGGAACCCGAACTCGAACCGGAACCGGCCCCGGAGCCCGTACGGACGACCGGTGAGGCACCGGGGCCCGCCGCGTCCTGACCGGCGCGGGCCATCCCCCGGCCGGCCCCGGGCCGAACCGGACGGCCCGGCGTCACTTCCGGGGCAGGCACTCCGCGCGACGCCACGAACGCCCGGAAAGCGGCCGGCTGTCCACCGACTCCGGATCCAGCAGCCACGGGTACTGCAAGCCGTCCATGACCGCCACCTCCGGCGGTGCCACCTCCAGCGGTGCCACCTCCGGCGGTGCCACCTCCAGCGGTGCCACCTCCTCCGGCGGGAGCCCGCCGGCTACCGCACCCCGAACCCGTACACCGTCGACGAGACATACGCACCGCCCGGCCGGAGCACCGCACCGGGGAACTCCGGCCGGTTCGGCGTATCGGGGAAGCGCTGGGTCTCCAGCGCGATCCCGGCGCCGGGCCCGTACGGACCGTCGTCGATGTGGTCACCGGTGTAGAGCTGCAGCCCCGGCTCGGTGGTCGTGACGCTCAACGTCCGCCCCGACACCGGGTCGTACAGCTCGGCCGCGTCCGCCCCGTCGAGCACGAAGTTGTGGTCGTACCCCGGACCCACCTGCCGCGCCCGGCGGAAGTCGAAGCGCGTCCCCGCCACCGGCGCCAGCTCCCCGGTGGGGATCAGATCCGCGTCCACCGGCGTCAGCCGCGACGCCGCGATCCGCAGCTCGTGACCGGTCGCGCTGCCCGACCCCTGGCCGCCGAGGTTCCAGTACGAGTGGTTCGTCAGGCTCACCACGGTCGGCGCGTCGGTCGTCGCCCGGTACGCGATCCGCAGCGCACCGCTCTCCTCCAGGCTGTAGGTCACCGAGACGTCCAGCCGCCCGGGGAACCCTTCCTCGCCGTCGGGGCTGACGCGGAAGAGCCGCACCCCGTGCTCCACGGCCTCGGCGTCCCAGACCCGCTTGTCGAAGCCGCGCTCACCGCCGTGCAGGCTGTTGGGCGGGTTGTTGCGGGCCAGCCGGCAGGTCCGTCCGTCGAGCACGAAGACACCACCCGCGATCCGGTTCGCGTACCGCCCGACCAGCGCCCCGAAATACGGGCCGGTGTGCTCCAGGTACCCGCTCAGCACGGGGAAGCCCAGCACCACATCGGCCACGGCCCCCGCGCGGTCGGGCACCTCGACCGACTGCACGATCCCGCCGTACGTCAGCACCCGCACCCGCGTACCGCCCCGTTCGAAGGTCCACCGGTGGACAGGGGTGCCGTCACCGAGACGGCCGAAGGGTTCCGGCTGCGCGCTGTTCATGATCGGGACCCTACGCCGGGGGCCTTACGGCCGTGACGTTGCGGTAGGCGATGGCCGCGAGCTGCTCCTGGCCGTTCCTGCCGGGGTGGAACCAGTCCCACCGGCTCAGCTGCGCCTGGGTGAACGGGTAGTCGAACACCGCCCCGCCGTCGTACCGGCAGTGCCGATCGGTGGCGCACACGTCCTTGAGCACCTCGTTGTACGCGATCACCCGGTCCCGCACGGTGTCGCGCCGCCGCACGGCCGCCGGGTCCATCGCGTCCGAGTCCCGCAGCATCGAGGAACAGATCCCCAGCTTCCAGATCTCCTTGCCCAGCGGGTTGGTGCGCCCCTGCGACCAGAGCCGCTTGAGGTCCGGGACGCTCGACACGTAGACCTGGCTTTCGGGCAGCGCGGTGCGCAAACGTTTCAGCGCCGTCTCAAACGAAGTCCGGAATTCATCCACCGGTGTCATGTGCGAAACCGAGGTCCGGCAGGCGTCATTGGCACCCGCCATGATCGTCACCAGCTCCGGCCGGTGCGCCACCGCCCTGTCGATCTGGGCGGGCACATCTGCCATCAGCGCGCCGGTCTTCGCGTCGTTCCAGCTCTCCTTCGCACCGAGCCGGGAGACGAGGCTGTGCACCGCGGTGTCCGTACCGGTCGCCCAGGAGACCCGGGGGCAGTCGGACAGCACCGAACACGCGTCGAAGCCACGGGTTATCGAATCGCCCACTGCGGCCACCGACCGGGGACGCGTGTCCCAGGCGGGTGAGGGAGAGGGTGACGCACGGTGCGCGGACTCGGACCGGGCGCCGTTCCCACTGTCGGAAGAGTCACAGCCCGTCAGCGCTCCGAGCGGGACCAGAAGTACGGCCGTCAGAGCGGCTACGGCGCCGCGACTGCGGCGGATCCGGCGGGAATCCGGCATCCCACTGCCCCCTCCATGTGGCGGACCCAGGCGTCCTGCCGAGTGAAACCTGTGTGTTCAACAGCCTTTGGACCGACCGTACGTCACACGAGTGACGTCGCAGCGCGGTACGTTTTTCCCCGTCGACCAGTGGCAACTTCGCCGCACCCAACGGCTCCGATAAATTACATCACGTCACATACTGTCCCATTTCAGGAGATTAACTCCCGATGCTGTTTACTGTTGCACCCCGGGGCAGAACGGGCGAGAGGCTGCTGGGGAAGGCGAACCTCGAACCGCACTGGAGGTCCCGGTGACGACACGTGGAGTTCTGTACGTGCACTCCGCACCGCGCGCGCTCTGCCCGCACGTTGAATGGGCAGTGGCGGGTGTTCTCGGTGCGCGGGTCAATCTCGACTGGATCAGGCAGCCCGCCTCTCCCGGCACCTGGAGATCGGAATTCTCCTGGCAGGGCGAGACGGGCACCGCGTCCAAACTCGCCTCGGCGCTGCGTGGCTGGAACCTGCTGCGCTTCGAGGTGACCTCGGAGCCGTGCCCCACGGCGGAGGGCGAGCGGTACAGCGCCACGCCCGAGCTCGGCATCTACCACGCCGTCACCGGCATGCACGGCGACATCCTGATCCCCGAGGACCGGCTGCGCGCCGCACTCGCGCGGTCACTGGGCGGCGAGAGCGACCTGGAGGCCGAGATCGCCCGCCTGCTCGGCAAGCCGTGGGACGACGAGCTGGAGCCGTTCAGGTACGCGGGCGAGGGCGCCCCGGTGCGCTGGCTGCACCAAGTCGTCTAGACGCCCCATACGGTGGCCGTATGGCTGACAACACCGCAGTAGCTGTCCTCGGTACGGGCATCATGGGCGCCGCGATGGCCCGCAACCTCTGCCGGGCCGGACTCGACGTGCGGGTCTGGAACCGGACCCGCTCCAAGGCGGAGCCGCTCGCCGGCGTCGGCGCCCGCGTCACCAGCACGCCGGGTGAGGCCGTCGAGGGCGCGGACGTGATCCTCACGATGCTGTACGACGGCGCGGCGGTGCTCGACACGATGACCGCCGCGGCGCCCTCGCTGACCCCCGGGGCGGTCTGGCTCCAGTCCACCACCGCGGGCACCGGCGCACTCGCCCCGCTGACCGAACTGGCCCGCACCACCGGTCTCGTCTTCGTCGACGCGCCGGTCCTCGGTACCAAGGCCCCGGCGGAGAGCGGACAGCTGACGGTTCTGGCGGCCGGTCCCGACTCCGTACGCGAAGCGGTCGCGCCGGTCCTGGACGCGATCGGATCGCGTACGGTCTGGGTCGCCGACAGCGGCAGCACCGGAGCGGCCACCCGCCTCAAACTGGTCTGCAACAGCTGGGTGCTGACCCTCACTCATGGCACGGCCGAGGCGCTCGCGCTGTCGGCGGGCCTAGGGGTGGACCCCGCGCGTTTCCTGGACGCGGTGGCGGGCGGCTCGCTGGACTGCGGATATCTGCGTCTCAAGGCGGACGCGATCCGCAACGGCGACTACACGCCGAGCTTCTCGGTCACGACGGCGGCCAAGGACGCCCGGCTGATCGTCGAGGCGGGACGGGCGGCCGGGGTCCGGATGGACGTGGCGGCGGCGGGCGGCGAACGGTTCCGGCGGGCCGAAGCGCTGGGGCACGGGGGCGACGACATGGCGGCGTCCTACTTCGCCAGCTTCGAGGCGTAGCCGGGCCAAGAGGCGTGGGACGGCACCCGGCGCGGGACCACGGCTTCGAGGCGTAGGGCGGCTACGAGGCGTAGAACGGAATCCGGGCGAGCACGGTATCGACGACGACGGCGAGGGGCCCGGGGAGGACGAATCCCCGGGCCCCTCGCCGTCGTGCTGAGCGGTGTCAGACCGAGCGGAACGCGAGCACCACGTTGTGCCCGCCGAATCCGAACGAGTTGTTGATCGCCGAGATCGAACCCTGGGGCAGCGTGCGCGGCTTGTCGCGCACGATGTCCGCTTCGATCTCCTCGTCGAGGTCGTCGATGTTGATGGTCGGCGGGGCCGTGCGGTGGTGCAGCGCCAGCACCGTCGCGACGGTCTCGATGCCACCGGCGCCGCCGAGCAGGTGCCCGGTCATCGACTTCGTGGCGGAGACCGCGACATGGTCGAGCTCGTCGCCGAGGACCTGGCGGAGCGCCTTGATCTCGGCGATGTCGCCCTGCGGCGTGGACGTCGCGTGCGCGTTGAGGTGCACGACCTCGGCCGGCTTCAGATCGGTCGATTCGAGCAACTGCCGCAGAGCCGCGGCGATGCCGCGCCCCGTCGGCTCGGGCTGCGCGATGTGGTGGGCGTCCGAGGACAGGCCCTGGCCCACGACCTCGCAGTAGACCTTGGCGCCGCGCGCCGCGGCGTGCTCGGCCGACTCCAGGACCACGATGCCGGAACCCTCACCGAGGACGAAGCCGTCGCGGGCCTTGTCGTACGGGCGGGAAGCCGTCTCGGGCGTCTCGTTCTTCTTGGACATCGCCATCATGTTGGCGAACGCCGCGATGGGCAGCGGGTGGATGGTCGCCTCGGTGCCACCGGCGACGACGACGTCGGCGCGGCCCGAACGGATCATCTCGACCGCGTACCCGACGGCCTCGGCACCGGACGCGCACGCGCTGACCAGTGCGTGCACCCCTGCCTGCGCGCCGAGTTCGAGCCCGACGTTGGCGGAAGGACCGTTCGGCATGAGCATGGGGACGGTGTGCGGGGAGACGCGGCGGACGCCCTTCTCCTTCAGCACGTCGTACTGGTCGAGCAGGGTGGTGATGCCGCCGATCCCGGAGGCGATGACCGTACCCAGCCGCTCGGGCCGGATCTGCTCGTCCTCGCCCGCCTTCGCGGTGAAGCCCGCGTCGGCCCACGCCTCGCGGGACGCGATGACCGCGAACTGGGCCGAGCGGTCCAGCTTGCGGGCGAGCGGGCGGGCCAGGACCTCGCTCGGGTCGACAGCCGCGGAGGCGGCGATACGGACCGGAAGTTCGGCGAAGCGCTCCCCGGTGAGAGGCTTCACGCCGGAACGGCCTGCGAGCAGTCCGTCCCAGGTCGATGCGCTGTCGCCGCCCAGCGGTGTGGTTGCGCCGATACCGGTGACGACCACGGTGCGATTGGTCGGGCTCACTGGAATTTCTTCTCCACGTGTAGAGGGGATTGAGAGGGACCGGCGATGGTGGGGCGGCGACGCTGCCCCCTCCATCGCCGGTCCCTCCGCATCACGGCGCCACCGCCGGGTGGCGTCAGCCGCGGGCCTGGATCAGGCCTGGTGCTTCAAGATGTACTCGGCAGCATCGCCGACGGTCTTGAGGTTCTTGACGTCGTCGTCGGGGATCTTGACGTCGAAGCGCTCTTCGGCGGCGACGACGACCTCGACCATGGACAGCGAGTCGACGTCCAGGTCGTCGGTGAAGGACTTGTCCAGCTGGACGTCCTCGACCGGGATACCGGCGATCTCGTTGACGATCTCGGCGAGACCGGTGACGATCTCTTCCTGAGTGGCGGCCATGGTGGCGCTCCTTCGATGTGTAACCGTGTGTGACGGGACTTCTGGGGTGTTCGAACGAACCGGATTGCTCCGGAATGCACTAGGGGAGGGTAACGACCGCCGCGGCGTAGACGAGACCCGCCCCGAAGCCGATGACCAGCGCCGTGTCGCCGCTCTTCGCCTGACCGGTCGCCAGGAGCCGCTCCATCGCGAGCGGGATCGAGGCTGCCGAGGTGTTGCCGGTGGTCTCGATGTCACGGGCGACCGTGACGTGCTCCGGCAGCTTCAGTGTCTTCACCATCGAGTCGATGATCCGCATGTTGGCCTGGTGCGGGATGAAGACGTCCAGGTCGTCCGCGGTGATTCCGGCCGCGTCCAGCGCCTGCTGGGCAACCTTCGCCATCTCGAACACGGCCCAGCGGAACACCGCTTGGCCCTCCTGCGTGATCGCAGGGAACTTGGCGCGGCCCTTGCCGTCCCGGTAGTCCGTCCAGGGCACGGTCTGCTTGATGGTCTCGGACTTGTCGCCCTCGGAGCCCCATACCGTGGGCCCTATGCGCGGCTCGTCGGAGGGGCCGACCACGACCGCGCCCGCGCCGTCGCCGAAGAGGAAGGCCGTCGCGCGGTCCTCCAGGTCGGTGAGGTCGCTGAGCCGCTCGACGCCGATGACGAGTACGTACTCGGCGGAGCCCTCGACGACCATGCCCTTGGCGAGCGTCAGTCCGTAACCGAAGCCCGCGCAGCCGGCGGAGATGTCGAAGGCCGGGGCCTTGTCGGTGCCGAGCTTGTGCGCGATCTCGGTGGCGATGGCCGGGGTCTGCTTGAAGTGCGAGACGGTCGAGACGATCACCCCGCCGATCTGGTCGGCGGTGATTCCGGCGTCGGCGATGGCCTTGCCGGACGCCTCGATGGACATCGCTGCCACGGTCTCCTCGTCGGAGGCCCAGTGGCGGGTCGCGATGCCGGAGCGGGAGCGGATCCACTCGTCGGACGAGTCGATCGTCTCCAGGATCACCTCGTTGGGCACCACCCGGGTCGGGCGGTAGCCGCCGACGCCCATGATGCGTGCGTACGGGGAGCCCTGGCTGGGCTTGATCTTCGCCATGCTCTCTCGGACTCCTTAGGCCCCGGCCGCGTCAGCGGCAGGTGATTGGGTCTCGGCGATGAGGGCGCGGGCCGCGTCGAGGTCGTCGGGTGTCTTCAGCGCCAGCGTCCGTACGCCCGGCATGGCGCGCTTGGCGATGCCCACGAGGGTGCCGCCGGGGCAGACCTCGATGAGCGCGGTGGCGCCCAGCTCCTGGAAGGTCTCCATGCACAGGTCCCACCGCACCGGGTTCGAGACCTGGTTGACCAGACGGGCGATGACATCGGCGCCACCGGTGACCACCTTGCCGTCGGCGTTCGACACGTACGGCACGGCCGGATCGGCGACGGTCAGGTCCTGCGCGGCGCTGCCGAGCCCGGCGACCGCCGGAGCCATGTGGCGCGTGTGGAAGGCGCCCGCGACCTTGAGCGGCAGGACGCGTCGTACGCCCTCCGGCTTGTCCTCGGCGAGCGCGGCGAGCTGTTCGGCGGTGCCCGCGGCCACGATCTGGCCCGCACCGTTCACGTTCGCCGGGGTCAGCCCGAGCTTCTCCAGGTGCGGCAGGACGACCTCGGGGTCGCCGCCGAGCAGCGCGGCCATCCCGGTCTCCGTGACGGCGGCGGCCTCGGCCATGGCGAGTCCACGCGTCCGTACGAAACCGAGCGCGGCGGTGTCGTCCAGGACACCGGCGAAAGCGGCGGCCGTGATCTCGCCGACGCTGTGTCCGGCGACGGCGCCGGGCACGAGGTCACCCAGCGCGGCGGCGGACAGCAGACCGGCGGCGACCAGCAGCGGCTGGGCCACGGCGGTGTCGCGGATGGCGTCCGCGTCGGCCTTCGTGCCGTAGTGGGCAAGGTCGAGCCCGATGGCGTCCGACCACGCGGCGATGCGGTCGGCAGCGCCGGGGAGGTCGAGCCAGGGAGTCAGGAAGCCGGGCGTCTGAGCGCCTTGGCCGGGAGCGACGAGTACGAGCACCCTCACACTCTCTCTTGTGGATGGCCCCGAACGCCCGTGGGGACAGGGACGAAGAACCGTCGGGGTAATTGTTGGTGTCCGACAAAAGTCTAGAGCTGCGTATCCCCGTCGGCCAGGCGCCCCAGGATGAGCGCGATTCGCAGCGTGAACGCCGAGCGCACATCGGACGGCGACCACCCGGTGACGTCGGTCACACGTCGCAGCCGGTAGCGGACGGTGTTGGGGTGCACGAAGAGCATCCTGGCCGCGCCTTCGAGGCTGCTCGCCTGCTCCAGATAGACACTCAGCGTCTCCAGGAGAGCCGAACCGGCTTCCTCCAGCGGTCTGTAGATCTCCTCCACCAACTGCTCGCGCGCGGCCGGGTCGGAGGCGATGGCGCGCTCCGGCAGCAGATCGTCGGCGAGCACCGGGCGCGGCGCGTCCTGCCAGGCGTACCCGGCTTTCAGCCCGGCGGCTGCCGCCTGCGCGGACCTGGTGGCGGCCAGCAGATCGGGCACGATCGGCCCGGCGACCACCGGGCCCGCCGCGTACGGACCGATCAGCGCCTTGGCGACCTGGAGCGGGTTGTCGTTGCCGCCCGCGATGACGACGAGCCGGTTGCCGAGCACCCCGGTCAGCACCTGGACCTTGGCGTGCCGCGCGGCGCGGCGGATCGCCTCGACGGTCAGTTCGCTGTCGCCCTCGGGCGCGGTGCCGAGAATCACGCAGACGTGGTCGGGGGAGTTCCACCCCAGCGCGGCGGCGCGGGACACGGCCCCCTCGTCCGCTTCGCCGGACAACACCGCGTTGACCACCAGGGATTCCAGCCTGGCGTCCCACGCGCCACGGGCCTCGGCCGCCTGCGCGTACACCTGGGCGGTCGCGAAGGCGATCTCCCGGGCGTACACCAGCAGCGCCTCGCGGAGGATCGACTCGTCGCCGGGGGCGGCGACTTCCTCGATCGCGGTCTCCATGACCTCGATCGTGGTGCGCACCATCTCGACGGTCTGCCGCAGGGTGATCGCCCGGGTCAGCTCGCGGGGCGCGGTGCCGAACACATCGGTGGAGATGGCCTGCGGCGCCTCGGGATGCCGGAACCACTCGGTGAACGCGGCGATTCCGGCCTGGGCGACCAGGCCGATCCAGGACCGGTTCTCCGGAGGCATCGCCCGGTACCACGGCAACGTCTCGTCCATCCGGGCGATCGCGTTCGCCGAGAGCCGGCCGGAGGACTGCTCCAGCCGCTTCAGGGTCGCGGCGTGGGGGTGTGCGGCATGAGGTGCGGGCTGCGCGGAATCGGGTGGGGGCACGTGCACAAGACTGCCTTATCGGGACGTCGGCACAGCGCGGCGGGGCTACGGTGGGCTGCGTGATTGATGTACGGCGCTCCGGCGAGCGCTACCGCGGAGGCGACCCGCAGGCCGGTATCGACTCCCTGCACGCCTTCTCGTTCGGCACCTTCTACGATCCGGACAACCTCCGCTTCGGCCCGGTCCTCGCCTGCAACGAGGAACGGCTCGCCCCCGGCGCGGGCTTCGACGAGCACCCGCACAGCCACACCGAGATCGTCACCTGGGTGACCGAGGGCGAACTCACCCACCGCGACTCGACGGGCCGTACGACGCTGGTGCGCGCGGGCGACGTCCAGCACCTCTCCTCGGCGGGCGGGGTCCGCCACGAGGAGCGCAACGAGGGCCCGGATCCCCTGGTCTTCGTCCAGATGTGGCTCACCCCGCTGGAGCCGGGCGGCGATCCGTCGTACGAGATCGTGCACGGCATCGCGGACTCCACGCCGTACGCGGTCCCGGCGGCGGGCGCCCTGCTCTCCGTCCGCAGACTGGCCACCGGCGAGCGCACGGCGGTGCCGGATTCGCCGGGGGTGTACGTCCATGTCGTACGGGGTGAAGTCGGCCTCGGCGGTGAGCAGTTGGGGCCTGGCGACTCGGCGCGGATCACCGGACCCGAGGACCTGGAGCTGACGGCGTTGCGGCCCGCCGAGGTGCTGATCTGGGAATTCGCGCTCTAGCAGGCTGTCGGTCTGTCGGACATGCCAGGACCGCGCCTATACGAGCGGTTCGCTCAGCTCGATGGAGCGCAGAGCCGCAGCCAGGGCCCGTTCGTCGCCGATGTCGAGGGCCGTGTCGGTCAGCTTGATGACATGTTCGTCGCCGTGCGCCAGCGCCCGTTCGAAGACCTCTTCGGCGGTGACGGTGCCCGGCGGGACGTACGCGACCGGGGCCGTGGATGCGTACATCGCGGTCACCGCCGCGGAAGCCGTCCAGGCGGCCCGCAGGCTCGGCACCCACAGGGACTGCGGGAGCGCGGGCAGGGTGCGCAGCACCGCGTTGGGGGCTGTGGCCGCGTGGACCAGCATCGTCTCCTCGCCGTGGCCGTGAGTGGCGTACCGGTGGGTGGCCGCCTGCACCAGCTCGGTGAGGCGCCTGCGTGCTTCGTCCGAGTCCGTGATCGCGGCTGCCCACACCGGCATGCCCGTGACGCGGCTGAACCGGTCGGCGAAGCCGCCCTCCTGGTCGGCGATCGGTGCCACCGCGTCGAGGGCGGCGGCTGCGCTGTCGGCGCCGGGCAGCGCGGCGAGGTGGTCCGCGACGGGGTGGTAACGGGCGGCCCAGTAACCGAGGCCATGGGCCAGTTCGAGCAGCCGCGGCTCGGTCTCCTCGCTGGTCAGAAGAGTGCGTACGGAGTGTCCCACCCGGATCACCGGATGGGTCGAGCCGCCGTACATGCCGGGCAGGAGACGGGGCCACCACGCGGTGAGCACGTCGCGCCAGGGGCGCTCGGCGATCTCGCGGCCGAAGTAGTCGATCCAGTCGGCGGCGCGGCGCGAATCACCCAGCGCCGAGCGCCAGTTGGCGGCCGTGACCGGCTCGATCCCGGACGGGAACTCCTCAAGCTTGGGCGCGTACAGGTCGAGCCACCGGTGCACCGAGCCGGCCCGACCGTGCGCGGCCAGGGCCTCGACGGCCATGGGCGCGTGATTGGTGAGCCGCCCGAGCCGCTCGGGCCCTGAAGTGTGCAGTCGCTGAAGCGCCTCGTCGAGAATGCCGGTCGTATCCATGGCACGGACGCTAGGCGAGGCGCCATGGCGGCGTAACGGGCGGAAGCCTTAGGGCTGGTCCTAGTCCTGTCGTCCGCGAGGTCCTAGCGGAGCCCGTCCACGAAGGCCTGCCAGGCTCCCGCGTGGATGAACAGGGTGGGTCCGGCGGGGTTCTTGCTGTCCCGGACCGGGACGGCGCCGGGGAGGCCGTCGGCCACCTCGACGCATTCGCCGCCGGTGCTTCCGCTGTAACTGGACTTACGCCACGCCGCGCCGTCGGTCACGGTGCACTCCACGCATTCGCCGCCGTTGGTGCCGCTGTACGACGACTTGCGCCAGTGCGCTCCGGTCAGGTTATGACGGGTCCCCATAACGTTCCTCCATCACGCGAGCGATCAGTGTCGCCGAGTCCTCGGGGGAGAGGGCAGTGGCTTGCAGGCGAGCGTAACCGACCGAACGCTCCTTGATCACTTGAGGATTGGCCGTCATGTGCCCCTGGTCGTAGCTCTCCACATAGAAGAGGTCGGGGTCATCGTCCAGCCGAAGAAGTGTGAACGAGCCCATCATCGCAGTGTGTTGGCCAACTGAGAACGGAAGAACCTGGATCTGCACCCACGGATCGTCCCGGAACTTCAACAGGCGGGCCAGTTGCCTGCGCATGACGTCCCGTCCGCCGACCTCCTGGAGCAGTACGGCCTCGCTCAGGATGATCCACAGGGCAGGCGGATTCTCGCCCTCCAGGATTCGCTGACGCTCCAGCCGGGCTGCCACCATCTCGTCGACCTTGCCCGGGTGGTCGACGCCGAGCAGGGCCCGCGCGTACTCCTCCGTCTGAAGCAGCCCGTACACCAACTGCGCCTGGTACGTGGAGATGTACGCCGCGCGGGCCTCCATCTCCGCGTACGGCTGGAACCAGGTGGGCAACTGGCTCCGCAGGACCAGGCCGACCAGCCGGGAGAACGTCCCGTCCGTGCCGAGTGCCGCGTCCACCCGTTCGGAGAAGTCGCGGGTGGGGATCTTCTTCGTGGTCTCGACCTGGCCGACCAGGGAGCCCGTGCAGAACATGATGTCGCCGAGCTGAGCCTGTCTGAGGTTGTTGGCCTCGCGCTGGCGGCGGAGCTCCCAGCCGTAGTAGTCCAACGGGGAAGCGCTGGGGTCGAGCGAGTGGATGTTGGCCACGACGGGCACCTCCGGCCTGCAACGCCTCGCGGCGTTCGGTTCAGTTCGTGGCCGAGCGTAATCGAAGCGTTGCACTCTGGGGTCATGAATGACGTAACTGGTCTGTCGGCGGACGCCGCTGAGGAGATCTACCGCGCTGCCCTCGCGGTGAACGAGCACTCGGCGCGGCACCTGCGCCGCCTCCTGCGCCTGTACCTCACCGGCTGGGACCTGCTGGAAGTGGCCGACGCGGCCGAGTTGGCGCTCACCGAGCTGATCGCCAACGTCGTACGGCACGTCCCCGGCCGCTGCTGTCAGGCGTGCATCCTGCTGCTTCCGGCCGGGGGCGTGCGGGTCGAGGTCGCGGACGGTTCGCCCCGACTGCCCTGCGTGGTCATGGGGGATGAGCTCGACGAGGGCGGGCGCGGGCTGCTCCTGGTCGCCGCTCTCACCGACAGCTGGGGTGTGGAGCTGCGCCGCGACGGGTGCGGCAAGACGGTGTGGTTCGAGTGTCTGGCCGCGAAAGCGGCCGACGCGCCCGTGCCGGGGACGGCCGGGGCGTGACGCGTCACCGTACGGTACGGACCTCCGCGAGTACCGCGTCCGTGAACGGCGGCCAGGCATCGATCGCCCACGGCCCGAAGTCGCGGTCGGTCAGGGCGACACAGGCGGCCCCCGCGTCCGGGTCGACCCAGAGGAAGGTGCCCGACTGGCCGAAGTGGCCGAAGGTGCGCGGGGACGACGAACTGCCTGTCCAGTGCGGGGACTTGGTGGTGCGGATCTCGAAGCCGAGGCCCCAGTCGTTCGGGTTCTGCAGACCGTAGCCCGGCAGGACGCCCTTCAGCCCGGGGTGCACCACCGAGGTGGCCTCGGCGACGGTGCGCGGGTCGAGGAGGCGCGGTGCCTGGAGCTCGGCGGCGAACCGGGCGAGGTCGTCCACGCTCGACACGGCGTCCTTGGCGGGGGAGCCGTCCAGCGAGGTCGACACCATCCCGAGCGGTTCGAGCACCGCCTGGTGGAGGTAGTCCGCGAAGGGGATGTCGGTGGCCCGGGTGAGGTGGTCGCCGAGCGCCTCGAAGCCCGCGTTGGAGTAGATGCGGCGCTCACCGGGGCCCGCCATCACCCGCTGCTCGTCGAAGGCCAGCCCGCTGGTGTGGGCGAGCAGGTGCCGGACGGTGGCGCCGGGGGGACCTGCGGGCTCGTCCAGTTCGATCGCGCCCTCCTCGTACGCCACGAGCACGGCGTAGGCGGCGAGCGGCTTGGTGACCGAGGCGAGCGGGAAGCGGCGTCCGGTCGGGCCGTGCGTACCGGCGAGGGCGCCGTCCGCTCGTACGACGGCAGCGGCCACCGTGGGTACCGGCCAGTTCTCGGTCATCGCCAGACTCTTCATGGGGAACGAGCCTAACGACCCCGGTGTACGTGCCTCACCGCAAGGTCAGCCGCATCGCCGGATCGGGGGTCCGGACGAATCCGAGCGAGGTGTACAGCGGCTCGCCGTCGGACGAGGCGCGCAGATCCACCTTGGGGACGCCGCGCTCCCGGAACCAGCCGAGCAGCGCTTCCATGCAGCCCCGGGAGAAGCCGCGTCGGCGCATGTCCTCGTCGGTGGCGACGCTGAAGACGTAACCGGACGTCCCGTGGGGATTGCCGGGGCCGCCCAGCCGGTACTCGATGGTGCCGACCACGCACGCCGCCAGTCCGCCGTCCGGCCGGTCGACGACGAACGCGGTGAGATCGCCCGTCGGATCGGCGAGCCTCTTGCGGAGCGTCTCGACGGCGGCGGGCTGCCAGCTGACGTCGGGGTCCGGTGCCGGGGAGAGGGAGTCCTGCATGATCTTGCGCAGGCGTACCAGTTCGGAGGCGTCGTCGGGTGTCGCGCGGCGGATGGTGCTCATGGTCCGGCAGGCTAACGGCTCGGTGCGGGACCTGGCCAGGAAGTTCTGCGCGGTTCCGCTTGCTTGGAGTGCACTCCAGGCAATTAGCGTTGAGGTCGTTGCGAGGATGAAGGAGCTGGGACCGCATGACTGTGACCGCCACCGTTCCCGAGGCCGTGCGCGAGTCCGCCAGGGAGGACCTCTGCGTGGCCCCGCCGGTGGTGGGCCGTCGCCCCGACGGCCAGGACCAGTACACGATCAGCGAGGCCGTCGCCTTCACCGGTCTCACCGCGCACACCCTGCGCTGGTACGAAAGGATCGGGCTGATGCCGCACATCGACCGGTCGCACACCGGCCAGCGGCGCTTCACCAATCACGACCTGGACTGGCTCTCGTTCGTCGGCAAGCTGCGGCTGACGGGAATGCCGGTCGCGAGCATGGTCCGGTACGCGGAACTCGTCCGTGAGGGCGAGGGCACCGCCGAGGCGCGGAAGGAACTGCTGGAGCAGACCCGCACGGATGTGCGTGCACGCATCGCGGAGCTCCAGGACACGCTCTCCGTACTCGACTTCAAGATCGGCACTTATACGGACGCCCAGCGGGCGTCGGAGAGGGTCTGAACCCGATGAGCATCGAGAAGATCGCCAAGGTACGGCTGGGCCACGACGGACCCGAAGTGGGTGTACAGGGCTTCGGTGCCATGGGCATCAGCGAGTTCTACGGGGACACGGACGAGGCGGCGGCCCGGGACACCCTGGAGGCCACGGTCGAGGCCGGCGTCACCCTGATCGACACGGCCGACATCTACGGCGAGGGCGCCAACGAGACGTTCCTGGCGCCGTTCGTCGCCGCCCACCGCGACGAGATCACCCTGGCCACCAAGTTCGCCGTCGAGCGGCGCCCGGACGACCCGCACTACCGGGGCGTACGCAACGACGCCGCGTACATCAGGCAGGCCGTCGACCGCAGCCTGAGCCGGCTGGGCGTCGACGTGATCGACCTCTACTACATGCACCGCCGTACCCCCGAGGTGCCGCTGTCCGAGTCCGTCGGAGCGATGGGCGAACTGGTCAAGGCGGGCAAGGTCAAGTACCTGGGGCTGAGCGAGGTGACCGGGGCGGAGCTGCGCGAGGCCCACGCCGTGCACCCGATCACCGCCGTGCAGTCCGAGTGGTCGCTGTTCAGCCGGGACGTGGAGATCAGCCTGGTCGGCGCCGCCGCCGCACTCGGGGTGGCCGTCGTGCCGTACTCCCCGCTGGGGCGCGGCTTCCTGACCGGGGCGTTCGCGGACGCGTCCAAGGACCTGGCGGGCAGCGACTTCCGCAAGCTCCAGCCCCGCTTCACCGGCGACAACGCCGCGGCGAACGCGGCGCTCCTCGAACCCGTGCACAAGATCGCCGCGGCGCACGGTGCGACCGCCGCGCAGGTGGCCCTGGCCTGGGTGCAGCAGCGGGCCGAGGTGCACGGGCTCACCGTGGTGCCGATCCCCGGTACCCGTAAGCGCAGTCGGCTGCTGGAGAACACCGGCGCCACCCGGCTCCGGCTGACCGACGGGGAACTGGCCCTGCTGGAGCCGATCGCGGCACAGGTCAAGGGCGACCGCTACCCGGACATGTCGTCGACCTCGGCGGCTCGCGAGTAGCCGGACAGGATCGGACCGGACCGGAACCGGAGGGGGCCCGTGGTGTGCGGGCCCCCTCCGGCGTGGGGCGGGCGTACGGCGGGGAGCACGCTCGCTGTCGTGCACCGGGCCGTCACAACTCGGCGAGCAGGTCCGCCTTCTTCGCGGTGAACTCGTCGTCGGTGACCAGGCCGGAGTGGTGCAGCTCGCTCAAATGCCGTATGCGCTCCGCGATCTCCGCGGGACCGCACCGCCCGGCGGCGGCGGGCACCGGCGCCGGGCGTGAGTGGCGGGCCGCCCCCAGGACGGCTGCGGCGAACGGCAGCGACTCGTGCACCGGTCCGTAACCGAGGCCGAACACGACCGCCGAGGGGTCCTGATCCGCCTGCTCCACACCGTCCTCGCCGTGCCGCCGCAGCCGCAGGTAGCCGTCGACGGCATCCGGGGAGCGCCAGTCGACACCGGTCAGCTCCGACACGGGGAAGTTCTGGTCGCCGCACTTCCACTTGGCGGACGACGCGCCTGTCCGGGACCACCGGAAGGAGACCTGCGCGCCGTCGAAGGACGCCTTGCCGTCGTACGCCTTGAAGTGGCGCGGCGCCTCGGGCGCGGCGACCAGGAACCGCTCGGCCGGTTCCTTCGCCTCCGGCACGAGCCGGGTGGCCAACTCCTCGGCGTAGTACGAGGCCTGGGGCTCCCGCGCCGCGGGCAGCACCAGGCGGTACGGGTCGCACCCCTCCTTCAGCTGCCCGGAGGCCGCCTCCATCAAGGGGTCGGCGCCCACGCGTGGCACCGCGCGCAGGATCACCGTCCCGCGTCTGCCCCCCGTCAGCGTCACGGACTCCAACGCCTCGTGGGGGATGCGTCGCTGACGCAGCGCCTGGAAGAGCTTCGGCGTGCGAATCCCCCGTTCGAAGCGGATGAGCACGGAGTCGCTCGCGAACTCCCAGGTGGCTTGATTTCCGGCCAGCACATCACCCATGTGCCACATCGTAGGGGGCGTGCGCCCGCGCGTCGCCCCTCGGCGCCGTACCTGATTCACCTGGGGTCCACGCGCGTGGAGCGCCCGGGACCAGGCTGACCGCGGTTGCCTTCAGGGGCGCGTGGGGGCAGCGCCGGGCTGCGGCTGCTGGAGGATGGAGAGCGGGTCACTGGTGGGGGCGACGAGGTATTTGGCCAGATAGGCCGGGGTTCCGGCCAACATCGCGGTCTGCGTGAGGACGAGGACCGGATCGGACGGGCGCAGTCCGAGGAGCTTGCCGCGGGTGGCTCCGGCGATGCCCGCCGTGACCGTGCATTCGCCGGGACCGAAGACCGGGCCGAGCATGCCCGTCATGGCGCTGAGCAGAGTGCGGTCGGTGTCGTGCAGCTCCTGCATGCGGGCGGCCACCACGGGGGAGAGGTCGCGGAGGTCCGAACCGGCCGGGATGTGCTCCTGGACCAGGGCCAGCGGCTCCTCGCCGCGGAGCAGGCGGGTCTCGCAGAACCAGGTGTTGCTGTCCTCGTCGAGCTTGAGGCCGTTCATGACGAAGTCGGTGGTCCGCTGGAGGGCCATCTCCACGCGCTCCTGGCGCACGGGCTGTCCAGGGGTGGCGAGCGTGTCCTCGAAGGGCTGCAGCTGCTCCAGGCCCGGACGCGGAAGCACCTGACTGACGAAGCGTCCCACCCCGCGACGGGTGCGGATGAGCCCGTCCTCCTCCAGCAGCATGAGCGCCTCCCGCACCACCGTGCGGCTCACCCCGAGGGCGACGCCGAGGTCGACCTCCTTGGGCAGGGCCGAGCCCAGGGGGAAGACCTGGTCGCGGATGCCGTGCGCGAGGCGCGAGTAGACCGCCACCCGCAGCGGCTGTCCGACGGGAACGGTCATGGGCTCGGCCAGAAAACCGTCGACGGTGACAGCCAAGGCACACCTCGCTTCGCTACGGGCTGGTAGTCGGCTCCATCTAACCAGAATTCACACACTAGACGCATGTCGGACCGAGAGGTATAACATCTCACATCAGCCAACAGTGTGACTCAATGTAACGATGAGGTTCCTTGTGAACACAGGCAGTCCAGGACTCAGAGACGCAAACCAGCTGGAAAACGGTGGAAAAGCACCCCTGCAAGGGGGGAAGGTGACCGCTCTCGTGGCGGCGCTGTTGCTGAGCGTCATCGCCTACCAGTTGAACGCCAGCATGATCACCCCCGCACTGCCGGAGATGGCGCGGGCACTCGGGGGAGCGTGGGGGACATCTCCCAGGTCTCCTCGCTGTTCTTCCTGGCCGGAGCGATCTGCGGTGTCGTCCTCAGCCGCGTCAGCGATTTCTGGGGGCGCCGCCGGATACTCCTCGCGGTCCTGGCCGTGACCACCGTCGGCACGATCCTGTGCATCGCCGCCCCGAACCTGCCGGTCCTGCTCACCGGCCGGGTCCTCCAGGGTGCGTCGAGCTCCGCCTTCCAGATCGCGTACGTCGTCCTCAACGAGCGGCTCAGCAAGAAGGTCTTCGCCGCCGCTCTCGGCGTGATCACCGCGATCAACGGCGGTGTCGGCGGTGTGGACGGCCTGTTCGGCGGCTGGCTCTCCGACGCCTTCGGCTACCGGTCGATCTTCGCCGTCATCCTGGTCGTCGGAATCGCCGCGGCGGGCTGCGTGGCCCTCGTCCTGCCCAAGGACGGTCCGCCGGTGACGGCCGGCCGGATGGACTGGTGGGGCGCCGGCGCCCTGTCGATCGCCCTGTACTGCGTCACCTATCTCGTCTCGCACGGCTTCGCCGACGGCTGGGACAGCGCGAGCACCCTCGGATACCTGGCGGGCACCGTCGTCTCGGCGGTCGCCTTCGGGTTCATCGAGCGGCGCAGGACCACCCCGCTGATCGCCCTGAGCCACCTCAAGTCCCGTGAGGTGTGGCCCGTCATCGCGACGACCGTCGTCGTCCTGTCCGGGATCTTCGCGGTCATCAACTTCACCGTCGTCGTCATCAGCCAGAACCCGGAGACCGGCTTCGGCCTGTCCGCCACGGAATCGTCCCTGCTCTTCCTCACCCCGGCAGCGCTGATCGGCCTGGCCGCCGCCCCGATGGCGGGATGGCTGGCCGACCGGAAGGGCTGGCTCGGTACCCTCCGCGTCGGCCTCGTACTGAGCATCGTGGGCCTGTGCGTGATCGCCGCCTTCCCGCTGCAGAAGTGGACCGTCTTCGCGGCGGTCGCCTTCCTCGGCATCACGTACAACGGCCTCGTCCTGACCACGCTGAACGGCCTGGGCGTCCTCAACTCACCCAAGGACGCGCCCGCGGCGCTGCCCGGCCTCAACAGCGCCGCCTTCGGGACCGGCGCGAGCATCGGCATCGGCCTCGTCGCTCCGTACGCCACCCGCGGCACCCTCGGCGGCTACAGCACCGCCCTGTGGATCTCCGTGGGTATCACCGTCCTGGCGCTGGCCACCAGCCTCTTCATCACCCGGCGCGAGGACTGACCCGTCCCGCCGACGGGTCCCGCACCATCCGCAACCGACACCAAGGAACCGCCATGACAGCCCAGCCGCTCTACTTCGACTGCGACACCGGCATCGACGACTCGATGGCCCTCGCCTACCTGCTGGCCTCCCCGGAGATCGAACTGGTCGGCGTCGGCACCGTCAGCGGCAACGTCGACTCCGCGCAGGCGGCCCGCAACACCCTGGCGCTCATCCAGCTGGCCGGCCGGGACGACATCCCCGTCGCCGTCGGCGCCGCCGATCCCCAGGCCGGTACCTACAACGGTGCTGTCCCGCACATCCACGGCCACAACGGCATAGGCGACATCACCGTCCCCGACTCCACCCGGCCGGCCGTCCCCCGGCACGCGGCGGACCTGATCATCCATCTCGCCCGCGTCCACCAGGGGAAGTTGCGGCTGCTGACCACCGGCCCGCTCACCAACATCGCCGAGGCGCTCCGCCGGGAGCCCGAACTGCCCTCGCTGGTCAAGGACATCACCATCATGGGCGGCGCGGCCCACCAGAGCGGAAACGTCTCCCCGGTCACCGAGGCCAACATCGGCAACGACCCCGAGGCCGCCGCCGAGGTCCTCGCCGCGCCCTGGGACATCACGCTCGTCCCGCTCGACGTGACCCTCGCGCACACCCTCGAAGAAGCCGACCGTCAGCTCCTGCTCGACTCCGGCCGCCCGCTGCCGACCGCCCTGGGCGAGATGCTCGACCTCTACTTCGAGTTCCACCGGGACACCTACGGCCGCCGCTGCTGCGCCCTGCACGACCCCCTCGCCGCGGCCATCGCCGTCGGAGGTGTGGTGCCCACCCTCGCGCCCGTCGTCGATGTGGTGGTCGACGACACCCGGGGTCCCGGCCGCGGCCAGACCATCTGCGACCTGCGCGGCCAGTTCCGTGACTATCCGCCGCAGCCCGGTGCGCACTGCCGTGTCGTCCTGGAGACCGGACCCGACACCGCAGCCCACCTCGTCCGGCGGCTCCTCACCCTCTGACCGGCCCGGCCGGCGGCCCGCCGGCCGCCGGTCCGCAACCGGTCAGCTGTGACAGGTGTCGCTGCCGTTGGCGCAGCTGACCGCGTCGAACTCGCCGGTGCCCACCGCGGCGAAGTTGCGGAGGCTCTCGGTACCTGGCTCGAAATAGCCGGTGTGGCCGTGCGCCTGTCCGGCCGAGACGATCCGGGCGCCGAACTGGGGAGCGACCGGGTCGGCGCCGTGGCCGAGGCCGCCGACGTCCAGGTGCGGCACGTCCTGGATCCAGTCGTCGCTGTCCCGCATCGCCCACACCCGGGCGTCCGTGTCCAGCTGACCCGCGTTCTCGACCCGCATCCCCGGGCTGCCCGCCACGGCGATGTCGGTGACGCGCGGGGGCAGGTCATGGGCGGCGACCCCGCACAGCACCGAACCGTAGCTGTGGCAGAACAGCGCGACGGGCGCGTCACCGGGCAGCGCGTCGACGAGTGCGTGGAGCCGCAGGGACCCCTCCGCCGCGAGCCGTCCGATGGCCGCGTCCACGCCGAGCCCGACGGGCGTGGTGTAGTCGGCCCAGGCGATGACCGCGGTCCGGGAACCCGGGGCCGCGCTGTGCTCGGCCGCGTACAGCGAGGTCGCCATGCCCACCGGAGCGGTGTACGGGTTCTTGGACTTCTGGAAGGTCAGCAGATTGGTGTCGACGCCCGGCACCACGATCGAGATGTGCCGGGCGCGCGGCAGATCGCCGATGACCTCGGCCACCCGGCCGGTCCCGGTCGGATCGAACGCCAGGATCTGCCGGCCGGGCTGCAGCAGTGCGGTGTAGCGGTCGTACGTGCGCCGGGCGTCCTGATGGCCCAGTTCGCTGAGCGACGGATCGGTCAGCCGCTGCCGCTCCGAGGTGCGTGCCTGGCGGAGCGCGTCCTGGTTGGCCTGGTAACGCAAGGTCACCGGGGCGCCGTTCAGATTGCCGACGACCAACGGATAGCGGTCGGCGAGCCGGCTGCGCTCGGCAGCCGTGAGCCCGGCGAAGAAGCGCGCCAGCCGGTACGGCGACGCACTCGTCGGCGGCAGCGGGTGCCCCGCCAGAGAGCCTTTGCCCCAGGCGGTGAGTGCGGCCTGGCGGGGTCCGGCGGTTCTCTGGTGGTGCACGGCGGTCCAGCCGGTGGTTGCCAGCATCACGAACACCACCGCGAGCGCGAGCAGCGTGCGCCAGACGGTCAGAGTGGGGGAGGAGTCGAAGGAAGTCACTGCCCGCCACCCTAGGAGACGCGGAGCGGCGCTTGCGAAGTCAGTGACGTACCTCACGTTTCAGAACATGAATGTAGTCGGATGACTACAGTCCGTGTGCGCCCGTCGCACGCCAGTTCCCTGCGAGCGCCGGGCCGAAGTGGTCGAGGTAGGTCACGGTCAGTTCCCGCATGGCGGCGATGCTGACGTCCTGCCCCTGGCCCCACACCCGGCCGCTCGCCCGCATCACCCCGTCGAACGCGGCGACGGCCACCCGCGGTCGCGGATCGGTGTCCAGGTCGAGTCCTTCGCGGGCCGCGATCAGGTGGACGATCTTGTCCTCCAGCTCGGCGGAGCGGCGCAGATGGATGGCGAGCAGTGCGGGCGACGACTCGATGACCTGGAAGGTGCGCAGATACAGATCGAGGGGGACGACGTCCTCGATCGTCAGGCCGATGTCGTCCCAGGACGCGAGCACGGCGTTGCGCATCGCCTCGAACGGGCTCTCCTCCGGCGGGCGGGCGTGCAGGGCCGTGAAGTACTGGGACTCCACCAGGTCCTGGACCGCGAAGGCGACCTCCTCCTTGTTGGCGAAGTACCGGAAGAAGGTGCGCTGGGAGACCTGGACGGCCTCGGTGATCTCGTCGACGGTGGTCCGCTCGTACCCCTTCGTCGTGAAGAGTTCCAGCGCGACGCGCAGCAGGGCCTCGCGGGTGCGCTGCTTCTTGCGCTCCCGCAGTCCCCCCGGCGCGTCGGGCGTCGAGGGTGCTGTCTGCTCCACCGTCACTTGCTGGTCCTCTTTCCGTTTTCCGCCGTTTTGCGGGAATAGATTACCTGTGAGCTACCTGACAGTTACCGACGGGCGAAATGGTTGGTCAACTGTCAGCGACTGACATTATTCTGACTTGTATGACTAGTCAGACCACTGTCGACAAGGTGCCGCAGGATATTGCGGCACCGCCGGCCAAGGGGCTCCGCGGCCACCCTTGGCTGACGCTCTTCTCCGTTGCCATCGGCGTGATGATGGTCGCGCTCGACGGAACCATCGTCGCGATCGCCAACCCCGCCATCCAGAAGGACCTCGGGGCCACCTTCTCCCAGGTCCAGTGGATCTCCAACGGCTACTTCCTCGCGCTGGCCGTATCCCTGATCACCGCGGGCAAGCTCGGTGACCGCTTCGGCCACCGGCAGACCTTCCTCATCGGCGTGGTCGGCTTCGCCGCGGCGTCGGGTGCCATCGGCTTCTCCCACAGCGTGGGCCTGGTCGTCACCTTCCGGGTCCTCCAGGGCCTGTTCGGCGCGCTCCTGATGCCGGCCGCCCTCGGGCTGCTGCGCGCCACCTTCCCCGCCGAGAAGCTCAACATGGCCATCGGTATCTGGGGCATGGTCATCGGCGCCTCCACCGCGGGCGGCCCGATCGTCGGCGGCCTGCTCGTCCAGCACGTCAGCTGGCAGTCCGTCTTCTTCATCAACGTGCCGGTCGGTGTGGCCGCGCTCGTCCTGGGTGTGCTGATCCTCAAGGACCACCGCGCGGAGAACGCGCCGAAGTCCTTCGACATCCTCGGCATCCTGCTGCTCTCGGCCGCCATGTTCTGTCTCGTCTGGGCGCTCATCAAGGCCCCGTCCTGGGGCTGGGGCGACACGAAGGTCTGGACGTTCCTGGTCGTCTCGGTGGTCTGCTTCGTCCTCTTCGGTTTCTGGGAGACGAAGGTCAAGGAACCGCTCATCCCGATGGCGCTGTTCCGCTCCGTGCCGCTGTCCGCCGGTGTGGTGCTGATGGTGCTCATGGCCATCGCCTTCATGGGCGGTCTGTTCTTCGTCACGTTCTACCTGCAGAACGTGCACGGCATGAGTCCGGTCGACGCGGGACTCCATCTCCTGCCGCTCACCGGCATGATGATCGTCGGCTCTCCGCTGGCGGGCGCGGTGATCACCAAGCTCGGCCCGCGCATCCCGCTCGCGGGCGGCATGCTGTTGACGGCCGTCGCCATGTACGGCATGTCCACGCTGGAGACCGACACCGCCGGCCTCACCATGTCGATCTGGTTCGCGCTGCTGGGCCTCGGTCTCGCACCGGTCATGGTCGGTGCGACCGAAGTCATCGTCGGCAACGCCCCGATGGAGCTCTCCGGTGTGGCGGGCGGCCTCCAGCAGGCCGGTATGCAGATCGGCGGCAGCCTCGGCACCGCGGTGCTCGGCGCCGTCATGGCCTCGAAGGTCGACAGCGCCCTGCCGGAGAAGTGGGCGGCGGCCAAGCTTCCGCCGTTCGGTCCGGGCCAGCTGGACCAGGCTTCGCAGGCGGTCCAGGTCGGCATGGCTCCGGTGCCGCCCAAGGCACCGGCGGACCTCGCCGCGAAGATCACCACCGTCGCGCACGACACGTTCATGTCCGGCATGGGCCTGGCCTGCCTGGTGGCCGCGGTGGTGGCCGCCGCGGCGATCTTCGTCGCGCTGCTCACCAAGCGTGGCGAGAACGCCGAAGCGGGCGCGGGCGCGGCCCACATCTGACGTCAACCTCGCGCCACGACAGCCCCGCCGGATCGTTCCGGCGGGGCTGTCGCCTATCAGGGTGGTGTACGCCCTGGCCCCTTCCGGCGGTACCGGGCCACGGACCAGGCTGCGGTCAACTGATCCGCACGACACGGGGGACGCACCATGAACACGAACAACACCCGGCCCACGAGCAACACCCGGCCCACGAACGCCGCGACGCCCACGAAAGCCACCCGCCGGGCCCTGCTCCGTACGACCGTCACCGCCGGAATCCTGACGGCCGCCGTCCTCGCGCCGCAGACCTCACCGGCCGCCGCGCAGCCCCGGATGGGGGACTGCGCGACCGGCCAGCTCTGCCTCTGGGAGAAGGGCGAATTCAAGGGCAGCCGCCGGACCTACGAACTCTCCGGCCTCGACATCGAGAGCTGCACGGCGCTCCCGAAGGGAACGGCCGTCGGATCCCTCGCCAACCGCACCGGACGCCCCGTCACGACGTACCAGTCGCAGGAGTGCGGGGACACGGGTGAGTTCGAGACGTACCCGGGCGGCGGCACGTGGCTGCCCCGATCCCCGTACCAGGTAAGGGCGTTCAAGATCTGGGAGAACTGACGGCGGACGGAGACCGAAGGCAGAAGGAGGGGGCGGCCGGGACCACGTGGTCCCGGCCGCCCCCTCGCGTACGGTCCGGCCCGTTACGCGTCGCCGCCCGCCGCACCCGGGTCCGCGGACGTCACGTCCAGGAGCTGGTAGCGGTCGATGGCCTGCTTCAGCGCCGAGCGGTCGATCCGGCCCTGCTTGGCCAGTTCGGTGAGGACCGCGACGACGATCGACTGTGCGTCGATGTGGAAGAAGCGCCGTGCCGCGCCCCGCGTGTCGGCGAAGCCGAATCCGTCGGCGCCCAGCGACTGGTACGCACCGGGAACCCAGCGCGCGATCTGGTCCGGCACCGAGCGCATCCAGTCCGACACGGCCACGAACGGGCCCTCCGCGCTGGAGAGTTTCCGTGTGACGTACGGGACGAGCTGCTCCTCCTCGGGGTGGAGCAGATTGTGCCGCTCCACGTCCACGGCCTCGCGGCGCAGCTCGTTCCAGGAGGTCGCGGACCAGACGTCGGCCTTCACGTTCCACTCGTCCGCGAGGATCCGCTGGGCCTCGACCGCCCACGGGACCGCCACCCCGGACGCCATGATCTGCGCCGGGATCTGGCCCTTCTCACCCTGCTTGAAGCGGTGGATGCCCTTGAGGATGCCCTCGACATCGACATCGGCGGGCTCCGCCGGGTGCTGGATCGGCTCGTTGTAGACGGTGAGGTAGTAGAAGACGTCCTCGCCGGGCCTGCCGTCCGCCGTCTCGCCGTACATCCGGCGCAGACCGTCCTGGACGATGTGCGCGATCTCGAAGCCGTACGCCGGGTCGTAGGCCACACAGGCCGGGTTGGTCGAAGCCAGCAACTGCGAGTGTCCGTCGGCGTGCTGGAGACCTTCGCCGGTCAGGGTCGTACGCCCGGCGGTCGCACCCAGCACGAAACCGCGCGCGAGCTGGTCGGCCATCTGCCAGAACTGGTCGCCGGTGCGCTGGAATCCGAACATCGAGTAGAAGACGTACACCGGGATCAGCGGCTCGCCGTGGGTGGCGTACGCCGATCCCGCAGCGATCAGGGACGCGGTGCAGCCCGCCTCGGAGATGCCGTCGTGCAGCATCTGGCCGGTCGGCGACTCCTTGTACGCGAGCAGCAGTTCGCGGTCCACGGACTCGTACTGCTGGCCGAGCGGGTTGTAGATCTTCGCGCTCGGGAAGAACGCGTCCATCCCGAACGTGCGGTACTCGTCGGGGGCGATCAGCACGAAACGCTTGCCGATCTCCTTGTCCCGCATGAGGTCCTTCAGGACCCGGACGAACGCCATGGTGGTGGCGATCGACTGCTGCCCCGAACCCTTCTTCGCGGTCGCGTACGTCTTGTCGGCGGGCAGCGGCAGCGGCTTGGCGCGCACCACCCGGGTCGGCACGTACCCGCCGCAGGACTTGCGGTGGTCGTGCATGTACTGGATCTCTTCGGAGCCCCGGCCGGGGTGGTAGTACGGCGGGTTGCCGTCCTCCAGCTCCTTGTCCGCGATGGGCAGGTGCAGCCGGTCCCGGAAGCGCTTGAGGTCGTCCGCCGTCAGCTTCTTCATCTGGTGGGTCGCGTTGCGGCCCTCGAAGTTCGGCCCCAGCGTCCAGCCCTTGATGGTCTGGGCGAGGATCACCGTCGGCTGGCCCTTGTGCTCCTTGGCCGCCGTGTACGCCGCGAAGACCTTCTTGTGGTCGTGGCCGCCGCGCCCCAGGTGCAGGATCTGCTCGTCGGTCATCCCCTCGACCATCTTGCGCAGCCGCTGGTCGTCACCGAAGAAGTGCTCACGGATGTACGCACCGCTCTCGGTGGCGTACGTCTGGAACTGGCCGTCCGGCGTGGTGTTCATCCGGTTGACGAGGACGCCGTCGCGGTCCTGGGCGAGCAGCGGGTCCCAACTCCGGTCCCAGACCAGCTTGATGACGTTCCAGCCGGCGCCGCGGAACTGCGACTCCAGCTCCTGGATGATCTTGCCGTTGCCGCGCACCGGCCCGTCGAGGCGCTGCAGGTTGCAGTTGACGACGAAGGTCAGGTTGTCCAGGCCCTCACGGGCGGCGATGGAGAGCTGCCCCAGCGACTCCGGCTCGTCCATCTCGCCGTCGCCGAGGTAGGCCCAGACATGCGACTTGGAAGTGTCCGCGATGCCGCGGGCCTCCATGTAGCGGTTCATCCGGGCCTGGTAGATCGCGCCGAGCGGACCGAGGCCCATCGAGACGGTCGGGAACTCCCAGAAGTCCGGCATCAGCCGCGGGTGCGGGTAGCTGGAGAGGCCGTTGGGGGCCTTGGACTTCTCCTGGCGGAATCCGTCGAGCTGCTGCTCGGAGAGCCGGTCGAGCAGGTAGGCACGGGCGTAGATGCCGGGGGAGGCATGTCCCTGGAAGAAGACCTGGTCGCCGCCGAGCCCGTCGTCCTTGCCGCGGAAGAAGTGGTTGAAGCCCACGTCGTACAGCGAGGCGGACGAGGCGAAGGTGGCGATGTGGCCGCCGACCCCGATGCCGGGACGCTGGGCGCGCGAGACCATCACGGCCGCGTTCCAGCGGGTGGCGTTGAGGATCTTGCGCTCGATCTCCTCGTTGCCGGGGAAGAACGGCTCGTCCTTGGTGGCGATCGTGTTGACGTAGTCCGTGCTGCGCATCTCGGGCACGGCGACACGCTTCTCGCGCGCGCGCTCGATCAGACGGAGCATCAGATAACGGGCGCGCTCACGGCCTCGCTCGTCGACGGCGGCGTCGAGGGAGTCGAGCCATTCCTGGGTCTCTTCAGGATCGAAGTCCGGGACCTGGCTCGGAAGGCCGCCAATGATGATCGGGTTGCGATCGGATCCGGAAGCCACACTGTTCCTTCGCTGTTCGGTCGTGCGAGTACGGGTGGTCGTGCGATACGGGTGTACGCCGCCACCATCGTGTACCGCGAAGACGCAAACGTCATCTGTACCGAGGGGTAACCGCCGCTCGGTGAGACATCCCGTCCGAAGGCAGTGGATGAGTCCGGCCAAATCGCAATCTTACGCCCGGACCGCTCAAGCATTCCCGAAGTCCGCCGAGTCACGATTGGCCCACTGCGTGTCCCGGATGTCCGCAGGAGATGCCCGCAAAAGCGGATGAAGGGTGTGGGATGAATCACCGCAGGGCCTCCGAACCTGCCTGAGGTCGGGATGAGGTGCCTGGAAACGTCACCGTTTAGGCTGTCTCGGCGGCCGGGTACTTGCGCGATCGGTCCCGCCCGTGTGGACTACCGCCAACGCCCCGCGCCCGCGCGTGGCTGGTGCATTTCCCAAAAACGATCAGGAGGCAAACCGTGAGCGCGACCGCGGACCACGCGGAGGAGCGGACCAATCAGGCAGCACGCCTGGGGTTCGAGCCCGGACAAGTGGTCCAGGAGATCGGCTACGACGACGACGTCGAGCAGGAACTCCGTGAGGGTATTGAGAGCGTCACCGGCCTGGATCTCGTCGACGAGGACTACGACGACGTGGCTGACGCTGTCGTGTTGTGGTTCCGCGACGAGGACGGCGACCTTACGGATGCGCTGGTGGACGCCATCGGTC
Source organism: Streptomyces sp. NBC_01267 (assembly GCF_036241575.1). Classification (NCBI taxonomy): domain Bacteria; kingdom Bacillati; phylum Actinomycetota; class Actinomycetes; order Kitasatosporales; family Streptomycetaceae; genus Streptomyces; species Streptomyces sp. NBC_01267. The sequence goes on along the minus strand of NZ_CP108455.1, from coordinate 2,170,621 downwards.
TGGTCGACGACGGCGGCGCGGTTTGGCTGCTGACCCCCAAGACCGGCCGTGACGGTTACGTCGAGCCGAGCGACATCAACGAGGCATCTCAGACCGCCGGTCTGGCCCAGACCAAGAGCATCAATGCGGGTAAGGACTGGACGGGCAGCCGCCTGGTCACCCCGAAGGTGGCAAGGTCCGGCAAGCGCTGAGTCGCCCTGAACCAGGAGAGCCCCCGCCGGTGCACACCGGCGGGGGCTCTGCGCTGCCCGGGGGGCGTACGCCGCCGCCGGGGCTGCGCCTAGGCTGGGCATCATTCGAATGGCCCCACCGAAGGGATGCGTTTTCATGGCGATCGAGGTCGGCACCAAGGCTCCGGATTTCGAGCTGAAGGACAACCACGGCCGGACGGTTCGGCTCTCGGACTTCCGTGGTGAGAAGAGCGTCGTGCTGCTCTTCTACCCCTTCGCCTTCACCGGCGTGTGCACCGGGGAACTGTGCGCCCTCCGTGACGAGCTGCCGAAGTTCGTCAACGACGACGTGCAGCTGCTCGCGGTCTCCAACGACTCCATCCACACGCTGCGCGTCTTCGCGGAGCAGGAGGGCCTGGAGTACCCGCTCCTGTCGGACTTCTGGCCGCACGGCGCCGCCTCGCGCGCGTACGGCGTCTTCGACGAGGACAAGGGGTGCGCGGTGCGCGGCACCTTCATCATCGACAAGGAGGGCGTCGTCCGCTGGACCGTCGTCAACGGCCTGCCCGACGCTCGTGACCTGAACGAGTACACGAAGGCGCTCGACACCCTCTGAACCGGCCGGTCAAGAGTCTGCCGAGTCCGGGAACCCGTCACTAGGATCGATTCGTTGATCCGATGCCACGTACAAACGGGGGCAAGGGCCACTCCTCGGCCCCTCGAAACCAATTGGGAGGACTCGTGGGAGTCAGCCTCAGCAAGGGCGGCAACGTCTCGCTGACCAAGGCCGCACCCAATCTGACCGCGGTAGTCGTCGGTCTCGGATGGGATGCGCGCACCACCACCGGTGGTGACTTCGACCTCGACGCCAGCGCGCTGCTGACGAACGAGGCCGGAAAGGTCGCCAACGACTCGAACTTCGTCTTCTTCAACAACCTCAAGAGCCCCGACGGCTCGGTGGAGCACACCGGTGACAACCTCACCGGTGAGGGCGAGGGCGACGACGAGGTCATCAAGGTGAACCTCGCCGGGGTTCCCGCCGATGTCGCCAAGATCGTGTTCCCGGTCTCGATCTACGAGGCCGAGAGCCGCCAGCAGAGCTTCGGCCAGGTCCGCAACGCGTACATCCGCGTGGTCAACCAGGCCGACAACTCCGAACTGGCGCGGTACGACCTCAGCGAGGACGCCTCGACCGAGACCGCGATGGTCTTCGGCGAGCTCTACCGCAACGGCGCCGAGTGGAAGTTCCGCGCCATCGGTCAGGGGTACGCCTCGGGACTGCGCGGTATCGCGCAGGACTTCGGCGTCAACGTCTGAGCAGGTAATCGCTCCGTCCGGCGCCGCACACCCGTGCGGCGCCGGACGCGCTGACCACCGTTCACACCTCGGGGAGGACAACGATCATGGGCGTCACGCTCGCCAAGGGGGGCAATGTCTCCCTCTCGAAGGCCGCACCCAACCTCACACAAGTGCTGGTCGGACTCGGCTGGGACGCACGTTCCACCACCGGAGCCGACTTCGACCTCGACGCCAGCGCGCTGCTGTGCCAGTCGGGCCGGGTGCTCGGCGACGAATGGTTCATCTTCTACAACCAGCTGACCAGTCCCGACGGCTCGGTGGAGCACACCGGTGACAACCTCACCGGTGAGGGCGAGGGCGACGACGAGTCGATCATCGTGGACCTCGCCAAGGTGCCGGCGCACTGCGACAAGATCGTGTTCCCGGTGTCGATCCATGACGCGGACAACCGCGGCCAGACGTTCGGGCAGGTCGCGAATGCCTTCATCCGGGTGGTGAACCAGGCGGACGGGCAGGAACTGGCCCGTTACGACCTGAGCGAGGACGCCTCGACCGAGACCGCGATGATCTTCGGCGAGCTCTACCGGTACGGCGGCGAATGGAAGTTCCGGGCCGTGGGGCAGGGGTACGCGTCGGGGCTGCGAGGCATCGCTCTAGACTTCGGGGTCAATGTTTCCTAAAGCATTCTTCCGGTGCGGTTCAAGTCCCGGAGCCGTCCGGGGTTTCGTGCCTGGAGCCCGGTGCCGGGTCCTCGGGGCGAGGAAACGTACATCCGCGCACGGCGCGGGGGAGATCGAACACACGTGATGGGGTAGGTAGTGCTTCTGAAAACCTTCGGGTGGTCATTCGTGATCACCGTGGTCGGTCTGGTCGTGGCGGTGATCTACGACGGATGGACCGCCCTGGGCATCGTGGCGATCCTCTCCGTCCTCGAGATCTCGCTGTCCTTCGACAACGCCGTGATCAACGCCGGAATCCTGAAGAAGATGAATGCCTTCTGGCAGAAGATCTTCCTCACGATCGGCGTGATCATCGCCGTCTTCGGAATGCGGCTGATCTTCCCCGTCGTGATCGTCGCCATCAGCGCCAAGATCAATCCGGTCGAAGCGGTGAAACTGGCGTTCAACGAGAAGGAGCACTACCAGCAGCTGGTGACCGACGCGCATCCGTCGATCGCCGCCTTCGGTGGGATGTTCCTGATGATGATCTTCCTCGACTTCATCTTCGAGGACCGGGACATCCAGTGGCTGCGCTGGATCGAGCGCCCGCTCGCCAAGCTCGGCAAGGTCGACATGCTCTCGGTCTGCATCGCGCTCGTCGTGCTGCTGATCTCCTCCTTCACCTTCGCGGCCCACGCCCACCAGCACGGGGGCGCACACGCCGACAAGGCGCAGACGGTTCTCATCGCCGGGATCGCCGGCCTGATCACGTACCTCGTGGTGGGCGGACTCTCCGGGTTCTTCGAGAACCGCCTCGAAGAGGAGGAGGAGCGCGAGCAGGAGGCCGAGGAAGCGGCCAAGAAGTCCGGCTCGAACGTCGCAGCGGTGGTGCTGGCGGGCAAGGCCGCGTTCTTCATGTTCCTCTACCTGGAGGTCCTGGACGCGTCCTTCTCCTTCGACGGGGTCATCGGCGCCTTCGCCATCACCAACGACATCGTCCTGATGGCGCTCGGCCTCGGCATCGGCGCCATGTACGTCAGGTCGCTCACGGTCTACCTGGTCCGCCAGGGCACGCTGGACGACTACGTCTACCTGGAGCACGGCGCGCACTACGCGATCGGCGCGCTCTCGGTGATCCTGCTCATCACCATCCAGTACGAGATCAACGAGGTCATCACCGGCCTCGTCGGTGTCGTCCTGATCGCCTGGTCCTTCTGGTCGTCGGTCCGCCGCAACAAGCGGATCGAGGCCGAGGGCGGAGCGGATCCGAGCGAGAAGACGGAAGCCGTCTCCGGGGTGTGACCCGCACGGGATTGCGGAACGCTCTGTACGGGGCGGTCAGGACGCGCGAGCCTCCTGACCGCCCCGTACGTGTGGGAAGAGCCGGACAAGAGCCAACGAGACAGCTGGGGGTGGGACATGGCCTTCTGGGACAGTCTGCGACGGGAGCGGTCGCCGCACTTCGATTCGGGCAGCGCGGCGTCCAACGCCATCGAGCTGACCAAACGGCACCCGGTGGTCTCCCTCACCAAGCAGGGCGCGACCACCGGAAACCTGCGCGTCAACCTGTCGTGGCGGATGCGTACGTCGGACTTCGGCGGCAAGTCACGGCCGGGCGGCGGCCTGCTGCGCCATCCGTCCAAGCTGTTCCAGCCCGAAGTCGTCCAGGCGCACACGCAGGGCGTCGTCAACGTCGACCTCGACCTCGGGTGTCTCTACGAGCTGGAGGACGGTTCCAAGGGCGTGGTGCAGCCGCTGGGCGGCTTCCTGGGCAGCCTCAACGAATCGCCGTACGTCCAGCTGAGCGGCGACGACCGGTTCGGGTCGCCGTCCGGTGAGACGCTGTTCGTCAACCTCGACCACCGCGACGAGATCAAGCGGCTGCTGGTCTTCGTGTACATCTACGACCAGACGCCCGCCTTCGACCGTACGCACGCCGTCGTGACGCTCTACCCCAGCAACGGCCCGCGCATCGAGATCCAGCTGGAGGAGCGCCACCCGCAGGCCCGCTCCTGCGCGGTCCTCTCCGTCGAGAAGGTCAAGGGCGACATGGTGGTGCGCCGCGAGGTGAAGTTCGTCTACGGCTTCCAGGCCGAGCTGGACCGGCTGTACGGCTGGGGGCTCCAGTGGGGCCGGGGGTACAAGACCAAGATCTGATCCGGCCGTGCTCCCCCGGCGGGCTCCCCCGGCGGGGGTGAACTCCCTACCGGGTGAGGAACTGCGGCCCCATCGGCGGCAGCCTGAAGTACGGATCGGGGGCGGGCGCGGCTGCCGCAGCGGGCTGCGGGTAGCCGTAAGCGGGCTGCGCGGCGGGCCGGGCGGGTGCGGGATGCGGGTAGCCGTACCCGGCCGGCGGTGCCTGCGGCGGTGGCGGAAAGGCAGCGGTCGCTGCGGTCACCGGGGCGGCCGTGTGTTCCGGCTGCGGCCCCGGCCCCGAGGCCGGATCGGCCTCGTCCACCGAGATGCCGAACGCCGTAGCCAGCCCGACCAGGCCGGTCGGGTAGCCCTGCCCCACCGCACGGAACTTCCAGCCGTCGCCGCGGCGGTACAGCTCGCCGCAGATCATCGCCGTCTCCTCGCCCGTCTCCGGCTGGACGTCGAAGACCGCCAGGGCCGGGGTGCCCTCGCCGGCCGGTGCGGCGGCGTCGTACAGCAGGATCCGCAGATCCCGTACGGTCCGGAAGGGCGCGTCGTCGGTGGAAGCGGCCAGCACCACCTGGTCGACCGACGGGTCCAGCGCGGCCAGGTCCGCCTCGACGGTGTCGGTGAGACCCTCGGTGACGCGTTTCTTCGGCAGCCGCCGTACCAGGCCGGACGGGTGGCGCGGCTGGTTGTAGAAGACGAAGTCCTCGTCCGAGCGCACCCGGCCCCCGGGACCGAGGAGCAGGGCCGATGCATCGATGTCGGGGACGTCGGGGCCCGGAGTCCAGCGGAGCACGGCCCGTACCGCCATGGCGTTCAGCGGGACGTTCGAGCCCTTCAGCATCGCGTGCGTCATGCCCGTCATCCTGCCTTCCCCGCCGGGCCGCGGACAACGTGGGGGCACATTGCGGAGAGTTCGGTACATCCCCTCGAAACGGGCGGGTCAGGTGAATTTCATCTCCGTGGGAACTAGCGACGTACGCCCCTACGTACTATTACCGGCCACACCTCATCAGGACGACACAGCAGTACGGGGGGAACCTATGCGTCATTTCGGGCATATTCCGCCCGTTGTCCGGGACCGGCTCTTCCACCGGGAACCGGCCGACTTCACCGCGGCGTCCCCGGCGCCCACGCTCGCCGCCGCCCTCGGGGCCACGCTCTACAGCCCGGCCACCCGGCCCGCACTCGCCGACGACATACGGAAGCAGGCGGCCTGCGGGGTCGTCTCGATGGTCCTCTGCCTGGAGGACTCGATCGACGACGCGGAGGTCGCCGGGGGCGAGGCCAATCTGGTGCGGCAGTTCGCCGACCTGGACGCGGGCGGCGGAGAGACACCGCTGCTCTTCATCCGGATCCGCGAGCCGGAACAGATACCCGACCTGGTCCACCGGCTCGGCCCGACGGCCCGGCTGCTGTCCGGATTCGTACTCCCGAAATTCACCGAGGAGCGCGGCAGCGCCTTCCTGGAGGCGCTCACCGGGGCGGAGCCCGACGGCGGCCGACCGCTGTTCGCCATGCCGGTACTCGAATCGCCCGAGCTGTTGCACCTGGAGAGCAGGGCCGACAGCCTCGCCGGGATTGCCCGCACCGTCGACAAGTACCGCGACCGGATCCTCGCGCTCCGGCTGGGCGTCACCGATTTCTGCTCGGTGTACGGCCTGCGCAGGACGCCCGACATGACGGCGTACGACGTCCAGATCGTCGCCGGGGTCATCGCCGACGTGGTGAACGTGCTGGGCCGCTCGGACGGCACCGGCTTCACGATCACCGGACCCGTGTGGGAGTACTTCCGGGTCCAGGAGCGGATGTTCAAGCCGCAGCTGCGCCGCAGCCCCTTCATGGAGGGCCGGGCCGACCAGCTCCGTACCACCCTGATCGAGCACGACCTGGACGGACTGCTGCGCGAGATCGAACTCGACCGCGCGAACGGGCTGCTCGGCAAGACCTGCATCCACCCCTCGCACGTGGCGCCGGTGCACGCGCTGTCGGTGGTCAGCCATGAGGAGTTCAGTGACGCCCAGGACATCCTGCGGCCGGACCGGGACGGCGGCGGGGTGCTGCGTTCCGCGTACACGAACAAGATGAACGAGGTGAAGCCGCACCGGGCCTGGGCCGAGCGGACCCTGCTGCGGGCCGAGGCCTTCGGGGTGGCAAGGGAAGACATCGGCTTCGTCGAGCTGCTGACCGCCGGACTCTCCGGCTGATGCGGCCGATGCGACACACGAGAGAGACGTGCAACGTGGTCTGGTCGGGAACATGGGTCGAGAACCGGCTCGGCGTACGGCTCGTCGGGGACGACGACCTGCGGGGTCTGCTGGGCCTCGCGCTGCGACGCAATCCGAAGCGGGCCCATCTGCTGGTCTCGAACGTGCTGGGCAAGCACGTGCCGCAGCGCCCTTCGACGGTCTACGGCCACGGCTACCGGCTCGGTCTGCGGGTGCGGGAACTGCTGGGCGACGAGGCGGCGAGCCGGGCGGTCGTCCTCGGATACGCGGAGACCGCGACGGGCCTCGGCCACTCGGTCGCCGACGGGGTGGCCCTCGCGCCCTACCTGCACTCCACCCGGCGCGCGGTCGCCGGTGTCGCGCCGGCGGGCGGCTTCGAGGAGTCGCACTCGCACGCCACCTCGCATCTGCTGCTGCCCGAGAACCCGGACCTGCTGGCGGGCGACGGCCCGCTCGTCCTCGTCGACGACGAGTTCTCCACCGGCAACACCGTGCTCAACACCGTCCGTGACCTGCACGAACGCTATCCGCGCGAGCGGTACGTCGTGGTTGCGCTGGTCGACATGCGCTCGGCCGCCGACCGGGGACGGCTGGCCGACTTCGCGCGGGAGATCGGCGCGCGGGTCGACCTCGTGACGACGGCCCGTGGCGTCGTGGAGCTGCCGGAGGGCGTACTGGAACTCGGGCAGCGGATCGTGGAGGAGCACGAGACGCGCGAGACGTGTGAGGTGCGTGGGGGGCGTGAGGCGCGCGATACGTGTGAGACGCGTGAGGCGGACGAGATACCTGAGGCGCGGGAGACGCGCGAGGCCGGTCCTGCCGAGCCGGTACGGGTGGACCTCGGCTGGCCCACGGGTGTGCCGGACGGTGGACGGCACGGCTTCACCCCCGGCCACCGCGCCGCTCTCGACGCCGCGCTGCCCTGCATGGCGGCCCGTGTCGCGGCCGAGCTGCGGATCACGGGGATCACGGGGATCACGGGGATCACGGGGATCACGGGGATCACGGGGGACACCGGGGACACCGGGGACACCGGGGACACAGGAGCACCGAGGGGTACGGGGGACCGCCCGCGCGTTCTCGTCCTCGGCTTCGAGGAGCTGATGTACACGCCGCTCAGGCTGGGCCTCGCCCTGGAGCAGGCCGGGTACGACGTGCGTACCTCGACCACCACCCGCTCGCCCGTCCTCGCGCTGGACGACCCCGGATACGCGATCCGGACCAGGCTGGTCTTCCCCGACCACGACCGGCCCGGCGACGGCCCCGGCGAGCGCTACGCGTACAACGTGGCCGGAGGCGGCTTCGACGCCGTCGTCGCCGTGGTCGACTCCGTGGCCGACACCCCTGAACTGCACGCCCCCGGCGGGCTCCTGGCCCAGCTCGGCGCCCACACGCCCCGGGTCCTGCTGGCCGTGGTGCCCTCGTACGTCCCCGCGCCCGCTCCGGCGGAACAGCGTCCGGTACGGCAGGAACAGGGTCCGGTACGGCAGGAACAGCGTCCCGGACCGCAGGAGCAGCCTCCCGGACCGCAGCAACAACAGAAAGCAGCCCCCATGCCCGAGCCGTTGCGCGGCCCCGCCTTCTCCTCGTACGCCCCGGAAGACGTCGGCTGGCTGCTCCAGGACCTCTCCGGCGTCGCGCTGGAGGCGCCCGTCGAGGAGCGCGAGGAGGCGGTGCAGACCGGTGGCGCCCATTACGCCGAGTCGCTGCCCGTCGAGTACCAGCCGAGCGAGCAGTACCAGCAGCTGTTCCGGGCCGCGCTGGAGACCTCGGCGGCGCGGATCGCGCAGGCCGTCGGCACGGTCACCGAGACACTGCTCGCCGAGCACCCCCGGAGCGGGGAGGGGGCGGAGCCCCCGCTCGCGCGCCCGGTGCTGGTCTCGCTCGCCCGCGCCGGTACACCCGTCGGCGTACTGATGCGCCGCTGGGCACTCCACCGCCACGGCCTGGACCTGCCGCACTACGCGGTGTCCATCGTGCGCGGCCGGGGCATCGACGCCAACGCCCTGCGCTGGCTGGCCGCCCACCACGACCCGGCCGACATCGTCTTCGTGGACGGCTGGACCGGCAAGGGCGCGATCACCCGCGAACTGGCCGAAGCCCTCAAGGAGTTCCCCGGTTTCCGCCCGGAGATCGCGGTCCTCGCCGATCCGGGCGGCTGTGTCCGTACGTACGGCACCCGCGAGGACTTCCTGATCCCCTCCGCCTGCCTCAACTCCACGGTGTCCGGGCTCATTTCGCGCACCGTGCTCCGGGCCGACCTGGTCGGGCCCGAGGATTTCCACGGCGGGAAGTTCTACCGGGAACTGGCCGGATCCGATGTCTCCGCCCACTTCGTCGACACCGTCGCCGCCCGCTTCGACGAGGTGTCCGGAGCGGTGGACACCCAGGTGAAGGAGTTGCTGACGGCGGACCGTGCGCCGACCTGGGAGGGCTGGGCCGCCGTCGAGCGGATCAGTGAGGAGTACGGCATCCGCGACGTCAACCTCGTCAAGCCAGGGGTCGGCGAGACCACCCGCGTCCTGCTGCGCCGTGTCCCCTGGAAGATCCTCGCCAGAAGTGGTGCGGGCGCCGACCTCGACCACGTACGGCTGCTCGCCGAACAGCGCGGCGTCCCGGTCGAGGAGGTCGACGGCCTGCCGTACACCTGCGTCGGTCTGATCCACCCGCGCTTCACCCGTGGCGCGACCGGCGCCGACGGCACCGCGGCGGTGGCCCGATGAGCCGGTCGGCACCCGTCCTCGTCGCCAGCGACCTCGACCGCACCCTCATCTACTCGGCGCCCGCCCTGGACCTGACCGGGCCCGACGCTCAGGCGCCCCGGCTGTTGTGCGTGGAGGTGTACGAGAGCAGGCCGCTCTCGTACATGACGGAGACCGCCGCCGGGCTGCTGCGCGCGCTCGCCGCCGACACCGTCTTCGTACCGACGACCACCCGCACCAGGGAGCAGTACCACCGCATCCAACTGCCCTGCGCCACACCGGAGTTCGCGATCTGTGCGAACGGCGGCCGACTGCTCGTCGACGGGGTGTCCGACCCCGACTGGGAGTCCGCGGTGGCCGGACGCCTCGCCGAGGAGTGCGCCCCGCTGGCCGAGGTGCGCGCCCACCTCGTCTCCGCCGCCGACCCCGCCTGGCTGCTCAAGGAGCGCGTCGCCGAGGACCTCTTCGCCTATCTGGTCGTCGAGCGGAGCCTGCTGCCCGAGGGCTGGGCCGGTGAGCTCGCCGACTGGGCCGGGGCGCGCGGCTGGACGGTCTCCCTCCAGGGCCGCAAGCTCTACGTCGTTCCCGAGCCGCTCACCAAGAGCGCGGCCATGCGTGAGGTGGCCCGCCGTACCGGCGCCGAACTCACCCTGACCGCAGGCGATTCGCTCCTGGACGCGGATCTGCTGCTGGCCGGCGACCGGGGCTGGCGTCCGGCGCACGGTGAGCTGGGGGACTCCGGCTGGAGCGCACCGCATGTCACCGTGACCGCCGGGCGTGGGGTCGCCGCGGGCGAGGAGATCCTGCGGGAATTCGGCCGTGCGGCCGACGCGCACCGGGGGTGACGGGCGCCGTCGGGCCCGCCGTTCCTCCCGGTATCGCCGTCCTGCCGGCACCGGTTGTTCCTACCCGCAGCACCCTCCGCCGCAGCAACCGCCTCCGCCGCCTCCGGACGGTGCGGCGGCCGTCGACGATCCGCCGACAGCCACCGCGGACAGCAGCTTCACCGTGTCCTCGTGGCCGTCGGGGCAGGCGGCGGGCGCCGAGGACTCCGCCATCGGGCGGCTGATCTCGAAGGTGTCGCCGCACGTGCGGCAGCGGTACTCGTAACGGGGCATGGCGCCAAGGTTAGAGGGGGACCACCCCTCGGCGCACCACCCCCGTCCCACCCCGTACCACTCCGCCCCACAGGACCGGACAGAGCCGGGTCCTGCGGGGCGGAGTGACGTGCCCGGGTGGGGGATCAGGCGGCTTCGGGTCCGGCCGTCCTGATGACCGCGAAGGTGCCGCCCTGCGGGTCCTGGACGACGGCCATCCGGCCCGCCATCATGTCGAACGGCGGCTTGAGGACATTGCCCCCGGCCCGGACCAGCGCGTCGACCGTGCTGTCGGTGTCGTCGACAGCGAAGTACGTCAGCCAGTGCGAGGGCGTTCCCGGCGGCAGGTCGTCGATGTTGGACAGGCCCTGCAGGCCGCCGACCGCGCGGCCCTCCACCGACAGCGAGAAGTAGCCCTCCCCGCCCTCCATGGGCGCGACGGTGATACCCAGCGCCTTGGAGTAGAAGGCCGAGGCGGCGGCGGGGTCACTGGTGTCGACCTCGTTCCAGATGACCGCCCCGGGCTCGTTGACGATCCCCGCACCGGGGAAGTCGCGAGCCTGCCAGAGGCCGAAGGCGGCGCCCGTGGGGTCCGTCACCACGGCCATCCGGCCGAGCGTGAGCATGTCCATGCCGGGCATCACGACCTGGCCGCCGTTGCCGGTGACCGCCTTCTCGGTGGCGTCCACGTCGGCGGTGGCCAGGTAGGTGGTCCACACGGTCGGCGGCGTCGGGTCGGGCCGGCTGCCGTCCGGGTTGAGCGCGGCCATGATCCCGGCCACCGGCTTGCCGTTCAGGGTGCAGAGCGCGTAACCCCCGGTGTCGGGTAGTCCGACTTCTCCCTGCCAGCCGAAGAGGTCGCGGTAGAAGTCGAGAGCGGCCTGCTGGTCGGCGACCAGGAGATCGACCCAGCACGGGGTACCAGTTGCGTAGGGGCCGGTGACGTCGGGCATGAGGAGCCTCCAAAGACTGAAGCGGGGCTGTCCCGAAGACTGATGCGGGGCTGTCCCGGAGTGGCGTACCCATCTCTGAGCAGCCCTTTGTTCTCTGCCGGTACACGGTCCACATCAGTCTTCCACCGGCTCACGGCACGTGCATCTTCGCGGGCGACGGCTCGGGTGAGCTCGTTCCCCGGGAGCGAGCGGCCCGCCCGGTACGGCCCGCTGCCTACCTCCGGGGGAGGCCGTCAGTGCCCGGAGCCGCGCTCCTCGCGGATCTGCTCGACCACCCGGGTGGCGGTCTTCCGTACGTCCTCGGTCTCGGTGAGGAAGTGCCAGTAGTCCGGGTGCCGCCCCTCCAGTCCGGCGACCGCCTTGTCCAGCCGCTCCACCGCGAGGTCCAGCGGACGGGCGTGCCGCGGCTCGGGGGTGCTGCGGCCGGCCATCGCCAGCCGCTGGGCGTCCCGGATCGCGAACCGGGTCCGCTCGATCTCCTGCTGGGGATCCCTGGCCACGGCATTCAGCCGTTCCAGCCGCGCACCGGCCGCGGACACGGCCTCGTCGGTGCTGTTCAGCAGCGCCCGTACCGTACCGAGCAGGGACGTCGCGTCGGGCCAGCGCTGCTCGGCGCGGGCCTTGGCCGCGTCCTTCAGCTTCTCCTCGGCCTGCCGCACGGACGCCGCGGCCTGCTCGGGCACCTGCTGGAGGTCCTGCCAGCACGGCGCGGTGAAACGCCGCCGCAACTCGCTGAGGACCGGGGCGACCGTGCCCGCCCGGGTGGTGAGCGCCTGCGCGCGGGTGCGCAGCGAGACCAGCCGCCGGTCGATCTCGGCGGCCCGCTCGGGCAGTTGGGCGGCCTCCGCCCGTACCGCTTCCGCGTCGCGCAGCACCTGGTCGGCGCGTTGCAGTGTCGCCGTCACGCCGTGCTGGCCGGCGCCCTGGTTGAGCCTGGTCAGCTCCGGCCCGAGCGCCGCGAGCCGGGCGGCCAGGTCGTCGGCCTTGAGTCCGGCGCCGCGTACCGCGTCCAGCGCGTTGCTCGCGGACAGCAGTGCCTGGCGGGCCCGCTCCACGGCGGGCGCCAGCCGGGCGAGTTCGGTCTCGGCCTTGCCGAGCAGCGGTTCCAGCCCCTGCGCGAACCGGTCGAGCTCTCCCTTCACCCGGAGGAGATCGTCCTTGGCCCGGGTCAGCTCCGTACGCGCCTGGGAAGCCGCGGACGCCTCCAGGCCGTCGCGGTCCAGGTCGTGGGCGTCGACCGCGGTGATGTACGAGGTGCTGACCTCGTCGATGCGCTGCCCCAGCGAGGCGAAATCAGCCAGGGCCTTGCGCGCCGCGGGTGAATTGTCCACCGCGGAGATCGTCTCGATCGAGATCCGCAGATCGCGCTGCGCGGTGTCCAGGTCGTAGAAGGCCGCAGCCGCGGCGTCCTTCGCGGCCTGCGCCTCCGCCCGCTGGCTCTCACCGCGCCCGCCGAACCAGCGCCGCGTACCCCCACCGGCGAACGCCCCGGCCAGTGAGGCCAGCAGCGGCACCGGAAGGACCATGAGCGTCAGGACATCCCGGACGGCACTCGCTCGCGCATACGGCTGTCCACGTCTTGCCGTCACATCCCGCTCCCGTGCTGGTCCGCCCTGCCCCGGCCATTCTCCCACCAGGTAGGGACGAACACACAGGCCGGTCAGTTCGCGCTTCGCACCGTGACTTCCCCGTTGCTGCTGTGTGCACGCACGGTGTGGCCGCTGGCGTCGTTCTTGGGCACGCTGACCCTGACCCGTCCGTTGTGGCTCCTGGCGTCGACCTTGTAGGAGACCCCCGGCTTCTTCGGCAGCGTGATCCTGATCGACCCGTTGTCGCTGCCGCTGTCCACCCGGTCGGGCACCGCGGCGAGTGAGAGGCGGACCTGCCCGTTGCTGGAGTCCGCCGAGATGCTCCTGGACGAGAGGGCATCGCCGTTGATCTGCCCGTTGTCGCTGTGCAGATCCAGCGCCCCGCTGGAATCCTTGACGGTGACCTTGCCGTTGTCGGAACGGAGCTTCAGCGCCGTGTCGAACCCGGAGGCGGTCACGCTCCCGTTGTCGTCCTGCACGGTCACCGCGACGCCGCGCGGCACCTTGATCTGATGGCGCGCCTCACAGTTGTTGACCAGCCCACTGCATTTCAGCTTCAGGGTGAGCCGGTCGTTCTTCATCGACCAGGAGGCGTTCGGCCCGCTCCCGACGAGAACCCACCCGTCCACGCGCCGGCTGACCTCGACCTTCTTCACATCGGCGGGCACCAGCTCGATGGTCGAGTTGTCGGATTCGATGGTCAGCGTCTTCCCGCTGAGGGGAAACGACTTGTGCTCGACCGGCGCACTCGACGCATCCGCACCGCACCCGGTGAGCGCGACAGAGACGAGAACAGCTCCGCCGGCGGCGAAGAGCGTACGGGTTCGGAGTGCCACGGTGATCAATCCCCCAGGTCGGTGCGGCAGAGTTCCCCTACGGTACGAACCCGGACCACCGGAGGACGATCCGGCCGCCCACCGGATCGAGGGTGGGGTTAGCCCCCGGTCGGACGGGTTCCGGTCCGCTTCCGTCCGCTTCCGTCCGAGGGGCCCGGCCGGCTTCCGGTCCGCGGACTCCGGCGGCTCCTCGCGTCGGCGGGAGCGTCCGTACGAGGTCTCACGCCGGGATCCAACGGGTTTGTGAACAGGGGCCCCGGGCCATGTACCCTGTTGCTTCATCCACGGGTGCGTAGCTCAGGGGTAGAGCGCTGCTCTTACAAAGCAGATGTCGGCGGTTCGAAACCGTCCGCGCCCACCAGTGCAAAGGCCCCCAACCGATCATGGTTGGGGGCCTTTGACATCCACTTCTGACATCAACGGGCGCGGTCACCCACGGTCGGGACCTGCCGCTTCAGCATGCGGTCCAGGTGACTCACGGCCTCGCGCTGCGTGTCCTGAACGACGTGGGCGTAGATGTTCATCGTGACCGCGATCTGACTGTGCCCGAGGATCTCCATCACGACGCGGGGCGGGACGCCAGCGGCGGTCAGCAGCGTTGCGCAGCCGTGTCGGGCATCGTGCAGCCGGATGACGCGGAGCCCGGCGGTTCCGGCGACCCGTGTGAACGAGCGGTACAGGTTGCGCGGTTCGATCGGCCGGCCGGTGCGGGTGGTGAAGACGTAGCCGGTCTCCTCCCACTTATCGCCAGCAACCTCACGCGTGGCGGCCTGGCGCAGCCGTTCCCAGCGGAGCGGGGCGACGCAGAGGGCGGGCAGGGGGAGTGTCTGCTTCCTACGGCGCCCCTTGGGATCGTCTTCGTACGCCTCACCGCGGACACGCTGCCGCTGGGTACGGACCCGGATCTCCCGCTTGTCGAGGTCGACGTTCTCCCACCGCAGGCCGACGATTTCCCCGCGACGGAAGCCGAGCGCGATGGCGAGGACGAAGGCCGCATAGAGCGGGTCCTTCCGGGCGGCGGTGAGGAAGGACAGGGTCTCGTCGAGCGACCAAGGCGACAGATCCCGGGGTGTGGCGGACGGAGGCTCCACCAGGGTGGCCACGTTCCGCATGACCAGTTCTTCGCGGCAGGCAGCGGTCAGGGCGGTGCGTAGGACGCGGTGGGATTCCTTGGCGGTTGCCGCGGTGGTCTGCTGCTCCAGGCGGACGAGGAAGCGTCGGACATCCGCGACGCTCAACGATTCGAGGCGCTTCGAGCCGAGCAAGGGCACGAGGTAGAGGCGGATGTGCGTCTCGTACTTCGCGTAAGTCGTGCGCTTGCGGCGCGGCTTGATGATGTTCTCCAGCCAGTACGGCAGCCACTCGGAGAGCTTGGCCGAACGCGTCGGCACGGGGACGCCCTGGTCCACCTTGGCGAGCAGGTCACGGCGCTTGGTGTCGCACTCGGCCCAGGTCTTGCCGTAGGCGAACTTGCGGGCGCGGGTGCCGTCCGGCTGGAGCACGTAGACCGCAGCTTGGAAGCGGCCGTCCTTGCGCTTGGTGATAGTGCCGGCGCCGTTGGGGTTGCGCTTGCGCTGAGTGGTCATCAGGCGGCCTCTTCGATCTCGTTGACGATGAAGTCCCGTACGGCGTCGGCGGGGATGCGGCGGCACCGGCCGATGGTGATCGAGGTCAGCCGGCGCGAGCGGATCAGGTCGTAGACCGTGGAGCGCCCGAGCTTGAGCCGCGCCATGACCTCAGGCACGGTGAGCAGTTCGGCGGTGGCGGTGGTCATGCGTCGGCCCCTTCCAGAGCGAGTTGGTTCATGAGTTCGGCGCGTGCTTCGCGGGCGGTGTCGCGGTTGTGCTGGATGTCGCGGTGGATGTTGGCGGCGAGCCAGGATTCGCCGGGGGTGTGTCCGTGGCCGGCGTAGGTCCAGTGCGCGAGCGTGAGGGTCGTCGCCTCGGGGTGGTCGTCCGGGTCGGGAAGGCCGAGGGCGGTGCGTTGCTGCTTGGCGCGGTAGTCGGCTCGGACCTGTCGGAGGGCGCCGAGGGTGGTGGAGTAGCGGCGGGATTTGGTGGAGAAGTGGCCGCGGAAGCCGAGCATGTGAGCCCAGTCCCGGAGCTTGCGGTCCGGATAGGCGTGGTGGAGGTCCAGGCACGCTTCGATGAGCCGGCGCGGGTGGTCGGGGACGTCGAGGAGGATCAGCGCTTCCTTGTTGCCGACGCGGTGGTCCACGGTGCCGGTCATCTCGGCTGCCTTGGTGGCGTATTTGGCGACGTAGGAGGCCACGGCTTGCTCTGTGAGGTCTTCGCCGTTGCCGAACGCGCCGATGGGCTGGACGTCGAGCTGTGTTCCCCAGCGCAGCACCCAGGGGGTGGGGAAGCCGGCTTCCTCGTTCGGGGGCACGACGACTTCCACGCGAGCCGCCGCGGCGCGGATGGCGTCGTCGAGCAGGGCGAGTGTGGCCCAGGCCGGCGGGGGTGAGTCGGGGCCGTCGGGTCCGTCGAAGCGGATCACGGCGTGGAAGTGGACCGCTCCGCGCTTTTGGTACTCGGCGACTTTCCCGAAGGACAGCCGGGACTGTTCCCGGGCCGCCTTCTGCGTGAGGCCGGCACAGCGGGCGATTTCGCGGCGGAGGTAGATCGTGAAGTAGCGCCACAGGTCGGAGGCGTGGTTGTTCCACAACACCGCCCCCGCGTAGTCGTACCGGTCCGGGTCGAGAGGTGTGCCGAGTTCGGGGGCGGTTTCCGGGTGGTGGGTGCCGCAGCGGCAGGGCCGGTTCCCGGGCCGGTTGTGGACCGCACCGAACGACGGGGCCGTCAGCGTTGCGAAGACCCGGGGGTGGTCGCGGATGGTGTGGGGGGTGCCTTTGTCGGGGTCGCCGGTGAGGCCGGCGCGGATGAGGTGGTAGGTGTCGCCGGCGTAGGTCCAGGCGCAGGCAGGGCAGCGGGAGGCGCGGCGGTTGCCGCAGGCGATGCGTAACCGGCCGCCGGGCTCGGTGTCGGTCGTGTAGTGGTGCAGGAGGGTGCCGGTTGCCCGGTCGGTGGTCTTGGTGGCGCCGGTGAGGTGGATGGGCTGTGCGCATCCTCCGGTGTGGCGGATCTGCTCGTTCCAGCGGTCGAAGCCGGTGGACCCGGCCACCCTCAGCACGTCAGCGAGGGTGGTCGGGTCCAGGCCCGCCGCGGTGGCGGTGGTGTTCACGCGGCGACCTCCAGCACGGCAGGGAGCAGGGGGCGAAGGGCGGCGGTGGCGAGCAAGGGCGGAACGGCGTTGCCGATCTGCTCGAACTGCTTGGTGCGGGAGCCGGCCCACGGGTAGGTGGCCGGGAAGGACTGGAGAGTCGCTGCTTCCGCCAGCGCGAGGTTGCGCTCCTCGACTCCGTCCTGCACCCACTTGCATCGGTTCGCAGAGCCGGTGATGGTGAAAGACGGCTCGCTGATCGCGCGCTCGAACCGTCCAACGTCACCGCCGGCGGACCGACCGGCGGGCAGCTTCCAGCTCTGCCCGGAGCGGAGTTTCCAGGAGCGGGCACGACCGGTGAGCGCGTTGCTCGGGCCGTCGGCCGAGAATTCGTTGCCTCCGGCTGTTCGGCCCTTCTTGTCCGTGGGGCGGTCGCCTCGGGTGTTGACCTTGATCCCGGGCGGCAGAACCAGTGCGTCGGCCATGGACACCCACGGGTCCAAGCACACGCCGAACAGGTCCCACTGCGGTACTTCGGTGTGCGTGGGCTCCGGAGAGAAGGCCGGCCGGGTGCGGGAGGCGAGCAGGAAGGCACGGCGGCGGGTCTGGGCCAGGCCGAAGTCAGCGGCGTTGAGGACACCGACCCACGTCGAGTAGCCGATCTTTTGCAGGAGGTGGGCGGTGTGCTCGAACAGGGGCACCACGGCCGGGACTTCTTCCAGAGCGATCCACGCGGGACGCAGGTCGAGGGCGAAGCGCAGCGGCTCGACGACAAGGAGGGAGCGCGGGTCTGCGCAGGTGGCGCGTACGGCCGCGCGGGTGTCGTTCCCACGGCTGATGTCGTCTAGGGCCTGGTGGCACAGGTCCATGTCGTCGTTTCCGGCGCGCAGTCCGGCGGTGCTGAAGGTCTGGCAGGGCGGGGAGGCGATCAGTCCTGAGACTTTCCTGCGCAGCGGTGCGGTGGGGTAGGTGGCGACATCGGCGCGGATCGTGCGGTGTCCGGCCGCAGCGCGGGTGGCGCAGGCCGCCGGGTCGATCTCGATACCGACATCCTGTAGGCCGAGGCCACGTAGTCCTTCCGACCAGCCGCCGGGGCCGGCGAAGAGGTCCAGGACAGGGAGCGTGGTGTTCATCGCTTGCCCCCCTTGGCGTGGGCAGGTCCGTGGTTGGCGGTGTAGCCCTCCACCAGTGCCCGGACCTGCGCGTCACCGGTCGCGGTGGCCGAGGCGCCGCAGTGGCACACGGCGGACCCGGTGGCGGGGGCGTTGGGGGACGGCTTGCTGACGTGCAGGCCGGGGCGGTCCGCGGTCGGGGTCAGGTCGGACACGGCGGTCACCTCCCGGCGCGGGCGTAGGCGCGGGCGGGGGCGGTGTGGCCGGTGCCGTTGCAGGGGTGGCAGGTCGCGGTGACCGTCTCGCGGTGGCCGTCCGGCGTGGTCTGGCCGGTGGTGATGGCGACGGTGGGGAAGCCGTCGCAGTGGGCACAGATCGGCCGGGGCAGCGTGTTCTCGGGCATGATGGGATCTCCCTTTCGGGTCCTTGGATCTGGAATGGGTTGGGCGCCCGGGGCGGCGGAAACTTGGCGGTTGAGGCCGCCCCGGGGGCTGTTAGCGCTGGTGGTTGTTGAGCAGGGAGCGCAGGACGACCGCGCAGATCGCGACGGATGCGGCGGTGATCGCGACCGCGAGGAGCATCGAGACCAGGACCGCCCCCACGACCAGGACCACGGCCGTTCCGCCGGCGACGGCAACGGCGAGGGTTCCGGGGGTGAGCTGCACCGCGGACCGGGTCACCGGGACGGGCGCCGGGGCCGGGGCGGTGGTGACGGGGGTGTGGTGGCAGTCGCAGGCCGGAGGGTGCACGAGGCCGGTGAGCGGCGGGACGAGGGACGTTGCCGCGGTGGGCGGGGTGTCCGGGGTCGGGTACTTCGGGGTGAACATGTCTTGCTCCTCTCAGGCGTTGCAGCGGTGGGTGCGGGCGGCGAGTTCGGCGGCGGCGCGGCCGTGGTAGTCGGCGGAGAAGTTGCAGCCGGGGGCGGTGCAGGCGGCGGTGTGCTTGGTCCGGCCGCGGCCGTCGTAGTGGGTGCCGACCTGTACGGGGCCGATGCGGATCACGTTGGTGAAGCGGTTCGGACGCGGCATGATCAGTCCTCCTGGTGGAGGCTGTTGCCGGGGAACTCGTTCAGGATTCGGGCGGCTTCGGCCGGGTCCGTGGTGCGGTCGGCCGCTTCCTCGGCGAGCAGTCGGGCGAGGGTCGGGCGGCCGGCGTCGGCCATCTCCCGAGCGGCGGCGACGTAGTCGGCGGGGCGGTTGAAGTTGAACAGGGCCATGAGCTGAGCTCCTTTCTGATCAGGCGAGTTGGGCAGTGATCGCGTCGGCGAGCGGGGCGGGGACACCGAGGCGGGCGCGCAGGGTCTCGGCGGTGATCCGGTGGCCGGTCGTGGCGTGGTGGGTGTCGGCGACCTTCCGGGCGTGATCGAGCAGCGCCGGAGGAACAGCAACCGCCGCGGCAGACGTAGGAGCCGCAACAGGTGCCGGTGCCGGTGCGGGCGGGAGTTCGGGCGCAGGATCCGGGGCCGGTTCGGGGGCCCGCTGGACCGTGACGTCCGGGGCCGCCGGTGCGGGGTCCGGGGCGGGCAGCGGTGCAGCGATCGGAGCCGGTTCGGTCTCGGTCGGTGCCGGTGCGGGGGTGTGGGCGAGGAGTGTTCCGCCGAGGAAGGCGAGGGCGGGCCAGCCGGCAACGAGGATGCGGAGCCAGGGCGGGACGTCGCCGAGGTCGAGCATTCCGGCGGTCGCGATGTTCGCGCCGAGGGACGCGGTGAGCGCGATGACGAACCAGACCCAGGCGGGGCGGTTGTCGGCGTGGGCGCGCATCCGGCGCCAGGCGGCGACCAGGAGCAGGTCCACGCTGATCGGGTAGGCCCAGGCTTTCCAGCCGTCCTGTCCGGCAGCTTCGGCCAGGTCATGCAAGTGCGAGAACGACAGCGCACCGGCGATCACGGCCTGGACCAGCACGGCATCCAGTCGAATGGTTCGGAACATCGGGTTCACCTCCAATCTGTGGTGGTGCCGGGGCCGGGCGGGATATGGGGTTCACCGCCCGGCACCCGGAGTAGGGAGAGGTCAGGCGTCGGGGTCGGCGCCGGAGCCGAGGCAGTTGAGGCAAAGGCCGTCCTGCTGGCCGACCGGGCGGCGCTTGCGCCCAACGCGGACCGTGGTCGGGACGTTTCCGGTCCCACCGCACGGCGTGCAGGGCGCCGGCTCGGCCGCGGGCGGCGGGGGTTTGGTGGTCCGTTTCGTGGTGGCCATGGCGGTGGTTCCTTTCGGTTCCGGGCATGGGCGGGGTAGGGACCTGGCGCGAGAGGTCACGCCAACCGGGAAGGTGCGGGGGTGCTACGAGGTAACCGGGGCCGGCTTGGCCAGCGGCGAAGCCGGGGCCGGGGTGGTGCGGACGACCGGGCGGAACGGGGCCAGCGCTTCGATGTCCGGGGTCATGTGCGCGTACTCCCGGCAGATCGCGACCGCTTCAGCAGCGGTCATTTCGGGGGTGCGGATGCGGGACCAGCCCCCGGAGGCATCGCCGGCCACCGCGACACCGGGACGGTCCGGCGGAATGGTGGTCACGGCGAGGACCGCGTCCGGGGCGATGTCGCCCAGACCCATATCGGCGGTCTGCTTGTCGTTGACGCGGTGCACGACACGGCCGGTGAGCTGGGCGCGGAGCATGGTGGCGCCCTTGCCGAGTTCGGAGCCGAAGCGCTGCCCGCAGACCTCCAGATAGATGCCGACCGCGCGGGCCATCTGCGCGAGACGGACCAGGCGCATCACCATCTGATCGCGCCGTTCCTCGTCCTTCTTGACCGCGGTCAGGAACAGTTCGGCCACCTCGTCGACCAGGACGACCAGCGGCACCGGGCGGAGCTTGGTGGGCAGGTCCCAGAGGTCGGATACGCCGTGGGCGCTCAGGGTGTCGAAGCGCTCTTCCATCTCCCGCACGAGTACTTCCAGCAGGCTGGAGGCTTCATCCGGGGTGGTGGCGAGGGCGGAGAGGCGGGGTGCGTAGCCCCGCTGTTCCACACCGCGCTTGCAGTCGATCCCGATCAGACCGACCGGGAGTTTCGCCAGTCCGGTGATCAGGTTGCGCTGGAACATCGACTTGCCCGACTGATTCGCGCCCAGGGTCAGGCCGTGCGGGATCTTCTTGTAGTCCCGGACGAACGCCGTGCCGTCCTCCCGCAACGCCACCGGCACCACCATCGGGCCGGACAGTTTGCGGGGCAGTCGGCGCGGCATCTTCACCCGGCGTAGCACGTCGTACCCGGTCATGCGGAGTTCAACGAAGCCGGGCTTGACCTCCACGACGTGCACGGAGTGGACGCCCCAGGCGTGCCGCAGCCGTTCCGAGGCCGCAGCCACGTCCGCGGGCTCCAGGCCGGCCGGAAGGCGGAGTATCGCCCGCATCCCGGTCGAGGAACCACGGACCCGGCGAACCTTCGGGGGTACCGGCTGGACGTCCTGGCGGCGGGCCACGTTGCGGACCATGAACGCCCGGAGCCTGGACGGCTGAACCGTCAGCCCACACACATCCATCGTCGAGCGGTACGTAGCCGCGAACCGAACCCGAGCGACCGGCAAGCCGACCAGCGACCAGAACACCCGCGGGGCGCGAGCCTTCGCGTAACCGAGGCCGCCGGCAGCCGATAAGGCCCCGGCCGCCTCGATCATCAGGGTCAGGTCCGGCATGGTCAGGCACCCGCCGTGATCGCTACCGCGCGGAAGCTGATCCCGTGCCGGGTCTGGCCGTTGAACGTGTTCTCCCAGTCCCGTGCCTTGAGCCCGATCACCGTGACCGGCGTACCCGGCGTCAGGCTCTCCGGAACACCCGTGCTCGGGACCGTCACCTGGTAGAGGTTCCCCTCCCCGTCGTCCGAGATCAGCAGGCCCACGGTCGCGAGCGGGGCACCGG
Source organism: Streptomyces sp. NBC_01267 (assembly GCF_036241575.1). Classification (NCBI taxonomy): domain Bacteria; kingdom Bacillati; phylum Actinomycetota; class Actinomycetes; order Kitasatosporales; family Streptomycetaceae; genus Streptomyces; species Streptomyces sp. NBC_01267. Next base: position 2,148,820 of record NZ_CP108455.1, on the reverse strand, counting down.
TCTCCCGGTCCATCGCGATCTCACCGGTCTGCTTACTCACGAGCTTCGGAGTCGGAGGCGTCGCGACGAACACGACAGCGGTCGAAACATCGATCTTGAACGACGGCATAGCAGTCTCCTAGTCGCACCGGGGCAGCATCAGAATCGCCAACCCCAACTGGCTTGAGCCACTTACTGGCTTAAGCCAGTTGAGCATGTGCTGCGAGCGTCGTCAAGCTTCTGGCTTGAGCCAGTTGCTACGCTGCTCCTATGACCCCGTCCGAGTCCCCTACTCAGCAGCCAGCGAGCAGACGCATCGCAGAGGAACTACGTCGGCAGATCCACGCCGGCGAGATCCCGGTCGGGGAGAAGTTGCCTTCGGAACGCGTGCTGGCGGAGAGGTATGGGGCGGCGCGCAATACGGCACGCGAGGCCGTCCGCTTGCTTGCCGAACAGGGTCTCGTCACCGCCAAGCACGGGCGAGGCGTGTTCGTTCGGGAACCGCGGAGGCTGTTCAGGTTCGGTAGCGATCGCTACTCGATCAAGAATCGCGAGACCGGGCTGACACCGTTCAGGCTCGAAGCCAAGCGCCAGGGCAAGACACCGAGGATCGAAGTCCCGTCCATCGCCCGCGAGGTTCCTCCCCTCGACGTAGCGGAGCGTCTCGGCGTGCCGGCCGATGAGCAGAGCGTTGTGCACCGGGAGAATCACTACTTCGCAGATGACGAACCCGTGCAGATCGTCTCGACCTACCTGCGCTGGGACGAAGCGAAGGACACGCTTCTCATGCAGCCCAAGACCGGCAAAGACGGGATCTACGGGCGGCTTGAGGAGCTAGGGCATGTCATGACGCGGGTGCGTGATGAGATCAGCGCCCGGATGCCCTCGCCGGAGGAAGCCGCGATTCTCCAACTTCTGCCGGGCGTTCCGATCCTTGAAGTGCTGCACACCAGCCTCGACCAGGACCTGAAGCCGTTTGAAGTGTCCAGATACGTGCACCGGGCTGACCAAACCGGTCTGCTCTATGAACTTCCGGTTGAGTAAGAAGAGGGCGGAAAGGTCATCATGCAGAAGCCTGTGATTCGTCGGCGCGAAGCCCGCGACCTTGCCGAAGCCGCAGAGGTTTTGACCGCGGTGCACGAATCCGATGGCTATCCCGTGGAAGGCGTGGAGGACCCTCAGGGGTGGCTCTCTCCCGGCGGCCTTCTGGCGGCGTGGGTTGCTGAGTCGGATGGGCATGTGGTGGGGCACGTCGCAGTCAACAGTCCGCAGTCAGGGGACGAGGTTGCGCGCCTCTGGAGCGAGGAGAGCGGTGCCAACTCTTCGCAGGTCGCTGTACTCGCAAGGCTTTTCGTCGCCAGCGGTGCACGCAAGGGCTCCGCTGGGAAGCACCTCGTGGACGCAGCAGTGTCCTACGCCAGAGCGAACGAACTGCGCTTGGTTCTTGAGGTGTTGGCGAAGGATGCCGCGGCGATCCGCTTGTACGAGCGTCTCGGCTGGCAGCGATTCGGCGAGACGGTGCACACCTTTGCCGGCGAGCGCTTTGACGCGGCCTGCTTCGTGGCACCCGCCTGACAACGCGAGCTGTTACAGGTTTCTCTACCTCATCAAGGCACCCGGCTGCGCTCCGCTCCGCCGGGCGCGCTTCCCGGCTCTGGCTGCGCCCGCGCTCCTGCCTTCGGCCCGCTCGGCGCTGCCGCCGCCGACGCGCGCCCGCTGTGGATAGGCCCGTGGGGCATGAGACGAGAACCAAGTCCGCGGCTTCAAGAGGATGCCTCCGGCGGGGGCGCTCAGACTCCGGGATGGGAGGGGCGCCGTTCGCGAGTGCCGGCCGGAGCGTGGTGAATGTCGTGGGGCTCCCATCCCGACCACCTTCGACCCAGGCAGAGCCGAGCAGTCGCGGCCCAGGGCGTCAAGGTCGTTCGTACAGTGGCGCGCTCCACCTTGACGCCCTGAACCACGCCCGCTCCACGGTGTGTGGGTCGAAGGCGGACGGGATGGGAGCTAGGTGAGTGGTGGGTTGGCGATGGTGAGTGCCTGACTGGCTGTCAGTGGTGGACCTTACGCTTCTACCATGCGCAACGGTGCGATCAGTCGAGACGGTGTCCTCCAAGCCCTGACGGAGTATGACGACCTGGGGCAGGACGAGTTTCTGTCCAAGTACGGGTACAAGCCAGCCACCGGGTATCTCCTCCTGCACGACGAACGAACCTACGACTCCAAGGCCATCGCTGGCGTGGCTCACAAGTTCGATCAAGGTCGAGCGCTGAGGCCTGACGAGCTGATCGGCGGAAGGTCGCACGCCGCCAGGTGGCTGGCCCGACTCGGCTTCACGATCCGTTCGTCCCGGAGTCCCGACTGGACGCGTGACGAGATCATCCTTGCCTGCGATCTGGCCATGGCCAACGACTGGAAGCGACTGGAATTTGACGACCCGCGGGTGGTCGAGCTGTCCGCGCTGCTCCAGACCATGCCGATCCATCCTGAGGAGCTGCGCAACGAGTTGTTCCGAAACCCCAACGGGGTAGCGCGTAAGACGGTTGACATCACATGCCGGCATCCCAGTTACACGGGCAAGCCCACGAACGGAAACGCCCTGGATGTCGAAGTCATGAACGACTTCCTCGCCCGGCCGGCTGAGATGGCGAAGGTTGCCCGGCACATCAGGCAAGGCCTGGTCGCGGGAGAGTTTCAGGAGCTAGCACCCGAGGTCGAGGAGGAAGGCGACGACTACAGCGCACCAGAGGGCAAGTTGCTGCTACGCCGCCACCGGAGCCGCGAGCGGAACAAGGCTTTGCGTAAGAGGAAGATCGACGCGGCAGTGCGGCAGGGCCGCCCGCTCGCTTGCGAGGCGTGTGGCTTCGACTTCGAGCAAGTCTACGGCGACCGCGGAAGCGGATACATCGAGTGTCACCACGTTGTTCCCCTGCATGAGGCTGGCGAAGGCCGCACCAAGCTCAGCGATCTCGCCCTCATCTGCGCCAACTGTCACCGCATGATCCACCGGCGTGCGCCGTGGCCGACCCCAGGGGAGCTGCGAGCCTCGATAGAGCAGAAGCACGCTGACGATAGGCGTGCCGCGGCGGCTTTGACGCGACCGCGCAGAGCAGCCGACGAGCAGGTGCCGAACCCGTGAGCTGACATCCACTGCTGACATCAACATCGGCGCACAAGGGCAGTCCGGGAGAGCCGCGGACGGTAGCCGCGGCCGGGCCCGTCAGGGTCCTTGCCTGCCTCCGGCCGAACTTACAAAGCAGATGTCGGCGGTTCGAAACCGTCCGCGCCCACCAGCGAAGTCGGTGAAAGCCCCGTTCCCTGCCGGGTCAGGCGAGGAACGGGGCTTCTTCGTACGTGTTCGTACGCGCTACCCCCGGCCCCCGTCCACCGCACCCTCCGGGCCGCCGCCCATCATGCGCAGCATGTCCCGGCCGCCGGTGCGCAGGAAGCGGGTGAGCAGGGCTGCGGCCAGGAGCAGGAACGCGATGTTGAGCCAGGTCGTGTAGTCCCAGGAGGCGCCCTGTTCGGGGATGTGCGCACTGGTCCGGCTGGGGATGATCCCCAGGCCGCCGAAGACCGCCTCGGTCACGTACCCGGCGATGACCATCGCTCCGTAGAAGACGCCGAGGACGACGGCGGCCGTGCGGGCTCCGTAGTACTTCCGGTAGATGTTCAGGATCGGGAGGATCAACAGGTCCGCGTAGAGGAAGGCGATCACCCCGCCGAAGCTGATGCCGCCCTTCCACAGCACCACGGCCAGCGGCACATTGCCCACCGAGCAGACGAACGAGACGATCGCCACGAGCGGGCCGATGAGCGGTCCGATCAGTGTGGCGGCGAGCGGGTGTCCGTCCAGGAAGAAGGCTTGCCAGAAGGAGTCCGGCACCCAGGCCGCGATCGCGCCCGCGATGAACAGGCCGGTCACCAGGTCACGCAGGATCGCCGCCCACTCCATGACGAAGACGTGCGCGACCGAGGTGAGCCCGGCCGGGGAGAACAGCCGGTGGGCGAAGGACCCTTCGCCCTGAATGGACATGTCCATTGCCGCGTGGCCCTCCATGGACCCGGCGACGCCCTTCTCCGCCTGTTCGCGGGCCTCCTTCAGCAGTCGCTCGCGCATGAAGAGGCGGAACAGCACCGCCATCACCACGATCATGACGGGGCCGCCCAGGAACTCGGCCGCGGTGAACTGCCACCCCATCAACAGGGCCAGGATGATGCCGAGTTCGACCACCAGATTCGTCGAAGCGATCTCGAAGGCCATGGCGGCGGTGAAGTTCGCGCCCTTCCGGAACAGGGAGCGGGCCAGGGCCACGGCCGCGTACGAGCAGGAGGACGAGGCCACGCCCAGGCCCGCGGCCAGCGCGAGGGTACGGGGGCGGTCGTCGCCCAGCAGCCGTACGACCGTCTGCCTGCGCACCACTGCCTGTACGACGGCCGACAGGGCGAAGCCCAGGATCAGGGCCCAGGCGATCTCCCAGGTCATGGAGCCGACGATGGACAGTGCGTGGAGAAGGGCGTGCACGGGCTCTCCTGTTCCGTACGGGCTTGGGGGATGGGGGGCAACTCCGAGCCTCGCGCGAGCCGTCAGGCCTCACCGGGTGGGTACGCTGCGATGCTGCCCACGCCCGAGGTGAACCAGCGCCCCCGTTCGGCCGGTTGCCGGTCGGGCTGCTCGCGGGCGGACGGATTCCGATCAGCCCGTTCCTGCTCGTTCTGCGCATCGGTGTCCATGCACGCGAGACTCGTACAGCCCGGCCCCGTCCCGGCCGCCCGACGCGCCGGAGCCGGTCCGTGAACCGTGCGGGGTATCCGGGCACGCTCAGCGTGCTCGTAGGATGCGGCCCATGCGTGTGCCGAGCCGGGAGCTGACTCCCAAGGACCTTGAACTCATCGAATTCGCCCGGCGGATCGTCGACGCGAACACCGACGCGCCCACCGAGGACGACGACGGCGCGCACACCATGGGCGCCGCGGTGCGGGGCGCCGACGGCAGGATGTACGGCGGGATCAACGTCTACCACTTCACCGGTGGCCCCTGTGCGGAGCTCGTCGCACTCGGGCACGCCCGCGCCTCGGGGGCGAGGGAGCTGTCCACGATCGTCGCCGTGGGCAACTGCGGGCGTGGTCCGGTCGGGCCGTGCGGCAAGGACCGGCAGGTGCTGCTCGACTACCACCCGGGCATCCGGGTCATCCTCCCCGGGCCCGAGGGCATCAGGAGCGTCCGGATCGAGGACCTGATGCCGCTCGCCTCCGTGTGGCGCGCCGACGCGGGTACGCAGCCGTTCGACCCGGCGGTCTTCGAGGACCCCGAGAGGAGCGGGTAACCGCTACTCGCCTCTCTCCCGGCCCGCCGGGCTCAGCCCCGCCGTCCACTTCTCCTCGATGTGGCCGAATTTCCACACCGCCATGGCGACGAGCCAGGTCACGAAGAACAGTCCGACGATCACGAAGCCGACGATGTTCAGATCCAGTCCGCCGACCCAGTCCCAGAAGAAGCCGTGCAGGCCCAGCTGCTGGGTGAGCAGGCCCAGCAGTTCCACCGTGCCGATGAGGAAGGCCACGGCGACCGACAGGCCGGTGATCGTGAGGTTGTAGTAGACCTTGCGGACCGGCTTCGAGAACGCCCAGCCGTACGCGAAGTTCATGAACGAACCGTCGATGGTGTCCAGCAGGCACATCCCGGCGGCGAACAGCACCGGCAGGCAGAGGATCGCGTACCAGGGCAGGCCGGACGCGGCGCCCGAGCCCGCCAGCACGAGCAGTGCGATCTCGGTGGCCGTGTCGAAGCCGAGGCCGAAGAGCAGGCCCAGCGGGTACATCTGCCAGGGCTTGGTGATCGACTTCATGAGCCGGCCGAGCAGCCGGTTCATCAGACCCCGGTTGTTCAGGTGCTCCTCCAGGGCCGCCTCGTCGAAGTCGCCCGAGCGCATCTTCCGGAAGACCTTCCAGATCCCCACGAGGATGAGGATGTTGATCCCGCCGATGAGGTAGAGGAAGACACCCGAGACGGTCGTGCCGATCAGGCCGGTGACGTGGTGGAGCTGGGAGTTGTCGTCGCGTACCGGGCCCGCGAGCGCCTTGATGCCCAGCGACAGCAGGAGGGCCAGGGCGAACACGATGCTGGAGTGGCCGAGGGAGAACCAGAAGCCCACCGACAGCGGGCGCTGCCTCTCGTTCATCAGCTTGCGGGTGGTGTTGTCGATCGCCGCGATGTGGTCGGCGTCGAAGGCGTGCCGCATGCCCAGGGTGTACGCCGTCACGCCGATGCCGATGCCGAACGACTTCGTACCGATGCTGTAGTGCTCGGGGGCCACGATCCACACCAGGGTGAGCCACCCGATCACGTGCAGCGCCACGATGAAGGCACCCATCCCGCCCAGCCGGATCCACTCCTGTCGCGTCATGGACATCCGCAGACGCTGTCGGCGGGAGGAGGCCACGGGCGGGGCGGTGGAGGTGGCTGTGGGGGACACGGGCACTGCCTTCCGCGGTCGGGATGAACCTACGACCAGCTAATTGCATACCTGTCGCAACTGCAACCAAAGGGCAGTAAAGCCAGGTCAGGGGTGCCGTGCCGTGCCGGTGTTGGTGCCGGTGCCTCAAGGGCGAGGTCACCCCGCCTGCGTGCCGACGGCTTCCCGGTACCGGAGCAGCAGCATCGCGGCGTCGTCCTGCAGCGGACCCGCGGTGTGCTCCACCAGGTCCTTGCGGAGATTCTCCAGCGCGCTCTCCGGATCGGCGTCCTTCAGGAACCGGTGCCGGTCCCCGAGCGGATAGAAGGTCCCGTCGTGGTCCCGCGCCTCGGTCACGCCGTCCGTGTACAGCAGGAGTTGGTCACCGGGGCCGAAGGCCACCTGGAAGGGCCGTGGCCCCTCGGTGGCGTGGACGCCCAGGCCGAGGGGCAGCGCGTACTCCGCGGGCTCCGGGAAGTGCGCCGAGCCGTCCGCCCGTACGAGGAGGGGCGGCGGGTGGCCGTAGTTGAGGAACACCGCGCCGCCCTCGGGGCTGATCTCGGCGATCAGCGCCGTCACGAACTTCTCACCCTGGAGCGCCCGGTCCACCGAGCGCTCCACCCGTGCCCCGACCCCGGCCAGATCGGGCTCGTCGTGCGCGGCCTCCCGGAAGGCCCCCAGCACCACGGCCGCCGTCTCCACCGCCTCCAGGCCCTTGCCCTGCACGTCGCCGACTATCACCCGGACCCCGCCGGGGGCGGCGACCACCTCGTACAGATCGCCGCCGATGTGCGCCTCGGCGACGGCCGATGTGTACGAGACGGCGGCGCGCAGATGGCCCGCGGTGTGCGGTACGGGGCGCAGCAGCACCCGCTGGGCGACCTCGGCGATGGAGCGCACGCTGGCCAGTTCCGCCTCGCGCCGCTGGCGCATGACCGCCGCCGCGACGCCCGCGACCGTCACGCCGACCACCGATGCCATCGCGGTGTATCCGCGCCTGGCGTGGAACGCCCCGTCGTGCCACGCGAGCGCGTAGCAGAGCACGAGCGCCAGCAGCCCGATGGCGGCGGTGCGGCGCCAGCCGCCGATCAGCCCTGCGAAGGCCGGGCCGAGCGAGATGAGCGGCAGGAAACCGACCCACGACCCCGCCGACATGTCCACCCCGGCGACCACTGCCATCACGGCGAACGGCAGGACGGACAGCGAGGCGTATGCGGGGCTCTTCTCCTCTGGCATGTGCGCTCTCCGGTGGTGTGACGGGTGGGAGGGGTGGTTCGGCCTCCGAAGCTGTGAGATGCGCTGACGTGCGGTTCCGTTGCGTATGACTCCGGTTGTTCGGCGGGGTGTTCGGCCAGGTGTGCGGATGTGCGGCTGTCCGTGACGGCGTCGGTGACCGCCCTGTGACTGTGCCTCCGGCCGGCCCGGTCCGGGTCGCTCCAGATTGTTTAGACTATGCAAAGGTTTCCCTTGCGAAGCACCTGGGTCGGCGTGCCGTTATGGAATCGAGGCCGGGTGTGCGAGCGGGTCCACGGCAGCCGGGGGAAGCGCCACGCCCGTGAACCCGCTCATGAAACCGAACACCCCGTAGGGCAGTCTCTGTTTCTGTGTACTCACTCCCGAACCAGAGTCAACCCGGCGCCGCCGAAGGGCACATGGTCGTCTGCGGTGACGACGGCCTCGCCCACCGGCTCGCCGCCGAGCTGCGCGGTGTCTACCGGGAGCAGGTGACCCTGGTCGTCCCGCCGGCCGGGGCGGCGGGGGTTCCCGCACGTACCCAGCTCAGCCCGGTCGGCCGGGCCTCCGCGCTCTTCGGGCGGATGTCCGCCGTCGTGGCCAGGCCGCCCGCCGGGGACCGGGACGCGGTGGCCGACCGGCTCCTCGAAGCACCGGACCTGGACGACGAGGTGCTGCTCCGCGCGGGGGTGGACCAGGCGTCCGCCCTGGCGCTCGTCCACCAGGACGACGAGGCGAACATCCGGGCCGCGCTCGCCGCCCGCCGCCTCAACCCCCGGCTGCGGCTGGTGATCCGGCTCTACAACCGCAAACTCGGCCAGTACCTGGAGGAGTTGCTCGACCAGGCCGCGGCCGTCAGCGCGCCGGAACTGGACCAGGACGCCGTCGACGCGTCCACGACCGTTCTCTCGGACGCCGACACCGCGGCCCCTTCGCTCGCCGCGACCGCGGTGGCCGGGACCAGCAAGATCGTCCGGGCCGACGGGCTGCTGCTGCGCGCCGTCGAACGCATGCCGACCGGACCGGGCGAGGCCGCCGACCCAGGGCTGTGCACCCTGGCGCTGCTCTCCGCGACCGCCAGCGACCCGGCCGGCGCGGACGGTTCGGACAGCAGCGGCGACGCGGGACCCCAACTGCTGCCCGACGAGGCGTCCGTCCGGGCCGCGGCCGGCCGCGGCACCGTCGTACTCGAAGCCGTCTCCAACACCGGACCCGCCCTGTCACCGGGGCGGCTGGCGGGCCGGGGCGCACCGCTCGGCCAGGTGTTCTCGCGCCGGCTGCGCTGGTCCCTCCTCGGTGTCCTCGTCTCGGTGCTCGGCCTGGCCGTCGCCTCCTCGGTGACGACGGGCGACAGCCCCCTGCACGCCGTGTACCTGACGCTCCTCGACCTGTTCGCCATCGGCGACCCCGCGATCGGCGAACCGACGAGCCGCCAGGTGATCCAGCTGCTGTCCGGGCTGACCGGGCTGTTGCTGCTGCCGGTGCTGATCGCCGCCGTGCTGGAAGGGCTCGGTACGTTCCGCACCGCGGCCACCCTGCGTCGCCCGCCCCGCGGACTGTCCGGGCACGTCGTCCTGCTCGGCCTGGGCAAGATCGGCTCACGTGTCCTGGCGGGGCTGCGGGAGCTGGACATCCCGGTCGTGTGCGTGGAAGCGGACCCGGAGGCGCGCGGTATCGCCCTCGCCCGGCGGCTGCGGGTGCCGATCGTGATCGGGGACGTCACCACCGAGGGGGTGCTGGAGTCCGCCAAGATCGGGCGGGCCCGCGCCCTGCTGGCGCTCACCAGCGCGGACATCACCAACCTGGAGGCGGCGCTGTACGCCCGTACGGTGCAACCCGGCCTCCAGGTGGCGATGCGGCTGTTCGACGACGAATTCGCCTCCGCCGTCTACCGGACCCTGCGCGCCGCCCATCCGCGGGCCGTCACCCGCAGCCGCAGCGTCTCCTCGCTCGCGGCGCCCGCCTTCGCCGCGGCGATGATGGGCCGGCAGATCCTGGGCGCCATGCCGGTGGAGCGCCGGGTGCTGCTCTTCGCCGCCGTGGACGTCGCGGGCCATCCGCTGCTGGAGGGCCGCACCCTCGAAGAGGTCTTCCGCCCCGGCGCCTGGCGGATCCTCGCCCTGGACCTCACGGCCCCGGCCGACCGCCGCGCCGACCTGTCCGTACCGCGTTCCCCGGACGACGGGGCACACCGTGCCGAACTGGTCTGGAACCTGCCGCAGAGCTACGTCCTGCGCGCCGAGGACCGGGTGGTCATCGCGGGCACCCGCCAAGGGCTCGCGGACCTGCTGGGCAGGCGGCAGCCCGCGCGCGACGGGGGCTCCACGACGGGCCGCTGACCGGCGCCGGTGCCGTACCGGGCCCCTGCCCCGCGCCGTACGGGACCCCTGCCCCCGGCCTCACTCCTTCGGCCGCGCCCCCGCTTCACCCGATCGGCCGCGCCCCGGTGGTCGCCCGTACGCCGCCCGGCCAGGCTCGGAACCCCGCGCCCCGGGTGCGCGGCTGAGAGGAGCCCGAAGTGACTGAGCTCTCCGACCTCGCCGCCGAGGCGTACGTCTACGGGTACCCGCTGGTCTTCGACCTGTCGATGGTCTCGACCGCCCTGCACAAGGGGTTCGGTTCGCTGCCGTCCGCGGCCTTCAACGAGTTCGCGCACTCCTCCCGGCTCGCCACCCCGGAAGCGCACTTCGTGTCGGTGAACAACGACACGGTGTACTCGGTCGCACAACTCGACCTCTCCGGCGGCCCGGTGCTGCTGCACGTACCGGACACGCTCGGTGCGTACTACGTCCTCCAGTTCATCGACGCGTGGAGCAACAACTTCGCCTACGTCGGCCGCCGCGCGACCGGAACCGGTGAGGGCAAGTGGCTGATCGTGCCGCCCGGCTGGGCGGGCGAGGTGCCCGACGAGGTGACCGGGGTGATCGACGCGCCGACCAGCGTCGTCACCATCGCCGGGCGCCAGGCCTGCGACGGGCCCGCCGACCTGCCCCGCGTCCACGGGCTCCAGCAGCGGCTGCACCTCAAGGTCCTCGAAGCGGTGATGCACCGCACCGGTCTGCCCGCGATCGACCACGAGGTGCCGCCCACCCTGCAGTTCTTCGAGAAGCTCAGGGTCTGGATGGCGGCCTTCCCGCCGTCCGCCGACGACCGTGCGTACCAGGACCGTTTCCAGCTGCTGGGGGTGCTGGAGGAGGGACCGTCGCCGTACGTCCGGCCCGACCCGGCGCTGGTACGCGGGCTCGCCGAGGGACTGAAGCAGGGCACCGAGTTCGTCGAGCGGGCGAGCCGGCCCGCCGAGGACGGCAGCCGGACGCCGGGGGCGTGGGAGATGAACCCGCATCTCTTCGACTACAACCTCGACTGGTTCGGGGTGGGCACGATCGACTCCCCGGAGTGGCGGATCGCCGACCGCGGGGCGTCGTACCTGACCAGGGCGGTCGCGGCCCGGACCGGGCTGTGGGGCAACCACGGCTACGAAGCGGTCTACGCCCACACCTACGAGGACGCCGAAGGCCAGTGGCTCAACGGCTCCAAGAGCTACACGCTGCGCTTCGACCAGCTGCCGCCCGTGCGGTCCTTCTGGTCGGTGACCATGTACGACACCCCGCACTTCTACCTCGTCGACAACCCGGCCGAGCGGTACTCGATCGGGGACCGGACACCGGGACTCGTGTACGGCGACGACGGCTCACTGACGGTGTACATCCAGCGGGACCGCCCCACCGACCCGGTCGAGGCCGCCAACTGGCTGCCCGCGCCGACCGGGGACTTCCGGCCGATGCTCCGGCTGTACACCCCCGAGCAGTCCGTTCTGGACGGGAGTTACGAGATCCCGCGCATCGAGGTCCGGCGGCCCGCCGGAGGGTGACGCGACCGGCTGCGGCCACTCACCCCGGCGGGACCGGCCGGTCCCCGGCACTCGCGGCCCGGTCCCCGGCACTCGCGGCCCGAACGCCTGACACTCGTGGCCCGAACGCGTGACACTTGAGGCATGTGCCGCAGTATCAAGACCCTCCGCCCGCCCGTTCTCCCCGAAGCAGCCACCGAGGAGGAGATCAGGGCAGCCGCGCTCCAGTACGTACGGAAGGTCTCGGGGTTCCGGGCGCCCGCCGCACACAACCGTGAGGTGTTCGACCGGGCCGTGGACGAGATCGCCGGGGCGACGCAGCGGCTGCTCGCGGATCTGGAGGTACGCGGGGCCGCGAAGCCGTGACCGGCGCGGCCGGGCGCCCGTGCGGCGAAGCCGGTCCCGGCTCGGGGCGGGCGCCGGGGGCTCCGGGGTTCTGCAGGGTTCTGCGGGGCTCTGCGGGGTGATGTCCTAGGAAGCGGTGACGGGCGTCGCGGGGCGCCGTATGAGCAGCGCCGCCACCGAGCCCGCGCCGAACAGCGCGAGCAGTGACACCGCCGTGCCCAGCCAGCTCGCGCCGAGCCACTGACCGCCGAAGTATCCGAGCCCCACGCTGTAACCCGCCCAGGCCACGCCCGCCAGGGCCGACCAGGGCAGGAACTCCTTCGCCCTGCGGTGCGCGGCGCCCGCGCCGAGCGAGACGACCGAGCGGCCCGCGGGCGCGAAACGCGCTATGACGACGAGCAGCCCGCCGCCCCGGGCGAGCGCCGTGCCGAGACGGTCCTGCGCGGCGGTCAGCCGGCGGGAACGGGCGATGGCCCGGTCCAGGCGCTCACCACCGCGCCAGGCCAGCCGGTATGCGACCAGATCACCCAGAACCGAGGCGGCTGCCGCGCAGGCCGTGAGGATCAGCAGGTCCGGGACGTTGTGCGGGACCTGCCCGGCCACGGTGGTGGAGCCCGCCGCCGCGCCGGTGGCCGCGGTGATCACCAGGACTCCGCTGGGCAGTATCGGCACGAAGACATCGAGGACGACGGAGAGCGCGACCACGGCATAGATCCATGGACTGTCGGTCAGTGACCGCACACTCTCGAACACTCGGACTCCCCGGCTCGTCAACAAGGCCGCGGCGTCGCAGGAGAGCAGCAGGTGCGGCAGTACAGCCATACAGCGTACGCGTGGAGTTTCCGCCGGGTTCCCCCGGGGCGGGTGATGTTCGATAGATCACGTTCACTCGTACGGGTTGTCCTCGCGCGGGTTTCGCCGCCGCGCCCCCGGGCCGGGGCCGCACAGCATTCGATGAGCGGGCGGTGCCGCCGATCGGTGCGGCAGTCGCGGAAGCAGTCGGGCAGAGCGACAAGGAGCGGACGATGGTGGCAGGCGTACTGGCCGGAGCGGCGGCGCTGGCGATGCTGACGGGCGGGGGCGCCGGGAACGTGCCCGCGGGGACGTACTGGCAGCGGGTCCACGCGCAGTTCGCGCCGCCCTCGGCGTTCATCGCTTCGCCGGCGGTGACGTACGACATGGAGCGGGTGCCCGCCGCGGCCGGGATCGTGGTCGAACAGTCCAGGGATGCCTCGGGGACACGGGTCACGGCGCGGCTGACGGGGCTGAACCCCCGGCGTGTGTACGGCATGGACGTCCACACCGGGACCTGCGGCAGCACGCCCGGCTCCGCGGGGCCCCGGTACCGGGACGCCGGGAGCCCGGCGGGTCCGGCCGGCCGGATGCCGCTGGACTTCACCACCGACGCGAAGGGCGGTGCGACCGTGACCGCGTGGCGCGGCTGGAACTTCCGTCCCGGCGGGGCCGGTTCGGTCGTGATCCACCCGACGCGGCACGGCGAGGGGGACCGTGCGGCCTGCTTCGCGGTGCCGTTCGGGCCGGTGGCCGGACCGTCCGTGAGGTGACACGGGGGTGCCCGGTCCGGCAGGGCGTTCCACCGGACCGGGCACCGTCCGTCACCGAGGAGGATGGTTTCAGCAGCCGTTCAGGACGCCCTGGAGCGCGGTCTTCTCGGCCGAGTCGACGGTGAGCTTGTAGTAGTGCTTCACCTCCACCCAGGCCCGGACGTAGGTGCACTTGTAACTGGCCAGCGGCGGGAGCCACTTGGCCGGGTCCTTGTCGCCCTTGGACTGGTTGACGTTGTCGGTCACGGCGATGAGCTGCGGGCGGGTCAGGTCGTTGGCGAACGCCTGCCGCTGCGCGGTGGTCCAGGCGCTGGCGCCCGAGCGCCAGGCTTCGGCGAGCGGGACCATGTGGTCGATGTCCACGTCGGACGACGCCGTCCAGTTGGCGCCGTCGTACTCGGAGTGCCAATTGCCGCTGGTGGCCGCGCAACTGGAGCTCTGCACCACATCGGTGCCGTCGCGCTTGAGTACCACTTCGCGGGTGTCGCAGGTGCCGGACTGGATGATCCAGTGCGGGAATTTGGCGCGGCTGTAGCCGTCGGACGAGCCCTCGGCCGCGACGGTGAGGGAGCTGAGATAGGTGCGGGCGGTGGCCGCGGACACCGGAGTGGGCAGGGCCGCCTGGGCGGCGGGGGCGGTGACGAGACCGGCGAGCGTGAGACCTGCGGTCGCGGCGAGAACAGCTATTCGACGCGCGTAGACACCTGACATGTGAACTCCCGTGGGGTGGAGTGGCGTTGGCCGCTCTGGTTCGGACATCGTGGCGGCGCCGGATTGCCGTGGGGTGGGCGCCAGGTAACAGAGTGGCGACATGCGCACGTCACATCAAGAGCTGTGGCGAGGTTTGACGTGTCCACAGATCTTCCGGATGACCGTACGGTTGGCGCGTGTTGCTACCCGTCAACCTCACGCTGGGAATCACCCTCGGTGCACTCCTGCTGGTCGCGGCCCTGGTGGCAGCCCTCGCCAGGCTCGACCGCGCCCGCGAGATCCTGACCGCGGGGCTCCGGGCGGCGGTTCAACTCGGGGCCGTAGCACTTTTGATCGGCTGGGTCGTCCGATCGGGGCTGTCGTTCGGCTTCGTGGCGCTGATGTACGCGGTGGCGGTACGGACGGCGGGCCGCCGCATCACCCGGAACGGGACCTGGTGGTGGGCGGCCGTGCCGATCGCGGCCGGGGTCTTCCCGGTGGTGGCGGTGCTGCTGCTGACCGGGCTCGTGCCGGTGCGGGGGATCGCGGTCATCCCGATCGCCGGGATCCTCATCGGCGGCGCGCTCACCGCGACCGTGCTCGGCGGCCGTCGTGCCCTCGACGAACTGACGGTGCGCGCGGGCGAGGTCGAGGCCGGGATGGCGCTGGGTCTGCTCGACCGCGAGGCCCGGCTGGAGATAGCCAGGCCGGCCGCGTCCGACGCGCTGCTGCCGGGGCTCGACCAGACCAGGACTGTGGGCCTGGTCACTCTCCCAGGTGCTTGAGACCGGCGGGCAATTGGGGGGCGGCGTCGCGGGGTCTGGCACGCACGCTCGCCGCGTTGTCGTCAATCACCATGGCTCCGCCATGCCTCAATCCTCCGCCTTGCGACCGCACGCACCAGACCTCGCTCCTTCACCCACCCCCCAATTGCCCGCCGGTCTTCGTCGGCATGCTGCTGAGCGGATCCTCCCCGCTGCTGGCCGGGGCCGTGCAGCTGTTCGTGCTGGTCGCGCTCTGTGTGGTGCAGGTGGTGTCGGTCGCCCTGGTGCTGGAGCTGGTGGCCCGGGGGCGGCTGCGCCGATGAGCCGGTGCCGTACCCTGTACGGAGCAGAAGGGGAGTAGCTCTTCGCCGGAACGTCGACATACTGCCGAACCTCGGTTCGGCCGGCGCCCGGAGGCGGATCTTCTTGGAGACCCGCCAGCGAGACCTTCGGCCGCAGTGTCCTGTTGACGCTGCCGTGCCGAAGCGACCCCTTGTTCCACGAGTTCAGGTCCTCTCGGCGCGGGCAGCCCGTACCGATTGAGGAAATCAACCCGTGATCAGCTTCACGATCCTGGCGATCACCTTCGGCGTGGTCTTTCTCGCCGAACTCCCCGACAAGACCGCTCTCGCCGGTCTGATGCTCGGCACCCGCTACCGCGCCTCGTACGTCTTCGTCGGCGTCGCGGCGGCCTTCGCCGTCCATGTGGCCCTCGCCATCGCCGCGGGCAGCGTCCTGACGCTGATCCCGCACCGGCTGCTCCAGGCGATCGTCGGCGCGCTGTTCCTGGCGGGCGCGGCGATGCTGCTCTTCAAGAAGGACGACGAGGAGGAAGAGGTCAAGGCCCCCGCCGACCAGTCCTTCTGGAAGGTGGCCGGGGCCGGCTTCATGCTGATTCTCGTCGCCGAGTTCGGTGACCTGACGCAGATCATGACGGCCAACCTGGCCGCCCGTTACGACAGCCCGGTCTCGGTCGGCATCGGTGCCGTGCTCGCCCTGTGGGCGGTCGGCGGCCTGGGGATCCTCGGTGGCCGCAAGCTGATGAAGCACGTGCCGCTGAAGCTGATCACGAAGATCGCGGCCGGTCTGATGCTGGTGCTCGCGGGATTCAGCCTGTACGAGGCGATCGCGGGCTGAGCGGCTTCACGGCCTGACACCGCGGAGGACCGGCCCCGGGGTGTCAGGCCGTGACGTGCACCCGCAGCGTGCCGTCGTCCGCCCGCTCGACGCGGATCTGCGTCAGGTCCCGCACCTGGGCGGCCGGTGCGTGTGCGGCGGCCCGCGGGCCGACGCCCACCACGCGCATACCCGCCGCGTGCCCCGCGGCGATGCCCGCCCCCGAGTCCTCGAAGACGATGCAGTCGGCGGGGGCGAAGCCCAGGGAGGCCGCGCCCTTGAGGAAGCCCTCCGGGTCCGGCTTGCTGGCGCCGACGCTCTCCGCCGTGATCCGGATCTCCGGCATGCGCACCCCGGCGGCCGTCATCCGGGCCTGCGCCAGCCGCTCGTCGGCCGAGGTGACCAGGGCGTGCGGAAGGCCGACCAGTGCGTCCATGAAGGCCGGGGCGCCGGGGACCGGGACCACTCCTTCGGTGTCCGCGGTCTCCAGGGCGAGCATCCTGCGGTTGTCCGCGTAGTTCTCCTCGACCGGGCGATCCGGGAGGAGTACGGCCATGGTCGCGTACCCCTGGCGGCCGTGGACGACCTTGAGCGCCTCGTGCGGGTCCAGCCCGTGGTCGACGGCCCAGCGGTGCCAGATGCGCTCGACGACGGCGTCGGAGTTCACGAGGGTGCCGTCCATGTCGAGCAGCAGCGCGCGGGCGGTCAGCACGGTCATCAGGGCTCCAGGGGCGCGGAAGAAGCAACAGCGCGGAAGAAGAAACGGCGCGGAAGTGAAGAAACAAGGCGGTCCCGCCCGCCGGTCAGGGAGTACGGGCGGAACCACTTTGTTTCAGCAGGGTACAAAAAGTGGCGCGGTCTGCGCCAGCCGCCCTGGTCACCGCGGCGCGGCAGCTCCGTGGTACGCGGCCGGACGTCGTCGGGCCGCTGCCTACGGCTGCCGTGTCATCGCCTCCAGCGCGCGCCGGGTGGCCGGCCCGTACACGCCGGGCGGATCGCTGTGGATGCTCATCCACGACTGGTACTCCCGCACCGCGTCCGTGACCTGCTGGTCGAAGCGGCCGTCGGCGGTATCCCGGTAGACGTAGAGCTGGGTCAGCCGTTGCTGGAGTTCCACGACCTCCGGGCCGCTGTCACCCGCCCGCAGTACCGGGGCGTCCGGCGGTGCGGATTCCGGGTGCGGTGCCGGGGTGGTGGCCCGCACGGGGGAGGGGGGCTGCGCGGGCGCCGACGGGGCAACGGCCGGTGCCGACCCGGCCGGGGTGGCGCTCGGCGGCGGTCCGGACCGGGCGGCGGTCGGCGAAGGCCGCACGGCGGCGGTGGCCCGGGGCCCGGAGGGCGGTGCGGACGGCGCGGACGGTGACGGTACGGCCGAGGGCCGGGCCGGCAGGTCGGGCGCGCTCGTCACCGTGTCGGGCAGCGCGTGGTCCTGCGCGGAACCACCCCCCTGGAACAGGCCGGCGGCGAAGGCCGCCCCGCCGAGCACGGCCAGCGCCGCCACCCCGCCCGCGAGCACCGCGAAGGGTTTTCGGCGCGGCGACGGCTCCGGACCGGGCCCGCCGACCGGCAACCGGACCACCTGCAACGGCACCGTCGGCATCGGCATGACCGGTGGCTCTGCCGGCTTCACCGGCTCCGTCGGATACGCGGCCCCCACCACGTCGTCCGCCGGATCGGGCTCCGGATCCGGCAGCTGTACGTACGGACGTATGCGCAGTGGATCGAAATCCTCGTGGCTCAACTCGGCCACCCCCTTGAACTCGCGGCGATTATGCCGCAGCACCAGGATGGAGGGCATGGCTCAGGAATCCCCGGCACCCCCGGCCTCGCCGGTGGCGGCGGACGGGCAGCCGCAGCGGTCCGTCATGGTGGCGATCGGCGCCCTGCTGCTCGGGATGCTCATCGCCGCACTCGATCAGACGATCGTCTCCACCGCGCTGCCCACCATCGTCAGTGACCTCGGCGGTATGGAGCACCTGTCCTGGGTGGTCACGGCGTACATGCTGGCCTCGACGGCCGCCACCCCGCTGTGGGGGAAGCTCGGCGACCAGTACGGCCGCAAGAAACTCTTCCAGACCGCCATCGTGATCTTCCTGGTCGGCTCCGCGCTCTGCGGCATCGCACAGAACATGCCGCAGCTCATCGGCTTCCGCGCCGTCCAGGGGCTCGGCGGCGGCGGACTGATGGTGCTGTCGATGGCGATCGTCGGCGACATCGTCCCGCCACGTGAACGCGGTAAGTACCAGGGGCTCTTCGGCGCCGTCTTCGGCGCGACCAGTGTGCTGGGCCCGCTGCTGGGCGGACTCTTCACCGAACAGCTCACCTGGCGCTGGGTCTTCTACATCAACCTGCCGATCGGCGTCGTCGCGCTGCTCGTCATCGCCGCCGTACTGCACATCCCGGTCCGCGCGACGAAGCACACCATCGACTACCTCGGCACCTTCCTCATCGCCTCGGTCGCCACCTGTCTGGTGCTCGTCGCCTCGCTCGGTGGCACCACCTGGGCCTGGGGGTCGGCGCAGATCATCGGGCTCGCGGTACTCGGCGTGCTGCTGCTCGCGGTGTTCCTCCAGGTGGAACGGCGTGCGGCCGAGCCCGTACTGCCCCTGAAACTCTTCCGCATCAGGACCTTCGTGCTCTGCTCGGTCATCAGCTTCATCGTCGGCTTCGCGATGTTCGGCGCCATGGTCTACCTGCCGACCTTCCTCCAAGTGGTCCAGGGCGTCTCACCGACCATGTCCGGTGTGCACATGCTGCCGATGGTGCTCGGCCTGCTGCTCTCCTCGACGACGTCCGGGCAGATCGTCAGCCGCACCGGCCGCTGGAAGGTCTTCCCGATCGCCGGTACCGGCATCACCGCCATCGGGCTCGGGCTGCTGCACCGCCTCACGGAGCACAGCTCCACCTGGTCGATGAGTGTCTGCTTCTTCGTGTTCGGCCTCGGGCTCGGCCTGGTCATGCAGGTGCTGGTGCTCGCCGTGCAGAACGCCGTGAGCTACCAGGACCTGGGCGTCGCCACCTCCGGCGCGACCTTCTTCCGCTCCATCGGGGCGTCCTTCGGCGTCGCGATCTTCGGCACCATCTTCACCACCCGGCTGCACGACAAACTCGTCGCCGCCCTGGCGGGCAGGCCGCTGCCGCCCGGGGTGAGCGCCGAGCGCCTGGAGGCCGACCCCCGGGCCATCACCGCCCTCCCGCCGCAGCTGCGCCCGCAGGTCCTGCACGCGTACGCGTCGTCCATCACCGATGTCTTCCTGTACGCCGTCCCCGTGGTGCTGTTGGCCTTCGCCGTCTCCTGGTTCCTCAAGGAGGACAAGCTGCGCGGCTCGGTCACCACCCCGGAGGTCACCGAGACGCTGGCCTCCAACCCGGTCGAGAGGTCGTCGTACGACGAGGTGATGCGGGCCCTGTCGGTGCTCGGCAGCCGGGAGGGGCGGCACGAGATCTACGAGACGATCACCGAGAAGGCGGGGTACGACCTGCTGCCCGCCACCAGTTGGCTGCTGCTGCGCATCAAACGCCACGGTCTCGTCGAGCCCGGCCAGCTCGCCGACACCTCGCCCGTCTCGCTGCGCGCCATCACCGAGGCGGCCCGGCAGGCCGAGGAGCGGGGCCTGGTCGCACGCGAAGGGGTGGAGCTGGCGCTGACCGACCCCGGTGTGAACGTCGCCGCGCGGCTCTGGAAGGCCCGCGAGGAGTCGCTCGCCGAACTGCTCGGCGACTGGTGGGGCCCGGACCGGCCGACGGATCTGGTCCTGCTGGTCGACGAGCTGAACGACGAACTGTCCGGCTCCGACGCCGAACGGCCGCACGGCCCACGGGAGGACGACCTGACGGGCGACTGGACCGGGGACCGGGGACCGACCGGCTGAGCGGTCCGGCCCGGACGGGGCAGAACAGGGCACGGCAGGGCAGGGCACGGCACGGCAGATCAGAATAGGGCAGGGCAGGTCAGGGCCTAGAGATCCTTGCCGTACCAGATGTCCATGTAGGGACCGGTGGTGTACGCAGGGATCTCCCGGTAGCCGTGCCGGACGTACAGCCCCCGCGCCTCGACGAGGTCGAGCCGGGTGTTCAGCACCATCTTCGTGGCCCCGAGCTGCCGCGCGGCGTCCTCAAGGGCGGTCATCAGCGCGCGGCCCCCACCGGTGCCGCGCTTCTCGGGGCGCGTGTACACCCGGGTGAGCTCGGCGGTCACGGGGTCGAGGAGCCGTACGCCGCCACAGGACGCGGGCTCTCCGCCGCCGTGCCGTCCGACCACGAACTCGCCGGTGGGGGAGGCGAGTTCCTCCACGCCGTCACCGGTGAGCCCCTCGTCGACCTCCTGCGTGGTGGCGGGCCGCTGCCAGTAGCGGCTCGCCACCTCGTCGTAGTACGCCCGGCGCAGTGCGTACGCGTCGGGGCTGTCGAAGGGTTCGGGGGTGACGGTCCAGTTCATTCGCGCCATTGTGGCCGGATTGCCACCGCGCGTCACCCGGGTTTCCGGTGCGGTCAGCCGTTCTTCGGCGACGCCTGCTGGACGACCTCGAAGGACCACAGGGTCGAGCCGGACGCGGCGGGCTTGGGCCGCTCGCCGCCCTCGGTGCCGCCGCCGTGCGCCCCGCGCATGGAGGTGGCCATCCACTTCTCGAAGTCGGCCTCGCTCGCCCAGCGGGTGTAGACGAGGTACTGGTCGGTTCCCTCGACCGGACGCAGCAGCTCGAACCACTCGAAGCCGTCGGAGTTCTCCACGGATCCGGCGCGGGAGGCGAACCGCTTCTCCAGGACCTCGCGCTGCTCGGTGGGCACGGTCAGGACATTGATCTTCACGATGCTCATGACGCCCATCCTGCCGTACGGCCCGTGCCGTCCTGCGGCCTGTGCCGGGGCGCGGGGATGGGATGGGGACGGGGTCAGGCCAGGACCTGGGCGATGACGAAGCCGTCGTACCCCTTGCTGCCGACCGTCTGGAGCGCGGTCGCGCTGAGCTTCGGGTGCGCGGCCATCATCTCGATGAGGGCGCGGGTGCCCTGGACCCGGGGGTCCGTGCTGTCCGGGTCGGTGACCGCGCCGTCCCGCACCACGTTGTCGCCGATGATCACGCTGCCCGGCCGGGTCAGCTTGAGCGCCCACTCCAGGTAGTGCGGGTTGTTCGGCTTGTCGGCGTCGATGAAGACCAGGTCGAAGGGGCCCACGCCCTCGGCCGCGAGCTGCGGCAGGGTGTCCAGGGCCGCGCCCGTCCGGACCTCGGCGATCGTGTCCAGCCCGGCGCGTGCCAGGTTCGCGCGGGCGACGTCTGCGGCCGTCGGGTCCGCCTCCAGGGAGACGAGGCGGCCGTCCGCGGGGAGCGCCCTGGCCAGCCAGATGGTGCTGTAGCCGCCGAGCGTGCCGAATTCCAGGACGGTCCTCGCGCCCTGGATGCGGGCCAGCAGGTGGAGCAGCTTGCCCTGGTTCGGGGCGACGTTCATGGGGATGAGCCCGGCCGCGTCGCTGGACGCCAGCGCGGCGTCCAGGGCGTCGTCGGCGGGGACGAGGTGATCGGTGAAGTAGCGGTCGACCTCGGTCCACTGTTCCTGGGACATGTGTTTCCCTCACTGACCTTTCGCGCGAGTTAGTTCCTAAAAGGAACCTACAGGGAGGGTGGTGATGCCCGCGCAAGGGGGGTCTCGTGTCTCGGGCGCGTGTTTTGGGTCCGTGCCCCGGAGGTGCCCGTGACTCCGGCCCGCGTGTCAGGAGAGCGGCGGCGGTACGTGCACCGGCTGCGGTGGGACCACCGGGCGCCTGTGCCGGGCGAGCACCAGCAGCAGCGCGGCCACCACGAGTACCACCAGCCCCGCGCCCACCGTCAGCAGCCAGACGGGCACACCGCCCACCGTCAGCAGCCTGTCCTCGTACACCACCCGCTGGAAGGGCCGGTCGGACGCCGTCCTGGTCAGTTCGTGGTCACCGTCGATGCGGGACGGCACCGGGAAACTCTGTTCCACGGCGGTCAGATACCGCTCACCGTCCGCGAAGCGGCCGAGCGGGCCCGTCGGGGCGACCTCCCCCGCGTACGTCACCTGCGGCGGCAGCCCGCCGATCGCGCCGCGCGGCTCCATGCGGTGCGCGGCCAGTACGTACAACTCCAGCGACTGCGCGTTCGTGGCGCGCCGGGAGAGCCGCATCGGATAGACCAGCCGGTCACTGGCGAAGCTCAGCCGCAGCGGGTCGAGGGTGCCGGTGAGCGTCCGGCCCTTCTGCTCCGGGGCCAGCCGCACCGCGACGTACTCCCACTTCCGGTCGACGTACGGCTGGAGGTCGGCGGACATCCCGCCGGGCAGCCGGAAGCCGTTCAGCCGGAGCCAGCTGTCGAGGGCCTTCGGGTCCGTGGCGGTCAGCCTCGCCACGTCGAACGGGCCCAGCTGTTCGCGGCCCACCACGCCCACCGCCGGGGCGCCCGGTGCCGGACGGGCGGCGGACGCGTCCGCGCCCCGGTCCGAGGCGAAGGGCCAGTCGCCGTGCGTCGGCCAGAAGTGGTCGCGGGTACGGGACACCGGTGCGGCCACCGACGCCAGCGCGTCGAAGAGCCCGCTGTCGCCGAGCGTGACCGTGGCCCGGTGCGGTACGGGCATGATCCAGGCGGCCTCCCCGGCGTTCCCCGCGACCGTCAGGCTCATCACGATCTGCTCGTCGCGGCCGTCCCAGCGCACCGCCGAGGTCTCCTGGTTCACGGTCAGCCGGGACGACGGGTCGTGCACCAGCGCACCGCATCCGCAGGCGTACGCCGGTGCCACCAGCGACCCCAGCTGGATCAGGAGCAGCGAGAGCACCACCAGCAGCGTCCGGCTCCGCAGCCCCCGCGCCGGTGTCCCGTGCGCGGGCAGCCCGAACAGCCCCCGTCTCCGTGCCGACCGCAGCATCCCTGTCTCCCTGGTTCCCCCGGTGCTCCCGCCTCCGGCACGGGAAGAGACGGCGCGCCGGAGACATCGGTTCCGTCAACGCCGCGGTTCCGTCAACGCCGTGGTGGCGCCCGTCCGTCCGCGGAGTGACGCCGGGCCGACAGGTGGTCCGGGGCAGTGCTTGAATGGCCGCCGGGGGTTGACCGCCGAGGGGTGCCGATACCCGTCCGGCCAGGGCCCGAAATCCCCGGGCGACGAGATTTCCGTACCCTGCACAGGCGCTCATCACCGCGACCGATGGCCGGAAATGCACGGTCGTGTCAGGTGAACAGGGGGTTGCGTGCGTCCCTGCCCCGGAGCAGTGCGAGGCTCTGAACAGACAAGGACCGGGAATTGATGACGGGTGGAGGGCCGGCGCGGCGTGGCGAATGACGGGCACAGTGGAACGCGGAATGCGGTCGGCGCGGGAGCGGGAATCGAACGGGCTCGGGTGGTCCTCTGGCTGCTCGTCGCCGCACTGGCGGTCCGCCAAGTGGCAGCCGTACTGCGGCTGCCGCCCGGCCGACGGCTCACGGACCTGGAGGCGTGGACGGGCGCCGACGGCGTCCTGCACCTCGGCGATCCGCTCTACGCGACGGGCAAGTTCACCGGCACGCCGTTCGCCGGTCTCGTACTGAAACCGCTGACCCGGTCCGCGGAGGAGAGCCTCGGGGTCGCCTGGACCTTCGGGTCGCTGCTGCTCGTCGTCGTGCTCGGCCTCGTCGTCTCCCGCGCGCTGCCGGGCACGGTCTCCCGGCGTACGTCCCTGCTGGCCGCGCCCGTCGCGATCAGCCTGCTGATGCTCTCGCTGCCGATACGCAACGCACTCCATCTCGGCCAGACCAGCATCATCCCGGTGCTCCTCGTCCTGCTGGGCTGCTTCACCGTGCGCGACCCGCGCGGCTCCGGGCTGCTCATCGGGCTCGGTGCGGCCCTCCAGCCGACCGTGCTGCTGTTCGTACCGCTGCTGTGGCTGACCGGCCGCAGACGCGCGGCGCTCACCGGCGCGGCGACCTTCGTGGTCTGTACGGCGCTGGCCTGGGCCGTGATGGCGCGCGACTCCTGGACGTACTGGATCCACCACGTCGCGGGCGCCGGCCTCGGCCCGCACCCGGACGGGCTCGCCAACCAGTCCCTGCACGGTGCGCTGCTCCGCTTCGGGCTGCACGGACCGCTGGAGATCGTGGTCTTCCTGGTCCTCGCCGTCGCGGTCTCGGTGCTCGCGCTGCGGCGCGCGGCGCGCTACGCGAAGGACGGGCAGCTGCTGCTCGCCGTCGCGGTGACCGGCTGCGCCGCGGTCGCCGTGTCGCCGACGGCCTGGCAGCACCAGCTGCTGTGGGTACTGCTCGCGGTGGTCGGCCGGGTGGGCAAGCGGGTCGCGGACCGGATGGTGTGGCCCGCCGTGGTGATCCTGGTGATGACACTGCCGGGCACGATGCTGCTGCCCAACATGGCGGCGCTCTACCCGGTACGGGACAACGTGGTGCTGCTCACCGCGCTGGCCGCCGCCTGTGCGGTGCCCTTCCTGGAGCGCACCTCGCCGAGCTGGGAGGCCGCGGTGCCCACCGTGTACGCGACCCCGGCCCCGGCCCGCTGGAGCCGGGTCCCGCTGCTGCCGTTCTGGCGGCGGGTGATGGCCCGCCCCAACCTGCTTCTCGAACTGCTGGCGATCCGCGTCGGATACTCCGTGTACTCGCACATCCGCGCGGCTGCCACCGGCGGCCGGGACACCGCCGAGGCGCACGGACGCACGGTCGTCTCGATAGAGAAGGCCCTGCACATCGACATAGAGCACTGGGCCAACCACGCGGTGGTGAAGATCCACTGGCTCGAATCGTTCTTCAACTTCTACTACGAGTCGTTCCACTTCGTGGTGCCGCTGGCGATCCTCGCCGTGCTCTACGTGCGCAGCCCCGCCGACTACCGCTGGGCGCGCACCTCGCTCTCCTTCGCCACGCTCCTCGGCCTGGTCGGGTTCTACTTCTTCCCGCTGGCCCCGCCCCGGCTGATGCCCGGCCTGGGCTTCATCGACTCGGTCCACGGCACACAGGACCTGGCACACCCCGACTACGGCGCGATGACCGCGATGACCAACCAGTACGCGGCGATGCCCTCGCTGCACTTCGGCTGGGCGCTCTGGTGCGGCATCGTCGTCGCCGTACTGGTCCCGAAGCGGTGGATGAAGGCGGTCGCCCTGCTGCACCCGCTCTTCACGGTGAGCGCGATCATCGCCACCGCCAACCACTGGGTGCTGGACGCGATCGGCGGGGCGACCGTGGTCCTGCTGGGCTTCGGCCTCACGTATCTGCTGGCCGGGCGGCGCACGCTGCTGGCCCCGGTGGACCGGGCGGGCCCGGAGCCCGCGCACCCGGCCGCCGTACCTTCCCAGGCGACCGGGACGGTCTGACCGGACGGCTCCGGCCGGACAGCTCCGGCCGGGACGGCTCGAACAGGTGGCCCGGCCGGAGCTTTCCGGCCGGGCCCACCGTGTCAGCCGCGGTTCACCTGGAGTTCCTTGATCCCGTTCAGCCAGGCCGAGCGCAGCCGCCGCGGGTCGCCCACCAGTCTCAGGTCCGGCAGGACGTCCGCGATGGCGTTGAAGATCAGGTTGATCTCCAGTACGGCGAGCGACTTGCCGAGGCAGAAGTGCGGGCCGCCGCCGCCGAAGCCCAGGTGCGGATTGGGGTCACGGGTGATGTCGAACTGCTCCGGGCTGTCGAAGACTTCGGGGTCGTTGTTGGCCGACGAGTAGAAGACCCCGACCCGGTCGCCCGCCTTGATCTGCTGACCGCCGAGCTCCAGGTCCTGCGTCGCGGTGCGCTGGAAGGAGACCACCGGGGTGGCCCACCGCACGATCTCCTCGGCCGTCGTCTCCGGGCGCTCGGCCTTGTACCGCTCCCACTGCTCGGGGTGGGTGAGGAACGCGTGCATGCCGTGGCTGATGGCGTTGCGGGTGGTCTCGTTGCCCGCGACCGCGAGCAGGATGACGAAGAAGCCGAACTCGTCGGACGAGAGGTTCCCCTCGCCCTCGGCGGCGACCAGCTGGGACACGATGTCCTTGGCCGGGCACTCCTTGCGGTCGGCGGCGAGGTTCATCGCGTACGAGACGATCTCCATCGCCGCCTCGGTGCCGACCTCCTCGGTGATCGCGTACTCCGGATCGTCGTACGCCGCCATCTTGTTGGACCAGTCGAAGATCTTCGAACGGTCCTGCTGGGGCACGCCGATGAGTTCCGCGATGGCCTGCAGCGGCAGCTCCACCGCGATGTTCGTGACGAAGTCGAAGGAGCCGTCGTCCGCGGAGTTGGCCAGCGCGGTCTCGACGATCGACCGGGCGCGGTTGCGCAGCACCTCCTCCAGCGAGCGGATGGCGCGCGGGGTGAAGCCGCGCTGGACGATCTGGCGGACCCGGGTGTGCTCGGGCGGGTCCATGTTGAGCATGATGAGCCGCTGGACGTCGATCTGGTCGCGGCTGATCGACTCGTTGAACCGGATGACCGCGGTGTTGGTGTTCGAGGAGAACAACTCCGGGTGCGTGGAGACGTATTTGACGTCCGCATGCCGGGTGACGGCCCAGTAGCCCGAGTCGTCGAAGCCCGCTACGCCCGTCGGCTGGGTGCACCACCAGACGGGAGCGGTCTGCCGGAGCGTGGCGAACTCCGGGTGGGGCACCCGGTCCTGGAGCAGGTCCGGATCGGTGAAGTCGAACCCTTCGGGCAGATGGGGGCAGTGCATCGGCTCCTCCAACTCCAAGCTCTGGCCATCGGTCTGACGGACCATCAGAAACTCACCGAAAGATAGTAACGAGTTCTACAAGGAGCAAGGGTTCCGGGAAGAGTTGTTGCGCACCGAGGCGCCCCGATCCCCGGAACACAGGCCCTCGGGGCCTGTGCGGAGTTCCCCCGCGGCGTCGCGGCGCTGGGCACGCACACTCGCGGCGTTGCCGAAATGCCCCCGTAGCTCCGCTATGGGGGCATTTCGGCGCCTTGCGATCGCACGCGCCCAGCGCCACTCCTTGCTCCACGGGGAAACTCCGCACAGGCCCTAATACCCGTGCAAGGCCCTTGCGTACCGGGGGTAGCACTCATAAGACTGCACGGAGAACTAGAACGCGTATCAGTTCTTTCGTGCGGGCGCCGGGACGCCCGCACGGACGTGGAGGAGAGGACGAGCTCATGGCCGCGGAACCCGTCATCGTCGAAGCCGTACGTACCCCGATCGGCAGGCGCGGAGGCGCGCTCGCCAATCTCCACCCCGCCTATCTGCTGGGCGAGACCTACCGCGAACTCCTCGGCCGCACCGGCATCCACGCCGACTGCGTCGAGCAGATCGTCGGCGGTACGGTCACCCACGCCGGCGAGCAGTCCATGAACCCGGCGCGCAACGCCTGGCTGGCCATGGGGCTGCCGTACGAGACCGCCGCGACCACCGTGGACTGCCAGTGCGGATCCTCGCAGCAGGCCAGCCACATGGTCGCCAACATGATCGCGGGCGGGGTCGTGGACATCGGCATCAGCTGCGGTGTCGAGGCGATGTCACGCGTGCCGCTGGGCAGCGGATCCAAGCACGGTCCGGGCAAGCCGTTCCCCGACGAGTGGAACGTCGACCTGCCGAACCAGTTCGAGGCGGCCGAGCGCATCGCCCGCAACCGGGGGCTGACCCGGGAGAACGTCGACTCGCTCGGGCTGATCTCGCAGGAGCGGGCGGCCACCGCCTGGGCCGAGGAGCGCTTCAAACGGGAGACGTTCGCCGTCCAGGTGCCCACCACGGAGGAGGAGCAGTCCGCCGGGCAGGGCATGTGGCGGCTCGTCGACCGGGACGAGGGGCTGCGCGACACCACGATGGAGGGCCTCGCCCGGCTCAAGCCGGTCATGCCGGTGGCCGTGCACACCGCGGGCAACTCCTCGCAGATCTCCGACGGCGCCTGCGCGATCATGTGGGCGTCCAAGCGGATGGCGCGGGCGCTCAAGCTCAGGCCGCGCGCCCGGATCGTCGCCCAGGCGCTGGTCGGCTCGGACCCGAAGTTCCACCTGGACGGACCGATCGACGCGACGCGTGCGGTGCTGGGGAAGGCCGGCATGTCGCTCAAGGACATCGACCTCGTCGAGATCAACGAGGCCTTCGCCTCGGTGGTGCTGAGCTGGTCCCAGGTGTTCGAGCAGGACCTGGAGAAGGTCAACGTGAACGGCGGGGCGATCGCGCTGGGGCACCCGGTGGGGGCGACCGGGGCGCGGCTGATCACCACCGCGTTGCACGAACTGGAGCGCAGGGACAAGGAATTCGCCCTGATCACCATGTGCGCGGGCGGGGCGCTGGCCACCGGGACGATCATCCAGCGGCTGTGACCCGGCGCCGCCGCCCGCGCGCTCGGGGCGGCGGTCCGTGGTCAGCCGGTTCCACCGGGCGGCACGTCGGAGGGGACGCCCGGACCGGGGACACCTGGACCGGGGACGCCCGGACCGGGAGCAGCCGCCGTACCGGTACCGGTACCGGAAGCGGCCACCGGGCCGACGGCGGCCCCGGCGGTCCCGGAGCCGACAGCGGCCTCCGCGGCCTCAGGGGCGAAGGCGGCCTCCGCGTCGAAGGCGGCCCGCCGGGTCGCCCGGCGCAGTGCCTTGAGGACGGTGGACCCGACGGCGAGGGTCAGCGCCACCGTGACGACCGCCCGCCCCAGGTCCCAGCCGAGCGAGGTCGCCGCGCAGTACGCGAAGAAGCGGACCAGGTTGTCGCCGACCGCGTCCCCCGGGCGGAAGGAGATCCCGGTGGAGAGCCCGCCGATGTACGTCCAGCCCTGGAGGTTCATCACCGTGCCGTACGCGAAGGCCGCCAGGTATCCGTAACCGGCGAGCATCAGCAGTTCGGCCCGCCCGCGCAGCCTCCGGGCGCCGGGCAGCAGCCCCGCGCCCATCGTGAACCAGCCCATCGCGAGCATCTGGAACGGCATCCAGGGCCCGACCCCGCCGGTCAGCAGCGCCGAGGCGAACATCGTCACCGAGCCCAGGACGAAACCGAAGCCGGGACCGAGCACCCGCCCGCTCAGCACCATCAGGAAGAACATCGGCTCCAGGCCCGCCGTGCCCGCGCCGAGCGGGCGCAGTGCCGCGCCCACTGCCGCCAGCACACCCAGCATCGCCACCGCCTTGGCGTCCAGACCGGCGTCCGCGATCGTCGCCACCACGACGGCCACCAGCAGCGGGAGCAGCGCGGCGAACAGCCACGGCGCGTCCTGCGAGTGGGCCAGCCCGGACGCCGGGTCCGCGAGCAGCGGCCAGCCGAAGGCGAACACCCCGAGCACGCTGATCAGGACCAGCGCGGCCACCGAGCGCGGGCCGAGGCCGATGGCCCTCACAGCGCCTCCCGTACCTGGGTCACGGTCAGCCAGTCCTGCGGCGCGAGGATCTTCGAGACCTGCGGGGCGAACGCGGGCGACGAGACCACCACATCGGGTGTCGGCCCGTCCGCGACGATCTCGCCGTCGGCCAGGACGACGACCCGGTGGGCGAGTTCGGCGGCCAGCTCGACGTCATGGGTGGCGAGCACCAGGGCGTGCCCCTCCCGGGCGAGGCCGCGCAACACCGTGACCAGACGGCTCTTCGCCGCGTAGTCGAGACCGCGGGTCGGCTCGTCGAGCAGCAGCAGCGGAGGCCGCCCGGTCAGGACGACCGCCAGCGCCAGGGCGAGCCGCTGGCCCTCCGAGAGATCGCGCGGATGGGTGGCGTCCGGGACGCCGGGAAGCAACTCGGAGACCAGCGCCCGGCAACTGCCCGGCGCCGCGCCCGCGTCCGCGTCGGCCGCCGCGCACTCGGCGGCCACCGTGTCCGCGTACAGCAGATCGCGCGGCTCCTGCGGTACCAGCCCGACCCGGCGGATCATCTCGCGCGGCGAGGTCCGGTGCGGGGTCTTCCCGCCGACGCGCACCGACCCCGACGTCGGTTCGTGCATCCCGACGAGCGCGCCGAGCAGGGTGGACTTCCCGGCGCCGTTGCGGCCCATCAGGGCGACCGTCTCGCCGGGGCGCACCGACAGCGAGACCTCCCGCAGCGCCTCCACCCGCCCGCGCCGCAGCCCCAGCTTCGCGGTGACGGCGACCGGCTCCGCGGGCGGCGGCGGTACAGGGGCCACCGGGGTACGGTCCGCCAGCCGCTCGCGCAGCGCGGCGGCCCGGCGGCGCGCGTCCCGTACGGACAGTGGCAGCGGGTCCCAGCCCGCCAGCCTGCCCAGCGCCACCACGGGCGGGAAGACCGGGGAGCGCGACATCACCGCGGCGGGCGCGCCCATCACCGGCGGCTCACCGGGACCGGGCAGCAGGATCACCTGGTCCGCGTACTGCACCACCCGCTCCAGCCGGTGCTCGGCCATCAGCACGGTCGTGCCGAGATCGTGCACCAGCCGCTGGAGCACGGCCAGCACCTCCTCGGCGGCGGCCGGGTCCAGCGCCGACGTCGGCTCGTCGAGCACCAGCACCTTGGGGTGCGGAGTCAGCACGGAGCCGATCGCGACGCGCTGCTGCTGACCGCCGGAGAGCGTCGCGATCGGCCGGTCGCGCAGCTCGGTGAGGCCCAGCAGGTCAAGGGTCTCCTCCACCCGCCTGCGCATCACGTCGGGCGCCACCCCCAGCGACTCCATGCCGTAGGCCAGTTCGTCCTCGACGGTGTCCGTCACGAAGTGGGCGAGCGGATCCTGCCCCACCGTCCCCACCAGGTCGGCGAGTTCACGCGGCTTGTGGGTACGGGTGTCGCGGCCGTCCACGGTGACCCGGCCGCCCAGCACCCCGCCGGTGAAGTGCGGGACCAGCCCGCAGACGGCACCGAGCAGCGTCGACTTGCCGACCCCCGAAGGGCCGACCAGCAGGACCAACTCGCCCTCGGGGACGGTCAGATCGACCCCGCGCAGGGTGGGTTCCGGCGCGTCGGCATAGGTCACCGACACCCGCTCGAACCGGATCACTTACACCGTCTCCTTCGGTACGGGAGCCACGAAGGCGGGAAGCAGCCCGATCAGCACGGAGGCCGCGGGCCAGAGCGGCAGCTGCGGCGCGACCAGCGGGACGACACCCGGGTGCAGGGCCTCGGCGTCGTAGCTGCCCGCCCAGATCATCAGCGCGGCGACGGCGATCCCCGAACCCGCGACGAGCCAGGCGCGCGGGCCCCAGCGGTCGGGCCGGTAGCGGGTACGGACCGAGCGCCGGCCACCCAGCCGCAGCCCGGCGAGCGCCGCCAGCAGCCCCACGGCCAGCACCGGGAGGCCGTACGAGGCGCCCTCGGCGGCGAGCAGCCCGTAGGTCCCCGCGCAGACACCGAGCAGCCCGCCGAGTGTCAGCACGGTCGTGGTGTGCCGGACGGCGGCCGGGACCCGGGCCGTACGGCCGTAGCCCCGCGCGTCCATCGACGCGGCGACCGCGACCGAGCGCTCCAGCGCCCCCTCCAGGACCGGCAGCCCGATCTGCAGGACGGCCCGGAACCCGCCGGTCGGACGGCCACGCAGCCTGCGGGCGGTGCGCAGCCGCACCACGTCGGCGACCATGTTCGGCGCGAAGGTCATCGCGACGACGACCGCCACGCCGACCTCGTACAGCGCGCCCGGCAGGGACTTGAGCAGCCGCGCCGGGTTGGCGAGCGCGTTCGCCGCGCCCACACAGATCAGCAGGGTGGCCAGCTTGGCACCGTCGTACAGCGCGAAGACCAGCTGCTCCGCGGTGACCCGGCCGCCGATCCGCACCCCCTGCGCCCAGTGCGGCAACGGGAGTTCGGGCAGCGTGAACAGCACGTGGGAGCCCGGGATCGGGGAGCCGAGCACGACGGAGAAGACCAGCCGGACGGCGACGACGAACAGCCCGAGCCGGACGAAGGTGCCGTACGAGCGGGCCCACGGCGCGTCGGTGTGCCGGACCGCCACCACGTAGCCCGCGACCCCGACGAGCAGTCCGAGCAGCAGCGGGTTGGTGGTGCGGGACGCGGCGGTGGCGAGCCCGAGGGCCCACAGCCACCACGCCCCGGCGTGCAGGGCGTTGCTGCGGCCGACAGCGGGGGCGCGGAGCTGGACAGTCATCCGCTGTTACGCCGGCGGCGCGCCTGCCACACACCTGCGGCGCCGAGCACGACCACCGCGGCCAGCCCGCCGACGAGCCCGGCGGAAGGACCGCCGCTGTCACTGCCGCCACCGTCGGCGGACGGCTTCTTCTGCGGATCCTGGTGGGCCGTCGAGACCTGTTCGCCGCACCCGGTCCTCGGATACCCGGCGATCGAGCAGAGCAGCGCCTCGCTGTTGTAACGCAGCGGCTTGGCCACCGCGGCCAGTGCTTCCGCGCTGGTCGCGTCGGTGCCGACCCGGGCGCACGCGGTGCGCACCACGGGCGGCTTCTCACCGCCGGGGGCGTCGGCCGCCGTACCGAAGTCGATGACCAGCGCGACCCGCTTGGCGCCGTCCTCGGCCGGGGTCTTCCCGCAGATGGTGTCGAAGCGGGCGGGGCCGCGCGGCTTGCTCGCGTCCTGCGAGTCCTCGCTCACCGCGAACCGGAAGCCCTGGACGTCGCCGTCGGAGGGCCGGGCGGTGGACGGGCCCTGGGTGGCGTACGTCCAGGAGCTGCCCGTACGGTCCCAGAACGACCAGTACCGGTACCCCGCGGCCTGCGCGGGCACGGCGCCGAGCAGCGCGAGGGCGAGAGCTGCCACGACGGTCAGCACGGCGGCCGGGGCAGCCGTACGGTGCCGGGCGGCGGACCGGTGGATCGGGCGCCGCATCAGGACGTTCGCTTCCTGCCGCGCATGCTGATCAGGAACCCGATGCCGATCCCGGCGACCAGACCGATGCCGACGATCCACCAGACGCTGACGCCGGAGCTGTCGCTGTCCTTCTTCTCCGCGTTCTCGGCGGACTTCGCCGTGACGGGCGCGGGGCCGGTCGCGTTGAGCTGCTCGACCAGGTCGAGGGAGCCGAAGGCGCGCGGGTCGGCGCCGTTGGCGTGCGCGGCGAAGATCAGCTGGGCGTACGCGGCGGGTCCGGCCTGCGCGGCCCACGGGCCCGCGTTCTGCTCCAGCCAGGCGAGGGACTGCTTGGCCTGCGCGGGGAGACCGTCGGCGCCGAGCGCGGTCACCGCGTCGGCGGTGTTGCCGAAGTCGGGCTGGTCCTCGGCGCCGGGCATCGCGGACTTCAGGTAGGCCTTGCCCGCGGTCGCTCCGGCGAGGTAGGTGGCGCCGTTGTGCGCGGCCTGCGTGGGCGTCGACGCGTTCAGACAGCCGGTGCCCCCGGCGTCCTTGCCCCCGGGGTCCGGGGCCAGTCCGAGGCCCAGCGCACCCAGGACGGCGGCCCCCGACGCGTCGGCGTTGGCGTACAGCTTCCCGGACTTCTTGTCGGGCTGGTACGCGAAGGCACCGCCCCCGTCCTTGGCGTCGCACGGGATCGACAGCGAGACCAGCATCTTCCTGGCCGCGGCCGTCGGCTCACCGGCGGCGGCGAGCGCGCCGATCACCACGGAGGTGGAGTTCGCGTCACTGGCCCCGCCCGGGTTGTAGCTCCAGCCGCCGTCCTTGCCCGCCACGGACTTCAGCCAGCCGGCACCCTTCTTCACCGCGTCGTCGTGACCGCCGAGCGCGGACAGCGCCTGGACGGCCGCCGCGGTGGCGTTGGTGTCCAGCAGCACCTTGCCGTCGCAGGGCTTCGTCACATCGGCGCGGAAGGAGGCGAACCCGCCGTCGGCGCACTGCTGCCCGGTGAGCCAGTCGACGGCCTTCGCCGCGGGCCGCACGCCGACCGTGTGCTGCGCGAGCAGCGCCAGCGACTGCCGCCAGACGCCGTCGTACGTGGGGTCCGTCTTGCCGTACAGCCCCGACGGGATCACCACGGACGGCGAGGCGGACGGCGAGGCGTCATCGGCGAATGCCGTCGGAGCAGCGACCGCGCAGAGTACGGCGGACGCGGCGAGCGCGGTGGCGCTGCGGCGAAAAGTCATGACGGGCGGGGGCCTCTCCTGCGGGGAAGCCGGGGCACGGTCCCGCTCAGGCACCGGGGCTCCGGCTCCGTGTACCTCGACGGTGCCGGCCACCGGAGGTTTCCGGTGACGCGAGCCGGTCACATCCGCGTACCGGGCGTTCCGGCTCGCCGCCGGGGACGGTTCGGATGCGCTCCGTGCCGGGCCTGCGCGGGTGTGATGACGACCTGCCCACTGTACCGGCCGTCGAACAGACGTCCCCGGGCGCGGGGGGCCCGCGGGAACGTGACAGCGGCCCGCCCCGTTCCACCGGGCGGGCCGCTGTCACGTTCCCGCCGCGCAGCGTTCCCGCGCCGGGTCCGTCACCTGCTCACTTGCCTACTTGATGTCGATCGGACCGTTGTCGCTGTCGTCACCGGGCTTCGCCGTGCTGCTCAGGTAGCGCTGGATCTCCGCACCCCGGCCGCCCTGGTGGTGCCCCTCGCCGTCCTGCGCGCCCAGGTTCTTCCGTACCGAGTCGAGGATCGTCAGACCCTGGCCCACCAGACCGGCGGCGATCTCGCCCAGGCCGTCGGCGCCGTTGAGCACGTTGACATTGGCGCCCGCGAGGCCGGACGCGGCCTCCTTGACGATCTGCGGGAGCTGGTCGATCAGCATCCGGTCCAGCGCGACCCGGTCGTACGAGGCGGCAGCCGCGGCCTGGATCTTCATCCGCTCGGCCTCCGCGACCGCCAGGACCCTGATCCGCTCGGCGTCCGCCTCGGCGGGCTTCACGATCTCGGCGACCAGCTGCTGCTGGCGCAACTGGGCCGCGCGCTCGGCCAGTTCGGTCTGGGCGGCGAGCACCTCCTGCTGGGCGTGCGCCTGCGCGAGCGGACCCGCCTGCGCGGCCTGGGCCTGCGCGCGGTCCACCTCGGCCGAGTACTGCGCCTGCACGACGGCGGTCTGCCGCGCGTACTCGGCCTGGTTACGGGTGGCTTCCTGCTGCGCCTCGACGGACGCCTGGGTGGCCTGCGCCTGGGCGATCTGCGCCTGCCGCTGGATGGCCGCGGTGTGCGGGGCCGACATCGCCGCGATGTAGCCCGTCTCGCCGTCGTCGATCGACTGGATCTGGAGCGAGTCCACGATCAGGCCGATCTTCGCCATCTCGGTCTTCGAGGTCTCCAGGACCTCGGTGGCGAGCTTCTGCCGCTCGGTGACGATCTCCTCGACGGTCATCGAGCCGATGATCGAGCGCAGGTGACCGGAGAAGATCCGGCCGGTCAGCACCGACATCTGGTCCTGGTCGGAGAGGAAGCGCTGGCCCGCGTTGACGATGCTCTCGGTGTCGTTCCCGACCTTGAACGCGATCACGGCACGCACGGTCAGCACGATGCCCTGCCGCGTCACACAGGTCTCGGCGACCTCCGCCTCGCACATCGCCAGCGTCAGGAAGCGGGTCTTGCGGAATATCGGCAGTACGAACTTGCCGTGTCCGGTCACCACCCGGAAGGGCGCACCTCCCAGGCCGCGCCGTCCTCCCGAGATGAGCATGGCCTCGTCCGGCGCCGGAACGCGATAACCCAACATCCTTGGTCTCCTTAGTCGGTGTCGCCGGGGTCCTGGGTCAGCGCATCCAGCGGATCCACGGGATCGGTCCACTCGATGACATCCACCTGGCGCGTACCGCGGGATTCGATCACGAGCACTGTCGCCCCGTACGACAACGGCTCGTCGGACCAGGCGAGAAAGGCTTCCCAGCCGCCCCTGACCTGGACCAGGACTTCACCGGGACCGGCGGACCCGCGCGTGGCCACGATCAGCTTCCCCGTGCAGCCGACCACAGCCTCGTCCGGCGCCATCGGTAGCCGCCCCCCTCGTGATGTGCGGTACTGGATCACGACCATAACGCTACTCCGACCTGCGGACTATCCTCCGCCGGTGCTGAGTTCACCAGCCCTCCGTGCGCCGCTCGGTGGGCGGATCAGGGCTTGTCACGCGGGGGTTGGCCGCAGCCGGGCGCACGCTCCGGGTCATACCGCCGTATAGGTGACCGGATCGCTTCCGGTGACGGTTTCCACCTGACCCAGTTTCATCAGGCGGCGCAGATGTGCCTCGGCCTCCGAGACCGCGATGTTGCGCGATCCGTACGGAATCCGCTCCCAGGGGCGGTTCCACTCCATCCGTTCGGCGATCTGCCAGAGGGTGAGCGGCCGGGCCAGCAGGGTGCGCAGGTCCCGCAGCCGGTCCTCGTGGTGGGCCAGCAACTCGCGGACGCGCCCCGGCGCGTCGGTGAAGGCGTGCTGATGCGCGGGGAGCACCTCGGCGGGGGCCAGCCGGCCGATCCGTTCCAGGGAGTCGAGGTAGTCGCCGAGGGGGTCGGTGACCGTGGCGTCGTCGGGGTCCTCGTACAGCCCGATGTGCGGGGTGATGCCGGGCAGCAGGTGGTCACCGGAGAAGAGCCTGCCGTTGCCCGCGAGTTGTGCGGGGTGCTCCTCGTCCAGGTGCAGGCAGACATGGCCGGGGGTGTGCCCCGGTGTCCAGACGGCGCGCAGCCTGCGCCCGGCCAGCGGGAGCAGGTCGCCGGGGACGATCTCGCGGTCGGGGACGGCCGCCCGTACGCCGGGCAGGGTGGAGGTCCGGCCCGAGGCGCGGGCCTGGCGCAGCGGTGCGATGTGGTCCTCCGGCGCCCCCGCGGCGGCGAGCTTCCTGGTGAGGTAGTCGAGCCAGACACCGGGTTCGGAGCTGCGGGAGCGTTTGACGATCTCGGTGTCCGCGGCGTGCATCGCCAGCCAGGCGCCGGAGGCCTCGCGCACCTGGCCGGACAGGCCGTGGTGGTCGGGGTGGTGGTGGGTGATGAGCACCCCGTGGATGTCCGTGACCGCGAGGGAGAGGGCTTCCAGGCCCGAGGTCAGCGCGTCCCAGGAGGCGGGGTCGTCCCAGCCGGTGTCGATGAGCACCGGGCCGCGGTCGGTGTCGACGACATGGACCAGGGTGTGGCCCAGGGGATTGTCCGGAATGGGGACCTTCAGGGACCAGACGCCTCCACCGTGCTCGGTCACCTGCGTCATGGCGTCCTCAACTTTCGTCCGTGGAGCGGCCCTTGCCCAGCGCTCACTATAACTAGAACCGGTTTCAACGGGAGGTCGGGCGCGAACCCGCGCCGATCGCCGGAGGGATCGGGGGATCCGGGGGTGACCGGGGCTTCCGGATGCGAAGTAGAACTGGTATCAGTTTCTGATACAGCGATGTCTGATACAGCGTCAGGTAGCGTCCCCCGGGAGGCAGTCAGTCATGACCGAGCTTGTGGAACACGGACAGCTCTTCATCGGTGGGGAGTGGGTGGAACCTCTCGGTACCGAAGTCATCGAAGTCGTCTCGCCCCACACCGAGCAGGTCATCGGGCGCGTGCCGCACGCCTGCGAGGCCGATGTGGACCGCGCGGTCGCCGTGGCGCGGCAGGCGTTCGACGAGGGGCCCTGGCCCCGGATGTCGCTGGACGAGCGGATCGAGGTGATCACCCGGATCAAGGACGCGTTCGCCGTGCGGTACGAGGAGATCGCCCGGGTCATCAGCTCCCAGAACGGCACCCCGTACACCTCCAGCGTGATGGTGCAGGCGCTCGCCTCGATGATGGTGTGGGACGCGGCGATCACGACCGCGCGCGCCTTCCCGTACGAGGAGCAGCGGGACGGCGTCCTCGGCAAACTGCTCGTCCGGCGCGAGCCGGTCGGGGTGGTGGCCGCGGTCGTCCCCTGGAACGTCCCGCAGTTCACGGCGGCGGCCAAACTCGCGCCCGCGCTCCTCGCGGGCTGCCCGGCCATCCTCAAGGTCTCGCCGGAGACGCCCCTGGACGCGTACGTCCTGGCCGACATCGTCCGCGAGGCCGGGCTGCCCCAGGGGGTGCTGTCGATCCTCCCGGCCGACCGCGAGGTGAGCGAGTACCTGGTGGGGCACCCCGGTATCGACAAGGTGTCGTTCACCGGGTCGGTCGCCGCGGGCAAGCGCGTGATGGAGGTCGCCGCCCGCAATCTGACCCGGGTGACGCTGGAACTGGGCGGCAAGTCGGCGGCGATCATCCTCCCGGACGCGGACCTGGAGTCGACCGTCGCGGGCATCGTGCCGTTCGCCTGGATGATCAACGGGCAGGCGTGCGTGGCGCAGACCCGGATCCTGGTGCCGCGCAGCCGGTACGACGAGATCGCCGAGGCGTTCGCGGCGGCGGCGGGTGCGCTGAAGGTCGGCGACCCGATGGACCCGGCGACCGAGCTCGGCCCGCTGGTCGCCCAGCGGCAGCAGCAGCGCTCGCTGGACTACATCCGGATCGGCCAGGAGGAAGGCGCCAAGATCCTCACCGGCGGCGGCCGTCCGGCCGGTATGGAGCAGGGGTGGTACGTCGAGGCGACGCTCTTCGGGGACGTCGACAACTCGATGCGCATCGCCCGCGAGGAGATCTTCGGCCCGGTGATCTGCCTGCTGCCGTACGGCGACGAGGAGGAGGCGGTGAAGATCGCCAACGACTCGGAGTACGGCCTCAGCGGCAGCGTCTGGACCGCGGACGTCGAGCACGGCATCGAGATCGCCCGCCGGGTCAGGACGGGCACCTACAGCGTGAACACCTTCAGCCTCGACATGCTCGGGCCGTTCGGCGGCTACAAGAACTCCGGTGTGGGACGGGAGTTCGGCCCCGAGGGCTACGGCGAGTACTTCGAGCACAAGATGATCCACCTCCCGGCCGGGTACGAACCGGCGGCGGGCGGGGCCGGGTGATGGGCGACCGCTGGCACGTGGAGGTCGACCGGTCCGTCTGCATCGGCTCGGGGATGTGCGTGAACCACGCCCCCGACGGGTTCGCGCTCGACTCGGCGCGGCAGTCCCATCCGCGGTCACCGGACACCGACGCGCACGAGAAGGTGCTGGCCGCGGCCGAGGGCTGTCCGGTCGAGGCCATCACGATCACGCTGCTCGGGAGCGGGGAGGCGGTCTTCCCGCCCGACGAGTGACCCGACGAGTGCTCGTCGAGTGACCCGTTGAGTGATTCGTTGAGTGACCCGGCGAGTGAGGCGGGCGCGTGGCACGTGCGCCGTACGACCGCGTGCGCCGTACGACCGCGCGCCGCGTGCCCGCCCCACCCGTGCGCCGTACGACCGCGTGCCCGCCCCACCCGTGCCCGGCACGGTTCAGCGCGAACCGCTGTCCGGGGCGGTCAGGTCGATCAACCGGCAGACCGTCTCGATGTCGATCTTCACCTGGGCGATCGAGGCCCGCCCCGACAGCCAGGTGATCAGCGCGGAGTGCCAGGTGTGCTCGATGACCCGGACCGCCGAGAGCTGCTCGGGCGTCGGGCGCTCCAGGCCCATCGCGTCCAGGATGATCGCCGTCGTCTGGCGGGACACCGTGTCCACCTCGGGGCTGACGCTCCGGTCGGCGAAGGTCAGCGCCCGGACCATCGCGTCCGCCAGATGCGGCTCCCGCTGGAGCGCGCGGAAGGCGCCCATCAGGGTCGACGCCACACGCTCGGCGGGGGTTTCCCCCGTGGGGGGCCGTTTGCGGAGGGCGGTGTGCAGGTGCTGGAGCTGGTCCTGCATGGTGGCGACCAGCAGATGGATCTTGGAGGGGAAGTACCGGTAGAGCGTGCCGAGCGCGACCGACGAGTCCTCGGCGACCTCGCGCATCTGTACCGCGTCGAAGCCGCCCCGGATGGCCAGCTGGGCGCTCGCGTGCAGAATCCGGCGGCGGCGGGCCTCCTGGCGTTCCGTCAGGGGCGGCGACGCCGGCTTGGCTTCCACTGTCATCTGTCCCATCCGCTCCCGCCGTGGCGCGAATCACCTGATCCGGCTGTTACGACGGTGCTACCTGCCGGTAGATTCGAAGCTCGTCGATCGATCAAGACTGGCCGAGTTCTCCCGGAGCGCGCCTTCGGAGCTCAGGCCTGCGAGAACTTGTTCTAGATTAGCGTGAGCGGCTACGCTCCGCCGAGAGTGCTGTGAGAAGGGGGCCGAGTGTGACCGCTGAGGCCATAGAGTCGGGCCCCCTCGCCGGAGGCTCCAGCTCCGGTACGGAGGGCCCGCTGCGCATCGCGTTCCTCACGTACAAGGGAAATCCTTTCTGCGGAGGCCAGGGCGTCTACGCCCGGCACCTCTCGCGGGAGCTCGCCCGGCTCGGGCACAGTGTCGAGGTGATCGGCGCCCAGCCCTTCCCGGTCCTCGACGAGGGCGTACCGCTCACCGAGTTGCCCAGCCTCGACCTCTACCGCAGCCCCGACCCCTTCCGCACCCCCGCCCGTGACGAGTACCGCGACTGGATCGACGCCGTCGAGGTCGGAACCATGTGGACCGGCGGTTTCCCCGAACCGCTGACCTTCTCGCTGCGCGCCAGGCGTCATCTCACCGCCAGGCGCGGCGAGTTCGACGTCATCCACGACAACCAGACCCTCGGTTACGGGCTTCTCGGCGACCTCGGCGCGCCCCTCGTCACCACGGTCCACCACCCCATCACCGTCGACCGCAGACTCGACCTAGCAGCGGCCGGGGACTGGCGCCGCCGGGCCTCCGTACGCCGCTGGTACGGCTTCACCCGGATGCAGAAGCGGGTCGCCCGCCGGCTGCCCTCCGTCCTCACCGTCTCCGGCTCCTCCCAGCAGGAGATCATCGACGACCTCGGGGTGCGCCGGGACCGGATCCACGTCGTGCACATAGGCGCCGACACCGGACTGTGGTCGCCCGACCCCGCCGTCGCGGAGGTGCCCGGCCGGATCGTGACGACCTCCAGCGCCGACGTACCGCTCAAGGGGCTCGTCCATCTCGTCGAGGCCCTCGCGAAGATCCGCACCGAGCACCCGGACGCCCACCTCGTCGTCGTCGGCAAGCGTGCCGAGGACGGACCGGTCGCGCAGGCCATCGAGCGGTACGGGCTCGACGGAGCCGTCAGGTTCGTCAAGGGCATCAGCGACGAGGAACTCGTCGACCTGGTGCGCGGCGCGCAGGTCGCCTGCGTGCCCTCGCTGTACGAGGGGTTCTCGCTGCCCGCCGCCGAGGCGATGGCCACCGGCACCCCGCTGGTGGCGACCACCGGCGGAGCGATCCCCGAAGTCGCCGGACCCGACGGCGAGACCTGCCTGGCGGTGCCGCCCGCGGACGCGGGCGCGCTGGCCGCCGCACTGTCCCGGCTGCTCGCCGACCCCGTGCTCCGTACCCGGCTGGGCGCGGCGGGCCGGGAGCGCGTCCTGGCCCGCTTCACCTGGAAACAGGCCGCCATCGGCACCGTGGAGCGCTACCGCGAGGCCATCGCGGCCCGGCGCCCGAGCGCCTGACACCAGCCAGCCCGTACCCCCACCCTCCCAGCGAAGAAGGCAGACCCGTGCTGACCGTGGACTTCTCCCGCTTCCCGCTCGCTCCGGGCGACCGTGTGCTCGACCTCGGCTGCGGCGCCGGCCGGCACGCCTTCGAGTGCTACCGGCGCGGCGCACAGGTCGTGGCCCTCGACCAGAACGGTGACGAGATCCGCGAGGTGGCCAAGTGGTTCGCCGCCATGCGGCAGGAGGGGGAGGCCCCGGCGGGCGCCACCGCCACCGCCATGCAGGGCGACGCGCTCAACCTGCCGTTCCCCGACGCCTCGTTCGACGTCGTGATCATCTCCGAGGTCATGGAGCACATCCCGGACGACAAGGGGGTGCTCGCCGAGATGGTGCGCGTACTGAAACCCGGCGGCCGGATCGCGATCACGGTGCCGCGCTACGGGCCCGAGAAGGTGTGCTGGGCGCTGTCGGACGCGTACCACGAGGTCGAGGGCGGCCACATCCGCATCTACAAGGCGGACGAACTGCTGGGCAAGATCCGCGAGGCGGGTCTGCGCCCGTACGGCAGCCACCACGCGCACGCTCTGCACTCCCCGTACTGGTGGCTCAAGTGCGCCTTCGGCGTGGACAACGACCAGGCCCTGCCGGTCCGCGCCTACCACCAGCTGCTGGTCTGGGACATCATGAAGAAGCCGCTGGCCACCCGGCTCGCCGAGCGGGCGCTGAACCCGGTCGTCGGCAAGAGCTTCGTGGCGTACGCGACCAAGCCGCACACCCCCCGGGTGGGCGCGTGACCTCACCGGGCCGCACCGAACACCTCGTTCTGCCCGGAGTGCTCACCGCCGAGCAGGCCGACCTGACCGTCGCCGGAATCCTTGCCGAACAGCGGGAGGACGGCGCGATCCCGTGGTTCCGCGGCCACCACCTCGACCCGTGGGACCACACCGAGGCGGCCATGGCGCTGGACGCCGCGGGCCAGCACGAGGCGGCGGAGCGGGCGTACCAGTGGCTCGCCGCGCACCAGAACGACGACGGCTCCTGGTACGCCGCCTACCAGGACGGGGACGCGGCGCGGGTCACCGACCGGGGCCGGGAGTCCAACTTCTGCGCGTACGTGGCCGTCGGCGTCTGGCACCACTACCTGGCCACCGGCGACGACGGTTTCGCCGACCGGATGTGGCCCGTCGTGTACGCGGCGGTCGAATTCGTCCTCCGGCTCCAGCAGCCCGGCGGTGAGATCGGCTGGAAGCGGGAGCCCGCCGAAGAGGGCGGGGCGGTCGTCCGGGACGCGCTGCTGACCGGTTCCTCGTCCGTCTACCAGGCGCTGCGCTGCGCCCTCGCGCTCGCCGAGGCGCGCGAAGAGCCGCAGCCCGACTGGGAGTTGGCGGCCGGAGCGCTGGGCCACGCCATCCGCAGCCACCCCGAGCGCTTCCTGGACAAGAGCCGGTACTCGATGGACTGGTACTACCCGGTGCTCGGGGGCGCGATCAGGGGCACGGCCGCCAAGGAGCGTATCGAGGAGGGCTGGGACCGCTTCGTCGTACCGGAGTGGGGGGTGCGCTGTGTGCTGCCCAACAACTGGGTGACCGGCGGCGAGAGCTGTGAACTGGCCCTGACGCTCTGGGCGATGGGGGAGTCGGACCGCGCCCTGGAGATTCTCCGTTCCATCCGGCACCTGCGCGCCGAGGACGGCCTGTACTGGACGGGGTACGTCTTCGACGACCGGGCGCTGTGGCCCGAGGAGCGCACCAGCTGGACGGCGGGCTCCCTGTTGCTCGCGGTGGCCGCGCTCGGCGGTGACGAGGCGACCACCGAGGTCTTCGGCGGCACCCGCCTGCCGACCGGGCTCGCCCCGGACTGCTGCCGCTGACCGGCCGTCACCCGGGCCGCCGCCGTATCAGCGGAGCACCCGGCCCCTCTCAGCGGCGCACCCGGCCCGCCACGAGGTGGCCGATGCCGAGGTACACGACCGCGGCGAGACCGTAGCCCGCGACGACCCGGGCCCACGCCTCGTCGAAGGTGAACATGTCGCGCGACCAGCCGGCCAGCCAGTCGGCCGCGTGGTGGACGAAGCGCACCAGGTCGTTGGCCCGGTTCGCGTCCAGCAGGTACATCACGATCCACAGGGCCAGGATGAAGGCCACGACATCGGCGATGACCATGATGATGTTCGCCGCCGGATTACTTGCGTTCGAATAGCGAGACATGCTCGAACGTGTTGCCGCTTGTGCGTGCGTGAAACCCGTACGGGCCGTCCGGGCTGGCGGCCCCCGGCGGGGCGGGTGAGGCTGCGCAGTACGCCGTACGTGCCGCCGTACGCGCTCCTGAACATGCTCCCGAACCCAGGCTTCCGGAGGTCCGCCGTGGTCAGCACCGCCCCGCTCCGCCGTTCCGCCGTCGCCCTGGCCCTGTCCGGGGCCCTGCTGGCCGGGGGCACCGGCTGCGGGAGCGACGCCAGCGCGCAGGCCGCGGCGACCCACGCGGCGGCCCCGTCGGCGACCAGTTCCGCCGAGCAGCAGAAGCTCGCGAAGACCCGCTTCGTCGCCAACGCGGGACTCGCGGCCGGGGCGGCGTACCAGTGGATCGTGAAGCCGTTCAGGAACGGCAAGTTCAAGAAGGGCGCGAACGGACGGACGGTCGCGGTCGTCAAGGCGGGGCTGGCCGGGACGTTCGCGTACAACCGCCTCAAGGCCGCCCTGAACAACGCCAAGGGCGACCCGCACCTCGCGAAGGCGGTCGCGCCGCTCACGGCCGGTGTCGCCTCGCTGAAGAGCCTGCCGAGCAAGCTGCGCAAGGGGGACGGCAGCGCGGCGGGGACCTTCGACGACGTGATCAACTCGGTGAAGGACGCGGGGAAGAGCGCGGGCGTCGACGTCAAGGACAAGGTGCCTTCGACGGGGCAGCTGTCCGGGAGCTGAGCTGAGCTGAGCTGGGTTCGGTTCGGGGATACTGGCCGCACCAACTGCGCAGTATCGAGGGGCATCACGCCATGAGTGAGGGGCTGGCCCGGCCCCGGTGACGGTGACCACGGGGGGATACGCGTGAGCGACAACCAGCAGGCACTCACCGAGGACCAGCGGCAGCAAGCGAAGCTGATCTGGGACTACC
The DNA here is from genome assembly GCF_036241575.1 of Streptomyces sp. NBC_01267. Taxonomy (NCBI): domain Bacteria; kingdom Bacillati; phylum Actinomycetota; class Actinomycetes; order Kitasatosporales; family Streptomycetaceae; genus Streptomyces; species Streptomyces sp. NBC_01267. The sequence continues at coordinate 2,104,619 of NZ_CP108455.1, read as the reverse complement.
ACCAGATGCACCATGAGGCCCGGCCCGCCGACGCGGCGATCGGCCTGGGCAGCCACGACCTCGGAGTGGCTGTGTTCTCCGCCGAGCTCTATCGCGCCGGGCTCTTCCCGCACCTGGTCTTCACCGGCGGGAACAGCCCCACCACCGCCAGGGTGTTCCCGCGCGGGGAGGCCGTGCACTTCCGCGAGCACGCCATCGAGCTCGGCGTCCCCGCCCCGGCGATTCTGCTGGAGCCCACCGCCGGGAACACCGGCCAGAACATCACCCTGTCGCGCGCTGTGCTCGCCACCGCCGGGATCACGCCGAAGACGGTGCTGTTGGTCTCCAAGCCCTACATGGAGCGACGCTCCTTCGCCACCGCCCGCAAGCTGTGGCCCGAGGTCGAGATCATCTGCGCCTCGGAGCCACTGGAGTTCGACGACTATCTCAAGAGCATCGGCGACGAGAAGCTCGTCCTGGACATGCTCGTCGGTGACCTCCAGCGGGTGATCGAGTATCCGAAGCTCGGCTTCGCCATCGCCCAGGACGTCCCGGAGGATGTGCATGCCGCCTACGAATCTCTCCTCGCCAGCGGCTTCGACAGCCGCCTCCTCACGACGTGAGCTGCCGCCGTCGGGCGGGCTGTGCGCGATCCACCAGCCCAACCCCTTCCCCTGGTTGACGACCGTGGCCAAGTTGTTCGCGGCGGGCTACTGGATCGTCCTGGACGACGTTCAGTTCACCCGCCGCGACTACCAGCACCGGGCCCGGCTGGCAGCCCTCGGTGACCCGCTCCAACGACAGTGGCTTTCCCTTCCCACCCACCTTCCTGATGGCCGTCTTACAACCATCAGGAATGTTCTGATCGTCGATCCGATGCGATCCCGGCAACGGATCAAGCAGATGCTCCGGCAGTACTTCGGGTCCAGCCCGCACCGGCCCGCTCTCTACCAGGCATCGGCCCCCGTTCTCGACCTGTACGCCGTCGGGGTTCACTGGGCGTTGGGGGACGCGGGCGCCGCGTTGGAAGCCGGGCGGGACCTGCGCGAAAGCCAGTTCGCGACGGCCGAGCGTAAGGCGCGCATGCACACCGACCTCGGGCGTGCCTGGTGGCAGTGGGGCAAGGCGGAGCAGACAGCCGCCGAGTTGCTGGCCGCGATGCGCGTCTCGCCGGGCGAGATCCGCGACCGGCCCGCGATCCGGAAGATTGTGGACGACCTGCGGTCCCAGCACTCGCGGGTGACGGGCGTGCGCGAACTGGTGGCCGCCACGGGCATGGGAGCGTGAGCGGCAACGCACTGAGCAGCGCCCACGCCTGTGTGTACTGCGTAAGTTTGATCTTTATCTACTCCACGTCCGCCGGGACGGTGCCGGTCTTCTAGGGCCACAACAACCACACCGGGGGAACCTCAGCTGCAACGATGCCGAGAACTGGCAGAACTGCCGCGCAGGCGAGAGGTCGCGGCGCGTGGTGCGCGAGGCGAGGGCATGACGGACTGCCCGATCGGCAAGCACACGTTTCCCTTTGAGGACGACACCGGTGCCTACTGCGAAGTGCACGGAGTAGCCGTGCTGTTCCGGGGCGACCCGATCACGCCGGACGACCTCGGCAGTAACAACTGCCCGACCTCGGAGGTGTGTCCGGCTCGCGCGGGATTCGGCGACCGGCACCGAGAGGGGTAACTGTCCGGCCGAAACCGGGACTTCCGTCGCAAGGCGAGCTACGCTCAGCTACCAACGATGTACGTACAGGTGACCCCGGCGGTGTTCCTAGCACCCCGGGGCCCGACACCGAAGATGGGAACCTTCGATGCGCATTCACCTTAGCGCGCGCACGCGCGCCTTCACTGTGCTGGGCAATGAGGTCCTGCGGGACCGGCGGCTCAGCTTCACCGCGCGCGGCATTCTCGCTTACCTCCTCTCCTTGCCCGACGGGGCGCGGGAGGACGTGAGGACCCTCGCCGACAGGAATCCCGGACTGGGCCGCCGTGGCGTGGCCAACGCCCTCGATGAGCTGGTCGAGTTGGGGTACTACATCCGCCGTACGGTCAAGGACGCGGGGACCGGGCAGGTGCGTACCGAGACGTACCTCTTCGACGCTCCGCAGACTGCAGACGTGCCGCAGACTGCGGATGCCCCGCTTCCCGCGCCTACGGGAACCGGCGCGGCGGGAACCGGCGTGGCGGATGGCGGGAAGGCGGGAGCGTTCCCCTCGGGGGTCCAGAACTCAGGGGTCCAGAACTCAGGGGTTCAGAACCGGGAAGAAGAACCCTCCCTCCCCGCGCCCGTGGCGGCGGGCGCCGGTTCGCCCCCGGAGTCGGCGGATGCCGAGGGGCGTGGGGCCGCTCTTCTGTCCCGACTGGCCCGTGTGGAGCCGAAGTTGGCGCTGAGCGCCGCTGACGTGGTCGCGCTGGCACCGCTTGTCGTGCCGTGGCTCGAACGTGGGGTCCCGGAGCTGGAGGCCCGTTCCTTGCTGACCGATGGGTTGCCGCCGGTCGTGTTCACCGCGCGCGGCATCCTCGCGGACCGGCTGGTGCGCAAACTGCCCGAGCCACGGGCCCGCCGGGACGCCGCCGCACCTGCCCCCGCGCCGCTGGAGTGTGCCGACTGCCGGGATCCGCTGCCGCGTGGTCAACAGGGCGGGATCTGTGCCGGTTGCACCGGAGCCGTACGGTCCGCCGTCAGCCCTGCGCCGCCCGTTTCTGTGGCCGAGCGTGTAGCGGCTCTGCGGGCGACACTCCGCAGCAGGCCCGCTGCCGCTCGCGGGTGAGTCCCCGGGGGCGGAGGTTTCCGTACGACTGGCTTGCGCGGCTTGCGCGGCTTGCGCGGCTTGCGCGGCTTGCGCGGCTTGCGCGGCTTCCGTGCGGCCCGCCGGGACGAGAGAATCCCGCCATGGTGATCACCGCACGCGCCCTCAACCGTTCCACGCTCGCCCGGCAGTTGTTGCTCGGCCGGGAGCCGCTCGACGTCGCCGACGGGGTGCGACGGGTGGTCGCCCTGCAGGCACAGCAGCCCGCCTCGCCGTACGTGGCGCTGTGGAACCGGCTCAGCGGCTTCGACCCGGCGGACCTCGACACCGCCGTGGCCGGACTCCAGGCGGTCAAGGCGACGCTGATGCGGATCACGCTGCACCTGGTCCACGCCGAGGACTACCGGGCCTTCCGCGAGGCCGTGGAGCCGACGCTGCGCGGCTCCAGGCTCGGCGACTCCCGGTTCACGGCGTCCGGACTCACCGCCGCCGACGCCGACGCGGTCGTCCCGGATCTGCTGAAGTACGCCGACGGGCCGCGTACCACCGCCGAGGTGCGGGACTGGCTCGCCGAGCGGCTGGGCGTGCCGATAGAGCCGGTGACCTGGCGGATGCTGCGGCAGTACGCACCGCTGTGGCACGCCCCGGTCGGCGGGCCCTGGTCGTTCGACAACCAGCAGTCGTACCTCGCGGCTGCCACCCGGCCGGTGCTGGCGGATCCCGACGCCGCCGCCGGGGGGCTGCAGACCCTGATCCGCCGCTACCTGGAGGGCTTCGGGCCCGCGTCGGTGGCGGACATGGCGCAGTTCGCGCTGGTCCAGAAGGCCCGGGTCAGGGCGGCGGTGCAGGCCCTCGACGCCGACCTCGAACAACTGGAAGGTGCCGACGGCACGGTGCTGTACGACGTCCCCGGTGCGCCACGGCCGGCCGAGGACACCCCGGCCCCACCCCGGCTCATGGCGATGTGGGACAGCATCCTGCTCGCCTACGCCGACCGCAGCCGCGTCATCCCGCCCGAGTACCGCAAGCAGGTGACCCGCATCAACGGCGACGTGCTGCCCACCCTGCTGGTCGACGGCTACGTCGCCGGTGTCTGGCGCCCTGTGGAGGGAGGGATCGAGGCCAGTGCCTTCCTGCCGCTCCCGGAGGAGGTCTGGCAGGGGCTGGCGGCAGAGGCCGAGTCGCTCACGGGGCTCCTCGCCGACCGTGACCCCAGGGCCTACGGCCGCTACGACCACTGGTGGAGGAAGGGGATGCCCGCCGCCGAAACCCGCCTGCTGCCCGGTGGTTGAGCCCGACGCTCTCCGTTGCGCCCGCGACCGAGCCGGGCGTCTTCGACTGAGCCGGGCGCCCTTGACCGGGCCGTTGCGCCCTTGACCGAGCCGTTGTGTCCTTCTCCGGGATCGGCCGGAAATTCGCCGGATTTCTCGGTACCTGTGTGTTTACAGTGCGGCCATGACGCTTCTGGATCACGACCGATACTGTGACGAACTCGTCCGGGAGACCGCCCTGTTGAGGGCCGTACTCACGGACGCCGACCTGACGGCGACGGTGCCGACCTGCCCCGAGTGGAGTCTGGGGGAACTGGTCCGCCATGTGGGCCGCGCGCATCGCTGGGCCGAGGTCATCGTACGGACGAAGGCCTCGGAGGCGGTCCCGGACGATCAGGTGCCGGACTCCGCGGGGCCGGGGGACACCGAACCGGCCGCCCTGGGCGCGTGGTTGGCCGCGGGGGCGGAGCGGCTCGTGGCGACCCTGCGTGCGGCGGGACCCGATGTCGAGGTGTGGAGCTGGGCCGGGGAGCAGCACTCAGGGTTCTGGGCGCGGCGGATGGTGCACGAGACGGTGATCCACCGGGCGGACGCGGCACTGGCGGCCGGGGTGGCGTTCGAGGTCGACGCCGAGGTGGCGGGGGACACCATCGAGGAGTGGCTGGAGATCGTCGCCTTTGCCGCGGCTTCCGGGGACCCGCACGCGGTGGAGCTGCGGGGCGCCGGGCGCTCCCTCCATCTGCATGCCACGGACGTGCCGGACGCGGAGTGGCTGATCGAGCTGACCGAGGACGGATTCGAATGGCGGCGGGCGCACGAGAAGGCGACGGTGGCGGTCCGGGGGCCGCTGGCGGACGTGCTGCTGGTCTTCTACCGGCGCCTTCCGGCCGACAGCGATCGGGTGGAGGTGCTGGGGGACACCGAGCTGCTGGACTTCTGGCTGGAGCGGGCGTCGTTCGGCTGAGGCCTTCGAGGCCCCTCAGGGCTCCGATGCCGCCGATGCCGCTGCGGTCTCTGGCGTCTTTGCGGCCTCGGAGGCCTCCGGCCGGTTCGACGGGCGCGCCGTGGGATGATCCGGCAGGGCGGCAGCGAGCCGACCTGATCGAAGGGCAACATCACATGGCAGCGGGATTCTCGGCGTGGAAAGTCAACCGGCAGTACGCGGTGAACGACCGCGCGGCCTATCTGGGCAAGCAGTACCGCTGCCTGGTCGCCCACACCTCGAATTCCGCGAGCAATCCGAAGACCGCCGTGAAGGTGTGGCGGAAGGACACCGACTGACCGGCCGAGCCCCGGTGTCCGTACGGCTGCCGGTGCGCCGGTGACATGATTCCCGGCGCACCGTGCGGCCTACGCGTTCAGCTCGGCCAGCACCCGCAGTGTCTGCGGATCAGGGGCCGTCACCAGCAGGTCGGTCACCGCGCCCGCCCGCCACAGCTCCAGCCGTTCCGCGATCCGCCCGCGCGGTCCCACCAGTGAGATCTCGTCCGCGAAGGCGTCCGGCACCGCCAGCACCGCCTCCTCCTTACGTCCGGCCAGGAACAGCTCCTGGATGCGGTGGGCCTCGGCCTCGTAGCCCATCCTCGCCATCAGGTCCGCGTGGAAGTTGCGCGCCGCGTGGCCCATGCCCCCGATGTAGAAGCCGAGCATCGCCTTCACCGGCAGCAGCCCCTGCGCCACGTCGTCGCAGACCTGGGCGCGGGCCATCGGCGCGATCATGAAGTTCTCGGGGAGCCCGGCGAGGGACGCCTCGTAGACGTCGGTGCGGGTCGGGGACCAGTACAGGGGGAGCCAGCCGTCCGCGATGCGGGTGGTCTGGGCGATGTTCTTGGGGCCCTCGGCGCCCAGCAGTACCGGGAGATCGGCCCGCAGCGGGTGGGTGATCGGCTTGAGCGGTTTGCCGATGCCCGTGCCGTCCTCGCCCCGGTACGGATGCGCGTGGAAGCGGCCGTCCAGCTCGACGGGGCCTTCGCGCCTGAGGACCTGGCGGATGACGTCGACGTACTCCCGGGTGGCCGTGAGCGGACTCCGGGGGAAGGGGCGGCCGTACCAGCCCTCCACCACCTGGGGGCCGGACAGGCCCAGGCCGAGCATCATCCGGCCGCCGGAGAGGTGGTCCAGGGTGAGGGCCTGCATCGCCGTCGCGGTCGGGGTACGGGCCGCCATCTGCGCGATGGCCGTGCCCAGCCGGATACGGGAGGTGTGCGCCGCGATCCAGGTCAGCGGGGTGAAGGCGTCAGAGCCCCAGGCCTCGGCCGTCCAGACCGAGTCGTAGCCCAACCGCTCGGCCTCCTGGGCCAGTTCGAGATGTCCGGGGGTGGGGCCGCGGCCCCAGTAGCCGAGAGTGAGCCCTAGGCGCATGGTGAAGTCCTCCCGGCTGTCACGATTCTGACGGAGCGTCAGGTCAATGTGTCAGGCGACTGTAAAGGCAACGGCCCCCCGCCCGGAAGGGGGCGGGGGGCCGTGGGACGACGGAGCGGGATCAGCCGCGCTGGATGCCCGTCGTGTCCTGCAGGACGCCACGACGGCCGTCCTGCGTCTGCGCGATCAGACCGGAACCGCGCTGCTCGACCGCGAGGTACCAGGTGCCCGGCGCCAGTTCGGCGATGGGCGTCGGCGAACCGTCCTCCGCGTACAGCGGGCGGGCGACCGGAACCGCGAACCAGAACGGTGCGAAGTCCCCGGCCGGGGTGGCACCGCCCGAAGCGGGCTGCGCCTGGGCCTGCTGGGTGGCCGGCGGCTGCGACGCCTGCGGCTGACCGGGCTGACCCGGCTGGCCGCCGAACGACTGCGGCTGCCCCGGCTGCGGCTGCCCCGGCTGCGGCTGCCCCGGCTGCGGCTGGACACCGTACGGCTGGGCCTGCGGGCCGCCCGGGTAGCCGTAGCCCTGACCGGGCACACCGGCCTGCGCGCCGTACGGCGACGGCGCGACCGGCGGATGCGGAGTGCTCATCAGCGGGGACTTGAGCGCCGGGAGGAGCGGAGTGGCGACCGCGGCGGCTGCGAGCACCAGGGAGGCGATGAACCCGAGGACCAGGCCCGCCCCGCGGCTCGACGAGTCGACCAGGCCCCAGAAGCTCGTCCACGCGGCGAAGATGCTGAACGCGACGCCGAACTGGCCCATCTCCAGCCCGGCGACCTTACGGGGCTGCGGCAGCGCGCGCGCCACGATGATCAGCACCGCCCCGATGACTCCGGCCAGGTAGATGCTCATCAGTACCCCGAGCGAATCCCAGGCGCTGGGGTTGCTGAGGTTGGCGCAGTAAGTGCCACTGCACTGGCGGCCGTACGAGGTGAGGTCGAGGAACGAGGCGATGAACAGCACCACCGCTGCTCCGATCACCACGCCGTCGCCTCGACTGAGGGAGCGGATGTTCACGTAAAAATCCTTCGTAGGTGGGCTCGTCGGGGCGGCGCGGAGCTCGGGGGTGGCTCCCCATCGTAGGAGTGAATCTATCGTCTGTTCCGGCGGGTCGTGTGGCGGGTCTCGTCACTCCGCGTGGAGAAAGCTGCTGATGCCGTCCGCGATCCCCTGCGCGGCCTTCTGGCGCCAACTTCCGTTCGTGAGCAGAGTGGCATCCTTCGGGTCACGCATATTGCCGCATTCGATGAACACTTTGGGCACGGTTGACAGATTGAGTCCGCCGAGATCGCCTCGGGTGTCCAACCCGGTACCGCCACCGATGTAGTTGGAGGGCGCGCTTCCGGTGTCGCGCACGAAGTTCCCCGCGATACGGGTGCCGAGGTCACGGGACGGGGCGACGATCCCCTTGGTGTGCGCGGTACCGGACTGCACCAGCGCCGGGAGGATCACGTGGAAGCCGCGGTTGCCGACCGCCGAGCCGTCGGCATGCACGGAGACGGCGGCGTCGGCATGCGCCTTGTTGCCGATGTCGGCGCGCTCCGTCACGCAGGGGCCGAACGCGCGGTCGCCGTCCTGCGTGAACGTGACCCGTGCGCCCTGTTCTTCGAGCAGGGCGCGCAGCCGGTGCGAGACATCGAGGGTGAACTTGGCTTCGGCGTAACCGCCGTTGGTCGAGGTGCCCGTGGTGTCGCATTCCGTGGTGCCGTTACCGATGTTCACCCGGCGGTTGATCTCGGCCGAGTGCTGGTAGTTGTTCGGGTTGTGTCCGGGGTCGATCACGACGACCTTGCCGGCGAGCGGTCCGCTGCCCGCGGGCTTGTCGTCATCGGAGCCGGAGCCGGAGCCGGAGCCGGAGCCGGAGCCGGAGCCGGAGTGCGTGGGCTTCGGTGCTTTCGGGGTGCTTCCGGCCGTCCGGCCGGGGGAGGCACTCGGTGCGTGCGTGGCCTCCGCCGACGAACGGCTCGGCTGCGGCACGACCTTCGCCGCAGCTTCGTCCCCGGGGCCGTTCGTGGTGTGCCACACCAGCCATCCGGCCAGACAGGCCACGAGTGCGGTGCCCGCGATCACCCAGGGAGATCTATGGAGGCGGCGCGGGGCCGAGGACTGGAGGTCGTCATCGTCGTACAGCACGGCGCGAGCCTATCCGGCCTGTCCGTCGGGCCTGTCCGGATGCTCAGATCCCCGTACCCGTGCGGCGCAGCACCCGCAGGGAGTCGGTCGCCGAGACCTCGGTGAACGCTCCGGACGCGAGGGCCCTGAGGTACACGCGGTACGGAGCCTGGCCGCCGTCGGCCGGGTCGGGGAACACGTCGTGGATGAGCAGCAGGCCACCGTCCGCGAGGTGCGGGGCCCAGCCCTCGTAGTCGCCGCTCGCATGGGCGTCGGTGTGGCCGCCGTCTATGAAGACCAGACCGAGCGGGCCGCCCCAGGCGCTCGAGACCTGCGGGGAGCGGCCGACGATCGCGATCACGTGGTCTTCGAGTCCGGCCCGGTGCAGGGTGCGGCGGAAGGTCGGGAGCGTGTCCATCACCCCGACCTCGGGATCGACGACCGTCGGGTCGTGGTACTCCCAGCCGGGCTGCTGCTCCTCGCTGCCGCGGTGGTGGTCGACGGTGATCGCGGTCACCGCTCCGGCGCGGGCCGCGTCGGCGAGGAGCAGGGTGGAACGTCCGCAGTAGGTGCCGACCTCCAGGAGAGGCAGGCCCAGCGAGGCGGCCTCGGCGGCTGCCTCGTACAGGGCGAGACCTTCGCGTACCGGCATGAATCCCTTGGCGGCCTCGAACGCGGCCAGGGTCTCTGGCGTGGGGGCGGCCATGGGGTCCTCCTGGAGGGGGCGGCGGGTCGGGTCGGCCCATGGTAGTGGGGCGGGGATTCCGGCTCTACGCGGGAACCCCTCCCCGTCGCCTACGGATCACACCTCACGCGTACCGGTCACACCTCACGCGTACCGATCACACCTCGCGCCTACGGATCACGCGTCCCGTACGGATCACGCTGTCAGTGCGTCACGCCCGCCGGGACCGTGGCCCCCAGTCGGAGGTCCACCGCCACCAGTTCGTCCACGCTCGTGTACGAGACCGGGGTGGCCAGCGGCGGAAGACCCGCCGCGGTGACGGCCAGGATGTACGTGCCCGCCGACCGCGCGGCCAGCGCGAAGTCGCCCGCCGTGTCCGCGACCGTGATGCCCGCCTGCCGCCCGCGGTGGTCGATCAGGGTGACCGTGGCACGCGGAACCGGAGCGCCTTCGGCGTCCAGGACCCGGCCGCGGAAGCCGCGGAAACCGGTGAAGTCGGTGGAGCCGGTGAGGCCCGTGGCGGTGGCCGGTGCGGCGGTCTCGTCGCCGGCGGCGACCGGCCGGGACAGCGTGGCCGTCCGCTTGCGCGAGGGCAGGAACACCGCGAGCACCAGACCGATGAGCACCGCACCGGTGGCGATCATGAACGAGGTACGGAAGCCGTTCATGCTCGGTACCGAGACCGGGCCCATGGCCACCGAGGTGTGCGCGAGCACCATGCCGATCACCGCGCTCGACACCGAGGTGCCGATCGACCGCATCAGCGTGTTCAGGCCGTTGGCCGCGCCCGTCTCGGACGGGTCCACGGCGCCGATGATCAGGGCCGGGAGCGAGGAGTACGCGAGACCGATGCCCGCGCCGACGACGACCGAGACGATGATGGTCTGCCACGGCGCGCTCATCAGGGCGAGCCCCGCCCCGTAACCGATCGCGATGATCAGCATGCCGATCATCAGCGAGACCTTGGGGCCGTACTTCGCGGCGATCCTGGCGTAGAGCGGCGCGGTGAACATCATGGTGATGCCGAGCGGAGCCACGCACAGACCCGCGACGACCATCGACTGGCCCAGGCCGTAACCGGTGGACTTCGGCAGCTGGAGCAGCTGCGGCAGGACCAGCGAGATCGCGTAGAACGCGACACCGACCATGATCGAAGTCAGGTTGGTGAGCAGTACCTCGCGGCGGGCGGTGGTGCGCAGATCGACCAGCGGGGCGGCCATCCGCAGCTCCATCACACCCCACAGCAGCAGGATGGCGAGCGCTCCGGCGAAGAGCCCGAGGGTGGTGCCGGAGGTCCAGCCCCAGTCGGAGCCCTTGGTGATCGGCAGCAGCAGGCAGACCAGACCGGCGGAGAGGCCGAGTGCGCCGAGGAGGTCGAAGCTGCCCTCGGCGCGGGTCTCGGACTCCGGTACGAAGAGCACGGTGAGCAGCATCGAGACGACACCGAGACCGGCGGCGCCGAAGAACAGGGCGTGCCAGTCGGCGTGCTGGGCCACCAGGGAAGCGGCGGGCAGGGCGAGCCCGCCGCCGACGCCGATGGACGAGCTCATCAGTGCCATGGCCGAGCCGAGCTTCTCGCGGGGCAGTTCGTCGCGCATGATGCCGATGCCGAGCGGGATGGCTCCCATCGCGAAGCCCTGGAGCGCACGGCCGACGATCATGATCAGCAAGTTGTCGGTGAATCCGCAGATCAGCGAGCCGACGACCATGACGGCAAGGCTGGCGAGCAGCATCCGCCGCTTGCCGTTGAGGTCGCCGAGTCTGCCCATGATCGGGGTGGATATCGCGCCCGCGAGGAGCGTGGCCGTCAGGACCCAGGTGGCGTTCGACGGGGCCGTGCCGAGCAGGGTCGGCAGGTCCTTGATGACCGGGACGAGCAGCGTCTGCATGACCGCGACGACGATGCCCGCGAAGGCGAGGACGGGGACGATGCCGCCCCGGCCACGGGGGGTGCGCGCTTCCTCGGTGGTGATCCCGGGGATGGAATTCCCCGTGCTCGAACTGAGTTGAGTGCTATGGGCGGAATGTCCGGCCTGTGCCATTCGCGAAGCCTCCGGAGGTGTAAGTGGGTGCATCATGAAAGCTTCCGGAGGGGTCCGGGTATTCCGGTAAACGCCATATAAGTACGGCGTGATCTGTATCACCCGCCGCGGCCTCGGTATTCGACTCGTATCTGACCTTCCGTCAGATTGGAACGTGTTCTAGTCTGCCTGCGCATGGGCATCGGAATCACGCAGGAACAACGGGAGTTGGCCGACGCGGTACGGGGCCTGCTGGCCCGCGAGGCACCGGCCGAAGAGGTACGCAAACTGCTCGACGCGCCACCCGGCACCCCGGGGCGCCCCGCCTACTGGGACGCTCTCGCCGGGCAGGGCCTCCTCGGGGCGCATCTGCCCGAGGAGTACGGAGGTGGGGGCGGCGGGCTGCCGGACCTGGCCGTCGTCCTGGAGGAGGCGGGCCGGGCGGCGCTGCCCGGCCCGTATCTGCCCACCGTGCTGGCCTCCGCCGTACTGCACCGGGCGGGCCGCCCCGACCTCGCCGCGCCGCTCGCGGACGGCCGGTGGACCGGCGCGGTGGCGCCCGGCGCGGAGGGCGACCCCGTGCTCGGCGGCGCGGAGGCCGATCTGGTCGTGCTGCGGTACGGCGGCGGGTGGGCGGCGGTGGACGCCGCCGCGCTGGACGTACGCGCCCGGCAGAGCGTGGACCCGACCCGGCCGACCGCCGGGGTGCGGGTGCGCGACGCCGTACCCGCCGACCGGATGCTGGCGCTCGACGACACCCTGGTGACGGACCTGGCGGCCGTACTGTTCGCCGCCGAAGCCTGCGGCACGGCGGCCTGGGCGCTGCACACCGCCACCGAACACGCCAAGGTGCGCGAGCAGTTCGGCCGCCCCATCGGGCAGTTCCAGGCGGTCAAGCACCTCTGCGCCGACATGCTGCTGCGCGTCGAACAGGCGAGGGCGCTCACCTGGGACGCGGCCCGCGCCGCCGACGACCGCCCCGAGGTGCGCGGCCTCGTCGCCGCGCTGGCCGCCGGGGCCGCGCTGGACGCCGCGTACAGCTGCGCCAAGGACTGCATCCAGATCCTCGGCGGAATCGGCTTCACCTGGGAGCACGATGCCCACATCCACCTCCGACGGGCCCTGGTGGCACGGCAGTTGCTGGGCGCCGGGGACACGCACCGGGCGCGGGCCGTCCGGCTGGCGGCGGCCGGCGCGCGCCGCGAACTGCGGCTGGAACTCCCGGCCGAGGCCGAGCCGTACCGCGAACAGGCCCGCACGGCCGTCGAGAGCGCCCGCGGCCTCGACCCGGCCGCCGCCCGCCGTGCCCTCGCACCCACCGGCTACGCGGCGCCGCACCTGGCCGAGCCGTACGGACTGGGTGCCGGACCCGTGCAACAGCTCGCCGTACAGCAGGAGTTGAAGGCCGCCGGGGTCAAGCTGAGCGACCTCGGCATCGCCACCTGGGTGGTGCCCTCGCTGCTCGCCCACGGGACCCCGGAACAGCAGGAGCGCTACCTCGCCCCGACCCTGCGCGGCGACCTGCTCTGGTGCCAGCTCTTCTCGGAGCCCGGCGCCGGGTCGGACCTGGCCTCGCTGCGGACCCGCGCGGAGCGGGTGGAGGGCGGCGGCTGGCGGATCAACGGCCAGAAGGTCTGGACGTCGGCGGCGCAGTGGGCCGACTACGGGATCCTGCTCGCCCGTACGAACCCGGAGGCGCCCAAGCACCAGGGGCTCACCTACTTCCTGGTCGACATGAAGCGGGCCTCCGGGATCGACATCCGGCCGCTCAGGGAGATCACCGGGGACGCGCTCTTCAACGAGGTGTACTTCGACGACGTCCTGCTGCCCGACGACGCGGTGGTCGGCGAGGTGGACGACGGGTGGAAGGTGGCCCGCAACACGCTCGGCAACGAACGCGTGCACATGGCCGACCAGTTGACCTTCAGTACGGGGGTCGAAGCACTGATCGCCCGGTCCGCCACGCTGGACGGCGCGACCGTCGCCCGCATCGGCCTGCTCGCCGCCGAGGCCCACGCCCTGGCCTGCATCGGCCTGCGGACCACCCTGCAACAGGTCTCCGGCCTGGAACCCGGCGCGGGCGCCTCCGTACGGAAGCTGGTGCAGACCCCGCACCAGCAGAAGGTCGCCGAACTCGCCCTGGAACTGCTGGGACCGGCGGGCGCGGTGGGCGAAGGACCGGCGGAGCGGGCCGTCCACGGCTTCCTGATGTCACGGTGCCTGACCATCGCGGGCGGGACCACGCAGGTACAGCTCAACGTGGTCGCGGAGCGGTTGCTCGGGCTGCCGCGCGATCCGTGAGGCCGGGCAAGCCCACTTCGCCCCGCCGTGTCCGGCGGGGCGAAGTGGGCTGAGATGGCTGAACCAACGGCACCGTTGTGGTGGGGCCGTCCACGCGGCTGCTGTGCTGCCGCTATCCGATCGTGATGCGGGTCTTCCAGTAGGAAGCGGGTGCGATAATTTCGGCGCCGGCTCCGGCGGTGGTTCGGCTTCCTGCGTAGAAGCGGACGGTGCCGTTGGCCTTCACGGCCCAGATACCGGTCGTCCGGGTGCGCGGACGGGGATCGGGCCGCGTCTCCATGGCGGGCATGACCTGCTACAAGCCCGGCGAGCGGTCCCATCTGATCTACGCGATCCGCGAGTACCGGGGCCGCAAGGACGAACCGAAGGGCTTCGGGTGGAAGGACTACCGCGACCTGGTCATCCGCGCCCACACCCAGCTCGGCGGCCCGATCGTCCTGGTGTGGGACAACCTGCGCATGCACCTGGTCGCGCCGCTGCGGGAGTTCTTCGAGGCCAACACCGCATGCTCACAGTCTTCCAGCTACCGGCATATGCGCCGGACCTCAACCCTCAGGAGGGCATCTGGTCCCTGGTCAAACGCGACATCGGCAACCTGGCCGCCGCCGACCTCAGCCAGGTCACCCGCGCGGTGAAACGCAAGCTCAAGATGCTCCAGTACCGCCCCGAGGTGATCAACGGCTGCCTGGCGGGCACCGGACTGACCTTCGACAAGTGATCGACATCGCGGATGCGGCCATCTCGGCTGCCTGGATGCTGCCCTTGTCCGGCGGTGAGGCGCTTGAACGGGTGGGGCCGGGCGCAGGTCTGCTCGACGGTGTAGCGCGGTTTGCCCGGGGCGTGGACGGCCGGGTGCGCGGCGGCGGGAGGTGTCCAGCGGGATGCCGGGTCAGCCCTGCTCCCAGCGTTCGATCGTGTCGCGGCACGCGGTGGTGTGCTCGTCTGAGACAAGCAGGACGAGGTTGCCGGCGTGGTCGCTGTACTGGACGAGGACGTTGACGCCAGCGTCGCCGAGCATGCGGGCGAGCGCGCCGAGTTGTCCGGGCTTGTCCTGGTCCAGCCTGGTCATGGCGACATCGCGTACGACGGCGGTGCCCAGCTCTGCGGCGTTGACGGCGGCCAGGGCGGCGGGGCCGTCGTCGACGAGGTAGTGCGCGACGGCGTGCCCGTTGTGAGTGAAGACGCCGCCGCCTTCCAGGCTCACCCCGCAGCTGCCGAGCGCCTGGCCGAGGTCGGCCAGCGCTCCGGACCGGTTCGGCAAGTGGACCTCGATGTCCTGCAGGCGGGCGTTCACGGGGTCACCACGGTGGTGGTGACCTGGACGGGGACGGCCAGGCTGTTGGCGATGTAGCAGTCGTGGTGGGCTTGCACGGCGAGTTCTTGGACCCTGGTCTCGTCGGTCCCGGCGGCAACCCTGACGGTCGCATGCAGGTGGATCGCGGCCAGGCGGCCGGGTTCGGTGGTGAGGTCGAGGTGGCTGGTGGCCTCGTCGTCGTAGGCGAGGACGTCCACCCGGGCGCGGGCGGCGGCGCCCAGGAAGGACAGCATCTGGCAGGAGGAGGCGGCCATGACCACGAGTTGTTCGGGGTTGAACCGGTCGGGGTTGCCGCGGAAGGCCGGGTCGGCGCTCAGGTCCACCTGTGTGGTGGCGGGCGCGGCGACAGCGGTGTGGTCGCGCGAGTAGCCGCGGACCCCGGCGCCGGTGGAACCGTCCCAGTGCAGACGGGCATGGTAGGCGTGTGTGCTCATGACCAAACCGTAGGCATGGAACGCTTCGGCACCGGCCGAAGCGTCGTCGTATCCTCTCCTCCATGACCAGAGACCGTGACTTCACGAGCGTGGGCAGAGCGCTCGCCGCACCCGCGCGCTCGGCGTTCCTGAACCTGTTGATGGACGGCACCAGCCGACCGGCGGGGGAACTGGCCCAGGGGGCGGGGGTGAGCGCGTCGACGGCCTCCGAGCACCTGGCCGTCCTCGTCGGCGCCGGTCTGGTGACGTGCGAGTCGCGCGGGCGGCACCGCTACTACGCGCTCGCCGGCCCGCGCGTCGCCACCGCCCTGGAGGCCCTCGGCGTCCTCGCCGAGCCGACACCTGTCTCGGGGTACCGACGCAGCCGCGAGATGCAGAACTTGGCTGCAGCACGGTTCTGCTACGACCACCTCGCCGGGCAGCTCGGCATCGCGCTGACGGACGCCTGGACCCGCCAGGGATGGCTGGCCGACGGCGAGTCGCTCTCCCTCACCGGCGCCGGCGCTGACGGACTGCGCGGGGTCGGGGTGGACGTCGACGGCGCGATCCACGCCCGCCGCCCCACCACCCGCGGGTGCCTGGACTGGACAGAACGCCGCGCGCACCTGGCCGGGTCCCTGGGTGCCGCAGTCGGCAGACAGTTCCTTGAAGCCGGATGGGTGGTAAGGCACCGCTCCGGGCGAGGCCTGAACGTCACCCAAAGCGGTCACGACCTCGTGCAAGAAGCCTGGGGGATCGACCTGGCCGTCCCGGCCCGGTGAACCGACACAACCATGAGCTGATTCCAACCTGTCGGCGCTGTCCGTCAGTTGGTTGGCTCTGCAACGCGATGAAGCTCCTGGTAGGAGGTGTCACGACCAAGATCCACCGTGTCCCGCCAGGAGCTTCGCGTGCTTGTCTACCCGTCGTCGATTGGTCTGTCCAGCCGCACCTTGCGGTACCTGAGTGCTCGGCTGCATGCCCGGCGAGGGGAGATCGGGACGCGCTGGCGGCGTCTGCCCGCAGGACGACAGGCCCTGCTCGCTCTGGCTCACCTGCGGTGCGGTGATACCTATGCCCAGCTGGCTGCCGGGTTCCGCATCGGCATCGCGACGGTATATCGCTACATACGCGAGGTCATCGACGTCCTGGCCGCCCTCGCCCCGACCCTGACCGAGGCGATGAAGACCATCCGGACCAAGGCGTTCGTGATCCTGGACGGCACCCTCCTGCCGATCGACCGGATCGCCGCCGACACCCCGTACTACTCCGGGAAACACAAGCGTCACGGCATGAACGTTCAGGTCCTCACCGATCCGTTCGGCCGGCTGTTGTGGGCGTCCCCCGCCCTGCCCGGGTCCGTCCACGACCTGACCGCCGCACGGACGCACGGGATCATCGACGCGCTCGCCGCGACCGAGCTGAAGTGCTGGGCGGACAAGGCGTACCAGGGAGCCGGCCACCCCATCCGCGTCCCGTTCCGAGGTCGTCGCCTCAAGCGGTGGCAGCGTCGGCACAACAGCACGCACGCCAAGATCCGCTGCCTCGGCGAGCAGGCCATGGCAACTCTGAAGGGCTGGCGCCTTCTGCGGAAACTCCGCTGTAGCACCACCCGCATCACCGCGATCGTCCAGGCCGTTCTTGTCCTTCACCACGCTTCGGCGTGAGGTTGGAAAAGGCCCAGTGAGCCAGCCCATGAGCGATTCCGACCGCATGCGGCGCAGGGAGTTGCACGACGCAGCGTCGGGTGGGGAGGTCCCCGCTTATTGCCGTGGACCAGCCCGGAGGGGAAGCCCTGCTACCTGAGCACCGATGGCCGGGGCTACCTCTCTACCCTCGCCGACAGCATCGAGACGGTGCAGCTCGGCATGGGCCAGGAGCTGGTGGAGTACGCCCGAGAAGCCGCGGCTCCCGGAGTGGCTGCTCTGTCGGCCACCGAATACCGTTGGCTGGCCTGCCGGTTGTCCGGGGCCCTGGCGGACGCGCTCCGAGTGGCCGACTCGCGCGGGCAGCGCCTCCCGGGCCCGGGAGAGGGGGAGGCGGACGAGGGAGCCTGACTCTGGGGACATCGACGCACCGGTCCGGGGTTTCGCAGTGCGCACCCCTACGCCCTTCCCCTGGCCGCCTCCCGCTGCCAGTATCGAAGTATCTGACGATCCGTCAGTTAACTGGATGGTGGCAGCGGACCGGGAGGCGGAACCATGAAGGCGTACATCGTCGGCGTCGGGATGACCAAGTTCGAGAAGCCGGAGAGTCGTGACTGGCAGTACTGGGACATGGCGAAGGAAGCGGGCACCCAGGCGCTCGCCGACGCGGGTGTCGACTACGGGCAGGTGGAGCAGGTCCCCGTCGGCTACTGCTTCCAGGCGTCCACCGCCGGGCAGCGGGCCGCGTACGAACTCGGGCTGACCGGGGTGCCCGTCTACAACGTCAACAACAACTGCGCCACCGGGTCCACCGCCCTCATGATGGCGCGGCAGTTCGTCGAGGGCGGTGTCAGCGACTGCGTGCTCGCCCTCGGCTTCGAGAAGATGAAGAAGGGGGCGCTGGGCGGCGGTTCCGACGGGGGCGACTTCAAGACCTCGCCCGTGGCCCGGCACTACGGGATCATGGCCGCCGGGCACGGCTTCGAGATGTCCCCGCCGACCGCGCAGATCTTCGGCAACGCGGCCCGGGAGCACATGGAGCGGTACGGGACCACGGCGGCCCAGCTCGCCGCCGTCGGCGCCAAGAACCACCGGCACTCGGCGGAGAACCCGCGCGCCCAGTTCCAGGACGTCTACACGGTCGACGAGATACTCGCCGCCAAGACCATCCACCGGCCGCTCACCAAACTCCAGTGCTCGCCGACCTCGGACGGGTCGGCCGCGGCCGTCGTCGTGTCGGAGCGGTTCGTCGTCGAACACGGGCTGCACGACAAGGCGGTGGAGATCGCGGGCCAGGCGATGACGACCGACACCGAGGAGAGCTTCGCCTCCGGGTCGTGCATCGACGCGGTGGGCAGGCCGATGTCGCGGGCGGCGGCGCGCCAGGTGTACGAGCGGTCCGGGCTCGGCATCGAGGACGTGGACGTCGTCGAACTGCACGACTGCTTCTCGGTCAACGAGCTGCTGACGTACGAGGCGCTGGGGATGTGCCCGGACGGCGAGTCCGGCAAGCTCGTGGAGAGCGGGGCGACGACGTACGGCGGCCGGTGGGTGGTCAACCCCTCGGGCGGTCTGATCTCCAAGGGCCACCCGCTGGGCGCGACCGGCCTCGCACAGGCCGCGGAGCTGGTGTGGCAGCTGCGCGGGGAGGCGGGCGCCCGGCAGGTCTCCGGGGCGCGGGTGGGCCTCGCGCACAACATCGGGCTGGGCGGGGCGGCCGTGGTGACGATGCTGCGGCGGGGGTGACCGGACAGGTCCGAGGGCCCCGGCCGTGATCCGCCGGTAACGCTCTACGGTTGTCCACCGGGCCGTTCCCCTGGCCGCTTGCCCGGCCGTTCGCTCCGACTGCCCTCCGACCGGCCCCGGTTGCGGGCCACCGCGCCCGCCCGTTTGAGGGTGCGGATCACCGGGGCGGTCTCGACCGTGTCGACGCCCGGAAGCGCCCCGATGCGGTCGGAGAGGTACGCGTAGAGGTGCTCGTCGTCCGGGCAGAGGACGTTGACGAGCAGGTTGGTCCGCCCGGTGGTGGCCGCCGCGTACGCCACCTCGGGGTGACCGGCCAGCGCGGCGCCCGCGGCGGCGAGCTGCGCCGGGCGTACCGCCATCCACATCGCGGTGGCCGCCGGGCTGCCCAGCGCGCTCTCGTCGATGTCCAGGTCGAAGAAGAGCGCCCCGGCCGTGCGCAGTTGGGCGATGCGGCGGCGCACCGTCGACTCGTGGCAGCCGGCCTCGGCGGCCAGCTGGGCGTGCGGCGTACGGCCGTCCCGGGTCAGCGCGGTGAGCAGGATCTGGTCCAGATCCGTGAGCTCCACCGGAGGCGCCTGGGCTTCGGGAGCCGGGTACGCGGGGGCGAGGGCGTCCCGCTGCTGCCGGCTCAGTGCGGAGGTGGGGCCGTCCCAGGTGGTCGGGCCGCCCTTGAACAGCCTCAGCATGCGGTGCGCCGTGATCGAGGTGACCCGGCGGCTCGCCGGGATCCGGTCCATCAGCAGCGCGTCCCGGTCCCGGTCGCCGTGCACCGCGAGGTGACAGATGATCTCGGTCCCGCCGGAGGCGAGCTGGACCCACCGGGTGTCGTCCCGCTCGGCCAGCGCACGGGCCAGACCGAGCGAGGCGCTGGGGACGCACTGGAGGCGCAGCGCCCACACCGTCTGCCCGACGGGCCGGGGGTTGAGCCGCCCCACCACCCGGAGCCCGGCCGTCTCGCGGAGCCGGGCGTAGCGGCGGGCGACCAGTTGGTCGGAGACCTCCAGTACCGAGGCGATCCGGCGCAGCGGTGCGCGTCCGTCGATTCTGAGTGCGTGAATGAGCTGCAGATCGATGGATTCCATGCATCCTGACTCTATCTCGCGTAAAAACCGGCATTCGCTTCCCGACTCGTTGCCCCCGGCCGGGGCCGGTCCGGATCCTCGCGGTGGAAGAGGAGGACGGGAGCACCCGGGTACACCGCCCGGCTCCCGACGGCACATGAGCGCATTCCGCGATCTCCGGCACTACATCGACCACATGACCGAGACCCTGGGGAAGGACGAGGTCCTCCGGATCGACGGCGCGGACCGGGATCTGGACATCGGCGGCATCACCGAACTGATGGCGGAGAAGGAAGGCCCCGCCCTGATGTTCGACAACATCCCCGGCTTCCCGGCGGGGCACCGGGTGTTCACCAACTTCATGGGGACGGCGGCCCGCACCGCGGTGGCCCTGGGGCTTCCGCCCACCACCGGGAAGCTGGACATCGTGCGGGCCTGGAAGGACCTGAGCAAGCGGCTCGAACCGGTCCCGCCGGTGGAGGTCGCCACCGGTCCGGTCCTGGAGAACGTCCTGGTCAGCGACGACGTGGACCTCGGGGTCTTCCCCGCGCCGCAGTGGCACGACGGGGACGGCGGGCGCTACATCGGCACCGCCTGCATGGTCATCACCCGCGACCCCGACAGCGGCTGGGTCAACGTCGGTACGTACCGGGCCTGTGTCCAGGGCCCGGACCGGCTCTCGCTCTGGATGCTCGGCAACCGGCACGCCAAGGCCATCGCCGAGAAGTACTGGCAGCGCGGCCGGGCCTGCCCGATCGCCGTGGTGGTCGGCCAGGACCCGATCCTCTCGACGGCGGCGGCCATCGCCGCGCCGTCCGGGATGTCGGAGTACGACCTGGCGGGCGGGCTCCGCGGGGTAGGCGTCGAGGTGCTGTACGCGCCGGGCAGCGACCTCCCGGTCCCGGCGTACGCGGAGATCGTCATCGAGGGGGAGATGCCGCCGGTCGAGGAGGAGTCCGTCCTGGAAGGCCCGTTCGGGGAGTGGACCGGCTACTACACCCACTCGGGCCAGGAGACCGTGGTCCGGGTCACCCGGATCATGCACCGCGACGACCCGATCATCCTGGGCGCCCCGCCCATGCTCCCGACCGTCCCGGCCGGTGACCAGGCCGTCCCGTTGTACTCGGCCTCGGTGACCTGGGACCACCTGGAAGCCTCCGGAGTGCAGAACATCAAGGGCGTGTGGGCCTACGCCCGGCAGCTCATGATGGTCGTCTCCATCGAGCAGACCGGCGCGGGCGACGCGATGCACGCGCTGCTCGCGGCGGCGGGGCGCAAGCGGACCGGCGGGATGGAGCGGTACTTCGTGGTGGTCGACGAGGACATCGACATCACCGACATCAACCACGTCCTGTGGGCGATGTTCACCCGCGTCGACCCGTCCGAGTCCCTCCAGGTGCTGCGGGCGCCCACCACGGCCATCGACCCGCGACTGTCGCCCGACAAGCGCGCCGCCGGTGACCTGGGGATGGGCATCGTGCTGATCGACGCGACCAAGCCGTTCGCGTGGAAGGACCAGTACCCGGCGGCCAACCGCGTCGACGACGCGACCCGCGAGGACCTGCGCAGGCGCTGGGCGGGCGTCCTGCCGCTGTAGGCCCGCGCCACAGGGGAGGGGAGGCCGCAGTGGCTCTCCCCTCCCCGGCCGGTCCGGCCGGTCCGTCCGTCCCCTATCCGCAGGGTGGTCCGGCCGGTCCGGTTCCCCTCCCCGGCCGGTCCGTCCCACCCCCTCCGCCCGATGCCCGCACCAGGAGCACGCTGTGACCCTCCCCACTCCCACCCCCACCCACGTACCCATCAGGCTCGTTGTCGGAGTCACCGGCGCCACCGGGGCCCCGATCGCTCTCCGGCTGCTGGAGGTCCTTCGGGAGGTGCCGGAGGTGGAGACCCATCTCGTCCTGAGCACCTGGGCCCGCTCCACCATCGAGGTGGAGACCTCCCGCACCAGCAGGCAGTTCGCCGAACTCGCCGATGTGACACATAAGTTCGGCGAGATGGGGGCCACGATCTCCTCCGGCTCCTATCCGGTCGCCGGCATGGTCATCGTCCCGTGCAGCATGAAGACCCTCGCGGCGGTACGGCACGGCTTCGCCGACAACCTCATCTCCCGCGCGGCCGATGTCACGCTCAAGGAGCGCCGCCCGCTGGTCCTCGTGCCCCGGGAGACACCGCTGAGCGAGATCCATCTGGAGAACATGCTCGCCCTCTCCCGGATGGGGGCCCGCATCGTTCCGCCGATGCCCGCCTTCTACGACATCCCGCGCGGGATCAGCGACATCGTGGACCACATCGTGATGCGGATCCTCGACCAGTTCGAGCTCCCCGCACCCACCGCGGACATCGCGGAGCGGTGGCAGGGCCTGGCCGACGCCCGCAGCGGGCAGTGACCGGCGGGTCGTCCGGTGCGTGACGGGACGGGGGCGGCTGCGCGGAAGAAGGTACTAGGCCGGATGGACCAGAGCGCTTGCGCTGATATGCGGATGCACGGGCCACCGGTCGGCTGCGAACATGGCATTCATGTCGCGAACCTCCTCGGACGGCCACATATCCGCCCCCCGCCCCCGGTCTTCCCGCACCCGGCCATCTACCTGGCTGGTGATCCTCGCCGCCTGTGCCGGTCAGTTCCTCGTCGTGCTCGACGTGTCCGTCGTCAACGTCGCCCTGCCCTCCATGCGCAGCAGCCTCGGACTCAGTTCCACCGGGCTGCAGTGGGTCGTCAACGCGTACGCCATCGCCTTCGCCGGATTCATGCTGCTGGGCGGCCGGGCCGGGGACCTCTTCGGGCGCAAGCGGATGTTCCTCGTCGGGCTCGGGCTCTTCACCCTCGCCTCGCTCGCGGGCGGACTCGCCCAGGAGGGCTGGCAGTTGCTCGCCGCGCGGGCCGTGCAGGGGCTCGGCGCCGCGGTACTGGCACCGTCGACGCTCACGATCCTCACCTCGGCCGTACCCGAGGGCGCGGCCCGCGCACGGGCCATCGCCACCTGGACGGCTGTCGGCGCGGGCGGTGGCGCCGCGGGCGGACTCGTCGGCGGCGCGCTGACCGACGCGCTGTCCTGGCGCTGGGTCCTGCTGATCAACGTGCCGGTCGGCGCGCTCGTCCTGGTCGGTGCGGCCCGCTGGATCAGCGAGAGCCGCGCCGGTGGCGCCCGGCGGCTCGACCTGCCCGGGGCGGTGCTGGTGACGGCGGGCACGGCCGTACTCGCGTACGGCATCGTGCAGACCGAGGCCGAGGGCTGGACCGCCGCCGCGACGCTGGTGCCGCTGCTCGCCGGAGTGGTGCTGATCGGGCTGTTCCTGACCGTCGAGGCGCGCACCCGGGTGCCGCTGATGCCGCTGAAACTGTTCAAGGTGCGTTCGGTGGCCGCGGCCAACGCGGCGATGTTCATCTGCGGTGCGGGCAGTTTCGGCATGTGGTACTTCATGACGCTCTACGCCCAGAACGTGCTCCACTACTCGCCGTTCGTCGCCGGGCTGGCGCTCATCCCCAGTTCGCTGAGCGTCGTCGCGGGCTCCAAGCTCGCGCCGCGGGTGATGGCGCGCGTCGGGGCCAAGCACGTGGCGGTCGTCGGCACGCTGATCACCGCCGTCGGGTTCGGCTGGCAGTCGACGATGACCGCGCACGGGACGTACGTCGTCTCGATCATGCTGCCCGGCATGCTGATGATGCTCGGCGCCGGACTGGCCATGACACCGCTCGCCTCGCTCGCCACCTCCGGCGCGGCACCCGGCGACGCGGGTCTGGTCTCCGGGCTGGTCAACACCGCCCGCACGCTGGGTGGTGCGCTCGGCCTCTCCGTACTCTCCACGGTCGCCGCGTCCGGCAGCCGGGGCGGCACCGGGGCCGAGGCACTGACCGCGGGGTACGGGCTGGCGTTCCGGTGGGGCGGGTTCATCCTGCTGGGGGCGGTGGTGCTGATGCTGCTGTGGATGCCGCGGGCCTCGGGCCCGATCCTCCGGCGCCCGGCGGCGTCGGGCCCGGCCGACGAGCGACGGGACCCGGCCGCACCGAGCCCGGCGGCAGCGAGCCCGTCCGACGACTGACCGCGGGGGCCGCCGGGCCCCCAGGGCTGTTGGACACCCTGGGCTGTTGGGCTAACTGGGCTGTAGCCGGGAAGGCTTTCCGGCTACAGCCAGCCCCGCTGCCGGGCCGACCGCACCGCCTCCATGCGGTTACGGGTCCCCGTCTTGCCGATGGCCGACGAGAGGTAGTTGCGGACCGTCGACTCCGAGAGGTGCAGCTTGCCCGCGATGTCCGAGACGGTCGCCCCGTCCACCGAGGCGTTCAGCACCTCGCACTCGCGGGCGGTCAGCGGACTGGGTCCCGCGCTGAGCGCCGCCGCGGCCAGGGCCGGGTCGATGACCGTCTCCCCGGCCAGCACCCGGCGGATCGCGGCGGCCAGCTCCTCCACCGGCCCGTCCTTGACCAGGAATCCCGCGGCCCCCGCCTCCATCGCACGGCGCAGATAGCCGGGCCGGCCGAAGGTGGTGAGGATCAGCACCCGGCAGCCGGGGGCCTCCGTACGCAGGTCGGCGGCGGCGTCCAGCCCGCTGCGGCCCGGCAGTTCGATGTCCAGGAGCGCCACATCGGGGGACGAGGCAAGGACCTCCGGCACGATCTGGTCACCGGTGGCCACCTGGGCGACCACCTCGATGTCCTCCTCAAGTCCGAGGAGCAGGGCGAGCGCACCCCGCATCATTCCCTGGTCTTCGGCGAGGAGGACTCGGATCATTCGCTGCTCTCCCTGTTCCACTTCCACCGGCTCACCCGGCCGGTTCTTCCCGGTCCGGCGCCGCGTCGGCCGGGAGTTCGGCCACCAGCCGGAAACCGGACCGCTGGCCGGGGCCCGCCTCCAGGGATCCGCCGGCCGCCGCGAGGCGTTCGGTCAGACCCTTCAGCCCGCTGCCGGGTGGCGTAGAGCCTACGCCGCGACCGTTGTCCTTGATCACCAGGCGGACGCGTTCGGGTGCTCCGCCGTCCACGGTGATCTGGCAGCGGGTGGCACCGCTGTGCCGTACGGCGTTGGTGACGGACTCCCGGACGACCCAGCCGAGCAGCGCGGCGTTCTCCGGCGCCAGCGGCGGGCCCGACTGCCGTACGACGGGCTCGATCCCGGCCGCGGTGAGCGCCGAACGGGCCCGGTCGAGTTCGCTGGCCAGGCTCGCGTCGCGATACCCGGTGACCGCCTCGCGGATCTCGGTGAGGGCCTGTCTGCCGACGGTCTCGATGTCGGAGATCTGACCGAGCGCCGCCTCCATGTCGCGCGGGGCGATCCGGCGGGCGGCCTCCGACTTCACGACGATCACGGAGAGCGTGTGGCCGAGCAGGTCGTGCAGATCGCGGGAGAAACGCAGCCGCTCCTGCTCCACCGCCGAACGGGCCAACTCCTGCCGGGTGGAGCGGAGTTCCATGACCGTCTCGGAGAGCGTCAGGACCGCGGCGGTCACCGCGCCGGAGATGAACGTGCCGTAGCCGAGCGTCCAGGGGTCCCAGGGGCTGTGCCCCTCCTGCCCCGAGATGTAACCCGCGGAGCCCGCGACCACCACCAGTGCCAGCCCGAGTTGCCGGTCGCGCAGGGTGGTGCCGATGGCCAGCGAGAGCAGCGGGAAGAACAGCAGCCAGTTGTCCCCGTAGCCGAGGGCCAGGCCGTAGGTGATGGCCGCCATCAGACCCAGCAGGTACAGCGTGACGTGGCTCTTCCGCTTCTCCGGGTCGAAGGCGCGGAACGCCACCGAGACGTAGAGGGAGTTGAAGGCCAGCAGCCCGGCCCCGCCGATCCACGGGTTGGGGGCGTCGCCGCCGATCAGGTTGGAGAAGCTGCCCAGGCCGAGCAGCAGCCACGGCAGCAGGGCGAAGGCGTTCGGCGGGCCGGGACGTTTCTGCTCCTCGGCCTCCTTCAGCCGCTCCTTGTGCCGCTTCCACCCCTCGCGCAGCCCGTGCGGTCGACGTGGCCCACGCGGCCCGTTCAGCTTCTCGCCCATCGCCTCTCCAGTCACACGGTCCTCGCGGACCGACGGTACGAGATCACCGCGTACGTGCCGAACACCAGGAGCCAGGCCGCCAGCACCGCGACCGTACCGGGACCGGGCGCGCTGCCGTGGGTGGTGGACCAGCCCAACTCGGCGAACCGGTTGGTCGGTGTGTACCGGGCGACCGAGCGCAGCCAGCCGGGGAAGGCGTCGACGGGGAACCACAGGCCGCCGACGATCGCGAGCCCCATCAGACAGGCCACGTTCACCACGCCCGTCGTCTGGGCGGTCAGCCGGTAGCCGTTGCCGATGCCCAGCAGCGTGAAGGGCAGCGCGCCGATCCAGAGCAGCAGGGCGAGCACCACCCACTGCCAGGCGTCCATCCGTACGCCGTTGACCAGTACCCCGGACAGCAGCACCGCCAGAATGCCCGGCAGTACGGTCGCCGAACCCGCGATCGCCCGGCCCAGCACCACCTGGGAGGGCGGCAGCGGAGTCACCCGCAACTGCCGCAGCCAGCCCAGGGACTTGTCCGAGGCGACGCCGGTACCGACGCCGAGCGCGGCGCCCAGCGCTCCGTACGCGGCCATACCGACCATCGAGGTGACCCGCCAGGCGGCCGACGCCGAGTCGGTGGGGCCGATGTTGGTGAACAGCAGATACATCATCACCGGCATCCCGACGCCGAAGACGACGAATCCGGTGTCGCGCAGGGTGCGCCGCACTTCGAGCTTGATGTACTCCAGCATCAGACGTCCGCCTTCTGGGGTCGGGGCGCGGTTCCGTGCCCGCTCTCGTTCGTCGGTTCGCCGGGTACGTGGGCGAGTTCGTGCGAGGCGGGTTCGTGCGAGGTGAGGCGGAGGAAGGCGTCCTCCAGGGTGGCCGGGGCGACCGCGAGTCCGCGGATCGCGCCCAGCTCCGCGAGGGCGACGACGGTGGCGTCGGAGTCGTCCGTACGCAGCGACGCCCGGTCCCCGCGGATCTCCACGGCGGTGACGCCGGGCAGCAGCGGAAGCCCTTCCGTTCCCCGGCCCGCCAGGTCGAAGGAGACCAGGCTGCCGCCCGCCGAGCGCTTGATCAGCTCGGCGCTGCCGTCCGCGACGATCCGGCCCCGGTCGATGACCACGATGCGGTCGGCGTTGTCGTCGGCCTCCTCCAGGTAGTGCGTGGAGAAGAGCACGGTGTTCCCGCGCCGCGCGTACGCCCGCATGGAGTCCCAGAACGCCCGCCTGGCCTCCACGTCGAGCGCGGCGGTCGGCTCGTCGAGGACGATCAGCTCCGGGTTCCCGGCGAGCGCCACGGCGAACCGGACGCGTTGTGTCTGGCCGCCGGAGAGCTTGTCGACCCGGCGGCCCGCGAACTCGGCGAGGCCCGCCATGTCCAGCGCCTCGGACACCGGGAGGGGGCGCGGATACGTACTGGCGACGAAGGCGACCAGTTCCCGCACCGTCACCCGGGGGATCGGCTGCCCGGTCTGCAGCATCGCCCCCACCAGTCCGGCCCGTACCGCCTGTTCGGGCGTCCGGCCGAAGAGCCGCACCTGCCCGCTGTCGGGCTGGTCGAGCCCGAGCAGCAGTCCGATCGTGGTGGACTTCCCGGCCCCGTTGCGCCCCAGGAGCGCGACGGTCTCCCCGCGGTGGATCTCCAGATCGGCGCCGTCCACGGCCCGTACCGCGCCGAAGGTCTTGACCGCGCCGGTGAAGCTCACCGCGGGGCCGGTGTCTGCTGTCTGCGTCATGACTCCCACGCTACGGAGCGGGCCGGGCCGCGCGGCAGATGCGCATGTACGGACCCGGCCGGTACAAATGTCACGGCCGACCGGAGGTCCGACAGAGATCTGACGTGGCGTCAGGAGTCTTCACAAGTGCTGAGGGGTGCGTTATACATGGGGTCATCGGCCTAGAACGCGTTCTACAAAGGGCGCCGGAGGCCGGTCCCGTACGACCTCGGTGCGCCTGACGGTGCGGACGGTCGCACCGAGGTCTTTCCCTCGTCAAGGAGCCCTCGCCCCATGCCCATTGATGCCGCAGAGGCCGTTGCCGCCGAACCCCGCTCCAGCGAGATCACCTGGGGCCACAAGGACGTCCAGCTCTACCACCTCGGGGTTGGCGCCGGTCTGCCCGCCACCGACGCCGACGAGCTGCGCTACACCCTGGAGTCCAGGCTGCACGTCCTGCCCAGCTTCGCCACGGTCGCCGGCGCGGGCACGGCCCTGGCGGGCGGCCTCACCGCACCCGGGATCGAGGTGGACCTCGCCGCCGTCCTGCACGGTGGGCAGACCGTCGTCCTGCACCGGCCGATCCCCGTCGAGGGCACGGCCGTCTCCGCGTCCCGCGTCCAGGCGGTGTACGACAAGGGGAAGGCCGCCGTCATCGTGCTGCGCTCCGAAGTGAGTGACGCCGAGGGCCCGTTGTGGACCAGCGACTCCCAGATCTTCGTACGGGGCGAGGGCGGGTTCGGCGGCGAACGCGGCCCCTCGGCCCGGCTCGAACTCCCCGACCGGGCGCCCGACCGCACCGAGGAGCGCCCGATCCGCCCGGACCAGGCCCTGCTCTACCGGCTCTCCGGCGACTGGAACCCGCTGCACGCCGACCCGGAGTTCGCCAAGCTCGCCGGGTTCGACCGGCCGATCCTGCACGGGCTCTGCTCGTACGGAATGACGCTCAAGGCCGTCGTCGACACCGTGCTCGGCGGCGATGTCGCCCGGGTCGACTCGTACGCCACCCGCTTCGCCGGTGTCGTCTTCCCCGGCGAGACCCTCCGGCTCCGGATGTGGGAGTCGCCGGGCCGTGTCCAGGTGGCCGTCTCGGCCGTCGAACGGGACGACGCGCCGGTCCTCGCCGACACCGTCGTCACACACCACTGACCGGCACCGTCGTCACACACCACTGACCCACCAGAAGTAGCCGTATGTGAGGAGCCGCACCATGCGCGCAGCCGTACTGCACGAGATAGGCCAGGAGAAGCTCGAGGTCCACGACGACGTCGAGGCGGTGGGCTTCGGCCCCGGCAAGGTCAAGATCAGGGTCCGGGCCACCGGGCTCTGCCACTCGGACGTCTCCGCGATGAACGGGGTGCTTCCGCAGCCCGCGCCGTTCGTCCCCGGCCACGAGGGCGCGGGCGAGATCCTGGACGTCGGCGACGGGGTCACGGGTCTCAGCCAGGGCGACCGGGTGGTGCTCTGCTGGCTGCCCGCCTGCGGGATCTGCCCGGCCTGCAAGCGCGGCCAGACCGAGCTGTGCCTCGCCGGGTTCATGAACGCGGGCACCCCCAACTTCAAGCGCCCCGGCGGCGATGTCTTCGGATTCGCCGGGACCGGCACCTTCACCGAGGAGGTCGTCGTGGGCGCGGGGTGCGCGGTGCCCATCCCCGACGACGTGCCGTTCGAGATCGCCGCGCTCATCGGCTGCGGCGTCACGACCGGACTCGGCGCCGCCATCAACACCGCCGACGTGCAGGCCGGTTCGTCGGTCGCGGTCATCGGCTGCGGCGGCGTCGGAATCTCCGCGATCCAGGGCGCGCGGCTCAGGGGCGCCTCCCAGATCATCGCCGTCGACCCGGTCGCCTCTCGCCGGGAGGCCGCGCTGAAGTTCGGCGCGACGGAGGCCATCGCCCCGGACGCGCTGACCGACGCCAAGCAGCGCATCACGGCGGGGGAGGGCTTCGACTACGTCTTCGAGGTCGTCGGCAAGTCGGCCACGGCCCGGACGGCGTACGAGACGACCCGGCGCGGCGGCACCCTGTGCGTGGTCGGCGCGGGCGCCATGGACGACTTCCTCCAGCTCAACATGTTCGAGCTGTTCTTCGACGAGAAGCGGATCCTGCCCTCCATGTACGGCGGCGGGGACGTCGTCCGCTCCTACGAGCGGGCCATCTCGCTCTGGCGGGCCGGACGCATCGACCTCGAAGGGCTGATCACGCACCGGGTGCCGCTCGCCGGGATCAACGACGCGCTGGTGCAGATGCGTACGGGCGAGGCGCTGCGTACCTGCATCGAGATCTGAGGGATCTGAGGGATCTGGGAGGCCTGAGGGGTCTGTGAGATCCGAGGGATCCGTGAGCTCCGAGCCGCGCCGGTCCTCAGAGCCGGTAGCGCTGTAACGGAGACGCCGTAACGGAGACGCCGTAACCGGAGACCTGTGGCTCCGGAGACCTGTAAGGAGAGCTGGTCCATGTCTTTGCCACTCGATGGCCTGTCCGCGATCGTCACCGGGGCCGGCCGCGGCCTCGGCCGTGCCGAGGCGCTGGAACTCGCCCGGCTCGGCGCGAGTGTCGTCGTCAACGACTTCGGCCAGCCGGGCCGTGACGGTTCCGGCGAGGCGTCCGCCGCGCCCGCCGAGGAGGTGGCCGCCGAGATCCGCGCGGCGGGCGGGCAGGCGGTCGCCCACCTCGGCGACGTCGCGGACCACGAACAGGCCCGCGCCCTGGTGCAGTTGGCGGTCGACACCTACGGGAAGCTCGACATCCTGGTCAACAACGCGGGCATCCTGCGGGACCGCATGGTGTTCTCGATGAGCGAGAGCGAGTGGGACTCGGTGATCCGGGTCCACCTCAAGGGCCACTTCAACACCACCCACTTCGCCTCCGTCCACTGGCGGGAGCGTTCCAAGGCCGCGGGCGGACCGGTCTACGGCCGGATCGTCAACACCTCCTCGGAGGCGTACCTGGCAGGCTCGGCGGGCCAGCCGAACTACGCGGCGGCCAAGGGCGGTGTCGTCGGGCTGACCACGTCGACGGCGCTGGCCCTCGGCAAGTACGGGGTGACCGCCAACGCGATCTGCCCGCGCGCCAGGACCCGGATGACCGAGGACGTCTTCGCCGGATTCCAGGAGCCGGGCGCGGGCGAGCTGGATCCGCTGGCCCCCGAGCACGTCTCCCCGCTCGTCGGCTACCTCGCGTCCCCGGCCGCGGCCCAGGTCAACGGGCAACTGCTCGTGGTGCACGGCGGGATGGTCGCCGTCGTGGAACGGCCCAGGGTGGCCGCGAAGTTCGACACCGCGAAGACCGTGTTCTCGTACGAGGAGCTGGACGAGGTGCTCTCCCCGTACTACGCGGACCGGCCGCCGAACGAGACCTTCGCGGCCTCGGAGGTCCTGGGACTCAAGCACAGCGGCTGACGGGCCGCTGCTACCGGCGCACAGGGAAGGGACCGGCCCCCGAGGGGACGGTCCCTTCCCTGTGCGCGTACGCGTGATCGGTCAGGCAGCACCGGTGCGTTGCTCCGCCGCGCGGCGGTGGCGGCCGTTGGTCTCGGCCTCCGACGCCTCGGTGGGCGCCGCACTCCCTCGGTGCTTTCCGGAGCCTCCGGCTTCGCCCCGGCCCGCGGTCGCAGGCTGCGGCCTCGTCCGGGCGGTGTCGGTCCTGGCTTCAGACATGATGAGACGTCTCCCCCGTCAAATCGCTCGCTTACTTCAGTTACTGCAGCGCTGCTCGTGTGGGCAGGCCCGAGATTCTAACCAGCCTGCGGGCGCCCGTTGAGAGGCGCCTGCTGCAACGGTACGGGCTTGCACACAACAGGAGTGTCAGGGGGGCCGCACGGTTCCTGACCAGGGACTTCCACTTGTGCGGGTTCTGTGCCCACCCCCATGGACAGCTCGATGGAGAGGTCGCAGGGCACCTCGCCGAGCGGCGCGATGTCCACCACTGAGACCGGTACCGGGCCCGTGGAGCACGGCAGCCTGAGCACCCCTTCCGCGGTCCACAGCCCGGCCCCCGCCAACCACCCTTCGGGAGCGGCCCGTTGCAGCAGCCGCCGGGCCGCGGGCCGCCACACCCCCAGCCAGCTGCCCGCCGCGCCGTCGATCCGCAGCGCGACCCCGCAGGTCTCCGGCATCAGCACCTGCCCCGGCTGCACGGCGAACGGCGAGACCACCGCGTCGTCCAGCCGCAGACACTCCGGGAAGCGCACCGGCCGCCGGCTCCCCAGGACGCCCCAGCCCAGCCGGTCGTACCCGGGCGCGTTCGACCGTACGAGCAGCAGGCCGCTGTCCGCGTCGGCCAGCAGCAGGCGGTCGTCGCTGTCGTCGGTGATCTGGAGCAGCGGGGTGACTTCGCCGCCCCGTTCCAGGTCGACCGCCACCGCCTTGGTGACCCCGTCCGTCTCCCGGTCCAGGGCCAGCATCCGGCCCGTACGGTCCAGCCACACCCCGCCGGTGCAGCGCCCCGGCACCTCCGTGACGTACTCGGGCCCGAAGGCCCCGCCCGCCACCAGCCAGACCGTGGTCGCGTGCTCGCCCGGCGCCAGGGCGTAGGCGCAGGCGCTGCCCGGCGCGGGCGGCAGCAGGGTCAGCCGCTCGCACTCGACGCCCCCCAGGGGCACCTCGCCGGTGCCCGGACCGGTCGGATAGAGCAGGGAGAAGGTGTGCCGCCCCTCGATGAACCGGCGGATCAGCACCCGCCCGTCGGCCAGCGGCAGCACGTCGGAGTCCGGCTCCTCGGGCTGGTGGCCGGGCAGTTCCACCGCGTACGGCTCGGGTCCGTCCAGCGTCCAGCGCTCGGGGAACCAGGCGTCCCCGCTGCGGCGGGCCAGCCGGGCGGCGTAGGACCCGTCGTGGGCAAGGGTGAAGTCCGTCCGCCGTACCGCGTCGAGACCGTCCGCGGTGTTCGCGAGGGTCGTGGCGGTCGTGTGGGGCTGCGTCGCGGTCATCGTCGCGGTTGTCGTGGCCGGGGCTGTCATCGTTCGGTCACCTCCGGACACCGAAGCTAGTTTTCGTACGTCCTGCCGAACCAGCCGGGTCGGACGAAGTCCCTCGTAAGGGTGGCCACCGCGGGGTTCGGCTGAGAAGGAGGGGGTGGGTGTGCTCGGCGGGAGAGGGGTGGTTAAGGTTAGGCACACCTAAGTAACCCTTGTCAGGAGCTTTGCCATGTCCGTACGTCGCCGCAGCGCAGCTGTCGCCGCCCTCGCGCTCACCGGCGCGCTCACCCTCGCCGCCTGCGGAAGCAGTGACAGCGGGGACGGCGCCGCGAGCTCCGACAAGGCCAACTCGGCGGCCAAGAAGGACGTCGCGACCGGGGGCAAGGACTTCGGGGACGCCGCGAAGAAGACCGCCGCGTTCGGTACGGACGCCAAGCCCGGCCAGTTCCCGCGCACCATCACCCAGGCCATGGGCAAGACCGTGCTCAAGGCGAAGCCCCAGCGGGTCGTCGTCCTCGACGTCGGCGAGCTGGACAACGTCGTCTCCCTCGGCATCAAGCCGGTCGGCTACGCGCCCACCGAGGGCAGCGAGGGCATTCCCAGCTACCTCAAGAAGAACGCCGGGAACCCGAAGAACGTCGGCACGATCAACAACCTCAACCTGGAGGCCATCGCCAACCTCCACCCGGACCTGATCCTCGGCAGCCAGCTGCGCGCGGCGGACAAGTACGACGCACTCAAGAAGATCGCGCCGACCGTCTTCTCCATCCGTCCGGGCTTCACCTGGAAGCAGAACTACCTGCTGAACGCGGCGGCGCTCGACCGGACCGCCCAGGCCAAGGCCGAACTCGGCTCGTACGAGAAGCGCGCCAAGCAGCTCGGCGCCGACGTCGGCCCGCACAAGCCGACCATCTCGATGGTCCGGTACATGCCGGACCGGATCCGCCTCTACGCGCAGCAGTCCTTCATCGGCACGATCCTCCAGGACGCCGGACTGCCGCGGCCCAAGAGCCAGCAGGTGAACGACCTCGCCGTGGAGATCAGCCCCGAGAAGATCGACTCCGCGGACGCCGACTGGATCTTCACCGGCGTGTACGGCGACCCCAAGGCCACCAAGCGCGACACCGTCCAGTCCAACCCGCTCTGGAAGAACCTCAAGGCGGTCAAGGACGGGCAGGCGAAGAACGTTCCCGACGAGACCTGGTACCTGGGTCTGGGCGTGACCGCGGCCGACAAGGTCCTCGACGACCTCCAGCACTACCTCGTCAAGTAACACCGGCTCGTCAAGTAACACCGGCTGGTCAAGTGACACCGGCTGGTCAAGTGAGGCCGGCTGGTTCACCGACCAGGCCCGACCGGCAGCCGGGGCACGGAGCGCAGGTAACCTGTAGCCGTGCCCCGTCTGTCTGAAGTCATCGCCGCACTCGACGCCCTCTGGCCTCCCGAGCGGGCCGAATCCTGGGACGCCGTCGGTACGGTGTGCGGCGATCCGCAGGCCCCCGAAGGTGTCGACCGGGTCCTCTTCGCCGTCGACCCCGTCCAGGAGATCGCCGACGAGGCGGTGGCGCTCGGTGCCCAGCTGATCGTCACCCACCACCCGCTCTATCTGCGCGGGACGACGACGGTCGCTGCCGACACCTTCAAGGGCCGTGTCGTGCACACCCTGATCCGGCACGGCATCGCCCTGCACGTCGCACACACCAACGCCGACACCGCCGACCCCGGGGTCTCCGACGCGCTCGCCGGGGCGCTGGACCTGCGGGTCGTGGGCCCCCTCGTACCCGACCCGGCCGACCCGCACGGGCGGCGGGGCCTCGGCCGGGTGTGTGAGCTCGACCACCCGGTGACCCTGCGGGAGTTCGCCGCACGGGCCGCCGCACGGCTCCCCGCCACCGCGCAGGGCATCCGCGTCGCGGGCGACCCCGACGCCCTCGTCCACACCGTCGCGGTCAGCGGCGGCTCCGGCGACAGCCTCTTCGACCAGGTACGCGCCAGTGGCGTCGATGCCTTCCTCACCGCCGACCTGCGCCACCACCCGGTGTCCGAGGCGGTGCAGCAGTCGCCGCTCGGGCTGCTCGACGCGGCGCACTGGGCCACCGAGTGGCCCTGGTGCACGCAGGCCGCGGCGCAGCTCGACGCGATTTCCGACCGGAACGGATGGGGTCTGCGTACCCACGTCTCCCGTACGGTCACAGACCCCTGGACCGCCCACGCGGCGTCCACCGCAACCGATCCTTCTGGAGCCCCCAACTGAACGCCGCGCACGCCGACCAGATCCGACTCCTCGACGTCCAGTCCCTCGACGTACGGCTGTCGCAGCTCGCGCACAAGCGCAAGTCGCTTCCCGAGCACGCCGAGATCGACTCCCTGACCAAGGACCTCACCCAGCTCCGCGACCTGCTCGTCGCCGTGCGGACGGAGGAGAGCGACACCGCCCGCGAGCAGACCAAGGCCGAGCAGGACGTCGACCAGGTCCGCCAGCGCTCGGCGCGCGACCAGCAGCGGCTCGACTCCGGTGCGGTCAGCTCGCCCAAGGACCTGGAGAACCTCCAGCGCGAGATCACCTCGCTCGCCAAGCGCCAGGGTGACCT
Organism: Streptomyces sp. NBC_01267; assembly: GCF_036241575.1. Taxonomy (NCBI): domain Bacteria; kingdom Bacillati; phylum Actinomycetota; class Actinomycetes; order Kitasatosporales; family Streptomycetaceae; genus Streptomyces; species Streptomyces sp. NBC_01267. The sequence continues at coordinate 2,069,766 of NZ_CP108455.1, read as the reverse complement.
GGAGGACGTCGTCCTCGAAGTGATGGAGCGCCGGGAGTCCGCGCAGGAGCGCGCCACCGAACTCACCGAGCGGGTCGGGTCCGTCGAGGGCAAGGTCGCCGACGCCACCGCGCGCCGCGACGCCGCCGCCGGGGAGATCGACCGCGAGGTCGCCACCCTCACCAAGGAGCGCGAGGTGGTGGCCGCCTCGGTCCCCGCCGACCTGATGAAGCTGTACGAGAAGCTGCGGGTGCAGCAGGGCGGCGTCGGCGCGGCCCGTCTCTACCAGCGCCGCTGCGAGGGCTGCCGTCTGGAGCTCAACATCACCGAGGTCAACGAGGTGAAGGCGGCTCCCGCCGACTCGGTGCTGCGGTGCGAGAACTGCCACCGCATCCTGGTGCGTACGGCCGACTCGGGCATCTGATGCGGGAGTTCGTCGTCGAGGCGGACGGCGGTTCCCGGGGCAACCCGGGGCCCGCCGGCTACGGCGCGGTCGTGCTCGACCCGGCCACCGGGGAGACCCTGACCGAGGCCGCGGAGTTCATCGGTTTCGCCACGAACAACGTGGCCGAGTACCGGGGCCTCATCGCCGGGCTCCGGGCCGCCGCGGCGCTGGACCCCGCCGCTCGGGTCCGGGTCCGGATGGACTCCAAACTCGTCGTCGAGCAGATGTCGGGGCGCTGGCAGATCAAGCACCCGGACATGAAGCCGCTGGCGGCGGAGGCCGCCACCGTGCTGCCCCGGTCACAGGTGACGTACGAGTGGATCCCGCGCGAGCGGAACAAGCACGCGGACCGGCTCGCCAACGAGGCGATGGACGCGGGCAGGGACGGCAGGCAGTGGGAGCCGTCGGACTCGACGGCGGACCTGGGCGCGCCGTCCGCCCCTGAGGCGACCGGTGCCCCGGCCGCCCCGCCGGTCGGCTGGTCGGCCCCGGCCGACCTGGGCGCCCCGGCGACCTTCGTACTGCTGCGCCACGGCGAGACGGCGCTCACCCCGGAGAAGCGGTTCTCCGGCAGCGGCGGCACGGACCCCGAGCTGTCCGCGACCGGCCGCGAGCAGGCGGAACGGGCCGCGGCGGCGTTCGCTGCCCGCGGCACGATCCAGGCGGTCGTGTCGTCACCGCTGCGCCGCTGCCGCGAGACGGCGCAGACGGTGGCGGACCGGCTGGGTCTGCCGGTCCGGATCGAAGAGGGCCTGCGCGAGACGGACTTCGGTGCCTGGGAGGGCCTGACGTTCGGCGAGGCGCGCGAGCGGTACCGCGCCGACCTCGACGCCTGGCTCGCCTCGTCCAAGGCGGCCCCGACCGGCGGCGGCGAGAGCTTCGCGACAGTGGCCCGCAGGGTCGCGTCCGCCCGCGACCGGCTGATCGCCGGGCACCGGGGGACGACGGCGCTGCTGGTCACGCATGTCACACCGATCAAGACACTGGTACGGCTCGCGCTGGGAGCGCCGCCCGAGTCGCTGTTCCGGATGGAACTCTCGGCGGCCTCGGTGTCGGCGGTCGCGTACTACGCGGACGGCAACGCGTCCGTACGGCTGCTGAACGACACGTCACACCTGCGCTGAGCGGAAACCCGCTTCGGGCGGAATGCGCTTCGGCCGCCGGTCGACCGGACCCGCGTCACGCCACGCGCAGCGCCGCCGCACCCCGCGCCAGTGACTCCACCCGCGCCCAGTCCCGGGTGGCGACGGCTTCCGCCGGGAGCATCCAGGTCCCGCCGACGCAGCCCACGTTCGGCAGCGCCAGATACGACGGCGCGGACGTCAGCGAGATCCCGCCGGTGGGGCAGAACCGGGCCTGCGGCAGCGGCCCCCCGAGCGACTTCAGGTAGGGCGTCCCGCCCGCCGCCTCCGCGGGGAAGAACTTCATCTCGGTGATCCCGCGCTCCAGCAGCTGCACGACCTCCGAGGTCGTGGAGACGCCCGGCAGGAACGGCACACCGGACTCCGTCATCGAGCCCAGCAGCCGGTCCGACCAGCCGGGGCTGACCAGGAACCGGGCCCCCGCGGCGAGTGCCTGAGAGACCCCCTCGGGGGAGATCACGGTGCCCGCGCCGACCACCGCGTCCGGCACCTCGGCGGCGATGGCCCGGATCGCGTCCAGCGCGGCGGGTGTCCGCAGCGTCACCTCGATCGCGGGCAGCCCGCCCGCGACCAGCGCCCGCGCCAGCGGTACGGCATCGGCTGCGTCGTCGAGCACGACGACAGGGACCACGGGGGCAAGGTCGAGCACGGAAGTCATACCGGCATCCTGCCCCGGCACACACGTCACGCGCAACGCCCGTTGCATCCTGCGCAACGGACGTGGGTGCGGCTCAGTGGATCTCGGTCACCAGCACATCCAGCTCCCAGGCCTTCCCGGCCTTCACCGGAGCCGATGCCTCCACCACGTACCCCAGCTCCCGCAGGGTCTCGACGAGGGCGGCGGGGTCGGCCGGTGCGGCGCCCGCGAGCAGCAGATCGCGCACCATCCGCCCCTTCGTCGCCTTGTTGAAGTGACTGACGACCTTCCGGGTCGGCGCGTGCAGCACCCGCACCGAAGCCGTACGCTCCGCGACCTCACCCTTCGGCTTCCACGCCGTCGCATAGGCGGCCGACCGCAGATCGAGCACCAGGCCACCGCCCGCGACCTCGGGCATGACGGCAGCCATCGGCGCCCGCCAGTGCGTCCCGAGCGCCCCGAGGCCCGGCAGCTTCACCCCCATCGAGCAGCGGTACGAGGGGATCCGGTCGCCGATCCGTACCGCACCCCACAGCCCGGAGAACACCAGCAGGGACGTCGCGGCCCGCCGCCGGGCCGACGCGTCGAGGGAGCCGAGGTCCAGTGCGTCGTAGAGCACGCCGGTGTAGATCTGACCGGCGGGACGCGCGCCCGCGGTCCGCAGCCCCGTGTTCTTGACGACCTCGCCGCGCAGCCCCTCGCTCAGCCCGAGGACCTCGCGCGCCTTCTCCTCGTCCGCCGCGCACAGCTCGACCAGTTCGTCCAGCACCGCGGCCCGTGCCCCGGCCAGCCCCGGCAGCGACAGCGACTCCGGCTTCAGCGGGGCACCGGAGCCGCTCGCGGCCTTTCCTTCGGACGGCGGCAAGAGCACGAGCACGGCAGGTCTCCTTCGTACGTGAGCGGCAACAGCCAGCGTAAAGGTGCGGCACCCGGCACCGGCCCGGACCACCGTCCCGCCCCGGCCCGCAGCCGGCCGACTCCGGCAGGGCCGCGACCGGCTACGATGTCCGTACGGCGGACGAGTCGGCCGGACGGCCGCGTGGGGATCTCCGGATCCTCCCGAGGAACGTCCGGGCTCCACAGGGCAAGGTGGTGGCTAACGGCCACCCGGGGTGACCCGCGGGACAGTGCCACAGAAAACAGACCGCCGGGGTCCGCAAGGCCCCCGGTAAGGGTGAAACGGTGGTGTAAGAGACCACCAGCGCCTGAGGTGACTCAGGCGGCTAGGTAAACCCCACCTGGAGCAAGGTCAAGAGGGGTTGTCGCAAGACGATCCTGCGCGGACGTTCGAGGGCTGCTCGCCCGAGTCCGCGGGTAGACCGCAGGAGGCCGGCAGCAATGCCGGTCCTAGATGGATGGCCGTCTCCCCGGCGACCGCGAGGTCACCGGGCGACAGAACCCGGCGTACAGGCCGGCTCGTCCGCCGCCATCTGTGAAAGTTTTCCCGGAAGGGGCCTCCGACGTGTGTCGGAGGCCCCTTCCGGGCTTCAGGGGCACGGGCTCCTCAGGCACGGGCTCCTCAGGGGCACGGACTTCAGGGATCAGTGGCTTCCGTGCCTCCCGCCCGGGACATGTCCACCCACCGGTACCGACAGGCGAAGCGGAAAACGACGTATTCCGGTTGAGAGATAGGGTTCGACGGAAAAGACCCGCTCGGTGCACGTGAGTTGTGCCGGGGCCGGACACGGTGGCCGCCCCAGGAGGAACCGGATGCTGCAGGCGCTCGGACTGGGCCCGCCCGAAGAGGCCATATACACGGCCCTGTTGGCGCGCCCGGCGGCATCCGCGCAGGACCTCGCCCAGCAGACCGGACTGGACGAGGCCGAGAGCGACCGGATCCTGCTCGGCCTCGCGGCGCGCGGCTTGGTGGCCGTCGCCACCGGGACGGGGATCCCCGGCCCGGTCGAACTCGTCGAGGCCGGTCCCGGGGCCGCCCGCTACCGGCTCACCCCGCCCTCGGTGGCCCTGGCCCCCCTCCTCGTCGAGCAGCGCAACGCCCTGCACCTGGCCGAGACCGCGTATGCGCAGCTGACCGAGCAGTACCGCAACACCGCCGCACACACGGCGGGCGGTGTCGTGGAGGTGGTCGTCGGCGTGGAACAGGTCGCGCACCGGTTCCACCAGTTGCAGTCCGGGGCCCAGCGGGAGCTGTTCGTCTTCCTCGTCGGCGAGCCCATCGCGGTGCCGCGCGAGGACACCGACACGTCGGAGAGTTCCGCTCTGGACCGCGGCGTCGACTTCCGGGTCGTGGCCGCCAAGAACTATTTCGACGGCCACGAGGCCGTGCGGGACGTGCGGGAGGCCGTCATGGGGGGCGTCGAGCTGCGCGTGGCCGACTCGCTGCCGCTCAAGATGGTCATCTCCGACCGGGAACGCGCCATGGTGCCCCTGGACATGACGGATCCCGGAGGCGAGCCGAGCGCCATCGTGGTGCACCGCAGCGGCCTGCTGACGGCCCTGGTGCATCTCTTCGAGAAGGAATGGGCTCAGGCCCGGCCGCTGTACACCACCCCCACGGGCCTGGGCGAGGAGCCGGCCGCCGAACAGCAGCCGTCCGAGGAGGAGTTGGAGGTACTCGCCATGCTGCTGGCCGGGATCTCCGACCGGCGTGCGGCGTCCCAACTCGGCCTCTCCCTACGCACCGTGGAGCGTCGGGTGCGCCGGCTGATGGACCTCGCGGGAGTGGAATCGCGCCTCCAGCTCGGATGGCACGCCGCGCGCATGGGCTGGCTCTGATCCCGTCCCCGGCGCGTCCGGGGCACGGGCCGTCCGGTAGTCCCCGGGGCGGGTACACCCGCTCTCAGCTGGAAGTACGTTCATCCACCTGACCGGGAGAGCCCGGTCAGGTGAACCGCCGGAAGTGACCGGCTGGCGGAATGCCGCCACGTGGGGAACCCGCCACACGTGGGCACCCCTGAGTGATCCGTATCCCTGCCAGGATGCAGCCGCAGCATGGCACGTTCACGGTTTCGATTAGGGAGATTCATGTATCCGATAGCGCGAATTGCCTTGGGCGCGGCTACCGCCGCGGTCCTGGCAGTCACGGCCGTCGCGCCGTCCGGGGCGGCAGCGGACACACCGCCCGGCGGTTCCCCGGGCAAACGTCCTGTCGTCGGCAGCGGGGCCGCGGCAAAGGACGGCAAGCAGGTCACCGTCACGCTCGTCACCGGCGACAAGGTACTGGTGACCACGGACCCGTCGGGCCACAGCTCGGCAGCCGTACTGCCCCGCAAGGACGGCGTACAGCCGATCGTGCAGACGTACCAGCGGGGCAAGGACCTCTACGTCTACCCGGACGACGCCTCCCGGGCGATCGCCGAGGGCAAGGTCGACGAGCAGCTGTTCAACGTCAGTGGGCTCATCCGTCAGGGATACGACGACACCCACTCCGACACGCTGCCGCTGATCGCCACCTACCGGAACAGCGTGAACGTTGCCGACAGCGCACCGGCGGCTCCCCGTGGAGCCGAGCGGGGTCTGAGTCTCCCGGCCGTGGACGGTGTCGCGCTGAAGGCCGACAAGGACACCGCCGCCACCTTCTGGCAGGACGTCACCGACAACCGCTCCCGTTCCGGCTCCTCGCTGAAGAAGCTGTGGCTGGACAGCAAGGTCAAGGCCACGCTGGCCCAGTCCACCAAGCAGGTGCACGCGCCGGAGGCCTGGGCCGAGGGCTACGACGGCAAGGGCACCAAGGTCGCCGTCCTGGACACGGGCGTGGACGCCCAGCACCCGGACCTGGTGAACCGGGTCGCCGCGTCCAAGAACTTCACGGACTCCAGCACCACCGACGACCGGCACGGTCACGGCACCCACACCGCCTCCACGGTGGGCGGCTCCGGAGCGGCCAGTGACGGCCGCGAGAAGGGCGTCGCCCCCGGGACCTCCCTGCTCATCGGCAAGGTCCTCAACGACAGCGGCTCCGGTGACAGTTCCTGGATCATCGCGGGCATGCAGTGGGCCGTCGACCAGAAGGCCGACGTCGTCTCCATGAGCCTCGGCAACCCCGCGATCGGCGACTGCACCGACCCGCTGGCCGAGGCCGCGAAGCAGCTCTCACAGAACACGCACACCCTGTTCGTCATCGCCGCCGGCAACACCGGCTCGGCCACCGAGACCGTCTCCTCGCCCGGCTGCGCGCCCGGCGTGCTGACCGTCGGCGCTGTCGACCACGACGACACCACCGCGCCGTTCTCCAGCCGCGGCCCGGTGGCCGTCACCCACACCCTCAAGCCCGAGATCTCCGCCCCCGGCGTCGACATCCTGGCCGCCAAGGCGGGCGGACGCGGCGTCTACGCGTACCAGACGATGTCCGGTACTTCGATGGCGACCCCGCACGTCGCGGGCGCGGCGGCCATCGTCCGCCAGGCCCACCCGGACTGGACCGCGCAGCAGATCAAGGCGGCCCTGGTCTCCTCCGCCCGTACCGGCGGCAAGATCGCGGGCGCCGACCAGACCGGCGCCGGTGTCCTCGACGTGGCCACGGCGGTGCACCAGAAGGTGCTCTCCGCGCCCGCCGTCCAGGGCGGCAGTTTCAACTGGCCGCAGGACGCCTCGGACCGCACCACCGTGCAGGTGCCCTTCACCAACACCAGCACCGGTGACCTCACCCTGGGCCTCAAGGTCAGCGGCGTGCACGGCAACGACGGCAGCGACGTCAACTCCGGCGTCGTCAAGCTGGACCAGAGCAAGGTGACCGTTCCCGCGGGCGCCACCGTCCAGGTGCCGGTGCGGATCAACCCCACTGCTCACCTCCAGGCCGGCCAGTACGGCGCGGTCACCGGCCGGATCATGGCCACCGGCAGCGACGTGCACGTCTCCGTACCGGTCACGCTCTACGTCCAGCCGGAAACCGTCACCCTCCGGGTCAAGGTCATCGACCGCAACGGGCAGCCCGCGAACGGTGCTTCCTCCCTGGACCTGGTCAGCCTCGACACCGCCAAGGGTGAGCGCCGCACCAACCAGGGCGCGACCGACCAGACGTACAGCGTGCGTCCGGGCGACTACGCCCTCTCCAGCTTCGTGGCCACCTACGACGCGAACAAGGTGGCCCAGTCCATCGGCTACCTCGGGCGCCCGCAGCTGCGGATCACCGGGGACACCACCGTCGTCCTCGACGCGCGCAAGGCCCACCGGCTGAGTGTGCACACCGACCGCCCCTCGACGCTGAACACCACCAGCCTCAGCTACGCCCGCACCTGGGACAACGCCTGGGAGCTGAGCGGATCGCTGTCGGCCGGCAGCGCCGTGCAGAAGTTCTACGCCTCCGTCGACGGGCGCGCGAAGAAGGGCTACTTCGAGTTCCGGCCCACCTGGCGCGCGACCGGTTCCCAGAACGGCTCGTCCTACGTCTACAACCTCACGTTCCCGACGCAGGGCCCGCTGCAGTCCGACCACGTGTACCAGGTGAAGGACTCCAAGCTGGCCCAGGTCACGGAGAAGTGGAACGCCCTCGGCGCGGAGGCCGACTACATCGACGCGCTGTACGTCCTTCCCGTCTGGGACAGGAGCACCGCCATCGCGGTGGGCGTGTTCAACCCGGTCCATGTGCCCGGTACCCGTACCGCCTACTACACGACCGGCGACGACGTCTGGTCCCACGGCGCGATGACCAGCTTCCCCTTCGCCGCGTTCATGAACGATCAGAACCGCACCTACCGTGCCGGGGACCGGCGCTCCGAGGAGTGGTACCACGGTCTCCTGCGCCCGGCGGCGCCGCGCGACACGGACGGCAAGCCGGTGCTGGCCGCCGAACGGCAGGGCGAGCAGATCGGCTTCCAGAGCGCGCTCTGGCTCGACGCCTCCGGTGACCACTGGTCCGGCGGCGCGGGGTTCGGCGACCTCGGCAACCTGGTGCTGAAGCGCAACGGTGAGCAGATCGCCACCAGCGAATACCCGTACGACGCGTTCACGGTTCCGGCCGAGGACTCCGCGTACGAGCTCACTCAGAACCTGGAAAAGATTCCGTCCTCGGACCGGAACTGGCTGCGCTCCACCGGTGTCACCACCACCTGGAGTTTCCGCTCCCACCTGGAGTCGGACGTCTACTCCCGCGGTCTGCCGATCCTCTTCCCGGACTACGACCTGCCGGTGGACGGCATGAACACGCTGCCCGCGAAGAGCGGCATCAAGGTCGGCCTGTCGGTCGAGGGCCACGCCGGGTACACCCCGGGCACGATCACCGCGGCCTCGCTGTCCTACTCCTACGACGGCGGCACCACCTGGACCCAGGCGCCGACCGAGCAGAAGAACGGCAAGTGGACGGCCGTCCTCGACCACACCGGCGCCGCCGGTAAGCAGGTCACGCTGAAGACCACCTTCACGGACTCGAACAAGAACGCGGTCAGCCAGACGATCACCCGCGCCTACGACGTCCGGTAACCACACAGCACGCGCACGGTAACGACACAGCCGGGCCGGGCGGTCCCCCGTACCAGGGGGACCGCCCGGCCCTCGTCGTGCCCTCGTCGTGCCCTCGTCGTGCCCTCGTCGTCGAAGTCGGCGAACCGCGTGCCCGCTCCGCGCGTCGCCACTCGTACGGGCGCACTTCAGCACGGCAGCGGCCAGCCTCCCGCCGGGTCCCTGGCCGACGTGAATGATCGAGGCCGCCTGTCTGCCGCCGCGTGCGGCACTCGCACCAGCCCGACCACAAGTGCCGCTGGAGGATGCCCGCATGTTCCGTTCGTTGCGTGCGGCACTGCGCTCGGCACCCGACCTGGCGGACCGCAGCGACGAAGACACCGCCATTCGCACGCCTTCCACCCGCAATGTCGTCTGGGCGACGGTGGCCACGACAGCGGTGGCGGTCACCCTTGTCCTGCTGACCGGAGCCGCGGTCTTCCTTCTCGGCCTGCTGGTGTTCCTGCCGGCGTTCGCCGCCGCGCTGTGCAGCCCGCGCCAGACGGCCCTGGTCTCCGCCTGGGTGACAGCCTTCGTCATCGTGCCGGTGTTCATCCGGTCCGAGGAGCGTTTCGTCGACCGGGTGATCCTGGCGCTGTTCGCCATCGGCTTCGGTGCGCTGGCCGTCTACAGCTCCCGGATTCGCCTCACGCGCGAGGCGGCGCTGGTGCGGCTGCGCTCGACCGCAGCCGCGATGCAGCGGCAGATCCTGCGGCCCCTGCCGCTGCTCACCGACGACGTCCTCGTGGACGGTGTCTACGAGCCGCTGCAGCAGGACAAGCTCGTCGGCGGCGACATCTACGACGTGGCAGCCACCCCTTGGGGCACCCGGGTGCTGATCGGCGACGTCCAGGGGAAGGGGCTGCCCGCCATCGGCATGGCCATCGATGTCGTGGGTGCCTTCCGCGAGGCCGCCCACCGCGAGCCGACGATGACCCTGCTCATCGACGCGCTCGAAGCGGCAGTCGTCCGCCACAACGACTACGCGGCACAGCGCGGCGAGCCGGAACGGTTCGTCACCGCGCTCGTCCTGGGCGTGGACAAGAGCACCGAGACCCAGGTCGTCACCTGTGGGCACATCCCGCCCTACCTGCTGCACGACGGAGCGGTCACGGCCGTCGCCGCGGGGACCGAGCATGTGCCGCTCGGTCTGGCGAGCCTGGTCGACGAGCCGCGCACGGTGGAGTGGTTCCCGTTCCCCACCGGGGCCACGCTGCTGCTGTGCACCGACGGTCTGACCGAGGCCCGATCGCCCGAGGGCGCGTTCTATCCGCTGGAAACGCGCCTGACCGGGCGCGTCGACATCACCGCAGGCCAACTCATCGGTTCACTCGTCGACGACGTGAGTGCCTTCACCGCCGGGTCCCAACAGGACGACCTGGCGGTCCTCGCCGTCCGCCGCGCCCCGCACCGGGTGCCCTAGCGGCAGCGCACGACGCCGACCGCGTCGGGTGTCAGGGTGCCGGCACGGTCGGCGTCGCTTCGGTCACGGGAAGACGCTTCGGTCACGGGAAGAGCGCGACTCCCACGATGATCAGCAGGATGATGGCCGCGGTCATCAGGACCACGGTCAGCGGCCCGCGGTGTTTCAGTGGCGCTCTCGGTCCGCCTCCACGGGGGCGGTCCTCCGGCATGGTCGCGTTGGGCGACCTGTCGCGTGAGTAGAAGTCGTCCTTCTCATAGGTGGTGCTCATAAGACACCTCCGGGCGCTGGATTCTCGCCCCCACATGGGTTACTTACCCGCAATACAGGCATGTACTCGGACAAGGGCGACATGCGTTCGGGTGGATCCGGTGACGGACACGCACAGGAACAGCACCCGTGCGAGGGGTGAGACCGGCCCCGCCGCACCCGCCCGCCGCTCAGGTTCGTACGATCCCTCAGTGACCAGCAACGCTTCGCACTCCCGGCGCGCAGTGCTCGGCCTCGCCGCCGCTGCCGTGCCCGCCGCGCTTCTCGTCTCCGGGGCCACCCCGGCCTCGGCCGCCACCGTGATCGGCGGTGAGCGGCTGGGCCTCGACGGGATACAGGTCAGACGCCGCGCCGGTGCGCCCGCGTTGCCGCGCGCCGCCGCTCAGTCGTGGCTCGTCGCGGACTACGACAGCGGTGAGGTGCTGGCCGCCTACCGGCCCCACCGGCCGCTGCCGCCCGCCTCCACGCTGAAGATGCTCTTCGCCGACACCGTGCTCCCCAAGTTCGACAAGGCGCAGAAGCACAAGGTGACCGCCGCCGATCTGGCGGGGATTCCGGCGGGCAGCAGCCTCGTGGGCGTCGAGGCCGGAACCACGTACACCGTCGACCAGTTGTGGCAGGGGGTCTTCCTGCGTTCCGGCAACGACGCCGTCCATGTGCTGAGTTCCATGAACGGCGGTGTGGCCGGCACGGTCGGTGAGATGGCCGCGAAAGCCGTGGACCTCCAGGCCCTCGACACACATGTGGTCAGCCCCGACGGCTACGACCACCCCGGGCAGCTGTCGTCCGCGTACGACCTGTCGCTGTTCGCCAGGCACGGGCTCAGGAACACCGACTTCCGGGGCTACTGCGCCACCCGCGTCGCCGAATTCCCCGGCCGGGGAGGCAAGAAGTTCCAGATCCAGAACACCGACCGGCTGCTCGGCACGTACGCCGGGATGATCGGCGTCAAGAACGGCTACACCACGCACGCGGGCAACACCTTCACCGGAGCCGCCACCCGCGAGGGCCGCACTCTGCTGGTCACCGTCATGCACCCGGCGGTCGGCTACGACGCGGTGTACAAGGAGACCTCGGCCCTGCTGGACTGGGGGTTCAGGGCGGTGGACAAGGTGACCCCCGTCGGTACGCTCGTCGACCCGCTCAGCGAGGGCGGCGGCCTCAGGACCGCCTCCCCGGCCGCGGGTCCGCGGGCCGCGCGGGCCGCGGTGTCCGGCGGCAGCGGGACGGGCGACAGCAGCTCCTGGCCGCTGCTCGGAGCGGGCGGGGGAGTGGCCGCGCTGCTCGCGGTCGGCACGGTGGCCCTGCGCAACCGGCGTCCCCGCCGCAGGCGCAAGCACTGACGCGGACGGTGACACCGGCCATCGGCCGGACCGGCGCCACCGCGATCGGCCGGACCGGCGGCGGGCAGTGGCCGGCCGCCGGGGGGTTCAGTCCGCGATCCGGGCGCCCGTGCCGCTCACCCGCACCCGCTCGTCACCCGCGCGCAGTTCGACGGTCAGCTCGCCGGGGCGGCCGAGGTCCGCGCCCTGGTGCAGGGTGAGGACCGCATCCGCCGCGACCAGGCCCAACTCCCGTGCGTACGCGCCGAACGCGGCGGCAGCGGCCCCCGTCGCCGGGTCCTCCACCACCCCGCCCACCGGGAACGGGTCGCGGACGTGGAAGACGGACTCCGACTCGCGCCACACCAGTTGGAGCGTGGTGAGGTCCAGGCCGCGCATGAACGCGGCCAGCCGGTCGAAGTCGTACGACAGGTCCGCCAGCCGGGACCGGGTCGCTGCCGCCAGCACCAGATGGCGGGCTCCCGCGTACGCGATCCGGGGCGCGAGCGCCGGGTCCAGGTCGGCGGCGGACCAGCCGAGAGCGGCGAGTGCCTCGGCCACGTCCTCCGCCGTCACGTCGAGGACGGCGGGCGCCACGCTTGTCAGCGTCGCCCGCAGCACCCCGTCCCGCTCGGTCACGGCGACCGGGACCGTACCCGCCCGGGTGGCGAGGAGCAGGTCGCCGGGGCCGTGCCGTTCCGCGAAGGCGACGGCCGTGGCGATGGTGGCGTGCCCGCAGAAGGGCACCTCGGCCCGGGGGCTGAAGTACCGCACGGTGTACGCCCGGCCGGGCTCCCCGCCGAGCCCCTCCGGCGGCGCGGTCAGGAACGCGGTCTCGCTGTACCCGAGCTCCGCGGCGATGGCGAGCTGCTCCGCGGTGCCGAGCCCCGCGGCGTCCAGGACGACCCCGGCGGGATTGCCCCCGGCGGGGTCGGCGGAGAAGGCGGTGTAGCGGAGGATCTCGGGGCGGGGAAGTGGTGTCATGTCGACGTAACTTCCGCCGCTCCGTGGTCATTCCCGGGTGTCGGAGGCGGGGTCGGGGGACGGCGGCGCGGCACCGCCGAGGGAACGGTCCGCGACCCGTTGCACATGGGCGGCGAAGACCCCGGCCGCGTCCGGGGTCAGCGTGCGCAGCGCCACCATCGCCGTCACGATCACGTCGCACAGCTCGGCCTCCACGTCCTGCCAGCTGTGCGACCGCCCCTTGCGCGGGTTCTGGCCGGTGGCGCCGATGACGGCCTGCGCCACCTCCCCGACCTCCTCGGAGAGTTTCAGCACCCGGAGCAGCGTCTCCTCGCGGGGCGGCCGGGTGGCGGACTCCTCCAGCCAGGCGTGGAGTCGGGTGACGGTCGTCCAGGCGTGTTCGTCCATGACGGCACCCTGCCACGGCGCGCCGTCATGCCGGGCGCCCCCGCGTCAGCCGCGCCCCACGTACGGCATGGTCGTGGCCAGCACCGTCGCGAACTGCACGTTCGCCTCCAGCGGCAGCTCCGCCATGTGCAGCACCGTCCTCGCCACGTCCGCCGCCGCCATCACCGGCTCCACCGCCAGTTCCCCGTTCGCCTGGCGGATCCCCTGCCGCATCCGCTCCGTCATCTCGGTCGCCGCGTTGCCGATGTCGATCTGCCCGCAGGCGATGCGGTACGGACGGCCGTCCAGCGAAAGGGACTTCGTCAGGCCCGTCAGGGCGTGCTTCGTCGCCGTGTACGCGATCGAGTCCGGGCGCGGTGTGTGCGCCGAGATCGAGCCGTTGTTGATGATCCGGCCGCCCTGCGGCTGCTGCTCCTTCATCAGCCGGAACGCCGCCTGCGCGCACAGGAACGACCCCGTCAGGTTGGTGTCGACCACCTTCTGCCACGCCGCGTACGGAAGGTCCTCGACCGGCACCCCGCCGGGGCCCGAGATGCCCGCGTTGTTGAAGAGCAGGTCCAGGTGGCCCCAGCGGTCCCGTACCTCCGCGAACAGGGCGGTCACCTCGTCCGGCGACGAGACGTCCGTGCGGACCGGCAGGGTCTCGCCGCCGGTCAGTGACGCCGTCTCGGCCAGTTTCTCCGTACGGCGGCCGGCCAGCGCCACCGACCAGCCCGCCTCCGCCAGGGTCAGCGCGACGCTGCGGCCGATCCCCGAGCCCGCGCCGGTCACCACCGCCGTCCTGCGGGATGTGCGCGGGGGCGGGTCCGTGGGTGTGCTCATGGTGCTCATGAGGGCGCAGGTTACGACAGGTCCACCGGGTAGCGGACGCCGATACGGTCCCGTACCGCGTCGAGGGTCCGCATCACCGCGAGCGTGCCGTCGAGCGGTACCAGCGGGGACTCGGTCTCACCCGCGCGCAGGGCACGCATCACCTCGGCGGCCTCGTACTGCATGCCGTGCAGCCCGCTCCCGGCCTGCCCGAGGGTGAACTCCTCGGGCTCCCGGCCCACCCGGTGCAGCACGAACCGCTCCGGGTAGAAGAAGCCGGGCGGGAACTCGATCCGGCCCGCCGTGCCCGTCACCGCGGCCGTCCGCGGGGTGTCCGCGGTCACCGAGCAGCTCAGCAGCGCGCTCGCCCCGCTGTCCCAGCCGAGCAGCATCCCGGTGTTCAGATCCACGCCCTCCGGCGAGAGCAGCGCGTGCGCCGCCACCCGGTCGGGCTCGCCGAGCAGCAGCTGGGCGAAGGACACCGGGTAGACCCCGAGGTCGAGCAGCGCGCCGCCGCCCTGGGCCGGGTCGCGCAGCCGGTGGCCCGCGTCGAACGGTCCCTCCAGTCCGAAGTCGGCCTGGACGGTGCGGATCTCGCCGATCGCCCCGTCCCGTACGAGCTCCACCAGCCGCCGGACGAGCGGGTTGCAGTACATCCACATGGCTTCCATCAGGAAGCTGCCGCGGGAACGGGCGAGGCCCACCAGTTCGCCCGCCTCCCGCGCGTTCAGCGTGAACGCCTTCTCGCACAGCACCCCGCGGCCCGCCTCCAGGCAGAGCCCGGCGGCGGCCCGGTGCGCGGAGTGCGGGGTGGCGACGTACACCACATCGACGTCCTCGTCGGCCGCCAGCTCGTCCCAGCTGCCGTACGCCCGGGGAATGCCGAAGCGTCCGGCGAACTCCTTCGCCGGAGCGAGCGCGCGGGAGGCCACCGCGACCACCTCCGCGCCCGGCAGCTCCTGCAGGTCAGCGGTGAAAGTGGCGGCTATGCCACCCGTCGCGATGATGCCCCAGCGCACGGTTCTGTCCATTCCGGCCTCCACAGGACCGACCGGCAGCCGGGTAGCGGCGCCCGCTCCCCGACTGCCGGTCGGCCTGAATCGTCATTACCACACGGTCTGAGCTGAGAGCATAGAGGCCATGCCGAAGACCTCTGCCCCGGACCACATACGCACCGGGCACCCTGCCCCTGCCGTCGCCCGTACCGCCGGAATCCTGGTCACCCTCGTCCTCGGCGGGCTCACCGCGCTGCCCGCGCTGTCGATGGACATGTACCTCCCCGCGCTGCCCGAGGTCACGGACGCGCTGCACTCACCCGCCGCCACCGTCCAGCTGTCCCTCACCGCCTGTCTGATCGGCATGGCGCTCGGCCAGCTCGTCATCGGCCCGATGAGTGACAAGTGGGGGCGCCGCCGTCCGCTGCTCATCGGCATGGTCGTCTACGTCGCCGCCACCGCCGTCTGCGCCTTCGCGCCCAGCGTCGGACTGCTCATCACCTTCCGGCTGTTGCAGGGGCTGGCCGGCTCCGCGGGCGTCGTCATCGCCCGTGCCGTGGTGCGCGATCTGTACGACGGCATGGAGATGGCCCGGTTCTTCTCCACCCTGATGCTGATCTCCGGGGCCGCCCCGATCGTCGCCCCGCTCATCGGCGGCCAGATCCTCCAGATCACCGACTGGCGCGGGGTGTTCGTCGTGCTCACCGTCGTCGGCGCGCTGCTGACCCTCGTGGTGTGGAAGTGGCTGCACGAGACGCTGCCGCCCGAGCGGCGGCACACCGGCGGCATCGGGCACGCGCTGCGGACGATGCGCTCGCTGCTCGCCGACCGGGTCTTCACCGGCTATCTGCTGGCCGGCGGGTTCGCCTTCGGGGCGCTCTTCGCGTACGTCTCGGCCTCGCCCTTCGTGATCCAGGACATCTACGGCGCATCGCCCCAGACCTTCAGCCTGCTCTTCGGGATCAACTCCGTCGGGCTGGTCGCGGTCGGCCAGATCAACGGCAAGCTGCTGGTCGGCCGGGTCAGCCTGGACAAGGCGCTCGGCTTCGGGCTGACCGTCATCGCGCTCGCCGCCACGGCGCTGCTGCTGATGACGTCCGGGGTCTTCGGCCACGTCGGTCTCTTCCCGGTCGCGGCTGCTCTCTTCGTCCTGATGTCGGCGATGGGGCTCGCGATGCCGAACACCAACGCGCAGGCCCTGATGCGTACGCCGCACGCCGCCGGTTCGGCATCGGCGCTGCTCGGCACGTCGACGTTCCTGCTCGGCGGGGTGGCGTCCCCGCTCGTCGGCATCGCGGGCGACGCGACGGCCGTGCCGATGGCCGTGGTGCAGCTGGTGTGCGCGGTGAGCGCGGCAATCTGCTTCCTGGCGCTGTGCCGGCCGTGGCAGCGCATGGCCCCGGCGGCACCGCAACTGCCATAGGCATACCTTCGCAGGTCATCGCGGTGCGGGTCTGCACTTCGAACATATGAACCGAGCCCACCCGTTCGGCCCCCTGCTGCGAAACCCTTCCCCCTCGGATGCCGTTCTGCTGCCGCAGACATCGAATGACGAGGGGGGAACAGATGGCTCTCGTGGAGTCGGTGGCCGGGTGGGTGCCACCGCAGCGGGTGACGAACGACGACTTACCCACGCACTGGGGCGTGGACGACGCCTGGGTACGGACCAGGACCGGCATCGGGGCCCGCCACCGGGCCGGTCCCGGTGTGTCCACCGGCGACCTCGCCTACGAGGCGGCCCGGCGGCTCCTGGAGCGCACCGGCCACCCCGAGGTCGACGCGCTCGTCCTGGCGACCGCCACCCCGGACCACCCCTGCCCGGCCACCGCGCCCGCCGTCGCCGCCCGCCTGGGCCTCGGCACGGTCGCCGCCGTCGACGTGTCGGCGGTGTGCAGCGGATTCGTCTACGGACTGGCCTACGCGCAGGGCCTGGTGGCCGCGGGGGTCGCCGGGCGCGTCCTGCTGGCCGGGGCCGACACGTACTCCACCTGGCTGGACCCCGACGACCGCGGGCCCGGCGTCGTCTTCGGCGACGGCGCGGGCGCCGCCCTGGTCGCGGCGGGGCCCGCCGGGGCCCCCGGCGAACTGCTCGGCTTCGACCTGGGCAGTGACGGCACCGGGTACGACCTGATCACCGTGGCCGGCGGCGGTTCCCGGGCGCGGGCGTCCGCGGCGCCCCACGGACCGGGCGACGGCTACTTCCGTATGCGCGGCGGGCCGGTGTACCAGCACGCCGTCGAGCGGATGACCGGCTCGTGCCGGGCGCTGCTCGCGAAGGTGGGCTGGGAGCCGGACCAGGTCGACCACTTCGTACCGCACCAGGCCAACGCCCGGATCCTGAGCGCGGTCGCCGAGCGGGTGGGGATCGATCCGGCGCGGTGCGTGACCCATCTGGACCGGGTCGGGAACACCGGCGCGGCCTCCCTTCCGCTCGCGCTGGCCGACGCCGACGCCCGGGGCGTCCTGCGGTCCGGCGACCGGGTGCTGCTGACCGCCTTCGGCGGCGGGCTGACCTGGGGGTCGGCCGCCCTGCGCTGGGCCGGTTCCGACGCGCCCGGCACGCGCCGGGCCGCCTCCCGTACGGCTTCCGCCCCGCCCGCCGCTTCCCGTACCACCTCCACGCCGTCCGCCGTGGCGGCACTCTCCGAGGAGCTCTCATGACGACACCCGAGATCGCCGTGACCGGCTTGGGGATGATCACCCCGGCCGGGGCGGACACGCACACCACCTGGGAGCAGGTGTGCGCGGGCCTGCCCACCGCCCGCCGCCTGCCCGAACTCCACGGCCTGCCCGTGGACTTCGCCTGCCCGGTCGACGCCGACGTGGACGCGCTGGTGGGCGGGCGCCGGACCTGGCGCATGCACCGGTTCGTCAAGCTGGCGCTGATCGCCGCGCGGCAGGCCGTCGCGGACGCCGGACTCGACCCGGCGAGCTGGGACGGCAGCCGGGTGGGAGTGATCATCGGCGTCGGCGTCGGCGGGGTCTCCGTACTCACCGACAACGTGCTGAAGCTGCACACCACGGGCCCGGAGTCGGTCTCCCCGCTGCTGGTCCCGATGATGATCCCGAACGCGGCGGCGGGCGAGGTGGCCATCGCACTCCGGGCCCACGGCCCCAGCCTGGCCCCCGCCACCGCCTGCGCCTCGGGCGCCACGGCCATCGCCGTCGCCCGCGACCTGCTGGCGTCCGGGCAGTGCGACGTGGTGGTGGCCGGCGGCGCCGAATCGGTGCTCCAGCCGCTGGTGGTGTCCGGGTTCACACAGCTGGGGGCGCTCTCGCGGCGTACCGAGGACCCCGGAGCGGCGTCCCGTCCGTTCGCCGGGGACCGGGACGGGTTCGTCATGGCGGAGGGCGCCGGGGTACTGGTGCTGGAGCGGGCCGCCGACGCGGCGGCCCGGGGACAGCGCGCGCGTGCCCTGCTCACCGGGGTGGGCGCCACCACCGACGCCCACCACCCGACCGCCCCCGACCCGCAGGGCCGCTGCGCGCGGGCCGCGGTGGCGGCGGCCCTGCGGGAGGCGGACTGGAGCCCGTACGACATCGGGCACGTCAACGCGCACGGCACCTCCACCCCGCTCAACGACGCGATGGAAGCAGCGGTGATCACCCGGGTCTTCCCGCACTGGCCGTCGGTGACCTCGGCGAAGGGAGTCCTGGGGCACTCGCTCGCCGCCGCGGGCGCCATCGAGGCCGCGCTGACCGTACTGACCCTGGAGACCGGCCTCATCCCGCCGGTCGGCAACCTCGACGCCCCGGCCGTCGAATTCGACCTGAACTGTGTGACCAAGCAGGCGCGCCCGGAGCACGTGGAGACGGCCGTCAGCCACTCCTTCGGCTTCGGCGGGCACAACGTGGTGCTGGCCTTCCAGCGCGGAGCGTGAGACATGACGGTGAACAACACCGTGGAGCGGGAGACGGGGACCGCCGGGGAGGCCGCCGTACGGGGCGAACTCGTCCGGGTCCTGTTCGGCGACGACCACCGGGCCACCCACGGCCACTGGCGCAGACTGCTCACCACCGGGCCCTTCCGGCGCCGTGCCGGACTGACGCCCGAGGAACAGCTGGGACTGGCGTACGAGCGGCTGCGCACCCTCGACTCCACGCTGGACAGCGCCTTCCGGCTGGCCGCCGACCCGGTGGCCCTGGCGAACCTGCACGAGTGGATCAGCCCGGTCGACACCGCGCTGGCCACCGTCGCGGGCATCCACTACAACCTCTTCCTCGGCAGCCTGCTGGACCACGACGGCGACGCGGGGCGCGATCTGTCGGAGTTCGCCGACCTGTCGCGGGTCGGGACCTTCCTGTGCACGGAGCTCGCCCACGGCAACGACGCCGCGGCGCTGGAGACGACCGCCACGTACGACCGGGCGGCGGACGGCTTCCTGCTGCGCACGCCGCACGCGGGCGCGCAGAAGTTCATGCCCAACACCAGTACGGCGGGCGGCCCCAAGAGCGGTGTGGTCGCGGCGCGGCTGCTGCTCGACGGCCGGGACCTGGGGGCCTTCCTGTTCCTGACCCCGCTGACCGACGCCACCGGACCGCTGCCCGGCGTACGGATCAGGCTGCTGCCCCGGCGCATGGGCAGCGTCGTCGACCACTGCGTCACCTCCTTCGGCGACGTCTTCGTCCCGCGCTCCGCGCTTCTCGCCGGACCACAGGGCCGCCTCGACGGCGAGGGCGTCTTCAGCAGTGACGTGGCCAACCGGCGCAGGCGGTTCCTGCTGTCGATCGGCCGGGTCACCGCGGGGAAGCTCAGCATGAGCGCCTGCGCGGTGGGCTCCGTACGGGCGGCGCTGGCGGTGGCCGTACGCTACGGCTCGCACCGGATCATCGCCGGGGTACGGGCCGCCGAGCGGGTGCCGGTGACGGCCCATCGCAGCCACCACGCCCCGCTGGCGTCCGCGCTGGCCACCGCGTACGCGATGACGCTGCTGCACCGCACGGTCCAGCGGACCTGGACGGACCACGACGAGAGCAACAGGGCGGCGGCCGAGCGGCTGGTCGCGGTGGCCAAGGCGTGGATCACCTGGGAGGCGCGTACCGTCATCGCCGAATGCCGTGAACGGTGCGGCGCCCAGGGCCTGTTGGAGAACAACGGGCTCGCCGCGTTCGTCACCGGGATCGAGGGGACGATCACCGCCGAGGGCGACAACCTCGCCATCCACGCCAAGGCGGCGGCCGAGATGGTGTCGGGCCAGCACCCGCCGCGCCCGGCGGCGGCCCCCGCGGGACGCGAACTCACCGACCTCGCCTTCCTGCGCGATCTGCTCGCCGCCGTCGAGGCCGTCCAACTCGGCCGGGCCCGCGCGCGGATGCGTGAGGCGCCGCCCGGTGACGCCCTCGGCCGGTGGAACGCGGGCGCCACCGCAGCCCTGAAAGCGGCCACCGCGCACGCCCAGTTGCGGGCCGTCGAGGCGGTGACCGAAGCGGTGGCGGCCCTGCCGCCCGGCTCGGCCGCCCGGGAGCGGCTGTCCGGGCTGGGGCGGCTGTTCGCGCTGGAACGCATCGCGGGCAACACCGGCGATCTGCTGAACGAGGGATTTCTGGAAGGCCGGCACATCAGCGAGCTGCCCGTCGAGGTGGACCGGCTCGCCGCGCGGATCGCCTCGGTGGCGGGGCCGCTGACCGAGGCGTTCGACCTGCCGGAGGAGTGGCTGGCCGATGTGCCCATCGCGGGCGCCGGGTATCTGGCGGCGTACGACGATCCCCAGGGGCCGTGGCACCGGTCCGGTACGGGGGAGTCGAAGTGAGCCGGCTGTTCCTGCGGGTCGTCCTGCTCGCGTACTGGGGCACCGGACATGTTCTCTCGCTGCTCTTCCGTCACCCCTCCGGAACCCCTCCCGAGCAGGTGCGGAGTGCCTCCGGAGAACTGAAAAAACCTTCCCTCACTGCGTAACCGGAAGATCATCCGGACGTTGACAGGACGTCAATAGCCCGCGTTCCGTCATCATTTCGAACGCTACGCACCGAGGAGAACACCATGCCCGAGCTGCACCCGACCCTCGTCGACGTCCTGACCAACACCTTCAAGGTCCCCGCCGGTGAACTGCGCCCCGAGGCCACCATGGACGACCTGGAGATGGACTCCCTCGCGGTCGCCGAACTGGGCGTCATCGTCAAGGAGACCCTCGGTGTCGACGCCGACACCGACTCGGCGTACAAGGGCGCCACGCTCGGCCGGATCACCGAGTTCCTGAACGATTCCACCGCGGTCGCCTCCCGATGAGTCGCTCTCCCGTCGCCATCACCGGCCTGGGCATGATCACCCCGGCCGGCAACGACACGGAAGCCACCTGGCGGGGGGTGTGCGCGGGCCGCTCCACGGCGCGTGTCCTTCCCGAACTGGACGGCTGTCTCATCGACTTCGCCTGCCCGGTCACCGGAATCGACCTGGCGGACGCCGTCGGCGGCCGTACCGCCTACCGCATGGGGCGCTTCGTCAGACTCGCGATCCTCGCTGCGAGGGAGGCCGTCGCCGACGCCGGTCTCTCCCCGGCGACCTGGGACGGATCGCGGGTGGCCGTGATCATCGGGACCAGCAGCGCCGGTTCGACCGGACTGTACGAGCAGTCGCTCGTCCTGGAGCGGCGCGGCCCCGATTCCACCTCACCGCTGGGCACCCTGCTCACCATCGCCAACATGCCGGCTGCCGAGGTCGCCATCCGGCTGCGGGCGTCCGGGCCGAGCCTGGCGCCCGGCACGGCCTGCTCGTCCGGGGCCACCGCACTCTCCGTGGCCCGTGACCTGCTGGTCACCGAACAGTGCGACATCGCCGTCGCCGGGGCCACCGAATCGATCATCGACCGGCTCGCGATGACCGGTTTCGCCCGGTCGGGGGCCGGGGCGCTGCGAGCGGGCGAGGAACCGGACGCGGTCAGCCGCCCCTTCGCCGCCGACCGGCGCGGGCTGGTCATGGGGGAGGGCGCGGCGGTGATGGTCCTGGAACGCGAATCCGCCGCACGGGCCCGGGGCGCCGTGCCGCGGGCGCTGCTGGCCGGGGCCGGTGCCACCACCGATGCGTACCACCCCACCAGCCCGCGCCCGGACGGTGCCGTCGCCGTGGCCGCTGCCGAGGCGGCGCTGCGGGACGCGGGCTGGGACGCCACGGACGTCGATCACGTCAACGCCCACGGCACCTCGACCCCGCTCAACGACGCCACCGAGGCCGGGCTGATCGCCCGGGTCTATCCGCACCGGCCTCCGGTGACCGCGCCCAAGGGTGTGCTGGGTCACTGCATGGGGGCGGCGGGCGCCATCGAAGCCGCCCTGACCGTCCTGACCATCCAGCACGGGCTCGTGCCGCCGGTCGCCAACCTGGCGGCCCCGGCGCCGGAGTTCGGCATCGACTGCGTCACCAAACAGCCCCGCCGTACGCGGGTGTCGCGCGCGGTCAGCCACTCGTTCGGATTCGGCGGGCACAACGCGGTGCTCGCCTTCCGGAGGGCGTAGACCGACCCGGGCCTTCCGCCCGGATCAGGCCGGACCAGGGAGAGGGCTCCCGGTCCGAGGCGGCCTCCTCCGCGACGGTCGGTCTAAACTCCTCCGGTGAACGACTCCCTCCCCACCGCGGAAGCCCTGCGCAGTGCCCTTGCCGGACTTCTCGACGGGCTGCCGCCCAAACAGGCCGCACAGGCCGTCGAGCGGCTGATCGCCAACTACCGGGGGACCACCCCCACCGACGCCCCGGTCCTGCGGGACCGTTCGGACGTCGCCGCGTACGCCGCGTACCGGATGCCCGCGACCTTCGAGGCGGTACGGTCCGCGCTCGACGCCTTCCGGGCCGCGGTTCCGGAGTGGGTGCCCGCCACCCACACCGACATCGGCGGCGGTACCGGGGCGGCGAGCTGGGCGGTGGCCGGGGCCTGGCAGGACACGGAGGACGGCGAGACCCGCCGTACCACCGTGCTCGACTGGGCGGAGCCCGCACTCGCGCTCGGCCGTGAACTGGCCGCGGAGTCGGGCTCGCCCGCTCTGCGCGGCGCCGAGTGGCGGCGCTCACGGATCGGCTCGGCGCTCAGCCTGGAGAGCACCGATCTGGTCACCGTCTCGTACGTCCTCGGCGAGCTGACCGTGGCCGACCGCACCGCCGTGGTGGACGCGGCGGCTGCCGCGGCCACGGCCGTCGTGATCGTCGAACCGGGCACCCCCGACGGCTATCTGCGGATCATGGCGGCCCGCGACCGGCTGACCGCGGCGGGGATGCGGACCGCGGCACCCTGCCCGCACAGCGACGCCTGCCCCATCGAGCGCGGCACGGACTGGTGCCACTTCTCGGCGCGGGTCACCCGCTCCTCGCTGCACCGACGGATCAAGGGCGGCTCCCTTCCGTACGAGGACGAGAAGTTCAGCTACGTCGCGGCCTTCCGCGGTGACGTGGCGACGGTCCCCGCCCGAGTCGTACGCAAACCGCAGATCCGCAAGGGCCTCGTCCAGCTGGAGCTGTGCACGGACGCCGGGGACCTCGTCCGCGAGACGGTGTCCAAGCGCCACGGCGACCTCTACCGCGCGGCACGGGACACGGCGTGGGGCGACGCCTGGCCGCCCGACGCGTAACGGCCCGTGCGGTAACTGCCCACGCGGTAACGGGTCATGCGGTAACGGCCCGTGCCGTAACGGGTCACGCGCGACCGCTCACGCGTGACCCGTACACCCGGCCCGGTTCCCGACCGGCTACGGACGCAGCTCCTGCGTACAGCACTTGACGCTGCCGCCGCCCTTGAGCAGCTCGCCCAGATCCATCCCCAGCGGCTCGAACCCGCGCGCCCGCAGCGGCCCGAACAGCCCGACAGCGGCCTGCGGCAGCAGCACATGGCGGCCGTCGCTCACCGCGTTGAGACCCAGCGCCCCGGCGTCCTCCGGGGTGGCGATCAGCGCGTCGGGGAAGAGTCTGGCCAGTACGGAGCGGCTGCCGGGGGAGAAGGCGTCCGGGTAGTACATGATCTCGTCGGCCGTGTCGTCCAGGACGCTCAGCGCGGTGTCCAGGTGGTAGTAGCGGGGGTCGACGAGATCGAGGCCGATCACCGGGCGGCCGAAGAACTCCTGGGCCTCGTCGTGCGACAGCGGGCTGGAGCGGAAGCCCCGTCCGGCGAGCACGAAGGACGCGGTGACGGCGAAGTCCCCCTCGCCCTCGTTGACATGGGCGGGCAGGTGGATGTCCGTGAAGCCGTGCGCGTGGAACCACGCCAGATGCGCCTCGGCCTCCCCGGCCCGTTCGGCATGGGCGAAGCGGGCGCCGAGCACCCGGTCGTCGACCACGGTGGCGCCGTTGGCGGCGAAGACCATGTCGGGCAGCTCGGGGCGGGGATCGAGCAGCTCGACGGTATGGCCGAGCGAGCGGTAGCGGTCCCGCAGGTCCTCCCACTGGGCGAGGGCGAGCGGCAGGTCGACCGGTTTCGAAGGGTCCATCCACGGGTTGATGGAGTACGTCACCCTGAAGTGTGCCGGTGGGCACATCAGATAGCGCCGGGGTCGGGCGTCACGAGGCAATGAGGGCTCCTCACGGCGGACATGGGCTGCGGGTGCGCAGCCGGTTGCTGCCCATGGTCCGCTCTGCGGGGCCCGCGCGCTGTGCACCGATCGGGTGGTTCACCCACCGTGGCCGCGCCGGTGGCCGGAACCGTGACCGGCCGGGCACAGTCCAGGCAAACCGAGACGATACGTGTCGACTCCACCGGTGTTAGATTCCGGTCCATGGCCGATTCCCCGACCCCCGCGCAGCCGCCCTCCGCGCAGCCGACTCCCGTACAGCCTTCACCTGCGCAGCCGTCCTCCGCGGCACCGTCCGCCGACCCGGTGTCCCGCAAGGCGCCGAACGCCAACCGCCGCAGCGAGCGCTCGCGCCGCGCGATCCTCGACGCGGCGCTCGCCCTGGTCGGTGAGGTCGGCTACGACAGGCTGACGATCGAGGCCATCGCCGCCCGCGCGGGGGTCGGCAAGCAGACGATCTACCGCTGGTGGCCGTCGAGGGCGGCCGTACTGCTCGACGCCTCCACCGCGCTCTTCGAGGACGCGGCGGCCGAGGGCGAGTGGACCGGCTTCCCCGACACCGGGGACGTCGCCGCCGATCTGAAGCACGTGCTGCGGCTCACCGTCGACCAGTTCACCGACGAGAAGTACGAGGCGCCCACCCGCGCGCTGACCGCGGCGGGCGCCACCGATCCGGAACTCGGCCGGAAGTTCACCCGCGAACTGCTCGAACCCTCCCTCGCGCTGTACGAGGAGCGGCTGCGGGCCGCTGTCCTGGCCGGGCAGGTCGACCCGGGCGTGGACATCCGGGTGGCCGTGGAGATGCTGGTGGGACCGCTCACCCACCGCTGGCTCCTGCGCACCGCCCCGCTCACCCATGCCTTCGCGGACACCTGCGTGGACCAGGTCCTGCGCGGAATCGGTGCCCGTCCCGACAGCCCCTGAGGCACCCGGGAAGGCATATGTGGTCACCCGGGGCGCAGGATGGTGGCAGCATGGAGGGTACGTGGGGGTAGTGGTGAGGTGAGGGGATAGATGGGAACAGAGTCCGGCCGGGATCGCGGCACAGCGAGCAGGATGTCCCAGTGGCTGCGCCGCCGTCCCAAGGAGTCCCCCGACGACCACCACCTCCGCGAGACGCTTCTGCTCGCTGCCGCCGCAGCCGGACTGCCGCTCTCGCCCGCCGCCCACCCCATCGGTTACCGGTGTTCCTGCGACCGCGTGGGCTGTCCCACCCCGGCCAGGCACCCCCTCTCCTTCGCCTGGCAGACGCAGTCGACCACCGACCGCGCCCAGGTCGAGCGCTGGGTCCGCAACCAGCCCGATGCGAACTTCATCACCGCGACCGGCATGGTCCTCGACGTACTCGACGTCCCGCTCGACGCGGGACGCAGTGCTTTGGAGCGGCTGCTGGCCGAGGGCATCGAAGTGGGGCCCGTCGCCCAGTCGGGCAGCGACCGGATGCTCTTCTTCACCGCCACCCGTGGCACGCCCGAGGACGAGGACGAGTGGTGGCCGTGCGAGCTGGACTGCCACCCCGAGACGATGGACGAGCACCCGGGGCTGCGCTGGCACTGCCGCGGCAGCTACGTGCTCGTACCGCCCGCCCGGCTGCCCGGTGAGGCGAGCGTGGACTGGGTCCGTGGGCTCGAACATCCGCTGCCGGACCCGCTGACCCTCCTGGAGACGCTCACCGACGCCTGCGCGCGCTTCGCGGACGAGGACGATCAGGACGCGCACGCGGTGGCCTGGCCGCTCGGCCGCTGAGCAGGCGGCCGCCGGCAGACACCCGCCGTTCCCCGTCCGGACGACGGCCGGGGAACAGGCGGGGAACAGCGGGGGAACCGCCTACGAGCCCTTCGCGGCCGTCAGGCCCTGCAAGCGGTTGAGCACGTTCACCTGTCCCTCGGCGGGGACCAGCGCGACCTCACCGGCCACGCGTTCCTTGGTGATCGTGGTCCTCGCGTCACCGGTCGTCAGCGCCTTCACGTCCGCCGGGACCGTCAGGTGCAGACCCTTCGCCGCGGTCTGCTGCTCGAAGTGCCGGGTGGAGAAGAAGACCAGCGCCCCGCCGTCCCGCGTGGCCAGCCCGAGCGGCCGGTAGTCGCCGTCGGTGAGCGGCCGGTCGACGTACTGCGTGGAGAGCGTCGGCAGATTCGCGTTCTTCTCCCGCGCGGCCCGCCAGAGGCTGGTGTTCGGCCCGGGGGCGAAGTGCGCCGGTTTCCCGCTCTGCAGATACGAGGCGTACTGCGCGCTCAGATCCTTCGGGGCCACCGCCAGCGAGTGACCGGCCGGCTCCACCGGCTCGGCCCAGCCGTCCTTGTCCGTGACGAAGGCGGGGAGCGCCGACGGGGCGACGACCGACAGATAGGCGGCCCGCCACGGCTGGCCCGCCGCGTTCTTCACGAAGACCACCAGCCAGCGGTTGTTCCGGTCCCGGTTGGAGTCGGTGTCGGCGACGAACCACCGCGGCCACCCGGCCTTCTTCGGTATGAGGAACTTCGCGTCGGACAGCGTCATGTCCGAGTGCTGGGCGTTCCCGGCCGGGGTGGTGATGTGCCGCGCCTTCAGCCCCGCCTGGTTGATCGCACCGAGCGAACCCGTGACCCGGCCCTCGTCGAGAGCCGGGTCGTACGCCTTGTCCGCCTTGTTGTACGCGTCGGTGAACGCGGCGAGTGCCTGGGCGGCCTCAGCCTTCGTCGCTGACGGTACGACTTCCAGCTCCCCGTGCACCGTCATGCACCCGCTCGCCGTCAGCGACATCACTGCCACCGTCGCGAGAACCGCCGTCAGCCGCCCCAGCCTGCTCATGAGTTGCCTTCTGCTCCCTCGACCCCACCGACTTCGCGAACCCTACCGGGGCGAAGAAAAATGCGAGCGTGGGGACCAGGTAGAGCACCCATACCGTTGCCTGGACCACGGTCGGGTCCGGCTGGAAGTTGAACACGCCCTTCAGCAGCGTGCCGTACCAGCTGTCCGGCGGAACGGCCGAGCTGATGTCGAACGCGAGGCTCCCGATGCCGGGGAGGAAGTCGGCCTCCTGGAGGTCGTGGACGCCGTACGCGAGCACGCCCGCGGCCACGATCACCAGCATCCCGCCGGTCCAGGTGAAGAACTTCGACAGGTTGATCCGGACCGCACCCCGGTAGAACAGCCAGCCGAGGACGACCGCCGTGAGGATGCCGAGCAGCGCGCCGATCATCGGCTCCTGGCTGCCGTTGGTCGAGGTGTGCACCGAGGACCAGATGAACAGCGCGGTCTCCAGGCCCTCCCGGCCCACGGCGAGGAAGGCGGTCGCGACGAGCGCGCCCGTACCCATCCGCAGCGCGGAGTCCAGCTTGCCGTGGAGTTCGGACTTGAGGTGGCGCGCGGTGCGCCGCATCCAGAAGACCATCCAGGTCACGAGCGCGACCGCGACGATCGACAGCGAACCGCCGAGCGCTTCCTGAGCCTTGAACGTCAGCTCCTGCGAGCCGAATTCGAGCGCGAAGCCGAACGCGAGCGCCACCACGATCGCGGTGGAGATACCGATCCAGATGGGCCGCAGCGCGTCACGCCGCTCCGTCTTGACGAGGTAGGCGATGAGAATGCACACGACCAGGCTCGCTTCGAGCCCCTCGCGCAGACCGATCAGATAGTTGCCGAACACGTCGGGTCCTTTCTGGTTGCAGGAACCGGATTACGAGAACGACGGACACCGCAGGAGCAGCACGGGCCGGGACGGGTCCTAGGAGAAGAGCGCACGGCCCCACCAGTCGTTCTTGTCACGGACGCCCGGCGGGACGGCGAAATGCGCCGAACCGACGTGCTGGATGTACTCGTTGAGCGCGTCGTGCCGCGCCAGCCCCTGCTGGATCGGGATGAACCCCTTGCGGGCGTCCCGCTGGTACGCCAGGAAGAACAGCCCGGCGTCCAGCCGCCCCAGACCGTCCGTACCGTCGGTGAAGGAGTAGCCCCGGCGCAGGATCCGTATGCCGTGGTTGCTGTCCGGGTGGGCCAGCCGTACGTGCGAGGTGGGCAGCATGGCCTTCAGGAACGGCTCGTCCCGCTCCTTCGCCTTGCCGACCGGCGCGCCCTCGCCCTTGTCACGGCCGAAGACGTCCTCCTGCTCCTGGAGCGAGGCGCGGTCCCAGGTCTCGATGTGCATCCGGATCCGGCGGGCGACCAGGTACGAGCCGCCGGTCATCCAGTCCGGACCGTCCTTCCCGGACACCCAGACGTGCTGGTCGAGCGCGGCCGGGTCGGTGCCCGAGATGTTCCGGGTGCCGTCCTTGAAGCCCATCATGTTGCGCGGGGTCTGGGCGTCCGGCGTGGTCGACGAGGTCTTGCCGAAGCCCAGCTGCGACCAGCGGATGGCTATCTTCCCGAAGCCGATCCTGGCCAGGTTGCGGATCGCGTGCACCGCCACCTGCGGGTCGTCCGCGCAGGCCTGGACGCACAGGTCGCCACCGCTGCGCGTCGCCTCGAGGTTGTCGCCGGGGAACTTCGGCAGGTCGACCAGCGCGTCGGGCCGCTTGTCCTCCAGACCGAAACGGCCCTTCCTGAACAGGCCGGGGCCGAAGCCGATGGTCAGCGTCAGCCGGGACGGCTTCAGCCCGAGCGCCTCACCGGTGTCGTCCGGCGGGGCCTCCGGCTGACCGCCGTACGCGCCGTCGCCGACCGGGTGCCCCTGGGCCATCAGGGCCGCCGCCTTCGTCCAGTCCTTCAGCAGCTGGATCAGTTCGGCGCGGTCCTCGGTCGTCACGTCGAAGGACGCGAAGTGCAGCCGGTCCTGGACGGCGGTGGCGATACCGGCCTGGTGCGCACCGTGGAAGGGTACGGCCGTACTGCTCTCGGCGACCGGGGCCGTGTCGTCACCGGTGCGCAGCGCGGCGACACCGCCACCGGCGGCGACCGCGCCGAGAGCGAGCCCCGCGCCGCCCCAGCCGATCAGGGAACGCCGGGACGGGGAACCGGGGTTGGTCTCGTCAGCCATCAGGGTCTCCTGTCTCTGTCCGACCGCTGTCTCTGTCCGGCGTTACTTCGTGACCACGGCCGCGGCGAGCCTCGACAGCGGCTCGGCGAGCGCGTTGACGGCGTCCGACAGCTTCTTGCGGTCCGCCTCGGAGACCTTGTCGTACGACGTGAAGTCGTACGAGGTCTTGTCCGTGCGGTAGCCGTCGAGCAGCGTGTTCAGCGCGGCGAACTGCTTGTCCAGGTCCTTGGTCAGCGCGGGCTGGTTCACGGAGGCGACCGGCTTCAGCAGCTCGTACGCCTTCTGTGCGCCCTCGACGTTGCCCTTGAAGTCGACCAGGTCGGTGTGGCTGTAGCGGTCCTCCTCACCGGTGATCTTCCCGGTGGCGACCTCGTCGAGGAGTTCCTTGGCGCCGTTGGCCATCGAGGTCGGGGTGATGACCGCGGTGCCGACCCGCTTCTGCCAGTCGGTCAGGTCGGTGTCCAGCTCGGTGGCGAGGGCCTTCTCGGTGGCGCCGATCTTCTTGTCCTGCCAGAGCGCCTTCTCCAGCCGGTGCCAGCCGGTCCACTTCTGGCCCTTCTCCAGGTCGTTCACGCGGGTGTCGGTCTTCGGGTCGATGTCACCGAAGGACTCCGCGACCGGCTCGGTGCGCTCCCAGCCGAGGCGCGAGGGGGCGTACGCCTTCTTGGCCGCCTCCAGGTCGCCCTTGCGGATGGCGTCGGTGAACGCCTTGGCCTTCGGCAGCGTCTCGTCGGCCTGCTCCTGCGCGTACGTGCGGTACGCGGCGACGGCGGCGTCCAGCTTCGGGTCGCGCTTGACGGCCGTGCCGCCGGTCACGGTGACCTTCTGACGGATGCCGTGGCCCTTCATGCCGGGCTTGCAGGCCAGCTCGTACGAACCGGCCTTCACCTCGGCCGTCAGCGTCTGCTTCAGACCGGGGCCGATGTTCTCGCGCTCGGCGACGATGCGGTCGTCGGGGAAGAGGAGGTACACCTCGGTGACCTTGGAGCCCTTGTTCTCCACGTCGAACTGCACGTGTCCGGCCGGGAACTCGGTCTTGGACACCTTGCACGAGGAGTCGTCGGCCGTGACCTCGACGGCGCCGCCGGCACCGGCCTTGGCGTCGCTCTTCTCGGCGCAGCCCGTGACGGCGGTCAGGGCGGCCACGGCCGTGATGGCGGTGACGACGGAAAGACGGACGGGTCGCATTCGGGCTCCACGCTGGGTGAATGGTCGAGTGAGGCAGCCCTAACTTAACCGAGGCTTACCTCACTGATACCCAGTTGTGTCGTGATTCAGGTCTCATTCCGGTGACCCTGCCACGGGCCCGGCCACGGACCGGTCCGGATCTGGCCGTGGACCCGGTCCTGGACTCGGCCTCGATCGCATCACACCCGCCTCGGCTCCCGCTCAAGCCGTGGTCAGCGGCGGCCGTTCCGGAATCACCAGTGGCGCCCCGGTCCGGGGATGTGCCAGCACCTCGACGGGCTGCCGGTACACCCGGCTCAGCAACTCCCCGGTGAACACCTCCGCGGGCGGCCCCTCGACGGCGATCCGCCCGTCGTGCAGGACGGCGCCCCGGTCCGCGTACGCAGCTGCCAGCCCGAGATCGTGCAGTACGACGACGACCGCGCACCCGGCGGCGGCCCGTTCGCGGCAGACCCGCAGGACGAGTTCCTGGTGCCGCAGGTCGAGTGCGGCGGTCGGTTCGTCGAGCAGCAGGAGCGGGGCCTGCTGTGCGAGCACTCTGGCGAGGGCGACCCGGGCGCGTTCGCCGCCGGAGAGCGCGGGGAAGGGCCGCGTGGCGAATCCGGCCACTTCGGTGGCGGCCATGGCCTCGGCGACGATCCGCTCGTCGTCGTCCTCGCGGTCCGTTCCCGCCCAGGGGGCGCGGCCCATCCGTACGACCTCCTCGACCGGGAACGGGAAGGAGAGGGCCGCGGACTGGGGCAGTACGGCGCGCCGCAGGGCGAGTTCGGCGGCGGGCCAACTGCCGACCGGTCGCCCGTCGATCCGTACCTCCCCTCGGGTAGCCGGGAGATCAGCTGCGAGGGCGGCCAGCAGGGTGGATTTTCCCGCCCCGTTGGGCCCGACGAGGGCAAGGAGTTCGCCGGATCGGACGGTGAGGTCGATACCGGTGAGGACCCGCCGCCCGCCGAGCTCCAGATGGAGCCGGTCGGCCTCGGCGAAGGGGGTTCCGGGCGGGACGGGCCCGGGGAGTCCGCGGGGGCGGGGGCGGAAGAGGTGGGTGAGCATTTCGGTTGCCTCGCCTGTCTGTTGTATCGGGGCTCGAAGACCAAGTCCCTGGCGGGCTTCGGGACTTCAGGCCCGCCTGGTGACGCAGGTTTTCCAGCCGTCCGGTGACGCCTGCTTTCTTGTTTCAAGCCCCTCCGGCGATCGAGGAGCGGGGTCCCGGGCGGAGCCCCGGGTTCGGGAAGGGGCGGGGCGGGGAACAGCCCGCCGCAGGCGCACCCCCGCACCCCCGCACCCCCGCACCCCCGCACCCCCGCACCCCCGCACCCCGTCAAGCCCATCCGCCCCCCCGTCACGCCCACCCGCCCTGCCGCCGCCGCGTCCTCCGCAGCAGCCAGAAGAAGAACGGGCTTCCGAACAGCGCGGTCAGCACACCGAGCGGCAACTCCGCGGGCGCGGCCACCGTACGGGCCGCGAGATCACCCGCCACCAGGATCACCGCCCCGCCCACCGCACTGCCCGGAACCAGGAATCTGTGCCCGGGACCGTTCGCCATCCGCAGCAGGTGCGGGACCAGCAGGCCGACGAACGTGATGATCCCCGCCACCGCCACCGCGGCTGCCGTGAGCAGCGCCACGATCAGCACCAGTACGATCCGCAGCCGCTCGACGTCCACCCCGAGGTGGCGGGCGGGCCGTTCACCCAGGGCCAGCAGGTCCAGCTTCCGGGCGTAGAACGGCGCGACCGTGAGGCCGAGCAGCGCGCACGGCAGGACGGCCAGCACCTTCGGCCAGGTCGCCTGGGAGAGCGAACCCAGCTGCCAGAAGGTGATCTGGGTGACCTGGGCGTTGTCCGCGAAGAAGAGGAAGAGCCCGATCAGGGCCCCGGCGAAGGCGTTCACCGCGATCCCGGTGAGGATCAGCGTGACGACCTCGGTCCGCCCGCCCGAACGGGAGAGCGCGTACACGAGCAGTACGGTCACCAGCCCGGCGGCGAACGCGCAGACCGTCACCGTCCAGTTGCCGAAGAAGCTCAGCCCGAGCGCGAGGGACCCGACCGCGCCGACGGCCGCGCCCGACGAGATGCCGATGACACCCGGTTCGGCGAGCGGATTGCCGAACACGCCCTGCATCAGCGCCCCCGCGCAGCCGAGCGACCCGCCGACGAGCAGCGCGAGGACCACCCGGGGCAGCCGTACGTTCCACAGGACGCTCTCCCCGACCCGGTCCAGCGGGGCGCCGCCGATCCCGGCCCGGTGCCGCGCCGAGGCGAGGACGTCCCCGAGCGGGATGTGGTACGCGCCGACACCGGCCGACACCAGGCACAGCAGCAGGAGCACGGCGAGCAGGGCGGCGGTGAGGAGGACCGCGGAGGACGGACGGCGTCGTACCGCCGACTCTCCGGAAGGCGACTCTCCGGAAGGCGACTCTCCGGAAGGTGAATCTCCGGAAGGCGGTTCTCCGGAAGGTGGCGCTCCGGCGGGCGGCGGTGCGGCCGGGTCCGCAACGCCTCCGGTGCGTACGGGAGTTGCTGAGGTGTCCGGAGGTGACTGGGGCATCGGATTCACTTCCCGTCCGCGTACAACTGCCGGACCAGGGACGCCAGTACCTGATCGGTGCGCGGGCCGTAGTTCAGCAGCACCCCGTCGTCGATCGAGACGACCCGGCGGTCCATTCCGGCCGGGGTCTCGGCGACGCCGGGGATCTTCACCAGGCCGTCGGTCCCGCCGACCGATTCGAGCCCCTTGGTCATCACCAGGATCACGTCCGGCGCGGCTTTGGCCAGCGCCTCGCTGGTGATCGCGGTGAAGTCCTTCGTCAGCCCCGAAGCCTTGCCCGCGTCGATCGCGCCGGCTGCCTCCAGGAGCGAACTCGCCCCGGAATCACGGCCGCCGAGCAGGTAGACGGAGGCCGTTCCGCGTAGATAGAGGAAGGCGACCCGAGGCCTCTGCCCGTCCTTCCGCCCGTCCTCCGGCGCGGGGACGGACTTCCGTACGGCGGCGAGCCGGTCGTCGGTGCGCTGCTTCAGCGCGGTCCCCGCGTCCGGTACGCCGAGCGCCGAGGCCACCGCGTCGATACGGCGGTCGACGTCGTCCAGGCCCTTCGCCGGGTCGATGACGACGAGCGGGATGCCCGCGTCCCGTAGCTGGCCGATGGCCTCGGCGGGTCCGGTCGTGGTGTCCGCCAGGACCAGGGTCGGCTTCAGTGAGAGCACGCTCTCTGCCGAGACGTCGTGCGCGCGGGTGACCACGGGCAGCTTCGCCGCCTGCTCGAAGGTGGTGGTGATGTCGCGGGCGACGACGTGCTTGCCGAGGCCGAGCGTGAAGACGATCTCGCTGAGACCGCCGGTCAGCGGAACGACGCGGTCGGCCGAAGTGACCGTCACCCGCTTGCCGTCGGCGGAGCCCACGGACACGGGCAGCCGGGGTCGTGGCGTGGCGGCCAGTGGTTCGACCCGGTCGGCCGGGGCGCCGGTCGCGGGCCCGGCGGCTCCGCTTCCCGCGGTCCTCCCGCCGGACGCGGGGTCCGTGCCGCAGCCGGTCGCTGCCAGCGCGAGGGCGAGCGCGGAGAGAAGGGCACCGGCCAGCCGGGGTGTGCGCACCGAAGGCACCGTCCTTGTCGTTCGGTTGAGCGTGCCGGGGCGGAGGGGTTCCGGACCGGATCAGGGATAGCTTAGGTTAGCCTTACCTTAGTCACCAGCCCTCCGGGGGGATTCCATGCTGTCGTTCAGACCCGTCCGCGCGCTCGTCGTCGTACTGCTCGCGGGCCTGCTGGGAGCACTGCTCCCGGCGTACACCGCTCAGGCGGCGAGCCGCACGGTGCAGGGCGGCCGGCTCGACTGGGGGATCAAGTCGTCCTTCCAGAGCTACGTCACCGGCCCGGTGGCCAAGGGGAGTTGGGGGCTGCTGGGCGGGGCCGCCACGGTCGGAGGCAGCCAGTTCCGCTTCCATTCGGCGACCGGTTCGTACGACCCGGACAGCGGCAGCTTCAGCGCCGGGTTCTCCGGCGGTGTCCGTTTCACCGGTCACCGGAAGGCGGACGGCAGCCATGAACTCGACCTCACCATCAGCAGGCCCACCGTCCGGATCTCCGGAGGCCGGGGCACGCTCTTCGCCGACATGGTCAGCAAGTCCAGGAGCACCGGACGGGTCACCACATCGACCCAGGTCCCGCTCGCCGCACTCGGCCTCTCCGGCATCGACATGAGGGGCGGCGGCAGCCCCGTCGCCCTCGACTCCGTCCCCGCGACGCTCACGTCACAGGGCGCCACGGCCTTCGCCGGGTACTACACGGCCGGTACGGCGCTCGACCCGGTCAGCCTCTCGGCCGATATGATCCGGCCCGCGCAGCAGCAGGAGAAGGCCACGGAGAAACCGGCAGCGGAGAAGCCGGGCGGGAAGAAGACCGACGCGGAGAGGGACAGCG
Organism: Streptomyces sp. NBC_01267; assembly: GCF_036241575.1. NCBI lineage: Bacteria > Bacillati > Actinomycetota > Actinomycetes > Kitasatosporales > Streptomycetaceae > Streptomyces > Streptomyces sp. NBC_01267. The sequence continues at coordinate 2,034,939 of NZ_CP108455.1, read as the reverse complement.
TGGCGGGTCCCATCCGGGATGCCGCCGTGGACTGGGGCGTACGCCGCACCTTCCGTGAGTACGTCACCGGGGACATCGCCAAGGGCAGGTGGACCCTGTCCGGAGGGGCCCAGGACGGCGGCGCGCTCTTCCGCTTCCCCCAGGGCAAGGGCACCTACGACGAGAAGAAGAAGACGCTCGACGCGCACTTCGCCGGCACGGTCCGCTTCACCGGGGACCGACTGGACGTGGAACTCACCGCGTTGGCCGTCAGGATCGAGGACGGCAAGGGCACGCTCCTCTCCGCGGATAGGCCCGTGGTCACCTTCGAAGCGAAGCAACTCACCGTGAAGGACGGCCTGATCGCCCTCGACGAGGCGCCCGCGAAACTCACCGGGGGCGGCGCGGAACTCTTCGGCTCGATGTACCGGGCGGGCACCGACATGGACCCGGTCTCGCTGGCCGTGGCCATCGACAAGAAGGCCGAGCTGCCCGCCCTCCCGGACCTGGGCAGCGAACCGGGCGCCGCCCCCACGCCCGCACCGCGGACCGGGGCGGCGGCCCCCGCGCCCACCGCGGCCTCCACGGACAGCCGCACCGGGACCTACGTCGGCATCGGCGCGGGCGTCCTCGGCGTGGCCGCACTCGGCATCTTCGTGGCCCTCCGGCGTCGCGCCGCCCGGCAGCACTGATCGTCCCCACCCACCCACCCACCCACCTGTACCTCACCCCCTTGTCAAGGAGACACCCGATCATGGCCGTTACCCGTCGCCGTCAGATATCCGTCGCAGCCGCCGTCGCCACCGTGACCGCACTGGGCGCGACCGCCTTCGCCCTGCCCGCGCTCGCCGCGGACGGCCCGCCCAAGGAGCCGCTGAAGATCACCGGGGGCACGCTGGACTGGGGCATCAAGGCTTCCTACCGCAATTACGTCACCAGTTGGGCCGCAGGGGAGATCAGAACCGCGGACGGCGCCGTACGCAACGACGACGGAAGCTTCGAGTTCGGCGGCGCGCAGGGTGCGTACGACCCCGGGGCACACACGGTCAAGGCCGCGTTCGACGGCAGCGTCACCTTCTTCTCGCCCGCGCCGCCCAAGGGCCACGGCTTCGAAGTGACCCTGTCCGACCTGCGGTTCGACAGCGGCGCCCAGCGGATCACCGCCGACGTCACCAAGGACGGCGCGACCGAGCAGGACGTGCCGCTCGCCGACGTGAAGGCGACCGGCGCCTCGATGGAGGACCTGCCCGCGACCCTCACCGAGGAGGCGGGGGACGTGCTGGGCTCGGCGTCGTACGCCGGGGCGGAGGGCGATCCCGTCACGGTGCGCCTGGAGTTCGGGGCGCCCACGGAGCCCACCGCCCAGCCGAGCACCGACCCCAGCACCGCCCCGTCCACCGGCCCGACGGACGGCCCGACCGGCAGGCCCACCGACCCGCCGACCGGGCAGCCCACTCCCGCCGAGAGCTCCACCAAGCCGGCCGGGACGACCGGCCAGGTCTCCGACGGCACGCTCTCCTGGGGCGTCAAGGCGTCCTTCCGTACGTACATCCTCAGCGGCGGCGAGATCAGCACGGCCGCCGGTGCGAAGAAGAACGCGGACGGATTCGACTTCCCGCTCGCGCAGGCCGACCTGAACAGCGGGCAGCAGACGCTGAAAGCCGCCTTCGACGGCAGCGTGCGGTTCCACTACGCCGCGCACGGACTCGACATCGCACTCTCGGACATCCACCTCGTCGCCAAGGGCGCCAAGGGCACCCTGCGCGCGGACGTCACCACGCCCAAGGGCACCGACGAGGACGTCGACTTCGCCTCGCTCGACCTGTCCGGGGCCGACTACACGGCCAAGAACGACGTGGTCCAGCTGAAGAGCGTCCCGGCAGTCTTCACGGCGGACGGCGCGGCCCAGTTCGCCAACGACACCACGGGCTCCCTCTACAAGGCGGGTGACGCCATCGACCCGGTGACGGTGGCGCTCGCCCTGAGCGACGACGCGCGGCTCCCCGGCGGCTCCACCACGGGAGGTACCGGCACCACGGGAGGCACCACCGGCGGCTCGGGCTCCGGGTCCACCACGGGCGGCGGCTCGGTGGGTGGCCCGGCGGGCGGTTCCGTCGGCGGAACGGACACCGGCGCACTCGCCTCCACCGGCTCGGACGTCCCGGCCGGCGCCCTCCTCGGTGCGTCGGGTGCGGTCGCCGCGATCGGCGCGGCCCTGGTGACCGTGGCCCGCAGGCGCCGCACGAACGTCTGACACGACCGGCCCTCCGGCGCGGTGCGGGCGGGCACGGTGCGGGCGGGCCGCACCCGCACCGGTGGCCGGCCTCCGTACCAGCGTCTAGGTTCCGAGAGGAGACCCGCGGCCCACGGCCGCGGCACGTGCGGGCGGCCACGGCCCCCTGACCACGATCGGAACACGATGGCTCCTCCCACCGGTGCGGCAGCGTCCACCCCCGGGGCGGCCGGCCGCACCCGGAGCACGGCCCCGGCGGACCTCAGGCACGCCCTCGGCCCCCGGGACGTCCTCCTGTCCGTCGGTCTCGGCGGTGTGCTGGGTGCCTTCCTCCGGCACGGCGCGAATCTGGTCTGGCCGCACACCGCCGGTACCTTCCCCACCACCACGCTCGTCATCAACGTGGTCGGCTGCGCGCTGATGGGCGTACTGAAGGTGGTCGTCAGCGAGTTGCGCCGGGTGCACCGGCTGGCCGGTCCCTTCATCGGCACCGGCATCCTCGGCGGATTCACCACCTTCTCCACCTACGAGGTGGGCATCCACCTGCTGCTCACCGACGGCCACGTCGTGACCGGCCTGGTCTATGGCCTGGTGACCCCGGTGGCCGCGATGGCGGCGGTCCAGGTGGCCACCGGACTCACCCGTCGAGCCCTGACCGGACGGCACCGATGACCAGGCCGGCACCGATGACCAGGAGGCACCCATGATCCGGACCAAGAGCGCCCTGCGGCTGACCGTCTTCGTCGCGGAGAGCGCCACCTGGCACAGCCGTCCGCTGCACGCGGAGATCCTGCGGCTGGCGCAGGCCGCGGGACTGGCCGGCGGCAGCGTACTGCGTGGCATGGAGGGCTTCGGGCCCAGCGGCGTACGCCACACCTCCCGGCTGTTCTCGATGAGCGGTGATCTGCCGCTGACCGTGATCCTCGTCGACGAACCCGACCGCATCCGCGCCTTTCTGCCCCGCCTCGACGACGTGATCGCGAAGGGCCTGGCGGTGCTCGACGAGGTGGAGGTGGTCTTCCACCTCACGGACGGCGAAGAACGGTGACCTGGCTGCTGGTGGCCGTCGGCGCCTGCGTCGGCGCGATGCTGCGCTACCTCACCGACCGCTGGGTCCACACCCGCTACCACGGGGTGTTTCCCTGGGGCACCTTCACCGCGAACATGGCCGCCGCGCTCGTCCTGGGCGTCGTCACCGGAGCCGTACTGTCCGGCCACGCCTCGCACGACACCCAACTGCTGCTCGGGACGGGCCTGTGCGGCGCTCTGAGTACCTACTCGACCTTCTCCTACGAGACACTCGCCCTGGCCGCGAGCCGCCCCCGGACACTGGCCGTGACGAACCTCGTCGTCACCGTACTGGCCGGTCTCGGCGCAGCCGCTCTCGGCTCCGCCGTCGCCACGGCGCTGTTCGGCTGACCTGCCCCGGGCCGCCCGGGGGTGCTCACCCCATCGGGCCGCCTGCGGTGGCGGATCCCCGGAGCTCTCGTAGCGTCGGAAGGGCGGCAGCTGCCGCAGCCGACTCCGTTCAGGGGCAACTCCCGTGCCTACCACCGAAATACACGGTCGCCATCCGAGTGACGAGCTTCCGCAGGCTCTGGCCGAGACCGGGCTGCGCGGGTTCGCCCAAGTGGTCCTGCAGACCAACCTGCTGACCGGGGCGCTCATCCTGGCCGGGCTCTTCGCGTACAGCTGGCAGGCCGGGGTCTTCGGACTGTTCGGTACCGTGGTCGCCACGGTCACCGCCTATCTGCTCGGCGCCGACCGCACCGCGATCCACCAGGGGCTGCACGGATTCAACGGGTGCCTCACCGGAGTCGCCGTACTGGTCTTCCTCGGCATGCACCTCTCGACCTGGCTGCTGGCCCTCTTCGGCGCCGCAGCCGCCACCCTGGTCTCCGCCGCGCTGGCCACCGTGTTCTCCACCTGGGGGCTCACCGGCCTGACCGCTCCGTTCTGCGTCGTCTCGGGCGTCATGGTCGTCGGGGCGCCGTCCTTCGCGCGGCTCTGGCACACGGGCAGCCCCGCGGCCCTGCCCACCGTCACCACCGGCGACCGGGCGCTGTCCTGGAACGATCTCTGGCACGCCTTCTTCAACAACGTCGCCGAGATCTTCCTGCTCAACACCTGGTACTCCGGGCTGCTGATCCTCGCCGGACTCTTCCTCGCGGGCGTGCGCGTGGGGCTGTTCGCGGTGGCGGGCAGTGTGCTCGGGATCGTCGTCGCCTGGGCGTTCGGCGCCCCCGCAGCGGTGATCGCCAACGGCATCTACGGCTACAACGCGGTGCTCGTCGCCATCGCGCTGGGGGTCACCTTCCTCGCACACGGCACCTGGGAGACCGGCTACGCCCTGTTCGGGGCCGTGCTGAGCTGCGCCCTCACGGCCTCCCTCACCTCGTTCTTCAAACCGTTCGGCGGCCACACCTTCACCTGGCCGTTCATCCTCACCACCTGGCTCCTGCTGCTCGCCGTACCCGGCCTGACCCGGTTGCGGCGTGCCTGACACCCGAGCCGGGCGCCCTGCCCAAGGAGGACAACCCGCATGAACCTGACCCCCCGTGAGATCGACAAACCGCTCGTCCACGTCGTCGCGGACCTGGTCTCCTGCCACGCCCCGATCGGCGGCTGACCGTGACCGCGCTCCCCACCGTCATCGCGGTCTGCGGCCACGAGGCCGCCTTCGGCCGCGCCCTCGACGGCGTACTGGCCGGCAGCGGCGTCGTTCCCGTCGCACCGGGGCGGGAACTCCAGGCCGCAGTGGGCCGCGCGCTGCGGGCCGGTCCCGGGCCGGTCTGCGTGGTCCCGATGACCCTCGGCCGCGACCCCGAACTCGTCGCGGACACCGCGCGCACGCTGCGCCGGCCCGCCGCCGAACACCCGGGCCGGATCGCGCTCACCGAGCCCTTCGGCTCGACGGAACACCTGATCGGCTGGCTCCGCGCGGCGGCCGGACACAGCCCGCCGGCCGAGGCCGAACCGGCCCTGCTGATCGTGGCGCCCGCGGCGGACCCGGACGCGGACGCCGAACTGTTCCGGGTCGCCCGGCTGGTACGCCAGTACGGGCGGCACGGGCTGGTCGAGGTCGCCCTGGCGGGCGGCGACCCCTCACCCGCCGAGGGCATCGACCGCTGCCGCAGGCTCGGCGCCGCCCGGGTCCGGGTGCTTCCCGCATCCTTCGTGGAGCCGGGGCCACCGGGACCGCCCGACCTGTCGCACCTGCCGGAACTCCCGCACCAGACCGAGGTGTTGTGCGGTGGCCCACTGCTCGGGAGGGCTGCGGTCGAGGCCGTACTCGCCACCAGGACCGGCGCGGCGCTGCGGAAGCTCGCGGCCCACGACGACGGGATCGCCGCCGGGTCGGCCCAGCACCACGGCCACACACACAGCCACGACGACGATCACGACGACCACAACCATGCCCTCGACCACGAGCACGCACATCCACACCCGCACGTCACGGACCGGCCCTTGCACACCGCCGTCCTTCACCCCTGATCGCCCCAGCCCCCTGACGCACCGCTGCTGAAACGAGGCACCCATGGCAGGCCAGCCGACATATCTGTACGGCGACGATCCCGTCGAGATCAACGCCGGACTGCCCCTCGACCAGCTGTTCTTCCTCGTCCGATGACGGCCCCGGTGATACTCGACAGCGCGCCGCCGAACACCCTGCTGAGTTCGCTCCTGGTCAGTCTCCAGCTCACCGACTCGGCGTTCCCCAGCGGCTTCTACACGCTCTCGCACGGGCTGGAGGGGTTCGCCCAGGCGGGCATGGTCGACCCCGAGGGTCTGGCCCCGCTGTTGTCCGACCTGCTGCACCACGGCATCGGCCCGTCCGACGCCACGGCGCTCGCCCTGGCGCACACCGCGGCGGTGCACCGGTCCTGGGGGCAGGTGGCCGAGGTCGACGAGCGGCTGTACGCCACGAAGCTCAGCCGGGAGATCCGGGTGGCGGCCACCCGGACCGGCCGTCAGATGCTCGACCTGGCCCGGCAGGTGTTTCCCAGCGAGGCCGTCGAGGAGTACGCGGCCGTGGTGGCCCGCCGCGAGGCGCCCGGCAACCAGGCCGTGGTCGCCGCGGTGATCCAGGCCGGTATGGGCGTACCCCGCCAACAGGCGGTGGCCACGGACCTGTTCGCCTTCTGTGCCGCCTTCGCCGGGGCGGCGCTGCGGCTGCGGCTCACCGATCACCGCAAGGCGCAGGTACTGCTGCGGGAGGCCGCCCCGGTGGTCGAGGAGGTGACGGCGGCGGCCGTCCGCCGTGAACTCGCCGACCTGGGTGGCTGCATTCCCACCACCGACGCGCTGTCGGGGCGCCATGAGCGTTCCGACGCACGCCTGTTCGCCAACTGACCGCTGTGTGCGCGGACCCGCGCACACAGCCCGTAACGACACAGCCCGTAACCACAGAGCGTAACCACGGAACCCGTACCCGCAGAACCCGTACCCGCAGAGCAGCGCATCCACAGACCGAGGAGAGGAAACGCCATGGACGACAAGGTGCTGAGGGTGGGCATCGCGGGACCGGTCGGCTCGGGGAAGACCGCGCTGATCGAGGCCCTCGTGCCGCTGCTCGTCGAGCGCGGTCGCACTCCGGCGGTGGTCACCAACGACATCTACACGCAGGAGGACGCGATCCATGTCCGCCGCACGCTGGAGGGGGTGCTCGACCCCGAGCGGGTGGTCGGCGTCGAGACGGGTGCCTGCCCGCACACGGCGGTGCGCGACGACCCGACGATGAATCTGGCCGCGGGAGCCGAACTGCTCGAACGCTTCCCGGACGTGGACACGCTGCTCTTCGAGAGCGGCGGCGACAATCTGACGCTGACGTTCAGTCCGGCGCTGGTGGACATGTTCATGTTCGTACTGGACACGGCCGAGGGCGAGAAGATGCCCCGCAAGCGCGGCCCCGGCATCACCACCTCCGACCTGCTGGTGATCAACAAGATCGACATCGCGCAGTACGTGCGGACCGACCTCGCCGTCATGGAGGGCGACGCGATCCGGGTCCGGGACGGCCTGCCGGTGATCCTCACCGACTGCCTGACCGGGCAGGGCGTGGCGGACGTACTGGACTTCATCGAGTCACGGCGCAAGGTGCTGGTCTGAGATGGCCCTGGTCACGCAGGAACCCGAGACCTCCGGCGGGACCCGCCCGGGGTCCGCGACGGGCCGGCAGGTGCCGCGCCTCTCCGCCGCGCACCACACCCCGCGCCGGATCCCGGCGGAGGTGGCCCGGTACGCATCCGTTCCCGACACCCTCCCCGCAGGCTCGGCCGGAAGGATCGGCCTGCTGGAACTGGGCTTCGAACGGCTCCAGGGCCGGACCGAACTGGTCCACCGGTACGAGGAGTCGCCGCTCCAGATCATGCACCCGCTGTACGTGGATCCGCTGCGGCCGAAGATGGCGTTCACCTCCATGACGTCCGTCGGCGGCGGCATGGTGCAGGCCGACCGGTACCGCATCGACGTCTGCTGCGGCGCTGAGACCGAGGCGCACCTCACCACGCAGGCGGCGACCGAGGTCCACCGGATGGAGCACGACTACGCGACCCGGCTGGTCAACCTCCGGGCGGGCCCCGACGCGTACCTGGAGTACCTGCCGGACCCGCTGATCCCGTTCCGCGGCGCCCGGCTCTACCAGCGCACCGTCATCACCGCCGACCCCACCGCCACCGTGGTGATCGGCGAGACGGTGACCCCGGGACGGCCCGCGCTCGGTGAACACCACGTCTACGACGTCCTCGGCCTCGACCTGGAGGTGCGGCGGCCCGACGGGCGGCTCCTCGCCCTGGACACCATGCGGTTCTGCCCCGACCTGCACGGTGTGAACGGTCCCGGCGTGCTGTCCGGACACGCCTGTGTGGGCTCGCTGTTCGTGGTGAGCGGCCGGTGCGCCGCGACCGTGGTGGCCGATGCCCTGCACACCGCGCTCGACGGCCGGGGCGTGCTGCACGGCGTGAGCGTGCTGCCGCACGACTGCGGAGCCTGGGTCCGGATCCTGGGCGACGACGCGCCCGCCGTGGCCGCCGCCCGGCACGCGGCCTGGGACGCCGCCCGCCGGCTGCTCACCGGATCACCCGCACCCGACCTGCGCCATTCCTGACCCGCACCGCGCCGGACCAGGGCGCGGACACCGGACAGAGTGAGGAACCATGCCACCCAGCTACGATTCCGGCGACACCGCCTGGCTGCTCGCCAGCACGGCGATGGTGCTGCTGATGACCCCGGGACTCGCCTTCTTCTACGGGGGGATGGTCCGCACCAAACATGTCCTGGTGATGCTCAAGATGAGCTTCGCCTGCCTGTGTGTGGTCAGCGTGGTCTGGTTCGCGCTGGGCTACAGCCTGGCCTTCTCCGGTGACGTCGGGGGCGTCGGCCTGATCGGCGACGCCCAGCAGGGCTTCCTGCACGGCATCGGCCCCAAGACCCTGCACGGTCACATCCCCACCTATGTGTTCGCCACCTTCCAGATGGCCTTCGCCATCATCACGGTGGCCCTGATCAGCGGCTCGATCGCGGGCCGGGCCCGGATGTCCGCCTGGCTGGTGTTCGCGGCCGTCTGGACGCTGGTGGTCTACGCCCCACTGGCGCACTGGGTCTTCGACCCGCGGGGCTGGGTGGTGCACCACCTGGGTGCACTGGACTTCGCGGGCGGGCTGCCCGTCGAGATCAACTCGGGCTTCGCCGGTCTCGCGGTGGCCACGGTGGTCCGGGGCCGCAAGGACTTCCGCAGGCTGGAGCTCAGGCCGAACAACGTCCCGCTGGTGGCGCTCGGCCTGGCACTGCTCTGGTTCGGCTGGTTCGGCTTCAACTCCGGTTCGGCGCTCACCGATCAGGGCGCGGCGGCGACCGCCCTGATCAACACCCAGCTCGGCGCGGCGGGCGCGCTGATCACCTGGCCGATGGTGGAGAAGTGGCGCGCCGGCCAGGTGACCATGACCGGTGTCTGTTCCGGCGCCGTCGCCGGGATGGTCGCCATCACCCCGGCCTGCGGTGAGATCTCACCGGTCGGCGCGCTGGTGACCGGGCTGGTGGCCGGCGTGGTGTGTGCCTTCGCGATCACCCTGAAGTACCGCTTCGGGGTGGACGACACCCTGGACGTGGTCGGGGTGCACGGCTGGGGCGGCATCACCGGTACCTTCATGGTCGGCCTCTTCGCCACCGCCCAGGTCAGCGGCCGGAAGGGCCTGTTCTACGGCGGCGGGTGGGACCAGCTGGGCAAACAGGTCGTCGCGATCCTGGCCTGCGCCACCTTCTCCTTCCTCGCGACCTGGCTGATCGCCAAGGCCATCGACGTGACCATCGGCTTCAGCACCCCCGAGTCGTACGAGAACGTGCCGGGTGCCGACGAGGAGCGTGCGTACGACTTCCGTACGGTGTCGCAGATCGCGGACCTCACCGAGGACCGGCCCGGAGCGGCCGGTGCGGGCCGGGCCCCCGCCGAGGTCGGGGCCGGGCGCCGAGCCCCCTCCGACGCCGAGGTGGTCGAACGGATCCGGCGGCTGGTCAAGGAGCGGAATGCCGACCGCTGACGCCCCGGGCCGACCCGACAAGACCGACCGGACAGGCCCTACGCGCTGATCGGGAACTCCTGCCCCAGCTCCCGGAAGACCTGGATGTTCAGCGCGAAGGCCCGCTTGCACTCGTCCACGATCCGGCGCTTCTCCAGATCGTCCGCGTCCACCGCGTCCAGCAGGTCCCGGTAACCCCGCTTGAAGGCGGCGGGGTTGGGGATCTCCTCGAAGACGTAGAACCGCACACCGTCGCCCTTGCGCGCGAAGCCCCAGGTCTTCTCCGCCGTGTCGCGGATGATCTGGCCGCCGGAGAGGTCGCCGAGGTAGCGGGTGTAGTGGTGCGCCACGTACCCGGCGGGCCAGGCGTTCGCGCAGTGCGCCACCCGCTCCGCGTACGCCGCGGTGGCGGGCAGCGGCGTCGCACCCGCACGCCAGCCGTCGCCGCGCAGATGCGCCAGATCCCGCTCCAGCTCGGCCGTACGCATCAGCTCCGGCTGGATGAACGGCCCGGCGACCTGGTCCGACGCGAGCTTCTCCGCGCCCTCCTCCAGGGCCCGGTACACGAACCACAGCTGCTCGGTGTAGCGCGCGTACGCCTCCACCCCGAGCCGGCCGTTCAACAGGTCCCTCATGAACGTCGGGGACTGGGCCTCGGCGTGCTGCTCGTGCGAGGCGGTGCGGATGAGCGTCGAGAAGGCGTCCATGACGGACCTCCAGAGAGCCGGAGCGGGCGGGGAACCTGAGTAGATCCTCCGACTTAGGCTTACCTAAGTCAATACGTTCCCGACGACCTGTCGGTAAAACGCTACCCAGTACCCGCCCGTACGTAACCTCTCGGCGCGCGGCCCCGGTGTCCGGTCAGGGGAGCGTCAGGATCTCCGCCCCCGTGTCCGTCACCACCAGCGTGTGCTCGAACTGCGCGGTCCGCTTCCGGTCCTTGGTGACCACCGTCCAGCCGTCGTCCCACATGTCGTAGTCGTGGGACCCGAGCGTGAGCATCGGCTCGATCGTGAAGGTCATTCCCGGCTTGATCAGTTCCTTCGCGTACGGGCTGTCGTAGTGCGGGACGATCAGCCCGGAGTGGAAGGAGGTGCTGATGCCGTGACCGGTGAAGTCCCGTACGACCCCGTAGCCGAAGCGCTTCGCGTACGACTCGATGACCCGCCCGATGATGTTGATCTGGCGGCCGGGCTTCACCGCCTTGACGGCGCGGTCGAGGGACTCCCGGGTCCGCTCGACCAGCAGCCGCGACTCCTCGTCGACGTCCCCGCAGAGGTAGGTGGCGTTGTTGTCGCCGTGCACGCCGTTGATGTACGCGGTGACGTCCAGATTCACGATGTCGCCGTCCCGCAGCACGGTGGAATCCGGAATCCCGTGACAGATGACTTCGTTGACCGAGGTGCAGAGCGACTTCTTGAACCCGCGGTAGCCGAGCGTCGACGGATAGGCCCCGTGGTCGCACATGAACTCATGGGCGACCCGGTCGAGTTCGTCCGTCGTCACACCGGGCACGATGTGCTTGGCGGCCTCCGCCATCGCCCGGGCGGCGATACGGCCCGCGACGCGCATCCGCTCCACGGTGTCGGCGTTCTGGACTTCCGGTCCGGTGTACGGCGTCGGCGCGGGCTTGCCCACGTACTCGGGACGCCGGATGTTTCCGGGTACGGAACGGGTGGGAGAGAGCTCCCCTGGTACGAGAAGTGACTGGCCAGACATGCCAGCGAGTGTATGAGAGAGGAGCCGACCATGGCTTTGTTCAAGAAGCGTGCGGCAGCGAAGCCGGGCGAGTGGTACTACTGCATCCAGCACAAAAAGGTCGAAGAGGGGCCGGAGTGCCCGGCGAAGGACCGCTTCGGTCCGTACGCCACCCGCGAGGAGGCGACGCACGCCATGGAGACGGCGGCCGAGCGCAACCTGGAGTGGGAGACCGACCCCAAGTGGCACGACAAGGGCGAAGCCACCGACGAAGAGACCTGATCAGCCCACCGCCGCAGCCGTCGCCGCCTCCTTGTGAGCGCGGCGCAGCTGCGCGTCCTCGTCCGTCGTCGCGTCGTACGTGACCAGCTTCGGGAGCACGGCTGCGAGCAGCCCCACCGAGGCGACGCACGCGAGCCCGCCGCTCCAGACCGCGGTCCTGGTCCCGGTCCACCCGGCCAGCGCGCCGGCCCTCACCTGGCCGAGCTGGGGTCCGACGCTGTACGAGAGCACCTCGATGCCCGCGAGCCTGCCGCGCAGCTCCTCCGGGATGGTCTGGTTCCAGATCGTGGAGCGGCCGAGCCCGCTGAGCATGTCGCCCGCGCCCGCGAAGGCGAGGCAGAGCAGCACCAGCCAGACGTTCGCGAACCAGCCCGCCGCCACCATCGCCGCACCCCATCCGGCAGCCCCGAACACCACGAAGAGCCCGTGCCGCCGCACCCGCGAGGTCCAGCCGCTGGTCAGGCTCAGCAGGACGGACCCCACCGACCCCGCCGCGTACATCAGCCCCAGGGCCCACTCGGCGTGCAGGTCGTCGGCGAGGAACGGGAAGATCGTGTTCGGGTAGGCGAAGAACATCGCGGCCAGGTCGACGGCGTACGTCCCGAGCAGCACCGGCCTGCTCCACGCGTACCGCGCGCCCTCCGCGATGCCGCGCAGCGAGGGCTTTTCGGCGTCGCGCGACGGCGGGGCGGGGGAGAGCCGCGTGCACATCGCGACCGAGACGACGAAACCGAGCACGGTGACGCCGTACGCGGTGGGGTACCCGGCGTACGCGACGACCACCCCCGCCAGCGCCGGTCCCGCGATCGCACCGGTCTGCCAGCGCAGCGCGTTCAGCGCGGCGGCGGCGGTGAGCTGGTCGTGCGGGACGATCCGCGCCATCAGGGAGTCCAGTGCCGGACGCTGGAGTCCGGCGAGCGCCGACACCCCGGCGGCGACGACGTACAGCGGCCACAGCATCGGCCGCCCGAACAGGGAGTTGGCCAGCAGCAGCACGGCGAGCAGCCCGAGCCCGGCCTCGGTGCCGAGGATGACCCTGCGCCGGTCGACGGCGTCGGCGAGCGCCCCGCCGTACAGCCCGAAGACCACCAGCGGCACCAGTTCGACCGCCCCCATCGCCCCCACCGCGGCCGGGGAACCGGTCAGGTCCTTGATCTGGAGCGGCAGCGCGATCATCGCCATGGAACTGCCGAAGAAGGTGATCAGACCCTGTACCCAGAGCAGCCGGAACTCCCGGGAGGAGCGCCAGGGGGTGAGATCGGGGAGTATCGCGCCGAGCCGCATGCGTGGAGCCACGAAAGGTCATGCTCGGGCCGGCGGTTCCCGGGCGCAACCCGATTACCAGCGGCTCGGCGGGGGCGCGGTCAACTGGTCGGCCAGCCGCGACAACCGGTCCCGGAAGCGCGACGTCCCGCGCTGCACCGGCAGGCTGTTCTCCCCGGCCGCCGCGCTGACCAGGTGCTGCACGGTGTCCAGATCGACCTCGTCCTCCTCGGTCACCGCGAGCGTCTCGTGGGCGAGCCCACGGACCTCGGTGTCCCCGCCGTCGAGCGACAGCACGGTCGCCCCGGCCCGCCGCGCACCGTGCACCCGCTCCAGCAGCGCCTCGCCGGGCGACCGCGGGGCCACCACGAGCAGCGTCTCCCCCCGCCCGGCCGCCTCGATCCGCCCCAGCCCGACGGAGAGGTGCGCGGGCTCCCCGGCCTCGACCCGGTGGCGTACGAGCGTGGGGGCCAGCTCGGGCAGCCCCGACCAGGCGGCCTCGTCGACGAGATGTGCGGCCAGGTGCCACGGCTCGTACTGCTCGGTCCCCACGAGCAACAGCCCGCCGCCGTGCGGCACGACGGACGACCGCAGCGCGGCGGCGAACCTCCGGGTGGCCCGCGGCCACTCCGTCCCGGCCAGGACTTCCCTCAGCAGCGCCACGCGTACGGCATCCATGGGGCGGGATCCTGCCGCATCCGCTGCGCCGAGAAGGCGAGTTGGCGGTGAATCACCCGTCCGGGAGGTGGGATCTCCCAGATGCCGGCGCTCGACAGGGCTTCTCACGTTCTGGAGTGTGTACACGCGAGCGCGTACACTTGGCGCATGGATGAATCCGTCTCCGTTCGTGAAGCCCGTGCCCAGCTCGCCCGGATCCTTGATGCCGCCCAGGAGGGCACTCCTACCGTGATCAGCCGGGCCGGGGTGCCCGTCGCGGCCGTCGTCCCGTTCGAGGCGTACAGCGCCCTTGAAGACGCCGCGGATCAGTTGCTCGCGCGGGAGGCCGTGCAGCACCTCGGTGAGCCGACTGTGGGAATGGCCGAGGTGCTCGCCGACATCTTCGGCAGCGCCGAGGGTGCCGCGTGAAGTACACCTTCCGTTTCACCGAGCGGGCCAGGCGTGATCTGCGTGGTATCGACCAGCCCGGCGCCATGCGCATTCTCGCGGCGCTGACGCGCCTCGGTGACGATCCCTACCGCGCTGATGCCGACATCAAGAAGCTCACCGACCAGCACGGCATCTACCGTTTGCGGGTGGGTGACTTTCGCGTGGCCTACACGGTCGATGACGGGCAACTGATCATTCTCGTCATCAAGATCGGAAATCGCCGGGACATCTACCGCAACCTGTGAAGGACGGGCCTGCGCCAGTGGCGTGCGGGAGCGGAGCGGACAACCATGGGGCAGGTGGATCTGTTGGTCCTGTCGGGCCTGAAGCTAGGGTCAGCCCATGACTTCTACCGACAGTGCACAGAAGCCCGCAGCCAAGGACCCCTGGGACCTCCCCGACGTGTCAGACCTGGTCGTCGGGGTCCTCGGCGGGACCGGCGACCAGGGCCGTGGGCTCGCCTACCGGCTGGCCAGGGCGGGCCAGCGGGTGATCATCGGGTCCAGGGCCGCCGAGCGGGCGCAGACCGCCGCCGACGAGCTCGGGCTCGGCGTCGAGGGCGCCGCCAACGCCGACTGCGCGAGCCGTAGCGACGTGGTGATCGTGGCCGTGCCGTGGGACGGGCACGCCAAGACACTGGAGTCGCTGCGGGAGGAACTGAGCGGCAAGCTCGTCGTCGACTGCGTGAACCCGCTCGGCTTCGACAAGAAGGGTGCGTACGCCCTGAAGCCCGAGGAGGGCAGCGCCGCCGAGCAGGCCGCCGCCCTGCTGCCGGACTCGCGGGTGGCCGCCGCCTTCCACCACTTGTCCGCCGTGCTGCTCCTGGACCCGGAGACCGCCGAGATCGACACCGATGTGATGGTGCTGGGTGAGGAGCGGGCCGACGTCGAGATCGTGCAGGCCCTGGCCGGGCGGATTCCCGGGATGCGCGGGGTCTTCGCCGGGCGGCTGCGCAACGCCCACCAGGTCGAGTCGCTGGTGGCCAACCTGATCTCCGTCAACCGCCGCTACAAGGCACACGCGGGGCTGCGCATCACCGATGTGTGACCGGCGGCCGACCGACGTGTGAGTGCGAAGGGGGCATGGGGGACACTGGGCGGGAGCAGATACTGACCTTCCGGACAGGAGCCGACCCCCATGCCCCGCCTCGCTGTGTACGCCCTCGTCGTCTGTGCCCTCGCCGTGATCGCGGCCGTGGTGTCCTTCGTCCAGGGCAATTTCATCGGGATCGTCTGGGTCCTGCTGGCCGGGCTCTCGTCGAACATGGCCTGGTACTACCTGCGCAAGGACCGGGTCGGCAAGGCCGCGGGCGCACCCGTCACGGACTGACCGGGCACGTCGGCCCGACGCCGGCCCGACGAACCGACCGGACGCGGCGGCGCCACGACCCCGGCGACTTCACGACCCCTTCGGCTTCACGACCCCTTCGGCTTCACGACCCCGTCGGCTTCACGACCCCGTCGGGCAGAAGAACGGGTCCGGCTTGCCCAGCCAGAACCGGTAGAACTGCTGACCGCAGTAAGAGTCCTGGTTGCTGACCCCGACACCGCGCAGAATCGCGTCGATCATGTCGAAGAACACATGGTTCACCGACGGGATCCACAGCAGCGCGAAGACCGCCAGCAGCCCGATCTGCCCGAACGGCTCGACCTGGCGGCGGATCCCGTACGAGAGCCACGGCTCGATCACGCCGTACCCGTCGAGCCCCGGCACGGGCAGGAAGTTCAGGATCGCGGCGGTGAACTGGAGCAGCCCGAGGAAGCCCAGCGCGTAGCGGAACATCGGCGGGACGCCGTCCAGCGCGTGCAGCCAGAACGGGGCGGTGCAGACGAACGCGAACAGGACGTTCGTCAGCGGGCCCGCGGCGGAGATCAGACTGTGCCGCCAGCGTCCCCTGATCCGGCCCCGCTCGATGAAGACCGCCCCACCCGGCAGCCCGATGCCGCCCAGGATCAGGAAGACCAGCGGCAGCACGATGGACAGCACCGCGTGCGTGTACTTCAGCGGGTTGAGGGTGAGATAGCCCTTCGCGCCCACCGAGATGTCGCCGCTGTGCAGGGCGCTGCGGGCGTGCGCGTACTCGTGCAGACAGAGCGAGACCACCCACGCGGAGGTCACGAAGAGGAACACGGCGAACCCGGGAACCTTCGCGTAGTCGGCCCACACGGCCCAGCCCGTGGCCGCCATGACGGCGACGATGCCGAGGAAGACGGGGCTGATCCGCCGTTCGCTGTGGTGCGTGTGGGCGGTGGTCATCGGCGGAGCTCCTGGTGCGTCGGGCCGCGAGTGCGAGGGGCGGTGCTGAAGTGCCCGACGGTACAGGTGACACGCGGTAAACGTCTCGCAGACGGAGGGGAGTTCCGTGCAGGGTAGGCCCATGACTGTGTGGCAGAACCGGTACCAGGACGGCGGGACCGGCGATACGGCCGGGCCGGATGCCGGGAGCAGTGCCGGACCGGAGAGACCGGGCGGGCTGCCGTGGGCGACGTAACGGAGAATGGGCACGTGCGCTATCGGATCCTCACCACCACCCAGGCGCTCCGCGACGACGGCACGGCCGTCACCCTCGGCGGGGCGCGGCTGCGTGCGCTCCTCACCGTACTGGCGCTGCGCGTCGGCCGGACCGTGCCCTCCGGCGTCCTCGTCGACGAGGTGTGGGGCGATGAGCCGCCCGCCGATGCCAGCGGCGCGCTCCAGGCGCTCGTCGCCCGGCTGCGGCGCACCCTCGGGCACTCCGCCGTCGCCTCGGTGGACGGCGGCTACCGGCTCTGCGCCGAGGCCGACGACGTCGACCTGTACCGCTTCGACCGGCTCGCGGGGGAGGGCGCCAGAGCACTGGACGAGGGCGACCCGGCGAAGGCCGCGGGCCTGCTGGCGGACGCGCTGGCGCTGTGGCGGGGCGCGGTCCTCGCCGACCTCCCGGACCGCACGGCCGAGGCGGCCCGCTGGGAGGCCCGGCACCTGGACGCCCGCCGGGTCGCGTTGACCGCGGCGCTGGCGCTGGGGCGGGCCGAGGAGACGCTGCCCGAGCTGGCCGCGCTCTGCGGCGGCCATCCGATCGACGAACCCTTGCAGGCGCTGCGGATCCGGGCGCTGCGGGACGCCGGGCGGGCCGCGCAGGCGCTCGCCGCGTACGAGGAGGTACGGCGTGACCTCGCCGACCGGCTCGGCGCCGATCCGGGGCCCGAACTGCGGTCGCTGCACGCGGAATTGCTCGCGCCGCAGCCGGCCGCCCCACACCCGGCCGCCCCACACCCGGCCGCCCCGCACCCGGCCGCCCACCGGACGTCCCCGGACCTGACTGCCCGGACCTCGACCGCTCAAGCCTCGACCGCTCAGCCGCCGACCGTCCAGCACCCGAGCGCCGGTCAGCAGTCCGTCCGGCAGCGGTCCGGACCCGGCGGGGACGCGCCCGCCACCCCGGCCGTCGGCGTACGGCCCCCCGGTAACCTCCGTGCCCGGCTCACCAGTTTCGTCGGCCGCGAGAGCGACATCGACGCCCTCCGAGGCGACCTCGGGCGGGCCCGGCTGGTGACGCTCCTCGGCCCCGGCGGGGCCGGGAAGACCCGGCTGTCGCAGGAGGCCGCCGAGGCCGCTGCCGGGACCTGGCCCGACGGGGTGTGGCTGGCCGAGCTGGCTCCGGTGGACGACCCGGAGACCGTCCCGGAGGCCGTACTCACCGCACTCGGCGCCCGCCAGACGGTGCTGCGCGGTGCGGGCGCCGAGGAGATACGGGCCGTCGAACGGCAGTCCGACGACCCGCTCGCCCGGCTGGCCGAGCACTGCTCCCGCCGCCGGATGCTGCTGCTGCTCGACAACTGCGAGCACGTGATCGGGGCCGCTGCCGAGCTCGCCGACGAACTCCTCGCACACTGCCCCGAGTTGACCATCCTGGCGACCAGCCGGGAGCCGCTCGGGGTGCCCGGCGAAGTCGTACGCCCGCTGGAGCCACTGCCCCAGCCGTCCGCCCTGCGGCTGTTGGCCGAGCGCGGCGCCGCCGCCCGCCCCGGCTTCCGCGTCGACGACGACCCGGCAGCCGCTGCCGAGATCTGCCGCCGCCTCGACGGACTGCCGCTCGCCATCGAACTCGCCGCGGCCCGGCTGCGGATGCTCACCCCGCGGCAGATCGCCGACCGCCTCGACGACCGCTTCCGGCTGCTCACCGGCGGCGCCCGGACCATCCTGCCGCGCCAGCAGACACTGCGCGCGGTCGTCGACTGGTCCTGGGATCTGCTGGACGAGGGGGAGCGCACCGTCCTGCGCAGGCTCTCCGTCTTCGCCGGTGGCTGCGGCCTCGCGGCCACCGAGGAGGTCTGCGGCCCCGAGGCGCTCGACCGGCTGGGTTCGCTGGTCGACAAGTCCCTGGTGGTCGCCGCCCCCACGGCCGAGGGCGAGATGCGCTACCGCCTCCTGGAGACCGTGGGGGAGTACGCGGCCGAGCGGCTCGACGAGGCCGGTGACCGCGCCGAGGCCGAGCACCGGCACCTCGTCCACTACCGCGAGTTGGCCCGGCTGGCCGACGCCCGGCTGCGCGGTCCCGGGCAGCGGGCGGCGATCGACCTGCTGGAGCGCGAGTACGAGAACCTGCGCACCGCGCTGCGCCGCGCCGTTGCCACCCGGGCGGAACACGAGGCGCTGGTCCTGGTGCACGCCCTGGCCTGGTTCTGGCAGATGCGCGATCTGCGGGCCGATGCCAGGCACTGGTCGGAGGTGACCGCCGCACTCGGCCCCGACCCGTTCGAGGCCCCGGTCGCCCAGGCGCCGCCGCTGCACGAGCGGTGCACCGACGCGCCACCGCCCATGGGGCCCGAGCTCCTCGAAGAGGCACGGCGCGGCGTACGGCTGATCCACCTCACCACGGCGGACCAGGAGTTCGACGACTGGACCACACCGGAGAGCGTCGACCGGCTGAGCCGGGTCGCGCAGGCCTACAGGCCCGGACTGCCGCAGACCTGCCGGCTGCCCGGTTCGCTCTGGTTCTTCGCGATCGTGGTCGCCGGTGACGCGGAGCGGCTGAAGGCCGTCCTCGACGAGACCGTCCGGGCCTGCCGGGACTACGGCTACGTCTGGGAGCTGGCCATGGCGCTCCAGATGCGGGCCAACATCCTGGCCAACCGGAGCGACTGGGCGGGCGACGCCACCCAGGATGCCGACGAGTCGCTGAAGATCTTCACGCGGATCGGCGACATGTGGGGTGCGGCCGAAGCGCTCTCGGCGCGCGGAGAGGCACGCGAGCGGCAGGGCGACTTCCGGCGCGCGGGCGAGGACTACCACAGCGCGTTGGTGTACGCCGAGCAACTCGGCGCCCAGGGGCAGGTGTTGGTGTTGCGGGCGAGGTACGCCGGCACCCTCGTGGAGTCCGGCCGGGGCGAGGAGGGCGAGGTGCTCCTGCGGTCGATCCTGGAAGAGGACAGCCAGCCGGGCGCGGGCCACGAGGTCTGGCCGCTGGCCCGCATGTACATCGCGATGTGGCTGGGCCGCACCGGCCGGATCGACGAGGCACGGGCCGAACTCGACCTGCTGATGGAGCGGTTCAGTTCGGGAGCGCTGGTCGTCTTCGAAGGGTTCGTGCTCGGCCTCATCGCCTGGCTGGACAACGAGGTGGGACTGTACGGCGACGCCCTCGGCAAGGCGCGTGAGGCGTACCTGCGGACCCGCGACCCGTTGTCGCAGATGGTGGCGCCGCAGATGGCCGCCGCCCATCTGGCGACCTACGCCTGGGCGTTGACCGGCCCCGGTGAACCCGACCGGGCCCGGGAGGCCGTGCAACTGCTCGCGGTGGCAGACGCGCAGCTGCCGGCCGGTCACTTCCTGACGCCCCTGGAGCGCGCGAACCGGGAGCGGGCCGAGGCGCTGGCCCGCGCCGCCCTGGGGGACGCGGGTTTCGACACCGCGTACGCCGAGGGCGGCGGCCTCACGATCGAGGAGGCCACCGCCCTGGTGGAGCGACGCGGGGAGTAACCCGGAACCGTGCCGTGACCGTCAGGTCTTCTTGCGGAACTTCCGGATCGCCAGCGGCGCGGTGATCGCGGTGATCGCCACCGACCAGCCGAGCGTCATCAGCACGGAGTGGGCGACCGGTCCGCCGTTCACCAGGTTCCGCGCCGCGTCCGCGAGGTTGGAGAGCGGGTTGTAGTCGGTGAACGCCTGGAGCCAGCCGGGCATCGTGGTGGGCGGGGCGAAGATCGACGAACCGAACTGCAGCGGCATCAGGACCAGCATGGCCATCCCCTGAACGGCTTGCGCCGTCTTCAAAGTCAGTCCGAGCAGGATGAAGATCCACATCAGCGAGGCGCCGAACACCAGCGAGAGGCCGATCGCCGCGAAGAGCGAGAGCACCGAGGTGTGGATGGTGAGACCCAGGATGAAGCCCACGGTCAGCAGGATCGTGATGGCGACCAGCATCCGGCCGATCTCCACGACGATCTTCGCGATGAGGACGGACGACCGGGCGATGGGCATACTGCGGAACCGGTCCATCACCCCCTTCTTGAAGTCGTCGTTGACGCCGGTGCCGACGGCCATGGCGATGTTCATGCCCATCATCGCCATCAGCCCGGGAACGACGTAGTCGACGTACTGCGTCTGGTGGCCCTTGCCCGAGATGGCGCCGCCGAAGACGAACACGAACAGCAGGGTGAAGATGATCGGCATCAGCAGGACGTCGAACATCGACTCCGGGTCCGCCTTGATCTGCAGCGCGTTGCGCCGCGCCAGCGCTCCGATGTGCCGGAGATTGCCCCGCAGCCCGATCCGGCCCTCGGAGTTCGCCGCGGCCGTGGTGACGGGCGCCGGCTTCTCGATCGTTGCCGTGCTCATACCGTGACCTCCTGGTTCAGCGTGTTCGTCTCGTCCTGCGTGTCCGTCGGCTTCTGGCCGGTGATGGCCAGGAACACCTCGTCCAGGCTGGGCAGATGGGTACCGATGTTGGTGATGCCGAAGCCGCGCGAGGCCAGCAGGCCGACCACCGCGGTCAGTTGCTCGTCGCTGAGGATCGGCACGTTGAGCAGGCCCTCGTCGGGCACCGCCTGGGATCCGGCGACACCGTCGAGGCCGGCCTCGGCCAGGGCGCGTGCCATGGCGGGCAGCTGTCCGGGGTCGCTCGGCTGGATCTGCAGGGTGCGCCCGCCCACCTTGGCCTTCAGCTCGTTCACCTTGCCGTTGGCGATGACCCTGCCCTTGTCGATGACCGTCAGCTCGTTGGCGAGCTGCTCGGCCTCCTCCATGTACTGGGTGGTGATGAGCACGGTCGCCCCCTCCGCGACCATCCGCTGCACCTCGTCCCAGACCTCGTTGCGGGTACGGGGGTCGAGGCCGGTCGTCGGCTCGTCGAGGAAGAGCACCGACGGGCTGCCGATCATCGAAGCGGCCAGGTCGAGCCTGCGGCGCATCCCGCCCGAGTAGTGCATCGCGGCCTTCTTGGACGCCTCGGTCAGCGAGAACCGCTCCAGCAGCTCGTCCGCGCGGTGCCTGGCGTCCTTGCGGGACAGGTCGAGCAGCCTGCCGATCATGTAGAGGTTCTCCCAGCCGGAGAGCTTCTCGTCGACCGAGGCGTACTGCCCGGTCAGGCCGATCACCCGGCGCAGCTGCCGGGGCTGGGTCAGTACGTCGTACCCGGCCACCGTGGCGCTGCCCGAGTCGGGCTGGAGCAGGGTGGAGAGCACCCGCACGAGCGTGGTCTTGCCCGCGCCGTTGGGGCCGAGCACACCGAGCACGGTGCCTTCGCGGACATCGAGGTCCACGCCGTCCAGAGCTTTGGTCTCGCCGTAGTGCTTGACCAGCCCCCGCACCTGTACGGCTTGGGCGCCGTTACCGGGGTTCCTGTCGATTCGCGTCATGCCGTACATCAGACCAGCCGTCACTGACAATCCGCCGACAGAGTGCCGACAGCCCGCCGATGGGGGATGTCGGCGGGCTGTCGGTGTGTGCGGCAGTGGGTCAGGTGCTGTCCGTCACCCTGCCAAACCCTAGTGGAAGGTGTGCGCCTCCTGCGGGAAGGTCCCGCCGACGACCTCGTCGGCGAACTCCCTCGCCGCGTCACCCAGGGTCCGGCGCAGGTCCGCGTACTGCTTGGTGAAGCGCGGCACCTTGCCGCCGGTCAGTCCGACCATGTCGGTGTAGACGAGGACCTGTGCGTCGCACTCGGGCCCGGCGCCGATACCGACCGTCGGGATGTGCAGGATGCGGGTGACCTCGGCGGCCAGCTCCGCCGGGACGAGTTCGAGTACGACCGCGAACGCGCCCGCGTCCTGGACGGCCTTGGCGTCGCGCAGCATCTGCTGGGCGGCCTCCTCGCCGCGGCCCTGGACCCGGTAGCCCATGGAGTTGACCGACTGCGGGGTGAGCCCGATGTGCCCCATGACGGGGATACCGGACTGCACGAGGAGCTCGATCTGCTGGTGGGAGCGCTCGCCGCCCTCCAGCTTCACCGCGCCCACACCCGCGTCCTTCACCAGCCGCATGGCGCTGCGCAGCGCCTGGACCGGGCCCTCCTGGTACGTGCCGAACGGCAGGTCGCCGACGATCAGGGCACGCGAGGTGCCCCGTACGACCGCGGCGGAGAGCATCGTTATCTCGTCGAGGGTGACCGGGACAGTGGTCTCGTAGCCGAGGTGACAGTTGCCCATCGAGTCGCCGACGAGCATCACCGGGATGCCCGCCTCGTCGAAGACGGAGGCGGTCATCGCGTCGTACGCGGTGAGCATGGGCCACTTCTCGCCGCGCTCCTTGGCGCCGGAGATGTCATGGACGGTGATGCGCCGGCTGCTCCTGCCGCCGTACAGCGCCTTGCTGCTGTCGGACTGCTGCCGGGGAGCGGTCGGGCTCTGGGCATCGTTCTGGGGGTCGTTCAACGCGCGCGTCATCGCAACGCTCCTGTTCGTCATCTCAAGGCGCCCTGACGGCGTCCCTGGACCGCATCCATGGTCGCATCGCACGGCTGTCCCACGGAAGTGGGCAGCTGGTTCCCTCCGGGACCTCCGGGTAAAATCTTTACGATACGAGACGGTGCCGTATCGAAACTGTTCTAATCTGTTCGACATGACCAATCCCACGGGGCCGGCTGCCGCGCCCCGCATATCCGAAGCCGTGCACCGCCGCCGCTGGGCGATTCTGGCCGCGCTGATGCTGAGCCTGCTGATCGTGGTGCTCGACAACTCCATCCTCAACGTCGCGGTCAAGACGATCGCCGCCCCCGCGCCCGACGGGCTCGGGGCCACCCAGAGCCAGCTCGAATGGGCGATCAACTCCTACACGCTGGTCTTCGCCGGGCTGCTCTTCACGGCGGGCCTGCTCGGCGACCGGATCGGCCGCAAGCGGGTCCTGCTCTTCGGTCTCGCGGTCTTCGGTATCGGCTCGGTGCTCGCGGCGGTCTCCACCTCACCGGCCGAACTCATCGCGTTCCGGGCCGTGATGGGCCTCGGTGGGGCTTTCGTGATGCCCGCCACCCTCGCCGTACTGATGAACGTCTTCGAGCGTGACGAACAGCCGAAGGCCATCGGGATCTGGGCGGGCGGTGTCGGTCTGGCCATCGCCATCGGCCCGATCACCGGCGGCGTGCTCCTCGAACACTTCTGGTGGGGCTCGGTCTTCCTGGTCAACGTCCCCGTGGTGATCGTCGCCCTGATCGCCATGGTGCTGCTGGTCCCCGACTCCAAGGACCCCGACCCCGGCCACATCGACCCGGTGGGCGTGGGGCTCTCCGTCGTCGGTCTGGTGCTGCTGGTGTACGGCATCATCCGGGGCGGCGAACTGGCCGACTTCACCGCGCCGTCCGTCCTGCTGACGACCCTCGGCGGCCTCGCGGTGCTGATCGGCTTCGTGGTGTACGAGAAGCACAGCGCCCACCCGGCCATCGATGTCAGGTACTTCAAGAACCCGGCGTTCTCCGCCGCCGTCGCCGCCATCGCGCTGGTCTTCTTCGCGCTGATGGGGGTCACCTTCTTCTCCGCCTTCTACATGCAGAGCGTCCGCGGCTACAGCGCGCTGGAGTCCGGCGTGCTGCTGCTGCCGCTCGCCGCGGCCCAGATGATCTTCTCGCCGCGGGCCAGGCTCGTCGTCCAGCGCTTCGGCGCCCGCGCCGTCTGCACGGCCGGCATGGTGCTGGTGGCCGCCGGGCTCGGCTGCTTCGCGTTCTTCGGGACCGACACCCCCATCTGGGCGATGGAGGTCGTCTTCTTCGTCATGGGCACCGGGATGGCGCACATCATGCCGCCGGTCACCGTCTCGATCATGCAGTCGCTGCCCCGGGAGAAGGCCGGTTCCGGCTCGGCGATCAACAACACCTTCCGGCAGGTGGGCGGGGCCCTCGGCGTCGCCGTACTGGGCTCCGTGCTCTCCGCCGCCTACCGCGGCCGTATCGAGGACCACCTCGACGCCGTACCGCCGGGCGCCCGTAAGGCGGCGGGCGAGTCGATCGAGGCGACCCTGGGCATCGCGGCCAAGCTCGGACCCGCGGGCAAGGACCTCGCGAGCCAGGCGGACACCGCCTTCCTGCACGCCATGCAGGTGACGGCCCTCGGCTCGGCCGGTGTCGCGCTGCTCGGCGCGCTCGTGGTGGTGCTCTTCCTGCCGGGCAGGCCGAAGGCCGGTACCGCCACCGAAGGCGCTGCCGACGCCGTGCCCGCATCAGCGACAATCGGGGACTGACCGGCAAGGATCTACGACGAGCAGCACGCGGTGAGCGGTGCGGTGAGAGACGGAGCGGGTGTGCCCCCGACGGAACAGCGGAACCATCCACCGGAGCACCGGCGCGGCCGGCCCCGCTCCGAGGCGGTCGAACGGTCGATCGTCGAAGCCGTGGTGAAGCTGCTGGAGGAGGGCGCCCCGCTCGCCGAGGTGTCGATCGAGCGGGTGGCCCGTACGGCGGGTGTCGGCAAGGCCACCATCTACCGCCGGTGGAGGGGCAAGGAAGAGCTCTTCATCGATGTGCTGAAGGACATCGAGCCGGTCGACGCCGAGCTCCCGGGCACCTCGGTGCGCGACGACCTGATCGCGATGCTCGAATCGCTGCGCAGCCGCGGCCTCGCCAAGCGTTCGTCGGCCCTGCTGTACAACGTCTTCGCCGAGATGCAGGGCTACCCGGCGCTCTGGAGGGCGTACCACGACACGGTGGTCGAGGCCCGGCGGCGGAGGGGCGCGGAGATCGTGAGCCGGGGGATCGAGTCGGGGGAGATCCGCTCGGACGTGACGGCCGAACTCATCAACGACCTGTTCGTCGGGCCGATGCTGCTGCGCTCCGTGCTGCGGCCGGACGGAGAACTGGAAGACGATCTTGCCGAGCGCATCGTGGACGCCGTGCTGGAAGGGCTGAGGCCGCCCGGTGGCACGGGCTCGGCCGGGAGTGCGGGGTCGCCCGGGAGCACGGGGCCGGCCGGGGACGCGAAGCCGACCGGCTGAAGTTTGCGCGTTCCGTCACAACCGGAACCCCGGGGGCCGTCCGCCACGTCCTTGTCACCGTACGGCCGTGTCCGCACGGCAGAGAAAGTGCCGTTCCATCGCCTAGGGTCAGGTCGGGACGGTGTGTACGGCAAGGCAGCGAGGACAACGGTATGGCGCAGGCGCACTTCACGGACACGGATCAAGGCAGCTCGGAGCCCGAGCACCCGGGATCCGGTGCCCGGCGCCTGTTCGGTGGACGCTGGCGGGGAGACCCGGGTGTCTGGCGGCGGGGCATCGTCATCGCCGTCCTGGCCGTCCTGCTCACGCTGGTCCTGCTTTTCCACGGGCAGCTCCCCAACACCGTCGGCAACCTCGGCAGCCTCACCGAGACCTTCCTGCCCTGGCTCGGTCTGGGCGTCCCGGTACTGCTCGTCCTCGCCGTGCTGCGCCGCTCCGCCACCGCGCTGATCGCCCTCCTGCTGCCCGTGATCGTCTGGTTCAACGCCTTCGGCGGCCAGCTCACCGACAAGTCGGGCACCGGCGGTGACCTGGTGGTCGCCACGCACAACGTCAACGCGCAGAACCCCGACCCGGTGGGCACCGCGAAGAAGGTCGCCGCGTCCGGCGCGGACGTGGTCGCGCTGGAGGAACTGGCCGCGGGCAAGGTCTCGACGTACGTGAGCGCTCTGGCGGCCACCTACCCGTACCACTCGGTGCAGGGGACGGTCGGGCTGTGGAGCAAGTACCCGATGAGCGACACCAAGCCGGTCGACATCCGGCTCGGCTGGGTGCGCGCTCTGCGCTCGACGGTGGCCACGCCCAAGGGAAAGGTCGCGGTCTACGTCGCCCACCTCCCATCGGTACGGGTCAAGATCGACGCCGGGTTCACCGCCTCCCAGCGCGACGAGAGCGCCGACGCGCTGGGGCACGCCATCGCCAAGGAGCCGCTGCACGACGTGGTGCTGCTCGGCGACCTCAACGGCACGATGAACGACCGCTCGCTGAACGCCGTCACCGCGCAGATGCGCTCCGCCCAGGGCGCCGCGGGCAACGGCTTCGGTTTCAGCTGGCCGGCCAAGTTCCCGATGGCCCGGATCGACCAGATCATGGTCAAGGGCGCCGACCCGGTCTCCTCGTGGACGCTGCCGAGGACGGACAGCGACCATCTGCCGATCGCCGCACGCCTGAAGCTCTGACCGCGCGGCGGCGGGAGGGCGCCTGGGAGATACGCGTCACGTAACGCGGCGTTCACCTGCCGGAACAACCCGGCTGAAAGAATTTGTTCCGTGGGAGAACTTAAGCTGAGGACTCCCGTTCCCCGCCCCCACGGAAGAGAAGGCCCCCTTTCATGCCCCTGGCCCTGCTCGCGCTGGCCATTTCCGCGTTCGGCATCGGCACGACCGAATTCGTGATGATGGGCCTGCTGCCCAACGTCGCGGACGACCTGGGCACCTCGGTGCCCACGGCGGGCTACCTCGTCTCCGCCTACGCGATCGGCGTCGTCATCGGCGCCCCGCTCCTCACCGCCCTCGGCTCCCGCGTCCCGCGCAAGCGGATGCTGCTGCTCCTGATGGGGCTGTTCACCGTCGGCAACCTCGCCTCCGCCCTCGCCCCCGGCTTCGGCTGGCTGCTGGCCGGGCGGGTACTCGCCGGGCTGCCGCACGGCGCGTTCTTCGGGGTCGGCGCGGTCGTCGCCTCCGGCCTGGTCGAGGAGGGCAGGCGCGGCCGTGCCGTCGCCACCATGTTCCTCGGCCTGACCATCGCCAACATCGTCGGCGTACCCGCCGCGACCCTGCTCGGGCAGCACCTCGGCTGGCGCGCCACCTTCGTCGTGGTCGGTGTGATCGGGCTGGTGGCGCTGGCCGCACTGGCCCGGCTCGTCCCGTACGTCCCCGTCGACGCGGGACAGGGCCTGCGCCACGAGGTACGCGCCCTCGGCAACCGCCAGGTGCTCCTCGGGCTGCTCACCGCGGTCTTCGGCTTCGCCGGGGTCTTCGCCGTCTACAGCTACCTCGCCTCGATCACCACCGAGGTCATGGGTTTCTCCGAGTCCTCGGTGACCCTGGTGCTCGCCCTCTTCGGCATCGGGATGACGCTGGGCGCGCTGGCCGCGGGGCCGCTGAGCGACCGGGCGCTGCGCCCCACGGTGTACGGCTCGCTGGGCGCGCTCGCCGTCGTCCTGGTCGCGTTCGACTTCACGGTCCATGTGAAGTGGGCCGCGCTGGTCAGCGTGGTGCTCCTGGGCGCGGTCGGTTTCATGACCACGACACCGCTGCAGATGCTGGTGATGAAGAAGGCCAGTTCCGCGCCGACGCTGGCCTCCGCCTCCAACCACTCCGCCTTCAACCTCGCCAACGCGGGCGGTGCCTGGCTCGGCGGCGTCGCCATCGCGGCGGGCTGGGGCTGGATGTCACCGACCCTGGTGGGCGCGGCGCTCGCCGTGATCGGACTGGCCGTCGCGGTGACCGCGGGCCTGCTGGACCGCGGTACGCCGAAGGGGGCCTCCCGCGTGGTCGCGGAAGGCCCCCGTACGGAACGTGCGCTCAGCTCGTCTCGCGCCAGCGGTTCGTGATCGGCAGCCGCCGGTCCTTGCCGAAGCCCTTCGCCGAGATCTTGGTGCCCGGCGGGTACTGACGGCGCTTGTACTCCGCGGTGTCCACCATCCGCAGTGTCTTCGCCACCAGTTCCGGATCGAACCCGGCCGCGACGATGGTGTCCTGGCCCTGGTCGGCGTCGACGTACATCGCCAGGATCGCGTCGAGCACCTCGTAGTCCGGCAGCGAGTCGGTGTCGACCTGGCCGGGCCTCAGCTCGGCGCTGGGCGGCTTGGAGATCGAGTTCTCCGGGATCGGCGGGGTCTGGCCCCGCTCGGCCGCCGCCCGGTTGCGCCACTCGGCGAGCCGGAAGATGGCCGTCTTGTAGACGTCCTTGATCGGCCCGTACGCGCCGACCGAGTCGCCGTAGAGCGTCGAATAGCCCACCGCCAGCTCGGACTTGTTGCCCGGCGCGAGCACGATCTGGCCCTCCTGGTTGGAGATCGCCATCAGCGTCGTGCCGCGCAGCCGCGACTGGAGGTTCTCCTCGGCGAGACCGGTGAGGGAGAGCGAGTCCATGTACGCGTCGAACATCGGCGCGATCTCCACGGTCCGGAAGTTCAGCCCGGTACGGCGGGCCAGTTCGGCCGCGTCGCCCCGGGAGTGGTCCGAGGAGTACTTGGACGGCATCGAGACGCCGTACACGTTCTTCGCGCCGAGCGCGTCGCAGGCGATGGCCGCGACGAGCGCGGAGTCGATCCCGCCGGAGAGCCCGATCAGGACCGAGCCGAAGCCGTTCTTCGCGGCGTACGCACGCAGCCCGACGACCAGCGCGGTGTACAGCTCCTCGTCGTCGTCCAGCCGGTCCGCGTAACCGCCCGCGACATCGGTCCCGTACGCCGGGAGCGGTTCGGCGGAGAGGGTGACGTGCTCGACCCGCAGTCCGTCGTCGACCACACCGGCCGGGACCGGACCCGCGGCGGGCAGCTCCAGGTCGAGGACCACACAGCCCTCGGTGAACTGCGGTGCGCGCGCGACGACTTCACCGTTCTTGTCGACGACGATCGAGTCGCCGTCGAAGACCAGCTCGTCCTGGCCGCCGGTCATCGCGACGTACGCGGTGGTGCAGCCGGCCTCCTGGGCCCGCTTGCGGACCAGTTCCAGCCGCTGGTCGTCCTTGTTCCGCTCGTACGGCGACGCGTTGATGGAGAGCAGCAGCCCGGCCCCGGCGGACCGGGTGGCCGGGACCCGGCCGCCGTCCTGCCAGAGGTCCTCGCAGATGGCGAGCGCGACGTCGATGCCGTGCACCCGGATCACCGGCAGGGTCTCGCCGGGGACGAAGTAGCGGAACTCGTCGAAGACGCCGTAGTTCGGCAGGTGGTGCTTGGAGAAGGTCAGTGCGACCTCCCCGCGGTGCAGCACGGCCCCGGCGTTGCGCGGCGCGCCCGCGGGCTGGCCGTAGCGGGGCTGGGCCTGCTCGGTGCGGTCGAGGTAGCCGACGACGACGGGGACCTCCCCGAACCCTTCGCCGGAGAGCCGCGTGGCGAGCGCGCGCAGCGCGGCCCGGGACGCGTCGACGAAGGACGACCGCAGAGCGAGGTCCTCGACGGGGTAGCCGGTCAGCACCATCTCGGGGAACGCCACCAGGTGGGCGCCCTGCTCGACGGAGTGCCGGGTCCAGTGGACGATCGCCTCGGCGTTTCCGGTGAGGTCACCGACGGTCGAGTCGATCTGATTCAGTGCGAGGCGTAGTTGAGGCACGGGCCCAGTGTATTCGTCTCTCTGACGCGATGTCCTGGCGGGAGCGTGCGCGGTACGTCACTCGCCCGTACCGCGCACGCTTCCGTACCGCGGCCACCGCACCCGTGGACGGTGCCGGTGGACCGCACCCGTGGACCGTGCCCGGGACGGGTCAGTCCTGGTAGCCGAGCACCGTCATCATGCCCGCCTCCGCGTGGTAGACGTTGTGGCAGTGGATCATCCACAGCCCCGGGTTGTCCGCGTCGAAGTCGACGCTCAGCGTGCCCTTCGGCAGCACGATCGCGGTGTCCTTGCGGGCGCCGCCGGGCCGCGTGGTGAGCGCGAAGGTGTGCCCGTGCAGATGCAGCGGGTGCCACATCCCGGTGGGGTTGCTGAAGACCAGCCGCACCCGCTCACCCTTGCGGACCGGGTGCCGCCGGTCCGGGGCGTACGGCTTGCCGTCGAAGCCCCAGTCGTACGCCGCCATCCCGCCGGTCAGCCGCAGCCGCACCGTCCGGTCGGGGGTGCGGTGTGCCAGGGCCACCGATTCGGCTGCCTCCAGCCGGTCGGCGGTGACCAGCTTCCCGGACAGCTCCTTCGGCCGTACGGACGCGGTGGGCGCCGCACCGCCGGAGGTGCGCAGCACCGCGAGGGCCGCGGCGCCCTTGCCCTCGGCCAGCGCGGTCAGCGGGAACGCGCCGTCGCCCGCGGTGACCAGGACGTCGTACCGCTCACCCATGCCCAGCAGCAGCGCGTCGGTCGTGGTGTGCCGGACCGGGTAGCCGTCCGTGTGGGTCACCGTCAGCCGGTGGCCGCCGAGTGCGATCCGGAAGGCGGTGTCACCACCGGCGTTGATGATGCGCAGCCGGATGCGGTCGCCGGGCTCGGCCGTGAAGACCGAAGGGTCCTGCGCGGTACGGCCGTTGACCAGGTAGTACGGATACGCGACATCGCCCGCGTCGCCGCCGAGCAGGGGGCTGGTGGCACCCATGAGCATCCGGGACGGCGTGCGGTGCGAGGCGGACGGGGAGGGGCCGGGCGATGCGCCCGTGGCCGTGCCGGCCCTGCCTCCCATTCCCTCCATCCCGTCCATGCCATCCATCCCGCCCATGTCGCCCATGTCGTGGCCGTCGTGACCGCTGCCGCTGCCACTGCTGTGGTCCGGGCCGTCCTTCTCGGGCGACGGGCCCATGCCACCCCGCAGCTCCGCCAGTACCGCGTCCGGTGTCGAGCCGCCGACCCCGTCGACCCAGTCGTCGAGGATCACCACCCACTCCTTGTCGTAGGCGAGGGGCTCCCTGGGGTCGTCGACGATCAGCGGGGCGTACAGCCCCCGGTCCTGCTGTACGCCGGAGTGCGGATGGAACCAGTACGTCCCCGGGTCGGGAACTGCGAACCGGTACGTGAAGTCCGCGCCCGGTTTGACGGCCCGCTGGGTCAGTCCCGGTACGCCGTCCATGGCGTTGGGCAGGGCGATGCCGTGCCAGTGCAGCGAAGTGGACTGCGGCAGATGATTGGCGACGGTGACGGCGAGGGTCTCGCCCGCGGTGGCGCGGATCTCCTTGCCGGGCAGCCGGTCCCCGTACGCCCAGGAGCTGACGGTCCGGCCGCCGCCGAGGTCGAGCGAGGCCCGCGCGGCGGTGAGCCGGATCTTCCGCCCGGCAGCGGAGCCGGAGTCCGAGCCGGAGTCCGAGCCGGAGCCGGAGTCCGAGCCGGAATGGTGGTGGCCGTCCGGCGACGACGAGCACGCCGCCAGGAGTCCGGTGCCCGCGACCGCGAGCGACGCGCCGAGCACGGAACGGCGTGAGGGGTGGTGAATGCGCATGACTGAACTGCACCTCGTGAGGAAAGTCGGTGGAACGAGCGTGAAGGGGTGCGTCTACAGCTCGTGCGCTCTTATCTGCGCAGGACCGACAGTCTGCCGAGGGGAGGGGCGAGCGGCGGCGGGTTCGGCCACAGGGCCCGCAGCAGCGGGGTGGCGGCCACCGCGGCCGGACGGCCCGCCGGGTGGCGCAGCAACAGCGCGGCGGCCCAGGCCACCAGGACGGCCAGACAGACCGACATGGGGTCCATCAGGGGCTGGTGAGGGGCGTGTTCGGTGTGCTGCCGATGTGCACGCACGGGCGCCGCGTGCGGGACCGGTGCGGTCGGCGGGTGCGCCGCCGCCGGAGCCATCTCAGGAGCCGCCGCCGGGTGGGCCTCGGGCATCCGGACTTCAGGCATCCGGGCTTCAGGCATCCGGGCTTCAGGCATCCGGGCCCCGTCCGCCCGGACTTCGGGCATCCCGGCCCCGGCCATGACCGTCCCGGTCATCGGCGCCCCGTCCTGTGCCGGGTGGCCCACCGTGTGCATCATGACGATCCCGAACAGCAGAGCGGCGAACAGCAACAGCTGTCCGCCCCTGGTGCTCCGCCCGGTCGCCGTCATGCGGCCACCCTACCCCCGCCCGGTATACGGGAGGGGGCAGGGTGGCGTCCGCACGAGAGGCAGGAGTGACTGCTCCGGGCGGTTACGTCAGCTTGATGCTTCCGCTTGTCACTTCAGCCGGTACGAGTTCACGTAACCGGCGGCCGGCGAACCGACACCGGTGACGACGTCGTAGCCCTTCGTCGCCTCCAGCGAGGCGTCGTCGCCCAGACCGCGCAGCGAGGTCAGCAGACCACCGGACGCGTCGATCGAGTTCGCGAAGTCCACCCGGACGACCGCGAGGTCACGGTTCTTGCCCAGCGGGTGGTCGGTGACGTCGTGGTAGACCTTCGAGCCGAAGCGGTCGTAGATCGACGGGTTCGCGAAGCCGATCGGGACACCGTGCCGCGCCTGCTGTGCCAGCGCCTGGACACCGGCGAGAACCGGGGCCGCAAGCGAGGTGCCGCCGATGCGGTACTCGCTGTACTGCTGCGAGCCGTCGGGGAAGGTCTGCGTCTGGCCCACCAGGAAGCCGGTGTTGGGGTCGGCGACCGCCGAGATGTCCGGCACCGTGCGCATGGGGTTGCCGCCGTTGGCCCGCGAGAGGGTCTTGGGCACCACGTTGCGCTGGTAGTACGGCTGCGCCACGGTCCTGCTGGTGCCGCCGCCCGCGCCGCTCGTGTAGGCGCCCGGGTACCCGGCCCAGCTGTTGCCGTCGGCGGCGAGGTTGGACTTCACCGTGCCCCAGCCGGTCTCCCACTGGTACTTGTCACCCTTGCCCACGGCCAGCGCGGTACCGCCGACGGCGGTGACCCAGGCGGAGTTGGCCGGGGTGTCGACCTGCTTCGTGCCGGTGTGCGCGACCTCGTCGCCGTTGTCACCGGAGGAGAAGTAGAAGCCGATGCCCTCGATCGCGCCCATCTGGAAGACCTGGTCGTACGCGGCTGCGACGGCCGGGGTCTCGTTGGCCTCGATGTCGCCCCACGAGTTGGAGACGATGTCGGCGAGCCGACTGTCGACGATCTTGTTCAGGGAGTCGAGCAGCGCGTCGTCGTTGCAGGACGCGGCGCCGACGTACCGGATGTCGGCCTTGGGCGCCACCGCGTGCACGGCCTCGACGTCGAGGGTCTCCTCGCCGTACCAGCCCGCCGCGCCGCACTCGTCGACGTCCGTGTAGGCGTCCGGTAGGACCTGCTGGAGCTGGCCCTTGGCGTACGCGCCGTCGCCGTTGCTCTTCGCGTACTTGCTCGCGTCCGCGGCGATGTACGGCGAGGCGTAGGCGTCGGTGATGGCGACCGTGACGCCCTTGCCGTTCTTGTCGCCCGCGCCGTAGGCGGAGCGCAGCTGCTTGCCGGTGTAGCCCTTGATCGCGTACGGGGCCTGGACCCCGCCGGCGCTCGGCAGCTTCTTGTTGACGTTGGAGCCGAAGTACGTCGAGAACGGCCCGGCGTTCTTGAAGACCGCGTCCGGCGGCGGCAGCGTGTCGTCGTGCTTGACCTTGTGCGGGGCGTTGTCGAGGCCGACGACCGTCAGCACGGCGCCGCCCAGCGACGCGGGCGCGGAGGCCGCGGCCGTCGGGGCCCGGTAGGTCTTGTTGCCCTTGCGGTAGTTGTGCAGCTTGGTCGAGAACGCCTTCTCGGCCGCGCTGACGTCGCCGCTGACCGAGACGTAGTGCTGGTTCGACCCGGTGACCGTGAGCCCGGCGGACTTCAGCCAGGCGGTGACCTGCTTGATCTGCTCCGGCGTCGCGCCGAAGCGGGCCTGCGCCTGCTTCGCGGTCAGGTACTTGCCGTACGAGGCGGACTGCGGGTCCGACACCTGCTGGGCGTACGCCGTCAGGCCCTGCGCGTCCCGGCCGGCCAGATAGACCCGGGCGTTCACCTGGGCGGATCCGGCGGCGGCGCCGCGGTCGGCCGAGGACTTCGCCCACTGGGGCCTGGTGCCCTGGAGCGTGTGGCGACTGCCCGGACCGGAGTCGGCGTTGGCGCTGGGTACGGACAGAGCCAACGCGCCGGCGAGCAGCGGCAGTGTCGCTGCCACGCTCAGACCGGCGCGTATCTTCGAGCGGCTGGATCTCATGGAACCCCCTGTGTTGCGGTTCGTCGCAGGTACGCGTGTACGCCACACCTTGCCCGATGAACGGCTCATGCCAGGGGCATGCGATGACCAAGAAGAGACCAAGGAAGGGTCATGAGTGGTCAGTTGATCCCGATGTTGCCGAAGCGCCCCTTTCCTTCAGCAGATCGGCCATGAGCTGCACCTCCGACTGCTGGGCGGCGACCATTCCCTGGGCGAGCTTCCGCTCCGTACCGACCTTGCAGAGCTGCACACAGCCCTCCGCCATGTGGATACCGCCCTGGTGATGGGCCGTCATCAGCTGGAGGTAGCGGATCTCCGCCTGCTTGCCGCTCAGCCCGCGCAGGGTGTCGAGCTGCGCCCTGGTCGCCATGCCCGGCATCAACGCCCCGTCGGTGGACGGCTCCTGGGCCATTCCCATCCACTGCATCGGCAGCCTGGCCGCGTCGGTGACCGGCAGCCCCCAGAGGTTCAGCCAGCCCGTCATCATCCCGCGCTGGTTGGCCTGGGTGTTGGCGATGTCGTACGCGAGACGGCGCACGTCCGCGTTCTCCGTGCGGTCCCGGACGATGAACGACATCTCCACGGCCTGCTGGTGATGCACCGACATGTCGCGGGCGAACCCCGCGTCCGCGGAGTCGGCGGTGGGCGTGCGGACGGCGGACGCGCGGGCCGCGGACGGGTCCGGGCCGCCGGTGGTGAACGCCATGGTGGCCGCAGCCGCGCAGAGCAGCGCGAGGACGACGGCGGCGACCGCCAGCAGCCGGGTGCTCCGGCTCACTGTGCGTCCAGCCCGCCCGTGCAGGCCGCGCCGGGCTCCGGCGTCTGCGGGCCCTGCACGTACTTGGTGAAGAACTCGTTCACCCTCGGGTCGTCGGCGCCGTTCACCGTCAGCTGCTTGCCCCAGGCGCTGAGCATGATCGCCCCGGCCTGGCCCGGGTACGGACTCATCAGGGAGTAGGGGGTCGTGGAGACCTTGGCGCCGAGCTTCTTCACATCGGCCGCGGGCGCCTTGTCGGTGTAGGTGACCCAGACGGAGCCGTGCTCCAGCGCGTGCACGGCGTTCCGGTCGGGGACCGCCTTGGTGTAGACGTTGCCGTTGCAATTCAGCCAGACCTGGTCGTGGTCCCCGCCCACCGGCGGCTTCATCGGGTACGTGACCGCCGTGGTGACGTGCTTACGGCCCAGCTTCTTCACGTCCCAGTCCCGCTCGCCCTTGATCGGCCCCGCGGTCGTCGCGGCGTCCGACTTGCTGTCGGCGGCGGTGGAGGCCTTGTCGTCGGACCGGTTACTGAGGGCGTAGGTGCCGAACCCGATCAGACCCGCCACGGCGACCGCGGCCACCACGATCGCGACGGTGCGGATGCGGCGCTCACGTGACTTCTGGGCGCGGCGCATCTCCTCTATTCGGGCCCTGCGATCGTTCTTCGGACTCTCGGTCGAAGCCATCGGTCAGTCCTTCTGGATACGGGCGGAGACGGGCCGGGTCAGGAAGGCCGCCGTGCCCGCCGGATGCGCTACGGGGCCCCCTCGCGCAGATGGTAGTGGTGGGGCGCACGGCATGGCAGTGCGCGGCTGCGGAGCGACCGCGGTCCCCGGAACGCCGGTGGCGGCGAGGCCCGCCGGGGAGGCCCGCGCCCCTGACTCGTTCACCGCCTCGGCGTGACCCACAATGGAGTCCGCGGTACGCCTGAACAGGGTGAGATGTTCGGACGAAGGTTCGCAACATGCCGGAAATCGTGTGGTGGGATGCTCATGAGCCCCGGTGTCTCCGGAGGCGTGGGAGCAGGTGGCTGACCAGCAAGGATGGGTAGGGCGGTACATATGGACAAGCAGCAGGAATTTGTGCTCCGGACGCTGGAGGAGCGCGACATCCGCTTCGTGCGGCTGTGGTTCACCGATGTACTCGGCTTCCTGAAGTCGGTCGCCGTGGCCCCCGCCGAGCTGGAGCAGGCCTTCGACGAGGGCATCGGCTTCGACGGCTCCGCCATCGAGGGCTTCGCCCGGGTCTACGAGTCCGACATGATCGCCAAGCCCGACCCCAGCACCTTCCAGATCCTGCCCTGGCGCGCGGAGGCCCCGGGCACCGCCCGGATGTTCTGCGACATCCTGATGCCGGACGGCTCCCCGTCCTTCGCCGACCCCCGCTACGTACTGAAGCGGATCCTCGCCAAGACGTCCGACCTGGGCTTCACCTTCTACACCCACCCGGAGATCGAGTTCTATCTCCTGAAGGACAAGCCCCTCGACGGGACCCGCCCCACCCCCGCCGACAACTCCGGCTACTTCGACCACACCCCGCAGAACGTCGGCATGGACTTCCGCCGCCAGGCCATCACCATGCTCGAATCGATGGGCATCTCGGTCGAGTTCAGCCACCACGAGGGCGCCCCGGGCCAGCAGGAGATCGACCTGCGGTACGCGGACGCGCTGTCGACCGCCGACAACATCATGACCTTCCGCCTGGTCATGAAGCAGGTCGCGCTGGAGCAGGGCGTCCAGGCCACCTTCATGCCGAAGCCGTTCAGCGAGTACCCCGGCTCGGGCATGCACACCCACCTCTCCCTCTTCGAGGGCGACCGCAACGCCTTCTACGAGTCGGGCTCCGAGTACCAGCTCTCCAAGGTCGGCCGCTCCTTCATCGCGGGCCTGCTGAAGCACGCCGCCGAGGTGTCTGCGGTGACCAACCAGTGGGTCAACTCCTACAAGCGCATCTGGGGCGGCTCGGCCCGCAGCGCGGGAGCGGGCGGCGAGGCCCCCTCGTACATCTGCTGGGGCCACAACAACCGCTCCGCGCTGATCCGCGTCCCCATGTACAAGCCGGGCAAGACCGGCTCGGCCCGGGTCGAGGTCCGCTCCATCGACTCCGGCGCCAACCCGTACCTGACGTACGCGCTGCTGCTCGCCGCCGGCCTCAAGGGCATCGAGGAGGGCTACGAACTCCCGCCCGGCGCCGACGACGACGTCTGGGCGCTGTCCGACTCGGAGCGCCGGGCGATGGGCATCGAGCCGCTGCCGCAGAACCTGGGCGAGGCGATCGAGCTGATGGAGCGCAGCGAACTGGTCGCCGAGACGCTCGGTGAGCACGTCTTCGACTTCTTCCTGCGCAACAAGAAGCAGGAGTGGGAGGAGTACCGCAGCGAGGTCACCGCGTTCGAGCTGCGGAAGAACCTGCCGGTGCTGTAAGGCGGATCAGAGGGATCAGACGGGCCCCAGCACCCGGGCCGCAAGTCCGAGGTGCTGGGGGTGAGCGCGAGGCCGAGGTCCGGCGAGCACGCCGCGAGGCCGTGCGACGGATGGCCGCCGCGCTCGCCGACGGGATCCCGCCCTCGTCCGCCGCCCGTCGACCGCACTGGATCGCGTGAGCGGGGCCCGGTCCCACCGGCTGTAATTTCTTGCTGCAAGGTTCAGGAAATCCCTTGCAGATATCTTGACGTGTCCATCTCCACGGCGGGAGGCTCCTCGGGCGCAGCCTCGCGGGACGCGGGGCCCGACCACAGGAGCCGCTCATGAGATCCCGTGCCCTACGCAGCGGGCTGGCCGTACTGCTCGCGGCGACCGGCCTCACCTTCGCCGCCCAGCCGTCCGCGCAGGCGACCCCGCCCGGCAGCAAGGACGTCACCGCCACCCTCTTCGAGTGGAAGTACGACTCCGTGGCCAAGGCCTGCACCGACAGCCTCGGCCCGGCCGGGTACGGGTACGTCGAGGTCTCACCGGCGTCCGAGCACATCCAGGGCGACCAGTGGTGGACCTCGTACCAGCCGGTCAGTTACCGCATCGCCGGACGGCTCGGCGACGAGACCTCGTTCCGGAACATGGTGAACACCTGCCACGGTGCCGGGGTGAAGGTCGTCGCCGACGCGGTGATCAACCACATGTCGGCCGGCTCGGGGACGGGCACCGGGGGCACGGGCTACAGCAAGTACGACTACCCCGGCTTCTACCAGGACCAGGACTTCCACTCCTGCCGCACCGACATCAGCAACTACGGCGACCGCGACAACGTCCAGAACTGCGAACTCGTCGGCCTGGCCGACCTGGACACCGGCAGCGACTACGTCCGCACCACCATCGCCGGCTACCTGAACCACCTCATCTCGCTCGGGGTGGACGGATTCCGGATCGACGCGGCGAAGCACATGGCGGCCGGTGACCTCGCCGCGATCAAGGCGAAGCTCTCCGACCCGGGGATCTACTGGGCGCAGGAGGTCATCTACGGCGCGGGCGAGGCCGTCCAGCCGGGCGAGTACACCGGGACGGGCGACGTGGACGCCTTCCAGGGCGCCTTCGACCTCAAGCGGATCTTCAGCAGCGGGCAGCTGTCCTCCCTCGGCAACTGGGGCCAGTCCTGGGGCAGCGGGTACCTCGCGAGCGACAAGTCCCGTACGTTCGTGGACAACTGGGACACCGAGCGCAACGGCTCCACGCTCAGCTACAAGGACAACGCCACCTACACCCTGGCCAACGTCTTCGTGCTGGCCTGGCCCTACGGCTCGCCGAACGTGTACTCCGGGTACGAGTTCTCCAGCAACGACGCCGGCCCGCCCAACGGCGGTACGGTCAACGCCTGTTACAGCGACGGCTGGAAGTGCCAGCACGCCTGGCCGCAGATCGCGAACATGGTCGGCTTCCGCAACGCGGTCTCCGGTACCGCGGTGACCGACTGGTGGTCCGACGGCGGCAACGCCATCGCCTTCGGCCGCGGCAGCAAGGGCTTCGTCGCGATCAACCACGAGGGCGGCCCGCTGACCCGGACGTTCAGCACCTCGCTGCCGGGCGGCACCTACTGCGACGTCCAGCACAGCGGGACGACGTACACCGTCGGTCCGGACGGCACGTTCACCGCCACCGTCGGGTCCGACGACGCGGTCGCCCTCTACGCGGCGAGTTCCTGCTCGGGTACGTGAACACCGGTGGCCGGGACGGCCCTCGCCGCGGCGGTCCCGGCCGCCCCGCCGGTACGGGTGCGCGGGCTCTTGGACTTTGGCGCCGGCGCACTTGTCCTTTCGTCGCGATCTGTTGACGAACCGTCAGGTCGTGCGTGAACGTGCTTGTTCAGCGTCACCGGTGAACAGGACCACTCACCTTCACTGCACGGCCACGTGAACTCCACCCCCCCCACTCAGGAGACACACATGCGGATGCGGAAACTGATCACGACCGGAACCCTCACCGCGGCGGCGGGCGCCGCCGTGCTGCTGATGGGACCCGCGGCCCCGGTACAGGCGGCCGACACCGGCCAGACCCCGGGCACCTACGCCTACTGGAACGCGCCCCAGGACGTCACATCGGTCTCGATCCCGATGACCCTCCAGCACTCCCCGGGCAACTACAACGCCTACTGGTCCACCCAGTTCACCTTTGCCGGGAGCGGAGCCTCCGGCTACATGGGCTTCCAGACCCACGCCGACGGCGGCGGCATGTTCCTCGTCTCCATCTGGAACGGGACGGCGGCCACCGCGGGCGGCGCAGGCACCTACTGCCAGGACTTCGACGAGGGCGGCACCGGCAAGACCTGCCGGCTGGACCAGCGCCCGGTCGAGGGACACCAGTACGCGATGCAGGCGGAACAGCAGTCCGGCTCGAACTGGAAGTACTCCATCGTGGACCGGACCGCCGGCACCACCACGGTCCTCGGCACCATCAGGATCGACGGCGACCACTCCATGGCCGGCGGCAGCTTCATCAGCTGGACCGAGTACTTCGACTGGAACAACCCCGCCACGACCTGCGCGGACGCCAAGTACTCCAAGCTCCTGTTCGGCATCCCCACCACCAGCGCGGGCAACGGCACTTACCGGTCGTCGAGCCTCAGCGACACCTGCCAGGACATCGCCAAGGTGACACTGGACGGCTCCGGCGCCACCGAGGAGAACGGCATCGGACAGTAACTCCGCACCCCGTCCGCCCGGCCTCCCCTCCCCGGGGCCGGGCGCGACGGTGCGGACGGCCCCCACGCTTGCCTCCGGCCGGGACGGTGCCGCCCCTCGGGAGGGCCGCTCACCGCTGCTGCGGCTAGGCTCGGAACCCGGACTTCGATCTGCCGGGTGGACCGGCTCGGGAGGCGGCGGCATGACGGTGCCGGGGCGCAGAAGCAGTACCTTCACCCGGCTGTTGCGGCACGGTTTCACCGACCCCTCGGCCGCCGAACGGCTCCTCGACGCCCCGGAGCTCGCCTCCGTACGCACCGATCCGGTACTCCTCGACGCCCTGGGCGCCACCGCCGACCCGGACCTCGCGCTGCTCGCCCTCGTACGCATGGCCGAGTCCCAGGAGCCCGACGAGCGGCAGACCCTGCTGGACATGCTGATCGCGGCGAAACCGCTGCGCGACCGGCTGCTCGGGGTGCTCGGCGCCTCCGAGGCGCTCGGCGACCACCTGGCGCGGCACCCGCACGACTGGCACGCCCTCGTCACCTACGAGACGTCGGATCTGCACCCGGGCGTCGTCGAGTTCGAGCGCGGTCTCGCCGACGCGGACGACCCGGTGTCCCTGCGGATCGCCTACCGGCGGTGCCTGCTGTCCATCGCGGCACGCGACGTGTGCGGGACGACCGAGGTCGGACAGACCGCCGCCGAGCTGGCCGACCTGGCGACGGCCACCCTGCGCGCCGCCCTCACGATCGCCTCCGCCGCCGCCCCGCAGGACGCCGCGCTGTGCCGTCTCGCCGTCGTCGCCATGGGTAAATGCGGGGGACACGAGCTCAATTACGTCTCCGACGTGGATGTCGTCTTCATCGCCGAGCCCGCCGTCACCGTCCTGGTCACCGGCGGAAACGGCGACTCCGGTGACGCCGCTGACGAGACCGAGACCGAAGCCGTCCAGGCCGCCACCCGGCTCGCCGCCCACATGATGCGGATCTGCTCCGAGACCAACATCGAGGGCACCATCTGGCCCGTCGACGCCAACCTGCGTCCCGAGGGGCGCAACGGGCCGCTGGTGCGTACCCTGTCCAGCCATCTCGCGTACTACCAGCGCTGGGCCAAGACCTGGGAGTTCCAGGCACTGCTCAAGGCGCGGGCGGTCGCCGGTGACCTCACGCTCGGCGAGGAGTACGTCGAAGCCGTCAGGCCCCTGGTGTGGCAGGCGTCGGAGCGCGACAACTTCGTCACCGACGCCCAGAAGATGCGCCGCCGGGTCGTCGACAACATCCCGCCCGCCCTCGTCGAGCGCGAGCTGAAACTCGGGCCCGGCGGGCTGCGGGACGTGGAGTTCGCCGTCCAGCTGCTCCAGCTCGTCCACGGACGCAGCGACGCCACCCTGCGCAGCGGGAACACCCTGGAGGCCCTGGACGCGCTGGCGGTGGGCGGCTATGTGGGACGGTCCGACGCCGCGCAGCTGGACGAGGCGTACCGCTTCCTGCGCGCCATGGAGCACCACATCCAGCTGTACCGGCTCCGGCGCACCCACCTCGTACCCGAGGGCGAGGCCGATCTGCGCAGGCTCGGGCGTTCACTGGGGCTGCGCACCGACCCCGTCGCCGAGCTGACCAGGGCGTGGAAACGGCACGCGGCCGTCGTACGGAAGCTGCACGAGAAGCTCTTCTACCGGCCGCTCCTCGACGCCGTCGCCCAGCTGGCCCCCGGCGAGATCAGGCTCAGCCCGAAGGCCGCCGGCCAGCGCCTCGAAGCGCTCGGGTACGCCGACCCGGTCGGCGCCCTGCGCCACCTGGAGGCGCTGTCCTCCGGGGTCTCCAGGAAGGCCGCCATCCAGCGCACCCTGCTGCCCGTGCTGCTCGGCTGGTTCGCGGACTCCGCCGACCCGGACGCCGGTCTGCTCGGCTTCCGCAAGGTCTCCGACGCGCTCGGCAAGACCCCCTGGTACCTGCGGCTGCTCCGCGACGAGGGGGCCGCCGCGGAGAACCTCGCCCGGGTCCTCTCGGCCGGCCGCCTCGCCCCCGACCTGCTGCTGCGCGCCCCCGAGGCGGTCTCGCTGCTCGGCGCGCGCGGCGGCCTCGACCCGCGCAGCCGCGACAACCTCGAACAGGAGGTCCTGTCGGCCGTCGGCCGGGCGGAGACCCCCGAGGGCGCGGTCGCGTCGGCGCGCGGGGTCCGCCGCCGGGAACTCTTCCGTACGGCGGCGGCCGACCTGATCAGCTCGTACGGCACCGAGGAGAACCCCGCCGAACCGGACCCGGGCGCCCTGGTGGACCGCGTCGGCAACGCCGTCACCGACCTGAACGCCGCG
Organism: Streptomyces sp. NBC_01267; assembly: GCF_036241575.1. Classification (NCBI taxonomy): domain Bacteria; kingdom Bacillati; phylum Actinomycetota; class Actinomycetes; order Kitasatosporales; family Streptomycetaceae; genus Streptomyces; species Streptomyces sp. NBC_01267. Next base: position 1,992,541 of record NZ_CP108455.1, on the reverse strand, counting down.
ACCCTCGCCGGCGCCCTGCGGGCCGCCGTACGGGCCGAGTGGGGCGACACCCTGCCGACCAGGTTCGCGGTCATCGGCATGGGCCGTTTCGGCGGCCACGAGCTGAGCTACGGCTCGGACGCCGATGTGCTCTTCGTGCACGCCCCGCGGGACGGCGTGGACGACCAGGAAGCGGCCAGGGCGGCCAACGCCGTCGTCGCCGAGATGCGCAGGCTGCTCCAGCTGCCGACCGCCGACCCGCCGCTGCTGATCGACGCGGACCTGCGCCCCGAGGGCAAGAGCGGCCCGCTGGTGCGGACGCTGGCCTCCTACGCCGCGTACTACCGCCGCTGGTCGCGCGTCTGGGAGAGCCAGGCGCTGCTGCGCGCCGAACCGATGGCGGGCGACGCCGACCTGGGCCGGAGCTTCGTCGAGCTGATCGATCCGCTGCGCTACCCCGCCGAGGGCCTCGGTGACGACGCGGTACGGGAGATCCGCCGCCTCAAGGCGCGGATGGAGTCGGAGCGGATGCCGCGCGGCGCGGACCCGACCCTGCACGCGAAGCTCGGCCGGGGCGGGCTCAGTGACGTCGAGTGGACGGTGCAGCTGTTGCAGATGCAGCACGGCTGGCGGCTGCCGGGCCTGCGGACCACCCGTACCCGCAGGGCCCTGGCCGCCGCCCACGAGGCGGAACTGCTGTCCACCGAGGACGCGCAGACCCTGGACGAGGCGTGGGTGCTGGCCTCGCGGGTGCGCAACGCGGTGATGCTGGTGCGGGGGAGGGCCGGTGACACGTTCCCCTCGGACGGGCGGGAACTGGCGGCGATGGCCCGGTACCTGGGGTACGAGACGGGACACGTGGGCGACATGATCGACGACTACCGCCGGGCCACACGGCGGGCCCGCGGGGTCATGGAGGAGCAGTTCTACGGGGCGTAGCCGTACGGTGTACGGGTTCTGCGCGGGATCCCCGGGAGAACCCCGGCCCCAGCCGGTCGTACCCGGCCCTCAGTCGCCGGACGGGGTCGATCTCGCCGACGCCGGACGGTCGGTGGCCGGTCCGGGGCGGCGGCCCTTGGCGGTCACGGGGCGCTCCTGGCCGCCCTCGCGCGGCTCGGAGGCGTCCCCGCCCAGATAGCGGGAGGCCACGATCCGGCCCGGCTGCCTGCTCTTGGGCACCCGGGGCAACTGATGCGGCAACGCCCCGTACCAGCTGTACGACAGAGCCGTACCGAACGCCAGGCAGAGCACTCCGCCCACCGCGTCCAGCCAGAAGTGGTTGGCCGTCGCCACGATCACCAGCAGTGTCAGCACCGGGTACAGCAGGCCCAGGATCCGCGCCCAGGGCGCCTTCGCCAGGGCGAAGATGATCAGGCCGCACCAGAGCGACCAGCCGATGTGCATCGACGGCATCGCCGCGTACTGGTTCGACACGTTCTTGAGGTTGCCCGAGGCCATCGAGCCCCAGGTGTCGTGCACCAGCACGGTGTCGACGAAGTGGCTGTGGGGCATCAGACGTGGCGGTGCCAGGGGGTACAGGTAGTACCCCACCAGCGCCACCGCGGTCGTCGCGAACAGCGCGAGCCGGGCCGCCGCGTAGCGGCCCGGATGGAAGTGGAAGAGCCACACCAGGACACTGATCGTCATGATGAAGTGCATGGTCGCGTAGTAGTAGTTCATCCCGACGATCAGCCATGTCACCGAATTCACGGCGTGGTTGACGCTCTGCTCGACTGCGATACCGAGGGTGTGCTCCGCACGCCAGACCCAGTTGGCATTGCGGAGCGCCTCCGCCTTCTGCTCCGGTACGGCGTTGCGGATCAGCGAGTACATCCAGTAACTCAGCGCGATCAGCAGGACTTCGAACCAGATGCGGGGACGGCGGGGTGTACGAAGTCGCCCGATGAGAGAGATATGAGGCTCCTTGGCCACGACGGGTGACGCGGCGGCCGTAAGGCCTTCCAGTGTCTTCACGGTCGTTTCACCCATAGGAAAAGAGTCTGCCAGAAACTCCGCTTCCCACAGATCATCCCTCGGCGGCGCCCGGCCCGCACCTGCTAGGACGCTACCGGGCCTGCTCCGCGCCCCTGGAACGGGAAGTTGACGCCGGGGCGGAACCCGGGCCGGAAGCGGTGGAACCACGGACCACCAGCTCCGTCATGAAGACGAATTCGCTGTGCGGCGCGGGCGTACCGCCGACCTCTTCGAGCAGGGCCCGGACGGCGGCCTGCCCCATGGCGGTGACCGGCTGGCGGATCGTGGTCATCGGCGGATCCGTGAACGCTATGAGCGGGGAGTCGTCGAAGCCGACCACCGAGATGTCACGCGGCACGTCGAGCCCGAGCTGGCGGGCGGCCCGGATGGCACCGAGTGCCATCATGTCGCTGGCGCAGACCACCGCCGTACAGCCGGCGGAGATGAGCGCCGACGCCGCGGCCTGGCCGCCCTCCAGCGTGTACAGCGAGTGCTCGATCAGCTGCTCGCTCTCGGCCGGGGACAGCCCGAACCGGTCCTGCATCGCGGCCTGGAAGCCCTCTGTCTTCCGCAGCACCGGGACGAAGCGCCGCGGCCCGAGCGCGAGCCCGATCCGGGTGTGCCCCAGCGAGGCGAGGTGGGTGACGGCCAGCCGCATCGCGGCCCGGTCGTCGGGCGAGATGAAGGGCGCCTGCACCTTCGGCGAGAAGCCGTTGACCAGGACGTACGGCACGCCCTGGGCGCGCAGCTGCTCGTAGCGCCGCATGTCCGCCGTGGTGTCCGCGTGCAGCCCGGAGACGAAGATGATGCCCGCGACCCCACGGTCCACCAGCATCTCGGTGAGCTCGTCCTCGGTGGAGCCGCCCGGGGTCTGGGTGGCCAGCACCGGGGTGTATCCCTGGCGGGTGAGCGCCTGACCGATGACCTGCGCCAGTGCCGGGAAGATCGGGTTCTCCAGCTCGGGGGTGATCAGCCCGACGAGGCCCGCGCTGCGCTGGCGCAGCCGGACGGGACGTTCGTAGCCGAGCACGTCGAGTGCGGCGAGAACGGACTCGCGGGTGGCCGCCGCTACCCCCGGCTTGCCGTTGAGGACCCGGCTGACCGTCGCTTCGCTGACCCCCGCCTGGGCTGCGATGTCGGCAAGCCGTGCGGTCATGGGAAGGGACTGTACCGGGCCCATGTCAGATTGCCCACCAGGTGCAGGAATCGGCGGGAATGCGAACGGTGTCACCGGACAGGACCGGCTCGGACGTGGCGAGCAGCGGCCTTCCGGGGGTGGGCAGTTCGGCCGCCTCGGAGAGCGTGTTGACGGTACAGACGAATCCGGGCCGGGCGAAGACCAGGACACCTTCGGGGCCGTCGAGCCACTCCAGGGAGCCGTCGCCCAGGCCGCTGAGCTCGCGCCGCAGCTTCAGCGCGGTGCGGTACAACTCCAGGGTCGAGTCCGGGTCACCGGTCTGTGCCTGCACAGAGTGTTCCCGCCAGTTCTCGGGCTGCGGCAGCCATCCCGGGCCGGGCCCGAAACCGTACGAAGGGCCGTCCTCGGTCCAGGGGATCGGCACCCGGCACCCGTCCCGCAGCCCCTCCTGCCCGGCGCTGCGGAAGAACGACGGGTCCTCGCGCAGCTCGTCCGGGAGGTCGGTGACCTCGGGCAGGCCGAGTTCCTCGCCCTGGTAGACGTACGCGGACCCGGGCAGCGCCAGCATCAGCAGGGCGGCGGCACGGCCCCGGCGCAGCCCGGTGGCGCCGCCGCCGTACCGCGTCACATGGCGTACGACGTCGTGGTTGGAGAGCACCCAGGTGGTGGGCGCGCCCACCGAAGCAGTGGCGGCCAGCGAGTCGTCGACGACCGCGCGCATCGCCGCCGCGTCCCAGGGGCACCTGAGGAACTGGAAGTTGAAGGCCTGGTGCAGCTCGTCGGGGCGCACGTACAGCGCGAGGCGCTCGGCCGTGGGGGCCCACGCCTCGGCGACGCCGATGCGCTCGCCCGGGTACGAGTCGAGCAGCCGCCGCCAGGAGCGGTGGATCTCGTGCACCCCGTCCTGGTCGAAGAACGGCAGTACCTGGGAGCCGATCATCTTGACCTGCTCGCGGCTGCCGATGTCCGGCAGCCCGGCGGCCTTGACCATGCCGTGGGCGACATCGACGCGGAAGCCGTCCACCCCGCGGTGGTCACCACCGGCGCCGAGCTCCAGCCAGAAGCGCAGGATCGCCTCGAACTCCGCGCGCACCTCGGGGTTCTCCCAGTTGAGGTCGGGCTGCTCGCCCGCGAAGAGATGGAGGTACCAGGCGCCGTCCGCCACCCTCGTCCAGGCCGGTCCGCCGAACACCGACTCCCAGTCGTTGGGCGGCAGTTCACCGTCTCCGCCCCTGCCCGGCCGGAAGTGGTACCGGGACCGGGCGGCGCTGCCCGCGCCTCCGGCCAGCGCCTCCTTGAACCAGATGTGCTGGTCCGAGGTGTGGTTCGGGACGACGTCCACGATCACCCGCAGTCCGAGCCGGTGCGCGGCGCGCAGGAGCGCCTCGGCCTCCGCGAGATCCCCGAAGAGCGGGTCGACGACGCGGTAGTCCGCGACGTCGTAACCGCCGTCCGCCTGGGGCGAGGCGTAGAACGGGGTGAGCCAGACCGCGTCCACGCCCAGCTCCGCGAGGTACGGCAGCCGCTCCGTGATGCCCCGCAGATCGCCGATGCCGTCGCCGTCGCTGTCCGCGAAGGACCGCACGTACACCTGGTAGATGACGGCGTCCCGCCACCATCCGGTGGATTCCGCGTCGGCGGCGGTCGCGGGGGAGAGGGGCTGCGTCATGAGGGTCCCTTTCGGAAGACTTGCAACGTACGGGAACAACGCTCGTGGACTCCGAAAGTAACAGCCTTGCAAGAGCTTGCGGTGGTGTTCGGGGGGTTGCCGGAAGGCTGGAAGTGCCCCAACAAGCCGTTTGACAAGGGTCGCAATGGCAACCTTGCGGACACGCTGAGGTAACGAAGCCTGGTTCTTGCAGAAAATCTACGCAAGGTCTTTCGGACTTCTTGCATCCTTGTTACGTTCCTCGACGACCCGGAGCCGTGATGGAGCGGCACCCGTTGAAGGAGTTCACATGCGACGTGGCATAGCGGCCACCGCTCTGGTTGCGACCCTGGCGCTCGCGGCGACGGCTTGCGGCGGCGACAGCGGCAGCGGCAAGGCGGACGGTCCCACCACCATCACCTGGTGGGACACCTCGAACGCCACGAACGAGGCCGCCACCTACCAGGCCCTGGTCAAGGAGTTCGAAAAGGCGAACACGGGCATCAAGGTCAAGTACGTCAACGTGCCCTTCGACCAGGCGCAGAACAAGTTCGACACGGCCGCCGGTGCGAAGGGTGCCCCGGACGTGCTGCGCTCCGAGGTCGGCTGGACCCCCGCCTTCGCGAAGAAGGGCTACTTCCTCCCGCTGGACGGCACCGAAGCCCTCAAGGACCAGGCGAAGTTCCAGCCCAACCTGCTGAAGCAGGCGCAGTTCGACGGCAAGACCTACGGTGTCCCGCTGGTCACGGACACCCTCGCCTTCGTCTACAACAAGGCGCTCTTCGCCAAGGCCGGCATCACCAAGGCCCCGACCACCTGGGACGAGCTGAAGAAGGACGCCGCAGCCGTCAAGTCCAAGGACAAGGTGGACGGTTACTGGGCCAGCACCGCCGGCTACTACGCGCAGCCCTTCCTCTACGGCGAGGGCACCGACACCGTCGACGTCGCCGGGAAGAAGCTCACCATCGCCGGCGCCCCGGCGGTCAAGGGCCTGGAGACCTGGAAGGGCCTCTTCGACGGTCCGGGTCTGCACAAGCCCGACATCACCGCCGACGCCTACGCCCACCAGCAGGACGCCTTTGTCAACGGCAAGGTCGCGTCGATCATCCAGGGTCCCTGGGAGATCACGAACTTCTACAAGGGTTCGGCCTTCGCGGACAAGAACAACCTCGGCATCGCCACCGTCCCGGCCGGTTCCACCGGCAAGGCGGGCGCACCGACCGGCGGTCACAACCTCGCCGTCTACGCCGGTTCCGACAAGGCCCACCAGGACGCGTCGCTGAAGTTCCTGAACTTCATGACCTCGGCGAAGAGCCAGGAGACGGTCGCGCTGAAGAACTCCACCCTGCCGACCCGCACGGACGCGTACACCGCGAAGGTCACCGCCGACCCGGGCATCGCCGGCTTCCAGAAGGTGCTGAGCGCCTCGCAGCCGCGCCCCGAACTGCCCGAGTACAGCTCGCTCTGGGGTCCGATGGACACCGAACTGCCCAAGGTCGCCAGCGGCAAGGAGTCGCTGCAGGACGGCGTCAAGTCCCTGACCGAGGCCATGGCCAAGCTGGTTCCCGACTTCAGTAAGTGATCCACCGGCTGCCGGACCCGCACACCACGCGGGTCCGGCAGCCGCACGCGTCGCCGCCCCGCCGAACTCCCCCCGAAAAGGTGTCAAGATGACCGTTGCCGTCGAAGGCGCGGGCCCCGAGCGTCGAGGGCCGGCGCAGCGCTTCAAGAGCTCCTGGCAGAAGCACTGGTACGCCTACGCGATGGCCGCCCCGGTGGTCGTCGTCCTCGGTGTCCTCGTCGGGTACCCGCTCGTCCAGGGTCTGTACCTCACCCTCACCGACGCGAACAGCCTCAACTCGGCCCGCACTATCGGCGTCAACCACATCGACGCCACCTACAAGTTCATCGGTCTGCACAACTACGCGGACATCCTCTGGGGCCCGACGGCCTGGGACCGCTTCTGGTCGCACTTCCTCTGGACCGTCGTCTGGACCGCGGCCTGTGTGACCCTGCACTACGTCATCGGCCTCGGCCTGGCCCTGCTGCTCAACCAGAAACTGCGCGGGCGCACCTTCTACCGGATGATGCTGATCCTGCCCTGGGCCGTCCCGACCTTCGTCACGGTCTTCTCCTGGCGGATCATGCTCGGCGACTCCGGCATCGTGAACTCGGTGCTCGGCAGCCTGCATCTGCCCCAGCCCGCCTGGCTGGAGGAACCGCACTTCCAGCAGCTCGCCGCGATCGTCGTCAACACCTGGTGCGGGGTGCCCTTCATGATGGTCTCGCTGCTCGGCGGACTCCAGTCGATCTCCGCGGACCTCTACGAGGCGGCCGAGATGGACGGTGCGAGCCCCTGGCAGCGCTTCCTCAACGTCACGCTCCCCGGGCTGCGTTCGGTCAGCTCCACCGTCGTCCTGCTCGGCATCATCTGGACGTTCAACCAGTTCGCCATCATCTTCCTGCTGTTCGGCAACGGCGCTCCGGACGCCCAGATCCTCGTCACCTGGGCCTACCGCCTCGGCTTCGGCCAGCAGCCCAGGGACTACGCCCAGTCCGCCGCGTACGGCGTACTGCTGCTGTCCGTCCTGATCGTCTTCACCTCCTTCTACCGCCGCTGGCTGGCCCGCAACGAGAAGGCCAACGGCTGACCGCCCCCCGATCAGGAAGACGGACCCGAAGACGGAACAGAAGGCAGGAATCCGATGACGACCCTCACCACAGAGACCCCGGCGGCGCAGCAGCCACCGGCGCCCGCACGCCCCAACCGCACGGTCCGCCGCGACCGGCCTTCCCGCCGCGCCACCGTGCTGTCGCACACCGCCCTGAGCATCGCCAGCCTGATCGCGCTCTTCCCGATCCTCTGGCTGGTCTTCCTCTCGCTCGGCCCGGACAAGAGCGACTACCTGCACCCGGGCCGCATCTGGTCCAAGGTGTCGTTCTCCAACTACTCGTTCGTCATGGAGCACACGGGCTTCTTCACCTGGCTCGGCAACACCGCGCTGATCGCCGTGTCGACCTGCCTCATCGGCGTCTTCATGGCCGCGACCACCGGCTACGCGGTCTCCCGGATGCGCTTCCCCGGCCACAAGAAGCTCATGTGGATCCTGCTGGTCACCCAGATGTTCCCGGTCGCCGTCCTGATGGTGCCGATGTACGTGATCCTCGCGGACCTCGGCCTCATCGACACCTTCGGCGCCCTGATCCTGGTGTACTGCTCCACCGCCGTGCCGTACTGCGCCTGGATGCTCAAGGGGTACTTCGACACCATCCCCTTCGAGATCGACGAGGCCGGCCGGGTCGACGGGCTCAGCCCCTTCGGTACCTTCTGGCGGCTCATCCTGCCGCTCGCCAGGCCCGGTCTCGCGGTGGCCGCCTTCTACACCTGCCTGACCGCCTGGGGCGAGGTGGCCTTCGCCTCCACCTTCATGCTCGACGACAGCAAGTACACCCTCGCGGTGGGCCTCTCCAGCTTCGTCAGCGAACACGACGCCCAGTGGAACTACATGGCGGCCACCGCCGTCCTCATCGCCATCCCCGTCTCCGCCATCTTCTACCTGGTGCAGAAGCACCTGGTCACCGGCCTGACGGCGGGCGGAACCAAGGGCTGAGCCCGCACCTTCTTCCGTACACCCGACCCCACATCTTCCAGGGAAGCCATGACTCAGCACTTCGCCGCCCCCACCGCCCCGACGACCGGCACCCCCACCGGCTGGTGGCGGGACGCGGTGATCTACCAGGTCTATCCGCGCAGCTTCGCCGACAGCAACGGCGACGGCATGGGCGACCTCGAAGGCGTACGCGACCGGCTCCCGTACCTGCGTGACCTCGGCGTCGACGCCGTCTGGCTCTCGCCGTTCTACGCGTCGCCGCAGGCCGACGCCGGGTACGACGTCGCCGACTACCGTGCCATCGACCCGATGTTCGGCACGCTCCTCGACGCCGACGCGATGATCCGCGACGCCCACGACCTGGGCCTGCGGATCATCGTGGACGTGGTGCCCAACCACTCGTCGGACCAGTACGCATGGTTCAAGCGGGCCATCGACGACGGCCCGGCCTCCCCGCTGCGCGACCGGTACCACTTCCGTCCGGGCAAGGGCGAGAACGGTGAACTCCCGCCCAACGACTGGGAGTCCATCTTCGGCGGCCCCGCCTGGACCCGGGTGGCCGACGGCGCCTGGTACCTCCACCTCTTCGCCCCCGAACAGCCCGACCTCAACTGGGAGCACCCGGCCGTCGCCGACGAGTTCCGCTCGATCCTGCGGTTCTGGCTCGACATGGGCGTCGACGGCTTCCGGGTCGACGTCGCGCACGGTCTCGTCAAGGCGGAGGGGCTGCCCGACATCGGCGGCAACGAGCAGCTGAAGCTGCTCGGCAACGACGTCATGCCCTTCTTCGACCAGGACGGCGTCCACGAGATCTACCGCTCCTGGCGCAAGATCCTCGACGAGTATCCGGGCGAGCGGATAGCCGTCGCCGAGGCCTGGACCCCGACCGTGGAACGCACCGCCCACTACGTGCGCCCCGACGAGCTGCACCAGGCCTTCAACTTCCAGTACCTGGGCACCCACTGGGACGCCGCCGAGCTGCGCGCGGTCATCGACGCCTCGCTGGCCGCGATGCTCCCGGTGGGCGCGCCCGCCACCTGGGTGCTCTCCAACCACGACGTCACCCGGCACGCGACCCGCTTCGCCAACCCGCCCGGCGGCACCCAGATCCGCACCGCGGGCGACCGCGAGCTCGGCCTGCGGCGCGCCCGCGCGGCCACGCTGCTGATGCTGGCGCTGCCCGGCTCCGCGTACGTGTACCAGGGCGAGGAGCTCGGCCTGCCCGACGTCACCGACCTGCCGGACGAGGTGCGCCAGGACCCGTCGTTCTTCCGCGCCGCCGGACAGGACGGCTTCCGCGACGGCTGCCGCGTCCCGCTCCCGTGGACCACCGACGGGCCCTCGTACGGCTTCGGCAGCGGCGGCAGCTGGCTCCCGCAGCCGCAGAGCTGGGCCGGGCTGAGCGTCGAGGCGCAGACCGGCGACCCCGGGTCCACCCTGGAGCTGTACCGCAGCGCGCTGGCACTGCGCCGGGAACACCCGGGCCTCGGCGCGGGCGACTCGGTCGACTGGCAGCCCGGCACCCCCGAGGGCGTACTGGCCTTCGCCCGCCCCGGCTTCCTCTGCACGGTCAACACCACGGCCGCCCCCGTACGCCTCCCGGTGCCCGGACGGCTGCTGCTCGCCAGCACCGCGACGACCGTCGAGGGGGACGAGTTCGAGCTGCCCGCGGACAGCACCCTCTGGTGGGCGGTGTGACGGCAGCCCCCCGGCTCGCGCACATCGCCGCGCAGGCCGCCGTGAGCGAGGCCACGGTCAGCCGGGTGCTCAACGGCAAGCCGGGCGTCGCGGACACCACGCGTCAGCGGGTGCTCGCGGCGCTCGACGTCCTCGGGTACGAGCGCCCGGTGCGGCTGCGGCAGCGCAGTGCGGGCCTGATCGGGCTGGTGACCCCCGAGCTCACCAACCCGATCTTCCCGGCCTTCGCCCAGGCCGTGGAGCAGGTCCTCGCGGGGCACGGCTACACCCCGGTCCTCTGTACGCAGATCCCGGGCGGCGCCACCGAGGACGAACTGGTCGGGCAGCTGGTGGAGCGTGGGGTGGGCGGCATCGTCTTCCTCTCCGGGCTGCACGCCGACACCTCGTCGGACCCCGCGCGGTACGCCGGACTGGCGGAGCGCGGGGTGCCGTTCGTCCTGATCAACGGCTACAACGAGCACATCAGCGCCCCCTTCGTCTCGCCCGACGACCACGCGGCGGCCCACATGGCGGTGCGCCACCTCGCGGACCTCGGCCACCGCCGGATCGGGCTGGCGGTCGGCCCGCTCCGCTACGTGCCGTCGCGCCGCAAGCGGGAGGGCTTCCTCGACGCGGTGGTGGCCCACCTCGGCCGGTCCCGGCAGGAGGCCGAAGTCCTGGTCCAGCACACCCTGTTCAGCGTGGAGGGCGGCCAGGTCGCGGCCGGCGCGCTGTTCGACCAGGGCTGCACGGCCGTGGTCTGCGGCAGCGACCTGATGGCCCTGGGTGTCGTCCGGGCCGCCCGTGAGCGGGGTCTCGACGTCCCCGACGACATCTCGGTGGTCGGCTTCGACGACTCGCAGCTGATCGCCTTCACCAACCCGCCCCTGACGACGGTCCGCCAGCCGGTCCAGGCGATGGCCGCGGCGGCGGTGGGCGCGCTCCTGGAGGAGATCGGCGGGAACCCGGTCCAGCGCACGGAGTTCGTCTTCCAGCCCGAGCTGGTGGTACGGGGGTCCACGGCCCGCCGGACCGGTTGACCGGTGCTGCGGGCGTGCCCGGCGAGCCCGGCACTTCCGGCGCTCCCGGCAGAAGGAGACCCCTGGGGCCTGCCCTGAGTTGGGCCGGCGGGGAGATGGCCCCGGGGGTCTCTCTGTGTATCCGAATCTAGCGTGACAGGTAACACTGCTGCAATCTTTTGCGGCAGGTCTTGCGAAGCGCGGGAAGCGGTGGGCGTGCGCCGACAAGCCACCGGCGTACGTGATGTGAGGGATCCGGTGAGGATCCGATCCTGTCCTGTGCAGGGGTGGACCGGGAGCGGGTGGCTTGTAACGGCCTGGGGCGCGCCGAATCTTTCATTCTTGCAGCAAGAACATTCAGGAACCCTCCCGGGTGCCCGCAGCCGGTGGCCGGGGTCAGCCCAGGACCCTCTCCAGCAGGGTCACGGAGTAGATCCGCCCGTCCCGCGCCTTCTTGTCGGGGAGCTCGCCCACGGCCCGGTACCCCGCGCCCGCGTAGTACCCGCACAGCCAGGGAGCGCAGTCCAGCCTTCCCCGCTCGCGCCCGGCAGCGGATATCCGCTGCTCGGCGTGGGCGAGGAGGATGCGGCCGGTGCCCGCCGGCGCGTATCTGCGGTCGACCATCAACCGGTGCACATAACCGGCGACCGGCGGCTGCACCCCCCAGGCCTCCTCGTCGTCCCACCACAGCTCGTACGCGCCCACGCGGTGCCCGTCCGCCTCCGCGAGCCACACTTCCCCCTCCTTCATGCGCTGCAGGAAGTGCTCGGTGTCCTTCTCGCCGGGCCGCCACTGGTCGATGCCGTTCTCCCGCATCCAGTGGGCCGCCCGGTCGTACATGGCGGCCAGTGCTTCGGCGTCGTCCTGGTCCGCCCTGCGGAAGGTGAGTTGTGCGGTCATGGTCTCCACCGTAAAGGTGGGCACTGACATCCGGGCATTCGTTCGGGCACGAGGAAACACGAGGAAAGAAGACCCATGCCGCAGATCACCGTCGAGTACTCCGCGTCCCTGGACGACTCCTTCGACCGCCGGGGCTTCGCGCTCGCGCTGCACCCGGTGATCGTCGAAACGGTCCAGGCCAGGATCGCCGCGTGCAAGACCCGCTTCGTCAGGGCGGAGGAGTTCGTGGTGGGCGGAGGCGGGACGGACGACGCGATCGTCCATGTCGGCATCGCCCTGCTGGCCGGTCGCACGGACGAGGCCAAGGCCCGGCTCACCGAGGCGGTGCCCGGTCTCGTACGGCAGTACCTGAAGCCCGCCGACGACAGCGGCACCACGGTGCACATCTCCGCCGAGACACGCGACCTGGACGCCTCCTACCGCTGACTCCGCTGTGCGGGGACCGCGGGAGCCAGCACGAGCAGCCGCCCGACGAGGTCACCGAGCGGCCCGTCGGCGGGCTCCTCGGCCAGTATCCGCCGCACGACGTCGGCCATCTCCGCGTCGTACGCCGCACTCACCGCGGCCAGCGCGGCGAAGTCGTGCACCAACTGCAACTCCAGCTCGGCCCGGGGGATGTCCCGCCCGTCCAGCCAGATCAGCGCGGTCGACTCGGCGAGGGAGACCCAGGACCGTACGACCAACTTCAGCCTGGTCGGCGGCTCCTGGACGTCCAGGTGGGACAGGATCTGGAGGTACGCGGCGGTGCGCACCTCGTCGATCATCGCGTTGGTGGTGGTGGAACCGACGGCGGGCCCGCCGCGCATCAGCGCCGAGAACCCGGGCCCGTGCTCGTCGACGAAGTCGAAGAACCGCTCCATCACCCGCAGCAACCGCGCCCCGAGCGGTCCTTCGCGCGGCTCGACGAAGCGCTCGGCCAGCTCGTCGGCGGCCCGGCGCAGCGCGGCCTCGTACAGATTCTGCTTGCCGGGGAAGTAGTGGTAGACGAGCGGCCGGGAGATCCCCGCTGCCGCGGCGATCTCGTCGATGGAGACGTCGTCGGGGGAGCGGTGGCTGAACAACTCCAGTGCGACGCCGATCAACTGCTGTCTGCGCTCTTCGACGCCCATTCTGCGGCGTACCCCGGTCGTCATCCGAACAGCGTACAGACCGGCCCCTGCGAGAACACGGGCCGGGCAGGGACACGCGCCGGGCAACGTGCGGGCGTGCGCCGGGTGTCAGTTCCCGAACCGGGCCACGTAGTGCCAGACCTTCTTCAGGTCCTGCGGGTCGTGGCGGCCGGCGCGTACGGCGTCGCCGATGACGCGGGGCGTGAGCAGCCCGTCCTCGGCGATCTCGGCGCCCAGCGCGACGTATTCAGGACCGCGGTACTCCGGGTGGCGCCGCAGCACGCCGACGGTCAGCCGGAAGCCGGGGTGCCATTCGACGGGGAACGGCAGCAGCCCGGCCGCGGTCTCCACGTCCGTCCCCCGGAAGCTGGGATCGAGCACCAGCGCCTCGACGTCCGTGGCGAGGACGAGCGGCCCGTGCAGATGCGCCTCGACGTAGTCGTCGAGGGTGTCCTGCCGGTCGGCGTCGGCGCGTTCGATCAGCGGGGCGAGGGCCTCCGCCACCCCGAAGTGGACCGGCTCCGTGACGCTGTCCGGATAGCAGAAGGTGGTACGCGCCAGGGTCTCCGGCCGCAGCCGCAGATGGGCGGAGCCGAACCGGTGCGCCCCGCCGACCGGGCGCAGCCGGTGGTTCAACGCGCCGTACACGGGCCGCTGTCGGGCGGGGGCCGTGTCGTAGGCGCCACCGAAGATGCGGCTCTCCCACCGGTGGCGGTCCCCGCCGGGGTACGCGGTCAGCCCGCCGTTGCTGGTGCCGGTGACGAACTGCGAGGAGTAGACGCCGTCCTGGGCGAGCGCCCGCAGGAGCGGCGGGCCGCCGGGGGCCGCCCGGTCGGGGTGGAAGTTGAGCGTCACGCGCAGCTCCGGCGCGGCGGGCGCACCCGAGGCGAGGGCCGCGACATGGCGGATGGCCTCCTCGTGGGGCGGCCGGGGAAGATTCACGGTCATCGGGGCAGTGTGCCCGAGTTCCGTCATGCAGTGCGGTGCGGTGTGGTCCTGCGGTGGAGTGCGGTGCGGTCGTGGACATACAGGCGGGCGCGGCCCGCCGGACCGCGCCCACTCCCTGAGCGCGGAGGCTCCCGGGTCCTGACATCCGGGAGCCTCCGCTGTCCGTACCGCTCAGTTCCCTACCGTCACGCCGTCACGCCGTCGCCACCGCGAACACGTGGATCACCCCGCCCTTCGTCGACGACGGCATGGTCACGCTCGCCAGCTGCTTGCCCGCCTGGAGCGCGATCGGGGCGGTCGCGAAGACCTCCGTGCCGATCGGGTCCTGGCCACCGCCCTGGACGTCGCGGTAATCGGTGTGCACCGCGATCGTGTTGCCGAACGACGGCTTGTCGGAGCCGCCGCCCAGCGTCCAGTCGCTGAAGCCGATGTCCGCCTGCTGGGTCGTGCCGTCGGCGTACGTCAGGGTCAGCGTGCCGCTGGCCGATCCCTCCGCCGCGCTGCCCAGCAGGCTGAGCTCCGTGGCACCCGGGGCCGGCGGGACGGTGAGCACCTGCGGGGTGCTGCCCGCCACCTCGATGTTGTCCGGGTCACCCGCGGTCACCTTCGGCCAGCTGAAGTCGAAGCCGTTCGCCGAGACCGTGGAGCCGGGTGTCGCACCCGCCGCGGCCAGCGCCTTGGCCGAGTAACTCCAGCCCTCACCGTCGAAGTTGGCCTGCGGGTTGTCGTCGTCGGCGGAGATCGCGGTGTTGTTGCGGTTCCACAGCAGGCCGTTCTTCTCGGCGACGGTCACCGCGACCGACGTCTTCGGCAGGTCCGCCCCGGTGGACGACTTCAGCGTCACCGGGACGGTGTAGTGGCCCTCCGCGGTGTCCGCCGCAGCGGAGACCGAGAGCTTCGCGCTCGCCGATCCGCCGGCCGGGACCGTGAAGTCCCCCGAGGCGGGGGTGACCGTGACCCCGGGCGGCGGGGTGGCGGTCCAGTGCACCCGGGCCGCCTCGGTGTCCAGCGTCTGCACCTTGACGGTCGTGTCCGCGCCCCCGGCGCCCGGCTCGACCTTCAGCTGGTCCGGGGAGGCGCCGGTGAAGTACTTCACGCCGCCGCCCGGGAAGGACGGCGGAGCGTCGGCAGCCGCGCTGCCCCACGAGGTGTTCGGCCTGGAGCCCAGGGCGTAGTCCAGGGTGCCGCCCTCGGTGACGAACGAGGCGGGGACCCACGGCTTGCCGGACTTCTTGCCGTTCACCTCCAGGCCCTGGATGTACGCGTTGCCCGCGGACGCGGCCGGGGCGTTGACCGTGATCGTCCTGCCGTGACCGGTGTGCACCACGGCCTTCGGGAACAGCGGCGCGGAGAGCGTCAGATCGGCCCGGCTCGGAATCTGCGGGTACATGCCCAGCGCCGAGAACACGTACCAGGACGACATCGTCCCCGCGTCGTCGTTGCCGGGGATCCCGCCCGGTCCGTCGGTCCACAGCTGGTCCAGCTCCGCGCGCACCGTCTCCTGCGTCTTGTACGGGACGCCCAGGTAGTCGTACAGATAAGGGGCGTTGATGTCGGGCTCGTTGGTCGCGTCGTAGCGGGTGTCGTCCTTCGCCGAGAAGTCGAACGTCCCGTCCGGCGCCCGGAAGAAGGAGTCCAGCCGCTGCACCGCCGTTTCCTTGCCGCCCATCGCACTGGCGAGCCCCGCCACGTCGGAGTACACCATCCACGTGTACCGCGCGCTGGAACCCTCCACGAAGCCGCTGCCGGTGGCCGGGGTGAAGGTGCCCGCCCAGCTGCCGTCGGCCTTGCGGTCGCGGATGTAGCCGCCCTGCTCGGTGGCGTTGGCGTCGAAGACGTTCGTCCAGTTCCCCGAACGGTCCAGGAACTTCTTCGCGTCGGCCGGGTGACCGGTCTGCCGGGACAGCTCGGACAGGCCGAAGTCGGCCGCCGCGTCCTCCAGCGTCTCGGCTGCGCCGCCCCAGCAGTGGCAGTTGTCCGCCGGTACGTAACCCAGCTTCAGGTACTGGTCGAGCGCCGGGCGCTGGCCCACGCACTCCACGTTGCAGCCCGAGCTGTCCGAGTCGTTCGCCGTCGGTACGGTCGCCGCCCCGACCAGGGACTTCAGCGCGCCCTTGACGTCGAAGTCACGGCCGCCGAACGCGTAGATCCCGGCCAGTGCCGCGTCCGACGGGTCGCCGGACATCACGCTCGTCTTGCCGTTCTCCAGCAGCCAGCGGTCCCACTCGCCGCCGCGCTGTCCCGCGTAGTTGTAGAGGGACTGCGCGTAGTCGCTCCCGGCCTTCGCGTTCAGCAGCGTCATCAGCTGCACCTGCGCCCGGTACTGGTCCCAGCCGGAGAAGGTGCCGTACTGCGCCTGCTGCCCCTTGGCCAGCTCGTGCGGCTTGCGGTCGGCGCCCAGGTAGCGGCCGTCGACGTCGCTGGTCAGCGTGGGCTCCAGCATGGAGTGGTAGAGCGCGGTGTAGAAGGTGGTGCGCTGCGCTTCGGTACCGCCGCTGACCCCGATCTTGGTCAGCTCCCGCTGCCAGGCCCTGGCCGCCTGCGACTTGACGGAGTCGAAGCTCTTGCCGGGGCCGTTCTCGGCGCGGAGGTTGGCCTCCGCGTTCTGCGGGCTGACGTAGGAGATCGCGACCTTCGCCCGGGCCTTCGTCGTCCCGCCGGCGAACGTCACATAGGCGCCCGAGCCCTTGCCCTCCGTGGCATTGCCGGACGAGCTGTACCCCGTACCGCCGGAGGCCGAGGTGGAGCCGGGCTTCACCGTGCCGTCCGTCCAGGTGCCGACCTTGGCGAACGCCTTGTCGAAGTGGGCGGTGAAGTACAGCGTGTAGAGGTCCTTGCGGTTGTTCGCGCTCTGCGGGCCGCAGAAGTTGCCCGCGCTGACCGAGCCGGTCACGGTCCGCCGCGCGGCATCGACCTTCACGGTGGCGGCTGCGCTGCCGCTCTCGGAGTTCGACGTACGGAAGAGCATGGTGGCGGGCTTCCCGGCCGGGAAGCCGAACTGGCCCGTGCCGGTGCGGGCGGTCGTGGTGAGCGCTGCGGAGGTGCCGTTGTCCAGGCCGACCCGGTAATAGCCGGGCGACGCGGTCTCGTTGGCGTGCGAGAAGGTGCTGGCGTAGGTGGCATCGGTGGTGTCCGAGCTGGGCGAGGAGTCCACGTCGCCCGCGTACGGCATGATCGGGATGTCACCGTTCGCACCGGAACAGCCGACCCCGTTGAGGTGGGTCAGGCTGAAGCCGCGGATCTTCGTCGCGTCGTACTGGTACCCGCCCGGCGCGGGCGTGGAGACCTGCTTGCCGCGGGAGTTCTGCGGGCTCCAGGCCAGCATGCCGAACGGCTGCACGGCGCCCGGGTAGGTGTTGCCGGCGTGGGACGAACCGATCAGCGGGTTGACGTACGACACCGGGTCCTTGACGGCGTCGTGACGGGCGGAGGCCGCGGGTGCGGCCGATGCGGGGACGGCCGTGGCGGCCGGTCCCAGAATGGCCAAGGCGGTCACCGCGACGGAGCCGAGCGCTCTGAGCCCGGTGCGCGTACGACGGCGGTGCGTGTCTGACACCGTTCCTGCCCTTCGTGTGTGACGGAAGGTCAACGCGACGGGGAAGCTGCCCGACAACGTTGTCAACGACCGTCAGGATGCTCCTCCTGGTGTTCGGGGGTGTCAAGGTTTCGGCACCGGGCGGTCCGGCCGCGCGCCCGGTGCGTTCCCGGCCTGGTCCCGACGGGACCCGACCGGGTCCTACAGGTCCAGCACCAGCCGCCCGCCGCGCGCCCGCGACACACAGATCAGCATCGAGTCGTCCCGCTCGGAGTCGGTCAGCAGCTCGTCGCGGTGGTCGATCTCGCCCTCCAGGACGCGCTGTTGGCACGTCCCGCAGAAGCCCTGTTCGCAGGAGTACGACACGTGCGGCAGCTCGGCGCGTACGGCGGCCAGGACCGTGGAGCCGGCCGCGACGGTGACCGTCCGGCCCGAGCGGTGCAGTTCGACCTCGAAGCTGTCGGCGCCCCCGGCGACGGCGCCCGGCGTGAACCGTTCCAGGTGGAGTGCGGTGTCCGCGGGGAGGGCTTCGGCCACTGCCGTCAGCAGGCCTTCCGGGCCGCAGGAGTAGTACGCGGTCCGCCCGGCGTCCGTAGCCTCCTCGGCATGCCCGGTGTCCTCGGCGTCCTTGGTGTCCTCGGCATCCTTGGTGAAGTCCAGCTCGGGGAGGCCCTGTTCGTCCTGCGGGACCACCTCCACCCGGCCCCGGCCCCCGTCCAGCTTCCCGATCTCGTCCAGGAACGGCATCGACGCCCGCGTCCGCCCGCAGTACACCAGCCGCCACCGGGCGCCCGCGGCCTCGGCGGCCCGCAGCATCGGCAGCACCGGGGTGATGCCGATGCCGCCCGCGACGAAGACGTACGACTCCGCGTCGACCAGCGGGAACCGGTTGCGCGGGCCGCGGATCTCCACCTCCTCGCCCTCGTGGAGCTGCTCGTGCACCTCGCGGGAGCCGCCCCTGCCGTCCTCGATCAGCCGGGTGGCGACGGTGTACGCACCCCGGTCGCCCGGGTCGCCGCAGAGCGAGTACTGCCGGACCAGCCCCGAGGGCAGCACCAGGTCCAGATGGGCGCCCGGTGCCCAGGCGGGAAGTTCGTCGCCGGACCCGCTCTCCAGCCTGAGCAGCACCACACCGTCCGCCGCGGCCACCCGTGCGGTGATCAGCAGCCGGTGGGTGAGGGTCCGGCGGCGGCCGTGGCCCGAGACCGGTGTCTCCAGGGCGGGCAGCGGCCAGAGCGGCGATGTGGCGATGCGCCGGTGCAGGGCCCGCTTGGCGAGCAGCGCGGCACCGGTGATCAGGACGACCGTGCGGATCCGGGGAAGTGCCATCTCAGCGCGCCCCGTTCGCTGCGGGGGAAGCGGCCAGATACGCGACGGCCTGCGCCGTGCTGCCCTCCTGCGAGGGGTGGTACGTACGGCTCAGATAGCTCGGCACCGAGCGGGCGATGGCCCCGGCCGTGGGCAGCAGCCCCTGGCGCCCGCGCTGCTGGTACGCCCGGAAGGTGGCCCTGCCGTCCACCAGCAGCGGGTCGTTCTCCATGAAGAACCGGACGCCCCGCTGCCACAGGAAGACGAGTGCGGAGAAGGCGGTCGCCCAGGTGCGGGCCCGGCGGCGGTATCCGCCGTCGACGTGCAGGAAGACCTCGAAGGCGACCGACCGGTGCTCGACCTCCTCCGCGCCGTGCCAGCGCAGCAGGTCCAGCATCACCGGGTCGGCCCCGCGCCGGTCCAGCGCCTCCGCGTTGAGCACCCAGTCGCCGAGGAACGCGGTGTAGTGCTCGATCGCCGCGATGGTCGCGACCCGCTCCCGCAGCCACCACTGGCTCGGTCGGCCCGGCGGCAGGGTCCGGTCACCGAGCAGCTTCTCGAAGAGCCAGTCGACCTGGGCGGTGTACGGGGTGGGGTCCAGGCCCTGGGCCTTGAGGTGGGGGAGTACGTCGTCGTGCGCCTGGGAGTGCATCGCCTCCTGCCCGATGAACCCGATGACGTCCTCGCGCAGCCGCTCGTCCCGGATCAGCGGAAGCACCTGCTTGTAGACGTGCACGAACCAGCGTTCGCCCGCCGGGAGCAGCAGATGCAGCACGTTGATCATGTGCGTGGTGAACGGATCGTCCGGCACCCAGTGCAGCGGGGTGTCCGCCCAGTCGAAGGAGACCTTGCGGGCCTTGAGCGCTATGTGCTCGGACGCCACCGGGGCAGGCCGCGCACCGGGCCGGGTATTAGACATGGCGTCAATGTACCGACGGGTACGGCTGAGGAACAGGCCCCTGCACGCACTCCCTCGACTGCGAACACTCCCTCGACGGCCGCCCCGACCGCAGCGGCAGCCCGGCCCCGAGGGCCCCTCGGCGGGCGCGCTCACCGCAGGCTGGTGACCCGCGTCCCGTCCACGAGCCGCCCGCTCAGCTGCGCCTGCGCGCCCTGCTTCGCCGGTACGGCGAGCAGCCTGCCCACCGTGCTGCCGGTCGCCTCGCCCGTCGTGGCCAGCGAGGTGATCTGCCGGCTGCCCGCGGCCAGTACGTACCAGTGCCCGCCCCGTGACTTCCACAGCACGCCCGCCAGGGCCCGCGGCTGCCGGGTGCCGCACGCCGGGGAGTCCTCCGCGCGGGCCACCACCGCACCCGGCGCCGACGGTTTGCCGCCGGGAGTCAGGAATTCCGCGAGCACCCGGCTGCCGGTGCCCCGCCAGGTCTCCGCGCGGGTGCACAGCCAGGCCGCGCCGCCGTTGGCCTCGGGGAGCTGCTGGGTCGCGAACTGCCAGGAGTTCACGGCACGTACGCCGTGCGAGCGCACCGCGGGCAGCAGACAGGCCGTGTGCGCCCAGCTCGCCCGGTCCGCCGCCCCGGTGACATCGTGCGGCCTGCCCGGGGGACCCGACACCAGCCGGGCCGGGGTCAGTTCACCGAGGTCCGTCACCAGGTGCTTCCCCGCGCCGTCCTGCATCGTCAGCGCGTTCCACGAGGCGCAGCTACGGCTCGTGTCCGGGCTGCGCACCGGGTCGGTGACCCCGTCCGCGGTCCGCCGCAGAGGCAGCGTGACACCCTTCGGGGTGAGCAGATCCCGTACGTCCACGTTCCGTACCCACGGGGCCGTCAGATAGCGGACGTTGCCGTCCGTACGGCCGACGACCAGCGCGTCCGACGCGGCCTCGTCCGCGCCGTCCACCCGGGCGAAGTCGAGCGCGGCAGCGGCGCCGCCGTCCTTCGACTCGGCGTACCGCACCACCCGCAGTCCGTCGTAGAACAGCACCACGACGGCATCGTCCACCGTGCCCGCGTACAGCAGCTGGGGCGCGCCCATCGGAGGTCCGGCGGGGGTCCCCGGGGTCGCCGAGACCTGTACGGTGTCGCCCGGCCGGGCCCAGACGGCGAGCGCGCGGCGCAGCAGCGCCGTGTCACCGGCCCGGTCGCCGCGGGTGGGCCACGCGGAGAAGTCGATACGCGCCGACGTCTTCCACGCGAAGGCCGCCACCCGCCCCAACCTGGCCGGTTGCAGGGCCTGTTCGGAGACGGCTTTACGGGCGTACGACGGCCCTGCCGCCCCGTCGCCGCCCAGACCGCCGTCCGGCAGGGCCAGCAGGGCCCCGCACACCACGACCGCCGCCGTCGCGGCGAGCGCCGCACGGGTGCGCCGCCTGCGCCGGACCAGATCGGTCGGCCTCGCCTGGAGCGCGCAGGGGTCGAACTCGGCGGACGCCAGCAGTTCGAACTGCGCGCCGGCCCCGGCCGCCCGCGCCAGCGCGGCCTTCGGGTCCGCGACGCCCGCGGCTCTGAGGGCCCTGAGCACTTCCCCGTCGTCGAGCCGCTCAAGACCGCGCAGCACATAGGCGGCGCGCGCGGGCCCGGACAGCCCGGACAGCCGTTGCTCCAGGGCGAGTTCATCGGCGCCGCCGCAGCGCGGGAAGAGCCGCAGCCCCCAGACCAGGGGCAGCACGGGCGGCAGCTGGGCGCGCTTGGGCCACGCCGTCCACCGCCGCGGGGCCGCGGCTTCCAGCGCGGCTGTGAGCACCCGCCCGCGCAGATACACGTATCCGGGGTCGCGGCCGTCGGCGCGGCGCGGCGGCGGGACGCAATCGTCGCCCGCCCCGCGCCCGCGCGGCAGGGAGCGCTGGGCGAGGGAGTGCGCGGTCAGTGCCCGGCGGTGGCGGCCGAGTGAGGGCGGCAGAACGAGATACGCCAGCCGGACGAGCCGTGGATAGTGCTCGACGAGCGCGGCCTCGGCCTGCTCGGCGTCGACGGAGGCGGACCGGGGCGCGTGACGGGGGGCGACATCCTGTGGCTGCACGTTCAGCAGAACGAGCGGACGGGGGGATTGGTCACCCGCCGGGCCGCTCCTGCGGCCCCCCGCCGCTCTTCCGCCGGGCCGTTCCACCGGTGCTGCTCCGGCGCGCACCGGGCACCCGGAGCGTGTGCCGCTCCGGGTGCCCGTGCGCCGGTCACCGAGGGGTCGCCCACCCCTCGGGAGGTTGCTCCGATACGGTCTGCCGACCGGTCAACTCACCTTCCATGCACTGAAGTTCACGGTGCCACGCACATCGCCGCCCCCGTTCGTGGCGCTCATGAAGATTCCCGCGTCCTGAACGGCGGCGCTGTCCGGCACGGTGACGGTGGCGACCGTCCGCCAGCTCTTCCCGCCGTCCGTCGAACAGGCGCCCGTGTACTCCCCGTCGGCGCGCGAGAGCCGCAGCAGCACCGGCGCCACGATGCCGGTGAGGCGCTTGTAGGTGTCCAGCGTCCCGTCGCCGTTCGTGTCGTACGACAGCACCACACCCTGACCGGGGGTGACCGCCAGATTGAGGAAGCCCGCCGATCCGGGGGTGGCCAGGCTGTTGCGTACGACGAGCCCGCACCGGGCCCAGCTCCCGGTGTTGTCCTGGGAGTCGACCCGTACGGTCACGCTCTTCCCGTCCGCCATCGCCCCGGCGCGGAAGGCCGTGCCGAACTCCGTGGTGCCCTTCCACAGGTCCTGCCCACCGCCGTTGACGGCCAGCCGCTCGCCGAGCTGCCCGAACACGGCCGCGTTGCTGGTGAAGGTCCGCCAGACCGGGTCCAGCGGGGCCGCCACGTACACCGCGCTCTGCTGCCGGATCCCCACCGGGGTCCCGCCGCGCGGTCCGAACCGGGTGAGCAGGGTGTACGGCATCGGGCGCAGCGGGGTCGTCAGCGGCTCGGACGGGGCCGTCACCCGCCAGGAGACCGAGCCGGTGCCGCCGGGCGGAACGCTTTCCAGGGAGTCGGCGCTCTTCAGCAGGGAGTCCAGACCGGTCAGCGTGAAGTCGACGCGGCCGGTCGCACGCAGCCCGTTCAGATTGCGGAAGCCCGCGGTGACCGTGCCCGTGCTGCCCGGGGAGAAGACGACGGGGTCGGCCGAGACGGTGGCGCTGCCCTGGTACGGGGCGGCGGCGAGGGTGTCGTGCACCTGCTGCGCCGTGCGGTGGGCGTCGCCCGTGGCCCGTACCGGATAGGACTCGGTCCGGTGGGTCCAGCTCTCCTCGCCCGGGTACCAGTCGAAGGACTTGGCGGCCCTGCCCTCGGTCAGGGCGGCCGTCAGCTCGTCCAGGTACGCCTGCCACTGCGGCAGATGGACGTCGCTCAGCAGTCCGTGCCAGTCGCGGTTGGCGTAGTTGCTGAGGTGGTCGGCGGCGGTGCGGTCGGCCCAGGTGGTGAGCAGGGTGCGGGCCGTCCACTCCAGGTGCCCCGCCTCGGCCGGGGCGGTGGCGAAGCGCTTGGCCTCCTCCAGCCAGGGGCCGAGCAGGAACGCGGAGTGGCAGCCCGCCATGGTGTCGGCGAGCCGCATCAGCTTCAGCCAGAGGGCGGCGAGCGCGCGGAAGGTGTCCGTGTCCTTGTTCGCGTAGGCGGCGCGCAACTGCGGCAGCAGGATCCGGCCCCGGTCGGCGAGCGCCTGTCTGGCCAGATCGGTGAGGTCGTAGCGGTACGCGTCCGAGCCGCGCAGCGAGGCGCCCACACCCAGCAGCGCGGCGAACGCGGTGTCGAACCGGGCGGTGTCGAAGGCGTCGTGGACGGACCCGTTGACGTTGGGACGGCGGGAGAAGAGCGAGTCGACGGGGCGGCCGTCGGTGGTGGTCAGCTGGTACGCGGTGGTGGTCAGCGCGGCGAAGGCCGCCTTCGCCTGACGGTCGTCGCCGCCGTAGCGCACCGTGGAGTACCGGCTGAACCACCCGGCCCTGTCGATCTTCTCGGTACGCCAGGCGAGTTCGCTGAACAGCTCGAAGGCCGCGGGGTCCCGCTCGGCGGCCTCCGGCATGTACGCGGTGCCGACGAGCGCGCTGTCGGGCTTGTCGCGCCAGGCCGTGAACCTCTCCGTCCAGCGGTCGGTGTCGGCGCCGATCGTCGTACGGCCGCCGAAGTTGGGGATGGTGCCGAAGGCGTAGGGAGCCCCGCCCCAGTCCTTCTCGCGGTCGGTGACGGTGTCGATGTCGGAGAGTCCGTCGACGATCAGGATCCGGTCGGTGTCGATCGCCTGGAGCACCTCGGGGCGCGGATTGCGACCCCAGCCGAGGATCACCCAGGTGGCGTCCGGGTGCGCGGCGCGCAAGGAGGTCTCGACGGCGCGCGCGGCGTCGGTGACGGGCACGTCGCCCGGGGTGCCGCCCTCGTGGAGCAGGTCCATCTTGAAGTGTGCGGCCTGGCCGAAGAGTTCGGACTGGTGCCGGTAGAACGCGGCGGCCATCGCGCCGAACGCCTTGGTCCGCGGGTCCAGCCAGTCGGGGCGCCGCAGCCCGTTCCAGCTGCCCTGCGGGACGACCCGGGCGCCGGAATTCCGGTCGGCGAACCCGTCGGGGACGGTCCCGAAGTAGCCGGGGAACACCGGGTGCATGCCCAGTTCGCGCAGCCGGTCGGCGATCTTCCTGCCCAGCGCAGCGCGGGCGGCGATGAGCGCGGTGGAGAGCGGGCCGCCGTACCCGCTCATGTTCTGGAGCAGCCACCAGGGCTGGTGGGAGGGGGCGGGCAACCAGGTCCTGGCCTCGGTGTCGGAGTACCCGAAGTCCTGGAGCAGCCGGTGGTAGACGGCCTCCTGACCGGCGGTGACGAGCACTTCGTTGCAGCCGTGCAGGGCGAGGACGTCGAGGGTCCGCTCCCAGTGGGCCCAGTCGGCGTACGGGGCGGTGTAGCCGTCGTGGGTGTCGTTGAAGGCGAAGCGGTGCGGGACGGTCGCCGACTGCTCCACCGCCTTTCCGGGGGCGGGCAGCCGCTGGGGGAGGGCGAGCTGGGAGCTGTTCCAGGAGATGTGCGCCCGGCAGACGTACTTGAGGTACCAGTGGACTCCGGTCAGCGCGACGGCCGGGCCGGTGGCGGCGACCTCGATACGGCCGGCGGAGCCGGTGACCCGGAACCGCTCCTTGCCGGTGAGGAGCGTGAGGTGGAACTGGTCGGCGTGGTGGGGCAGTAGACGCCGCAGGGCGGCGCGGGCCGGGCCGGAGTCGAGCGGGGCCGGTTCGGCGGGGGAGAGGTGCGCGACGGGGGAGGCGGGTGTGCTTCCGGCTGCGACGGCGGGGGTGTGGCCGCCGAGCGCCGCTCCGGTCCCGATCGCCCCCGCGGTGCTCAGCAGCGTACGTCTCGACAGCTCAGGCATGGGCACTCCTCGTGTGGCTCGTCAGGTGGTCCGTAACCGCTGGTGACTGCGCGTGCGACGACAGGTGCATGCGCTGCGCACGTTAATGACGAGGAGGGGGTGGAGCAATGGGGCGCACCGGCAGACGATCAAGTGCGGGACGATCAGAGGATTGGCGTCCTGCGGAGATGGGTATCCGATCCGGCTCCGGGAAGGTTGACTGCCTTCGTTTCGCCTGATTTTGACCACTGTCCGGAACGAAACATGCAATGCGCATATGCGCCGAGTGATCTGCATTACATTGACGGCATCTCAACTGCCGGGATTCAATTTATCCATCGGAGTCATATATTTGACTCGGTCAGTTCACCGTTAACCGGAGGTGCTGTCATGAAGCTCATTCATTCCCTCAAGAATAAGATCCGGCCCGAGAAGAACCTGAAGTCCTACGCTTGGTACATCTGGTACTGAGCAGGCGTTCGGCCGCCTGGACGAGTGCAGGTCTCCGGTGTTGCCCACGGGGCGTTCTCTGGTGATAACACGGCTTTGACCTGGTAGTTCGTATTCTGGTCGATGTCCGGCGGGGCCGTTCACCGGTCCTGCCGGGCGCAGGCCTCCTGCCCTTGGAGATTTCCCATGCATATTTCAGGTACGGACAGGAGTGCCCGGACCACGGTTTTCACGCCGCGAATCGAAGCTCTTCTCAGGGAACATCGCGGCGCCGAGGTGTTCCGCCTGGATTCGGGGACCGTCGGGGTTGCGGGACCTGCCCTGATCGATGAGATTCTCCGCAGCAGGCCGGCCAATGAATTCGAACGCCCCACCTTCAAACCATTGCGGGGAAGATCCATCACCAGGCCGGAATCGTCCGCCCTGATGCGGGCTGTTTCTCAGGACGTCCGGGCCGCTTTGAGGAAACCCGACCCTGCTCCGGTCGATCTTTCCGGGGAATGGCCGCACGTGGGGCATACTTATCTCCGCGATCTTATTTTCGGCTCCGACCCTTTTCGGCTGCGTGTTCTCATGGACCGCAAGCTGGAACTGACGCCCAAACTGACCTGGACGGTCATCGGAACCGGCGCCGCGTTCCCTCTCGCCGGTCCGGACGCGCCGGTGTCCGGTCTCGCCGCCCTCACTGCCGCCGCCGCGAGTTACGGCGACCGCCGTCATGCCATGGGCCTGTACCGCAGGGCCGCGGCGCCGGTCTGCTTCACGGTCTCCGCCCTCGTCACCAACGCCCTCTGGCTCGGATCGCCCTTCCCCGACGACGTGTCGAACCGGGACATCCTGCTGGAGAGCCTCCGGTTGCTGCCGCCCTCGTGGAACCTGCTGCGGGTGGCCTCCCCGGAGTTCGCCGCCCTGGACGACCGGATCGGAGTGAGCGACGACGTACTGATGCTGCCGCTGCTGACCCACCGTGACCCGGCGATCTGGGACGACCCCGACGCGTACCGCCCCGAGCGGTGGACCGGTGCCGACCCCGACGACCACCCGGGATATCTGCCCTTCGGCCATGCCAACGAGCGTTGCTGGGGGCGCCACATGGTCATGCCGCTGGCCGAGCGGCTGCTCGATCTGCTGCGGGCCGACGGACTGGCGGTGAGCCCCGAACAGACCTCGGCGCGGGTGCCGCTGGCCGGCCTGATGGGGGTCACGGGGGTGCGGGTGACCCGGCGGTAGCCGCGCCGGCCGGACGACGCTGCTTTCCCGACACGGCCTAGCCGTTCCATATGTGCTGCCTGGTCGTCGCCTGGTGCCACACGGTCTGGAAGGCGAGGCGCAGGCAGGCGGCGAGCGCCGGGTGCTCGATGAACAGGGCGGTGGTCTCGCCGGTCCCCGCCACCGGGTCGGGCATGTCGCACAGCACCAACGAGGCGTCGGCGATGACGAGTTTGAGCGGCAGGGTCTCGGTGAAGCGGGCTTCCTCGCCCGCTTCACCGAAGCGCTCGACGTTCTCCAGGACCTCCGCGTCGGCCAGCGCGTCGTGCGTGTACACCGCGTGCACCGTCCCGTTGGCGCGGCGCAGCCGACGGGTCGCCTTGATGCCCGTGGTGTTGGCGGCCGGTGCGACGAACGGAGGCATGCAGAAGGTGAGCAGCTCGCTGGTGGCCTGTTCCTGGATGTCCGCGAACCGGTCCGCGATCTGCCGCGGGTCGCGCAGGACTTCGATGTAGTCGAGCGGATCGGTGTGTACGCGCCCGTCGGACCAGAGCGGCAGCAGCGTCGCCGTCAGCCCGGCCGAGATCCGCTCCATCTGCTCCAGGGACTCCCGGCGCCGGTTCATCAGCCGGGCGAGCGCGAGCTCCGGTGCCACCGCGCCGAAGGTGGCGACTTTACCCCGGTGGGCGACGGCGAGTTGGGCGCGGACGAGCCCGTCGAGCACGTCGTAGATCCGCTGTCTCGGTACGTCGGCCGCACGGGCGACCTGCGCCGCTGTGTACGAATCACGCCTGACCAGAGCGAGGTAGACACGTGCCTCGTAGCGTGAGAGGCCGAGTTCGACGAGCTCGCTGACCGACTCTTCGTCCGACTCCATGGCCGCCACCGTATACGGGCGAGGGCGGCCCAGGACCGCCGGTGATCCAACCCATTTCGGGGGCAAGCCTTTACCTCAGGCTTGCCACACACCTGTTGTAGGAGACGGGCAGGCGTTCTAACTTCGTTGCTGCCACCACTGAACCGGGTGGCATCCCGTTCCGTGCATTGTCATGCACCGGACAGGAATGCGACAGGTTCGACAGGCACCTCCGATCGTCCCCACCGGACGATTCAACCCCCCATGGAGGGAAGTTCCTTGAACGCGAAGAGAACGCTTGGTCTCGCGGGACTGACGAGCAAGGCCGGCACCGTGCTGATCTCGGCCGCGGCACTGGTCACCGGCGGAATGATGGCGGTGGCCCCCGCCGCCTCCGCGCAGACCACCAACGCACCGTCGGCCGGTGCCGGTGTGCAGCGGGTCTGTGCCCAGCCCGCGAAGCCCGGCATGATGGCGTGCCTGGCTCTCGCCCGCACCGATGTGATGCAGCACCTCGGCGTCAGCCCGAAGGCCGCCCCGTCCGGTTACGGCCCCTCCGACCTGAAGAGCGCCTACAACCTGCCGACCGGCGGTTCGGGTGCCACCGTGGCGATCGTCGACGCCCAGGACGACCCCAACGCCGAGTCGGACCTGGCCACTTACCGCTCGCAGTACGGTCTGCCGGCCTGCACCACGGCCAACGGCTGCTTCAAGAAGGTCGACCAGAACGGTGGCACCAGCTACCCGACGGCCGACGCCGGCTGGGCCGGTGAGATCTCGCTCGACGTCGACATGGTCAGCGCCGTCTGCCCGCAGTGCCACATCCTGCTGGTCGAGGCGAAGTCCGCGACCATGGCCAACCTCGGCACCGCGGTGAACCGCGCGGTCACCATGGGCGCCAAGTACGTCTCCAACAGCTACGGCGGCTCGGAGGACTCCACCGACACCAGCGCGGACTCCTCGTACTTCAACCACCCGGGCGTCGCCATCACCGTCAGCTCCGGTGACAGCGGCTACGGCACCGAGTACCCGGCGGCCTCCAAGTACGTGACCGCCGTCGGCGGCACCTCGCTCAGCACCGCGAGCAACAGCCGCGGCTGGTCCGAGTCGGTCTGGGGCTCCAGCTCCGGCGGTGAAGGCGCGGGCTCCGGTTGCTCCGCCTACGACGCCAAGCCGTCCTGGCAGAAGGACACCGGCTGCGCGAAGCGTTCCGTCGCGGACGTCTCCGCGGTGGCCGACCCGTACACCGGGGTCGCGGTGTACGACAGCTACCAGGACCAGGGCTGGAACGTGTACGGCGGCACCAGCGCCTCGTCGCCGATCATCGCATCCGTGTACGCCCTCGCGGGCACCCCGGCCTCGGGCACCGTCCCGGCCTCGTTCCCGTACTCCCACACCTCCTCGCTCAACGACGTCACCTCCGGCGCCAACGGCAGCTGTGGCAACTACCTCTGCAAGGCGGGCGCGGGCTACGACGGCCCGACCGGTCTCGGCACCCCGAACGGCACCGCTGCGTTCACCAAGTGAGCTGAGCACCACCTGAGTCGTACCGACGAACGGCGCAGGGTGTGGGCCCGGGGGAATCTCTCCCCCGGGCCCACACCCATGACAGCCAGGCAGGGACCGCTAGCCTCGGTCGAGATAGGCCAGCACCGCAAGCACCCGCCGGTTGTCGTCGTCGGAGACCGGCAGGCCGAGCTTGCCGAAGATGTTCGAGGTGTGCTTCGCCACCGCCCGCTCGGTGACCACGAGTTGACCCGCGATGGCCGCGTTGGAACGCCCCTGCGCCATCAGCTCCATCACTTCCCGTTCCCGGGGCGTGAGGCTGCCCACCGGCTTGTCCTGGGCGCGCCGGGACAGCAGCTGCTGGATGACCTGCGGGTCCATCGCCGTACCGCCCGCGGCCACCCGGCGTACCGCGTCGATGAACTGGTCCGCGTCGAACACCCGGTCCTTCAGCAGGTATCCGACGCCCCCGGTGCCGTCGGCCAGCAGTTCGCGCGCGTACAGCTGCTCCACGTGCTGCGACAGGACGAGGACCGGCAGTCCCGGTCGGGCGCGCCGGGCGGCCAGGGCGCACTGGAGGCCCTCGTCGGTGTGCGACGGCGGCAGCCGGACGTCGACGACCGCGACGTCCGGCTGCAACTCCGCTAGTGCTCTGGTCAGTTCGGGGCCGGTCTCGACCGCTGCGGCGATCTCGAAGTCGTACGCCTCCAGCATCCGGACCAGGCCGTCTCTCAGGAGGAAGAGGTCTTCGGCGAGGACAACGCGCACGGAATCTCCATCGTCACCATGGTCGGGCCGCCGGCAGGGCTGCTGACGGCCAGTACGCCGTCGAATGTACCCAGTCGGCGTTCGATTCCGCTCAGCCCCGACCCCTTACCGATCACCGCACCCCCACGGCCGTCGTCGGTGACGGACATCCGCAGCATCCCGTCGGCGTGGTGGATGTCCACCCAGATCCGGTCACCACCGGAGTGCTTGACCGCGTTCGTCAGCGTCTCACTGACCGCGAAGTAGGCGGCCGACTCCACCGGGGCTTCCGGCCGTCCGTCCATGTCCACCTCGACCTCGGTCCGCACCGGCAGCCGCAGCGCCAGAGCCCGAACGGCGTCCCCGAGACCGCGTTCGGCCAGTACCGGCGGGTGGATGCCGCGCACCAGGTCGCGCAGTTCCGTCAGGGCCTCGGCCGACGACTCGCGGGCCATCGACAGCAACTTCTTCGCCTGCGCCGGGTCCTTCTCGATCAGCGCCTCGACGGTGGAGAGGTTCATGCCCATCGCGACCAGCCTGGCCTGCGCCCCGTCGTGCAGGTCCCGCTCGATCCGGCGCAGTTCGGCGGCCGAGGAGTCCACCGCGTCGTGCCGGGTCTCGGTGAGCCGGTCGATGCGCCGGCTCAGCTCGGCCTCCTTGGTGGGCGCGAGCGTCCCCTTCGTGATGCTGAAGTGCAGGTTCACCAGCTGACGGCCGAAGCGCATCCCGAGCGCGATCCAGCAGAGACCGACCAGCCCGGCGAAGAGGGCCGTGGTCGAGTCACTGACCGGCACGAAGTCGAACCAGAAGCTCTCGGTACCGCCGTTGCTCAGCGGCTTCCACAGGCCGAGGAAGATCACCAGCCCGAAGATTCCCTCGCCGAGCAGCCCGGGGGCGAGCAGCGCGACGGCCGCGCCACCCGACATGTCGACCAGCATCCACAGGAGGTCGCGCCAGGTGGCCGGGTCCTTCAGCAGGAAGGTGCAGCGCTCGACCTGTCCGGTGATCCCGGGCCGCAGGCCCTGCGGGAGCGGCCGGTACGGCAACGGAATGCGCGTCCCCGCCCACGAGGCCGCCAGCAGCCGCCGCTGATTGGCGTGGGCCCTGACCATTTTCAGTACGGCGGGCGTGGTGAGGACACCGATCCCGACCGGGATCAGGGCGATCGAGGTGACGGCCAGGGTGTAGAGCGTGACCGACCCGATGAGCGAGAGCAGCCCCAGCGCCAGCCCCTGTCCGGCCGCCACCACGGCGTCGCGCGCCTTCGCCGCCCTGGTCGGCTTGGTCGCCTTCATGATGTTCCCCTCGTTCCCGGCCGGACGTGTCACCGGCCTGCGCCCAGTGTGACCGCAACGGCAGGCCAGGTCATTGGGCCCGGCCCCCGGACGGGGGTGTACCTGGCAACACCCCACCGGCCTCGCCCTACGGCTCTCCGGAAGGGGGCCTCGACGGCTGGGGCGGCGTGCGTCCCGTTCCTAGCGTGGAGACCCAATCAACCGACGCATATTTCTGGGGGAGACACGCCATGAGGCTCAACCTCGCGGCTCGTATCGGTGTGTGGAGCGCACACCACCGCAAGACGGCCGTCTTCGGCTGGCTGCTCTTCGTCGTGCTCGCCACGGGCATCGGCGGGGCTTCCGGCATGGTCGACATGTCCGAGTCGGAGAACGGTGCGGGTGACTCGGCGCGGGCCGCGCAGATCCTGGAGGACGCGGGCCTCACCCGCCCCGCCGGTGAGATGGTCATGGTCTCCGGACAGGGCGCCGGCGACTGGCGGGCGGCGGCAGCCGACCTGCGGACGGCGGTGCACAGGACCGGCGCGGCACAGAACCTCGCGGAGCCCGTCCCCTCGAAGGACGGCAAGGACGCGCTGATCACCTTCGACATGAAGGGCGACGCGGCCACCTCCGCCGACCGGGTGCAGCCCGTCATCGACGCGGTGGCCGGGGTACGGGCGCACCGGCCGGACGTGAAGATCTACCAGTTCGGCGAGGCCAGCGCGGGCAAGCAGCTCGCCGATCTCCTCTCCAGCGACCTCCGGACGGCCGAATTCACCGCCGTACCCCTGGCGTTGGGCATCCTGCTGGTGGCCTTCGGAGCCGTGGTGGCGGCCCTGCTGCCGGTCGGTCTCGCGCTCACCGCGTGCATGGCCGCGTTCGGGCTGCTGTCGCTCGCCAGCCACCAGCTGCACCTCTTCCAGACCACGTACTCCGTGATGTTCCTGATGGGCTTCGCCGTCGGCGTCGACTACTGCCTCTTCTATCTGCGGCGCGAGCGGGACGAGCGGGCCGCGGGACACGACGCCGAGACGGCGCTGCGGATCGCGGCGGCCACCAGCGGTCGGGCCGTACTCGTCTCGGGGCTCACCGTGATGGTCGCCATGGCGGGGATGTTCCTGTCCGGGCTGATGCTGTTCAAGGGATTCGCGCTCGCCACCATCATGGTCGTCTTCATCGCGATGCTCGGCTCGGTGACGGTCCTGCCCGCACTGCTGTCCTGGCTGGGCGACCGGATCGACGCGGGCCGCGTACCGCTGCTGAACAGCCGGGGCAGGAGGGGCGCCCGGCAGAGCGGGGCGGTCGCCGGGAAACTGCTGCGGCCGGTCCTGGCCAGGCCCGCGTTCTTCGCGGTCGGCGCGGTGGTCGTCCTGCTCGCACTCGCGGCGCCCGCGCTGGGCATGAAGACCGAATCGCTGGGCCTGGAGAAGCAGTTCGGCTCGTCGTCGGAACTGTCCGTCGCCTACCGGCACATCGCGCAGACCTTCCCCGGCGGCCCCGCCCCGGCCAACGTCGTGGTCAAGGCCGCCGACATCGGCTCGCCCGGGGTACGCAAGGCGCTCGCCACCTTCGAGGAGGCGTCCGACAAGGTGACCGTCCACCAGCGGCAGAACGTCGCGGAGATCGAGGTACCGCTGCCCGGCGGCCGGGCCGACCTGACGAAACTGCGCGAGGACCGGGTACCCGCGGCGTTCGAAGGGACCGGAGCCACCGCGTACGTCACCGGGGACCTGGCAGGATCGGTGGACTTCACCGGCCAGCTGAAGCACGGCATCGTCCCGGTCTTCGCCTTCATCACGGCGGTGACCTTCCTGCTGATGCTGTTCTGCTTCCGCTCGTACGTCATCGCGGTGACGTCGGTGCTGCTCAACCTGCTCTCGGTGGCCGCCGCGTACGGGGTGATGGTCGCCGTCTTCCAGCACGGCTGGGGCGCCTCGCTGATCGGCTCGGAGAAGGTCGGCGCGATCGAGTCCTGGTTGCCGCTGTTCGTCCTCGTCGTCCTCTTCGGACTGTCGATGGACTACCACGTGTTCGTGGTGTCGCGGATCCGGGAGGCCCACGACCGGGGGATGACCACACGGGCGGCGGTGGACGAGGGCATCCGGCGGACGGCGGGCGCGGTGACCGGCGCGGCCGTGATCATGGTCGCGGTGTTCTCGGTCTTCGGAACGCTCTCCATGCAGGACATGCAGCAGATGGGCGTCGGCCTCGCGGTCGCGGTACTGCTGGACGCGACGGTCGTACGGATGGTGCTGCTGCCCGCGGTGATGACGCTGCTGGGTGAGCGCAACTGGCGTACGCCCAAGGGTGGTTCGCGGCTTCCGGAGGCGGAGCACGGGGAGGAGCGGCGGGTCGCCGCCGGTGTGTGAACCGTGACGGGCCGCGTGCGCCCCGCATGTCCTCCGGAGGACATGCGGGGCGCACGTGCGCGGTCGCCGGGCGTGGGGCGCACGCGCGCTGCCGCCGGGGCGGTCAGGGGGCGTACTTGTACCCCACCCGGCGCACCGTGTGGATGGTGTGCCGGTGCTCGCTGCCCAGCTTGCGGCGCAGCCGGGCCACATGGACGTCCACGGTCCGGCCGTCGCCCACATGCCCGTAGCCCCACACGGTGGTCACCAACTGGTCCCGGCTGTGCACGCGTTGGGGGTGCGCCACGAGGTGGGCGAGCAGTTCGAACTCCAGGTACGTCAGATCGAGCAGCCGCCCGTCCACCGAGGCCGTGCGCTCCACGGTGTCGATCACGACCGGGCCTTCGGGCCTGTTACCGGCCGGTGCCGGGGCGGGCCGGTGATCGGCCGGTACGAGCACCAGGTACCCGATCATCGGCGGCTGGCCGGGGATGCTGGGCAGGGTGTGCTGCGGTGCGGGCAGCCAGGTGGCACCCGGCGGCAGGAAGTCGGCGACCGGGACCACCTCGTCCCGGTCCACCGCCCGCAGCCGGTGCCGCTGGGCAGGGACGGGGGTGGCGGTCGCAGCGGAGAAGGAACGGGTGTCAGCCATGAGTGGTCAGCTCTTTCGCGCGGAGAGGTCGTCGAGGGGACGTACGTCGTGCGCGCCGGCCGAAGGCTTCGAAGAGGTTTTAGGGGGCCGGCGCCTGTGTCGCGCGGCAACACACTCGGTCGAAGTCATGATGCTGACGGGACGGCCAGAACGGTTCGAGGTCGCTGCGACCGGTCGAGGTGTTCTGGAAGCGGGCCATGTGCCCATTGAACCAGATACCGCCGGGCGGCAGCAGGCCCCCGGGGCACGCGGGACGTCCCGAACACGCCCGGGGGCGCCCGCCGTAGTGGCGGGCGCCCCCGGAACGGACCCTCTGCGGCTGTCGGCGGATCAGACCTGACCGGCCTTCTCCAGCGCGGTGCAGCAGGTGTCCACGACCAGCCGGGTCACCGTGTACGGGTCGACGTTCGCGTTCGGGCGCCGGTCCTCGATGTACCCCTTGCGGTCCCGCTCGACCTGCCACGGGATGCGCACCGAAGCACCACGGTCGGAGACGCCGTACGCGTACTCGTTCCACGGAGCGGTCTCGTGCAGGCCGGTCAGCCGGTCGTCGATGCCCGCGCCGTAGTGCTTGACGTGGTCCATCGGCTTGGAGCCCTCACCCAGCGACTCGCACGCGGTGATGATCGCGTCGTACCCCTCGCGCATCGCCCTCGTGGAGAAGTTGGTGTGCGCGCCCGCGCCGTTCCAGTCGCCCTTCACCGGCTTCGGGTCCAGCGTCGCCGTCACACCGAAGTCCTCGGCGGTGCGGTACAGCAGCCAGCGCGCGATCCACAGCTGGTCCGAGACCTCCAGCGGGGACAGCGGGCCGACCTGGAACTCCCACTGGCCGGGCATCACTTCGGCGTTGATCCCGGAGATGCCCAGGCCCGCGTGGAGGCAGTGGTCGAGGTGCTTCTCGACGATGTCCCGGCCGAAGATCTCGTCGGCGCCGACACCGCAGTAGTAGCCACCCTGCGCGGCCGGGAAACCGCCCTCGGGGAAGCCGAGCGGGCGGTGGCCGTCGAAGAAGGTGTACTCCTGCTCGATGCCGAAGATCGCCTCCTGCCCGGCGAACCGGTCCGCGACCTCGGCCAGCGCGGCACGCGTGTTGGAGGCGTGCGGCTTCATGTCGACGTCGAGGACCTCGCACAGGACGAGTACGTGGGCACCTCCGCGGATCGGGTCCGGGCAGCTGAACACCGGGTTGAGCACCAGGTCGGACTTGTGGCCCGTCGCCTGGTTGGTGCTCGACCCGTCGAAGCCCCAGATCGGCAGCTCCGCGCCGTCGGCCATGATCTTCGTCTTCGAACGGAGCTTGGCGGTCGGCTCGGTGCCGTCGATCCAGATGTACTCGGCCTTGAAAGTCACGACGTCGTCCTTTGCGGTGCAGCAGTGCCGGCGGGTGCGGCGGTTCCGTGCCGAAGCATCGCAATCCGCGATTTCCCGTCCGTTGCCCGAGTGTGAACGGCATGTTTCCCTACGGGCCCTCTGTCATCTGCCCTCCCCGCCCGTCCCTGACCTCGGCCGATGGCTGAGACTGGCCCCCATGACGAAGTCACCTGGCACGAAGCCGCGCATCGGACTCCTCGGCACCGGCCCCTGGGCACAGACCACCCACGCCCCCGCACTCGCCGCCCACCCGGACATCGCATTCAGCGGGGTCTGGGGCAGGCGCCCCGAAGCGGCGGCCGAGCTGGCCCTGGCGCACTCCACGACCGCGTACGACGACGTCGACGCCCTGTTCGCCGCGAGCGACGCCGTCGCGATCGCCCTCCCGCCGGACATCCAGGCCCCGCTCGCGGCCCGCGCGGCTGCGGCCGGATGCCACCTGCTGCTCGACAAGCCGGTGGCCACCACGGTCGAGGGTGCCCGCGAGGTGGTCGCCGCCGCGGAACGCGCCGGGGTCGCCTCCGTGGTCTTCTGCACCCTGCGCTTCGCCCCCGCGGTGGCCGACTGGATCACCGAACAGGCGGCAGTGCAGGGCTGGTTCGTGGGCTGGGCCCAGTGGCTGGGCGCGCTGTTCTCACCCGGCGCGGACAGCCCGTACGC
Organism: Streptomyces sp. NBC_01267; assembly: GCF_036241575.1. Taxonomy (NCBI): domain Bacteria; kingdom Bacillati; phylum Actinomycetota; class Actinomycetes; order Kitasatosporales; family Streptomycetaceae; genus Streptomyces; species Streptomyces sp. NBC_01267. The sequence continues at coordinate 1,956,355 of NZ_CP108455.1, read as the reverse complement.
GGCGTCCCCGTGGCGCAAGGAGAAGGGCGGCCTGTGGGACGTGGGCCCGCACGCGCTCTCCGTACTGCTGCCGGTGCTCGGCGACGTGACGGAGGTGACCGCGGCCGGAGGCCCCGGGGACACGGTGCACCTCGCGCTGCGCCACACCTCGGGCGCCTCCAGCTCGGCGACGCTCAGCCTCAGCGCACCCGCCAAGGCAGCGGGCGCGACGGTGGAGTTCCGCGGTGACCAGGGCGTGGCGACGCTGCCGGAGGGCGGCGGCGGCCCGCGGGTGCCGTTCACCGCCGCGGTCGACGCGCTGCTCGCCGCCGTACGCACCGGGCAACCGCACCCGTGCGACGTGCGGTTCGGGCTGCGGCTGACCGAGATCCTGGCCGAGGCGGAGAAGCAGCTCGGCTGAAGCGTGTTGCAGAGGGCTGGTGGGGCGGGCGTTACCGGCCGAGCGCGTCGCGGACCGCCTCCTCCGTACGCCCCACCACCGCCGTACCGTCGTCCGCCGTGATGATCGGGCGCTGGATCAGCCTCGGGTGACCGGCCAGCGCGCCGATCCACCGGTCCCGCGCCCCCGCGTCACGCGGCCAGTCCTTCAGGCCGAGCGCCTTGGCGTCCGCCTCCTGTGTCCGGGTGATGTCCCACGGCTCAAGCCCGAGCCTGCCGAGCACCTCGCGGATCTCGTCCTCGGTCGGCACGTCCTCCAGATACCTGCGGACGGTGTACGAGGCGCCTTCCGCGTCCAGCAGCTCCACCGCACTGCGGCACTTGGAACAGGCGGGATTGATCCAGATCTCCATGCGCTCCACGGTACGTCAGCAGGTACACCGGCAGGTACGCGAGAGGCAGCCGGGAGGGCACGTCGGAAGGGGCGCCGGACAGGCTGCCGGAAGGTGCGTCAGAGCGCCCCTGGCCAGGGGCTTTTGTCAGTGGTGGGCAGTAAAATAGAGGGAGTTCCAGAGGGTCCCACCACCAGTGCCTGGAGGCCGCCGATGGCTGTTGCCACGATCACGACGGAGCCCCTTCTCAAGAAGCCCCTGCCCGCCGGAAAGCCACGTGACTGGTACATCTCGCACAACCGCCGGCTGAAGGCGATGCGCCTGGCCATCGCCCTGCTCGACGCGGGCGTCTACCGGCCGCAGCAGGCGCCGAACCGCAAGATACGGTCCACCGCGACCCTCGTCGGGATCCACCCGCCGTCGGACGTGACCTGCCGGATGGTCCGTTACCTGATCCGCTACGGGCTCTGACACCGACCGGCCCGGTGGCCGCGGGCGTCCCGCGGCCACCGGGGACGGCACACCCTCCCGGGCCTGCTGCGTTTCCCACCGATCCTGGCCAGGGGCCACTCCGTCCAGCCACGGGTCACGCCGTCCGTCCGGGGCGACCCGTGCCGCGCCGGGCCCCGATGACGACGGTGGCGTACAACTCCTCGTCCGTGGCCACCCGGGGCACCAACCCGGCGTCGGTGACGGTCTCGACGGCCCGTGGGGCCTGCCGCTCGCTGGTCTCGAACAGCAGATGTCCGCCGGGCGCCAGCCACGGCAGTGCGGCGGCGGTCACCCGCCGCAGTACGTCCAGCCCGTCCGCGCCGCCGTCCAGTGCCACCCGCGCCTCGTGCACGCGCGCCTCCGTGGGCAGCAGCTCGATCTCCTCGGTGGGTACGTAGGGCACATTCGCCAGCAGCACGTCGACCCGGCCGCGCAGCGAGGCGGGCAGCGGGTCGTAGAGGTCGCCCTCGTAGACCCGGCCGCCCGCAGCGGCGACATTGCGGCGGGCGCACCGGACCGCGACGGGGTCGACATCGGCCGCGTACAGCTCGGCCCCTTCGAGCGACGACACCAGCGCTGCGCCCAGCGCGCCCGAACCGCAGCACAGGTCGACGACGACGGCCCCCGGCGGGGCGAGCGCGACGGCCTGCTCGACCAGGAACTCGGTGCGTCTGCGGGGTACGAAGACGCCGGGGTCCACAGCGATCCGCAGCCCCCGGAACTCCGCCCAGCCCAGGACGTGTTCGAGCGGCAGACCGGCCACCCGGCGGTCCACCATGGCGGCGAGTTCGGCGGGGGACCCGGCGGTGGAGAGCAGCAACTGCGCCTCGTCCTCGGCGAACACGCAGCCCGCGGCGCGAAGCCTGCTGACGACGGCGGAGAACGGCAGAGGCGGGAGGGGCGACGGCAGAGGTGACGGTGAGACCGGCATGTGAGCCTTTCGGGATACCTGTGGGGCTCCCTCGGCCATCTGTCTCAGACGGACCTGTGTCTCAGACGGACCTGACGACCGTGAGGGGGAGTCCCCGACCTGCTGGAGCGGTAATGGGTCTCACCTCCTGGATACGGTCCACTGCTGTGCGGTCCACTGCTGTGGAGAGGGCCACAGTACATGAGCCGGTGACGGTCAGACCGCCCGCCGACGGCGGGAACGCCGGAGTACGCAGTCGCCGCAGAGCCCACCGCCCGGGACCCGGTAGTACAGACAGCAGCTGTTGCGCAGGTAGGCGAAGCCCAGCCCCTCCTCGACGATGAACTCCCCGCTGCCCGCGAGCGGTTCACGTTCCAGCAGCGCGGCGACGAGGGCGGTGGCCCGTGCCTCGGTGTCCGGGCGCCGGCCGTTCAGTACGCGCAGGGCTCCGACCAGTGCGGATGCCGCGTTACCGCACAGGACCTGCGGCGACAGCCCGTACCGCGCGCGGAGGGTGTCGTGCAGCGGTCGCAGATGGGTGGCGGCCACGGCCGCGTGCACCGCGTCGACGGAGCGGCGCTCCTCCTCGGGCAGGTCGGCGCTCCCGGTGCCGTCAGCGGGGGAGGGACGTGGCCCGAGAGCGGCGAGAGCCGGTTCCGGCAGCCACAGTTCGACCGGCCCGTCCTCGGTGAGCCGCAGCCGGAGCCGGTCGGGCGAGAGGTCCGGCACCCGCCCGGACAGCACCACGGAACCCAGCGCGATCGACCAGAGCCGGGAGGCGAACCCGAGCTGGAAGGTCGATGCGGCCACCCGCGGCTGGTCGGTCCTCATCCGCCGCGCGTACACCGACACATACGAATCGAGCACGCCCTCGCCCGCGTACAGGGCGCTGACCGGCAGGAACCCCTCGCTGTCGGGCCGCTCGCCGTGCTCCACCGTGAAGTACGGCCCGACAGCTTCCAACTGGGCGAGCAGGTCCGAAGCTTCGTTCACAGGACGGGCACCCCACGGCTCGGCGGGACGGTCTCCTCCGGTTCCCGGCAGCCACCATTCTCGCGCGGACGGACGACGGCCGCGCACGTCAGCTGTCGGCGACGGCGGCTCCCCGACTACGAGTGCTACTTCAGCAGCCGGGACAGCCGCCGGTCCGCCAGGATCTTCCCGCCGGTCTGGCAGGTCGGGCAGTACTGCATCGCCGAATCGCTGAAGGACACCTCGCGGATCGTGTCCCCGCAGACCGGGCAGGGCTCGCCCTTCCGGCCGTGGACCCGGAGCCCGGTCTTCTTCTCCGCCTTGAGGTCCCGGAGGGCAAGCCCGCGGGACCGCTCGATCGCTTCGGTCAGCGTCGTGCCGATCGCTCCGTACAGGCGGGCCACCTCCTCGTCGGAGAGCTTGGCGGCCAGCTTGAAGGGGGACATCCGCGCGGCGTGCAGGATCTCGTCCGAGTACGCGTTCCCGATCCCGGCCAGCACGGTCTGGTCACGCAGTACGCCCTTGATCTGGCGGCGTTCCCCCGCCAGCAGCTCCGTGAAGGCGGCCGGGGTGAACGCCCGGGAGAGCGGATCGGGCCCGAGCCGTGCGACACCGGGCACCTCTTGCGGGTCGTGCACGACGTACACCGCGAGCCGCTTCTGGGTGCCTGCCTCCGTCACGTCGAACCCCGTGCTGTCGGGCTCACCGTTGCCGGGTTCCGTGAGCCTCACGCGCAGCGCCAGCGGCCCCTTGCCGGGGCGGGGTGGTGCCTCCGGCAGCCGGTCGGTCCAGCGCACCCAGCCCGCTCGGGCGAGGTGCATGACCAGATGCAGGTCACCGGCCCGGAGATCGAGGAACTTGCCGTGCCGGGTCACGCCGTCGAACCGGCGCCCTTCGAGCGCGGTCAGGGGCGGGTCGTAGGTCTTGAGCGCATGGAAGGCGACCGGGTACACGCGGGCGACGGAACGGCCGACGAGGTGGTCGGCCAGGAACCGGGCGAGGGACTCGACCTCCGGCAATTCAGGCATAACGCCATTCTGCCTCGGGGCGGCCGGATCGCCTCGCCGAGCACGTCGGCTCGGCGCGACCCTGCGTATGCGCCGGAGGGCCCTGGACGCCGTCGGCACCCAGGACCCTCTACGGGGGCACCTGTCAGGCCGCCGGAACGCGGTCCAGGAAGCCGTGCACCGTACGGATGCGGTTGTCCTCCGCGAGCGCGATCACATCGAAACCGGCGACGGGCGCCGAGCCGTCCGCGACGGACACCAGCTCCCAGCCGAAGCGCGCGATGTCGTGGTGGCCGTCGACCGCACCGAGCTGCCGGAACTCGAAGCCGGGGAACTGCCCCTTGACCGCGGCGATCACGGCCGCGATCCCCTCGTGCCCCGCCACGTCGGCCATCGGGTCGGTGTAACTGCCGTCCTCGCTCCAGGCCGCGGCCACGGCCTTGGCGATGTCCTCGGCGCTTCCGGCGTTCCAGGCTTCGAGGTAACGGGTGACAGCGGTCTCGTGAACGGACATGGTGAATCAGCCTCCGGTGCGGTCGTACGGGATCTGGCTCCGAAGGCCGGGAGGAGTGCGCCTCCCGGACTTCGGATGCCCTCAGCCTGCCGCGCTTCGGGGGAGGGGTCGATTACGTCCGGGGTAATGGTGCTGCTGCCGGTTCGCGCTGCTCGCCATCGACAGCAGCAGCGAGCGACGTGAGCCCCGAATCGATCCGCTGGTCGCTGACGGGCAGCTTCAAGGACATCGCCGGAATCGGCACCGGGCCGATCGGACTCCACTACGTGAACCACGCGGGGTTCCGGCCGTCGGTTGGCGCCGCCCGGACAACGTGTTCCCTTTCCCCGGACAGTTGAACTGGCTGCTCGGTGGCGCCGCGGAAGTCGCCGAGTCGTACGAGGAGGCTGCAGCCCGGCGGCTGCCTTCCACTGGTAAGCGGCCTCCGCGCACGGCAAGTTGGGCAACACGTGGCAGCACGCAGTAGAGCTGGACCACCTGGCGACGGCTGTCCACGCAGAGGAGCCCGAGGCCGCCCGGACCTACTGGGCAGAGGCCCTGACGTACCTGAGCCCCTACACGGACGGGCGCGCCACGACGGTATGCGCCCGAATTGAGCAGCGCCTCGTCTCACCGTGATGGGCCGCGACCTATTCAACGAGATCGTGGATGACGCGACGTGAAACGCAGGGCTGTCGGCATGGCTGAGGGGCGCCGTCCGAGAGAGGTGGCGACCCTCAGCCGTAACCGACATCAAGCCGGAGAATCGGCCGACCGGTTCACGCGTGGTCCGTCGGAGGCACCGAAGACCCCGGTGGACAGCGTTCGATCCTGCCAAGATGGGCCCACTACGGCATGGGGGGATCGGGTGACCGGGAACTTACGAGCGCGCGCCGCTCAGGGAGACGGCGAGGCAATCCGCCTTCTTCTACGTGCACTTGACGGTCCGGACATCGTGTCGCCGGACGACCGCGTTGCGGCAGAGGGGATGACCCCGGGCACTCTGAGGATGTGGTTGGACGCGGCGGAGACGCACCGACCGCGCTCCGACCGGCACGACGAGTACATGTTCGCCATGCGCCTCGCGGGCGTCGCCTCCGACCTCGTGTCCCTTGCCGCGAGAACAGGGGAGCGGTGGAACCAACTGCTCTCCCATCCGGTGTTCACGTCGCCCATGGTGACTGTCCCCGAGCCGCCGCCGAAGGCCCTCACAGCGCCTGTGCCCTCTGCCCCTGCGCCGTCGGCCTATGCCGTCACGTCTCCTGCGGGTGCGCCTCAAGGAGCCCTCGAAGTCGCGGCGTTCGTGGTGACCGCCGGGCTCGTACCGTTCCTCCAGACCATTGCCGCGCAGGCCGCGCAGCGCACATTCGATGCGGCGCGTGCCACCATTCGGGCCCGTCTGGGGCGTGGTGGTGGCCGGGTCTCCGGACCGCAGTTGGTGATCGAGGAACGTGGCGGCCGTGAGGAGTTCCGGGTGCCGAGCGACATTCCCGATGCGGCGCTGGAAGCGCTCGCGGCCCTCGGCGAGCGTGACCTGGAAAGGCTTGCCCGGCGCGACTCCTGGGGCCGGGTCGTCAGCGTGGCCTGGAACCCCGAGAGTCGGCGCTGGGAGCGGAGCGTCCATCGGCGCTGACCCGCTTGCCGGATCTGCCGGCGTCCCGACGAGGCGAGGGCCGCTACCCCTTGATACGGGGTAGCGGCCCTCGCTGCTGCCTCTGCGGGCGAGTCAGGACTCGCCCGGGTCACTCATCGCGTGCTTAGAGGTCGAAGTACAGCTCGAACTCGTGCGGGTGCGGGCGCAGCTGGATCGGGGCGATCTCCTGCGTGCGCTTGTAGTCGATCCACGTCTCGATCAGGTCGGACGTGAAGACCCCGCCGGCCTGCAGGTACTCGTTGTCCGCCTCCAGGGCCTCAAGGACCGCCGGGAGCGAGGTCGGGACCTGGGCGACGCCCGCGTGCTCCTCGGGGGCCAGCTCGTAGAGGTCCTTGTCGATCGGCTCGGCGGGCTCGATCTTGTTCTTGACGCCGTCCAGGCCGGCCATCAGCAGCGCCGAGAAGGCCAGGTACGGGTTGGACGACGGGTCCGGGGCGCGGAACTCGACGCGCTTGGCCTTCGGGTTCGAGCCGGTGATCGGGATGCGCATCGCGGCCGAGCGGTTGCGCTGCGAGTAGACCAGGTTGACCGGGGCCTCGAAGCCGGGCACCAGGCGGTGGTACGAGTTCACCGTCGGGTTGGTGAAGGCCAGCAGCGACGGCGCGTGCTTCAGGATGCCGCCGATGTAGTAGCGGGCCATGTCCGAGAGGCCCGCGTAGCCCTGCTCGTCGTAGAAGAGCGGGGAGCCGCCGGTCCACAGGGACTGGTGGACGTGCATGCCCGAGCCGTTGTCGCCGAAGATCGGCTTCGGCATGAACGTCGCGGTCTTGTTGTTGCGCCAGGCGACGTTCTTCACGATGTACTTGAAGAGCATCAGGTCGTCGGCCGCGGCGAGCAGCGTGTTGAACTTGTAGTTGATCTCGGCCTGGCCGGCGGTGCCGACCTCGTGGTGCTGACGCTCGACCTGGAGGCCGTTCTTGTCCAGCTCCAGGGAGATCTCCGCACGCAGGTCGGCGAAGTGGTCGACCGGCGGGGTCGGGAAGTAACCGCCCTTGTAGCGGACCTTGTAGCCGCGGTTGTTCTCCTCCGAACCGGTGTTCCAGGCTCCGGCCTCGGAGTCGATGTGGTAGAAGCTCTCGTTCGCCGACGTCTGGAAGCGGACGTTGTCGAAGACGTAGAACTCGGCCTCGGGGCCGAAGTACGCGGTGTCGGCGATACCCGTCGAGGTGAGGTACGCCTCGGCCTTCTTCGCCACGTTCCGCGGGTCACGGCTGTACTGCTCACCGGTGATCGGGTCGTGGATGAAGAAGTTGATGTTGACGGTCTTGTCGCGGCGGAAGGGGTCGACGCGGGCGGTCGACAGGTCCGCGCGGAGCGCCATGTCGGACTCGTGGATGGCCTGGAAGCCGCGGATCGACGAGCCGTCGAAGGCGAGCTCCTCGGTCGGGTCGAAGACCGCCGCCGGGATGGTGAAGTGCTGCATCACACCGGGCAGGTCGCAGAACCGGACATCGATGAACTTGACGTCTTCGTCGGCGATGAACTTCTTCACGTCGTCGGCGTTCTGGAACATCCAACTCCTCCTACTCCCGACCCGGGAGGGGCGGGGTTGCAGCTCATGGTGGGACCAGTGCGGGGTGGCACACGCTGGACCCGACCATAGGGACAGCGGATTTCTCAAGCATGACCCATTTGTTTCGCAGAAGTTAACCGGGCCGGGTGTGGTGCACGCCTCGACGACCCCGATCGTATGGGCGGGAATGCGACCGCAGTACCGTGGACGGGTGGACAACAGGCAAGCAGTCGGATCGTGGCTCTCCGGGCCGGGCGAGGCCGCGAAAGAGATGGGTGCCGACTTCGGCTACCGGGGCAAGCGGCTCGGTCTGCCGGAAGAGGGACCGGGCGCGATTGCGCCGCTGGGCCGCCGGTTCGGGGCCGTTTTCATCGACTGGGCACTCTGCATGCTTATCGCATACGGGCTCATTGCGCGCGGCGACCAGCAGGCCGTGGGGAACTGGGCGCTGCTCGTGTTCTTCGTGCTGAGTGTGCTCACCGTCTCCGCCGTCGGCTTCACGCCGGGCAAGCGGCTGCTCGGGCTGCGGGTCGTCGCGGAAGGGGGCGGGCGCCTCGGCGTGGGCCGGGTCTTCGTACGCAGTCTGCTGCTCTGCGTGGCCATTCCCGCGCTGATCTGGGACCGGGACGGGCGCGGCCTCCACGACCGCCTTGCCCGCGCCGTCCAGGTGCGGATCTGAGCAGCAACAGCAAGCCGAGCAGCAAGTAGCAAGCAGAGACGAGCGGTAAGTAGAGAAGGCGGCCCGGACCTGGTGGTCCGGGCCGCCTTGTGCTCAGGTCCTGCGCCCGCACGGGAAGCCGTGCGGGTACGGGAAGGACGAGCAGGACGAGCAGGAAGTCAGCGCATCTTTCCGCCGCGCGGAGCGCGCGCACTCTTCGGCATGGGCCCCTTCGGGAGCGGCATGTTCGACATCAGGTCGCCCATCGCACGCAGCCGGTCGTTGGCCGTGGTGACCTGCGCGCCCGTCAGCACGCGCGGCAGCTTCAGCAGCGTGGTGCGCACCTTCTTGAGCGGCACCTGGCCCTCGCCGTCGCCCACGATGATGTCGTGCACCGGCACGTCCACCACGATGCGCGCCATCTTCTTCTTCTCGGCGGCCAGCAGGGACTTCACCCGGTTCGGGTTGCCCTCGGCCACCAGCACCACACCGGCCTTGCCGACCGCGCGGTGCACGACGTCCTGGCTGCGGTTCATCGCGATCGCCGGGGTCGTGGTCCAGCCACGGCCCACGTTTTCGAGCACCGCCGCCGCCGCACCCGGCTTTCCTTCCATCTGCCCGAAGGCCGCCCGCTCGGCGCGGCGTCCGAAGACGATCGCCATCGCGAGGAAGGCCAGCAGGAAACCCAGGATGCCCAGGTAGATGGGGTGACCGATCAAGAAGCCGACGCCGAGGAGGACGCCGAAGACGACGATTCCCAGGCCACCGACGACAAGACCGACCTTGGGGTCGGCCTTGCGGGTCATCTTGTAGGTCAGGGCGATCTGCTTCAGTCGCCCGGGATTCTCAGAGTCTGCGTTTGCCTTCCTCGCCATGGCCAGAAGTTTACGCGGCCTAAGAAGTGCGGGTGGCCACGGCCTCCAGTACGTGCTGTGCGTCGACCCGGTCCTTGGCCCGGCGACGGTCCTCCAGCACCGAGGTCCAGGCATTGCGGCGGGCGGTGCGCTGGCCGTTGCTCAGAAGCAGTGACTCGACCGCACGGAGTGCGCTGGTGACGGTCGGGATGGCGGTGGCGCGTACGGACTGGGGCGCGGCCTGCATGGTGGGTGTCCTCTCGGGGAGGCGGTGGATACACAGCGGATGCGATACACGGCAGGTACGAGATGCGGTACACGGCAGTTCGGGATGCGGTACACGGCAGGTACAGGAGGTGCGTACCAGCGGTGGCTACGAGCGGTACGGCGACGTGCGCGGGATTCCGGGTCGTACGGGTCCCGATGGAGCGGTGTGTAATCCCAGGGTCACTGATCGGTGTTACCAAGGCATGTCCAGGCGGTCAAACGCCGGTGAAAGGTGCGATGCGCCCCCGGAAACGCCCGACGCGGCCCGTACCCGCCCCCGACCTGCGAGGACTGTACGAGCCGCGTCATTACGGCATTACCGCAGAGTAGTTCCTTGTGCGCGGTTTCACACGGCGGCGGAGCCGCGCCGGTCCATCGCCTGCTGGAAGAGACGCCCGGCGCGGTACGAGGACCGGACGAGCGGACCCGACATCACACCGGAGTAGCCGATCTCGTCGGCCTCCTCCTTCAGCTCCACGAACTCGGCGGGCTTCACCCAGCGCTCCACCGGGTGGTGACGCGCCGAAGGACGCAGATACTGCGTGATCGTGATCAGCTCGCAGCCCGCGTCGTGCAGGTCCTGCAGCGCCTGGCTGATCTCCTCGCGCTCCTCGCCCATGCCCAGGATGAGGTTCGACTTGGTGACCAGACCGGCCTCGCGGGCCTTGGTGATGACTTCGAGGGAGCGCTCGTAGCGGAAGCCGGGGCGGATGCGCTTGAAGATGCGCGGCACCGTCTCCACGTTGTGCGCGAGGACCTCGGGACGGGACGAGAAGACCTCGGCCAGCTGCTCGGGAACCGCGTTGAAGTCCGGGATCAGCAGCTCGACCTTGGTACGGCCCTCGGCCCGCTCGGCCGTCATCGCGTGGATCTGGCGCACGGTCTCCGCGTACAGCCAGGCGCCGCCGTCCTCCAGGTCGTCGCGGGCGACGCCGGTGATGGTCGCGTAGTTCAGGTCCATCGTGACGACGGACTCACCCACCCGGCGCGGCTCGTCGAGGTCCAGTGCGGCCGGCTTGCCGGTGTCGATCTGGCAGAAGTCGCAGCGCCGCGTGCACTGGTCGCCGCCGATGAGGAAGGTCGCCTCGCGGTCCTCCCAGCACTCGTAGATGTTGGGACAGCCCGCCTCCTGGCAGACCGTGTGCAGACCCTCGGATTTCACCAGGGCCTGCATCTTGGTGTACTCGGGGCCCATCTTCGCGCGAGTCTTGATCCATTCGGGCTTGCGCTCGATGGGGGTCTGGCTGTTCCGGACCTCCAGACGCAACATCTTGCGCCCGTCGGGTGCGACAGCGGACACGTCCGGCTCCCTACAGCTTCGATTCTTCGGCGAACACCAGGGTACGCCCGTTATTTGTATGGCCTTCCTCCGGCCGACCCATGGGCGCGGAGGCACATTCCCTCGTACGGCCGGAACGCCGGCCACTCGGGCCGGATCCCGGCAGGACCGGTCTACGCGGTGGCGCGCTCGACCGTGCGCGGGGCCAGGGCCGCGTTCTCCAGGACGTCGCGGAGGTGTTTCTCCACGACGGGGAGCACCTCGGCGACCGTGACCTCGCGGCCCAGTTCGTAGCTCAGTGAGGTCACGCCCGCGTCCCGGATGCCGCACGGCACGATCCTGTCGAACCAGGTGGTGTCCGGATTGCAGTTCAGCGCGAAGCCGTGCATGGTCACGCCCTTCGCGACGCGGATGCCCATGGCGGCGATCTTGCGGTCCTCGCGGCGCTGCCCCGCGTTGGACGGGGCGTACTCGGGGCCGTTCATCCGCGGGTCGAACTCGTCGTCCTGGAGACGCGGGTCCAGATCCAGCGAGAGGCCGCCGGTCGACGAGAGTCGACCGCCGTCGGTCCCGTTCCGGCTCTCCGCCGGATCGCCCAGGACCCAGACGCCCGCACGGCCCTCGACCCGGCTGGTCTCGACGCCGAACTCCGCGCAGACGCGGATCAGCGCTTCCTCCAGGCGGCGCAGATGGGCGATGACGTCCACCGGGCGCGGCAGCTTCTGGATCGGGTAGCCGATCAGCTGGCCGTAGCCGTGCCAGGTGATCTTGCCGCCGCGGTCCACGTCCACGACGGGGGTTCCGTCCAGGGGGCGCTCGCTGTCCGCCGTCCGCCTGCCCGCCGTGTAGACGGGCGGGTGCTCCAGGAACAGCACCGTGTCGGGGACCTCGTCGGCGAACCGGGCGGCGTGCACCTCGCGCTGCTTCTGCCAGGCCTCCTGGTACTCGACGGCCTCGTCGCCGAACCCCAGACGGACAAACCGCAGCTCGCTCACGGCAGCTCCCCTTCGCATACGGACATCGCACCCCGCAGGGGGTGCCACCCCAGCCACTGTACGACCGCTTCGAACGGCACCTAAGGGCGGGCAGAAACGACACCTCCTCACACGATCGGATGAACCCGGCGCGAAGGTGGCGGTACAGGCGGTTCGGCCCGCTAAATTCACGCCGTTCCATGAGGGCTGCTCCCGGCCCGGAAGGCAGGAGACCGCACAGCTGATGACGGAACGAACCCCGCAGCGCACACCCAACCGCCAGCTCGCCGCGCTCATCGGCGAGGCTGGATTCTCCAACGCGGGGCTGGCCAGAAGGGTGGACCAGCTCGGTCTTGAGCACGGTCTCGACCTGCGGTACGACAAGACCTCGGTGACCCGCTGGCTGCGCGGACAGCAGCCGCGCGGCACCACCCCCGCCCTGATCGCCGAGGTCTTCACCCGGCGCCTGGGCCGGCGGCTGTCCGCGCAGGACCTCGGACTCGACGCCTGCGCGCCGGTCTACGCCGGTCTGGAATTCGCCGGTACGCCCGAGGAGGCCGTCGACATCGTCAGCGGTCTCTGGCGCAAGGACTCCGGCAGTCACGCCGAACTGCGCAAGATCGCGTTCACCCCGGCCGGACTCGTCGTGCCGAGCCGCGACTGGCTGATCGGCCGCCCCGACGACTGGGGTGCGCCGGGTTCGGCCGGTGGAGTGAGGCCGGTGCGCGGTGACCCGTCGCCCGGCGGCGTACGGGCTGCCCTCCAGCCGCGCCCGACCGTGCCCCGCCAGCGGCAGACCGACCGCGCGCCGGGCCAGCGGGTCGGCGCCGGGGACATCGCGGCGCTGCGCGCGGTGGGGGAGCTGTTCCGCACGCTGGACCACGCGTACGGCGGCGGGCACGCCCGACAGGCACTCGTGCGCTATCTGGAGCACGAGGCGGAGCCGATGCTGCGCGGGTCGTACGGGGAGGCGACCGGGCGGCGGCTCTTCGCCGCCGCCGCCGATCTGACCAGGCTGGCCGGCTGGACCTCGTACGACATCGCCGCGCACGGTCTCGCACAGCGGTACTTCGTCCAGGCGCTGCGCCTCTCGCAGGCCGCGGGCGACCGTGGGTACGGCTCCTACGTGCTGGTCACCATGAGCCGCCAGGCCGTCTACCTGGGCCACGGCCGCGAGGCGGTCCAGCTGGCGCGCGTCGCCCAGCAGGGGGTCGGGGCCGCGGCACCCCCGGTCGTCCAGGCGCTGCTGCACTCGGTCGAGGCGCGCGGGCACGGGGTGCTCGGCGAGGCGCGGGCCTGCACGGCCTCGCTCGTGCGGGCCGAGCGCGCGATGGAGGCCGTGCGGCCCGGCGACGAAGTGCCGCACTGGGCACGCTTCTTCGACGAGGCGCAGCTGGCCGACGAGTTCGGCCACTGCCACCGGGACCTCCAGCAGTACCGGCCCGCCGCGCAGTACGCCGAACGCTCCCTCCAACTGCGCGCCCCCGCTTTCGCGCGCTCCCGGCTGTTCTGCCGGGTGGTGCTCGCCACGGCACGGCTGGGGCTCGGCGAGCTGGACCAGGCGTGCGCGCTGGGGGCCGAATCGGCGCAGCAGGCAGGGGAGATGAGGTCGGTGCGGGCGGTCGAGTACGTCCGGGACTTCGAGCGCCGGCTTGAGCCCTACCGGGACGCGGCGGCGGTACGGGGGTACCGCGACCGGGTCGCGGCGATCGGCTGACCCCGGACGGAGCGCGCCGCGAAGGCCGGCCGTCGGCGTCGAGGCAGGCGGCCGGGCTTGCAGGCGTCACGCGGCCAGCGGCATCTCGTCCGTCGCGATGTCCGGTTTGATGCCGAAGTCCCGCATGACCTCCTGCGCGGCGCGACGGCCGGAGAGCAGCGCGCCCTGGACGGTGCTGGTGTCGCGGTGGTCGCCGCACACGTACAGCCCGGCGAGGAGCCGCACCGGGCGGCGCAGGTCGTGCGGCGGGGGCATCGCGGGGACCGCGTCGGGGGTGTGGTGGACGGCGAGCAGTTCCCAGTCGTCGGTCGGTGTGCCGTAGAGGGCGGCCAGTTGGCCGAGTACGGCGTGTTCCAGACCGGGGCGGGGAGTGCCCGGCACGGTCGAGGTGATCAGCGCCCTGCCGTCGGGTGCCCGCGAGGGGTCGACCTCGCTCATGACGGCGGTGTGCGAGACCGGCCCCGAACGGTCGGCGTCCAGCAGCAGCGCCGGTTCCGCCAACGGGCTGCGCGGGGCCGTGTGGTGAAAGACCGTCACCGGATGGAAGTCCGGGACCCGCAGGCCGGGCAGGAGCCGTGCGGCGGAGCGGGCGTCGGTCGCGACGACGAGGGCACGGCAGCCGAGCCTGCCCAGCTCCTCGGTGGTGACCGAGCTGATGGAGGCCGAGGTCACGCGCACGCCCGTCCGCACCGTGCCCGGCGGCAGCGTCGCGGCCAGCCGCTCGGGCAGGGCGTCGGCGCCACCCGCGGGTACGCACAGCCGTCCGCGGGCGAAAGCCCGCAGCGCGAGGTCGGCGCACCGGCTCGATGTGGTGAGTCCGGGGTCGCACAGCAGCGCGGACAGCAGCGGCCTCAGGAACCCGGAGACGGTACGGGGCGGCAGCCCGCGGTTGCGGAGCGCGGCCGACGCGCTCTGCTCCGGGCGGGCCAGCAGCCGCTCCACCGGAGTGGCCGCCTGGCGGGTGAGCGCCACGCCGAGCCGGGCCTGGCCGAGTGTGCCGCCCATGGGGGCGCGCTGGGCGCTCCGCAGGGCGCGCGCGGCAGTGAGTGCGCCCCGCGTGCCCCCGGGCTCGCCCGCGCGGTGCAGACGGCCGTCGCTGTGCACGAGGACGCCGGGCGAGAACAGCTTGAGATCGACCTCGCCCAGACACGGCGCCCGGAGCAGCTCCGGGTACGAGGTGCTGAGCAGCCGTCCGACGCGGTCCAGGCGGAATCCGTCGATCCGCTCCGTGGACATCCGGCCGCCGGGACCGGGTGCGGCCTCCAGGACGCTGACGGATACTCCGGCGCTGGTCAGCCGATGAGCTGCGGAGAGCCCGGCGATCCCGGCCCCCACGATGACGACATCGGCATGGAATGCGGTGCTGCGCACGTGCCCCTCCCCGAGGTCGGTGCTGCCGCGGAGTCTCGTGGAGGGCTGATTCCCCCAACGGGCCGCGGGAATGCCCTGGTTCGGGTCGAGCGTAGGGAGAGGCGCGGCGGCGGGCAGGCGCGCGGCGCGGGGGCACGGGGGCGTGGGGTCGCACGGGTGCGGGCCGCCCGGGGGAGCGGCCCGGCGAGGGCGATGCGCGGGGCTCCGCTCCGGGCCCCGGCGGCTGCTCCTCAGCCCCTCGTGACGCTGCCGGACGCCGCCCCGATCGCCTCGTCGATCCCCGGGAACGCGAATGTGAACCCCGACTCCAACAGCTGCCTCGGCAGCACCCGTTGGCTCGCCAGTACATCTCCCGCGAACTCGCCGAGCACGATCCGCAGGGCCGGTGCGGGCGCCGTGAACAGGGTGGGGCGGTGCAGTACGCGGCCCATCGCCTCGGTCACCGCCCGGTTGGTCACCGGAGCGGGACCCGTCAGGTTCACCGGACCCGCCAGCGTCCCGGTGTCCAGGATGTGGCGGAGCGCCGCGACCTCGTCGTGCAGCGCGATGAAACTCCAGTACTGGTTTCCGTCGCCCATCCGGCCCCCCAGGCCCGCCCTGAACAGCGGGAAGAGCTTGCCCCAGGCTCCGCCCTCCTTGGCCACCACCAGCCCCGTACGGGCGAACACCGTACGGATGCCCGCCTCTTCGGCGGGGCGGGCGGCCTCCTCCCACTCGACGCAGAGGTCGGCCAGGAACCCGTCGCCGGGAGGCGCGCTCTCGTCGATCGCGCGGTCGCCCGTGTCCCCGTAGTAGCCCACCGCGCTGCCGCACAGCAGCACCCGCGGGGGGACGTCCAGCGAGGCGACGGCCTCCGCGAGTGCCGCGTTGCCCAGGATCCGGCTGTCCCTGAGCGTCTTCTTGTAGGCATCCGTCCAGCGGTGGTCGCCCACCCCGGCCCCGGCCAGATTGACCACCGCGTCGCATCCGGCGAGGCCCGCGGTGTTCACGTAGCTCCGTTCGGGATCCCACTCCACCTCGTCCGCCGCGCGGGCGATGCGGCGGACCAGCCGGACCACCTCGTGCCCGTCGGCGCGCAGGGAGCGGTCCAGCGCCTTACCGATAAGTCCTGATGCTCCGGCGATCGCGATACGCATGGCCTCATCCTCACCCATCGGGGCCGCGTGCGGGCGCCGGGACCCGGGGGAGTCAGGCTCCGGGAACGGTGGATCCCGGGCGGCGGTGAACGGCCCCGTGGCAGAGTGGCGCGCATGTCCGATGCGTACATACGCGGTGCCGAACCCGCCGACGACGAAGCCCTCGGCGCTCTCGACCGCGCGACCTGGTCGACCCTGCACGCCGTGGCGCCCCGGCCCCAGCCGCCGTACCCGCCCTTCTTCGACGAACGCCACGCACCCGAGGACCACCTCGTCGCCGAGCTGGTGGGCGAGATCGTGGGCTACATCCGGCTCGGGCACCCCACGCCGCTCAGCTGCAACGCGCATGTGCGCCAGATCCAGGGCCTCGCCGTCGCGCGGGCGGCCCGCGGCCACGGGGTCGGCAGGGCGCTGCTCAGGGGCGCGTGTACGGAGGCCGGCCGGCAGGGCGCGACCCGGATCACCCTGCGGGTGCTGGGCCACAACACCCCGGCCCGCGCGCTCTACGCGGCGGAGGGCTTCGAGGTGGAGGGGGTGCTGCCGGGCGAGTTCTACCTGGCGGGCCGCTACGTCGACGACGTACTGATGGGACGCAGCCTCACTCAGCGGTGAGCCCCCCTGCGCCCTGCGCCGAAAGGCCCCTATGAGCCGAAGCGTTCCCAGAGCCGCGGGTACCGCTGGGCGAGCGACTCGTCGTCGAAGTCGACAGGCGCGCCCTCCGGCTCGGTGGCCTGCGGCGGAATCCCCAGCTCGGGGGTCTCGGCCCCGGTGAGCTGTTCGTACGCCTCGTCGGCCGCGTACCCCAGATCCTCGCCGTCGCCGTCGATCTCCTCGTCGAAGTCGTCGAGCAGGTCGGCGAGCGCGTCGGGGTCGTGCAGCGCGCCCTCGAAGATCTCCCGGCCCTGGCCGATCAGCCAGCAGCGGAAGTAGTCGAAGGCGTCGTTGTCGGTCTCGCCGAGCAGGAGGGCCGCCGCGCCCCACAGGTCCCAGCGGTAGGCGCGGTTGTAGCGGGTCTCGAAGTACCGGGCGAACTCCAGCACCGACTCCGGGTCGAGCTGCAGCAATCTCTCGGTCAGCAGATCGGCATGGTCCTCGGGGTCGCCCTCGGCGGCCGCGCGGGTGCTGTCGATGATCTCCCAGAACTCCGTCTCGTCCCTCACGCGTCCAGCATCGTCGGTGGCGCGTCCCGGCGCACGCGGAGCGCGAATGAGCGGCCCTCTTGTTACCAGGCGGTGTGACCGTCCGATGAAACGCGGTTGACGGGCCGGGCGATTCCGCGGAAATCCGGACGGAGCCTGTCGGGTATCAGTGCGACGGTGGCCGCATGGAGACAGAGAAGCCGGAGAAGCCATTGACGGGACGAATCGCTCTGGTCGCGGGGGCCACCCGAGGAGCGGGCCGGGCCATCGCCGTACAGCTGGGGGCCGCGGGTGCCACGGTGTACGCGACCGGCCGCACCACGCGTACGCAGCAGAGCGAGATGGGCCGGGCGGAGACCATCGAGGAGACGGCCGAGCTGATCACCGGCGCGGGCGGCCGGGCGTTCGCCGTGCGGACCGACCATCTGGAGCCGGACCAGGTACGTGCGCTGGTCGAACGGATCGACCGTGAACAGGGACGGCTGGACATCCTCGTCAACAACGTCTGGGGCGGCGACCATCTGACCGACTTCGGTACGGAGACGAAGATGTGGGACATGGCGCTGGACCGCGGACTGCGGATGCTGGACCTCGGAGTGAAGAGCCACATCGTCACCAGCAGCCTCGCCCTTCCCCTGCTGGTGCGGGAGCCGGGCGGCCTGGTGGTCGAAGTGACGGACGGGACGGCCGAGTTCAACCGTGCGTACCGGGAGAACTTCTACTTCGACCTGGCCAAGAACGCGCCGATCAGGATGGCCTTCAACCTGTCGCACGAGCTGAAATCGGTGGGCGGCACGGCGGTCTGTGTCACCCCGGGCTTCCTGCGCTCGGAGGAGATGCTCGACCACTTCGGTGTGACGGAGGAGACCTGGCGCGACGCGATCGCGCAGGATCCGCACTTCGCCATCGCGGAGTCCCCGGTGTTCGTGGGCCGGGCGGTCGCGGCGGTCGCCGCTGACCGGGAGCGGGCGCGGTGGAGCGGGCAGTCGCTGTCGAGCGGGGGGCTGGCGAAGGAGTACGGGTTCACCGACGCCGACGGGAGCCGGCCGGACGCGTGGGCCTACATCACGGAGGTGGCGATCGGCGGTGCGGACCGGTCGGTGGAGGAGTACCGGTAGGTGCGGGTGCGGGTTGTGGGGGTGCCGCGTCGGAGTTTCCCCTCCCCGCCCCTTCCCGAACCGGGGCTCTGCCCCGGACCCCGACAGGTGTCCTCAATCGCCGGACGGGCTTGAAATGCGGGCTCGGAGTGCGTCGGACGGGCTTGAAATGCGGGCTTGAAATGCGTCGGACGGGCTTGAAATGCGGGCTTGGAGTGCGTCGGACGGGCTTGAAATGCGGGCTTGAAATGCGTCGGACGGGCTTGAAATGCGGGCTTGGAGCGCGTCGGACGGGCGTGAAATGCGGGCTTGAAATGCGTCGGCTCGTCCGCGCAGTTCACCCGTACAGTTCCGCCGACCGTCCCGCCGCTTCTACGAACCGCTCGCGCAGCTCCGGTGGATCCAGGACCTCCACCTCGGGCCCGAGGGCGAGCAGTTGCCCGTACGCCACCTCCAGGGACTCCACCGGGAGCACCAGCGTCACCCGGCCCGCCGGGTCGGCCGGGGCGGCGGTGGTGAGTGCCTGGCGGGCCGCCGAGCGGTCCGCCACGTACGGGAGCCTCGCCGCGCCCGATGGCGAGAGCCGCACCCGCACCTCGGCCCGGAGCAGCGACCGCGCGAACCCGGCGGCCCGCGCCTCCCAGAAGCCGGGCAGGTCGAAGTCCTCGTCGCGGACGAAGCGGTCGTCACCGTACGGCACCACCGCGGTGAAGCGGTCGATGCGGTAGACGCGGAACTCCGCGGAGTCCCCGGGAGGGCCGGGAGGCTCGGAGGTGCCGGAGTCTGCTGTGGATCCCGGACGGTCGGGGTTACCGGCGTTACCGGAGCCCCCGGCCGCGTGCGCGCAGACGTACCAGACGCCCGCCTTCAGCACGAGCCCGTACGGCTCCAGCGTCCGCTCCACCTCCGAGCCGTCCCGGCGGCGGTAGCGCGCGGAGATCCGCCGGTCGGCCCAGACGGCGTCGGCCAGCGCGGGCAGCAGCTCCGGGGTCGGCGGCTCCTGGTACCAGCCCGGAGCGTCCAGGTGGAAGCGCTGCGCCGCGGACGCCGGGGCGTCACGCAAGGAGGGGAGGAGGGCCGCGGACACTTTCAGCCGGGCGGCCGAAGCGGCGTCGCCCAGGCCCATCTCCCGCAGCGGGCCGGGCAGTCCGGAGAGGAAGAGCGCCTCGGCCTCGGTGCGGGCCAGGCCGGTCAGCCCGGTGCGGTACCCGCCGACCAGCCGGTAGCCACCGGCCCGGCCGCGCTCCGCGTACACGGGGACGCCCGCCGCCGAGAGGGCGAGGGCGTCCCGGGTGACGGTGCGCTCGGACACATCGAGCTCCTGCGCCAGCTCGGCCGCCTTCATCAGCGGCCGGGACTGGAGCAGGAGCACCATCTTGATCAGACGGGCAGCGCGCATGCCCCCCAGCATGCACGCCGCCACTGACAACGCCCCAGGGGCGTCACACGCCGTAGCGCTCGCGGGCTTCCTTCACGGCCGAGACCGGGACCTCGCCGCGCTTGGCCAGCGAGGCCAGCGCCGCGACCACGATCGACTGCGCGTCGACACCGAAGTGGCGGCGGGCCGCCTCACGGGTGTCCGACAGGCCGAAGCCGTCCGTGCCGAGCGACATCCAGTCCTGCTCGACCCACTGGCTGATCTGGTCGGGAACCTGCCGCATCCAGTCGCTCACCGCGAGCACCGGACCCGGGGCACCGGACAGGGCCTGGGTGACGTACGGCGTGCGCTGCTCGCCGCGGAGCAGCGCCTCGTCGGCTGCCAGCGCGTCCCGGCGCAGCTCGCCCCAGGAGGTCGCGGACCAGACATCGGCCGTGACACCCCAGTCGGCGGCGAGCAGTTCCTGCGCCTCCAGCGCCCAGTGGATCGCCGTACCGGAGGCGAGCAGCTGCATGCGCGGGGCGCCCGCGGCTGCCGTGCCCTCCTTGAAGCGGTACAGGCCGCGGCGGATGCCCTCCTCGACGCCCTCGGGCATCGCGGGCTGCTGCTTCGGCTCGTTGTAGACCGTCAGGTAGTAGAAGACGTTCTCCGCGTCCGGGCCGTACATCCGGCGCAGACCGTCCTTGACGATCACCGCGATCTCGAACGCGAACGCCGGGTCGTAGTTGAGCGACGCCGGGTTGGTCGAGGCGATCAGGTGCGAGTGGCCGTCCGCGTGCTGGAGCCCCTCACCGGTCAGGGTGGTGCGGCCCGCGGTGGCGCCGACGATGAAGCCCCGGCCGAGCTGGTCGGCGAGCTGCCACATCTGGTCCGCGGTGCGCTGCCAGCCGAACATCGAGTAGAAGATGTAGAAGGGGATCATCGGCTCGCCGTGCGTCGCGTACGACGTGGCGGCGGCGACGAAGTCGGCCATGGCGCCGGCCTCGGTGATCCCCTCGTTGAGGATCTGGCCGTCGGAGGCTTCCTTGTAGTACATCAGCTGGTCGCGGTCGACCGCGTCGTAGGTCTGGCCGAGCGGCGAGTAGATGCCCGCCGACGGGAACAGCGACTCCATGCCGAACGTACGGGCCTCGTCGGGAACGATCGGCACCCAGCGCTTGCCGGTCTGCTTGTCCCGCATCAGGTCCTTCATCAGCCGGACGAAGGCCATGGTGGTGGCCATCTCCTGCTGGCCCGAACCCTTGATGAGGGCCTTGAAGGCACGCTCCTCGGGCTCCGGCAGGACCACCTGGTGCACCCGGCGGGCCGGGGCGGGGCCGCCCAGCTCGGCACGGCGCTCCTGGAGGTAACGGACCTCGGGGGAGTCGGCGCCCGGGTGGCCGTAAGGCACCAGGCTCTCGTCCAGCTTCGAGTCCGGGATCGGCAGCTCCAGCAGGTCCCGCATCGCGCGGAACTGCTTGCCGTCCAGCTTCTTCATCTGGTGGTTGGCGTTGCGGGACTCGAAGCCCTCGCCGAGCGTGTAGCCCTTCACGGTCTGCGCGAGGATCACGGTCGGCGCGCCCTTGAACTCCAGGGCCGCCTTGTACGCCGCATACACCTTGCGGGCCTCGTGGCCGCCGCGCGAGGTGTGGAAACACTCGGCGATCTTCGCGTCGGTGAGCAGCTTCGCCAGCTCGGCGAGCGCGGGCTCGGCGCCGAAGAAGTGCTGGCGGATGTAGGCCACGTCGCGCGTCGCGTACGTCTGGAACTGCGCGTCCGGCACCTCGCGCAGGCGGCGGATCAGCGCACCCGTGGTGTCGAGCTGGAACAGCTCGTCCCAGGCGGAACCCCAGAGCGTCTTGACGACGTTCCAGCCGGCCCCGCGGAACAGGGCTTCCAGCTCCTGCACGACACGGAAGTTGGCGCGGACCGGGCCGTCGAGGCGCTGCAGGTTGCAGTTGATGACGAAGGTCAGGTTGTCGAGACCCTCACGCGCCGCCAGGGTGAGCGCGGTCGTCGACTCGGGCTCGTCCATCTCGCCGTCGCCCAGGAACGCCCAGACGTGCGAGTCCGAGGTGTCCTTGATGCCGCGACCGGACAGGTAGCGGTTGAAGCGCGCCTGGTAGATCGAGGAGATCGGGCCCAGGCCCATCGAGACGGTGGGGAACTCCCAGAGCCAGGGCAGCCGGCGCGGGTGCGGGTAGGACGGCAGACCGTCGCCGCCGGCCTCCTGGCGGAAGTTGTCGAGCTGCTGCTCGCTCAGCCGTCCGTCGAGGAAGGCGCGGGCGTATATGCCGGGCGACGCGTGGCCCTGGATGTAGAGCTGGTCGCCGGAGCCGCCCTCCTTGCCGTGGAAGAAGTGGTTGAAGCCGGTCTCGTACAGCCAGGCGGCCGAGGCGAAGGTGGCGATGTGGCCGCCGACGCCGAAGCGGGAGCCACGGGTGACCATCGCCGCCGCGTTCCAGCGGTTCCAGGCGGTGATCCGGCTCTCCATCGCCAGGTCGCCGTCGAAGGCGGGCTCGGCGGAGGTGGGAATGGTGTTGACGTAGTCGGTCTCAAGCAGCTTGGGCAGTGCGAGACCTGCACCGTCGGCCCGCTGCAGCGTGCGGCGCATCAGATATGCGGCACGGTGGGGGCCGGCGGCCTTGGTGACGGCATCGAGGGAGGCCGCCCATTCAGCGGTCTCCTCGGGGTCGCGGTCCGGGAGCTGGTCCAGCTCGCTCGGAAGCTTGCCTACGGGGTCGGTCATGATCGCCGCCTTCCGGACAGAACAGGGGGTGTAGAAGGGCCCGGTCTGGCAGGACAGGGCGACGGGCTGGGTGAAGCCCTCCGGAGACTCTAAGTCGCTGATCGATGATCGATCAAAGGGTTGAAGGGAAAATCTTTCCGTAAAGTAAAAAGTCGGCATGGGGTGTCACGAACTGGGGCACGCGGTGCCGCAAAAACCCGCTCCGACTAGGCTCTCGGCGCACATCCGAGCACATGGTCCTTCACCAGCGGGCCGATCTGCGGATCCCGTCGCCGGAACGCCTCGACCAGGGCCTCGTGCTCCTCCGCGTACGACTTCTGCACGGTCCCCAGCCAGCGGATCGACAGCGCCGTGAACACCTCGATGCCCAGCGACTCCCAGGTGTGCAGCAGGACGCCGTTCCCGGCCGCCCGCACCAGCTCCCGGTGGAAGGCCACCGTGTGCCTGACCTGGGCTGCGCTGTCGCCCGTACGGTCGGCCAGGTACAGCGCGGCGACCGACGGCTCCAGGGCGGACACGTCGGCGGCCAGCCGGTCGACGGCCAGCTCGGCCGCGATCTGTTCCAGACCGGCCCGGACCGGATAGCTCTCCTCCAGGTCGGCCGCGGTCAAATTCCGTACGCGCACGCCCTTGTTGGGGGCCGACTCGATGAGCCGCAGCGTCTCCAGCTCGCGCAGCGCCTCCCGTACGGGCGTCTGGCTGACCTCCAGCTCGACCGCGATCCGCCGCTCCACGATCCGTTCGCCGGGCTTCCAACGCCCGCTGACGATCCCCTCCACGATGTGCTCGCGAATCTGTTCGCGCAGGGAGTGGATGACGGGCGGCGTCAATGTGTGCTCCTTCGGACCGTATTGGTCGGGGTGGGCCGGCCACACGGACCAAGCCCCCCATGACAATACGGCGGCGCCCCCGCCCGGAAGTGATCCGGACGGGGGCGCCACAGGTGAGGCTGGTTACAGGCCGAGCTCGACCTCGAACTCGCCGGCCTCCAGGATCGCCTTGACCGTCGTCAGGTAACGGGCCGCGTCGGCGCCGTCCACCAGGCGGTGGTCGTAGGAGAGGGCCAGGTACGTCATGTCGCGGACGCCGATGACGGTGCCCTCGGCGGTCTCGATGACGGCCGGACGCTTGACGGTCGCGCCGATGCCCAGGATGGCTGCCTGGTTCGGCGGGACGATGACGGTGTCGAACAGCGCACCGCGCGAACCGGTGTTGCTGATCGTGAAGGTCGCACCGGACAGCTCGTCCGGGCTGATCTTGCTGGAACGGACCTTGCCCGCCAGCTCCGCGGTCTTCTTGGAGATACCGGCGAGGTTGAGGTCGCCCGCGTCCTTGATGACCGGGGTCATCAGACCCTTCTCGGAGTCCACCGCGATACCGATGTTCTCGGTGTCGAAGTAGGTGATCGTGCCCTCGTCGTCGTTGATCCGGGCGTTGACGACCGGGTGGGCCTTCAGCGCCTGGGCGGCGGCCTTGACGAAGAACGGCATCGGGGACAGCTTGACGCCCTCACGGGCGGCGAAGCCTTCCTTGGCCTGGTTGCGCAGCTTCATCAGCTTGGTGATGTCCACCTCGACGACCGAGGTGAGCTGCGCCTGCGTGTGCAGGGCCTTCATCATGTTCTCGCCGATGACCTTGCGCATCCGGGTCATCTTGACGGTCTGGCCGCGCAGCGGCGAGACCTCCAGCTTCGGCGCCTTGGCGGCGGCCGGAGCGGCGGCGGTCGGTGCGGGCGCGGCGGCCTTGGCGGCCTCCGCGGCGCTGATGACGTCCTGCTTGCGGATACGGCCACCGACGCCGGTGCCCTTGACCGAGCCCAGGTCCACGCCGCTCTCGCCGGCGAGCTTGCGCACCAGGGGGGTCACGTACGCACCGTCGTCACCGGTGGTCACGGCAGGAGCCGGGGCCGGGGTGACGGGGGCCGGAGCGGCGACCGGAGCCGGGGCGGGCGCCGGAGCGGCCGGGGCAGCGGGCGCGGCCGGAGCCGGGGCCTGCTGGACGGGCGCGGGGGCCGGAGCCGGAGCCGGAGCGGCGGGGGCGGGCGCCGGAGCAGCGACCGGGGCCGGAGCGGCAGCGGGGGCGGCGGCCGGGGCCGCACCCTTCGCGCCGACCACGGCGAGCCGGGCGCCGACCTCGGCGGTCTCGTCCTCGGCGACCAGGATCTCCAGCAGGGTGCCGGCGACGGGCGAGGGGATCTCGGTGTCGACCTTGTCGGTCGAGACCTCCAGCAGCGGCTCGTCCTCGGCGACGTCGTCGCCGACTTCCTTGAGCCAGCGGGTGACGGTGCCCTCGGTGACGCTCTCACCGAGCGCGGGAAGGACGACGTCGGTGCCCTCGGCGGCACCGGCGGGGGGCGCCGGAGCCGTGGCCGGAGCCTCGGCGACCGGGGCCGGAACCTCGGCGATGGGGGCGGGGACAGCGGCCGGAGCCGCAGCGGCGGCCGGGGCCGGGGCGGCAACGGGCGCGCCCGTGCCGTCGTCGATGACGGCGAGCTCGGCGCCGACCTCGACGGTCTCGTCCTCAGCGACCTTGATGGCGGCCAGAACACCGGCGACCGGCGAGGGGATCTCGGTGTCGACCTTGTCGGTCGAGACCTCCAGCAGCGGCTCGTCGGCCTCGACGCGCTCGCCCTCGGCCTTGAGCCAGCGGGTGACGGTGCCCTCGGTGACGCTCTCGCCGAGCGCCGGCAGGGTTACGGAAACCGACATGGTTTCAGTTGCTCCTATCGGAAAATGCGGAATGGTCGTCGCGGCCCTGGGGCTTGCGCCCCTACTGGCTACTAGTCGTGGGAGTGCAGCGGCTTGCCCGCGAGCGCCAGGTGGGCCTCGCCGAGCGCCTCGCTCTGCGTCGGGTGCGCGTGGATGAGCTGCGCGACCTCGGCGGGGAGAGCCTCCCAGTTGTAGATCAGCTGGGCTTCGCCGACCTGCTCGCCCATACGGTCACCGACCATGTGGACGCCGACGACGGCACCGTCCTTGACCTGGACGAGCTTGACCTCGCCCGACGTCTTGAGGATCTTGCTCCTGCCGTTGCCGGCCAGGTTGTACTTCAGCGCGACGACCTTGTCGGCGCCGTAGATCTCCTTGGCCTTGGCCTCGGACAGGCCCACGGACGCGACCTCGGGGTGGCAGTACGTCACCTTCGGCACACCGTCGTAGTCGATCGGCACGGTCTTCAGACCGGCCAGCCGCTCGGCCACCAGGATGCCCTCGGCGAAGCCGACGTGCGCGAGCTGGAGGGTCGGGGCCAGGTCACCGACGGCCGAGATGGTCTCGACGTTGGTGCGCATGTACTCGTCGACCAGGACGTAGCCGCGGTCCATCGCGACGCCCTGCTCCTCGTAACCGAGGCCCTGCGAGACCGGTCCGCGGCCGATGGCCACGAGCAGCACCTCGGCCTCGAACTCCTTGCCGTCCGCCAGGGTGACCTTGACGCCGTTCCCGGTGTACTCGGCCTTCTGGAAGAAGGTGCCCAGGTTGAACTTGATGCCGCGCTTGCGGAACGCGCGCTCCAGGAGCTTCGAGCTGTTCTCGTCCTCGACCGGCACGAGGTGCTTCAGGCCCTCGACGATGGTCACGTCGGTGCCGAAGGACTTCCACGCCGAGGCGAACTCGACGCCGATGACGCCGCCGCCCAGGATGATGGCCGACTCCGGGACCCGGTCCAGCACCAGCGCGTGGTCCGAGGAGATGATGCGGTTGCCGTCGATCTCCAGGCCGGGCAGCGACTTCGGTACGGAGCCGGTGGCGAGGAGAACGTGACGGCCCTGGATGCGGCGGCCGTCGACGTCGACGGAGGTCGGGGAGGAGAGACGCCCCTCACCCTCGATGTAGGTCACCTTGCGCGAGGCGACCAGACCCTGCAGACCCTTGTAGAGGCCCGCGATCACATCGTCCTTGTACTTGTGGACCCCTGCGATGTCGATGCCCTCGAAAGTGGCCTTGACACCGAACTGCTCGCTCTCACGCGCCTGGTCGGCGATCTCGCCGGCGTGCAGCAGGGCCTTCGTGGGGATGCAGCCGTTGTGCAGGCAGGTGCCGCCGAGCTTGTTCTTCTCGATCAGGGCGACGTCCAGACCCAGCTGCGCTCCGCGCAGCGCCGCGGCGTAACCGCCGCTACCGCCGCCGAGAATCACTAGGTCGAAAACGGTGCTGGCGTCGTTCGCCACGTCACGTCCTCCATGCATGGTGCGCCGGTGCCGGTCTTCCCTGACCGGGCGGCGGCGGGTGTACGGCCGCTTTTATTCGGCCCTGTGGTGGGGGCCCTGTCCTGCCGAGAACCCATCTTCGCACTTGTCGGCGGCCGACGGGACGCCGGGCCGGAGTGCGGTACGTCCCATCCGCCGTCCGGGCGCCTCACCCGGGCGTACGCACGTACGGATTTCGTTCAGGGCGAACACCGGCAAGGACAGAGCAAAGCCGTACGGCCCCGGGCGGTGAGCCCGGGGCCGTACGGGATGAAGCGTGGTGCGGCTCAGCCGAGGTCGCCCTCGGCGGTGCGCTCCGCGAGGCGCACCAGGGTGCGGATCGCCGAGCCGGTGCCGCCCTTGGGCGTGTAGCCGAACGGAGCGGCCTCGTTGAACGCCGGGCCCGCGATGTCGAGGTGGGCCCAGGTGATGCCCTCGCCCACGAACTCCTTGAGGAACAGACCGGCGACCAGGCCGCCGCCCATCCGCTCGCCCATGTTGGCGATGTCGGCGGTGGGGGAGTCCATGGCCTTGCGCAGGTGCGCGGGGAGCGGCATGGGCCAGGACGGCTCGCCGACCTCCTCCGAGATCTCGTGCAGCTCGGTGCGGAAGGCGTCGTCGTTGGACATGATGCCGAAGGTGCGGTTGCCCAGCGCCATCATCATCGCGCCGGTCAGGGTCGCCACGTCGACGATCGCGTCCGGGGCCTCCTCGGAGGCCTTCGCCAGGGCGTCGGCCAGGACGAGACGGCCCTCGGCGTCGGTGTTGAGGACCTCGACGGTCTTGCCGCTGTACATGTTCAGGACGTCACCCGGGCGGGTGGCGGAGCCCGACGGCATGTTCTCGGCGAGCGCCAGCCAGCCGGTCACGTTGACCTGGAGGCCGAGCCGCGCGGCGGTGACGACGGCGGCGAACACGGCGGCGGCGCCGGCCATGTCGCACTTCATCGTCTCGTTGTGACCGGCCGGCTTGAGGGAGATGCCGCCCGAGTCGTAGGTGATGCCCTTGCCGACGAAGGCAAGCGACTTCTCCGCCTTGGCGTGCGTGTACGAGAGCTTCACCAGCCGCGGCGGGGCCTCCGAGCCGACGCCGACGCCGAGGATGCCGCCGAAGCCGCCCTTGGCGAGCGCCTTCTCGTCGAGCACCTGCACCTTGATGCCGTGCTCCTTGCCGGCCGCGGTGGCGACAGCGGCGAAGGCGGCCGGGTTCAGCTCGTTCGGCGGGGTGTTGACCAGGTCGCGGGCGCGGTTGATCTCCTCGGCCACGGCCACGGCGCGCTCGGCGGCGGCCTTGTGCGCCTTGTCGCGCGGCTTGGCACCGAGCAGGGCGACCTCGCCGAGCGGGCCCTTGTCGTCCTTGCCGACGGACTGGAAGGCGGTGAAGGCGTACGAGCCGAGCAGCGCGCCCTCGCCGATCGCCTGGACGTCCTCGGCGGATCCGACGGGCAGCGCGAACGCGGCCTTCTTGGCGCCGACCAGCGTACGGGCCGCGACACCGGCGGCGCGGCGCAGCGCCTCCTCGTCGTACTCCTCGTCCTTGCCGGGGACGGCACCGAGGCCGACGGCCAGGACGAGCGGGGCCTTGAGACCGGCGGGCGCGGGGACCTTGGTCGCCTCGCCCTCGCCGCCGGTGGCGCCGAGAGTCTCCAGAACGGCGGCGAGCTTTCCGTCGAACGCCTTGTCCACGGCTTCGGCGCCGGGTGCGACCACGGGGCCCTTGGCGCCCTTCGCCACGCCTACGACGACGACATCGGCGCGCAGCGTCGCGGCGCCGGCCGTGCTGAGAGTGAGAGCAGTCACGGTGGTGAAATCTCGCTTCCGTTGAGTTTGTCGGTGGCCGATGGATGGGGCCGCTCCGCCCGAGAGCCTACGCTCGGTGACGGAAATCGCCCACGCGGGCTGCGCCTTCGGCCAGGATCGGTGTGCCGGGCCCGACCGGTCTCAGCCGAACGTCAGCACCACGAGGGCCGCGGTCGCCGCCGTCTCGGCCAGCGCGCCGAACACGTCGCCGGTCACCCCGCCGAAGCGCTTCACGCAGTGCCGCAGCATGAGTTGGGCCGCACCGAGCGCGAGAATCACGGCCAGCGCGTGGCGCAGCGCGCCGTACGGACCGAAGAGCGCCCCCGCCCCCGCGCCGGCCGCGGTGACCACGGCGGCGACGGCCAGCGCGGTGCACAGGGGCACCGTTCCGGCCACCGCGGCGCCCAGCCCGTCCGGCCGTGCCGCGGGGACGCCCCGGCGGCAGGCCAGCGTCAGCGCCACCCTGGCCGCGAGCGCGGCGACGACGGCGGCGGCCGTGCCGTACGCCCAGCCGTCCCCGTAGAGCCGGGTCAGCGCGGCGATCTGCGCCAGCAGTACCAGGACCAGCGTCACCACCCCGAACGGGCCGATGTCCGACTGCTTCATGACGCGCAGCGCGTCCTCGGCCGGTTTCGCGCTGCCCAGACCGTCGGCGACGTCCGCGAGACCGTCCAGATGCAGACCGCGGGTGAGGACGGCGGGTACGGCCGTACTCGCCACGGCGGCGAGCAGCGGGCCCGAGCCGAGCAGCAGCAGAAGAGCGCCGAGCGCGGCGGCGGCCAGCCCCACGACCAGCCCGGCCAGCGGGGCGCAGACCATCCCGGAGCGGGCCGCCGCCCGGTCCCAGCGCGTCACCCGGACCGGAAGGGCCGTGAGCGTGCCGAAAGCGAAACGTATGCCGTCCATGCCGCGCAGGTTATCCACCACCCCTATTCCGTGCGTGCCAGACCCCGTGACGCCGCCCCCCCCGTGCGCCGGGCGGGCTAAGTTACCCAGGACGGACAAAAGGGAGCAGGTGGCATGGGTCACTGGTGGGACCGGAACATCGTGGAACCGGGCAAGCTCCCGCTGACGCTCGCTCTGCTCTCGTTCGTGCTGTCCTTCCTGATCGCGCGCACCGTGGCCCGGCTGATCCGGGCGGGCCGCGGCCCGTTCCGGAACGTGACGCCCGGCGGGATGCACATCCACCACGTCGTCCCCGGCGTCGTCCTGGTGGTCATCGGCGGCTTCGGCGCGGTCACCAGCGGCACCCGGGGATGGGGCGCCGCGGTCTGTGCGGTGATCTTCGGGAGCGGCGCGGGGCTGGTCCTCGACGAGTTCGCCCTGCTGCTCCACCTGAACGACGTGTACTGGAGCGAACAGGGCCGCAAGAGCGTCGAGATCGTGGTCCTCACCGTGGCACTGGTGGGCCTGGTGCTCGGCGGGTTCCTGCCGTTCGGGGTCAACGAACTCTCCCCGGCCGAACGGCAGGACCGCGGGCTGTTCGCCGTGAACACCGTGGTGAACTTCGGCTTCGCACTCATCGCGCTGAGCAAGGGCAAACCCCGTACGGCACTGATCGGCGCCGTGGTGCCCTTCGTCGCTCTGGTCGGCGCGGTCCGGCTCGCCCGGCCCACCTCCCCGTGGGCCAAGCGCTTCTACCGCTCCCGGCACCGGACCCGCGCCAGAGCGACCCGGCGCGCCTACCGTCACGACAAACGCTGGGCCGGGCCCCGGCGCCGGTTCGAGGAGCTGATCGGCGGCGCCCCCGACAGGACGGAGCTGCCCGGCCGTGACCCGGGGCCGCGCCCCTGACGCTGCCGGTCCCGCCAGGCCGAGAAGGCGCAGATCACGAGTGCCGCCAGGATCGCGGCGATGTGCTCCTTGCCCGCCAGGTTGTCCTTGACGACCAGCTCCAGGATCATCCCGACGATCACCACGCCCCCCGTCCACCAGGCCCGCAGCCGCCAGCAGAGATAGACGGCGAGACCCACCACTGCGGCCGAGGGGCCGGTGTCGACGATCAGCGCGTCGGACGCGGGAGTGCCGAACACGTGGTGGGGGCCCAGGGAGATGGCGACGCGTGCGTACAGCGTGCCGGCCAGCGTGGTGATGTACGCGATCACCAGCGTCCGCCACCACCCGATGCAGATCTCGGCGATGCTGAAGACCAGCAGGATCTGCGCCAGCGCGCCCCATACGGGCAGGTCCAGCGCCGGTACGAACAGCGACAGCGGCGTTCGCAGCAGCGCCAGCCAGAGCGGGTCGCGCGCCTGGACGAACCCTATGTCGCTCACCGGCCCCAGGCCCCACGACTGGTTCTGCAGGATCTGGAAGAGCGCGGTCAGCGCGACCGCCCCGAGCGTCAGGGGGATGGCCCGCCACTTCCTGGTGACCAGCGCGTGCCGTACGACGGTGAAGAGCGGACCCCATTCGCGGCGGGCCGCCGCACGCAGGGCGCGCCCGGTCACCGTCTGGTCCCGAGCGGCTTGCGGTGCAGCCATGCGGGCAGCCCCGGTGCTTCCAGGAAGCCCTCGGCACGGGCCGATGCGACAGCGATGCGCAGCAGGTCTGCGCTCTTCTCGAAGAGCATGAAGCGTGGCTCCCAAATTGGCCGGTACTTGGCGTTGGCGCGGTACAGCGACTCGATCTGCCACCACCGGGAAAAGAAGGTGAGGAACGAGCGCCACAGCCTCAGCACGGGGCCAGCCCCGAGCTTCGAGCCACGTTCGAAGACTGATCTGAACATCGCGAAGTTCAGTGAGACCTGAGTGATCCCGATCTCCTTCGCCCGCTGCAGGAGTTCGATGATCATGAATTCCATCAGGCCGTTCTCGGCATCCCGGTCACGGCGCATCAGATCCAGCGACAGGCCTGCGGGGCCCCACGGGACGAAGCTCAGAACGGCGCGCAACTCGCCTTCCCCGTCCGTGCATTCGAGCATCACGCAGCGTCCGTCGGCCGGGTCGCCGAGCCGCCCGAGCGCCATCGAGAACCCGCGCTCGGTGGTCCCGTCGCGCCAGTCGTCGGCGCGGCGCACCAGCACGTCCATCTCGGCGTCCGGGATCTCCTCGTGGCGGCGGATCCGGACCGTGTACCCGGCGCGCTTCACCCGGTTGTACGCCTGGCGCACGGTGCGCATGGCGCGGCCGTCCAGGGTGAACTCGGCGATCTCCACGATCGCCTCGTCGCCGAATTCCAGCGCGTCCAGGCCGTGCCTGGCGTATACCGTGCCGGCCTCCTCGCTCGCGCCCATCACCGCGGGCAGCCAGCCGTGTTCGCGCGCCTCGGCCAGCCAGTTCCCGATCGCGCCCGGCCACGCCTCCGGATCGCCGATCGGATCCCCGGAGGCGAGCGAGACCCCGCCGAGCACCCGGTAGGCGACCGCCGCCTTGCCGGTGGGTGACCAGATGACGCTCTTGTCCCGGCGCAGGGCGAAGTAGCCGAGCGAGTCGCGCTCGCCCTGCCGGTCCAGCAGGGCGCGCAGCTGGTTCTCGTCCTGCGCGGTGATCGGGTCGACCGCACGGCGGGAGCGGAACGCCGCGTAGAGCACGGCGAGCAGCAGCAGGGTGGAGAGCGCGTTGATGGCGATGTCGACCCAGTTGGGCGTCTCGATCCCCTGGATGTGCGAGTCGTCGGGCACCAGCGAGACCAGCCGCATGAAGCCGTACCGCCAACGGCCCAGGAACGTCGAACGGGTCTCGTCGTGGGCGGTGTTGGTGACGGTCACCAGCAGCGAGGCCAGCAGCGAGCAGACCAGCACCCCGCCGACGGCGACGGCCGCGGCGAGCTTGGGGTTGGAGCGGTCGCCCTTCGCGTAGTACTCCCGCCGGCCGATCAGCAGGGAGACCACGAAGGCCGTCGTCAGCACCAGCGAGACCCAGTTCTGCGGGTACCGGCGGAACTCCGGGAAACACATGGCGAGGCCGAGCACCAGCAGGAAGAGCCCGCTGATCACCAGGTTGAGGATCCAGGCGGCCCGCTTGCGGCGGCGCATGGTGATCGCCAGGAAGAGGGTGAACGCGCCCGAGGCGAAGCCCGCGGTCAGCATGTAGGGCGTGAAGTAGAAGTCGGTGTTGTGGCGGCGCAGGTCCTGGCCCAGGGAGACCCAGGCGGCACTCAGGAAGTTGATGAACGACACGGCGCGCAGATACCAGACGGCGAATGCCGCACTGCGGCGCGACCGGACGCTGGTCAGGGGTGTGACCCCGGCGGATGTGCGGACTTCTCCCATGAAACGCGATGATATGGGGCGCCGTGCGTCACGTCGGGGGTGTGTTGTGGCCGACGGTCAGCCGCCGGCCACGGGTTCACTCCCCACCGTCCCCCACCGCGGTCTCCGCCGCCACCGAAGTCGCGTCATCCGCAGGGGATTTCGGCGAAGCTTCACTCGGCGTTGTCCCGCTTTCCGCCGTCTCTTCCGGTGTTGTTCGCTCGCCCGACGCCTCGCTGGACGTCTCGTCTGCGCCGCCGTCGGTAGCCGTGCCGTCGGTGGTGCGCTCCGGCAGTTCGGACAGCAGCGCCGCCGTGGCCTGGACGAGCGGCAGCGCGAGCAGCGCCCCCGTGCCCTCGCCGACCGTCACCCCGTGGTCGAGCAGCGGGGTGAGTGCCATCCGGTCCAGCGCCTTCGCCTGGGCCGGTTCGCCGCTGACCTGCCCGGCCAGCCAGGAGTCGGGGGCGCGGAAGGCGGCCCGCTGGGCCACCAGCGCGCAGGCCGCGGAGACCACGCCGTCGAGGATCACCGGCACCCGGCGTACCGCGCACTGGAGCAGGAACCCCGTCATCGCGGCCAGATCGGCGCCGCCGACCGTGGCGAGCAGTTCCAGCTGGTCACCGAGGACCGGACGGGCCCGGCGCAGCGCGTCCCTGATCGCCGCACACTTGCGCATCCACGCCAGATCGTCGATGACCGCGCCGCCGCGCCCGGTGACCACCGAGGCGTCCGTGCCGCAGAGCGCCGCGATCAACGCGGACGCTGCCGTCGTGCCGCCCACGCTCAGGTCGCCCAGGACGACCAGATCGGTGCCCGAGTCGGCCTCCTCGTCGGCGATGGCCATCCCCAGACGGACCGCCTGCTCGGCCTCCTCCGAGGTGAGCGCGTCCTCGATGTCGATCCGCCCGGTCCCGCGGCGCACCCGGTGCCGGACGACCTCGTCGGGCAGCAGTGCGGGATCGCAGTCCAGACCGGCGTCGACGATCCGCACCGGCACACCGAGCCTGCGGGCCAGCACGGCGACAGGGCTCTCCCCGTCGAGCACGGCCCGCACCAGCCGGTGCGCACTCCCGGCGGGCCGGGCCGACACACCCAGCCCGGCCACCCCGTGGTCGCCCGCGAACAGCACCACGCGCACCGTCTCGACGGGCCTGACCGGCGCCGCGGACTGCGCCGCGGAGAGCCACTCACCCAGTTCGTCGAGCCGGCCGAGAGCGCCGGGCGGAACGGTCAGCCGCTCCCGGCGTTCCTCGGCGTCGCGCCGTACGCCGCCGTCGGGGCGTTCGATCAGATCGGAGAAGTCGTCGAGATTCAGCGAGCTCATTCGCCGAACAGTACCGGCAGCTTTCCTGGTGAGATGTCCATGGACCGCCCGGAGGGTCATACGTTCCACTGTGCGCCGGATTGTCACCCGCGGCTTCTCACCCCCCGCTTCTCACCCCCCGCTTCTCACCCGCGGCCTTTCACCCGCCGCTTCTCACCCCCGCAGTACGACGGCCTGCCCCGCGACGATCAGCAGCACGTGCTCGCACTCGGCAGCGAAGGCCGCGTTGAGCCGCCCCAGCTCGTCGCGGAACCGCCGGCCGGACGCGGTCGCGGGCACCACACCGGAGCCGACCTCGTTGCTGACGGCGACGACGGCGCGCTCCGTGGCCCGTACGGCGGCGACCAGTTCGGCCACCCGCGCGCGCAGCGCCGCCTCGCCGCCGCCCGCCCACCGGTCGTCGTCCCAGGCGCCCGCCCGGTCCATCGCGTCGGTCAGCCACAGCGACAGACAGTCGATCAGCAGCGGAGGCCCGCCGTCCGCCAGCAACGGCGCCAGCTCGCAGGTCTCCTCGGTGCGCCACGACCCCGGCCTGCGCTCCCGGTGCAGCCCGACCCGGGACGCCCACTCGGCGTCCCCGTCACGGGTGCCGCCCGTCGCGACGTACACCACCTCGGGGAAGGCTTCGAGACGCCGCTCGGCCTCCACGGACTTGCCGGAGCGCGCCCCGCCGAGCACCAGGGTGCGGCGCGGCAGATCGGGCACCGCGTGATACTCGCCGACGATCAGCGTCGTCCCGTCGGGCACCGCCCGTGCCCCTGCGGCGGCCAGCCGCCGGTCCAGCTCGGCGCCCGGCGGCGCCTCGTGGCCCAGGTGGACGGCGATCACATCCGTCGTGGACCCGACGGCCCCCGTCGCCCGCAGCCTGGCCAGCGCGTCCGGGCGCCCGGTGACATCGGCGACGACCATCTCGTACGGAGCGGAACCGTCCTCCGAGAGCCCCGCCGGGGACGCGCCGAGCGGCAGGTAGAGCAGCCGCTCACCGCCCGGTGACGTCACCTCGTACCCGGTGCCGGGGGAGTCCATCGGCACCGCCCGCACCCGGTGGCCGCTGAGCAGCGTCAACACCCGCCCGTCGGCCACCCGGCCCGCGGACGGCAGCCCGGCGGGCAGTTCCACCGGAGGCCCGCCGTGCGGGTGGGTGAGCAGCACCTGGCGCACCCCGGTGAGCGAATGCCCGGCGCGGGCCGCGGCCAGCGCGGCCCCCGGAGTGAGGTCGAGCAGCAGGACGCCGTCCAGCAGCAGCGCGGTCGCGGCACGCGCCCGGTCGCCGCGGGCACTGGCGCAGGCGGCGCAGGGACAGTCGGGACGGGGCAGCCCGTCGGGGGCACCGGTGCCGAGCAGAGTGAGTTCCACGTATCCGATCCTCCCGCGCCCCCGCGCCCGGTGCGCGCCCGGCTACGCTGCCAGCAGGCCGTGATCCCGCCGGGGTCGACCCCGCGGGCGCACGGCCGGGCCGAGACAGCGTGGCATCCAGGAGGCGGACATGGCGTGGACGTGGCGGTTCGAGAAGTCCGACGGTACGGAGACACAGCCCTCGGTGGTGCCCGAGGAGTTCACCACGCAGGGCGACGCGGAGTCCTGGATCGGCGAGGCGTGGAAGGAGCTCGCCGAGGGCGGCGCCGACCAGGTGCGGCTCTTCGAGGACACGACCGAGATCTACGGACCGATGAGCCTGCACCCCGAGGAAGCCGCGGAGCAGGCGGACACGGCCGACCAGGCCTGACGGCGTACGGGGAGGGGCGGCACCCGGCCGGGTGCCGCCCCTCCCCGTGCCGGACCGTGCGCTCCGGCGCCTACATCGCGCCCAGCGTGACCTCGACCGTCTTCTTGGCGCTGTCGCGCTGGTAGCCGACCTTGACCTGCTGACCCGGCTTGTACGAGGCCAGCGCCTCGGAGAGCGCGGGCAACGAGGCGATCGGGGTGGTGCCCAGCTGGGTGATGACGTCCCCGGTACGCAGCCCGGCCTTCGCCGCGGCGCCGTTCTTCGTGACGGCGACCACCGCGACCCCGGCGGGCTGG
This sequence comes from Streptomyces sp. NBC_01267, assembly GCF_036241575.1. Taxonomy (NCBI): domain Bacteria; kingdom Bacillati; phylum Actinomycetota; class Actinomycetes; order Kitasatosporales; family Streptomycetaceae; genus Streptomyces; species Streptomyces sp. NBC_01267. The sequence goes on along the minus strand of NZ_CP108455.1, from coordinate 1,920,423 downwards.
AATCCGGCGTTGACGACGGACCGGCCGGTGATGCCCAGGGCGGCCCGGCCGGAGTTGGTGACCTTGCCGTCCTTGATGATCTGGTCGGCGATGTTCGTGACCATCGAGGCGGGGATCGCGAAGCCGATGCCGGGCGCCGCGCCGTTGCCCAGCTGCGGGTCGGTCGCCGCCAGGGTGGGGATGCCGATGACCTTGCCGTCGAGGTTGACCAGGGCGCCGCCGCTGTTGCCGGGGTTGATCGCGGCCGAGGTCTGCACCATGTTGCCGATGGTCGCTCCGGTGCCGCCGTTCGCGCTGCTCTCGCTGACGGTGCGCCCGGTGGCGGAGACGATGCCCTGCGTGACGCTGCTGGAGAGCCCCAGCGGGGAGCCCATCGCGAGCACGATCTGACCCATGTCGACCTTCGACGACGGGGCGAACGAGGCGGGCTTGAGCTGGGAGGGCACCGTGTCGAGCTTGATGACCGCGAGGTCCTGCGCGGGGTAGCTGGAGACCAGCTTGGCGCTCAGCTGGGTGCCGCCGGTGGCCGAGGTGACCTTGAACTGCTTCGCGTTGCCGACCACATGGGCGTTGGTGACGATGTCGCCCTTGTCGTCGTAGACGATGCCCGAACCGAGGTCGTTGCCCGACACGATCTGGACGACGGAGGGCAGGACGTTCTTGATGACCTGCTCGTAGTTGGTCTGCAGGCCGCTGCCACCGTTCGACGACGACGCTGCGGGCAGGGCCGACGGCGTGGATCCGGAGCCGGGCGCCGGGGAGGAAGAACCGGCGCCCGAACAGCCGCCGACCAGGGCGACCGCACAGATTCCCGCGGTCAGGGGCAGCAGCAGTCGGTGTACACGGCCACGGTTACGGGAGGAGTCCATGCCCGTAGTGTCGCTTTTGCCGGATCAGGTCTGCCTGCGGTGTGAGCCGATCAGGGGAAGGCGTCAGGAGAGGACGTCAGCCCCGTACGCCGCACAGGTGCAGCAGCGCGGCCACGTTCTTGTACGGCTCGGTGCGCCCGGCGCGGTCCTCCGCGGCCAGCAGCTGGTCCAGCTCCTGGGCCGACGGCAGCTCCGCGTCGTTGGGCACGTTGTCGGTGAAGACCCGCACGCCGTACCAGGCGTGCAGCGGGGCCGCGATCCCCGCCAGCGTGGCCGTCAGCGCTTCCAGCCGGTCGGCGCGCACCGTCAGGCCGAGCCGGTTGGTGTACGTGTCGGTGTCGAAGGCCGCCAGGGCCGTGGGCCAGTCGGCCGCCAGCCCCGGCCGCATCGCCAGTGCGTCCGCGTTGCGGACCAGCAGCGAGAGCAGCCCGCCCGGCGCCAGCATCCGGGCCAGGCCCGCCAGCATTCCGTCCGGCTCCGGCACGTACATCAGCACCCCGTGGCAGAGCACCACGTCGAAGCTGCCCGGGAGGAAGTGCGCGCCGGTCTCCCGGCCGTCGCCGTCCAGCAGCCGCACCCGCTCGCGGATGCCCTCGGGCTCGGTGGCCAGCGCGTCACGGGCCACCTTGAGCATCACGGGGTCCGACTCCAGGCCGGTCACCGTGTGCCCGGCACGGGCCAGCCGCAGGGCCTGGGTGCCCTGCCCCGTACCGACGTCGAGGATCCGCAGGCGCTGTCCGACCGGGAAGCGGGCCGTCAGCTGCTCGTCGAGCTGCCGCGCCACGAGCTCCTGGCGGACGGTGTTACGCAGTCCGCCGAGGCCCTTCAGCCAGGCGGACGCGGCGCCGTCGAACCCCGAGGTTCCCGTGCTCAGGGCCGTTCTCCGCGCTTGACCTGCGGCTTCGGCAGACGCATCCGGCGCATCTGGAGCGTACGCATCAGGCCGTAGGCGACGGCGCCGCGCTTCGGCTCGTCCGGGAAGCGCTCGTTCAGCTGCTTCTTCAGGCGGAACCAGACACCGATCGAGTCGATGACGATCAGCACGATCACCACGAGCCAGAGGAGCAGCGCGATGCTCTGGATGCCCGGTACCTGGATGACGCTGAGCACCAGGATGATCACGGCGAGCGGCAGGAAGAACTCGGCCAGGCACCAGCGGGAGTCGACGTAGTCCCGGGCGAAGCGGCGGGCGCGGCCCTTGTCGCGGGCCGGCAGGTAGCGCTCGTCGCCACTGGCGAGGGCTTCCCGCTGCTTGGCCATGTCCGCACGGCGGGCGTCACGCTGGCGCTTGGCAGCCTCCTTGCGGTCGGTCGTCGGAGTGACCGCGCGGCGTCGCTGGGACTGCGCCTCACTCCGCTTGGGGGTGGGGCGACCTTTGGGGGCCTGCGGGTCGCGGGACTGCTTGGAGAGGTCCGTCGTCACCTTGGAGGTGCGGGCCTTCTCTTCATTGGCGCGGCTTCGGAACACAAAACCCAAGGGTACGGGGTGGCGTGCGGGGGTCCAGAACCGAGGGGGAACGATCCGGCAACGGTCGCCCACTCCGGGATTCCCGGGATTCCTGCGATCCCCGGGAATCCCGGATGCCCGGGAGTTCTCTCGAATTCCCCTGAAATCTCCCGGATCCATATGGATTTTTCCGTAGTTCCCCGACGTTCCCCTGGAACCACCTACTCCCTACGCCGGAGCGGATCAGGCGCAGGTCGTCCTGGAGGAGGAGCGCATCCGGTCCCGAACAGTGCGGTAATGGATGTAGGCCCCGTAGTGTGGGTTCAAGTGCTGGAGCTGAAGTCCGTCAGAAGGGGGCGCGCGAAGCCCATGAGCGGTGTCATGAAGCGTATGGGGATGATCTTCCGCGCGAAGGCCAACAAGGCCCTGGACCGGGCCGAGGATCCGCGCGAGACCCTCGATTACTCGTACCAGAAGCAGCTCGAACTGCTTCAGAAGGTACGCCGTGGGGTCGCCGACGTGGCGACCTCGCGCAAGCGTCTCGAACTGCAGCTGAACCAGCTGCAGGGTCAGTCCTCCAAGCTGGAGGACCAGGGGCGCAAGGCGCTCGCGCTGGGTCGTGAGGACCTGGCCCGCGAAGCGCTGTCGCGGCGTGCCGCGCTGCAGCAGCAGGTCACGGACCTGGAGACGCAGCACCAGACGCTGCAGGGCGAGGAGGAGAAGCTCACTCTCGCCGCCCAGCGTCTGCAGGCCAAGGTCGATGCCTTCCGTACGAAGAAGGAGACCATCAAGGCCACCTACACGGCGGCCCAGGCGCAGACCCGGATCGCCGAATCCTTCTCGGGTATCTCCGAGGAGATGGGCGACGTCGGCCAGGCCATCGCACGGGCCGAGGACAAGACCGCCCAGCTGCAGGCCAGGGCCGGTGCGATCGACGAGCTGCTCGCCTCGGGCGCGCTGGACGACCAGTCCGGCATGGGGAAGGACGACATCTCCGCCGAGCTGGACCGGATCTCCGGTGGTACGGATGTGGAACTGGAACTGCAGCGCATGAAGGCCGAGCTGGCCGGCGGATCGTCGTCGAAGCAGGCCATCGAAGGCGGCGAGCCGCAGGACCGGCCCCATCCGAATCTGGACAAGCAGTAGGGAAGCGTCATGATCGTACGGATCATGGGTGAAGGCCAGATGGAGCTGGCCGACAGCCACCTCACCGAGCTCAACAAGCTGGACGACGAGCTCCTCGTCGAAGTGCAGAGTGGCGACGAAGCCGGCTTCCGGCGCACGCTCCACGCCCTGCTCGACAAGGTGCGGGAGCTCGGTTCCCCGCTGCCGGACGACTCGCTGGCTCCCTCGGAGCTGATCCTGCCGCCCGCCGAGGCCACGCTGGCGGACGTCAGGGAGATGCTGAACGACGACGGTCTGATCCCGGGCTGAACCGTTCCCGGCTCCGGCGCTGTTTCCGGCCGTACGGCGCTCCGCACCCCTTCCGGGGGCGGGGCGCCGTCGCTGTTCCCGGAGCCCGTGCCGGGGCCGTGCATGTCCGCCGGTCGGTACGACCACGGCGCGGCACGCCGTACCGTTGTTCCACGTGTCTTCTCCGTCGAGAGCCGGTACCGGCTATGCCAGGGCCGCCGTCTGGCTGCGCGCCCACCCGCTGGCGTTCGACGCGGGCCTGGCGCTGGGCGCGCTGGTCTGCATGGTCGCCGGTTCGTTCGCCCACACCGGCGGCTCCGAAGGGCCGGCCTTCGGCCACCGGAGCCCCCAGTTCCACACCTTCGTCCTGATGGGCGTGGGCGCCGCGGCCCTGGTCCTGCGCCGCCGCACCCCGATGGCCGTACTCGCCGTCACCTGCGGGGTCACCGCGGTCCAGTTGATCTCCGGTGAACCGCCGACCCTGGTGGCGATGAGCGCGGTCATCGCGCTCTGCACGGTCGCCGCCCGCACCGACCGCCCGACCACCTGGCGGGTCGGGCTGGTCACCATGGCCGTACTCACCGGGACGGCGATGTGCTTCAGCGAGACCCCCTGGTACTCCCAGGAGAACCTGGGAATCTTCGCGTGGACCGGAATGGCCTCGGCCGCGGGGGACGCCGTACGCAGCCGCCGTGCCTTCGTCGATGCCATACGGGAGAGGGCCGAGCGGGCCGAACGCACCCGTGACGAGGAGGCCCGCCGCCGGGTCGCCGAGGAGCGGCTGCGGATCGCCCGCGACCTGCACGACGTCGTCGCCCACCACATCGCCCTGGTCAACGTGCAGGCAGGGGTGGCCGCCCACGTCATGGACAAACGCCCCGACCAGGCCAAGGAGGCGCTCGCGCACGTACGGGAGGCCAGCCGCTCCGCACTGAACGAACTGCGTGCCACCGTCGGCCTGTTGCGCCAGTCCGGCGACCCCGAGGCGCCCACCGAACCGGCCCCCGGCCTCGCGGTGCTCGACGAACTGGTCGGCACCTTCCGCAACGCGGGGCTGCCCGTGGAGGTGGCCTGCAACCACGAAGAGGCGGGCATGCCCGCAGCCGTCGACCTCGCCGCGTACCGGATCATCCAGGAGGCGCTGACCAATGTGCGCAAGCACGCGGGCCCCGGGGCGAAGGCCGAGGTCAGCGTGGTGCGCGTCGGACCGGCGGTCGAGGTCACCGTCCTCGACAACGGCGTGGGCCAGGGTCCCGCGTCCCGGCCGGAGGACACCGCGCCCGGCACGGCCGCCGACGGCGGCGGCCACGGTCTGATCGGCATGCGGGAGCGGGCCGCCGCCCTGCGCGGTTCCTGCACGGCGGGCCCCCGCTACGGCGGCGGCTTCCGCGTCCAGGCGATACTGCCGGTCAACGCCGGCGCAGGGGAGGACGCATGACGATCAGGGTATTGCTCGCCGACGACCAGGCGCTGCTGCGCAGCGCGTTCCGGGTGCTGGTGGACTCGGAGCCCGACATGGAGGTCGTCGGGGAGGCGGCGGACGGCGCTCAGGCGGTGGCCCTCGCCCGCTCCGAGGCCGCCGATGTCGTCCTGATGGACATCCGGATGCCCGGTACGGACGGCCTCGCGGCCACCCGCATGATCAGCGCCGATCCGGAACTCGCCGCCGTGCACGTGGTGATGCTCACCACCTTCGAGGTGGACGAGTACGTCGTGCAGTCGCTGCGCGCGGGCGCCTCCGGCTTCCTCGGCAAGGGCGCCGAGCCGGAGGAACTGCTCAACGCGATCCGGGTCGCCGCGGCCGGTGAGGCCCTGCTGTCCCCGGTGGCCACCAAGGGGCTCATCGCGCGGTTCCTCGCCCAGGGCGGCAGTGCGGACGGAGCCGCGGACCCCGAGGCGTACGCGGAACGGCTCGCCGCCCTCACCGTCCGCGAGCGGCAGGTGCTGGTCCAGGTCGGCGGCGGCCATTCCAACGACGAGATCGCCGAACTGCTGGTCGTCAGCCCGCTCACCGTCAAGACCCATGTGAACCGGGCGATGGCGAAACTCGGCGCCCGCGACCGGGCTCAATTGGTGGTAATCGCCTACGAATCGGGCCTGGTCCACCCAAGGGCGTAGCGGCGGCCTACTCCAGCTGCGGTATGCGTCGCATAAGGGAAGGCACCTGGGAGCGACGCGTCGGGGCCCCCGGATGGCTGAAGGTATAGGTGGGTCATTCGTGCCCACCCATACCTCCAGTCACACCTGCCTCGCACGCCACAGAAGAGAGACCCCATGTCCTGGCTGTCCAGATTCAGCCTCGCGCAACGGGCCCTGATCGGGCTGATATCGATCGTCGCCGTCGTCTTCGGTGCGATAGCGATCCCGCAGCTCAAGCAGCAGCTGTTGCCCACCATCGAACTGCCGATGGTGTCGGTTCTCGCTCCGTACCAGGGTGCGTCCCCGGATGTGGTCGAGAAGCAGGTCGTAGAACCGCTCGAAGACACCATCAAGGCTGTCGACGGCATCAAGGGCGTCACCTCCACGGCGAGTGAGGGCAACGCCGTGATCATGGCCCAGTTCGAGTACGGCAACGGCACCAAGCAGCTCGTCGCCGACGTCCAGCAGGCCGTGAACCGCGCCCGGGTCAACATCCCCGACTCCGTCGACCCGCAGGTCGTGGCCGGATCGACGGACGACATCCCGACCGTCGTGCTCTCGGTCACCTCCGACAAGGACCAGCAGGCGCTGTCCGACCAGCTCGACCGCTCGGTTGTCCCGGTCCTCCAGAACATCGACGGCGTCGGCCAGGTCAGCGTCGACGGCGTGCAGGACCTCCAGGTCACCGTCACCCCCGACAGCGCGAAGCTGGCCGCCGCGGGACTCACCCCCGCCTCGCTCAGCCAGGCCCTCCAGGCGGGCGGCGCCACGCTCCCGGCCGGTTCGTTCTCCGAGGACGGCAAGAGCCGCACGGTCCAGGTCGGCGGCGGCTACACCTCGCTGAACCAGATCCAGGACCTGCGCGTCACCGGCATGTCCTCGATGGGCAAGCCGACCAAGCCGGTCCGGCTCGGCGACATCGCCAAGGTCCAGGAGCAGCCCGCCACCGCGACCTCCATCACCCGTACGAACGGCAAGCCCAGCCTCTCCATCGCCATGACGATGGGCCAGGACGGCAGCGCCGTGGGCATCTCCGACGCGGTCAAGGACAAGCTCCCCGACCTGCGCAAGACCCTCGGCTCCGGCAGTGACCTGACGGTCGCCTTCGACCAGGGACCCTCCGTCTCCAAGTCGATCAACGGCCTCACCACCGAGGGCGCGCTCGGCCTGCTCTTCGCCGTGATCGTCATCCTGCTCTTCCTGAGGTCGCTGCGCTCGACGCTGGTCACGGCGCTCTCGATCCCGCTCTCGGTGCTCCTCGCGCTGATCGTGCTGTGGACCGACAACCTCTCGCTCAACATGCTCACCCTCGGCGCGCTGACCATCGCGATCGGCCGCGTCGTCGACGACTCGATCGTCGTCCTGGAGAACATCAAGCGGCATCTGAGCTACGGCGAGGAGCGCCAGGCGGCGATCATCGCCGCGGTGAAGGAGGTCGCCGGAGCGGTCACGTCCTCGACCCTCACCACCGTCGCGGTCTTCCTGCCGATCGGCCTCGTCGGCGGCATGGTCGGCCAGCTCTTCGGCTCGTTCTCCATCACGGTCACGGCGGCGCTGCTCGCCTCGCTGCTGGTGTCGCTGACCGTGGTCCCGGTCTTCTCGTACTGGTTCCTGCGCGCCCCGAAGGGCTCGGAGGGTGTGGACCCGGAGGAGCTGCGCCGCGCGGCCGAGGCGGAGGAGGAGCGCAGCCGTCTCCAGCGCTTCTACGTCCCGGTGCTCCAGTTCGCGACCCGGCGCCGGGTCACCAGCCTGATCATCGCCGCCGTGGTCCTCGTGGCCACCTTCGGCATGGCACCGCTGCTCAAGACCAACTTCTTCGACCAGGGCGAGCAGGACACCATGTCGCTCACCCAGAAGCTCACCCCGGGCACCAGCCTGGAGGCCGCGAACACCGCGGCCAAGAAGGTCGAGAAGCTGCTCGACGGCGTCGACACCATCAAGGACTACCAGGTCACGGTCGGCTCCTCCGGCTTCGCCGCCGCGTTCGGCGGTGGCACGGGCGCCAACCAGGCCTCGTACCAGGTGACCCTGAAGAAGGCCTCCGACTACGACGCAACCCAGGACCGGATCGAGAAGGGCCTGGCCAAGCTCCACGGCATCGGCGACACCAGTGTCGGCAGTGGCGGCGGCTTCGGCAGCCAGGACCTGAGCGTCGTCGTGAAGGCGGGCGACGGCGACACCCTCAAGAAGGCGGCCGAGCAGGTACGGGCCGCTGTCGCCGAGCTCGACGACGTCAAGGACGTACAGAGCGACCTGGCGCAGAGCGTGCCGCGGATCTCCGTGAAGGCCAACGACAAGGCGGCTGCCGCGGGCTTCAACGAGACGACGCTGGGCGCGGCCGTCGGCCAGGCGGTCAAGGGCACCACGTCGGGCAAGGCGATCCTGGACGACACCGAGCGGGACGTCGTCGTGAAGGCGGCGCACCCGGCCACCACCCTGGCCCAGCTGAAGAACCTCGACCTGGGCCCGGCCAAGCTCGGCGACATCGCCACGGTGAAGCTGGTCCCCGGCCCGGTCTCGATGACCCGGATCGACGGCGCCCGCGCCGCGACGATCACGGCGAAGCCGACCGGTGACAACACGGGCGCGGTCACCACCGCGCTGCAGACCAAGATCAACGACGTCAAGAAGGCGCTGCCCAGCGGCGCGACCGTCGAGATCGGCGGCGTCTCGTCCGACCAGAGCAGCGCGTTCAAGAACCTGGCGCTGGCCATGCTGGCGGCCATCGCGATCGTCTTCATGCTCCTGGTCGCGACGTTCCGCTCGCTGGTCCAGCCGCTGATCCTGCTGGTCTCGATCCCGTTCGCGGCGACCGGAGCGCTCGGCCTGCTGATCGTCACCGGCACCCCGATGGGCGTCCCGGCGATGATCGGCATGCTGATGCTCATCGGCATCGTGGTCACCAACGCGATCGTGCTGATCGACCTGATCAACCAGTACAGGTCGCGTGGTCTCGGCGTGGTCGAAGCGGTCGTGGAGGGCGGCAGGCACCGTCTGCGGCCGATCCTGATGACCGCGCTGGCGACCATCTTCGCGCTGCTCCCGATGGCGCTCGGCGTCACCGGTGAGGGCGGCTTCATCTCGCAGCCGCTGGCCGTGGTGGTGATCGGCGGTCTGATCACGTCGACGCTGCTGACGCTGCTGCTGGTGCCGACCCTCTACGCGATGGTGGAGCTCCGCAAGGAGCGCCGGGCGAAGAAGAAGGAACTGAAGCGGGCCCAGAAGGGCGGGGCGCAGCCCCGGTCCGGCGCCGACACGTCCTCGGACGAGCCGGAGCCGGTGAACGTCTGACATCTCGCACGACCGCGGCCCCCGCACCGGAATCCGGTGCGGGGGCCGCGGTGCGTCCCGGGCGGGGAAAGTGCCGGGAGCGCTACGGCAGCGCCAGCATCCGCTCCAGCGCCAGCTTCGCGTACTTCTCCGTCTCCGGATCGACCTCGATCCGGTTCACGAGGTTCCCCTCGGCCAGCGACTCCAGCGTCCACACCAGATGCGGCAGATCGATCCGGTTCATCGTCGAGCAGAAGCAGACCGTCTTGTCGAGGAAGACGATCTCCTTGTCCGGGTGGGCGTTCGCCACCCGCCGGACCAGGTTCAGCTCGGTCCCGATCGCCCACTTCGAACCGGCGGGCGCCGCGTCGAGGGCCTTGATGATGTACTCCGTCGAGCCGACCTCGTCCGCCGCCGACACGACCTCGTGCTTGCACTCGGGGTGGACCAGCACCCGTACACCGGGTATCCGCTCACGTACGTCGTTGACCGAGTCCAGCGAGAAGCGCCCGTGCACCGAGCAGTGCCCGCGCCAGAGGATCATCTTGGCGTTGCGCAGCTGCTCGACGGTCAGGCCGCCGTTCGGCTTGTGCGGGTTGTAGAGGACGCAGTCGTCGAGCGACATCCCCAGGTCCCGGACCGCGGTGTTCCGGCCCAGGTGCTGGTCGGGCAGGAACAGCACCTGCTCGCCCTGCTCGAAGGCCCACTCCAGGGCCCGCTTCGCGTTCGACGACGTACAGATCGTGCCACCGTGCCGGCCGGTGAAGGCCTTGATGTCGGCGGAGGAGTTCATGTACGAGACGGGGACGACCCGCTCGGAGATACCGGCGTCGGTCAGCACGTCCCAGCACTCGGCGACCTGCTCGGCCGTGGCCATGTCGGCCATCGAGCAGCCGGCCGCGAGGTCCGGGAGGACCACCTTCTGGTCGGCGGAGGTCAGGATGTCCGCCGACTCGGCCATGAAGTGCACACCGCAGAAGACGATGTACTCGGCCTCCGGCCTGTCGGCCGCGTCGCGGGCGAGCTTGAAGGAGTCGCCGGTGACGTCGGCGAACTGGATGACCTCGTCACGCTGGTAGTGGTGGCCGAGCACGAAGACCTTGTCCCCGAGCTTCTCCTTGGCCGCGCGGGCGCGCTCCACCAGGTCCGGGTCGGACGGGGACGGCAGGTCGCCGGGGCACTCCACGCCACGCTCGCTCTTCGGGTCGGCCTCCCGGCCGAGCAGCAGCAGCGCGAGGGGCGACGGCTGGACATCGAGGTCCTGACGGGTTTGGGCGGTGGTCACGACACGCACCCTTTCTTTTCCAAGTTCGGCGCGGCGTGTGGCCGCTCCAGGAACCGGTGCGGACACCGGAGGCTTCTCGTCGAAATGACGTTATCTATCATAACTGCTTCACGTCACCTTGACGATGGCGATCTCGTCGATGTGACGTATCCCCGATCCCGCGGATCTGTGACTCCGCGGAGGGGGTGTGCGAGCATGAACGCGTAAGAGAAGTGCCAGGCCCGGAATGAATCCGCGGCCCCGCCGGTTGCACGAGTCGGCAAGCAGTCCGTACTTCCCCTGCCTCAGGGCGGGGAGACCCCAGCCCGGGAGTGAAGCAGATGTCCGTATCGGACGAGAAGACCACGGTGAGTGACGGCATCCTCCTGTCCGACGCCGCCGCGTCCAAGGTCAAGGCCCTGCTCGACCAGGAAGGCCGTGACGACCTCGCCCTGCGCGTCGCCGTTCAGCCGGGCGGCTGCTCGGGCCTCCGCTATCAGCTCTTCTTCGACGAGCGCTCGCTCGACGGCGATGTGGTCAAGGACTTCGGTGGAGTCAAGGTCGTCACCGACCGGATGAGCGCCCCGTACCTGGGTGGCGCCTCCGTCGACTTCGTCGACACCATCGAGAAGCAGGGCTTCACCATCGACAACCCGAACGCCTCCGGCTCCTGCGCCTGCGGCGACTCGTTCAGCTAGGGCCTGGCCCAGGCCTGTACCAGCTGGTGCGCGTCCGCCGAGGACGCACGAAGCACACGCGAAGGCGGCGGCCCCCGGGATGATCCTGGGGGCCGCCGCCTTTTCGCTCCGCCGTGCCGCCCGCTACAACTGCGGGACCGCGTCACCGCTCGCCGCGTCGACGACCTTCCGGCTGCCCAGCGGCTGGTCCAGGGTGACCGTCTGCGTCACGTCCTTGGCCAGCGCGACACAGATCTTCCCCGGCTCGCGGTTCGGTCCGTCGACCGTCACCCGTACCGCGCCCTTGCTCTCGCTCGCCCGCGCGTCGTACGTACCGCACACCCCGCCCCAGAAGTGCACCGTCAGACTCCGCCCGTCGGTGCTGTAGGACTTCAGCTTCTGGTCCGTACCCGGGTGGTTGCGCCCCGGCGGCGGTTCGGGGTGCGTCAGGTAGCGGGGATCCACCGCCGTCGCCGTGACCGTGCGGAGCCGGGCGTCGCCCGTCGGCTCCGTCTCGAACAGCCATGACGGTACGAGCGTCTGCCGCCCGCCGACCAGCTGCGCCGCGAGCCCCAGCTCCGCACGGTCGATGGTCACCGGCGTGCGCTCGGGGGAGCGGGAGGAGGGTCCACAGGACTTCTCGCTGCCCGGACCGGGCGTGACGCCCTCGGCGAGCGGTTCGACGGTGGCGCAGCTGCCGCTCTTTCCTGCCCCCACCGCGGGCGCGTTCAGCTGCTTCAGCGCCTCGGCGGTGCCGACCAGCGGATACTCGGCCCCCTTGACCGGTTCCTTCAACTGCCCGCTGCCGCCGACCAGTTGGCCGGACGAGCCGATCCGGAGCCCGGTCGCCCAGCCGTAGGTGGGCAGTCCGCCGACCTTCGGGTCGGCGTTCACCACCCGCACCGAACCCGTCAACTGCCCGGCGTCGAGCTTCGCGTCGTCCTGCCCCAGCGCCTTCAGTACCGGAGCGGCTGCGGCCTTCGCCGCCTGCTCGCTCACCGCCGTACCGCTGCCGCCCGGCGCGGTCCCGTCGGCCGAACAGCCCTTCCCCTGGGGGCAGTTGTCGCTCCCTCCGCTGCCGAACCTGGCGTAGGTCCAGGTGCCGGGCGCCTGCTGGGCGACCTGGAGCAGCGGCCCCGAACCGTCCTTGTCGGCGCCGACCCTCCAGGACGTACCCACCAGCCGGGGCGTGCCCGTCACGCCGAGCGCCTGGGCGAGCCGGGTCACCTCGGCCGCGGTGACGGCGCCGTCGGCGCGGTACACCGGAGCCTTGCCCGGTCCGGCGGGAAGCGGGCCCCGGGCGCGGTAGACGGTTCCGCCGGGGTCCGGCTCGCCGGGCGCGATACCGGTGACGGGGCCGCCGTGCTGCGCCGCGCTGTCCAGGGCGAGCGGGGGCGGGCCGCTGCCGCCGCTGCTCTCCGTACTGCCGCCGCCGACGGACGCGGAGGCCCAGTAGGCCCCGCCGCCCCCGGCCAGCAGTACCGCCGCCGCCACCGAGGTGACGACCGCGGGGGACCGCCGCCCACGGGGACGTGCTGTGTCGTGTTCGGGTCGCTCACTGCTCACCGCATGCTCCTTCGACTCCGCTGCCGTGTCCCGTATGTCATGTCCTCCGTAAGAAGGAACACCGGTGGGACGGGGCGGGGGAGCACACGGTTCCCTCGGATCTCCCGGAGCGTTTCAGCTGCGGGGGGCGGCTGTGCGGATCAGTGGCGTGGTGCCACCGGGCGCGGTTCAGTCCCCGTACTCGGACATCCCGTCGATCAGCCGCGCGGAGGCGGGCGGGACCGTGACCCCGTGGATGTGCGACGGGGGGACCGGGGCGGGCGCGGCACTCGGGGGCGCCACCCAGTGCGGTGCCATGCGCGCGCAGTCGCCGCGCAGGTCGTTCAGGTCTGCTTCGGGCTCGGGCCGGGCGATGGAGTTCGACATATCAGAACCGTAAGCACAGGACGCATGCGAAGAAAGCCCTACTATCGGGTAGTTTCGCCCCTTCGGCCCGTGGTGTACGAACCGGTAGCGTGAGGTGTCCGCCTCCCTCCTCCGCAGGAGTGTCTTCGCCGTGCGCATCGCAGTCACCGGCTCCATCGCCACCGACCACCTCATGACCTTCCCCGGCCGCTTCGCCGACCAGCTGGTCGCCGACCAGCTCCACACGGTCTCGCTCTCCTTCCTCGTCGACAATCTCGACGTACGGCGGGGAGGCGTCGGCGCCAACATCTGCTTCGGCATGGGCCAGCTCGGCACCCGCCCGATCCTGGTCGGCGCGGCCGGCTCGGACTTCGACGAGTACCGTGCCTGGCTCGACCGCCACGGCGTGGACACCAGGGCGGTCCGGATCTCGGAGGTCCTGCACACCGCCCGCTTCGTGTGCACCACCGACGCCGACCACAACCAGATCGGTTCCTTCTACACGGGCGCCATGAGTGAGGCCCGCCTGATCGAGCTCCAGTCGGTCGCCGAGCGCGTCGGCGGACTGGACCTGGTGCTGATCGGCGCGGACGACCCCGAGGCGATGCTCCGCCACACGGAGGAGTGCCGCACCCGCTCGATCCCCTTCGCCGCGGACTTCTCGCAGCAGATCGCCCGGATGAGCGGCGAGGACATCCGTACGCTCCTCGCGGACGCCACCTACCTCTTCTCCAACGAGTACGAGAAGGGGCTCATCGAGTCCAAGACCGGCTGGACCGACGAGGAGATCCTGGCCAAGGTCGGCCACCGGGTCACCACGCTCGGCGCCCAGGGCGTCCGTATCGACCGCGTCGGCGAGGCCCCGATCGTCGTCGGCTGCGCGGAGGAGGAGACCAAGGCCGACCCGACGGGCGTCGGCGACGCGTTCCGCGCGGGCTTCCTGTCGGGCCTCGCCTGGGGCGTCAGCCTGGAGCGCGCGGCGCAGGTCGGCTGCATGCTGGCGACGCTGGTGATCGAGACGGTGGGCACCCAGGAGTACACGCTGAGCCGCACCAACTTCATGGACCGCTTCACCAAGGCGTACGGCCACGAGGCGGCCACCGAGGTGCAGTCCCACCTCCCGTAACCCGACGGGGCGCTCAGGACACCCGGCGCACCCGGTAGGCGGTACCCCCGTCGGCCGGGTGCGCCCCCTCGTATCCCTGCCCGCGCATCTCGCACCACGCCGGTACGTCCAGCCGGGCCGCCTCGTCGTCCGAGAGCACCGTCACCACCCCGCCGACCGGTACCTTCCCGATCACCTTGGCGAGCTCGATCACCGGGATCGGGCACCGCTTGCCGAGCGCGTCCACCACGAGCGCGTCCACCCCGGCCCCGGAGTCCGGTGCCGCTTCCGGCACCGGCTCCGCCGGAGTCCCGGCCGCGTCGCCGACGCCCAGCCGCGCCCGTACCGAGCGGACCACCCCCGGCAGCACCGCCAGGAACCGCTCCACGTCCTCCTCGGCCGTGCCGACCGGCAGGGAGATCCGTACGTTCCCCTCGGAGAGCACCCCCATCGCCCGCAGCACATGACTGGGCGTCAGCGTGCTGCTGGTGCAGGACGAACCGGACGACACGGAGAAACCGGCCCGGTCCAACTCGTGCAGCAGAGTCTCCCCGTCGACATAGAGACAGGAGAACGTCACGAGATGCGGCAGCCGCCGCAGCGGATCGCCGACCACCTCGACATCGGGCACCAGCTCCGGCACCCGGGCCCTGATCCGGTCCACCAGCCCCCGCAGCCGCACCCCTTCGGCGTCCGCCTCGGCCCGGACCACGCGCAGCGACGCCGCCGCGGCCACGATCGCCGGGACGTTCTCGAAGCCGGCTGCCCGCCCGGACTCCCGCTCGTCGGCCGGGCCTTGAGGGACGAACCTCACACCCTTCCGTACGGCGAGCAGCCCCACTCCGGCCGGTCCGCCCCATTTGTGCGCACTCGCGGCGAGCAGCGACCAGGCGCCCCGTACCGGCCCCCACCCCAGCGACTGCGCCGCGTCCACCAGCAGCGGCACACCCGCCTCCCGGCACGCCTCGGCGACCTCGGCGACCGGCTGTTCCGTGCCGACCTCGTGGTTCGCGGACTGCAGACACGCCAGGGCGGTGGTCCCGGTCAGCGCGGCGGCGTACGCGTCCGGGGTCACCGCCCCGGCCCGCCCCACCGCCACCTCGGTCACCGAACCGCCGGCCGCCTCGTGGGCGGCGGCCGAGTGGAGTACCGAAGAGTGTTCGACCGCCGACACCACCAGGTGGCCGCCGACACGCCGACGCCCAGAAAGTGCTCCGGCAATTCCTGAGTGGACCGCGCGGGTCCCGGAAGAGGTGAACACGAGTTCGTCGGGGCGGCACCCGACCGCCTCGGCCGCCGCCTCCCGCGCCGCGTCGAGCAGCAGCCGCACCCGCCGCCCTTCCCGGTACAGGCGGGCCGGATCGGCCCAGCCTTCGTCCAGGGAGGCTTGCAGGGCCTGACGTGCGACGGGGTGCAGAGGCGCGGAGGAGGCGGCATCGAAGTAGGGCACGGCGCCACGCTAGCCGCCGCCCTCGCGCGGCCGGTCCGCACCGTCAGGGGAGAGACCGTCAGATCGCCGCCGGAAGCCGGGATTCCACCCCTTCGGGGTGTCGGACGGCGCGTTGGGCACCCTCCCCGCGCGGCCCCAAATGGCCTCCAGTAGGGTTTGGTCCGCATAAACATCCAAACCCCTGCCCGGAGCAGGACCGGCGACCGACCTCGATGCGGCCGCAGCCGGCCGCACGGGCGAGACTCTCGGGAAGGCGCTACGTGAGTCCCAACGGCTCCGACCGCTCGTCGCGGCGCCCGATGCGGCGGAAGCTGCCGCAGGTGCTGACTGCGGGCCTGATCCTTGTGACCGCTACAGGTTGCTCGTACAAGGATTTCCCCCGCCTTGGTATGCCCACCCCGGTAACGGAAGAGGCACCTCGGATCCTCTCCCTCTGGCAGGGCTCGTGGGCGGCAGCGCTCGCCACGGGCGTGCTGGTGTGGGGGTTGATCATCTGGAGTGTCATCTTCCACCGGCGTAGCCGGACCAAGGTGGAGGTACCTCCGCAGACGCGGTACAACATGCCCATCGAGGCGCTGTACACCGTGGTCCCCCTCATCATCGTCTCGGTGCTCTTCTACTTCACCGCCCGCGATGAGTCGAAGTTGCTCAGCCTCTCGCCGAAGCCCGCCCACACGGTCAACGTGGTCGGCTTCCAGTGGAGCTGGGGCTTCAACTACATCGAGGACGTGGATGGGAACCCGGCCACGGGCAACGCTGCGAAGACCGCTGAGCTGTCCGACATTCCGGACCGCTTCACCAAGCAATTCCCCAAGGGGGCCGAAGGCGTCTACGACGTCGGCACTCCGGCAACCCGGAACCCGCAGAACGGCAACCCGGGTCCCACCCTGTGGCTGCCGAAGGGGGAGAAGGTCCGCTTCGTTCTGACTTCGCGCGACGTCATCCATGACTTCTGGGTGGTGCCGTTCCTCATGAAGATGGACGTTGTTCCGGGCCACACCAACTCCTTCGAGGTGACTCCCAACCAGGAAGGCACCTTCAGGGGCAAGTGCGCTGAGCTCTGCGGCGTAGACCACTCCCGGATGCTCTTCAATGTGAAGGTCGTCTCTCCGGAGCGCTACAAGCAGCACCTCAAGGACCTGGCGAATGAGCACCAGAAGGGCTACATCCCCGCCGGGATCGCGCAGACTGGCCACGCCAAGAACGCGGAGACGAACAACCTGTGAGCATCCTCAACGAACCCCAGGGTGCCGCGGCAGCAAACGACTCCTACGAGAGCGAGCTGCCGGTACGGCGCAAAGAGCCGGGAAACGTCGTCATCAAGTGGCTGACCACCACTGACCACAAGACGATCGGCACGATGTATCTGGTCACCTCGTTCGCGTTCTTCTGCATCGGCGGTGTGCTGGCCCTCGTGATGCGGGCCGAGCTGGCCCGTCCGGGCACGCAGATCGTGTCGAACGAGCAGTTCAACCAGGCGTTCACGATGCACGGCACGATCATGCTGCTGATGTTCGCGACGCCGTTGTTCGCCGGGTTCGCGAACTGGATCATGCCGTTGCAGATCGGCGCGCCCGATGTGGCGTTCCCGCGGCTGAACATGTTCGCGTACTGGCTGTACCTCTTCGGCTCGCTCATCGCGGTCGGTGGCTTCATCACCCCGCAGGGCGCGGCCGACTTCGGCTGGTTCGCCTACTCCCCGCTGTCGGACGCCGTCCGCTCGCCGGGTGTGGGTGCCGACATGTGGATCATGGGTCTGGCCTTCTCCGGCTTCGGCACGATCCTCGGTTCGGTCAACTTCATCACCACGATCATCTGCATGCGCGCGCCCGGCATGACGATGTTCCGGATGCCGATCTTCGTGTGGAACGTCCTGCTGACCGGTGTTCTGGTCCTGCTGGCCTTCCCGGTCCTCGCCGCCGCACTCTTCGCGCTGGAGGCGGACCGCAAGTTCGGCGCTCATGTATTCGATGCGTCAAATGGCGGCGCGCTCCTATGGCAACACCTCTTCTGGTTCTTCGGCCATCCAGAGGTGTACATCATCGCGTTGCCATTCTTCGGAATTATTTCCGAAGTGATTCCAGTGTTCTCCAGAAAGCCGATGTTCGGATACATCGGCCTGGTCGCCGCCACCATTTCGATCGCCGGTCTTTCGGTGACGGTGTGGGCGCACCACATGTACGTCACCGGCGGTGTGCTGCTGCCGTTCTTCTCCTTCATGACCTTCCTGATCGCAGTGCCGACCGGTGTGAAGTTCTTCAACTGGATCGGCACGATGTGGAAGGGGTCGCTGTCCTTCGAGACACCGATGCTCTGGGCCGTCGGCTTCCTGATCACCTTCACCTTCGGTGGTCTGACCGGCGTGATCCTGGCCTCGCCCCCGATGGACTTCCACGTCTCCGACTCGTACTTCGTCGTCGCGCACTTCCACTACGTCATCTTCGGCACCGTGGTCTTCGCGATGTTCTCCGGATTCCACTTCTGGTGGCCGAAGTTCACCGGCAAGATGCTGGACGAGCGACTGGGCAAGATCACCTTCTGGACGCTGTTCGTGGGCTTCCACGGCACGTTCCTGGTGCAGCACTGGCTGGGTGTCGAGGGCATGCCGCGGCGTTACGCGGACTACCTCGCCGCTGACGGCTTCACCACGCTCAACACGATCTCGACCATCAGCTCCTTCCTGCTGGGCCTGTCGATCCTGCCGTTCTTCTACAACGTCTGGAAGACCGCCAAGTACGGGAAGAAGATCGAGGTCGACGACCCGTGGGGCTACGGGCGTTCGCTCGAATGGGCGACGTCCTGCCCGCCGCCCCGGCACAACTTCACCACCCTGCCGCGGATCCGTTCCGAATCCCCGGCGTTCGACCTGCACCACCCTGAGATCGCGGCTCTCGACCAGCTCGAGAACCACGGTGCCGAAGCGGCCCTCGCCGGTGGCAAGGAGGCGGGCAAGTGAAGGTCCAGGGAAAGATGTTCATCTGGCTGGCCGTCTTCATCCTCGCCGTAGCGGTCGTCTACGGCGTGTGGTCGAAGGAGGCAGCCGGTACCACGGCACTCTTCATGGCCTTCGGGCTGAGCATCATGATCGGCTTCTACCTGGCCTTCACGGCCAAGCGGATCGATGCCGGCGCGATGGACGACAAGGAGGCCGACGTCGCGGACGACGCCGGTGAGGTCGGGTTCTTCGCCCCGCACAGCTGGCAGCCGATCTCGCTGGCCATCGGCGGTGCGCTCGCCTTCCTGGCCATCGCGATGGGCTGGTGGCTGCTGTACTTCTCGGCGCCGCTCGTCGTGATCGGCCTCTGGGGCTGGGTGTTCGAGTTCTACCGCGGAGAGAACCAGAACCAGTAGGACCGCTCCACCGCACGAGAGGCCCGGACGCCATTCAGGTGTCCGGGCCTCCTCGTTTGCAGTCATCCGGCGTGCCGTTACCGGGAGATCTTCATAACGTGTGCTTATGAGCCACGCACCTCGATTCCGTACGGTCCTGAGCTGCACACTGCTGGTCGTGTCCCTGGGGGCGACGGCGACCGCGTGCGGCGGCTCCCCCAACAATCCGCTCTCCGCGCCGCCGTACAACGCCGCCGACGACATCTCGTTCAGCGGCCCCGGCGGCAGCGGCAAGGTGGACCCGGACAAGCCGCTCGAAGTCACCTCCAAGGATGACGGCGGTCGCATCACCGATGTGACCGCCTCGGACAGCACAGGACGCCAACTGGCGGGCGAACTCTCGGCGGACGGCAGCAGGTGGCACAGCACGGCCCCGCTGGCCGCAGGCGCGCACTACACGGTGCGCGTCGCCACCGAGGACGAGGACGGCTCGCCGGGCGCGAAGACGACCACGTTCGACACGGCTCCCGCCGCCGACCGGCTCAACGTCACCTTCGGGCCCAAGGCGGGCGAGTACGGCGTCGGACAGCCCGTCACCGCCCAACTCAGCGCCCCGGTCAAGGACAAGGCCGCCAGGGCCCAGGTCGAGCGTGCCCTGAAGGTCGACTCGGTACCGTCCGTCGAAGGCGCCTGGTACTGGGTGGACAGCAAGACGCTGCACTACCGCCCGAAGGAGTACTGGCCCGCACACGCCACGATCGACGTGCACAGCAACCTGAACGGGATAAAAGTGGCGGGCAAGCTCTACGGCGGCGACGCCAAGCCGCTCAAGCTGACCACCGGCGACCGTCTCGTGGCCGTCACGGACGCGTCGTCGCACGAAATGACGGTCACCCGCAACGGCGAAGTGATCAACACCATTCCGGTGACCACCGGCAAGGCGGGCTTCTCCACCCGCAACGGCGTCAAGGTCGTGCTGGGCAAGCAGTACTTCGTACGCATGACCAGCGCCAGCATCGGTATCGCCGCCGGGAGTTCGGACTCGTACGACCTGCCGGTCTACTACGCGACACAGGTCACACTGAGCGGGGAGTACGTCCACGCCGCGCCGTGGTCCGTGGGCTCGCAGGGGAGTGCCAACACCAGCCACGGCTGCACCGGGATGAGCACGGACAACGCCTCCTGGTTCTTCAGCCACGTGCGCCAGGGCGACATCGTCGACGTCGTCGGCAGCGACGGCGACACGATGACGCCGTTCGACAACGGCTTCGGGGACTGGAACGTGTCCTGGGCCAAGTGGGCCAAGGGCAGCGCGCTGACGAACGGCAAGCAGGTGCCCGCCGCACCCGCGGAAACGGCCCGGCTGCGGCCCGCCGCGTTCTGACGGGAGCCGACGCGCGGTTCCGCGGGAGCGGTCCGCCGCGGCCGGGTCAGGACCCCGTGGCGACGGTGCCCGCGGCGAGCCTGCTGCGGATCAGAGCGGCCAGTGTGCCCGCGAACTCCACCGGCTCCACCGGAAGTGTCGCCGCGGCGTCCGCGCGGCTCCAGGTGGCCAGCCAGGCGTCCTGCGGGCGGCCCATGAGCAGCAGCACGGGCGGGCACCGGAAGATCTCGTCCTTGATCTGCCGGCAGACCCCCATACCTCCCGCGGGGACCGACTCGCCGTCCAGCACGCAGACATCGATCCCACCGTTGTCCAGGGCCTTGAGCACCGCGTCGAGCGTCGCGCACTCCAGGTACTGCACCGGCGGCACGTCCGAGGCCGGCCGCCGGCCCGCGGCGAGCCGTACCTGCTCACGGGTGTTCGCGTCGTCGCTGTAGACCAGGACCGTGGCGCTCGGCTGCATTGTTCCTCCGTGACGGCTGTTTCGGGGACTGCGGGGCTTCGACCTTGGCGCGGATGCTACTCCGTCCGACACCCCGTCAACACCGTTACGGACCGCCTCGCGCTGGGCCGTTCGAGCTGGACACGAGGGGCTGACACACCGAACGGCACCCCCCAGGGTGAGGGCGGGATAAGCGACCGACATAATGTCGGTCGTGGCGACAGCAACGACAGTAGAAACCGGGCACGCGCACCCGTCGGTCAATCGGCCGAACCTCACCAGCGTCGGAACCATCATCTGGTTGAGTTCCGAGCTGATGTTCTTCGCGGCCCTCTTCGCGATGTACTTCACCCTGCGATCGGTGACGGGTCCCGAGCACTGGAAGGAAATGGCGTCCTCGCTGAACGTTCCTTTCTCGGCGACGAACACCACGATCCTGGTGCTCTCTTCTCTCACCTGCCAGCTCGGCGTGTTCGCCGCCGAGCGGGGCGATGTGAAGAAGCTCCGCACGTGGTTCATGATCACGTTCGTGATGGGTGCGATCTTCATCGGAGGCCAGATCTTCGAGTACACCGACCTGGTGAAGAAGGACGGCCTTTCGCTGTCCTCCGACCCGTACGGTTCGGTGTTCTACCTGACCACCGGCTTCCACGGCATGCATGTGACAGGCGGTCTCATCGCCTTCCTGTTCGTTCTGGGCAGGACATACGCGGCCAAGAGATTCACGCACCACCAGGCAACCGCCGCCATCGTCGTGTCCTATTACTGGCACTTCGTCGATGTCGTCTGGATCGGCCTCTTCGCGACGATCTACCTCATCAAGTAATCGGGCCCGACGCCCCACTCATCCAGCAAGCACCGACGCAGAAGATCCTGACACCGGGGTAATCCGTGAAAAAGCTCTCCGCACGACGACGCCACCCGTTGGCGGCGGTCGTCGTCCTACTCCTCGCGCTGGCGGCCACCGGGGGGCTGTATGCCGCGTTCGCGCCTGCGGGCAAGGCGCAGGCCGACGAAGCCTCCCAGTCCCTCGCCATCACTGAGGGCAAGAAGCTCTTCTCCGTGGGCTGCGCAAGCTGCCACGGAATGGGAGGCCAAGGCTCGTCCGACGGGCCGCCCCTGGTCGGCGTCGGCTCCGCCGCCGTCGACTTCCAGGTGGGCACCGGCCGTATGCCGGCCCAGCAGCCCGGCGCCCAGGTGCCGAAGAAGAAGGTCATCTACTCGCAGGCCGAGATCGACCAGCTCGCCGGGTACGTGGCTTCCCTCGGCGCGGGCCCCATCGCGCCGACCGCGAAGCAGTACAGCGACCAGGGCGCCGACATCGCACGCGGTGGCGAGCTCTTCCGCACCAACTGCGCCCAGTGCCACAACTTCACGGGTGAGGGCGGCGCGCTGACACACGGCAAGTACGCCCCCAGCCTTGCAGGCGTGGACCCGAAGCACATCTACGAGGCCATGCAGAGTGGCCCGCAGAGCATGCCGTCCTTCCCCGACACCACGATGCCGGAGAAGAGCAAGCAGGACATCATCGCGTACGTCAAGACCGTCAACGGCGACGAGTCCGAGAGCCCCGGTGGCCTCAAGCTGGGCGGGCTCGGTCCGGTCAGCGAGGGCCTGTTCGGCTGGATCTTCGGACTCGGTGCACTGATCGCAGTTGCCATCTGGGTCGCGGCCCACACCGCTAAGGCCAAGAAGTCATGAGTAGCCAAGAGAATTCCGAAGAGATCCTGCCGAGTAAGCAGGAGGCCGCGCACGGCGCGGTGGAGCACGCGGACGATCCGTTCGCCGACCCGGGAATGCCGGCCCACAAGCCGCGCATCCAGGACATCGACGAGCGGGCCGCCAAGCGCTCCGAGCGCGTGGTCGCCTTCCTGTTCACGCTCTCGATGCTGGCGACGATCGCGTTCATCGCGTCCTACGTGATCTTCCCGGTCGACAAGATCGTCTTCATCTTCCCGTTCGGGCACGTGAGCGCCCTCAACTTCTCCCTGGGTCTGACCCTGGGTGTGGCGCTCTTCACCATCGGCGCGGGCGCGGTCCACTGGGCCCGCACGCTGATGTCGGACGTCGAGACGGCGGCCGACCGCCACCCGATCGAGGCCGAGCCCGAGGTCAAGGCGCAGGTCCTGGCGGACTTCGCGGCAGGTGCCGCCGAGTCCGGCTTCGGCCGCCGCAAGCTGATCCGCAACACGCTGTTCGGCGCGATGGCCATGGTGCCGCTCGCCGGTGTGGTGCTGCTGCGCGACCTCGGCCCGCTGCCGGAGAAGAAGCTCCGCGAGACGCTGTGGAACCGCGGCAAGGTGCTCATCAACATGAACACCAATGAGCCGCTGCGTCCCGAGGACGTGGCCGTCGGTTCGCTGACGTTCGCCATGCCCGAGGGCCTCGAGGAGAGCGACGAGGACTTCCAGACGCAGATCGCCAAGGCTGCCCTGATGATCGTCCGTATCCAGCCGGAGAACATCAAGGACAAGAAGGAGCGCGAGTGGGCCCACGACGGCATCGTCGCGTTCTCGAAGATCTGCACCCACGTCGGCTGCCCGATCAGCCTGTACGAGCAGCAGACGCACCACGTGCTCTGCCCGTG
Source organism: Streptomyces sp. NBC_01267 (assembly GCF_036241575.1). Classification (NCBI taxonomy): domain Bacteria; kingdom Bacillati; phylum Actinomycetota; class Actinomycetes; order Kitasatosporales; family Streptomycetaceae; genus Streptomyces; species Streptomyces sp. NBC_01267. The sequence continues at coordinate 1,897,136 of NZ_CP108455.1, read as the reverse complement.
CCACCAGTCCACCTTCGACCTGTCCGACGGCGCCCGCGTCATCTTCGGCCCGGCCGGCCACGCCCTGCCGCAGCTGCGGATCGGTGTGAACGGCGAGGGTAACCTCGAAGCGCTCGGCGACTTCGCAGAGCCCGTCGGTCCTGCCTTCTGGGAGCGCGGATGAGCACCGTGACGGATACACAGCGCAAGGCGCCCGCCGGCGAGCGGGTGGCCGACTGGGCGGACGGCCGCCTGGGCATCTACGGCCTGGCCAAGGCCAACATGCGCAAGATCTTCCCGGACCACTGGTCCTTCATGCTCGGGGAGATCTGCCTCTACAGCTTCATCATCATCATCCTCACGGGTGTCTATCTGACGCTGTTCTTCCACCCGAGCATGAACGAGGTCGTCTACGACGGCCCGTACGTGCCGCTCCAGGGCATCCGGGTGTCCGAGGCCTTCGCCTCGACGATGAACATCAGCTTCGGGGTCCGCGGCGGTCTGCTCATCCGGCAGATCCACCACTGGGCCGCGCTGATCTTCCTCGCGGGCATGCTCGTGCACATGATGCGGGTGTTCTTCACGGGCGCGTTCCGCAAGCCGCGTGAGATCAACTGGCTGTTCGGCTTCCTGCTGCTGGTGCTGGGTATGTTCACCGGCTTCACCGGCTACTCGCTCCCGGACGACCTGCTCTCCGGTACGGGTGTGCGGTTCATGGAGGGCGTCATGCTCTCCATCCCGATCGTCGGCTCGTACGCGTCGATGTTCCTGTACGGCGGGGAGTTCCCCGGCGGTGACTTCGTCGCCCGGTTCTACTCGGTCCACGTGCTGCTGCTGCCGGGCATCATGCTCGGCCTGCTGGTCGGCCACTTGATCCTGGTCTTCTACCACAAGCACACGCAGTTCGCGGGCCCCGGCAAGACCAACAAGAACGTCGTCGGCATGCCGCTGCTGCCGGTCTACATGGCCAAGGCCGGAGGCTTCTTCTTCCTGGTCTTCGGTGTCATCGCGGCCATCGCGGCGATCGCCTCGATCAACCCGATCTGGGACATCGGCCCGTACCGGCCCGACCAGGTGTCGACCGGCGCCCAGCCCGACTGGTACATGGGATTCTCCGAGGGTCTCGTCCGCATCATGCCGGGCTGGGAGATCAACGCCTGGGGTCACACACTCGTCCTGGGTGTGTTCATCCCGATCGTGGTCTTCCCGCTGGTCCTGGCGGCCATCGGTGTCTACCCGTTCATCGAGTCCTGGATCACCGGCGACAAGCGCGAGCACCACATCCTGGACCGCCCGCGCAACGCCCCGACCCGTACCGGCCTCGGCGTCGCCTGGATCACGCTGTACCTGATCCTGCTCGTCGGTGGCGGCAACGACCTCTGGGCGACGCACTTCGAACTGTCGATCAACGCGATCACCTGGTTCGTCCGGATCGGAATGTTCGTCGGACCGGTCATCGCGTTCATCGTCACCAAGCGGTTCTGCCTCGGCCTCCAGCGTCGCGACAAGGAGAAGGTGCTGCACGGACGCGAGTCCGGCATCATCAAGCGCCTGCCGCACGGTGAGTTCGTCGAGGTGCACGAGCCGCTCGCCCCGGAGGCGCTGCACACGCTCACCGCGCACGAGCAGTACCAGCCGCTCGAAATCGGCCCCGAGGTCGACGAGAACGGTGTCGCGCGCAAGATCTCGCGTCTGACCAAGCTGCGCGCCAAGCTGAACAAGGGCTACTACGGCGAGCACAGCCAGATCGAGAAGCCCACCGCCGACGAGTACAAGGAGATCACCAGCGGCCACGGCCATCACTGATCACCTGACCGACTGAACACAGTCGCCACAGCAGGAGCCCCGTCCAGCGCATGGACGGGGCTCTTCGCGGTCTCCGGGGCTGGATAAGGTAGCGGTATCCCTATTCGGCTGTGGACCCAGGAGCGGACCATGAACGTTGTGACCCCGGCAGGCGGCGACAGCGTGGCGGCATTCTCCTGGCCGGGCGTACTGGACTCATTGCTGGGCGGCACCGACCAGAGCGCGGACGCCACCGCCTGGGCGATGGACCGCATCATGAGCGGCGAGGCGACCGACGCGCAGATCGCCGGTTTCGCCGTGGCGCTGCGGGCCAAGGGCGAGACGGTCGCGGAGATCAGCGGTCTCGTCCGGGCGATGTACGAGCACGCCAGGCTGATCGAGGTACCCGGCCCGAGCGTGGACATCGTCGGGACCGGCGGCGACAGCGCGAGGACGGTGAACATCTCGACCATGTCGTCCATCGTGGTGGCGGGCACCGGCGCGAAGGTCGTCAAGCACGGCAACCGCGCGGCGTCGTCGGCGAGCGGGTCCTCCGACGTGCTGGAGAAGCTCGGGGTCAACCTCCAGCTGACGCCGGAGCGGGTCGTCGAGGTCGCGGAGGAGGCGGGCATCACCTTCTGCTTCGCGGTGAAGTTCCACCCGGCGCTGCGGTACGTGGCAGCCGCGCGGAAGGAGCTGGGCATCCGGACCACCTTCAACTTCCTCGGCCCGCTCACCAATCCGGCGAAGGTACGGGCGCAGGCGACCGGCGTCGCCGATGCCCGGATGGCGCCGATCATCGCGGGCGTGCTGGCCGAGCGGGGCTCCTCCGCGCTGGTGTTCCGGGGCGACGACGGGCTCGACGAACTGACCACCACCGCCACGTCGAAGGTGTGGACGGTGGCGGACGGCACCGTCCACGAGGAGCCCTTCGACCCGCGCGACGTGGGCATCGGCCTGGTCCCGGTGGAGGCGTTGCGCGGCGGGGACCCCTCGTACAACGCCGATGTCGCCCGGCGGCTGCTCGCGGGTGAGGGCGGTCCGGTACGGGACGCTGTTCTGCTCAACTCGGCGGCGGCGCTGGTCGCGCTGCATCCGGGCGGGGGATCGCTCGACGAGCGGATCGCCGCGGGGATCGCCCGCGCCGCCGAGTCGATCGACTCGGGAGCGGCCGGCCGGGCCCTGGAACGCTGGGTCACGGCCAGCAACGCCTGACTCCCGCTGTCCGCCACAACTCCCCGCGGGACAGCGGGTAGTTGTGGCGGTACGGCGCCCGTTCCGTTCGGGCGACGCGGGGTGCGGTTCACGCCGTTCGGTCTCAAGCCGTGGACTGCGCCTTGCGCGTCACCGTGCGTATGGCAAGATTCTCTTCAGGTCATGAGTGACAGCGACTACGGCCCCAGCCCGCTGTCCGGCAACCCTCCGTCCGTGGCGGGGTGCCCTGGGTGAAGACCAGGCCGCAGGCAGCGAAGTCTGCGGCAAGCGCGGATCCCTCGACAGGGATCCTGGTCGTCGAGGGAGTTCTTCCGTGGTTCAGCGAATGCGATAGGGCAGTAGCCCTCTTTCCGCACACCCTTTTCTGCACTGTTGCGTGTGGCACGCGCAGTGAATTCGCCTGCCCTTTTCCGGGAGTTCGTCATGTCTGTCCCCACCGCTGCCGCCGACTCTGCCATTTGTGCCCCTCTGCCCGTTCTGGGCGGAGATGTTCTTGTGCCGCTCGTGACCGGTGGCGAGGTGGCCTACGCCGCGCTCGACTACGCGGCGAGCGCCCCGGCCCTGCAGCGCGTCTGGGACGACGTCGCCGCGTACGCCCCGTACTACGGCAGCGTGCACCGCGGTGCCGGCTACCTCTCGCAGCTCTCCACCGACCTCTTCGAGAACAGCCGGGCCACCGTCGCCGAGTTCCTCGGCTGCCGCGAGGGCGACCAGGTCGTCTTCACCCGGTCGACCACCGACTCGCTCAATCTGCTGGCCGCGGTGGTCCCCGCCGACTGCGAGGTCTTCGTCTTCGAGACCGAGCACCACGCCTCACTGCTGCCGTGGCGCGACGCCGCGGTGACCTACCTCGACGCCCCCCGCACCCCGCAGCAGGCCGTCGCCACACTGGAGCGCGCGCTGGCCGCCCGTACCGCGGTGTCGCCCGGGGGTCAGGGCCCCGCGCTGGTCTGCGTGACCGGCGCGTCGAACGTCACGGGCGAGCTGTGGCCGGTCAGGGAACTGGCCGCCGCCGCCCATGCGCACGGTGCGCGGATCGTGCTGGACGCCGCGCAGCTCGCGCCGCACCACCCCGTGGACATCGCCGAGCTGGACGTCGACTGGGTCGCCTTCTCCGGGCACAAGCTGTACGCGCCGTTCGGCTCCGGGGTCCTCGCCGGCCGCTCCGACTGGCTTCAGGACGCCGAGCCGTACCTCGCCGGTGGCGGTGCCTCGCGCAGGGTCGCCCGGCGCGGTGACGGCGGGGTGGACGTCGAGTGGCACACCACCGCGGCCCGCCACGAGGCAGGCTCGCCGAACGTCATCGGTGTCTACTCCATCGCCTCCGCCTGCAAGGCGCTCACCGAGGCGGGCTTCGACTCGCTGGTGGCACGTGAGCAGTCGCTGGTCTCCAGGGTCCGCGCGGGGCTCGCCGAGGTGCCGGCGGTGAAGGTGCTCTCGCTCTTCGGCGACGAGGCGCCGCGCGTCGGGGTCATCTCGTTCGTGGTGGAGGGCTGGAACAGCTCGCACTTCGCGGCGGCGCTGTCGGCCGAGTACGGCATCGGGGTGCGCGACGGTCTCTTCTGCGCCCACCCGCTCGTACGGACCCTGCTCGGCAGCGACCCGCAGGACCAGGGCGAGTGCGGTGCGCCGGAGAGCGAGCCGGGCGAAACCTCCCTCAACGCCGTCCGGGTGAGCTTCGGCGCGGGCACGCCCGACGAGCACGTGGAGCGGTTCGTGACGGCGGTCAAGGAACTGGTCCGGGACGGCGCCCGCTGGAACTACCGCACCGAGGACGGCCGCTGCGTGCCGGCCGTCTGACACACCGTCCGGCACATCGCGAAGCCCTGGAGCCCGTCCGGCCGGACGGGCTCCAGGGCTTCGTTTCCGGGCCGGGCCGGACCCCCGCGGGCCCGGTCCGGGCGGGAGGTCCTACGCGTCCAGGCCGATGGCGAAGGCCGCTTCCAGGTCGTGCTGCGAGTACGTACGAAATGCCACATGCGTGTCCGTGGCCTCGACACCGGGGATCTTGCTGATCCGGCCGGGGATGATGTCCGCGAGATCGTCGTGCCGGGCCACCCGCACCAGCGCGATCAGATCGTACGTACCGGTGACGGAGTAGACCTCGCTGACGCTCTCCAGGGCGGCGAGCGATTCGGCGATCTCGGGGATCCGGTCCACGCTGGTCTTGATGAGCACGATCGCGGTGATCACGGCTTGCTTTCTCCCTCGGTGGCCGTCGCTGGGAGTTTCACTCTAGTCGTACGCCAGTACCGCGCCGCGGCGTAGGCGAAGCCCAGCGAGAACCCGGCGAGGTGTGCCGTGTAGGCGACACCGGGGCCGGTGCCGGTCTGCTGCCGGGCCGCCAGCCACTGGAGCACGAACCAGAAGACCAGCACGATCCAGGCGGGGAAGCGCAGCGGCAGGAACAGCAGGAACGGGAAGATGCTGGTGACCCGGGCCTTCGGGAAGAGACTCAGGAACGCCCCGAGCACCGCCGAGATCGCACCCGATGCGCCCACCAGGGTCTGGTCGGACCCGGAGTGGGTGAGCGCGTAGGCCGACAGGGCGAGGTAGCCGCTCACGAGGTAGAAGACGGCGAAGTGCAGCCGCCCCATGCGTTCCTCGGCCATCGCCCCGAAGACGTAGAGGAACAGCATGTTCCCGAGCAGGTGCAGCCAGTTCGCGTGGACGAACAGCGCGGTGAACGGTGTGAGCAGCGCTCCCGGTGTGCCGCTCATCAGTTCGGTGGGGACGACGCCCCAGCGTTCGAAGTAGGCGCTCTGGGCGGCGAGCAGGTTGTCGCCGGTGCCGTACGTCGGGTCGAACCCGGAGACGGGGCTGATGAGGAAGACGACGCAGCAGACGCCGATCAGGCCGTACGTCACCACCGGACCCTTGGGCGCGTCCCACTGCTTGAGCATGCACAGAGCATGGCTTAACGGGACCGAATCGGGCAGACCGCCTCGCCGGACTCCGTACCGTCCACAGGCCTCCCCCCTGGGTACCCGCGAGGCCGTAGGGTTACGGGGAGTACATCCGCAGTTCGATGGCGCACCGCGACCGACGCACGACGAACGAAGAGGACGGCACGTATGACGACGGTTCCCATGCCGACCGCCGATACCCGGTGGCGCTGCACACTCTGCGGCAATCTCACCCGTTTCGATGTGACCCGCTCGTCGAAGGTTGTCGAGTACATGCATCTGGACCTGGCCGGTGAGCCCAAGGTCGAGGAACGCGAGGTGGTCAGTGAGACCATCGAGTCGGTGCGGTGCCGCTGGTGCAACGCGGTGGACCAGATCGAGCTGGTGGACAGGCCGGGTGGCGGCTCCTGAGGGAGCCCGCTGAAGAGTGAACAGTGGGGTGACGGATGGTGGAGGAGCCTGCGGGCGGTGCGGAGCCGGCCGACGCGGCCGGTGACGTGGCCGAGGCGCTCGACCGCCCGTTGCCGGAAGGGGTGCGGCGCCGGGTCGTCGCACTCGTTTCCGACGCCTTCGGAGAGCTGACCGTCGTCGAACTTCCGTCGCAGCTGCGGCAGTACGCCCGGTTCACCCCCACCCGGCGTGCCAAGTTCGCGGGCAACGCGATGGCGGCGGCCCTGGAGGGCGACCCGCTGTTCCGGCAGCGCATCGGCGAGCGGCTCAAGGCGTCCCAGCCGGAGCTCGCCGATGCACTCGAAGCGGGCTCGCCGCCGGCCGCGGCCGATCCTGTCGATGTGGCCGCCGCGGCGTACGTGCTGCGCCCCGCGGGCTGGGTGAAGCTGGTCGCCGCGGCAGGCGAGGAGGCGCAGCGCGCCGACGCCGAGCGGGCGGACGAGGCGGCTCAGCGCGAGCTGGAGCAGCTGCGCGAGGAGCTCGCCGAGGCGAGGGCGCAGACCCGGACCGAGAACGAGCGGCTGCGCGCGGAACTGGACGCGGCCCGCAAGGATGCCGAATCGCTTCAGCGCAAACTGCGCAGCGCCCAGAGCGATGTGAAGCGGGGTGAGGCGGCGCTGCGCCGCACCGGTTCCGAGATCGACACCATCAAGTCCGAGGCGGCGGCCAGGGTCGCCGCGGCGGAGAGCGAGTCGCGGCGGCTGAAGGCGCGGCTCGGTGAGGCGGAGGCCTCCGTGGAGGCCGGCCGTCGTGCCGTACGCGAAGGGCGCTCCGTCGAGGACATGCGGCTCCGGCTGCTCCTCGACACGGTGCTGGACGCGGCCCAGGGGCTGCGGCGCGAACTGGCCCTGCCGCCGTCCACGTTGCGCCCCGCCGACTCCGTCGACGCGGTGGAGCCGGGCAGGCTCTCGCCCAAGGACATCGCGGCCAGGGCGCTCTCGGACACCGACCCGGCCCTGCTCGACCAACTGCTCTCGCTGCCGCAGGCGCACCTGGTGGTGGACGGCTACAACGTCACCAAGACCGGCTACCCGCAGCTGCCGCTGGAGAAGCAGCGGCTGCGCCTCCTCGGCGGTCTGTCCATGCTCGCCGCGCAGACGGGCGCCGAGATGACCTGTGTCTTCGACGGGGCGGAGCTGGCGGCGCCGGTGCTGCTCGCGCCGCCGCGCGGGGTGCGGGTGCTGTTCAGCAAGCCGGGAGTGACCGCCGACGAGGTGATCCGCCAGCTGGTCCGGGCGGAGCCTTCGGGCCGCCCCGTGGTGGTCGTTTCGACCGACCGTGAGGTGGCCGACGGGGTGGCCAGGGCGGGCGCCAGGCCCGTGGCGTCCGTCATGTTGCTGAAGCGGCTTTCGCGCGTCTAGTAACTCCTGTGCGGCATGCCCCACTTCGGGGTGCCTGATGGTCTGCGCACCGTCAAGTGACCGCTACTGTGCGTGCGGTGTATGTAAAGAATGCAGTCGATGACCGAGATTTTCGGCATCGGGATTTGAACTGATCACAAGAGGGTCACTATGGTCGGCCATCGAACCTTCGCGCGGTTGATCACTCATTCGGGGTGGCAGCGGAGGAACCGCCGAGGAGCACGTGAGTTGACCTGCGTGCTCGGCGGCTGAGGAAGAAGGAGCTCGCCTCCGTGGCGTCCCACCGTCGACCCAAGCCTGCGAGTCGCACTCGTGTGACCGTGCTCACCGCGACCGCTGCCGCAGCCGTGGCCCTGACCTCCCAGGCCGCGCACGCCGACCCGAAGCCGACCAAGAGCGAGGTCAAGGCCCAGGTCGACAAGCTCTCCGAGGACACGGAGAAGGCCACCGAGAAGCTGAACGGGGCCCAGGAGCAGCAGGACAAGCTGAAGAAGCAGGTCGGCGATCTCCAGGACACGGTCGCGCGTGGTCAGCAGGAGCTCAACAAGCTCCGTGGGCAGCTCGGTTCGATGGCGAGTGCGCAGTACCGTTCGGGTGGTATCGACCCGTCCGTGCAGCTGTTCCTCTCGTCCGACCCGGACAACTTCCTCGACAGGGCCACGGCTCAGGACCAGTTGAGCACGCAGCAGGCCGACGCGCTCAAGAAGATCCAGGCCAAGCAGCGGACTCTCGCCCAGCAGCGTTCCGAGGCGCAGGACAAGCTGAAGGACCTCGCGTCGACGCGTAAGAAGCTCGCGGAGAACAAGCAGGCGGTCCAGGGCAAGCTGGCCGAGTCCCGGAAGCTGCTGCAGAGCCTCACCGCCGCCGAGCGGGACGCGATCACCGCGGACAACACCCGTGCCAACCGGGCCAGCTCCCGCGCCGACCTGGGCAACGACGTCCCGGCGTCCGCCCGTGGCGGCGTCGCGCTCAACGCCGCCAAGACCCAGATAGGCAAGCCCTATCAGTACAGTGCCACCGGTATGGCCTCGTGGGACTGCTCGGGGCTGACGCAGTGGGCGTACGGGCAGGCCAACGTCTCCCTCCCGCGCACCTCGCAGACCCAGGCCAACGCCGGTCAGCGGATCTACTCGCAGAGCGCGCTCAAGCCCGGCGACCTGGTGCTCTTCTACGGCGACCTGCACCACATCGGCCTGTACGCGGGCAACGGCATGGTGCTGCACGCACCGCGCACCGGTGCCAACGTCCGGTACGAGGCGATCGGCAACATGCCCTTCCAGTTCGGCGTCCGCATCGGCTGACGCGAACCGCTCCGCCCGGCGTCCCCGACACCGCCCAATCGGGCGAATTCCGGTGCCGCTCGCTGACTGCCCGCCCCGTCGGTGACCTTGTGGTCTCCGGCGGGGCGTCGTTTTGCGCGTGCCGCGGGTCTTTGGCCACTGCGTGGTCGCACGGCTACTGTCCGGGTGCGGTTCCCGGCAACCGGTCCGCCCATCGGGGCGGCAGGGACCGCACGCAGCGGAAGGAGTGCGGCTCCTGTGGTGTCCCATCGCCGTGTCACCCAGTCCGGCCTCGCCCGGAGCACCCGGGCCACTGTGCTGTCCGCCGCGCTGGCGACGGCCGCGGCCGGTCTCGGTGCCGCACCGGCCGGCGCGGAGCCCCGGGACACCGCCGTGACCGCACGGGCCAAGGTCGACGGTCTGTACGCGCAGGCCGAGCGGGCCACCCAGCTGTACGACCAGGCCGACGAACGGGCCGGCCGGCTCCGCCGGGAAGTCACCGACGCGCAGGACGGCGTCGCCCGCAGCCAGGAGCACATCAACCAGATGCGCGGGGCACTCGGCGCGCTCGCCGGGGCCCAGTACCGTGCCGGGGCCATCGATCCCACGCTCGCGCTGCTGCTCTCCTCCGACCCCGACTCGTACCTCGACAAGGCCGTGGCCCTGGAGCAGATCGGCGACTACCGGGCGGGACAGCTGCACCGGTTCCAGCAGGCCCGGCGCAGGCTCGTGCAGCAGCGTGCCGACGCCGACCACAAACTCGCCGAGCTCCGGCAGAGCCGGACCGAAGTCGCCCGCCACAAACGGACGGTCGAGGACAAGCTGGCGCGGGCCCGCAGCCTGCTGGAGGCGCTGCCGTCCGCACAGCGCGCCCGGTACGACGAGGTCTCCCGCTCGGACGACCGGGACGAGATGCCCGCGCTCGGCGTCCTGCCGACGTCGGGACGGGCCGCCGCCGCCGTGCTCGCGGCCCGCAGCGCCGTCGGCAGACCGTACGTCTGGGGCGCCAACGGCCCGTCAGGATTCGACTGTTCGGGTCTGATGCAGTGGGCGTACGCGCACGCGGGTGTCGCGCTGCCCCGCACCTCGCAGGAGCAGCGGTACGCGGGACAGCGGATCCCGCTCTCCCAGGCCCGGCCCGGTGACCTCGTGGTGTACCGCAGCGACGCCAGCCATGTCGCGATGTACGTGGGCAACGGCCAGGTCGTGCACGCGCCGCATCCGGGGGCCACCGTGCGGTACGACCCGGTCGGCATGATGCCCGTCTCCTCGGTGACACGCGTCTGAGCTGCCCGGACCGTGCCCCGTACGATCGGCGGCATGGCAGGTCGGCGGTGCGGGACACGGCGCACACACACGGTGGGCGGTGGCCTCGCCGTGCTGCTGCTCGTCTCGGCGTGCGGCGCGCCCGCCGCGCCCGACACCACGGACCGCGACATCCGGCAGACGCTGGACCGCCGGGCCGCCGCCGTCGTGCACCGTGACGAGAGCGGATATCTGGCGGTGGTCGACCCCCGGGCGAAGGGGCTGCTGACGGCCCAGCGCGCGGAGTTCCGCAATCTGGCCGCGGTGCCGCTGCGCTCCTGGCAGTACAGCCTGGAGGACGTACGGCGCCAGGGCTCCACGGCCACGGCCCGGGTCGAGCTGCGTTACCGGATCGAGGGCTACGACAGCGCGCCGGTGGCCGCCGGACGCACGCTGGCCCTGGTCGAGCGGGACGGCCGCTGGTACATCGACGGGGACAGCCCGGACCGGGGCACCGGCCAGCAGCTCTGGCAGCAGGGCCGGGTGGAGACCGCCGAGGGCAAGCACAGCCTGGTGCTCGGGGTCGGCCAACGCCCGCAGCTGCTGCGGCAGGTGGCGGCCGTCGCGGACCGTGCCGTCCCGGCCGTCGAGTCGGCCTGGCACGGCACCTGGGCCGACCGGGTCGTGGTGCTGGTCCCGTCCTCGCTGGACGCGATGGGCGCCCTGCTCGGCTCGCCCGCCGCCACCTACCAGGGCATCGCGGCCGTCACCACGGGGGAGGCGGGCGGTTCGAGCGCCGCACCGGCGGACCGGGTGATCGTCAATCCCGAGGCGTACGCGACCCTGAGCGAGCGGGGAAAGCAGGTGGTCCTCACCCACGAGACCACGCATGTCGCCACCCGTGCCCAGACCTCGGCGGCGACCCCGCTCTGGCTCTCCGAAGGGTTCGCGGATTGGGCCGCCTACCGGGGCACGGACACCACCCCGCGGGAAGCGGCCCCCGAGCTCCAACGGGCCGTCCGCAGCGGTGAACTGCCCGCCGCGCTGCCCACCGACGCGGACTTCGGCTTCAGCGACGACGCGGACCGGCTCGCGCGGGCGTACGAGGGCGGCTGGCTCGCCTGCCGGATGATCGCCGGGCACTGGGGCGAACAGAAGCTGACGGACTTCTACCGCGCCGTCGGCGCGCACGAGCGGCGTGACGGCGCGGTGGAGGCGGCCCTGAACACGGTGCTCGGCACGGACCTGGCGGACTTCACCGCGCGGTGGCGGGAGTATCTCAAGGCACAACTGGGCTGAGCGGGGCGCCCGCCCCGTGGTCGTCCCGGCCCGGGTCGCCCTGGCGGGCCCGGTCCCGGGGCCCCGGGACCGTGTGCCGCCACAGCTGCCGGGCGGCGACCGGACACGCGGCGACCAGCAGCCCGTTGCGTACGAACATCAGCACCAGACCGGTCGGATCCCCGGCCACCACATGGTCGAAACCCAGCGGGAACTCCAGGAACGTGACAGCGGTGGCGGCCAGCACCAGACAGGCGGGGACGGCCATCCGGCTCGTACGGAAGACCAGACAGACGGCGGCGAGTCCGACCAGCCAGATCAGGTACTGGGGGCTGATCACCCGGCTCGTCGTGGTGAAGAGCAGGACCGCGGTGAACGCCGCGTCGCACGGGGTGCTCGCGGTGAACTCCCTGGCCCGCAGCCGCCACAGCAGCAGCCAGCCGAAGGCCACCACCGACAGGCCCAGCGCGACGGCGCTCACCACCGGGACGTACGGGCCGATGAACTCCACCGACCCGTAGTGCAGGGCCACCTGCCCCTGCCAGCCGTGGTGCCGGGCGACCTGGAAGACCAGACCGCCCAGCGACTCGACCTCGGTGCCCCGGTCGCGCTGGAAGGTGAGGAAGGCGAACGCGCCCGGCATCGTGACGCCGAAGAGCAGCAGCAGGGCCGCTGCCGTGGCCGCGAACGAGATCCAGGACACCCGGGTGACACGGCCGCGGGGCGTCCCCGCGAGCAGCAGCGCGGGCCAGACCTTCAGCAGCGCGCCCAGCGCGGCCAGTGCGCCCAGCGTGCGCGGCCGGCGGGCCCCTGCCAGCAGCGCGGCGACCGCCACGGCGGTCACCATCACGTCGTACCGGGCGTACGAGGTCGGCCCCAGCAGCGGTACGCCCACGACCCACACCCAGACCCCGGCGGACCGCTTGCCCGGCCGCCGCGCCGCGTAGCTCAGGAGGCCGAGGACCACCGCGTCGGCGAGGAGGGCCAGGACGAAGAAGGCCGACGCGTAGCCGAGGAACGGCAGCACCGCGGGCGCCAGGATCGCGAGGGCCGTGCCGGGCGGGTACTGCCAGGTGACGTCGGAGAGCGGGAAGGTGCCGGTCCTCAGCACCTCGTACCAGCCGTGGTACGTCACCGAGACATCGGCGGTGACGTCCACGCCGGGCACGGTCAGCACGCCGAGGACGCAGAGCAGCAGCAGGGTCCTGGTGAGCGCCCAGACCAGGAGAGCGAGTCCGGTGCCGCCGCGTACGCCCCTCATGAACCGCCCCGTCCGGAATGACGGCCTATGCCGTGATGTGTGAGATGTCCGGGCCATGATGCCGTCGTGGCTGCGCCCGAGCGACGAGGCGGGGCCGTTGGGTACTGTCGGCGGCGATGCACAAGACCTTGATCGTGACCAACGACTTCCCGCCCCGCCCCGGCGGGATCCAGGCGTTCCTGCACAACATGGCGCTGCGGCTGGACCCCGAACAGCTCGTCGTCTACGCCTCCACCTGGAAGCGCGGCAGCGAGGGCGCCGGGGCGACCGCGGCCTTCGACGCCGAGCAGCCCTTCACGGTCGTACGCGACCGGACGACGATGCTGCTCCCCACCCCGCGGGTCACCGCGCGGGCGAGCGGGCTGCTCCGTGAACACGGCTGTACGTCCGTGTGGTTCGGCGCCGCAGCCCCGCTCGGTCTGATGGCGCCCGCACTGCGCAGGGCGGGCGCCGAGCGGCTGGTCGCCACCACGCACGGCCACGAGGCGGGCTGGGCCCAGCTGCCCGCGGCGCGGCAACTGCTGCGCCGGATCGGCGAAGGCACCGACACCCTCACCTACCTCGGCGAGTACACCCGCTCACGCATCGCCGCCGCGCTGACCCCCGCCGCCGCGGGACGCATGGTGCAACTGCCGCCGGGCGTCGACGAGAAGACCTTCCACCCCGGTTCGGGCGGCGACGCGGTGCGCGCGCGGCTCGGGCTCACGGACCGGCCGGTGGTCGTGTGCGTCTCCCGGCTGGTGCCGCGCAAGGGCCAGGACACCCTGATCCGGGCGATGCCCCGGATCCTGCGGCGGGTACCGGACGCGGTGCTGCTGATCGTCGGAGGTGGACCGTACGCCGACGACCTGCGCAAGCTCGCGGCCGGGACCGGCGTCGCGGACTCGGTGCGGTTCACCGGCGCCGTCCCCTGGGCGGAGCTGCCCGCGCACTACGGCGCCGGTGACGTCTTCGCGATGCCCTGCCGCACCCGCCGGGGCGGGCTCGACGTCGAGGGGCTCGGCATCGTCTACCTGGAGGCCTCGGCGACCGGACTGCCCGTCGTGGCGGGGGACTCGGGCGGCGCGCCCGACGCGGTGCTCGACGGCGAGACCGGCTGGGTGGTGCGGGGCGGCTCCGCGGAGGACTCCGCCGACCGGATCGTCACGCTGCTCCAGGATCCGGAGCTGCGGCGCCGGATGGGGGCCCGCGGGCGGTCCTGGGTCGAGGAGAAGTGGCGCTGGGACCTGCTCGCCGAGAAGCTCAGGACGCTGCTCTGACCCGGTGCGGGCCGGCCTGCCGGCCACCCGCACCGTCCGTCCTCAGCCGCGGTAGATCGCTTCGATCTCGTCGGCGAAGTCCTTCGCCACCACATTGCGCTTCAGCTTCAGCGAGGGCGTGATGTGCCCCGCCTCCTCGGTGAACTGGGCAGGCAGCACGCGGAACTTGCGTACCGACTCGGCCTTGGAGACCGCCGCGTTGCCGTCGTCCACCGCCCGCTGGATCTCCGCGAGCAGCTCCGCGTCGTCCCGCAGGGACAGCGCGGTGGAGCCCGCCGGCTTGCCGTTCTCCACGGCCCAGCGCGCCAGGAACTCGTCGTCCAGCGTGACCAGCGCGCCGACGAACGGCCGCCCGTCGCCGACCACCATGCACTCCGCCACCAGGGCGTGCGAGCGGATGCGGTCCTCGATCACCGCCGGGGCGACGTTCTTGCCGCCCGCGGTGACGATGATTTCCTTCTTGCGGCCGGTGATCGCGAGGTAGCCGTCCTCGTCGAGCGTGCCGATGTCACCGGTGTGGAACCAGCCGTCGGCCAGCGCCTCGGAGGTCGCCGACTCGTTGTTCCAGTAGCCGCTGAACAGGTGCTCGCCGTGCAGCAGCACCTCGCCGTCGTCCGCGATCCGTACGACCGAGCCCGGCAGCGGCTGGCCGACCGTACCGATCTTCTGGCGGTCCCACGGATTGAAGGCGGTCGCCGCACAGGACTCGGTGAGGCCGTAGCCCTCCAGCACGGTGAAGCCGATGCCCCGGTAGAAGTGGCCGAGTCGCTCGCCCAGCGGCGCGCCGCCGGAGATCGCGTACTCGCCGCGCCCGCCGAGCACCGCCCGCAGCTTGCTGTACACCAGCTTGTCGAAGATCTTGTGCTTGATCCGCAGCGCGGGGGAGGGGCCCTTCCGGGTGCCGAGCGCGCGGCTGTACGCGATGGCGGCGTCGGCGGCCTTGTCGAAGATCCGGCCCTTCCCGTCGGCCTGCGCCGCGGCACGCGCCGAGTTGTAGACCTTCTCGAAGACCCGCGGCACCCCGAGGATCAACGTCGGCCGGAAGGAGGCCAGTTCATCGGTGAGGTGCTTGATGTCGGGTACGCAGCCGATCTTGATCGGCGCCATCACCGAGGCCACCTCGACCAGCCGGCCGAAGACGTGCGCGGCGGGCAGGAAGAGCAGGACGGAGCACTCGCCCGTACGGAACAGCGGCTTCAGGCGCTCGACGATGTTGCCGCACTCGGCGAAGAAGCTGCGGTGGGTCAGCACGCAGCCCTTCGGGCGGCCCGTGGTGCCCGAGGTGTAGACGATGGTGGCCGGATCGTCGGCCCTGGCCAGGGAGGTGCGCTCCTCGACGGTGGCGTCGGTGACCCCGGCGCCACCGCTGCGCAGGGCGTCGACGGCGCCCTTCTCGATCTGCCAGACGTGCGCCAGAGCGGGCAGCGAGTGGCGTACGGTCTCGACGGCTTCGGCGTGCGCGTCGCTCTCCACGATCACCGCGACCGCGCCCGAGTCGCCGAGGATCCACTGCACCTGCTCGGCCGAGCTCGTCTCGTACACCGGCACGGTGACCGCGCCCGCGCTCCAGATCGCGAAGTCCAGCTGCACCCACTCGTAGCGGGTGCGCGACATCAGCGCGACCCGGTCGCCGGGCTGCACACCCGCGGCGATCAGGCCTTTGGCGGCGTCGTGGACCTCGGTGAGGAACCGGGTGGCGGTGACGTCGGTCCAGACACCGGCCACCTTGCGGCCCATGACTGCCACATCGGGATGCTGAGCGGCGTTGCGGCGGATGAGATCCGTCAGATTGCCGTCCGAAGGGACCTCGTACAGGGCCGGAAGGCTGAACTCACGCAAGACTGCTGCTCCTCTGGTCGACATCGCTGTCGCCACGACTGGACCTGACCGCCCGGACGTTACCCATGGGTAGGACGTTCCCGATAGAGGGGCCCGGCCAGATGTTCCATGCGTCACACGACACGGCGGTGCTTCGCGCAGACTAGTCCACGCATGTCCGGAGCCGGTGGTATCAGCGGGTCCGGCCCCCTCTATCCAGCATGTGCGCGGAGACCTAGGGTGATCTCCATGCGCGTGCATGTGGTCAGCGACGTACATGGCAACAGCGAGGGTCTCGCGAGGGCGGGTGACGGAGCCGACGCCCTGATCTGCCTGGGCGACCTGGTGCTCTTCCTCGACTACGCCGATCATTCGCGCGGCATCTTCCCCGAACTCTTCGGTGTCGAGAACGCCGACCGCATCGTGGAACTGCGCACCGCCCGCCGCTTCGACGAGGCCCGGGAGCTCGGGCGCAGGCTCTGGACCGGGGTGGACCGCGACGCCGCGATCGAGGGGGCGGTGCGCAGGCAGTACACCGAGCTGTTCGCGGCCTTCCCCACCCCGACGTACGCCACCTACGGCAACGTGGACATCCCGCCGCTCTGGCCCGAGTACGCACACCCCGGCACCACCGTCCTCGACGGCCAGCGCGTCGAGCTCGGCGGCCGGGTCTTCGGCTTCGTCGGCGGCGGCCTCCGCAGCCCGATGCGTACCCCGTACGAGGTCAGCGACGAGGAGTACGCGGCCAAGATCGAGGCACTCGGCGACGTCGACGTGCTCTGCACGCACATCCCGCCCGAGGTCCCCGAGCTGGTGTACGACACGGTGGCCCGCCGCTTCGAACGCGGCAGCCGCGCCCTGCTCGCCGCGATCCTGCGCATCCGCCCGAAGTACGCCCTCTTCGGGCACGTGCACCAGCCGCTGGCCCGCCGGGTGCGGATCGGCGGGACCGAGTGTGTGAACGTCGGCCACTTCGCCTCGACCTCCCGCCCCTGGGTCCTGGAGTGGTAGCGGCCCCGAGGCGCCGACGGTCGGATGTACCAGTGCGTACGCGATAGCCTTCACAGCGCATGCACCACCGGATTCCGCACTGGAGGAGCCACGGCGATGGCTGAACACACCAGCTCAAGCATCACGATCGAGGCCGCACCGGCCGACGTCATGGGCGTGATCGCCGACTTCGCCCGCTACCCGGAGTGGACCGGCGAGGTGAAGGAGGCCCAGGTGCTCTCGACCGACGCCGAGGGCCGCGCCGAGCAGGTCCGGCTGGTGCTGGACGCCGGAGCGATCAAGGACGACCACACCCTCGCGTACACCTGGACCGGCGCCGACGAGGTCAGCTGGACGCTGGTCAAGTCCCAGATGCTCCGGGCGCTCGACGGTTCGTACTCCCTCGCCCCGGTCACCGGCGGCACCGAGGTCACCTACCGGCTGACCGTCGACGTCAAGATCCCGATGCTCGGGATGATCAAGCGCAAGGCCGAGAAGGTCATCATCGACCGCGCCCTGGCCGGTCTGAAGAAGCGTGTCGAGTCCGGCGCCGCTCCGTCCGGTACCGAGCGGTCCGAGGACTGACGCCTCGATGCGTACGGTCCTCGTCACCGGCCTCGGCGGCGCGGGCCGCACCACCGTCGCGGCGGTCACCGCGCTCCGGGCCGCCCGCGCGGGCGAGCGGGTGCTGCTGCTCTCCACCGACCGGGACCCCGGCGAGGCCCTGCCCGCCGCCCGCGACGCGGGGGTACGGGCCGAGCGGATCGACTCCGCGGCCCACTTCCGTACCGAACTGCGGGCCCTTCAGGAGCGCAGCGCCGCCGCGCTGGAGATGCTCGGCGCGGCCCGCCTCGACGAGGAGGACCTGACCGAGCTGCCGGGCGCCGAACAGTTCGGTCTGCTGCACGCGCTGCGCACGCACGACAGCGCCGAGTGGGACCTGGTCGTCGTCGACATGCCGCCCGTCCGGGAGACCCTCGCGGTCCTCGCCCTCCCGCAGCAGCTGCGCCGCGCCCTGCGACGGCTGCTGCCGCCCGAACGGCAGGCGGCCCGCGCGCTGCGGCCGATGCTCGCCCAGCTCGCGGGCGTGCCCATGCCCGCGCAGTGGCTGTACGAGACCACCGCCCGCTGGGAGAGCGAACTGGCCGCCGTCCAGGCCAGGATCGAGGACCCCGCCACCACTCTGCGGCTGGTCGCCGAACCTTCCCCCGCCACCACCCGGGCGCTGCGCACCGCCCGTACCGGAATCGCGCTGCACGGTCGCTCCCTCGACATGGTCGTCGCGAACCGGCTGCTGCCCACCGGGTCACGGGACCCCTGGCTGGCCTCGCTCGCCGCGCAGCAGCAGGAACACCTGAAGGAGCTGTACGCGGACTTCGGTGCCGTACAGGAACTGCCCCACCTGGGCCGGAGCCCCCGCACCGCCGACGACCTGACCGCGCTGGAGCGCCCGGAAGCCCCCCTCGTGAAGGCGCCGGGGCGGTACGTCGAGGACCGGCTCGCCGGTGACGGTGTCCTCGTCTGGCACCTGCCGCTGCCCGGAGCCGTCAAGGAGGAGCTCGGCCTGGTCCGGCACGGCGACGAACTCCTGCTCACCGCGGGCCCGTTCCGCACCACCGTCGACCTGCCGTCCGCGCTCCGCCGCTGCACGGTCGCGGGCGCGGCGCTCGCCGACGGGGTCCTGAGTATCAGGTTCACGCCGGATCCGCGGCTCTGGCCGCAGGGCCGGTGAACGCTTCACGCCCGTTCGGGTAACGTCGTACATACGAACCGAAGCCAGCCCGCCTCGTCGCAGGAGTCCGCCATGAGCGAAGCCCCCGAGCAGCCGGAAACCGACTCGGACGCGTGGGCGAAGGCGTGTGCCGAGGACCTCGCGGCGGAGAAGGCCCGGCGCCGTGCGCAGTACGGCACGCCCCCCGGATCCGCTGCCGAGGAACTGCGCAAGCTCTTCGACGCGGTCGCCGACAAGGTCTCGGACCTCCAGTCCTCCCTGCCGGGAATGGCCGCGCAGGGAGCCGTGCGGCAGTTCCTCAGCCAGGCGAAGTCCGTCGTCGAGCCCGTCGTCGAGCGCAACCCCGACGTCTTCGACCACCTGGCCGCCGCGGGCGGTGAACTCCTCGCCGCCTACCGCTCCGCGGTCGAGAACCACGAGCAGCGGTGGACCTCGGATTCCGCGGGACCGTCCGGTTCCGCGGACGCCAAGGGTGGGGCCGCGGACGAGAACAAGGGCGACGACAAGGGCGACGAGGGTCCCGGGCCGGCCGAGCGCATCGATCTGGACTGAGCGGCCTGCACCTTCGGCCCTCGGGTACGGTTGCCCCGTGGACCGCTCGGCACATGGGGGGCGGCGTCGCGGGGTGCGGCACGCACGCTCGCCGCGTTGTCGTCAATCACCATGGCTCCGCCATGGCTCAATCCTCCGCCTTGCGATCGCACGCACCACACCCCGCTCCTTCTCCCACCCCCCATGTGCCGAGCGGTCCTAGCGGGGCTCGACCGAAAACTGAGGGATTCATGGGACTCACCATCGGCGTCGACATCGGCGGCACGAAGATCGCGGCCGGAGTGGTCGACGAAGAGGGCGCCATTCTCGATGTGCACAAGGTGCCCACCCCGCCGACCGCCGAAGGCATCGTCGACGCGATCTGCGCGGCAGTCTCCGAGGCCGGCAAGGGGCACGACATCGAGGCCGTCGGCATCGGCGCCGCCGGATACGTCGACGACAAGCGCGCGACCGTCCTCTTCGCACCGAACATCAACTGGCGGCACGAGCCGCTGAAGGACAAGGTCGAGCAGCGCGTCGGCCTGCCGGTCGTCGTCGAGAACGACGCCAACGCCGCTGCCTGGGGCGAGTACAAGTTCGGCGCGGGGCAGGGCCACGAGGACGTCATCTGCATCACCCTCGGCACCGGCCTCGGCGGCGGCATCATCATCGGCAACAAGCTGCGCCGCGGACGCTTCGGCGTGGCCGCCGAGTTCGGCCACATCCGGGTCGTCCCGGACGGGCTGCTGTGCGGCTGCGGCAGCCAGGGCTGCTGGGAGCAGTACGCCTCCGGCCGCGCCCTCGTCAGGTACGCCACGCAGCGTGCCTACGCCACCCCGGAGAACGCCAAGATCCTTCTCTCCCTCGGTGACGGCACGCCCGGCGGCATCCAGGGCAAGCACATCAGCGAGGCCGCCCGGCAGGGCGACCTCGTCGCGGTCGACTCGTTCCGCGAGCTGGCGCGCTGGGCCGGTGCCGGTCTCGCCGACCTCGCCTCGCTCTTCGACCCGTCGGCGTTCATCGTCGGCGGTGGGGTGTCGGACGAGGGCGAGCTGGTCCTCGACCCGATCCGCAAGTCCTTCCGGCGCTGGCTGATCGGCGGCGCCTGGCGTCCGCACGCGCAGGTGCTCGCGGCCCAACTGGGCGGCGAGGCCGGTCTGGTGGGCGCGGCGGACCTGGCCCGCCAGGGCTGACCGCACGGCTCATCCGTACAACGGGCGGCGCCCGTCGTGTCCTTGAGGGATACGGCGGGCGCCGTGCTCTGTCCCGACCGTGCCGGATCCGGCACGGTCCGCTGTTCCGGGCAGCGGTCTCCGCTCCTGGTACCGCCACCGCCGCGGACCCGTGCGCACGCCGCCCGTGTCGCCGTATCGTGTCGCCCATGGCGATCACTACGCTGCCCGAATCCCGTACGGAGAACGGCTCGGCCGTAATCCGGGTGCTCAGCTACAACATCCGTTCGATGCGCGACGACCGCGAGGCACTGGCCCGCGTGATCAGCGCCTGCGACCCCGACCTGGTCCTCATCCAGGAGGCCCCGCGCTTCTTCCGCTGGCGCAAGGCGGCGGCCTGGCTCGCCGCCCGCACCGACCTGGTGACACTCGGCGGCGGGGCCACCGCGGCGGGCCCGCTGCTGCTCTGCTCCCTGCGGGCCACGGTGGAGCGCACGGAGGACGTACTGCTCCCGCGCACGCCGGGGCTGCACCAGCGGGGATTCGCGACCGCGGTGGTACGGATCGGGGGCGCCCGGATCGGCGTACTCAGCTGTCACCTGAGCCTCCGGTCCGACGAACGCCACACGCAGGCGGGGCTGCTGCTCGACCGTCTCGACACGATGGACGTCCCGCACGCCGTCGTGGCCGGTGACCTGAACGAGCGCCCGGACGGCCGGAGTTTCCAGCGGCTCGCGGCGGCGCTCCAGGACTGCTGGGCGACCAAGCAGTGGGGTGGCGAGTACACGTCGCCGGCGCAGGACCCCCGCTCCCGCATCGACGCGGTCTTCGCGACGGCGGGGGTGGAAGTGCTGGGGTGCGGGGTGCCGTCGGACGTCCCGGCGGCGGATCTCCGGGCGGCCTCGGACCACTTGCCGGTCCTGGCCGCGCTGCGGGTACCGACGGCCTGAGACGGCGCGGGGCCCGCCGGTCCGGCACCGTCCGGGCCGGTCTCGGCGGCCCCGGCAAAGATCGGCGGGACTCTCAGAGCACGGCCTAGACCACCGCGCCCCGGCCCGGGTCCTCGTTGTCGTCGTCCGCGGCTCCCATCCGCGCCACCAGCGTCGCGAACCCGCCCAGGAACCCGCCGATGCCCAGCGTCGCGAGCCACCACGTCATGTCCCAGCCCAGCAGCACCGCGAGAATCAGCAGCACCGGCCCGCCCACGACCGCCAGCCAGGCGAACCTGGCCGTGACGTCCACCTCGGGAAGCTCCGGGTCCGGCTGGACGAAGTGACCCTCGTCGTCCTCGCCGAGGTCGTCGTCCTTCGGCTCGGCCAGGCTGTAGCTCCGCGGCCCGCCGACGCCCGGTGCGAACACCACCGAGCTGCCGAGCGGCCTGCCGGGGCCGCTGTCGGAATCGCTGTCCGGCCCGGTCCCGGAGTCCGGCTTCTCCGCGCCCGGCTCCTGCGTCCCCGCGGCGTTCACCCCGTCCTCGAGACCGGCGAGGTCCTCCACGGACTTGAACGGCTTCGTGCCCGCCGGATCCGCGGGCTCCTCGCCGTACCCCGCGACGATCGCGGCCCATACGGCTTCCTCGTCGATCGGCTGCGGTTCGCGCTCCGCCTCGTTCTCAGCCACCGGTGGTGCTCCCCTTCGTCCCGACGCTCGGAGCGAGGCGGCCGATGAACGCGTAACTCTTCTCGAAAATCCGCTCCGCATCGTGGTCCAACGTCGCCACGTGGTAGCTCTGTTCCAGCAGGACCTCCTCCACGTCGGTCGAGGAGACCCGGCTGAGGATGCGCGCCGAGTCGGCGGGCGGCACCACATGGTCCTGCGGACTGTGCAGCAGCAGTATCGGCTGGGTGACCTGCGGCAGCTCGCGGTCCACGAGGCGGCAGAAGTTCCGCAGGGAGTGCGCGGAGTGCAGCGGCACCCGGTCGTACCCGACCTCGACGGAGCCCTCCTCGGCGATGTCGCTGGCCACACCCTTGGTCGTACGGACCAGATGCCGGGCGAGCGGCAGCGCGTACGCAGAAAGGCCGTGCAGCTTGTTCAACGGGTTGACCACGACGACACCGCTGACCGCGTGACCGTGCTTGGCGGCGAGCCGCAGCGTCAGCGCGCCGCCCATCGAGAGGCCGAAGACGAAGACCTGGGAGCAGCGGTCGAGCAGCGCCCGCAGCTCCCTGTCGACCTCCGCGTACCAGTCCTGCCAGCCGGTGAGCTGCATGTCCTGCCAGCGGGTGCCGTGTCCGGGGAGCAGCGGCAGGGACACGGTCAGCCCGCGCGCGGCCAGATACTCCGCCCAGGGACGCAGCGACTGCGGCGATCCGGTGAATCCATGGCAGAGGAGGACACCGACCTCGCCGCCCTCGTGGCGGTAGGGCTCGGCTCCAGGAAGCACCGGCACCTGGGTCTCCTGTTCATCAGGTCTCGAAAGGTGTACTTCACCGTACGCGACCGGACCGACACCGACCAGGGCCGTCCCCCCCTCACCGGAGCCCGGAGGACGGGAGCGCCGACGCGGCGCGGGTTATGGTCGGTGCGACAGTCAGAGGAAGGCATCCGAGTTGATTTACGGCGCAATGAAGTTCGCCATCGGAGGGTCGCTCAAGGTGGCCTTCAGGCCCTGGGTGGAGGGTCTGGAGAACATCCCCGCCGAGGGGCCCGCCATCCTCGCGAGCAACCATCTCTCGTTCTCGGACTCCTTCTTCCTGCCCGCTGTCCTGGACCGCAAGGTCACCTTCATCGCCAAGGCCGAGTACTTCACGTCCCCCGGGGTGAAGGGCAAGCTCACCGCGGCCTTCTTCAAGGGCGTCGGCCAGCTGCCGGTGGACCGCTCGGGCAGCCGGGGCGCCGGCGAGGCCGCGGTCAGGAGCGGTGTCGACGTCCTGGCGCGGGGCGAACTCTTCGGCATCTACCCGGAGGGCACACGCTCGCCCGACGGCCGCCTCTACCGGGGCAAGCCCGGCGGTCTCGCCCGGGTGGCGCTGGCCTCCGGCGCCCCGGTGATCCCGGTCGCGATGATCGACACCGAGAAGATCCAGCCGCCCGGACAGGTGGTCCCCAAGCTGATGCGCCCGGGGATCAGGATCGGTGAGCCGCTCGACTTCAGCCGCTACCACGGCATGGAGAACGACCGGTTCATCCTGCGTTCGGTGACCGACGAGGTCATGTACGAGATCATGAAGCTCTCCGGCCAGGAGTACGTCGACATCTACGCCACCGCGGCGAAGCGCCGGATCGCGGACGAGGAGAAGGCCGCGAAGGCCGCGAAGGCCGCGAAGGCGGAAGCGGACAAGGCCGAGGGGACGGACCGGCCCGGCAGCTAGCCGCGTGGTCCGTCGTGGGGGTGGGGCATGGCGAAGGAACGGCGCGAGCGGGTCGTGCGGATGTCGGTGGAGCAGCCCCTGTGGCGTGCCCTGACGGGCTACCGCGTCCTGACGCTGGTCTACGCGATCCTGTTGGTCGCTTTCGCGTACGACAAGTTCGCGCGCCACTGGGTGGCCGTCAGCTATCTCTCCGTGCTGACCGTCTGGACGCTGGCCACGCTCCCCAGGGTCGCCAACGCCGCCCACTGCACCAAACGTTTCCTCGGCGCCGACCTCACCCTCGCCCTCGTCGGCATCCTGCTCACGCCCTTCGCGGACACGCACGCCCGGGTCGTCGGCGGCGCCACGACGCTGCCGTCGATATGGACCGCGGGCTCGGTCCTCGCCTTCGCCATCAAGGGCGGCTGGCGCTGGGCGGCGTTCGCCTCGTCCCTGGTGGCGGTCGCCAACATCGTCGAGCGTGGTGAACCCAGCAGGGACACCCTCCACAACATCCTGCTCGTGTGGATCGCCTCCATCGCCATCGGCTACATCGTCGAGGTCGCCCGCGCCTCCGAGCGCACCCTCGCCCGCGCCCTGGAGATCGAGGCGGCGACCCGGGAAAGGGAGCGGCTGGCCCGGGACATCCACGACAGCGTGCTCCAGGTCCTGGCCATGGTGCAGCGGCGCGGCACCGAGCTGGGCGGCGAATCCGCCGAGCTGGGCAGGATGGCGGGGGAACAGGAGGTCGCCCTGCGCACCCTGGTCTCCAGCGGGCTGGTGCCTCCCGCACGGATCCCCGTCGGCACCGCGGACCGCACCGGCGGAACCGACCGCATCGCCAGGACCGTCGGCGGGAACTCCGGGACCGGGGAGGGTGGCGGGGGCATCCGTGGTGACCGGCCGCAGGAGAGCGGGCCGTGCGATCTGCGCACGCTTCTCGCCCCGCACGCCGGATCACGCGTGAGCTTCGCGGAACCGGGTGCCCCGGTCCTGCTGGACCCGGTGGCGGCCACGGAGCTGGCGGCTGCTGTCAGTGCCGCCCTGGACAATGTGCGCAGACACGCGGGAGACAGCGCCCAGGCCTGGATCCTGGTCGAGGACGAGCCCGACGAGGTGATCGTGACGGTGCGGGACGACGGTCCCGGCATCCCGGACGGGCGGCTCGCCGTGGCCGAGGGGGAGGGGCGCCTCGGTGTCGCCCTGTCGATCCGCGGCCGGCTGCGGGACCTCGGGGGCAGCGCCGAACTGATCTCGGTGCCCGGCCAGGGCACGGAGGTAGAACTGAAGGTTCCACGGGGGAAGGCAGGACGCACATGAGTGAGCAGCCGACGGTCAGGGTGATGGTGGTCGACGACCACCCGATGTGGCGGGACGCGGTCGCCCGCGACCTCCTCGCCGCGGGTTTCGACGTGGTCGCCACGGCGGGCGACGGACCCCAGGCGGTGCGCCGTGCCCGTGCCACCACGCCCGACGTGCTGGTCCTCGACCTCAATCTGCCCGGGATGCCGGGCGTCCAGGTCTGCAAGGAGCTGGTCGGCGCCGATCCGGAGCTCCGCGTCCTGGTGCTCTCCGCGAGCGGTGAGCACGCCGACGTACTGGAAGCGGTGAAGTCGGGTGCCACCGGCTATCTGCTGAAGTCGGCCAGCACCCAGGAGCTGTGCGACGCGGTGCGCAGTACCGCCGTCGGCGACCCGGTCTTCACCCCGGGACTGGCCGGTCTGGTGCTCGGGGAGTACCGCAGGCTCGCCTCCGACCCGGCGCCCGCGGCCTCCGACGAGCCGAAGGCCCCGCGGCTCACCGAGCGCGAGACCGAGGTGCTGCGGCTCGTCGCCAAGGGGCTGAGCTACAAGCAGATCGCCGAGCGGCTGGTCATCTCGCACCGCACCGTCCAGAACCACGTGCAGAACACCCTCGGCAAGCTTCAGCTGCACAACCGGGTGGAGCTCGTGAGGTACGCGATAGAGCGCGGCCTCGACGGCATCTGAGCGACGGCCCCCCCCGGATCCACGACCGGGCCCAACCCGGCTTTCCTCAGCGGGAATTGACCCTCCACCCTATCCCTTTGTGACGTGGGTCACCGTAGCGTGGCAGTACGGCGTCTTCCACTGCGAAGGGACGTGGCTCCATGCGGGTCGGAGTACTGACCGGGGGCGGCGACTGCCCCGGACTCAACGCGGTCATCCGAGCTGTCGTCCGCAAGGGCGTGCAGGAGTACGGCTACGAATTCACCGGATTCAAGGACGGATGGCGCGGCCCCCTGGAGGGCGACACGGTCCGGCTCGGCATCCCGGAGGTGCGCGGCATCCTGCCGCGTGGCGGCACCATCCTCGGATCGTCGCGCACCAACCCCTTCAGGACGGCTGACGGTGTCCGCCGGGTCAGGGAGAACCTCGCCGCGTGCGGGGTGGACGCGCTGACAGTGATCGGCGGCGAGGACACCCTCGGGGTGGCGGGCCGCCTCTGGGACGAGTACGGGATTCCCTGCGTCGGCGTACCGAAGACCATCGACAACGACCTCTCGGCCACCGACTACACCTTCGGTTTCGACACAGCCGTGGGCATCGCCACGGAGGCCATCGACCGCCTCCACACCACCGCCGAATCGCACATGCGCGTCCTCGTCGTGGAGGTGATGGGGCGGCACGCGGGCTGGATCGCGCTGCACTCCGGGCTGGCGGGCGGCGCCAACGTCATTCTCATCCCCGAGCAGCGCTTCGACATCGACCAGGTCTGTTCCTGGGTGACCTCGCGCTTCCGGGCGTCCTACGCGCCGATCGTGGTCGTCGCCGAGGGCGCGATGCCCAAGGACGGCGATGCGGTGCTCAAGGACGGCACGCTCGACTCGTTCGGTCATGCCCGGCTCTCCGGCATCGGGGAATGGCTCGCCCTGGAGATCGAGAAGCGCACCGGCAAGGAGGCCCGCACCACGGTCCTCGGCCATGTCCAGCGCGGCGGCACCCCCAGTGCCTTCGACCGCTGGCTGGCCACCCGCTTCGGGCTGCACGCGATCGACGCCGTGCGCGAAGGGGACTTCGGCACGATGGTCGCGCTGCGCGGCACGGACATCGTGCGGGTGCCGATCGCGGTGGCGACCGCACAGCTCAAGACCGTCGACCCGGCGCTGTACCGCGAGGCCGGGGTCTTCTTCGGCTGAGCCGGGCCCGAGCTGCTGAGCGGGCCGGAGGTGAGCAGGACCGAGCTGCTGAGCGGGCCCGAGCGGAGAGCCGTATATTCACACTGTTCCGTCCCGTATCCGCTCGTTCCGGGAGAAACCGTGGAAATCCTCGCGTTCGGCGTGCAGGCCGATGAACGCCCGCTGATCGAGGCGGCCTTCGCCGGACACCACGACGTCCACTGCGTGGATGTCTTCCTCAGCGAGGACACCGTCCCGATCGCGGCCGGCTACGAGATCGTCAGCACCAGCGTCAACGCCGACCTCGGCGCGAAGGTCCTGCGCCGTCTCGCGGCCGGCGGTACGAGACTCGTCGCCCAGCGTTCCACCGGCTTCAACAACATCGACCTGGACGTCGCCCACGAGCTGGGCCTGACCGTCGCCCGGGTCTCGTCCTACTCGCCGTACTCGGTGGCCGAGTTCGCCTGGACCCTCGCGATGGCGGTCAACCGCCGCATCGTCCGGGCCGCGGGCCGCACCAGGGACTTCGACTTCCGCCTGGACGGCCTGATGGGCCGTGACCTGCGCGGCCGGACGGCGGGGGTGCTGGGCACGGGCAAGATCGGTGAGGCCTTCACCCGTATCGCCCACGGCTTCGGCATGAACCTGCTCGGCTGGGACGTCACGGAGAACCCGGCCTGCGCCGCCCTGGGCATGCGGTACGTGGGGAAGGACCAGCTCCTGGCCGAGTCCGACCTGGTCACGCTGCACGTACCGCTGCTGCCCGCGACGCACCACCTCATCGGCGCGGCCGAACTGGCGTCGATGAAGGACGACGCGATCCTCGTGAACACCAGCCGCGGCGGCCTCATCGACACCGACGCCCTGGTCGGCGAGTTGCGGCGGGGCCGTTTCACCGGGGTGGGGCTCGACGTCTACGAGGCGGAGGCGGGGCTCTTCTTCCTCGACAAGTCCCTGGACGTGGTCGAGGACGACACCCTGGCGAGGCTGGTCACGTTCCCGCACGTCCTCGTCACCTCGCACCAGGCGTACTACACGCACGAGGCGGTGAGCCAGATCATCGAGGCGACGGTACGGAACGTGGCGGACCACCTGGCCGGGCGGCGGGGCGAGAACACGCTGGTGCCGGGGGCCCCGCCCCCGGCACCGAACTGATCCGCTACACCAGCACCCCCGCGAGCAGCCCCGCCACCAGACCCGCACCCTCCAGCGTCAGTACCGACTCCGGATGGAACTGCACCCCCGCGAACCCCACCCCGCGCAGCGCGTGCACCTCACCGCTCGCCTCCGCACGGCTCACCTCGATCCGGTGCATGGCCAGCTCCGTCACCGTCCGCTCGTCGCACCGCGCCGTGTACGAGTTGTAGAAGCCCACCGTCTCCTCGCGCCCGAAGAAGTCGATGCGTTCCTGGGCCCCCTGGTGCGGGACCTCCTTCCGTACGATCTCAAGTCCCAGCTCGGCCGCGAGCAGTTCGTGCCCCAGACAGACCCCGAGCAGCCCGTGCCGGTGGTCGCGCAGCAGCTCCGCGGCGAGCCCGCGCAGAAAACGCATCTTCGGGTCGGCCGCGTCCGTCGGGTCGCCGGGGCCGGGGCCGAGCACCACCGGCCCCCGGTGCGCGCGTACCGCCTCGCGCAGCCCCGGCTCGTCGTAGCGCCGTACGGTCACCTCCAGCCCCGACGACCGCAGCAGATGCGCCAGCATCGAGGTGAAGGTGTCCTCCGCGTCCACCACCAGCGCACGGCCCGCCACGGCGGCCACCGGCTCGCGCATCCGCAGCCAGAACGGTGCCAGGTCGGCCCGCCGGGACTCCAGGGCCGCCTGCACCCGCGGATCGTCCGCCAGCCGCGGCCCCGCGGGCCCGGCCTCCCGCCGGTCCCGGCCGGGCCGCACCCCGAGCGCCGTCAGCACCCCCGCCGCCTTGGCGTGCGTCTCGGCGACCTCGCTCGCCGGGTCCGAGTGGCGTACCAGCGTCGCCCCGACCGCGACCCGCAGCGCGCCGTCGGCACCGATGTCGGCGGTACGGATCAGGATCGGCGAGTCCAGGGTCTGCGCACCGCCCGCGTCCCGCCCGACGAGCGCCAGCGCGCCCGCGTAGTAGCCGCGCCCGCCCGACTCGTACCGTTCGATGACCCGGCAGGCGTTCTGCACCGGCGACCCGGTGACGGTCGCCGCGAACATCGTCTCCTTCAGCACCTCGCGCACATCCATCGAGCTGCGGCCCCGCAACTCGTACTCGGTGTGCGCGAGATGGGCCATCTCCTTCAGCCGGGGCCCGATGACGACCCCGCCCCTACCGGCGACGGTGCACATCATCTTGAGCTCCTCGTCGACGACCATCGACAGCTCGTCGGTCTCCTTGCGGTCACCGAGGAAGTCCAGCAGGGCCTCGGTGGTCGGACCCTCCGGCGGATAGCGGAAGGTCCCGCTGATCGGGTTCATCACGACGGTCCCGCCGGTCATCCGGACGTGCACCTCAGGACTCGCGCCGACCAGGGTGCGCTCCCCGGTGTGCACCACGAAGGTCCAGTAGGCACCGCGCTCACCGGCGAGCAGCCGCCGGAACAGGGCGAGCGCGTCCGCCCTGCCGAAGCCGGGGACCGAGCCGGTGTAGGTCCGCCGCACGACGAAGTTCGCCCCCTCGCCCTGCCCGATCTCGTCCGTGATCACCTGCCCGACGATCTCCCGGTAGGCCTCGTCGCTGACGTCGAAGCCGCCGTTCTCGACGCGTACGTCGTGCGCGGGCAGCGCGTCCAGCACCTCGCCGAGCGGCAGTGCGTACGTCTCGTCGGCGACCAGCACGGCCAGCGGCGTCCCGTCGTCGCGCACATCGAAACCGCGCTCCCTGATCTGCCGGAACGGCACCAGCGCGAGAGCGGGCCGGGCGTCGTCCACCGGGATGTCCGCGAGCCGCTCCAGCTCGCGGACCTCGCCGATCAGCAGCTCGACGGTGTCGTGGTCGTGGCCGGGGGTGCGCCTGCGCAGCAGCGCGAAGGGGCGGTGGTCGTCCAGCAGTCTGCTGATGAGCATCGGGTGTTCCTTTCCGGGGCTCCCCGACGGGCGGGGGGAGTGGGAGAGCGGAGAGGAACGGCCCCGGGAAACACGGAAGGCCGCCCCTCGGGCGGCCTTCGCTTCGTCTGTACGCGCGATGTCAGTGGGCCGCCGGATGAGCGGTCCACCACCAGTTTCGAGTCGTCGTCGCGAACATGAGGGGGACTGTAGCGCATCGGAGCCACCGGTCCGTCTCACCCAGCGGGCAGCGCGAAATGCGTCGGCGGCGACCCCGTACTGTTGGCCTGTGACCGTGAACGCTGATACCCAAGCCCCCGCCGTACAGGCGACCTGGCGAGACCTTCCCGCGGCGCAGCAGCCCGAGTACCCGGATACCGAGGCGCTGCGCGATGTGATCGCGGACCTCACGTCGTATCCGCCGCTCGTCTTCGCGGGCGAGTGCGACCAGCTGCGCGAGCGCCTGGGAGCCGTTGCCAAGGGCGAGGCGTTCCTGCTCCAGGGCGGCGACTGTGCCGAGGCCTTCGACGCCGTGTCCGCGGAGCAGATCCGCGCGAAGCTCAAGACGCTGCTCCAGATGAGCGCGGTGCTCACCTACGCCGCGTCGGTGCCCGTCGTCAAGGTCGGCCGGATCGCCGGGCAGTACTCCAAGCCGCGCTCCAAGGGGACCGAGACCCGCGACGGGGTGACCCTGCCGACGTACCGCGGTGACTCGGTCAACGGCTTCGCCTTCAACGAGAAGTCGCGGGTGCCCGACCCCGACCGGCTGAAGCAGATGTACCACGCGTCGGCGTCGACGCTGAACCTGGTCCGCGCCTTCACCACCGGTGGGTACGCCGACCTGCGCCAGGTGCACGCCTGGAACCAGGACTTCGTCAAGTCGTCGCCGTCCGGGCAGCGTTACGAGCAGCTCGCCCGTGAGATCGACAGCGCGCTCAACTTCATGAAGGCCTGCGGGACCGACCCGGCGGAGTTCCGCGCGGTCGAGTTCTACGCCTCGCACGAGGCGCTGCTGCTGGACTACGAGTCGGCGCTGACCCGTACCGACTCGCGCACCGGCAGGCTCTACGACACCTCGGGCCACATGGTGTGGGTCGGCGAGCGCACCCGTCAGCTGGACCACGCGCACATCGAGTTCGCCGCGCAGATCCGCAACCCGATCGGTGTGAAGCTCGGCCCGACGACGACTCCGGAGGAGGCGCTCAGCTACGTCGAGCGGCTCGACCCGGACCGCGAGCCGGGCCGGCTGACCTTCATCGTCAGGATGGGCGCGGACAAGGTCCGCGACAAGCTGCCGAACCTGGTCGAGAACGTCACCGCGTCCGGTGCCCAGGTCGTCTGGGTCACCGACCCGATGCACGGCAACACCTTCGAGGCCGCGTCCGGCCACAAGACGCGCCGCTTCGACGACGTGCTCGACGAGGTCAAGGGCTTCTTCGAGGTCCACAAGAGCCTCGGTACGCACCCGGGCGGCATCCACGTCGAGCTGACCGGTGACGACGTCACCGAGTGCGTCGGCGGCGGCGACGAGATCTTCGTCGACGATCTGCACCAGCGCTACGAGACGGCCTGCGACCCGCGGCTCAACCGCAGCCAGTCGCTCGACCTGGCGTTCCTGGTCGCGGAGATGTACCGGGCGCAGTAGCCGGCACCGGCGGCCGGGCCCAGCAGCTGGGCGCGGTGGACAGGACAGCGGAAAGGGCCGTGGGGCGCGGATCACATCGATCCGGACCCCACGGCCCTTCTGCACACCTGGGGCTACGGGTAAGGTTAGGTTTGCCTCACCCGGACGGTCGCTCGCTGACCACCGGAGTGACGCCCGTCAGCGATCCCGGCCGGGAGGTGAACCCGCGTGTACGTCTGCTCATGCTTCGGTGTGACCGAGCAGCAGGTGAAGGAGCACGCGGAAGCGGGTGCCTGCACCCCCCGGGACATCGCGTCGGCCTCGAAGGCCGGTACCGACTGCGGCGGCTGTGTCCGCAGCATCCAGGCCCTCCTCGGCCGGGGCGGCTGCCCCCGCCGGGCACTGCTCGAACAGCGCGTGACCCCGCTGGAGCCGGTGGCGCCGCCGGGACCGGACGCCGGTCCTGCGCCGCGGCTCCCCGAAGCCGCCTGACGCACCCGCCCGTCCCGGGCCCCCTCCGTCCCGTACGGGAAGGCCCGGCCGCTTCAGCTGTCCGGCTGCTCGATCACCTGGGCGATGTAGAGCGCCTCCCCGAGCTTCTCGATCAGCTCCAGCTGGGTGTCGAGGTAGTCGATGTGGTGCTCCTCGTCGGCCAGGATCGACTCGAAGATGTTCGCAGACGTGATGTCGCTCTTGCCGCGCATGACCTCGATGCCGCGCCGCAGCCGGTCGATGGCCTCGGCCTCGACCTGGCGGTCCGCCTGGAACATCTCGGTGACGGTCTGGCCCACCCGGACATGGAAGAGCCGCTGGTAGTTCGGCAGCCCGTCCAGGAACAGGATCCGGTCGGTGAGGATCTCGGCGTGCTTCATCTCGTCGAAGGACTCGGACCTGGTGTATTTCGCGAGCTTCGTCCAGCCGAAGTTCTCCTGCATCTTCGCGTGCAGGAAGTACTGGTTGATCGCCGTCAGTTCGGCGGTCAGCTGCTCGTTGAGAAACTCGATGACCTCGGGGTCGCCCTGCATTGCAGAGGCTCCTTCCAGGCGTGGATCCGGGCAGGTTTCGCGCATCCTCGCACCGCCTCCCGGGAGCGTCCAGTAAGTGGAGGCTTAGTACGAGTTGCCCCGATCCGTTCATGCCTGGTCACGACCACCCCGCTCGGTCTGTCACCATGGATGCATGGGTCAGCCGGAAAGCCGGGAGCAGCAGGGAGCGGCATCGACCGAGCTCCCACCGGGCCAGCGGCTCCAGCGGGGCTGGCCGGTCACCCACTACGGTCCGGTGCCCAAGTTCAAGCCCGACCGGTGGGAATTCCGGGTTTTCGGGGCGACGGCCGACGGCGAGAAGCACTGCTGGAACCACGAGGAGTTCTCCGCGCTGCCGTTCTCCACCGTGGTCGCCGATCTGCACTGCGTGACGAAATTCTCCATGCTCGGGGCCGAATGGGGTGGGGTCCTCGCCCGTACGCTGACCGAGCTGGCGCCGCCCGCGCCGCAGGTCACGCACGTGATGGTCTGGGCCGAGTACGGATACAGCGCCAATCTGCGGCTCGCTGACTTCACAGCTGCGAAGACACTGTTCGCCACCCACAAGGCCGGAGAGCTGCTCACCGCCGAACACGGGTTTCCGCTGCGGCTGGTCGTGCCGCAGCTCTATGCCTGGAAGGGGCCCAAATGGGTGCGCGGTGTCGAGTACATGACCGCGGATCGCCGTGGCTTCTGGGAGGAGCGCGGCTACCACAACCTCGGTGACCCGTGGCGCGAGCAGCGCTACTCGTACCAGGAGGAGCCCGGGGACGGCCCGGAACTCTGAGGGCTCCGGGCCGTCCCCGTGGCTTCCGGGGCGGGTCGTGTCAGTGGTGGTACCGGTGCACCACCGCGTGCCCCTTGCCGCGGCCGATCATCCACTTGTTGACGGGTGTGGTGACCGCGAAGGCGAGGACGAGCGAGAGGGCCAGTGAGGTCCAGAACAGTGCGTCCGCGAGCTGGGCGTTCATGGCGCTGGGCCAGAGGGTGATCACGCCGTTGTCGATGAGCTCCATCACGGCGATGGACAGGGTGTCGGCCGCGAGCGCCACCCGGAACGCCGCCTTGAACCCGACGCCCGCCCGGAGGATCGACCGCAGGGTCAGCGAGTAGCCGAAGAAGAACGCCAGCACGATCGCGGTGATCATCGTGGGCGCGTTGCCCCAGCCGAAGGCCGTGCCGATCACCATGCCGAGGATCTCGCCGATGGCGCAGCCGGTGAGGCAGTGCAGGGTCGCGCGGGCGGCCATGGACCAGCTGACCCCGCCGCCGTGTCCGGCCGGGTGGGTCTCGTGGTGCCCGGGGTGGCTGTGCTGCTCGTGGTGCGGGTGCGTGGAGTGCTGCATGTCGAGGCCCCCATGACGACGGCTGGGTATGTGATTCCTTCTCACCGGAACCACATACCCCCTCGGGGTATTCCCTCGGGGCTCCTCAGGGGCGGAGCGACTTCAGACGGGCCACGTCCGCCCGGTGTCCTTCCTTGCCGCCCGGCGTCTCGATGACGAGCGGCACCCCCTCCGTCGCCGGATGCGTGAGCAGTTCCCTGAACGGCTCCGTACCGATGTGACCCGCGCCGATGTTCTCGTGCCGGTCCTTGTGGGCGCCGGACGCCTCCTTGGAGTCGTTGGCGTGGACCAGCTTGAGCCTGCCCTCGCCGACCGTGTCCACCAGCAGATCCAGGGTCTGCTTCATCCCGCCCGGCCCCGCCAGCTCGTGCCCCGCCGCGAAGATGTGGCAGGTGTCCAGGCAGACGCCCAGCCGGGGGTGGGCGTCGAGCGCCTCGAAGTACGGGCCGAAGTCCCAGGTGCGCGAGCAGAGCGAGGAGCCCTGGCCCGCGGTCGACTCCAGGAGCAGGAAGGGGTCGTCGTCGTGGGTGAGTTCGTCGAGGAGCGGCAGCAGGTGCGTACGGACCTGGGCGAGCGCCTCCGCCCGCGGGCGTCCGCCGGTCGCCGAGCCGGTGTGCACCACCACCCCCCGCGCGCCGATCTCCCGGCCGCGGCGCAGGGAGTGGCGCAGCGAGTCCACCGAGCTCTCCACCGTCGCGGGCGTGTGCGAGCCGAAGTTGATCAGATACGGCGCGTGCACGTACGCCGTGATCTCTTCCGCCGCGCACTCCTCGCGGAACTTCTCGTCCTGGGCCGGGTTCCCGACCGGGGTGGCCCAGCCGCGCGGGTTGGCCACGAAGACCTGCACGGCCTCGGCGCCCAGCTCACGCGCGTAGGGCAGTCCGGTCTTGGCGAGGCCGCCGGCCACGGGTACATGGCCGCCGATGGGGTTGCGCACGGTGTCTTCAGAGTCCCTTGGTCTTGATGGTGATCGTGCTGCCTTCGGGTGCCTGACCGCCGCCGTCGACGGACTGGCTCGCGACGGTGTCGCTGAAGGAGAGGAACGGCCGGTCGACATGGACCTTGAACCCCTTGGCCGTCAGCGCGCTCTTCGCGTCGTCCACGCTGTCGCCCGTGACGTCGGGGACGTCGATCATCCGCGGCCCCTTGGACACCGTCAGCGTGACGGTGTCGCCCTCGGCGGCTCCGGCGCCGCCGGTCAGCGACTGCCTGGCGATCCTGCCCGCGTCCTCGGGGGAGTTGATCCGCTCCGGCGCGATCGCGACCTTCAGGTTCCGGTCCTCAAGGGCGGCGGTGGCGTCCTGAACGGACTTGCCCGTCACATCCGGTACGTCGACCGGGGCGCCCTTGGAGACGACCAGGGCGACCGCTGAGTCCGCATGACGCTCGGTGCCGGAACCCGGGGCCGTACGGATCACCGAGCCGCGCGGGACACTGTCGCTGAGTTCCCTGGTGACCATGCCGGGCGCGAGGCCCGCCTTCGTCAGGTCACGCTTGGCCTTCGCGAGCGGCTCACCCGAGACGTCGGGCACCCGCACCACCTCGGGACCCCGCGAGACGACCAGCGCCACCTTTCCGTTGTCACGGATACGGGCGCCCGACCCGGGATCGCTGCTCATGACGGTGCCGCGCTCATAGGTGTCGCTGTACTTGCGGTCGGTCTTCTCCACATCGAGACCGGCGGCCGAGATCCGCGACTTCGCGGCCTTCTCGGTCTGGCCCAGCAGGGACGGAACACGGGTGAACTGACCGGAGTTGATGTACCAGACGCCCGCCCCGACGCCGAGCACCAGCAGCACGGCCACGACCGAGGCGATCAGCCCGCGGCCCACCCGGCGACGGCGCACCGGCGCGCGCCCCCGCTCCTCCTCCGCCGGTCCCGGTGGGGGAAGCACCAGCCGGGCGGTCCGGCCGACGCCCGCCGGGGGGAGGGGACGGGGGATGACGTTCGTACGGTCCTCGGAGCTGCCCGCCGCGTCCGCGGGCTCCGTGAGCGCCTGCGGAGGAACCGCGTCGAGCTGGGCGTCACTCAGCGCGGCGCGGGTCTCGCGGACCTGGCCGAGCAGGGCCACGGCGTCGAAGGGCCGCCCCTCGGGGCTGCGGGCCGTCGCGCTCGCCACCAACTCGTCGAGACCGGCGGCGAGCCCCGGTACGACGGCGGACGGCGCGGGTACGCCCGCGTTGAGGTGCTGGTAGAGGACCTGGGCGGGGGTCTCGCCGCTGTGCGGCTTCGCGCCGGTCAGCATCTCGTACAGCACGACACCACAGGCGTAGACGTCCGCCCGGGTGTCCGCGGTGCCGAGCTCGATCTGCTCGGGCGCCAGGTAGGAGACGGTGCCCAGGATGGCCCC
The DNA here is from genome assembly GCF_036241575.1 of Streptomyces sp. NBC_01267. NCBI lineage: Bacteria > Bacillati > Actinomycetota > Actinomycetes > Kitasatosporales > Streptomycetaceae > Streptomyces > Streptomyces sp. NBC_01267. Next base: position 1,861,092 of record NZ_CP108455.1, on the reverse strand, counting down.
GGTGCTGCTGGTCTCGGTGTCCACGGCCCGTACGAGACCGAAGTCCGCGACCTTGACGCGCCCGTCGTCCCCGATCAGGACGTTCTCCGGCTTCATGTCGCGGTGCACGAACCCGGCACGGTGCGCGGCGCCGAGGGCGGCCAGCACCGGCTCCAGGATGTCCAGAGCGGCGCGGGGCCGCAGGGCGCCGCGTTCGCGCAGTACGTCGCGGAGGGTGCACCCGGCGACGTACTCCATCGCGAGGTAGACGTACGCACCGTCCGCGCCCTGGTCGAACATGCCGACCACATTGGGGTGGTCGAGGCGGGCGACCGACTTGGCCTCCCGGATGAAGCGCTCGACGAAGGTGGCGTCGACGGCGAGCGTCGGGTGCATCACCTTGAGGGCGAGGACCCGGTCCAGCCGGGTGTCGACGGCCCGGTACACCGTGGCCATGCCGCCGACGGCGATGAGCGCGTCCACCCGGTAGCGGCCGTCGAGCAACTGCCCGACGAGGGGGGCGTGCGGGTCATCAAGCGTCGTATCCACGCTGGCGAGTGTACGAGCCGGGGGTGACAGGGGTTAAGCCGTCCCGAGTGCGGGGGCGTGACTGAAGCCGAGCTGTGACAGGCCGGTGGGAGTGTCGCCGCATTCCCCTTCGAACCGCCCCTCGATCTTGCCCTGCCCGCCCGCCTGCCCGCCTGCCCGTGCGGCTGTCTTGCCTTCCAGCCCGTCCGGCGATTGAGGACAAAGGGGGCCCCGGGGGCGAGGCCCCCGGTTACGGGAAGGGGCGGGGAGGGGAACGAGCCCCGCGCAGCGGCCCCCGCCCCGCGCAGCGACCCCGCCCCCTCCCGCCCACCTCAGAACGCGGGCCGCTCCGGATCCAGCTCCGCCCGCCCGTCCACCGGCGACGACGCCCGCGCGAAGTGCCGCCGGGGAATCCGCCCCGCCCGGTACGCCAGCCGCCCCGCCTCCACCCCCCGCCGCATCGCCGACGCCATCAGCTCCGGCTCCTGCGCCCGCGTCACCGCCGACGCCAGCATCACCGCCGCACACCCCAGCTCCATCGCCAGCGTCACGTCCGACGCGGTGCCCGCCCCCGCGTCGAGGATCACCGGCACGCCCGCCTGCTCCACGATCAGCTGGAAGTTGTGCGGGTTGCGGATCCCGAGGCCGGAGCCGATGGGCGAGCCCAGCGGCATGACGGCCGCGCAGCCCGCGTCCTCCAGCCTGCGGGCGAGGACCGGGTCGTCGTTCGTGTACGGGAGGACGGTGAAGCCGTCGTCCACCAGCGTCTCCGCCGCGTCGAGCAGTTCGACCGGGTCGGGCAGCAGGGTGCGTTCGTCCGCGACGACCTCCAGCTTGATCCAGTCGGTGCCGAGCGCCTCGCGGGCCAGGCGCGCGGTCAGGACCGCCTCGCCCGCCGTGAAGCAGCCCGCCGTGTTCGGCAGGACCCGGATGGAGAGCCGGTCGAGTACGGAGAGCACCGAGCCCTGGACCGTCGGATCGAGGCGGCGCATCGCGACCGTGGTGAGTTCGGTGCCGGACGCGATCAGGGACCGCTCCAGCACGTCGAGGCTGGGGGCGCCGCCGGTCCCCATGATCAGCCGGGACGAGAGGACGGCGTCCGCGAGGGTGAGGGGATCATCTGCCATGTCCGGTTCAGCCTCCTTGGACTGCTGTGAGGATTTCGACGCGGTCGCCGTCGCCGAGCGTGGTGTCAGGCCACTGGCCGCGCGGTACGACCGTCTCGTTGACCGCAGCCGCCACACCCGACGGCGCGCCGGTCAGGCCGGCCACCAGCAGGTCGAGGGTGGTGCCGGGCGCGACCGGCCGTACCGCGCCGTTGACGGACACGTTCATGCGGACTGCTCCTGTCGTACGGGCGGATGTCGCACGGGCGGGAAGCGCCGGGGGGTGAAGGGGCGGGCCTCGGGCGGCAGCGCCCCGTCGGCCAGCAGGTCCGCCATCGCGTCGCCGGTGACGGGGGTGAGCAGGACGCCGTTGCGGAAGTGGCCGGTGGCCAGATGGAGTCCGGGCAGCGCGGTGGGGCCGAGCAGCGGCGCGTTGTCGGGGGAGGTCGGACGCAGCCCGGCGCAGGTCTCCGTGAACCGCAGTTCGGTGACACCGGGCACCAGCTCATGGGCGTCCCGCAGCAGTTCGTACACCCCGCCCGCGGTGACCGTGGTGTCCCAGCCCAGCTCCTCGCTGGTCGCGCCGATGACGAGCTCGCCGTTCTCCCGCGGTACGAGATAGAGGTGGCTGCCCCGGACCACCGCGCGGACCGTCCGGCTGAGGAACGGGGCGTACCCGGGCGGCACCGTCAGCCGCAGGACCTGCCCCTTGACCGGGCGTACCGGTGGCAGGACTTCCGCGGGCACCCCGGCGAGCCGGCCGCTGAGGCTGCCGGCCGCCAGTACCACCTGGCCGGCGGTGAGCGCGGTGCCGTCGGCCAGAACGGCGCCGGTGGCCCGGTCGCGCAGCACCGTCAGGCGTTCCGCCCAGCCCCGGTGGAAGACGACTCCGGCCCGCTCGCACGCGGTGACCAGGGCCTTCGCCAGCCGCCGCGGGTCGACCTGGTGGTCGCCGTCCACCCGGAGCCCGCCGCGTACGCCCGGCGCGAGCATCGGCTCCAGGCGCCGGCATTCGCGTCCGGTGAGCCAGGCGGAGTCCAGCCCCGAACGGAGCTGGAGCGCGTGCAGGTCCCGCAGCTGTGCGCGGTCGTCGGCATCGAGCGCGACGGCGAGCGTGCCGCAGGCGCGGTAGCCGATGTCCTGGCCGGAGGCCTCCGTCAGCTCGGCGGCGAATGCCGGATAGCGGCGGGCCGACTCCAGGTTGAGGCCGAGCAGGAGCTGCTCGCCGTGGTGCAGTTCGGTGACGGCGGCCAGCATGCCCGCGGCCACCTGCGCCGCTCCGCCGCCCGGTTCCGGATCGGCGACCGCGGTACGCAGTCCGCGCTGTGCGGACCGCCAGGCGGTGACAAGTCCGATGATCCCGCCCCCGACGACCAGTACGTCCGAGGATGTGTGCGCGTGCATAGGCGTCCAGCCCCTCCCTTCGCCGGCATGACCCGGATCAGGTTCGTACGGTCGGAGGCCGTCCAGCCTCCCTCTCAGCCCGGTACGTCCGGGCTCCCGCGAGTGGTTTAGCTTGGCAAGCCTAACCCCGCGTTCTACTCGCTGTAAGGGAGCACCGGCTGTGGCACGGTCGCTGGAAGGTCTTGTTCTCTCGCCGGTGACCGATCAGGCGCCCGGCCAGGTCGGGACGGAGACCCGGTTCACCTACCACGAACAAGCGGGCCGCATCTGGGCCGAGTACGAGGGCGGCGACATCGTCCACGGCCGTCTCGTCGGCACCCGCGAGGGCGACCGACTGGACTTCCGGTACGTCCAGTTGAAGCGCGACGGCGGCACGGCGTCCGGACACTGCGTGTCCCTCGTGACCGGACTTACCGACGGGCGGATCAGGCTCGACGAGACCTGGGAATGGGAGTCCCGGGAGGGCAGCGGGACGAGCGTGGTCGAACAACTCCCTTCCTGACGGATCGTCAGCTAATTAAGGTGGTCGGATGAGCGAGCAGCAGAGAGTCGTCATCGTCGGCGCGGGCATGGCCGGAGTGCAGACCGCGGTCGCACTGCGGGACCAGGGCTTCACCGGTACCGTCACGCTGATCGGCGAGGAGCCGCACCAGCCGTACGACAGGCCGCCGCTGTCCAAGGCGGTGCTGCTCGGCAAGGCCGAGGGATCCGCCTTCGACATCGACTTCGGGGCGCTGGGGGTCGAACTGCTGCTGGGCTGCGAGGTGTTCGGGGTGCGCCCGGGGGACCGCGAGCTGGACACGTCGCGGGGCCCCGTTCCGTACGACTCGCTCGTCGTCGCCACCGGCGCCCACCCGGTCGCGCTGCCCGGCAGCGAGGGCGTCCCCGGCGTACATCTGCTGCGCACGCTCGACGACGCCGAGGGGCTGCGGACGGTTCTCGCCGACCGGAGCGACGTGGTGGTGGTCGGGGCGGGCTGGATCGGGGCGGAGTTCGCGACGGCCGCGCGGGAGGCGGGGTGCGCGGTGACCGTCGTCGAAGCGGCCGACCGGCCGCTGGCCGGGGTGCTGCCCGCCGAGGTCGCCGCGCCGATGGCCGACTGGTACGCGGACAGCGGGGCGGAACTCGTCACGGGAGCGCGGGTGGCGCGCGTCGAGCCGGGCGCCGTCGTCCTCGCGGACGGGCGCAGGCTGCCGGCCGGGGCCGTGCTCGTCGGGATCGGGGCCCGGCCCGCGACCGGCTGGCTGGCCGGGTCCGGCATCGAACTGGGCGCCGACGGCTCGGTCACCGCCGACGACCGGCTGCGCACCTCGCTCCCCGACGTGTACGCGGTCGGCGACTGCGCCTCGTTCCCCTCCCGCCGCTTCGGCGAACGGCTGCTCGTCCACCACTGGGACAACGCCCTGCAGGGGCCGCGTACGGTCGCGGCGGACGTGATCGGCGAGACGCCGCAGAGCTACGACCCGGTGCCGTACTTCTGGTCCGAGCAGTTCGGCCGCTTCGTCCAGTACGCGGGCCACCACGCGTCCGCCGACACGATGGTCCGGCGCGGCGATCCCGTCCCGGACCCGGCGCACGGCCCGGAGGGGGCGCCTCCCGCGGGTCCCGCCTGGTCGGTGTGCTGGCTGCGGGCGGGCCGGCTGGTCGCGGTGCTCGCCGTCGGCAGGCCCCGGGACCTCGCGCAGGGCCGGAAGCTGATCGAGTCGGGAGTGCCGCTCGATCCGGCGCGGGTCGCCGATCCGGCCGTGGCGCTCAAGTCCGCCGTGCTGCCGTCCTCCTGACGCCCCGCAAGTCGCACCGGTCCGCGGAGCGCGGTGTCCGGAATGCGGACAGCCTCTTGTCCGTATTCCAAGATCGATGCAATGTGCACTCGTCATTACCTGTTCGTGTTCTGAACTTTGCTTCCGAAGGATGCACATTGTCTCGGCACAGATGGATCCGCGCACTGCGTGGCATCTCCACAGCCACCGCCGCCGTCGCCCTCGTCGGCGGCGTGCTGGCCGCTCCCGCCTACGCGGGCAGCGCTCCCCGGCCCGGCTCCAACCCGGCCGTCGACTACCAGGACCCGGTCGACGCGCTGCCGCCGGTCTCCCGCCCCGACACCAAGCACTGCTCGGTGACGGTGGACCACGACTTCGGGTACACCCTCGGCCAGCCGCCGTTCGCCACCACGCTGGCGCCTCCCGCCGCCTGCAAGGGCCCCTGGAACAAGGTCGTCCTCGACTGGTCGGGCAGCGTCAAGGGCCGTCAGTACGACCGCCTCGCCGCGGTCTTCGTCGGTGGCGCCGAGGTCTTCCGCACCAGCACGCCGGAGCCCGACGACGACGGCATCAGCTGGCACGTCGCCAAGGACATCACCGACTTCGCGCCGCTGCTGAAGGACCCGCAGAAGCTCCAGATGGAGCTGGGCAACGTTGTCAACGACACGTACACCGGTGTCTACAAGATCAAGCTGACGGTCACGTACTACCAGGCCGACAAGCGCCACCCGGCCGCCACCACGGCCGACCGGGTCGTGCCGCTCGGTAACACCGGTTCCACCGCCACTCCTTGGGTGGACGTCGCCAAGGGCGGCTCCGCGAGCAAGCAGGTCACCTTCCCGCGCAACCTGACGGCGGCGCGCCTCGAGGTGTACGCGCGCGGCGGCGGCTGCGACGAGCAGTGGTTCGACGCGGTCCCCGACGACCTCGCGGCCACGGCCCCGGACTACCTCTGCGGCGGCGGCCCCTACCGTGAGGTGCAGGTCTCCGTGGACGGCCGTCCGGCGGGCCTCGCCCAGCCGTACCCCGTCGTCTACTCCGGCGGCATCGTGCCCACCCTGTGGCGCCCGATCCCGGCGATCGACCAGTTCAAGACCGAGGCGTACGACATCGACCTGACGCCCTTCGCGGGTGAACTGGCCGACGGCAAGGCGCACACCGTCACCATCACCCCGTACGGCGCGGCCGACGGCTGGACCGTCGACGGCACGCTCTTCCTCGACACGGACGCGCACGCGTCCCGCACGAGCGGCCGGGTCACCACCGACACGCTCTCGCTGACGCCGAAGGTGAAGACCGAGCAGACCCCCAGGGCGGACGGCTCCACCGACGTCTCGGTGTCGGCCCGGCGTGACTGGAAGATCTCCGGCTACGTCGACACCTCGCGCGGCCGGGTCACCACGACCGTCGAGCAGAACTCCGCGTACACCAACACGGACGCGGTCTCGCCCACGGGCAGCCACCAGGTGATGCACCAGCGCGACCACGGCGCGACCACGGTGACGACCGCGCTCCGCGGCCACCGCGAAGCGCAGCGACACGCCTGGTCGTACCCCATCGACGTGGACATGGACATCCCGCTCTACGGCGACTACAACAACTACGAGATGAAGGCCGACGTCACCCAGCGTCGTGTGGTCATCGACACATCCCGGACCGGTTCGGCGCGCAACTGGCACACCGACGCGGTCACCGACGACACGGTGGACTCGACCGGCAGCCTCGTCCGTACGGACGGCGTGGTCCAGAGCGCGGACGGCGCGTCGAGCGAGGTGTACCGGGGCACCACGGACACCGGTGCCTGCTACTCGCACTCGCTGAAGACCGCACACGGCTGGGTCACGTCCGACCGGCAGTCCCACTGCCGCGTCTCCGACGTGGTCCGCGAGGCTCTGAAGGGCTGACGCCGCGAGGCGACTCCGGGTGCCGAGTGTCGGTGCGGGATGGCAGGCTTGTCCCGTGACCGAGATTGACGCAACAACCGATGCTCTCGTCCCCGCCTGGCTGCATCTTCCCGACATCGCCGAGATGTTCGACGTCGAGGTGACGCGGGTGCGCCAGCTCGTCAGGGACGGCACGCTGATCGCCGTGCGCCGTGGTGAGAACCGGGCCCTTCAGGTGCCCGCCGCTTTCATCGACGGCAGCAAGGTGGTCAAGGGGCTGGCCGGGACCCTGACGCTCCTGCGGGACGACGGCTTCAGCGACCAGGAGATGCTGGAGTGGCTCTTCACTCCCGACGAGACCCTGCCGGGCACGCCCGCGCAGGCGCTGAGCGAGAATCGCGGGACGGAGGTGAAGCGCCGGGCCCAGGCGCTCGCCCTCTGACCGGAGTGTGAACACCTTCGCGGTGTACGGACCGGGCCCGCCCCGGTCCGTACGCCGCATTGTCCGTACTGCACTGTCCCTTGGGGGGAACGACCCATGTCCACGGCACCCGCAGCGCTGTCCGCCGCCCGGCTCTACCTGTGTACGGACGCGCGCAAGCGGCAGGGCGATCTCCCCGAATTCCTCGATGCCGTCCTGGCCAACGGCGTGGACATCGTCCAGCTGCGCGACAAGGGCATGGAGGCAGCCGAGGAACTCGACCACCTCCAGGTCTTCGCCGATGCCTGCCGAAGGCACGGGAAGCTGCTCGCGGTGAACGACCGGGCGGACGTGGCGCACGCCATCGCCTCCGACGTGCTGCACCTGGGCCAGGGCGACCTGCCGGTCCCCGCGGCCCGCGCGCTGCTCGGCCCCGACGTGCTCATCGGCCGCTCGACGCACGCCGAGTCCGAGGTGGACGCGGCGGCCGTCGAGGCGGGCGTCGACTATTTCTGCACCGGCCCCTGCTGGCCCACCCCGACCAAGCCGGGCCGGTACGCCCCGGGCCTCGGCCTGGTGAGGTACGCGGCCGGGCTCGCCACCGCGCGGCCCTGGTTCGCGATCGGCGGGATCGACGCGGGCAACCTGGACGAGGTGCTGGACGCGGGCGCCCGCAGGATCGTGGTCGTCAGGGCGATCACCGAGGCGGACGATCCCGCGAGCGCCGCCGCCGATCTCGCCAAGAGGGTCACGGCCCGCACCCGCTGAATCCGGCCGGTGTGTCCGAAGGGTGGACAAGTACCAGGCAAATCCGGTCATAAAGCCCAGGCGCGGTTGGGTGAGTGGCAAGCCCTGACTAATCTTCCCGTATGGCCCTTGGCACTTCCTCCACCAGAACCGACCATGCGCTGACGGTGCGTGACCTGCTCGCGACCGGCCGGACGCTGTACTCCTTCGAGTTCTGGGCGCCCAAGACCGAGAAGGGCGAGCGGAACCTGTGGAACGCGCTGCGCCGGGTCGAGGCGGTGGCCCCCAGCTTCGTCTCCGTGACGTACGGCGCGGGCGGCTCGTCGCGGGCCGGGACGGTCAGGGCCACCGAGCAGATCACCTCGAACACCACGCTCACCCCGGTCGCGCATCTGACCGCCGTCGACCACTCGGTCGCCCAGCTGCGGAACATCATCGGCCAGTACGCGGACGCCGGGATCCGGAACATCCTCGCGGTCCGCGGCGACCCGCCCGGCGACCCCATGGGGGAGTGGGTCAAGCACCCGGAGGGCGTCATGTACGCCGCCGACCTGGTGCGGCTGATCAAGGAGTCCGGCGACTTCTGTGTCGGCGTCGCCGCGTTCCCCGAGATGCACCCGCGCTCGGACAACTGGGAGAGCGACATCCGGCACTTCACCGACAAGTGCCGGGCCGGCGCCGACTACGCGATCACCCAGATGTTCTTCGATCCGGAGGACTATCTGCGGATGCGTGAGCGGATCGTCGCCGCGGGCTGCGACACCCCGGTGATCCCGGAAGTCATGCCCATCACCAATGTGCGACAGCTGGAGCGATTCGCCCAGCTCAGCAACGCGCACTTCCCCGCGAGCCTGAAAGAACGCATCCTCGCGGTCAAGGACGATCCAGCCGCTGTACGCTCCATTGGCATCGAGTTCGCTACGGAGTTCTGCGCGAGGCTGCTCTCCGAGGATGTCCCTGGGCTGCACTTCATCACGCTGAACAACTCCACGGCGACCCTCGAAATCTACGAGAATCTCGGACTGCACAAGCAGTCCTGACCGGCCTACCCGCTCCACCCCCAGGGCGGCGGCCGTAAGAGGGGGGCGTATATGGGCTGGACGGTCCTCTATGTCGGGTTCGGATTCGTCGCGCTGTGGCTGCTGGGCGAAGTACTGCTCCAGTACAAGGCGAGACTGCGCTGGCGCCTGCTCGCCTTCACCGGCTTCCTCGGTGTGGTCGTGGGCGTACTGCTGCACTCGGTGCCGGTGATCGTGATGGGCGCCATCGCCTTCGCGGTCGGCCAGCTGTACGTCACTCTCTCCTTCCGGCAGGGCTTCTCCACGGGCTGGGCCATAGGAGGCTCTCCCCGGGTGAGCCGACGCCGCCGGGGCAGCGCCGAGGGCGCCACGAAGGAACCGACGCTCGAAGTCTCGGACCTGGAGTACGGCCCGGCCGACCAGGACGCGCACGACCCGCAGGACGAGAACGCCTTCCCGCAGCACGGCCAGGACCAGCAGGGCGAGCAGTCGTCGTACGGCACGGCGGAACAGCCCGCCTACAGCGAGTACGGCTACAGCGAGAACGCCTACGCACAGGCCGCGTACCAGCCGGTGGCCGCCGGGGCCGAGGAGTCCACCGGGGCGGGCGTCTACGCCCCGCAGCCGTTGCCGGACGACACCGGGCAGTACGGGATATACAGCGACACCGCGTACGGGGCCGCCGCGCAGTACGGCAGCGGCGAGGCCACCGGCCCGGACCAGCACGGGCAGCAGTACCCCGGGCAGTACGGGTACGGAGCCGACCAGCAGCAGTACGCCGCCTACTCGGACCCGTACATCGGCGCGGGCCAGCCCATGTACGACAACTCCTACGGCGGCCGGCAGCAGTACGCCGATCCGTACGCCGAGCAGTACGCCAACGACACCCCGCCCGGCGGGGTCTGGGTCCCCCAGCAGCGGGACACCGAGCCGCCCTTCGGCGCGCCGGATCAGCCGGCGAACGAGCCGCACCACAACGGCTACCACGGGTACCCCGACCACGACGGTCAGCAGCACCGGTACTGACGCCGCGTCAAGTCCCGTACGGGGCAAGGGAGCCGGATCGGGCGAGGGGGCCGGCGGAGGGCGCGGCGGCTCCCCGAGGGCCCGGCGCGGCGCTCACTGCGAGCCGCGGAACCCCTCGCCCTCGACGATCAGGCCGGCGGCCAGCGCCCCGGACATCCCGGCGTGGGGCAGCCCGCCCCCGGGATGCGACCAGCCGCCCACGAAGCTGAGACCGGACAGCGGCGACCGGTTGGGCGCGGGCAGCAACTGCCCGTGCGCACCGGCCAGCGCCGGTCCCGGTACCCGGAGCGTGCCGGTCTCCCGCAGGGTGTCGGCCGGGGTCCGCACCTCCCGCCACAGGACCCGCTCGCGAAGTCCGGGCACCGCGGCCTCGGCCGCGGCCACCACCCGGTCGGCGAACCCGGGCGGAACCTCGTCCGCCGCGCCGTCCGTGACCGGGACCGTGACGGTCAGGGTGAGCGCCTCGTGGCCCTCGCCGGGGACGAGTTCGGGGTCGCCGGGGCGCAGTACCGTCACCATCGGCAGGTCCTCGTCCGCCCGGTGCACCACGGTGCGGTGCACGGCGTCGGCGGGCCGTTCCCCGCGCAGGGCCAGACAGACCACGACCCGGCCGGTACGCGGGCCCGCCTCCCGCTGCGGCCAGGAGACCGACCGCACCGGGGCACCCGCCACCACCTGGTCCGCCACCACGCGCTGCCCGTCGGCCAGTTCGAGACCGCAGGCCCGGCCGTCCTTCTCGGTGACGTCCACCACCTCGGAGCCGAAGACGAACTCGACCCTCCTGGCCAGGCACCGCTGGTACACCGCGTCCGCCAGCGCGCGCATCCCGCCGCGCACGTACCAGTTGCCGAAGGTCTGCTCCATGTACGGCAGTACGGCCGCCGAGGCGGGCACCGTCAGCGGATCGAAGCCGTACGACAGCGCGTAACTCCCCAGCAGCGCCGCCAGCCGGGGGTCGCGCAGCTCCCTGCTGCCCACCTCGGCGAGCGTGGACGCGCTGCGCCGCAGCAGACCGGTCCTGAGCGCCGGATACGGGTCGTCGCCGAGGGGGGCGGGATCGGCGGGCAGCGGCTCTTCGAGGAGCGGGCGCCTGGTCCGGTCCCAGGTGACCCGCGCCCGGTCCAGGAACTCACCCCAGCGGGCGCCCGCACCGCCGCCCAGCGCCGCATCGAGGGCTGCCACGACCCCGGCCCGTGAGGCGTTCGGCAGCAGGACGTCGCTGCCGTCGGCGAAGAGATGGCGGCTCGCCGGATCCACCTGGACCAGCTCGACACACTTCTCCAGCGGCTCCCGGCCGGTCTTGACGAACAAGTCGCGGTAGACGGCGGGCAATTGGAGCAGTCCGGGCCCGGTGTCGAAGGCGAATCCGTCCCGTTCGAAGCGGCGTACCGCCCCGCCGTACGTCGCCGAGCGCTCGTACACCGTCACCCGGTGGCCTGCCACAGCCAGCCGGGCGGCAGCCGCCATGGCGCCCATCCCGGCGCCGATCACCGCAATCCGTGCCATGACAGGAACTCTAGACGGCCACCGCGCCGGGGTGAGCCCGCGTCCACAGGTCTGAGTACCTGTACCTAGTCGCCGAGATGAGTAATTGCGCGGATGGGCTCCCACCTGCGCGGACGGCAGAGTGTGGGACACGGAAGGGGCGCGGCGCCGGCACTGCCGACACGGGGCGGCGGAACGGTGCGGCTCCCCTGCCGAGTACGGAAAGGTACGGGGGAGCACCACGGGGGAGTACGAAGAAGCGCCGCTCCGGTACGGCTCGGAAGGATTCGGGCCCGGCCGGGACGGCGCTCTTTCGTTGCCGTCCCGGCCGGGCCCGAATCCCGAGGCCCCCGACCTGCGGCCCCCGACCTGCGGTCCCTGTCCTGCGGTTCCGTCCTCTGGTTCCGCCGCTGGTTCCGCACGGGCGCCGAGGGGCGGGTCAGCGCCCGCCGACCCGCCCGTGCAGCAACCGCGAGAGGGCCGCGTGGACCTCGTCGACCGACCGGTCGGGCTGGAACGACTGCCAGTCCAGCGCGGCCACCAGCACCATCCCGACCAGCGCCGCGGCCGTCAGCGGAGTGTCGATGTCCTCGCCCAGCTCACCGTCCTCCACGGCTTCGCCCAGCACGGTCTCGACCACGGCGACCGCTTCCTGCCGCAGTTCGAGCAGGGTCGGCTGCCAGGCCCGGTTGGTACGCCACAGTTCGGCGACGTAGAGCTGGGTGAAGGCCGGATGGCGGTCGATGAAGACCAGACCGGACCGGATCATGGCGTCCAGCGCCTCCACCTTGGTGCCGCCGCGCTCCGCCGTTCCGTCGGCCGCCGACCGCAGGGCCGTGGTGAGCAGCCCCACGCCGTACCGCAGCAGCTCCTCGAAGAGGACGCTCTTGCTCGCGAAGTTGTAGTAGACCGTGCCCTTCGCGACGCCTGCGCGCTCGGCGATCTCCTCCACCGTCGTCGCCGAGAACCCCTTCTCCGCGATGAGGGTGACAGCTGCCTCGTACAGCTTCCGGCGGGTGGCCTGCCGTCTGGTGCTGGTGTCCATGGGGCGAATTCTCACAGGTCCGCCGAGCGCGGGAGCCACCCGCCCCGGGCGCGGTGGTGGGCGCGAAGACACTGGTCAGAGCCGATTGTCAGTGGTGACCTGCACAGTGGGCACATACGGCCACAGCGCCGTCACACGACAGGAGGTTCGTCATGGCCGGCTCGAACGCCTCAGCAGCGCACAGGCACCGTGTCACCGTCCCTGCCCCTGCCCCCGCCCTCACGTCTCTGCCTTCGCCTCCGTCCCCACCGTCGTCCGCGTCCGCGCCTTCACCTTCGTCTTCGTGGAGCGGCCCGGCGGGCGACATCCACCCCGTCCCGCGCCGTACGACGGCCCCGCCTGCCGCCCTGGATCTGCTGACCCAGGCGCGGGCGGGACTCGACGAAGCCGCCGCCCTCGCCTCGCCGAACGAGCGCTATGCCACCGCCCATCTCGCGGCCCTGCGGACGGCCGCCGCGGTGCTCGCCGCGCGGGCCCGCCCCGAGACGGCCCCGCGCCGCAGGCAGCGCATCCGTACGGCCTGGGAGATCCTGCCGGAGATCGCCCCCGAGCTGACCGAGTGGAGCGCGCTGTTCGCCTCGGGCGCGCCCCGCAGGGCCAGGGCGGAGGCCGGGATACCGGGCGCCGCGGGCACCCGCGACGCCGACGACCTGTTGCGTGACGCGGCGATGTTCCTGCGCCTGGTCGAACGGCTCCTCGTCATCCAGCCGGTGCTGCCGCATCCCGGGACGGAGCGCCCGCACGCGGGGTGACCAGGGGGAGCTTCGAAGGCAATAGGGTGGGAGCCAGTCTTTGCTGTCTACGGCCCGCCGTCCGCGGCGGCACCGCGCCGAGGAGTCAACCCCCGTGTCGGACCAGCTGCGCCCCCGCGCCTCCCTTCGTACCGCCGTGGTGTGGGACGTACTCAAGGACGCTCTCGACCGCAGGGCCGAAGCGACCGGCCGGGACACCCTGGACGTCCTCGACACCGGGGGCGGCACCGGCAACTTCGCGGTGCCCGTCGCCCGCCTCGGCCACCGTGTCACCGTGGTCGACCCCAGCCCCAACGCCCTGTTCGGACTTGAGCGCAGGGCGGCGGAGGCCGGAGTGGCCGACCAGGTGCGCGGGGTGCAGGGAGACGTGCTCGGGCTGTTCGACGTGGTGGAGCGCGGCGGGTACGACGCGGTGCTCTGCCACGGCGTCCTCGAATACGTGGAGGACCCGGCCGAGGGCGTCAGGAACGCGGTCGACGCGCTCCGCCCGGCGGGTGCGCTCAGCCTGCTCGCCGCCGGGCTCGGCGGGGCCGTCCTGGCCAGGGCGCTGGCCGGACACTTCAGCGAGGCCCGGCAGGCGCTCACCGACCCGGCAGGGCGCTGGGGCGAGGGCGACCCGGTACCGCGCCGGTTCACCGCCGAGCAGCTCACCGGGCTGGTCGCCGCGGCCGGTGTGGAGGTCGGCGCGGTGCACGGGGTCCGGGTCTTCGCCGACCTCGTCCCCGGTGTCCTGGTCGACACCGAGCCGGGCGCCCTGGAAGCGCTGCTGAAGCTGGAGGCAGCCGCAGCGGAGCAGCCCGCCTTCCACTCGGTCGCCACCCAGCTGCACGTACTGGGCGAGAAGCAGGGCTGATCAGCACCGCAGTCGCGTACGGAGTGGGTCACAGGCCCCCCGATCGGGGGCTGGTCCCCGTATGATCGGGGTAACCATCCGGCATGACGGTCCGGCCGTCGGGGAATGCACGCCTCGACAGCCGTGCCTGCGTGGTGGCCCGGATGGTGAATTGGCGTAGAGGGCGGGTATCACGGGGGCGATTCCCTGCCTATTCTGGAAAGGCCGCATCACGGTCGCCCCCCGCGACCGACGAGTAGGAGGACTCCGTGCCGCTCTCGGAGCACGAGCAGCGCATGCTCGAGCAGATGGAGCGAGCGCTGTACGCCGAAGATCCCAAGTTCGCGACAGCGCTTGAGGGAAGCGGGCTGCGTACGTACACCCGTCGTCGGGTGTATCAGGCGGTCGCTGGCTTTCTGGTGGGTATCGCGCTCCTCATGGCCGGAATGGTCGCCCAGCAGATCTGGATCAGCGTGGTGGGGTTCCTCGTCATGCTCGGCTGCGCAGTGCTTGCGGTCACCGGATGGCGCAAAGCGCCCAAGCCCGGTGAACAACCACAGGCCGGAGGCCCGGTCGCGGGCCGGCAATCCAGGAAACACCGGTCGGTGATGACCCGTATCGAGGAGCGGTGGCAGCGCCGCCGCGATGAACAGGGGCACTGAGCACGCAGCCGGGCGGAACGTACAGACGGACGTACAGGTGAGGGGCGACCGCTTCCGGGCGGTCGCCCCTCACCTGTACGCCGGCGTCCGATCAGCCGCGCCGATCAGCCGCGCCGATCAGCCGCGCCGCCCGGCCGGTCGCCGTACGGTCGCCGCCCACCGGCCGAGTCCCGCGCGGCGTTCCCTCCAGCGGCCCGCGGACGCCTCCCGGCGCCGGGAGATCTCCCACACCACCCGTACGGACGAGCGGGGAGCGAGCACTGCGCGGAGCCGCGTCGTCCACCCCGCACCGGCCCGCAGAGCGGCCCGGATCTGCCGGACGTCCTCGGTGAGGCCGCCCACCTCGCCGGGCAGCGGCGCGTACAGCACCTGCTCCACCGCACCCGCCACCCGGTGCACCGCTTCGGCAGCCCGGCCGGTCAGCTCACCGACCCGCACGATGTGCGCCGCTGTCCTGCGGGGCGTCTGTGACTCGTCGGGGGTGATCCCGTGGTCCCAGGCCGAGTCGGTGATCTCCCGCCAGGCGGCCAGCGTCCGGTGAGCGGCGTCCGCGGGCGTCCGCCCACCGGACCCCAGCCGTCGTGACCTCGCCCTGGTCCGCCACAGCATCGGCAGCGAGAGCAGCAGGACGACGAGGATCGCGGCCAGCACGCCGCCCACCACCGGCCCCAGCGGGGTCCCCCGGTCGACGGGCGGCACACCGCCCCCCTGCGCCGCCGCACCGCAGTCGTTCAGCTTGCGCATCTGCGGCGGGCAGGCGGCCGTCGCAGACGGCGTCGCGGCCGGTGCCGCCGAGGTGGTGGCCTCCGGCCTGGCCGGGGCCACCGGACCGTCGGACGAGTTGTCCGCACGGGTGTAGGACGGAACGGAGCCGCGCGTCGGGGTGGGCTCGAACCGGGTCCAGCCCACGCCCTCGAAGTACAGCTCCGGCCAGGCGTGAGCGTCACGGAGCCCGACCGACATCGTGCCGTCCGGCTGTGCGGTGCCCGGCGTGAAGCCGACCGCCACCCGGGCGGGGATGTGCAGGGTCCTGGCCATCGCCGCCATCGAGAAGGCGAAATGGACGCAGAAGCCCTGCTTCTGCTTCAGGAAGCGGGCGATCGCGGAGGTTCCGGTGCCCGACTGCACCTGGGTGTCGTAGGTGAACCCGCCGTCCGACGCGAACCAGTCCTGCATCTTGACCGCACGCTCGTAGTCGTTCGTGGCGCCGGCCGTCACCTGCTCCGCGGTCTTCTTCACCACGTCCGGCAGCGAGTCCGGCACCCGTGTGTACTCACGCAGCAGCGCGCCCGTCGGCTGCGGGGCCGCGGCCAGCTGGGCCGCCGTCGGCTGTACGAGCAGACTGCTCACCCCGTACTGCACACCGCGAGTGGTCTGTCCCCGGTCGCCCACCAGGGTCCGCCCGGCCGGCTCGAAGCGCCAGCGTCCCTTGATGTCCACCTTCGTCGCCGGGTACGGGAGCGGCAGCCAGTTCTGCGCGTACCATCCCGCGGCCGAGATATTGGTCTTCACCTCGGTGGTGGCGACCTCCGGGCTCAGCCCCGCCGGTCTGGGCAGTTCCTCCGGCACGTCCCCGATGCGGCGCTCCGACGACTTCCACGCGGTGCCGTCGAACTCGTCGAGCGAGACGATCCGCAGATACATCCCCCCGGTGTCGCTCGCGTTGGTGCGGTAGCGCATCACCTCGCGGTCGTCGGACTGGGTGAGGCTGTTCTGCAGCGAGACCAGCGGGTTCACCGCGGAGATGGTGCCCCCGCCACCCCCGGGCCCCTTGCCCGCGCCCGTGCCGCCCAGCAGTCCGGTGTCCAGCGCCGGGAGCGCAGCGGGGATCACCAGGGCGAACCCCAGAGCCACGGCACCGATGCGCCGACCGGTACGGGCGGGCGCCGTGGGACCGCCACCGGCCTCGAACCCCATGGCGTTACGCCCCCGCCGGGCCGCCTGGCCGCCGAAGACCCGTCCCCACTGGGCGAGCCGGTCCTTCCCCTCGGCCAGCAGAAGCAGCAGATACCCGGAGGCGGCGAGGACGAACCACAGCCAGGCGGCGCCGCTCTGCGCGATACCGGCGGCGACGGAGTACAGCGCGAGCAACGGCAGCCCGGCGGGTGCCGCACTGCGGTACGTCACGGCCAGCGCGTCCACCAGCAGACCGATCAGCAGCACCCCGCCGATCAGGATCAGCCGGATGCTCTCGGTGGCCGGTGCCGGTATGGCGAAACGTCCTATGTCGTCCCCGCCCCGGCGCAGCAGCGCCCCGAGGTGCTCAACGGCCTCCGGGCCCGGCACGACGCCGCCGAAGGCCTGCCCCCTGGCGAAGATCAGGGTGAGGATCAGCAGCGCCGTCACGGCCTGGGCCGCCACCGTCATCGGCCGGGCCAGCGGTACCCGCCGGGTGAGCGCGCCCACCCCGCTCTGGACGGCCAGCACCAACGCGGCCTGCACGATCCACGACACCGGGTCGACCAGCGGCAGCAGCGCGCACGCCGCGAGCATCGTGGCGATGTAGGCGCACAGCGCCAGCCTCCCGCGGCCACTCATGACCATCCCCCAGGCGTCTCCGTCGTACCGCTGTGCCAGGCCGCGGAGCCCAGGGTGCTGCGCTGCTGACCCGCCTGGCGCCACAGCTCGGCGAGCGGCACCCCGGGCCGGACCTCCAGCGCGGTCCAGCCGGCGTCCCGCAGCAGCCGCAGCCGGTGCGCACCGGCCTCCGGGGCCGTCCCGCCGCGCGCCCAGACGTCGCTGTTCAGCACGAATGCGACGGCCGCGCCGCTGCGCTGCCGCATCCGGGCGGCCACCGCGGCCTGCTCCTCGTCCAGATCGCCGAAGAAGGCGACCAGAAGTCCTTCGTTCCCGCCGCGCAGTACGTCGTACGAGCGGGAGAGCCCGGCCTCGTCGGAGTGCTCGACGACAGCCAGGGTGTCCATCATCAGCCCGGCGGAGTCCGCGGATCCCTGGGCGGACCCGGCGAAACCGTCCGCACCCTCGCCCGGTACCGAACTGCCGGTATCGGTCAGCAGCCTTACCGAGAAGCCCCGTTCCAGCACGTGCACCAGCGCCGAAGCCGCCCCGGAGACCGCCCATTCGAAGGCCGAGTCGGGCCCGGCGCCCTGGTACGCACCACGGCGGGTGTCGAGCAGCACCGTGCAGCGGGCCCGCTGCGGCTGCTCCTCGCGGCGCACCATCAGCTCCCCGTAGCGCGCCGTCGAGCGCCAGTGCACCCGGCGCAGGTCGTCACCGTGCCGGTAGCCGCGAGGGATCACGTCGTCCTCGCCCGCCAGGGCGAGCGAACGCTGCCTGCCTTCGCCGTACCCGGCCGCTTCACCGGTGAGCCGTACCGGCGGCAGCGGTTCGGTCCTGGGGATGACGGTCAGGGTGTCGTGCGAACTGAACGAGCGGGTCAGCTCGCACATCCCGAACGGGTCGCTCAGCCGCAGCTGGAGCGGGCCCAGCGGATAGCGCCCGCGCAGATCCGACCGGACCCGGTAGGACACCTCACGCCGACCGCCCGCCTCCACCCGGTCGAGTACGAACCTGGGGCGCGGCCCCAGCACGTACGGCACCCGGTCCTGGAGCATCAGCAAGCCCGTGGGCAGCCGCGAGACGTTCTCCATCCGCAGATGGACACGTGCCTCGGACCCGGCGGGCACCCGGGCGGGCGAGAGCCGTCTGCTGCCCGAGACCCGGTGGCGCGTGCGGTGCAGCACGGTGACGCAGACCAGCGGCAGCACCGCCAGCAGCAGCCCCACGCGCAGCAGATCGCCCTGACCCAGGACGTACGCGCACGCTCCGGCGGCGACCCCGGCCGCCAGGAACGAACGGCCGCGCGTGGTCAGCCCGGACAGCGCCGTCCGCAGCCCGCCCCTGTCCTCGTCGACGGCGGTCCCGGCACCCCCGACGGTCATCACAGCCGCCGGGCGCCGGGCTGCTGACGGTTGTCGTGCGCGGGCACCGGGGTCTGCTGGACGATCTCCAGCACGACCTGCTCCGCGGTGCGGCGGCTCAACTGGGCCTGCGCGGTGGGCAGCAGTCGGTGCGCGAGCACCGCGACCGCCAGCGCCTGGACGTCGTCGGGCAGCGCGTACTCCCGTCCGCTCAGCGCCGCGGCGGCCTTCGCGGCGCGCAGCAGATGCAGCGTGGCCCGCGGGGATGCGCCGAGTCTGAGGTCCGGGTGGCTGCGGGTGGCCGTGACCAGCTGCACCGCGTACCGCCGGACCGCCTCGGCGACGTGGACCGCCCGTACTGCGTCGACGAGCTTCAGGACCTCGTGGGCGTGCGCCACCGGCTGGAGATCGTCCAGCGGCGAGACCGAACCGTGCACATCGAGCATCCGCAGCTCGGCCTCCGGGCTCGGATAACCGATGGAGACCCGGGCCATGAACCGGTCCCGCTGCGCTTCGGGCAGCGGGTACGTGCCCTCCATCTCCACCGGGTTCTGCGTGGCCACCACCATGAAGGGGCTGGGCAGTTCGTACGTCTGCCCGTCGATGGTGACCTGGCGCTCCTCCATCGATTCGAGCAGCGCCGACTGGGTCTTCGGAGAGGCGCGGTTGATCTCGTCGCCGATCACGATCTGCGCGAAGATCGCCCCCGGTTTGAACTCGAACTCGCGCCGTTGCTGGTCGAAGATCGACACACCGGTGATGTCCGACGGCAGCAGGTCGGGCGTGAACTGGATACGCCGTACCGAGCAGTCGATGGAGCGCGCCAGCGCCTTGGCGAGCATGGTCTTGCCCACGCCCGGTACGTCCTCGATGAGCAGATGCCCCTCAGCGAGAAGCACGGTCAGCGAAAGCCGTACGACCTCAGGCTTGCCCTCGATCACACCCTCCACCGACCTGCGGATGCGCTCCGCTGTGGTGGTCAGATCTGTGAGGCTCGCTCGATCGTCATAGGTCGTCACCCGGCCCTCCTCGGCCCTTCCCCCACGCTCCTGAGGAGCAGGGGATACCCCTTTCACGGACCAGGGCACTGCGCACGGCCCGGCCCACCCCGAACAGCGACGCCCCGTCCGGTGAGACCTGACGAGGTGCCGCCCCCGCATTCTTGTTGCCGTTACCGCTTCGTGTCACTTGCCTGTGGACAAGTGGGCGGGATATGTCGTGGGTTGCCGTGATTTCGTCCTGCGCCGATCGCTCAGACGACCGGGTCGATCTCCCTGAGCAAGCCGGTCGTCACGTCGAAGACGAAGCCCCGGACATCGTCGGTGTGCGGCAGGAACGGTGAGGTCCGGACCCGCTGCATCGACTGACGCACGTCCTGGTCCACGTCGCTGAACGACTCCACGGCCCAGGCCGGACGCTGACCGACCTCCACCTCCAGCTCCTGCCGGAAGTCCTCGGTGAGACTCTCCAGGCCGCACGTGGTGTGGTGGATCAGTATGACGCTGCGGGTGCCCATGCCGCGCTGACTGATGGTCAGTGAGCGGATCACGTCATCGGTGACCACGCCGCCCGCGTTGCGGATCGTGTGGCAGTCACCGAGTTCGAGACCGAGGGCGGCGTGCAGGTCGATACGGGCGTCCATGCAGGCGACGACGGCGACGTGCAGCACCGGACGGGAGTCCATGCCGGGGTCCGTGAACGCACTGGCGTAGCTCCGGTTGGCTCCCACGAGCCGGTCGGTCACGGTGCCGCTGTCCCCCGTGGTGGGGCGCGGACGCGGAGCGGAGGGCTCTGCGGGGAGGTTGGCAGGTGTCGACATACGTATGACGGTAGCTGTCGTGGCTCGATCGGTCCCGCGCCGAGGCAGGAAAAACAGTGTCAACTCGGTCTGTTGTGAGCTAACCCACAGGCTTGACGCCCGTTGGCCTGTCCGGGTGAAAAGTGGACTCCGCGACGCGCTGGGCGGTTGATTGACCGGCGGGACCGGTGGACTAAAGTGGCGCGAAGTGGGAGGCGTGATGCGTCCTCTCTGCTTCACGCACACACCCCGCACACCCGCGCATGCGCGGCGTACGTACGGCCCGGCCCTCTCCCGCTCGCCGGCCGGTCGACGCCCTTCCCGGCGCCGGCGGACCGTCCCCTTCCGAGCGGGCGGGGACCCGGCAGTACGTGCGACCGCGCCGTATCTGAGAGGGCGCATGAGCCAGTCCCGACATGTCCCGGTGATGCTCCAGCGATGCCTGGATCTGTTGGCCCCGGCCCTTGCCCAGCCCGGTGCGGTCGTCGTCGACTGCACCCTCGGCCTCGGCGGTCACAGCGAGGCGCTGCTCTCGACGTTCCCGGCGGCCCGGCTGATCGCTCTCGACCGGGACAAGGAAGCCCTGCGCCTCTCCGGCGAGCGCCTCGCGCCCTTCGGCGACCGGGCCACCCTGGTGCACGCGGTCTACGACGAACTGCCCGAGGTCCTGGACCGGCTGGACGTCCCGCGCGTCCAGGGCGTCCTCTTCGACCTCGGTGTCTCGTCGATGCAGCTGGACGAGGCGGACCGCGGTTTCGCCTACGCCCAGGACGCCCCGCTCGACATGCGCATGGACCAGACGACCGGCATGGGCGCCGCCGAGGTGCTCAACACCTATCCGCCGGGCGAACTGGTACGGATCCTGCGCGCGTACGGCGAGGAGAAGCAGGCCAAGCGGATCGTCTCCGCGGTCGTCCGGGAGCGGGAGAAGGAACCCTTCACCAACAGCGCCCGGCTGGTCGAGCTCATCCGCGACTCGCTGCCGCAGGCCGTCAAGCGCACCGGGGGCAACCCCGCCAAGCGCACCTTCCAGGCCCTGCGGATCGAGGTCAACGGCGAACTCGCCGTACTGGAACGGGCGATCCCGGCCGCGGTGGACGCGCTCGCCGTCGGCGGCCGTATCGCCGTCCTCTCGTACCACTCGCTGGAGGACCGGCTGGTCAAGCAGGTCTTCGCGGCGGGCGCCGCGAACACGGCACCGGCCGGACTTCCGGTCGTCCCCGAGCGCTACCAGCCCCGGCTGAAACTGCTCACCCGCGGCGCGGAACTCCCGACGGAGGAAGAGGTCGCGGAGAACCGGCGTGCGGCACCGGCACGGCTGCGGGGTGCGCAGCGCATCCGCGAGGAGGCGCTGTGAGCAAGCCGGCCACAGCACTGAAGGGGCGGGCCGCTCGGCTGGCCCGGCTGCTGCCGTCCGCACCTCCCAGGGCGGCGCGGACCCCCTTCGTCCTTCTGGTCGTCCTGCTGCTGGGCAGCGGTCTGATCACGCTCCTGGTGCTGAACTCCGCACTGAACGAAGGTTCCTTCAAGCTCAGCAGGGAACAGAAGCAGATCGGTGAGCTGACCGACGAGGAACAGGCGCTGCAACGGGACGTCGACGACCGTTCGGCACCCGGCGCACTGGCCAAGCGGGCCGGGGAGCTCGGCATGGTGCCCGGCGGCGGCCCCGCCTTCCTCGGCCGTGACGGCAAGGTCCTGGGCGTCGCCGCCGAGGCCACCCAGCCACCGGTCCCGCCGAAGCCGAAGCCCTCCGCGACACCGTCGGCGCCGACAGTGCCGGTCCCGGGTTCGGCCACCGCGACGAACACGGCCCCCTCGGGCGGTGTGTCGTCCACCGCGCTCGAAGCCCCCTCACCACCCGCCCCCGCGGGGACGACAGCAGAGCCGACCCAGACCCCCGGCAGGTGACGCAGTGCCGTCCAAGGAACCTCCGCGCCGCCGAGTTCCGCCCCCGGCACGCCAGGCGCGGGCCGCCCGCCCCGTGCGCCCGGCGCAGCGCCGCCCGCGCCCGCCGCGCAAGACCGCCCGGACGCTGCGGCTGGGCAGTCCGCGCCCCCGGCTGCGGCTCGTCGGTCTCGCGCTGACCCTGGTGATGGCGGTCTTCGTCGTACGGCTGCTCCAGGTGCAGGCCGTCGACGCCAGCGCGTACGCGGCCAAGGCCGACAAGAACCGCTACCTGAGCCATACGCTCACCGCCGAACGCGGCGAGATCACCGACCGCAGCGGCGTCGCACTGGCCGCCAGCGTCGACGCGTACGACATCACCGCCGACCCGACGATGTTCACCCCGGAGCAGAGCCACGCGGCCGACGCCCCGGAGCAGGCGGGCGCGCTGCTCGCGCCGATCCTCGGTCAGGACGCCGACGTGCTGGCGAAGAAGCTCAGGACGCCCAGGACCCGGTACGTCCTGCTGGCGAGCCGCCGGACCCCGCAGGTCTGGAACCAGATCAAGGACCTCAAGGGCGTCTTCGCGCAGAAGGCGAGCGCGGACAAGGCCAAGGGCGGCAAGGGCGCCGATGTGATCGCCGGGGTCTTCCAGGAGCCGAGCACCAAGCGGGTCTACCCGAACGGCGACCTCGCCGCCGGGGTGCTGGGCTGGGTCAACTCCGAGGGCAAGGGCGCGGGCGGTCTGGAGTCCTCGCTGGACAAGGAGCTGTCGGGCAAGGACGGCAAGATCACCTACGCGCAGTCGGGCGGCCGTCAGGTGCCCACGGCCGGGGCCAGCGAGGTGCCCGCCGTCGCGGGCTCGGACGTCGAGCTGACGCTGGACCGGGACATCCAGTGGGCCGCGCAGAGCGCGATCGCCGACCAGGTGAAGAAGTCCAAGGCCGACCGCGGCTACGTGGTCGTGCAGGACACCAGGACCGGCCAGGTCCTCGCCATGGCCAACGCCCCCGGCTTCGACCCCAACGACCTCACCCACGCCAACCCCTCCGCGCTGGGCAACGCCGCGCTCCAGGACGCCTTCGAGCCTGGCTCCACCAGCAAGGTCATGTCCATGTCCGCCATCATCCAGGAGGGGGTCGCGACACCGGGCACCCATGTGACGGTGCCCAACACCCTGCACCGCGGCGACCGGGTGTTCCACGACGACATCGACCACCCGACCTGGTCGCTGACGCTCAACGGCGTGCTGGCCAAGTCCAGCAACATCGGCACCATCCTGGCCGCCGGACAGCTCGGGAAGACCCAGCCCGAGGCGAACAAGGTCCTCTACTCGTACCTGCACAAGTTCGGCATCGGCGTGCCGAGCGGTGTCGGCTTCCCCGGTGAGACCGCGGGGATCCTGGCCAAACCCCAGGACTGGTCGACGTCGCAGCAGTACACGATCCCGTTCGGCCAGGGGCTCTCGCTGAACGCCCTGCAGGCGGCGTCCGTGTACTCCACCATCGGCAACGGCGGCGTACGCGTGGAGCCCTCGCTGATCAGCGGTACCAGGGGACCCGACGGACAGTTCACCCCGGCACCGGCCCCGAAGGAGACCCGCGTCGTGAGCGAGAGCACGGCCAGGACGGTCGCCAGGATGCTGGAGTCGGTCGTCGGCGACCAGGAGGGCACCGGGATCTCGGCCCGGATCCCCGGATACCGGGTCGCGGGCAAGACCGGAACGGCCAACCGGGTGGATCCGGAGAAGGGGGGCTACCACGGCTACACCGCCTCGTTCGCGGGCTTCGCTCCCGCCGACCAACCCCGTGTCACCGTCTACTGCGCCATCCAGAACCCGATGAGCGGCAGTTACTTCGGCGGCTCGATCTGCGGGCCCGTATACAAGAAGGTCATGGAGTTCGCGCTCAAGACCCTCCAGGTCCCACCGACCGGCCGGGAGGCCCCCGGGCTGCCGGTCACCTTCGACCCCCACCAGTGATCCAGGAACCATCAGTGACGACCATCACCCCGGATCCCGGGAACCGAAACACCCCCCGACCCTCACTTCGCGGCGAGCCCGGTGCGCCCGGTACGCTCACCGCCGTGCCACTCGCTGATCAGTACCAAAAGACCCAGAAGGACCTTTTTGTGACCTATCCGGGAGCACCCCGTCCGGCAGAGGTCCGACCGACCCCCCTGGGGGAGCTGGCAGGACAACTGGGTATCGCGTCACCGGGCGCCGGTGAGGTCACCGGCATCACCCACGACTCCCGGGCGGTCCGCCCCGGAGACCTGTACGCGGCCCTGCCCGGCGCCCGTCTGCACGGAGCGGACTTCGTCGAGCAGGCAGCCGGTCTGGGCGCGGCAGCGGTGCTGACGGACCCGGCCGGCGCCGAACGGGCGGCGGCCACCGGGCTGCCTGTCCTGGCCGTCGCCGACCCGCGTGCCGTGATGGGTCAGCTCGCCGCCGAGATCTACGGCCACCCCGGCCGTGACCTGCTCCAGATCGGCATCACCGGCACCTCGGGCAAGACCACCACCGCGTACCTCGTCGAGGGCGGCATCCGCGCGGCGGGACACCTCAGCGGTCTCATCGGTACGGTCGAGATGCGGATCGGCGACGAACGCATCAAGTCCGAGCGCACCACCCCCGAAGCCACCGATCTGCAGGCGCTCTTCGCGGTCATGCGCGAGCGCGGCGTCGACACGGTCGCCATGGAGGTCTCCAGCCACGCGCTGGTGCTGGGCAGGGTCGACGGCTGCGTCTTCGACGTGGCGGTCTTCAACAACCTCAGCCCCGAGCACATGGAGTTCCACTCCGGCATGGAGGACTACTTCCAGGCCAAGGCGCAGCTGTTCACCCCGCGGCGCAGCAGGGTCGGCGTGGTGAACTTCGACGACGAGTACGGCCGCCGCCTCGTCGACGAGGCCACGGTCCCCGTCACCACCTTCTCCGCCGAGGGCCACCCGGACGCGGACTGGCGGGCCGAGGACGTCGAAGTCTCGCTGTTCACCAGCACGTTCACCGCGGTCGGCCCGAAGGGCGAGCGCATCGCCGCCAAGTCGCCGCTGGCGGGCCCCTTCAACGTCGCCAACACCCTCGCCGCCATTGTCACCCTCACCGTCGCCGGGGCCGACCCGCAGACCGCGGCGGACGGCATCGCGGCCGTGCCCGGTGTACCGGGCAGGCTGGAGCGGATCGACGCCGGACAGCCCTATCTCGCCGTCGTCGACTACGCCCACAAGACGGACGCCGTCGAATCGGTCCTGCGCGCCCTGCGCAAGGTCACCGAAGGCAGGCTGCACATCGTGCTCGGCTGCGGCGGGGACCGCGACAAGACCAAACGCGGGCCGATGGGCGCCGCCGCCGCACGGCTCGCCGACACCGCCGTACTGACCTCCGACAACCCCCGTGGCGAGGACCCGCTCGCGATCCTCGCCGCGATGATCGCCGGCGCCGCCGAGGTGCCGGTGCACGAGCGGGGTGACGTGCTGATCGACTCCGACCGCGCAGCCGCCATCTCCGCGGCCGTCGCCCGCGCCCGGCCCGGCGACACCGTGCTGGTCGCAGGCAAGGGTCATGAGCAGGGTCAGGACATCGCCGGCGTGGTACGCCCCTTCGACGACCGCCAGGTCCTCCGCGCAGCAATCGAGCGCGCAGCAATCGAGAACAACAGTCAGGGATGACCAAGTGATCGCCCTCTCCCTCACCGAGATCGCCGAAATCGTCGGCGGGCAGCCGCACGACATACCGGATCCGTCCGTCACGGTCGCCGGTCCTGTCGTCATGGACTCCCGCGCGGTAGAGCCCGGCAGTCTCTTCGTCGCCTTCGCCGGCGAACGCGTCGACGGCCACGACTTCGCGCGGCGCGCCGTCGAAGCGGGCGCCGCCGTCGTGCTCGCCACCCGGCCCGTCGGCGTCCCGGCGATCGTGGTGCCCGACGTCACCGCCGCGCTCGGTGCGCTCGCCCGCACCGTCGTCGAGCGCCTGGGCACCGAAGTCGTCGCACTCACCGGCTCCGCGGGCAAGACATCGACGAAGGATCTGATCGCCCAACTCCTGGAGCGCAAGGGCCCGACGGTCTACCCGGCGGGCAACCTCAACAACGAGATCGGCCTGCCGCTGACCGCCCTGCGGGCCGACGAGAACACCCGGTACCTGGTCCTCGAAATGGGTGCGCGCTACATCGGCGACATCCGCTACCTCACCGGCCTCGTACCGCCGAAGACCGGTCTCGTACTGAATGTCGGGACCGCCCACATCGGCGAGTTCGGCGGCCGTGAGCAGATCGCCCAGGCCAAGGGCGAGATGGTCGAGTCGCTTCCCGAACACGGAACGGCCGTGCTCAACGCGGACGATCCGCTGGTCCGGGCCATGTCCTCGCGTACCAAGGCGAGCGTGCTGCTCTTCGGAGAGGCGGAGGAAGCGGACGTACGGGCAGAGAACGTCCGGCTCACGGACACCGGACAGGCCGCATTTACGCTGCACACACCCACCGGGTGCAGCGATGTGACCTTGCGCCTGTACGGTGAGCACCACGTGTCGAACGCGCTCGCCGCGGCCGCCGTCGCGCATGAGTTGGGCATGTCCGTGGACGAGATCGCACCGGCGCTCTCCGAGGCGGGCACGCTGTCCCGCTGGCGCATGGAGGTCACCGAGCGTCCGGACGGTGTGACGGTTGTCAACGACGCCTACAACGCAAACCCCGAGTCCATGCGAGCTGCGCTGCGTGCGCTGGCTGCCATGGGCAGGGCCGCACAGGCCAAGGGGGGACGCACGTGGGCGGTGCTCGGTCTCATGGCCGAGCTCGGTGACGAGTCGCTCGCCGAGCACGACGCGGTCGGACGGCTGGCTGTCCGGCTCAACGTGAGCAAGCTCGTGGCAGTCGGGGGCAGGGAAGCGTCCTGGCTGCAATTGGGCGCCTATAACGAGGGTTCGTGGGGTGAGGAGTCGGTGCACGTGTCCGACGCGCAGGCGGCCGTCGACCTGTTGCGCAGTGAGCTGCGTGAGGGAGATGTCGTGCTGGTGAAGGCGTCCAGGTCGGTGGGGTTGGAGCAGGTCGCGTCAGCCCTGCTCGACGGTGGTACCGAGGGCGAGGTCGCCGCCCGATGAAGCAGATTCTCTTCTCGGGAGTCATCGGACTCTTCCTGACCCTGGTCGGCACTCCGCTGCTGATCAAGCTCCTTGCGCGCAAGGGGTACGGGCAGTTCATCCGGGACGACGGACCGCGCGGCCACCACGGCAAGCGCGGTACCCCGACCATGGGTGGTATCGCCTTCATCCTGGCGACGATCATCGCTTACCTCGCCACCAAGGCGATCACCGGCGCTCCGATGACCTTCTCGGGTGTGCTGGTGCTCTTCCTGATGGCGGGCATGGGCCTGGTCGGCTTCCTCGACGACTACATCAAGATCGTCAAGCAGCGTTCGCTGGGTCTGCGGGCCAAGGCGAAGATGGCCGGCCAGCTGATCGTCGGTATCGCCTTCGCGGTGCTGGCACTCCAGTTCAAGGACTCCAGCGGTTACACCCCGGCCTCCACCAAGCTCTCGTTCGTCACGGACTTCGGCTGGTCGATCGGCCCGGTGCTCTTCGTCGTCTGGGCGCTGTTCATGATCCTGGCGATGTCGAACGGCGTGAACCTCACCGACGGCCTCGACGGTCTCGCGACCGGTGCCTCCGTGATGGTCTTCGGCGCGTACACCTTCATCGGTGTCTGGCAGTTCCAGGAGTCCTGCGCCAACGCGCAGACCCTGACCAACCCCAGCGCCTGCTTCGCGGTCCGGGACCCGCTCGACCTGGCGGTCGTCGCGTCGGCCCTGATGGGTGCCTGCTTCGGCTTCCTGTGGTGGAACACGTCCCCCGCCAAGATCTTCATGGGCGACACCGGTTCGCTCGCCCTCGGCGGCGCGCTCGCCGGTCTGGCCATCTGCTCCCGCACGGAGTTCCTGATGGCGATCCTCGGCGGCCTCTTCGTCCTGATCACCATGTCCGTCGTGATCCAGGTCGGCTCCTTCAAGATGACCGGCAAGCGGGTCTTCAAGATGGCGCCGCTCCAGCACCACTTCGAACTCAAGGGGTGGTCCGAAGTCCTTGTCGTGGTCCGCTTCTGGATCATCCAGGGCATGTGCGTGATCGTCGGTCTCGGACTCTTCTACGCGGGCTGGGCGGCCGAGAAGTGAACTGGCAGGGCAAGCGGGTCACCGTCGCGGGCATGGGCGTCTCCGGGCTTCCGGCGGCGCGTGCCCTGCACGGTCTGGGAGCGGTCGTCACCGTCGTCAACGAGTCCGACGACGAGCGCTCCCGTACCGAGGCCGCTCAACTGACGCCCCTGGGCGTCACGGTGCGCCTCGGTGACGGGGCGACGCTGCCCGAAGGCACCGAACTGGTCGTCACCGCACCGGGCTGGCGGCCCGACAAGCCGCTCTTCCGGGCGGCGGCCGAAGCGGGTGTCCCGGTCTGGGGCGACGTGGAACTGGCCTGGCGGCTGCGCCGGCCGGGCGCCGCCCCCTGGCTCGCGGTCACCGGTACCAACGGGAAGACCACGACCGTACGGATGCTCGCCTCGATCCTGCGGGCGGCCGGACTGCGCACCGAGGCCGTCGGCAACATCGGCGTCTCGCTCCTCGACGCCGTGCTCGGCGACCAGGAGTACGACGTACTCGCCGTCGAACTCTCCAGCTACCAGCTGCACTGGGCGCCCAGCCTGCGCGTGCACTCGGCCGCCGTGCTCAACCTGGCCCCCGACCACCTCGACTGGCACGGCTCCATGGAGGCGTACGCCGCAGACAAGGGCCGGGTCTACGAGGGCAACAGCGTCGCCTGCGTCTACAACGTGGCCGACCCGGCCACCGAGGAACTGGTCCGCGCCGCGGACGTCGAGGAGGGCTGCCGTGCCATCGGCTTCACCCTCGGCGCCCCCGGTCCCTCCCAGCTCGGTGTGGTCGACGGCATCCTGGTGGACCGCGCGTTCGTGGCGAACCGGCAGAAGCAGGCCCAGGAGCTCGCCGAGGTCACCGACATCGGCCGGCCCGCCGAGGACGTTCCGGGCCCTCGCACGGTCGCCCCGCACAACATCGCCAACGCCCTCGCGGCAGCCGCCCTGGCCCGCGCGTACGGCGTCCCGCCCACCGCCGTACGGGACGGGCTCCGGGACTTCCGTGCCGACCCGCACCGTATCGAGCAGGTCGCCCGGATCGCCGATGTCACCTATGTCGACGACTCCAAGGCCACCAACACCCATGCCACCGAGGCTTCCCTGGCCGCCTACGACCCGATCGTCTGGATCGCGGGCGGCCTCGCCAAGGGGGCGAGCTTCGACGATCTCGTCATCGGGTCGGCGAAGCGGCTCCGCGGGGTCGTACTCATCGGCGCCGAGCGCGCCCTGATCGCCGAAGCCCTCGCGCGACACGCCCCGGAAGTCCCGGTGGTCGACCTCGACCGGACCGACACTGGGGCGATGTCGGCTGCGGTCCGGGAAGCGGCGCGCCTCGCCCGGCCGGGAGACACGGTTCTGCTGGCTCCGGCCTGTGCCTCCATGGACATGTTCGCCAACTACAACAAGCGCGGCGAGGCATTCGCCGACGCGGTGCGCGAGTTGGCCGCCGAGAGCTGCTAGGAAGGCGTCTCCTGGTCGGCCGTACGGCCCCGCGCCGGGACCCGGCGGAGCCGGGCACGAGTGGAGGGGACAGACATGCCGGTCAAGGACAGAGGCGGGCGTGGTGGCACCGGGACGGCCCGCCGTTCCGCGGCCACGGGGCGGGGCCCCGGGCCGCGCGGCTCGCAGAGCAGCGGGATCGGCCAGCTGCGACGGGCGTACGAACAGGCGAGAAGCGCCTGGGACCGGCCTCTGACGGCTTACTACCTCATCGTGGGCTCCGCCTTCCTGATCATCGTACTGGGCCTTGTCATGGTCTACTCAGCCTCGATGATCAAGGCTCTGGAACTCTCCGAGCCCGGCACGTACTTCTTCCGCAAGCAGTTGTTCGCCGCGGCCCTGGGCGGCGGCCTGATGTTCGTCGCGACCCGGATGCCCGTGAAGCTGCACCGCGCCTTCGCGTACCCGCTCCTCGCGGGAACCATCTTCCTGATGGTGCTCGTGCAGGTGCCGGGGATCGGCCGGTCGGTCAACGGAAACCAGAACTGGATCTCGCTGGGCGGCCCGTTCATGCTCCAGCCGAGCGAGTTCGGCAAACTCGCCCTGATCCTCTGGGGCGCCGATCTGCTCGCCCGTAAACAGGACAAGAAGCTGCTGACCCAGTGGAAACACATGCTCGTGCCGCTCGTTCCCGGCACCTTCGTGCTGCTCGGACTGATCATGCTCGGCGGCGACATGGGAACTGCGATCATTCTCACCGCGATCCTCTTCGGCCTGCTCTGGCTCGCGGGGGCGCCCACCCGGATGTTCGCGACCGTGCTCGGCGTCGCGGCCTTCCTGGCCTTCGTGCTGATCAAGACCAGTCCCAACCGGATGGGCCGGCTCGCCTGCATCGGCGCGACCGACCCGGGCCCGAACGACCAGTGCTGGCAGGCGGTGCACGGAATCTACGCGCTGGCCTCGGGCGGCTGGTTCGGATCCGGACTGGGGGCGAGTGTGGAGAAATGGGGTCAACTCCCCGAACCCCACACCGACTTCATCTTCGCCGTGACGGGTGAGGAGCTGGGTCTCGCGGGGACTCTGTCGGTACTCGCCCTCTTCGCGGCTCTAGGCTATGCGGGTATCCGCGTGGCCGGACGCACGGAGGACCCCTTCGTGAGGTACGCAGCGGGAGGTGTGATCACCTGGATTCTGGTCCAGACAGTGATCAACGTCGGTGCGGTGCTCGGTCTGCTGCCGATCGCCGGTGTCCCGCTCCCGCTGTTCTCCTACGGGGGCTCAGCCCTGCTGCCGACCATGTTCGCCGTCGGGCTGCTGATCGCCTTCGCGCGGTCGGACCCCGCAGCGAGAACGGCTCTGGCCTTGCGGAGGCCCGGGGTGAGATGGAAGTCGATGAGACGGCGCGTCAAGAAGCGTCCGTCCGGAGAGCGGTGAATTTCGGTGCATGTCGTACTCGCCGGCGGGGGGACCGCCGGCCACATCGAGCCGGCGCTCGCCCTTGCGGATGCCCTGCGCAGGCAGGACCCGACCGTAGGCATCACGGCCCTCGGCACGGAGCGCGGACTCGAAACCCGTCTCGTGCCCGAACGGGGCTACGAGTTGGGGCTCATCCCCGCCGTACCGCTGCCCCGCAGGCCCACGCCTGAGCTGATCACCGTCCCCGGACGGCTGCGCGGCACCATCAAGGCGGCCGAGCAGATCCTTGAGCGGACAAGGGCCGACTGCGTCGTCGGGTTCGGCGGCTACGTGGCCCTCCCCGGCTATCTCGCGGCCAAGCGGCTCGGGGTGCCGATCGTCGTGCACGAGGCCAACGCCCGGCCCGGACTGGCCAACAAGATCGGCTCCCGGTACGCCGCCGCGGTGGCCGTCTCCACGCCGGACAGCAAGCTCCGGGGCGCCCGCTACATCGGCATCCCGCTGCGCCGCACCATCGCCACCCTCGACCGCGCCCGGGTCCGCCCGGAGGCGCGCGCCGCCTTCGGGCTCGACCCCAACCTGCCGACGCTGCTGGTCTCCGGCGGCTCGCAGGGCGCCCGCCGCCTCAACGAGGTGGTCCAGCAGGTCGCTCCGGTGCTCCAGCGCTCCGGGATCCAGATCCTGCACGTGGTCGGCCCGAAGAACGAACTGCCGCGTGTCGACAACATGCCCGGAATGCCGCCCTACCTCCCGGTACCGTACGTGGACCGGATGGACCTCGCGTACGCCGCGGCCGACATGATGCTCTGCCGCGCGGGCGCGATGACCGTGGCCGAGCTCTCCGCCGTCGGGCTGCCCGCCGCGTACGTCCCGTTGCCGATCGGCAACGGCGAACAGCGGCTCAATGCCCAGCCGGTGGTGAACGCGGGCGGCGGCCTGCTGGTGGACGACGCACAGCTGACCCCCGAGTGGGTCCAGGGCAACGTCCTTCCGGTACTCGCCGACCCGCACCGGCTGTTCGAGATGTCCCGCGCTGCCGCCGAATTCGGCCGCCGGGACGCCGACGACCTGCTCGTCGGCTTGGTGTACGAGGCGATTGCCGCACGCCGCCAGGCGTGACCCCCTAAGGAGCGAGCGTGGCCGGACCGACGACCGCACAGCGCGGTGGACGCAAACCAGCGGCGGAGTCCGGCCGCACCCGCCCCCCGGGAGCCGGCGGCCCAGGCCGTCTGCGGCTGCGCGGCAGACGACTGCTGATCCTGGTACTCGCTGTCGCTGTCGTGCTGGTGTCCGGCGGAATCTGGGCGCTCTACGGCTCGACCTGGCTGCGCGCCGAGCGGGTTCGTACCAGCGGGGTGCGCGTTCTGACCCGGGACCAGGTGGAGTCGGCGGCAGCCGTTCCGATCGGTGCACCGCTGATTTCCGTCGATACGACCGCCGTGGAGAACAGACTCCGGAATAAATTGCCGCGAATCGACTCGGTGACCGTCACCCGTTCATGGCCGCACACCATCAGCCTGAAAGTGACCGAGCGAAAGCCGGTACTGCTCATGAAGTCGAGCGGTAAGTACACCGAAGTGGACGCGAAGGGCGTCCGTTTCGACACGGTGGACAGCGCACCCAAGGGAGTGCCGCTCCTCGAATTGACGGCCGATCAGTCACCGAGCCATCTGCGTTTCGGTACGGACCGGCTACGGGTCGAGGCGGTCCGGGTGGCCGGAGAACTTCCGTCCGCTGTAGCCGCGGAAACCCTTTTCGTCCGGGTCCGTTCGTACGACTCCGTCTCGCTGGAGCTGACCGGGCACCGCGTGGTGACATGGGGGAGCAGCGAGTTCGGCCCCGCGAAGGCGCACACGCTCATTGCGCTGATGAAAGCGGATCCGAAGGCCTCGCACTTCGATGTGAGTGCCCCCACCGCCCCTGCTGCGTCAGGGAGTTGACGTACATCCTTGCTGGCCAGCACCCTGGTTGGTCAGCGCAACGGCTGATCACATAGGGTGAAAAGAAAAACGGGAGGTTCGGCGTGTTCGTTGAACGTGCGCCACTTGTCGACTTAGTGTCCTGTTCGGAGAGTCCAAGGAGCAGACACACTGGTAACCCTGAACTTCACAGTTAGGGTTCGGGTCGGCGT
Source organism: Streptomyces sp. NBC_01267 (assembly GCF_036241575.1). Lineage (NCBI taxonomy): Bacteria > Bacillati > Actinomycetota > Actinomycetes > Kitasatosporales > Streptomycetaceae > Streptomyces > Streptomyces sp. NBC_01267. The sequence goes on along the minus strand of NZ_CP108455.1, from coordinate 1,827,756 downwards.
TCGGACCGTCCCATCGGCATCCGTCGTCGCGACGCGACAAGCGCGCAGCGGCGACACGTAACTCGAGGCGAGAGGCCTTCGACGTGGCAGCACCGCAGAACTACCTCGCAGTCATCAAGGTCATCGGTGTCGGCGGCGGTGGTGTCAATGCCATCAACCGAATGATCGAGGTCGGCCTCAAGGGCGTCGAGTTCATCGCGATCAACACCGACGCACAGGCCCTGTTGATGAGCGACGCCGACGTCAAGCTCGACGTCGGTCGTGAACTGACCCGCGGCCTCGGCGCCGGGGCCAACCCGGCAGTCGGTCGCAAGGCGGCAGAGGACCACCGTGAGGAGATCGAGGAGGTCCTGAAGGGGGCCGACATGGTCTTCGTCACCGCAGGAGAAGGCGGCGGCACCGGCACCGGTGGCGCACCCGTCGTCGCCAACATCGCCCGTTCGCTGGGCGCACTCACCATCGGCGTGGTCACCCGCCCCTTCACCTTTGAGGGCCGGCGCCGCGCCAACCAGGCGGAGGACGGCATCGCCGAACTCCGCGAAGAGGTCGACACCCTCATCGTCATTCCCAACGACCGGCTGCTGTCCATCTCGGACCGCCAGGTCAGCGTGCTGGACGCGTTCAAGTCCGCGGACCAGGTACTGCTGTCCGGTGTCCAGGGCATCACCGACCTGATCACCACCCCGGGCCTGATCAACCTCGACTTCGCGGACGTCAAGTCCGTGATGTCCGAGGCCGGATCGGCGCTCATGGGGATCGGCTCGGCCCGCGGCGACGACCGCGCGGTGGCCGCCGCGGAGATGGCGATCTCCTCGCCGCTCCTCGAGGCGTCCATCGACGGCGCACGCGGGGTGCTGCTCTCCATCTCCGGCGGTTCGGACCTCGGTCTCTTCGAGATCAACGAGGCCGCGCAGCTGGTGAGCGAGGCCGCCCACCCCGAGGCCAACATCATCTTCGGTGCCGTCATCGACGACGCCCTCGGTGACGAGGTACGGGTGACGGTCATCGCGGCGGGCTTCGACGGCGGACAGCCGCCCACCCGCCGGGAGAACGTGATCGGTTCGAGCTCCGCCAAGCGCGAGGACCCGACTCCGGTCCGGGTCAACGAGCCCCCGCGTTCGCTCGGCGGTCTCGGCGCGGTCACCCAGCGGGAGGAGACCCCGGCACCCGCCGAGGCGGAGCGTACGCACGAGGCTCCGGCCGCGCCGTCCGCCCCGCTGCAGGTCCCGCCGGCCCGTCCGTACCAGGACTCGCAGGCCGAAGAGCTGGATGTCCCGGACTTCTTGAAGTGATGCGGCGTCCCATAACCGCGTACGACACCGCGATGTCCACGAACGGCGCGCACTTCGCTTTCACCGACAGGTGGGGCGGAGTGAGCGCCGTTCCGTACGAGGAGCTCAATCTCGGCGGAGCGGTCGGCGACGACCCGGCCTCCGTCCTCAGGAACCGCGAACTGGCCGCCCGTTCGCTCGGCCTCGACCCCGCACGGGTCGTCTGGATGAACCAGGTGCACGGGCGCGAGGTGGCGGTGGTCGACGGGCCGTGGAGTTCGACCGTCAGCAGCAATCAGGACATTCCGGCCGTCGACGCCGTGGTGACGGCCCGGCGGGGACTGCCCCTCGCGGTTCTCACCGCGGACTGTGTACCCGTACTCCTCGCCGATCCCGTCGCGGGCGTCGTGGCCGCGGCCCACGCGGGCCGTCCCGGCCTGGTCGCCGGGGTCGTTCCGGCCGCCGTCGAGGCGATGGTCGCGCTCGGTGCCGATGTGGCCCGGATCGCGGCCCGTACCGGACCGGCGGTCTGCGGCCGTTGCTACGAAGTCCCCGCGGAGATGCGGGCCGACGTCGCCCGGTCCGTTCCGGAAGCCTGGTCGGAGACGAGCTGGTCCACCCCGTCGGTGGATGTCACCGCCGGAGTGCTTGCCCAACTGGAGGCGCTCGGCGTCGTGGACCGGCAGCAGTCGCCGGTCTGCACCCTGGAGTCTCCCGACCACTTCTCCTACCGCCGCGACCGCACCACTGGGCGGCTCGCCGGATATGTCTGGCTGGACTGATAGGACATGACGGACCGTAAGTGTCAACTCGCCGCAAATCTGGCGCGGGTGGAGGATCGTATTTCCTCCGCCTGTGCGTCCGCCGGGCGCGACCGCGAGGAAGTGACCCTGATCGTGGTCACCAAGACCTACCCCGCGAGCGATGTGCGACTTCTCTCGGAACTGGGCGTACGTCAAGTTGCCGAGAATCGCGATCAGGACGCCGCACCCAAGGCTGCAGAGTGTGCAGATCTTGTATTGAAGTGGCACTTTGTTGGTCAACTTCAGACCAACAAGGTTCGTTCTGTGGCGAGTTATGCCGATATGGTGCAATCGGTCGACCGCACCAAGCTGGTCACCGCGCTGTCCACGGCCGCGGTCCGGGCCGGGCGTGAGCTGGGTTGTCTGATCCAGGTCGCACTGGACGCGGAGTCCGGCGAGCGGGGTGCGCGCGGTGGTCTCGCGCCGGACGGCGTCGAGGAGTTGGCCGATCAGGTGGCCGGTGCGGCAGGGTTGCGGCTCGACGGTCTGATGACCGTCGCACCGCTGGCCGGTCCGTACGCGGGTCGGCAACAGGCGTCATTCGAGCGGCTGATGGAAATCTCATCCCGCCTGCGCGCGGCTCATCCTGCTGCCACCATGGTGTCGGCAGGGATGAGCGCGGATCTCGAAGAGGCGGTTGCGGCGGGTGCGACACATGTCCGCGTCGGCACTGCGGTACTCGGTGTCCGTCCCCGGCTCGGGTAACGTCGCGAAGCAAGTCGGACCACAGCAGAAAATATGGTCATTCCCGCCGATCGGCGGGCAGACCCAGTGGATCGCGGGCACTTGGTGACGCTGCGAAATTGGCACAAGGGCGATCCACCACAGAGCGGAGGACTCAGAGCATGGCCGGCGCGATGCGCAAGATGGCGGTCTACCTCGGCCTCGTGGAGGACGATGGGTACGACGGCCCGGGGTTCGACCCCGATGACGAGTTCGAGCCCGAGCCCGAGCCCGAAAGGGACCGACGGCGGCACCAGCCCCCTCATCAGTCGCACCAGTCCCAACAGGACGAACCGGTGCGAATGGTGCAACCCCCCGCCCAGCGCGAGCCAGTTGCGCTTCCGGCGGAAAGCGGACGACCCGCCCGAATCGCCCCCGTGGCGTCCATCACACCTGAACGTCCGAGTATGGAGAAGAACGCCCCGGTGATCATGCCCAAGGTTGTGTCCGAGCGGGAGCCCTACCGCATCACCACGTTGCACCCCCGGACCTACAACGAGGCCCGTACCATCGGGGAACACTTCCGCGAAGGCACTCCGGTGATCATGAATCTGACGGAGATGGACGACACGGATGCGAAGCGACTTGTCGACTTTGCCGCAGGGCTCGTCTTCGGTCTGCATGGCAGCATTGAGCGGGTGACGCAGAAGGTGTTCCTGTTGTCGCCTGCTAACGTCGATGTCACGGCGGAGGACAAGGCCCGTATCGCAGAGGGCGGTTTCTTCAACCAGAGCTGAGACGAGACACCGGGACAACCCCGGCCGGAAGGCCGGAAGAACGAGAGCATCAGGGGAGAGGGAAGCGCTAGATGGGCATCGCATTGGATGTGGTCTACATCGCGCTGATGTGTTTCCTCATCGTGTTGATCTTCCGGCTTGTCATGGACTACGTCTTCCAGTTCGCCCGTTCATGGCAACCTGGCAAGGCGATGGTGGTCGTTCTGGAGGCCACTTACACTGTCACCGATCCACCGCTCAAGCTTCTGCGGCGGTTCATTCCGCCGCTGCGTCTCGGGGGCGTGGCACTCGACCTGTCCTTCTTCGTTCTGATGATCATCGTCTACATCCTGATCAGCATTGTGAGCCGGGTGTGAACGATTCGGTCCTGCCGACTGCCGACGACTACGTAGAGGTGAAGAAGAGATGCCGCTGACCCCCGAGGACGTGCGGAACAAGCAGTTCACGACCGTCCGCCTCCGAGAAGGCTATGACGAGGACGAGGTCGATGCCTTCCTCGACGAGGTCGAAGCCGAACTGACGCGATTGCTCCGCGAGAACGAGGATCTGCGCGCCAAGCTCGCGGCTGCCACACGTGCCGCCGCACAGAACCAGCAGCAGGGCATGCGCAAGCCCGAGCCGCAGGACGGTCGGGGCGGTCCGAACGCACCTGTGCCCGCCGCCATATCTGGCCCGCCGCAGGTCCAGCAGCAGCCGCAGATGGGTCCGCCCCAACTGCCGGGCGGTCAGCCCCAGCTGCCTGCAGGACCTGGCGGTCACGGCCCTGGTCCCCAGGGCCAGCACGGTCCCGGCCCGCAGGGTCAGCACGGCCCCGGTCCGCAGGGCCAGCACGGTCCCGGCCCGATGGGGCAGGGCCCGATGGGCGGTCAGGGCCAGCTCGGCCAGGGCCCCATGGGCCAGGGTCAGCTCGGTCAGGGGCAGCTCGGTCAGGGTCCCGGCCCGATGGGTCAGGGCCCCATGGGTCAGGGTCCGATGGGCCAGGGTCAGCTCGGTCAGGGTCAGCTCGGACAGGGCCCCATGGGCGGTCAGGGCCAGCTCGGTCAGGGGCCCGGCCCGATGGGCGGCCACGGTGGTCCCCCGCAGATGCAGCAGCAGGGCCCCGGTGGCGACAGCGCCGCCCGTGTTCTCTCGCTCGCACAGCAGACCGCCGACCAGGCGATCGCGGAGGCCCGTTCCGAGGCCAACAAGATCGTCGGCGAGGCGCGCAGCCGCGCCGAGGGTCTGGAGCGGGACGCCCGTGCCAAGGCCGACGCGCTGGAGCGGGACGCACAGGAGAAGCACCGCGTCGCGATGGGCTCGCTGGAGTCCGCCCGCGCCACGCTGGAGCGCAAGGTCGAGGATCTGCGCGGCTTCGAGCGTGAGTACCGGACACGGCTGAAGTCGTACCTGGAGAGCCAGCTCCGTCAGCTGGAGACGCAGGCCGACGACTCGTTGGCGCCGCCGCGGTCCCCGGCCGCTGCTTCGCTGCCGCCGTCGCCCTCGATGGCTCCGGCCGGTGCGGGCGCGATGGGGCACACCCAGCACGCGATGGGTGGCAACCCGTCCATGGGTGGCCAGTCGTCGATGGGAGCACCGTCGTACGGCGGCCAGCAGCAGATGTCCCCGGCGATGACACAGCCGATGGCACCGGTGAGGCCGCAGGCTCCGCAGCCGATGCAGCAGGCGCCTTCGCCGATGCGCGGCTTCCTGATCGACGAGGACGACAACTGACGGCGGGCGCGTCGAGCGCAGCGCAGTCGGCAGACTGAGGGCCGGGCCCCGGGGATCTCCCCGGGGCCCGGCCCGTTTGTGCGGGCGGGACCCCGAGAGGCAGGACGCGAAGGGGACTTGGGAGGGGGACGGGAGGGGGGAACGGGAAAGGTCCGGCCGGGGTGATCCAGGCCGGACCTTTCTGTGCTGCGGGTTACGGCTCGGGGCGCGGCAGGGAGCAGGCTCCCCACCGCGCCCCGAGTCGTTATGCCTGCGTCTTGTGGAGCCGGAACGTGAGCGAAAGCCCTTCGTCCGTGAACTCCGCCCCGTACGCGGTGTCTCCTTCGCCCTCCGCGTAGTCCAGCGCGAGCACCTCGTCCGCGATGAGTTCCGCGTGCTCGGCCAGCGCCTCGGTGGTCGCGGGGTCGGTGGCCCTCCAGCGGACGGCGATACGGTCCGCCACGTCCAGGCCGCTGTTCTTGCGGGCCTCCTGGATCAGCCGGATCGCGTCACGGGCCAGTCCTGCCCGGCGCAGCTCCGGTGTGATCTCCAGGTCCAGGGCCACCGTCGCGCCCGAGTCGGACGCCACCGACCAGCCCTCGCGCGGCGTTTCGGTGATGATCACCTCGTCCGGGGAGAGCGTGACCTCTTCGCCGTCCACCGTCACCGACGCCGTACCCGCGCGCAGTGCCAGCGAGAGCGCTGCCGCGTCCGCCTCGGCGACCGCCTTGGCCACCGCCTGCACGCCCTTGCCGAAACGCTTGCCCAGCGCACGGAAGTTGGCCTTGGCCGTGGTGTCCACCAGGGAGCCGCCGACCTCGGAGAGGGAGGCCAGCGAGGAGACGTTCAGCTCCTCGGTGATCTGGGCGCGGAGTTCGGCGGACAGCGCCTCGAAGCCCGAGGCCGCCACCAGGGCGCGGGAGAGCGGCTGCCGGGTCTTGACGCCCGACTCGGCACGCGTCGCACGGCCCAGTTCGACCAGCCGTCGGACCAGCGCCATCTGCTGGGAGAGCGTCGGGTCGATCGCGGCGAGGTCCGCCTTCGGCCAGGTGGAGAGGTGCACCGACTCGGGGGCGTCCGGGGTCACCGGAGCCACCATGTCCTGCCAGACCCGCTCGGTGATGAAGGGGGTGAGCGGGGCCATCAGCCGGGTCACCGTCTCGATCACGTCGTGCAGCGTGCGCAGCGCCGCCGCGTCGCCCTGCCAGAAGCGGCGGCGGGAGCGGCGTACGTACCAGTTGGACAGGTCGTCCACGAAGGCGGAGAGCAGCTTGCCGGCCCGCTGCGTGTCGTACGCGTCCAGGGCCTGGGTGACCTGGTCCGTCAGCGCGTTGAGCTCGCTCAGCAGCCAGCGGTCCAGCACCGTGCGGTCCTCGGGCGCCGGATCGGCGGCCGACGGGGCCCAGTTGGACGTACGGGCGTACAGCGCCTGGAAAGCCACCGTGTTCCAGTACGTGAGGAGCGTCTTGCGGACCACTTCCTGGATCGTGCCGTGTCCGACCCGGCGGGCCGCCCACGGGGAGCCGCCGGCTGCCATGAACCAGCGCACCGCGTCCGCCCCGTGCTGGTCCATGAGCGGGATGGGCTGGAGGATGTTGCCCAGGTGCTTGGACATCTTCCGGCCGTCCTCGGCGAGGATGTGGCCCAGGCAGACGACGTTCTCGTAACTCGACTTGTCGAAGACCAGGGTGCCGACCGCCATCAGCGTGTAGAACCAGCCGCGCGTCTGGTCGATGGCCTCGGAGATGAACTGCGCCGGGTAGCGCCGCTCGAAGAGCTCCTTGTTCCGGTACGGGTACCCGTACTGGGCGAACGGCATCGAACCGGAGTCGTACCAGGCGTCGATGACCTCGGGGACCCGGGTCGCCGTCTTCGCGCACTGCGGGCAGGGGAACGTGACCTCGTCGATGTACGGGCGGTGCGGGTCGAGTTCCGACTGGTCGGTGCCGGTCAGGTCGGTCAGCTCGGCGCGCGAGCCGATGACGGTGAGGTGGTTGTCCTCGCAGCGCCAGATCGGCAGCGGGGTGCCCCAGTAGCGGTTGCGGGAGAGCGCCCAGTCGACGTTGTTGTTCAGCCAGTCGCCGAAACGGCCCTGCTTGACCGAGTCGGGGAACCAGTTGGTCTTCTCGTTCTCCCGCAGCATCGCGTCCTTGACCGCGGTGGTCCTGATGTACCAGGAGGGCTGCGCGTAGTAGAGCAGCGCGGTGTGGCAGCGCCAGCAGTGCGGGTAGCTGTGCTCGTACGGGACGTGCCGGAAGAGCGCCCCGCGTTCCTGGAGATCGGCGACCAGGAGTTCGTCGGCCTTCTTGAAGAAGATGCCGCCGACGAGCGGCACGTCCTCCTCGAACGTTCCGTCGGGGCGGACCGGGTTGACGACGGGCAGGCCGTAGGAACGGCAGACCTTGAGGTCGTCCTCACCGAAGGCGGGGGACTGGTGGACGAGGCCGGTGCCGTCGTCCGTGGTGACGTACTCGGCGTTGACCACGTAGTGGGCCTCGGCGGGGAACTCCAGGAGTGAGAACGGGCGCTGGTACGTCCAGCGCTCCATCTCCGCACCCGTGAAGCTCTGGCCGGTGGCCTCCCAGCCCTCGCCTAGGGCTTTCTCCAGGAGCGGCTCCGCGACGACGAGCTGCTCGTTGCCGTCGGTGGCGACGACGTAGCGGACATCGGGGTGGACGGCGACGGCCGTGTTGGAGACCAGCGTCCACGGGGTGGTCGTCCAGACCAGGAGTGCGGCCTCGCCGGCCAGCGGGCCGCCGGTCAGCGGGAAGCGTACGAACACGGAGGGGTCGACGACCGTCTCGTACCCCTGTGCCAGCTCGTGGTCCGAGAGGCCGGTACCGCAGCGCGGGCACCAGGGGGCGACGCGGTGGTCCTGGACCAGCAGGCCCTTGCCGAAGATCTCCTTCAGCGACCACCAGACGCTCTCGACGTAGCTGGGGTCCATCGTCCGGTAGGCGTTGTCGAGGTCGACCCAGTAGCCCATCCGGGTCGTCAGCTCGGTGAAGGCGTCGGTGTGCCGGGTCACCGAGGCACGGCACTTGGCGTTGAACTCGGCGATGCCGTACGCCTCGATGTCCTGCTTGCCGTTGAACCCGAGCTCCTTCTCGACCGCGAGCTCGACGGGCAGGCCGTGACAGTCCCAGCCGGCCTTGCGGGGGACGTGGTAGCCCTGCATCGTGCGGAAGCGCGGGAAGACGTCCTTGAAGACACGCGCCTCGATGTGGTGGGCGCCCGGCATGCCGTTCGCGGTGGGCGGGCCCTCGTAGAAGACCCACTCGGGGCGGCCCTCGGACTGTTCGAGGCTCTTCGAGAAGACCTGGGCCTCGCGCCAGAAGTCGAGCACGGCGTGTTCGAGGGCGGGCAGGTCGACCTGGGCGGGTACCTGGCGGTACTGCGGCGCTGTCATGGACGGAACTCCTCCAACGGACGTTTCTCTCTCCGTCGGAGGGACGAGAGCCCAGTCGCTCCCGCGGTACCACCCTCCTTGGCCCCGGGTGTGTGCCCGTGGCCCCCTCATTGGGGTCGCGTAGCCGGTTCTACTCGCCCGCTGGGCTTTCTTCCGACGGCTCCGGGGTGATCTTCACGTCGTGCCTGCCTCCGGGCTCGCACCGTCCCCGGATCGCTCGTGGCCGCCTGCGACGCTACTCGTCCCATCCATGCCTTCCGCTGGGGCCAGTGTACGGGGCCGTTCCCGGGATGTCGGACCGTTTTCCGGGCGCGCGCTCCGGCACGCTCCGCTGACCCGAATGGCCATACGCGCCCCCCGGGAATGCCGGGGAGGCCCAGGTGGCGGATTACCGGGCGGGGAGCTGGGCACAACGCATGGAGGCTCGGCTTGGCACGGACGTGAGGAGGGCTGAATCGGCGGCGTGCCCCGTTGCCGCGGGGCTGGGGTCGACTTATCGTCCCAGCAGATTCGCGAGCAAGATCACAAAATGTGAAGGGGCCGCGGCCATGGTGGCGAAGAAGACCGCCGAATCGAGATCGGCGTCCGCAGAATCCACCGGCGCGACGGCCGAGGAAGCGGCGGGCGAGCAGAGCGCCGCCGCGGACGGAACCGTCGCCGGGAACACCACCGCGAAGAAGGCGGCGGCGAAGAAGACCGCGGCCGGGAAAGCGGCAGCCAAGAAGGCGTCGGCCCACGAGGCGCCTGCGAAGAAGACCGCAGCAAAGAAGACCGCAGCGAAGAAGACCGCGGCCAAGAAGACGGCAGCGAAGAAGGCGCCGGCCCACGAGGCAGCGGCCAAGAAGGCCGCAGCCGCGGCCCAGGGGGCGGCCCAGGCCGCGGAACAGACGGGAGCCGAGACGTTGGTTGCGAAGAAGAGTGCGGGGGGAAGCGCGGCGGCCAGGAAGCGTGCCGCGGCCTCCGCCGTGCCCAAGGCCGGTGTCACCGCACCCGTGGCACCCGGTGAGCTGCCCGTACGGCCCGGAGAGGACCCCTGGACCCCGGACGAGGTCGCGGACGCCCGCGCCGGGCTGCAGAGCGAGGACCTGCGGCTGGCCGCGGAGATCGCCGCGGCCGAGACGGCACTCGCCGGGCTGATGCGTGATTCCGGCGACGGAGCCGGTGACGACCAGGCCGACACGGGAACCAAGAACATCACCAGGGAGAGCGAACTGGCACTGGCGGCCAACGCCCGGGAGATGCTGGAACAGACCGAGCGCGCGCTGGAGCGGCTGGACGCCGGCACCTACGGGCTCTGCGAGAACTGCGGCAATCCGATCGGGAAGGCGCGGATGCAGGCGTTCCCGCGGGCCACCCTCTGCATGGAGTGCAAGCAGAAACAGGAGCGCAGGTACTGAGGGCTTCGGTACCCGTGTGTCGTACCCTCGTCTCAGTCAGGTACTAGGGCGAGGGAATCACGTGGCAGAGGCGGAGCGCATCATCGGTACGCCGGACATTCCCAAGGCCGCGGGGGCCGGGGAGCACTCCACCGAGGAGCGCTCCACCGAACCCGTGTCCGCCGGGAAGCCGTCCGCGGAGGAGAAGTCCGCGGAGGAACCGCCGGCGGAGGAGTCGGCCTCCGCGGCGGGGGCGTCGCCTGCCGCGCCGCCCAGGGGTAAACGCCGGCTCACGGTGCTGCTGGCCGTGGCCGTCTTCGCCTATCTGCTCGACCTCGTGAGCAAGATGATCGTGGTCGCCAAGCTGGAGCACCACGCGCCCGTCAAGGTCGTCGGCGATCTGCTCCAGTTCGAGGCGATCCGGAACGCGGGCGCGGCCTGGGGGGTCGGATCGGCCTACACCGTGATCTTCACCGTGGTCGCGGCGTCCGTGATCGTGGTGATCGTCCGGCTCGCCCGCAAGCTCTACAGCCTGCCCTGGGCCGTCGCGCTCGGTCTGCTGCTCGGCGGTGCGCTGGGCAATCTGACCGACCGCGTCTTCCGCTCGCCCAGTGCTTTCCAGGGCGCGGTCGTCGACTTCATCGCCCCCGCGCACTTCGCGGTCTTCAACCTCGCCGACTCCGCGATCTGCTGCGGCGGCGTCCTGATCGTGCTGCTCTCCTTCAAGGGACTCGACCCCGACGGGACGGTCCACAAGGACTGAGCGGGGCCGCCCGGACCCTCCGCCGGACCGGCGGCTCCTCCGGGCAAGGCATACTCGACGAGTGAGTACAGTTCCCGAGATCCGCACCCTGCCCGTTCCCGATGGCCTTGAGGGCGAGCGCGTAGACGCCGCCATCTCCCGTATGTTCGGGTTTTCCCGTACCAAGGCGGCCGACCTCGCCGCTGCGGGAAAGGTGCAGGTCGACGGGTCAGTGGTCGGGAAGTCCGATCGGGTCCGGGGCGGTGCGTGGCTGGAGGTCGAGATGCCGCAGGCCGCCGCTCCGGTGCAGATCGTCGCCGAGCCCGTCGAGGGCATGGAGATCGTCCATGACGACGACGACATCGTGGTGATCGTGAAGCCCGTCGGCGTCGCGGCCCACCCGAGCCCCGGCTGGACCGGGACGACCGTCATCGGTGGCCTCGCCGCCGCCGGGTACCGGATCTCCACCTCGGGTGCCGCCGAGCGCCAGGGCATCGTGCACCGGCTGGACGTCGGTACGTCCGGGCTGATGGTCGTCGCCAAGTCGGAGCGGGCGTACACCCTGCTCAAGCAGCAGTTCCGTGAGCGCACGGTCGACAAGCGTTACCACGCGCTGGTGCAGGGCCACCCCGACCCGATGAGCGGGACGATCGACGCCCCCATCGGGCGTCACCCGCAGCACGACTACAAGTGGGCCGTGACGGCCGAGGGCAAGCCGTCCGTCACGCACTACGACCTGATCGAGGCGTTCCGTGCGGCCTCGCTGCTGGACATCAAGCTGGAGACCGGGCGTACGCACCAGATCCGGGTGCACATGTCCGCCCACCGGCACCCCTGCGTGGGCGACCTGACCTACGGTGCCGACCCGACGATGGCGAAGCGGCTCGGCCTGACCCGGCAGTGGCTGCACGCGATGCGGCTGGGCTTCGAGCACCCGTCCGACGGCCGGTGGGTCGAGTTCGAGAGCGCGTACCCGGCGGATCTGCAGCACGCGCTGGACGCGATCCGGGCGGAGAGCGAGTAACGATGACCCGCGGGTACGAGGTGCGGGTCGTCGGCACCCCGGACGAACTGGAAGCGTGCTTCGCGGTCCGCAACGGAGTCTTCGTCGTGGAGCAGGGTGTGTCTGCCGCGATCGAGTACGACGCGCACGACGCGACGGCGGTGCATGTGCTGGCCGTTGACGCGGAAGGACCGCTGGGCACCGGCCGGTTGCTGCTGCCGGATCCCGCTTCGGGCGAAGCGGTGGGCTCCCTCGGGCGGCTGGCCGTGACCCCCGTGGCGCGCGGCAGGGGGGTCGGCGCCGCGCTGGTGCGGGCCATCGAGGACACGGCGCGCGACCGCGGCCTGAGCGCGGTCGATCTGCATGCGCAGACCCACGCGCTGGGGTTCTACGAACGGCTCGGGTACGAGGCGTACGGCCCCGAATTCCTGGACGCGGACATCGAGCACCGGGCGATGCGCCGGGCGATCTGAACGCCCCTCCGCGCTCCTCGGAGGGCGGGCGGGGCGTGCTGACGGACACGGACGGTTAGGAAAGTTTCCTGTTGGTATTGACGGCCTGCAGGGAACCCCTCTAGCTTTTTCCGCACCGCCACCGTCCTTCCCTCACGGAGTTCGGCATGAAGCACCGCAGGAACCGCCCTGTCATGGCCATGGTCTCCGCCGTCGCCGCAGCCGCCGCGCTCACGCTCGCCGGAATGTGGCACGCATCCGCCGGGCAGGAGACGCCGACCGCTTTCGCCGCCCGGACCCCGCACACCGCGGCCCCGCTCTGGCGGGCCGACCCGGCCAGGGGGACCACCGTCTTCGAGGGCACCGAGACCAAGCCGGGCGCGGTCTCCGTCGTCGCCGATCCCCGGGGCAGGTACGGCAGTACCTACCGCCTCACCACCTCCGGGCAGAAGATCTCCGACACCGACCGCGTCCGGGTCGAGACCCGCGGCCACCGGACCCCCGACGGGAAGGCGCTGCGCTTCACCGAGGGCGACACCGTGTACGTGGGCTGGCGGTCGATGTGGGGGCCACTGCCCACCACCCCCGCCGACTGGGTCGTGCTCTGGCAGCTCAAGGACTACGGAACCGGCGCCGCCACCCCGCCCCTCTCACTGCGGGCACGGGGCGACGGCACCGTCGATCTGGAGTACTGCGACCCGGACCTGAAGACCACTCAGCTCTGGCACGCCCCGCTGCGGACCGGCCAGTGGCACTCGTTCGTCGTCGGGATCACGGTCTCCGCGTCACCTTCCAAGGGTGCGGTGCGGTTCTGGTACGACGGCAAGCAGCAGAAGGTGAACGGCGGTTCGGCCTTCAGAGGTGCGACGCTGCGCGGCGACTGGGTCACCGACAAGTGGGGCGTCTACCGCTCCGACGGAGTCAAGGGTGCGGCCACCGCGTACCTCAACGGCGCGAAGGTGGCGACCAGTTACGCCCTGGCCGCCCCCTGACCCTCCGTCACATCACCTCGCTCAGAGCGGAAGCCCCCACGGAACTGCCGTACCGTTCGCCGGTACGTCCCGGGGGCCGCGCCCCGCCTGCTTCCCGCGGGGTGTGATCACGGCGGTCGCGCCGCGCTCCAGGCGTACGGAGATCCGGCCCGGCCCGCTCTCCCGCCAGGACAGCGCGCGGCCGTGCTCGTTCCGTACGTCCACCGCGCCCGCGATCCCGTGCTCCAGGGTCAGCGGCTCGCCCGCCTCGCTCCGGATCCGTATCCACCGGGTGGCACCGGCCGACCGGTCCGCGTCGACGAGGAACGCGCCCTGGGTGCGCAGCGAGGCGATCGACGCGTCCGCCCAGCGGTCGGACACCGAAGGGAAGACCTTCAGCACACCGTCATTGCCCTGCACCGCCATGTCCAGCATCGACTGGACGGCGGCCAGCGGGGTTTCGAGCGCGAGGTTGCTGCCCTCGCGGTACATCGTGTTGGCCGTCAGTTCGCAGTCCGCGACGACGTTCCGGTCGGTGAAGAAGTAGGTCAGCTGGTCGAGGGCCTTCTCCGGTTCGCCCGTCACCGAGTACATGGACGACAGGTTGGCGTAGCTGTAGCCGTGCCAGGCGCTCTGCATGCCGGACCAGTGGTTCATGGACCGGCGCATCACCTCGCGGTCCTCCGGCCGGTCCCAGTTCCGCTCGCGCAGCGGGTAGATCCAGAGCAGGTGCGAGTGGTGGCGGTGCGAGTCCGCCAGCGGGACGTCCTTGCCGATCATGACTCCGTCCACCGGGTCCTCGGCGTACGGGGTCAGCCGCGCCACGATGTCCCGCCACTGCCCGGCCCGCGGGTCGTCGACGCGCAGCAGCCGGGCGGAGTCGAGGAGGGTCCGGGCGCCCCAGCGGATCAGTGAGAGGTCGTACGTGCAGTCGGCGGCGTTCGCGTACTCGGGGGAGCGGGTGGTCAGCAGGTGCAGCTTGCCGTCGCCTCCCTCGTGGAGGAAGTGGGCGTAGAAGTTGATCGCCTTCGCGAGGATCGGGTACACGACGTCGCGCAGGATCCGCAGATCCATCGAATGACGGTACGACTGCCAGACGTTGTGCAGCGCCCAGGTGAGATTGCCGAAGTTGTCGGAGATGTGGTCCGAGCCCGGCGCCCCGACGTCGTAGGTGTCGCCCGCGCGCAGCTGCCAGTCGGAGGGGTGGCCCAGCGCGTAGCTCCGGCCGTCGCGGTAGGCGGCGGGGACGGACATCGGGAGGTTCTTCTCGAAACGCCGGAAGGCGTTCGTCACCGAGTCCAGCTCGGGATGGTTGGTGCCGTGGATCGGGGCCATGCCGATCTGCACGTTGAGGTTCCACCACACCGCGGTCCAGTTGTTGCCGACCTCGGGGAACCACGGCCCCCACTCGGAGATCGTCGGACCTTCGGCGCGGGTCGACGACGCCAGCTTGTAGAGCTGGATGACGTAGAAGGACTGGAGCCGCTTGTCCGGTACGGAGAGGAAACTGCGCCGGTAGTACGCGTGCCACCACGCGCGGTGCCGGGCGATCAGCCGGTCGGGCCCGGTGGCGAGGGTCCGGTCCACCGCCCGTACGGCGTCCGCGGTCGCCCGCGACACGTCCCCGGGGAAGCGGTACACCAGGTGCGCGGCCAACAGTCTCCCGGTTCCCTCGCGTTGCTCACGCCAGGCGGTGGTCCAGCCGCCGCCCGCGAGCAGCGGCTGCTCCACGAAGCCGTCACCGACCCGGGGGTCCGGGTTGGGGGTGTAGTCGTCGGGCTTGCCGCTGGTGCGGGTGGAGGACGCCTGCAGCCACTGGAAGCTCCAGGCGGCGGCCTCCTCGCCCGCGCTCGGCCGGGTCGAGATCAGCAGGGCGCCCGTGTCGTTCTGGACGAGTGCGGAGAAGGCGAGGGAGCCGCGGGTGGTGGTGAGGGTGCCGTGCAGCTCCGCGTCGTAGGGGTCGAGCGTCCAGTCGACCGCGGTGATCTCCCCGGCCAGGGTGAGCGTGAAGTACCCGATGGGCAGCCGCGAGTACCCCGTCCCGCCGCGCCACTGGCCGCGCTGGTCCTGGACCTCGGAGTGGCTGAGCATCACCTTCAGGGTGTTCGCCGTCGCACCCCGGTAGAGCTGGGCGCCGAAGTAGCCGTTGGCGAGGAACGGGGCGTCCTGCCAGCCCGTCGGAAGCCGCCGCCACTTCATGGCCGCGGCGCGGACCGACTCCTCGTACGCGTCGGCTCCGTGCCCGCTGCCCCGGGCGGCGGCCGCCCAGGCGGTACGGGAACCCGCCAGCCAGAGCGCGGCGCTGGTGCCGGCCGCCGTACCGACGAAACGTCTCCGGGAGAATTCAGTCACCTTGGTAGCTCCTGTTCCAGATGGGGCCGGGCGGTCGGTGGCGCGGGTCGTGAGTGGCGCCGGTCGTGGGAGGTGCCGGTCGTGAGTGGCGCCGGTCGTGGGAGGTGCCGGTCGTGAGTGGCGCCGGTCGTGAGTGGCGCCGGTCGTGAGTGGCGCCGGTCGTGGGAGGTGCCGGTCGTGGGAGGTGCCGGGAGGGCGTTCCGCGTGCGGCGCTTCATGCGGCGAGCAGCTTGCGGCAGGCATCGACGGACGGGCCCATCCCGTGGTCGGGGTCCGCGTCGTACACCCCGTCGGCATCCTTCTGGCCGAAGCCCAGGGGCTGGTAGAGCGTGGCGCAGGACGGCCGGCTCGTCGCGAGCCGCTGCCAGGAGGTCCAGGCGTCGTCGTACGCCCGCAGGTGCCGGGCCATCAGGCTGCTCCGCTCGCCCGCGTAACCGCGCAGCATCACCTGCCAGCCGTGGTGGATGACCGAGTAGAGGTGCAGGCCGTAGCGGGACGAGACGCGCAGGTAGTCGCGGTCGTCGTGGTCGCGCAGCGGCAGCCGGTCGGAGAGCGCGCTGATCTCCTGCCAGATACGGGCCGCCTGTTCCTTCTCGGCCAGTACCTCCTCGACCCGGCCCGCGGCGACGATCGCCCGGTAGTCGCCCGCCAGATCCTTGTCGGAGCCGCCGAGGAACTGGTCGCGGGTCCAGGTCGTCCTCGTGACCGGGGTCGGGACGAGCGCGCTGTAGTGGCCGCGCAGGGTGCCCGCCGCCGAGAGCAGCGCCAGCCGGTGGAAGCGCTCGACGGCGTTGCCGGAGAGCCCGGCGCGGTGGGCGTACGCGCGGAAGGCGCCCGCCTCGCCGAGGCCGGTGTTCCGTGTCCAGCGGGCCATGACCCACATGTTGAGGTCGCACCACAGCTCGTTGGAGATGTACGGGCCGCGCCAGCCGCCGCCGCGCGACCAGGTCCACACACCGGCGAGCAGCGGGTTCTCGGCGAGGGCCGCGAGCCCCTGGGGGCCCGGCCGTCCCGCGTACTCCTCGAAGCCGTTGATCACTCCGTCACCGATGTAGTCCGGGCAGGCGCCCTTCGCCTCGTACTCGCGGGCGCACTCCACCTCGACGATCTGCCGGTGCGTCCCGACGCCGAGCGTCGGGTTGAAGGCGACGGTCCGCCAGAAGTCGGTGGCCGTGTGCTTGACCGAGAAGAGCAGGTTCTGGTGCGGCTCGACGGCGCCGGTGACGGTGCGGTAGTAGTCCGGGTCGTTGGTGAGCGGGTCGCCGCCGGTGGACCAGGTGCGGTAGAAGAGCCGCTTCCCGGCGCGTACGCACACCTCCTCACGCAACAGGTCGATCAGCAGGAGGTGGCTGGCCTGCCCCTCGGTGATCGGGTTGTTGCCGGTGTGGAACGGCACGTTCTGCAGATACGTCTCGCCGGTGCGGATCACCAGGCCGTCGATCCCGGGGAAGCGGGCGAAGACCTCACGGAGCATCAGCCGGTGGATCTCCAGGGTGCGCGGGCGGTGCAGACTGATCCGGCCCTGGTCGTCGAGCACCTCGTCGCCGTACAGCTCCACCAGCCGCTCGGGCAGCACGATGATGTCGGTGAAGAAGTACGAGTCGATGCCGGCCGCGTGCGCGCGGCTGATGTGTGCGTCGATGCCCCGGGCGTTCTCCTCCACCCAGGCGCGGGCGTCCGAACCCGCCGGAAAGATCCGATCGTCGACGGTGTCGAAGGTGACGCCGGTGTGCGGCGGCCGGAACTCGTTGATGACCTGGCCGTCGTAGTCGTACGCGGCGAGCGTGCGCGGGTCGGTGTAGCGGGACTCGGTCATCGGCTCGCCCGGGTTGGCCTGAACCATGTCGAGCAGGAAGGGCAGTCGTCTGCCCCGGTGGTGCGTCGGTGCGGTGGAGGCGTACGCGTGCGGGGCGGCGCCCAGGGTCAACAGCGCGCCCGCGCCGGCCGCTGCGGTGCCCAGAACCCTTCTCCTGGACGGCGGTTGGTGCGCGGAGGGCATATGAACTCCAGTCAGGTATGTGTCGACAGTTCTCGTCCCTGAATCCATGCACCCCGCATAGTGCCCTCGCTCGGAGCGGACGGGAAGACCTCGCGCACCACAAACATCGGATGAAAAGGTCATCGAGGGGAAAGGGAAGCCCGATAGCGTGGGGCTATTGAGTCGATACACGCCAATTGCATGGCACGCTTGAGTCATTGATCGTCAAGGTTTCGACCGACCGCCCCCCATGTGCCGGTCGGTCTTGGACAGCCCGGAGGGCACCCCTGTGGACCAATTGGCACTGCTGCTCGCGTTGTTGATCGGGGCGGTGGTCTCGGTGCCGATCGGGGAGCGGCTCGGGCTGCCCGCCCCCGTGCTGATGACGCTCGGCGGGGTCTGTCTGGCGCTGCTCCCGTTCGTACCGAATGTCGACATCCCCTCCGGTCTCATCCTGCCGCTGGTGCTGCCACCGTTGCTGTACGCGGCCGTACAGCGCACGTCCTGGCGGCAGTTCACCGCGAACTTCCGGCCGATCCTGCTGCTCGCCGTGGCACTGGTGTTCGTGACGACAGCCGCGGTGGCCGCCGTCGCGAGTGCGATCGTGCCCGGTCTGCCGATCGCCGCCGCCGTCGCGCTGGGCGCGCTGGTGGCGCCGCCCGACCCGGTGGCGGCCACCGCGGTCGCGGGCGCGCTCGGGCTGCCGCGGCGACTGGTCTCGATCCTGGAGGGCGAGGGGCTGTTCAACGACGTGACGGCGATCGTCCTCTACCACGTGGCGATCGCGGCGGCCCTCACCGGGACGTTCTCCTGGCCGGTCGCCGCAGGGCAGTTGGTGCTCTCCGCGGTCGTGGCGGTGGTGGTGGGTCTTGCGCTCGGCTGGCTCACCAACAAGCTCATGGGGCTGCTGGGGGACACCACCCTGCAGATCGGGCTGACGCTGCTGGTGCCCTTCCTCAGCTATGTCCTGGCCGAAGAGCTGCTGGGGTCCGGGGTGCTCGCGGTGCTGACGTCCGCGCTCTTCCTCGCCGAGCACACCGCCGACGCCGACGACGTACGCGGCCGTCTGGAGGGGAACGCCTTCTGGGAGATCGTCGACACCCTGGTGACCGGGGTGACGTTCGGGCTCATCGGACTCGAACTGCACGTCGTGTTCGGCACGGCCAGCGGTCATGTGGGGCAGATGTTCGGCTGGGGCGCGGCGATCGTCGGGGTGGTCCTCGCCGTACGGCTGGTGTGGCTGCTGCCCGCCACCTGGCTGGCGAAGCGGCTGCACTCCATGCGGGACTACGACGAGGAGATCCCCACCAGTTGGCGTGAGACCGTCGTCATGTGGTGGGCGGGCATGCGCGGGGTGGCCTCCGTCGCCCTGGCGCTCGCCATCCCGCTGACGAAGGACAACGGGGAGCCATTCCCGGGGCGCAGCGAGGTGGTCTTCATCGCCTTCGCCGTGGTCATGGCCACCCTGGTCTGCCAGGGGCTGACGCTGCCCTGGCTGGTGCAGAAGCTCGGTGTCCGGTCGGACACGAACGCCGAGCGCGAGCTGGAACGGACCCTGGCGATCCGGGCGGCCAAGGCCGCCAGACACCGGCTCAAGGAGATCCAGGAGGTCGAGGAACTGCCCGAGGACCTCGCCGAACGGATGGCGCGCGGCGCGTTCGAGATCGGTGCCCGGATCAGCCCCGACATGGTCGACGAGGAGCGGCACGCCGCGTATCTGCAGCGAGCCGAGCGGATGAAGACCGTGCAGCGGATCCAGCGGGAGATGATGTCGGCCGCCCGCCACGAGGTGCTGTCCGCCCGTAGCGAGCCCGGCGCGGACCCGGAGATCGTGGACCGGGTGCTGAGACATCTGGACGTGCGGAGCCTGCGGTAGCCGGTCGGGTGCGGTCGGGGTGTGTGCTGTCGTCACGCGTGTGGACTGTTCACGTGCGTGGGCCGGTCACGTCGTGCCGGGAACCGTTGCGGGCGCGGCCGGTTCGGCGCGGTCGGGCCGGGCGCGGGGCAGTCGGCGCACGGCGGTGGAGGCCAGCGGGAGCACGGCCGCGGCGGCGGACAGCACACCGGCGACCGCGACCACCCGGAAGCCGCCGAACGCCTGGGCCAGCGGGCCGACGGACAACTGGCCGACCGGGACCGCGAGGTAGGACAGCAGGTCGTCGTAGGAGGCGACCCGCGACAGCACCTGTGCGGGAACGTGCTCCTGCAGGGAGGTGTCCCAGCTGACAGCGGTGACGGAGGAGCCCAGCCCCGCCACGAACGCGCCCGCGATCAGCCACGGCGCGTCCAGGTGCGCGCCGAGCACCAGCAGCGGCAGCGCGGCCAGCGCGCTCGTCAGCTGTCCCAGCCGCAGCAGGTGCCTGACCACCAGCCGGTACATCAGCAGGCTCGCCGCCAACAGGCCGACCCCGCGGGCGCTGAGTACGAATCCCCAGGTCGCCTCGCCACTGAGCTGCCGGGTGAGCTGGGGGCCCAGGATCTGCCAGCTGCCCGTCTGGACCAGGTTCATCAGGCAGAAGGACAGGGTGCCGATCCAGACCCAGGGGAGTGCGCGGAACTCGGTCCACCCCTCACGGATGTCGCGCAGGACCGTGGTCCGCCGGGCCGTGGCCGTGTCCGTGTCCGTGTCCGTGTCCGTGTCTGTGCGGTCGGCGAGGGTGAGCCGCGCGAGGAGACCGGCCGCGAGCAGATAGGTGAACGCGTCGAAGGCGATGGCGGGTCCACTGCCGGCCACCACGACGAGCACGCCCGACAGGCTCGGCCCGAGGATCTTCGTGGCGTTGCGCGCCGAACCGAGCAGCGAATTCGCCTGCTGGAGCAGGGTCTTGTCGACGAGCTGGGGCACGACCCCGCGCAGGGCCGGAGTGGTGAAGGCGCCGAGTACGCCGTTGAGGAACTCCAGTACCGCCACCGGCGCCAGCGCGTAGTGCCCGGTCAGCAGGAGCGCCGCGACGCCGCCCTGGGTGAGCGCCGAACCCAGATGTGCGGCGATCAGCACGGTCCGGCGCGGGAACCGGTCGGCGACGGCCCCGCCCACCAGCAGGAGCGCCAGTAGCGGCAGCATGTGGGCGGCGAGGACGATACCGAGGTCGTGCCCGTTGCCCGAGGCGTCCAGTACCGCGAACGCCAGCGCGACCGGAGCCATCGAACTGCCGAGCAACGACACCAGGCGTCCGGCGAAGAACCAGCGGAATTCTGCTTGTTGGAAGAGGGAGGAGTGCACCGGCCGGAGTCTGCTCGGCCGCTGCCGGGCACGCTAACGTTTCGGCAGGAGGCGAAAGATGGTGTTGCTGCGGTTGAGTTCGATGGCCCTGTCACAGTCCCGGTTCGCGCTGTCGCCGATCGCCGAGACCCTGGGCTCGATGAGCGTGCTGACCAAGCCCTGTTCCGACCCGTGGCTCGACCCCTGGTACGCCCGCCACCATGCCGCGTTCGGCGCGGCCCTCGACGCCGATCCCTTCGCCAGGGGGCTGGTCGAGCTGATCGGTTCGACCAAGTACCTGCCCGGGTTCGTCACCCGCCCGCCGGCCGGCGGGATGCGCACCGCCCTCGCCGAAGAACTGGAGGCGGTCACCGCCACGCGCGACGAGGACGTACGCGCCGACCTCGAAGCGGCGGTGGCCCGCAGCTGGAAGCGGCACGACCTCAACTGGCTGACCGGGCGCGGCTGGGGAGCCCGCACGGCCGACCTCTTCCGGTACGCGTGGACCACCCATGTGGTCCCGGACTGGCCGCGCCGCCGGGCCCTGCTGGAGCGGGACGTCACCCACCGCGCCGGACTGCTGGCCGCCTACGGCTGGCCGCGCGCCCTCCAGCACATGAACCGCCGCAGCGCCTGGGTCGGTACCGACGCGATCCGGTTCAGCGACCAGCCGGGGCCGGACGAGATCGTCGGCGACGAAGGAATGCTGTTCGTGCCGGTCGGCGTGACCAGCGGCACCTGGCTGTGCGAGGCGCCGCCCGGCCGGTACGCCCTGGTCTACCCGGCCCGGGGTTCGGCCGCGACGGACGGGCGGCCCGCACCGGCGCGCGCCCTGGAGCGGCTGATCGGCACCGGCCGCGCCGCCCTGCTCCACGCACTCGAACGTCCCGCGACCAGCAGCGAACTCGCCGCACAGTTCGGCCAGTCGCTGGGTACCGTCGGCGGTCACCTGGCCGTCCTGCGCGACGCGGACCTGGTCACGGGTACGAGGGTCGGGCGGCGCGTCGTGTACCGGCGTACCGGGACCGGCGATCTCCTCGCCGGTACGGGCGGCGAAGCGGTACCAGAGGCCTGAGCGGCACGCTCCGCAAGCCGCCATGGGCCGGTGCCGTCAGCCCCGGTCCGTCCGTGGCCCCGTCCCGCCGGGCTTCGACAGGTCGGCCCCCCGCTCGGCCTCCCACGCGTTCCTCGGCGCGGGCACCGCGGGTCCGGTGGCGACGCGCGGCAGGGCGTACGGGTGGTGCTCGTTCAGCCAGGCGATCAGCTGCTCCCGCACCGCGCACCGCAGGGTGAAGATGTCCGAGGCGTCCTTCGCCGTCACCACGGCCCTGACCTGGAGGGTGCTCGGGGTGGTGTCGGTGACCGCGAGCGACCAGCTCCGGCCGTCCCACGAGGGGCACTCGTGCAGGATGTCCTGCAGCTTCTCGCGCATCAGGGGCAGCGGCGCCGAGTGGTCGAGGTGGAAGTACACCGACCCGGTCATCTCCGCACCGCCGCGCGACCAGTTCTCGAACGGCTGGCTGGTGAAGTACGAGACGGGCATGGTGATCCGGCGCTCGTCCCAGGTGCGTACGGCGAGGAAGGTCAGCGTGATCTCCTCGATCGTGCCCCACTCGCCGTTCACCACCACCGTGTCCCCGAGCCGGACCATGTCGCCGAACGCGATCTGCAGCCCCGCGAAGAGATTGCCGAGCGTGGACTGGGCGGCGACACCGGCGACGATGCCGAGGACACCGGCGGAGGCGAGCAGCGAGGCGCCCGCGGCGCGCATCGCGGGGAAGGTCAGCAGCATCGCCGCGACGACCACCGTCCCGACGATCGCGGTCACCACCCGCTGGATCAGGGTGACTTGGGTGCGGACCCGGCGGACCCGGGCCGCTTCGTGGGTGGACGCGGCATAGCGGGCGTAGGACGACTCGACGACGGCCGCGGCGATCCGGAGCACCAGCCAGCCGGTGGACCCGATGAGCACGAGTGTCAGGACCTGCCCGATCCCTGCCTCGTGCCGCTGGAGCCAGTCGACCCCGGTCTGCCGGAAGGACCCGCGCAGCAGGGCGGAGCACAGGACGAGCTGCAGCGGCACTCTGCACCGGCGCAGCATGCCCCACAGCGGAGTCTCGTGGTGGCGGGCGTCGGTCTGCCTGAGCATGCGGTCGGCCAGCGCGCCGACCAACAGCGTGAGCACGACCGAGCCGCCGAGGACGATCAACGGACGCAGTACGTTCTCCATCCCCCGACCGTAGCTGGCACCATGGCCGGGTGAATATTCTGCTCTTCCATTCGACGTTCGGCCTGCGCCCCGCGGTGCACGCCGCAGCTGAGCGGCTGCGCGCCGCCGGACACCAGGTGCAGGTGCCCGACCTCTTCGACGGCCGGACCTTCGAGACCGTCGAGGAGGGCATGGCCTTCAAGGAGGAGCTCGGCTCGGAGGAGCTGCTCAAGCGCGCCGTGACGGCCGCCGCGCCCTACTCGGACCAGGGACTCGTCTACGCGGGGTTCTCGCTGGGCGGTTCGCTCGCACAGAATCTGGCCCTCGCCGACGAGAAGGCCCGCGGGCTGCTGCTGTTCCACGGCACTTCGGACATCGCGGACAACGCATCGGTGGACGACCTGCCCGTACAGCTCCATGTCGCGGACCCCGACGCCTTCGAGCCGCACGACTGGCAGACCGCCTGGTACCTGCGGATGCGGCAGATCGGGGCCGATGTGGAGGTGCACCGCTACCCGGGTGCGGGCCACCTCTACACCGACCCCGATCTCGCGGACTACGACGAGGAGGCCGCCGAGCGGACCTGGCAGGTCGCGCTCGGCTTCCTCGAAACGCTCTGACGCCGCGCTGGAGCCGCCAGGAACTAGGCCTTCAGCGCCTTGTCCAGCACGGTGTTGAAGTCGGCGACGGTCATGGGCGCGTTGTCACTGCCCTCACTGGTCAGCTTCTTGCCGTCCATCTTGAGGCTGGGCGTGCCCGTGACCCCGCTCTTGTCGAACTTCGCGGACATCTTCATCGCCCACGCGTCATAGGTACCGTCGTTGACGGCCTTCTGGAAGGCCTTGTTGTCCTTCAGCTCGGGCACGGTCTGCGCGATCTTGATCAGATACGCGTCGTCCTTGAACTTGTCGTCCGTCTCCTCCGGGTGCCACTTGGCGGAGTACATCGCGGTCTTGTAGTGCTCGAAGGCGGCGGGGCTCACATCGAGTGCGGCGCCCAGCGCGCTCAGACCGTTCTTCGAGCCCTCGCCGCCGTTGTTGTCGAGGAACGTCGCACCGATGTACTGGATCTTGTACTTGCCCGCGTCGACATCCTTCTGCACCGTCGCCCCGACCGTCTGGTCGAACGTGGCGCAGATCGGGCAGCGCGGGTCCTCGTACATCTCCAGTGTCTTCTTGGCGGACGCCTTGCCGATGACGACCGTGGTGCCGTTCTCGCCCGTGGCGTTCTTCGGGACGACGACCTTGTCGCTCTTCGCGGCCTCCCAGTGGGAGGGCTTGTTCAGCTGCATGACGCCGTAGCCCACCCCGGCGGCTATCGCCAGGACGACGACGATCGACCCGGCGACGAAGACCTGCCGGCGGGTCTTGTCCTTCTTCGCCTGACGCTCGCGCTCGGCGCGCAGCCGGTCGCGGGCCGCTGCCTTGTTGGCCTGGTTGTTGCGTGCACTCATGGTGATATCTCCGTAGGGACTTCTGGGACTTCCGGGAACTGCCGTACTCAGGCGAGGGCGAACGCCTGGCGCGGAGGTCCGCGAAGACCCACGGAGTGCACGAGGAGCTGCGTGCGGGAAGTGCGCGGGCGGTGCGCGGGAAGCGCCCCGCAGCGTGCGGCGGGGCGCGCCGCAGCGACGACCGCGACCGCGATCAGCAGCGGCCGGAAGGCGAAGGCGCCGACCGAGCGCAGGAGCGAGGCCAGCGCGCTCTCCCCGCGCCGCAGCCAGAGCGCGGCCAGCAGTCCGACCGTCACATGCGCGGCGAGCAGCAGCCAGGGCAGGGCGGGCGCGGGCGAGTCGAGGAGCGCCGCCGCGCCCTTCCCCGGGCCCGCCACGGAGGCCAGTGGTGTCCCGACCTGGCCGCCGCACAGCACGTCCACCCCGACCGAGCGCAGCGCCCCCGCGACGGGGCCGCCGGAGGGGCCGTAACAGACGTGCTGGCCCGTCGTGAAGACGGTGTCGGCGGCCAGCTCCAGCGGAACGAGTACGCCCGCGATCGCCCCGAAGCCGCGCTCCCGTCCGGCCAGCGCGAAGGCGACGGCGAAGACGGCGGCCGTCAGCGCGGCGACGGTGGGCAGCGGCAGCGGGACCTGCGAGAGCAGGACATGGGACCCGGCGGACAGCGTCACGACGAGCGCGGTGAAAAGCGCCGCGCGAACCGCTCTGAGCTGCGTCCCTGATATGTCCATCGGGCCAGAGTCTGTCATGCGCCGGGGTAAGGGTCCCTTAAAGGTTCATGAGACCGGATTCAGGACCGGATCACGGGGCCGGATTCAGGACCGGATTCAGAGTGAGATTCAGGACGGGGTTCAGGACCGGATCACGGGGCCGCGTTCCGGTCGGCCGGGTTCACGAGACCGGGGCCGCCCGCCCCGGCCGGTCGTTCGCCCGGAGGCCGGGGACGCGGCCGTTGCGGAACAGCTCGACGAAGATCGCGTGGTCGGCCCGGGTCCGCTCGCCGTACGCGTGCGCGAAGTCCACCAGCAGCCTGCCGAACCCGTCCTCGTCGGCGGCGATCGCCGCGTCGATGGCCCGCTCCGTCGAGAACGGCACCAGCGAGTGCCCGCTCTCGTCGTCCGCGGCGGCGTGCATGGTCGCGGTGGCCCGCCCGAGGTCGGCGACCACGGCCGCGATCTCCTCCGGGTCGTCGATGTCCGACCAGTCCAGATCCACCGCGTACGGCGAGACCTCCGCCACCAGCTGCCCGGCCCCGTCCAGCTCGGTCCAGCCCAGCCACGGGTCGGCGGCGGCCTGGAGCGCGCGCTGCGAGATCACCGTGCGGTGGCCCTCGTGCCGGAAGTAGCCGCGGACCGCCGGGTCGGTGATGTGCCGGGAGGCCGCCGGGGTCTGCGCCTGCTTCATGTAGATGATCACGTCGTTCTCCAGGGCGTCGCTGTGGCCCTCCAGCAGGATGTTGTACGAGGGCAGCCCGGCCGAGCCGATCCCGATGCCACGGCGGCCCACCACGTCCTTGACGCGGTACGAGTCGGGGCGGCCCAGGCTGGACTCGGGCAGCGTCTCCAGGTAGCCGTCGAAGGCGGCCAGGATCTTGTACCGGGTGGCGGCGTCCAGTTCGATCGCGCCGCCGTCGGCGGTGAACCGGCGCTCGTGCTCCCGTATCTCGGTCATCGAGTCCAGCAGCGCGAACCGGGTGCGCGCACGGGCCGAACGCAGGGCGCCGAGCAGCGGCCCCCCGGCGGTGTCCAGCATGAACGGCGGTACGTCGTCGTCCGGGGCGCCCGACGCCAGGACGTGGATGCGCTCGCGGTAGGCCGCCGCGTAGATCTCCACCAGCTCGGTGATCTGGGCGTCGCTGAGCGCCTTGGCGTGGCCGAGCAGCGCCAGGGAGGCGGCGAAGCGCTGGAGGTCCCAGGTGAAGGGACCGACGTAGGCCTCGTCGAAGTCGTTCACGTTGAAGACCAGCCGGCCGTTGGCGTCCATGTAGGTGCCGAAGTTCTCGGCGTGCAGATCACCGTGCACCCAGACCCGGCCCGTACGCTCGTCCAGGTACGGTCCGCCCTCGGCGCTCCCGCGCAGGTCCTGGTAGAAGAGGCAGGCCGAGCCGCGGTAGAACGCGAACGCCGAGGCCGCCATCTTCCGGAACTTGACCCGAAAAGCGGCCGGATCGGCGGCCAGCAGCTCACCGAAGGCGGTGCCGAAAACGGCGAGTATCTGCTCGCCGCGCTCCTCGGAGCTGGACTGCGGGACCGACATCGCGAGTGCCTCCAGGTACATGACATTTGGGACAGCTGTTCCACCGGGCTCAACGCACGGCGTGGTGCGGGAGTGCCCCACCGTTGTCAGTGGGTCGACGTAGACTTCCACGCTGTTCCCTCACTCAGCTCGCCGGAGGCATCCACCGTGACCAAGCCGCCTTTCACGCACCTTCACGTCCACACGCAGTACTCCATGCTGGACGGTGCCGCGCGGCTCAAGGACATGTTCGACGCCTGCAACGAGATGGGGATGTCGCACATCGCGATGTCCGACCACGGCAACCTCCACGGGGCCTACGACTTCTTCCACTCGGCGAAGAAGGCGGGTGTGACGCCGATCATCGGCATCGAGGCGTACGTCGCACCGGAGTCCCGGCGGAACAAGCGCAAGGTCAAGTGGGGCCAGCCGCACCAGAAGCGCGACGACGTGTCCGGTTCGGGTGGATATACGCATAAGACGATCTGGGCGGCGAACAGCACGGGTCTGCACAACCTCTTCAAGCTGTCCTCGGACGCGTACGCGGAGGGCTGGCTGCAGAAGTGGCCGCGTATGGACAAGGAGACGATCTCCCAGTGGTCCGAGGGCCTGATCGCCTCCACCGGCTGCCCGTCGGGCGAGGTGCAGACCAGGCTGCGGCTCGGCCAGACCGACGAGGCGCTGCAGGCGGCGTCGGACTACAAGGACATCTTCGGTGAGGGCCGGTACTTCCTGGAGCTGATGGACCACGGCATCGAGATCGAGCGCCGGGTCCGCGAAGGCCTGCTGGAGATCGGCAAGAAGCTCGGCATCCCGCCGCTGGTGACGAACGACTCGCACTACACGTACGCCCACGAGGCGACCGCGCACGACGCCCTGCTCTGCATCCAGACCGGCAAGAACCTCTCGGACCCGGACCGCTTCCGCTTCGACGGCACCGGCTACTACCTCAAGACGACCGACGAGATGTACGCCATCGACTCGTCGGACGCCTGGCAGCAGGGCTGCGCCAACACCCTGCTGGTCGCGGAGCAGGTCGACACCACGGGGATGTTCGAGAAGCGCGACCTGATGCCGAAGTTCGACATCCCGGACGGCTTCACCGAGATCACCTGGTTCCAGGAAGAGGTCCGGGTCGGCATGGGCCGCCGCTACCCGGGAGGTGTCCCCGACGACCGCCAGAAGCAGGCGGAGTACGAGATGGACATCATCATCCAGATGGGGTTCCCGGGGTACTTCCTCGTCGTCGCCGACTTCATCATGTGGGCCAAGAACAACGGCATCGCGGTCGGCCCCGGCCGTGGTTCGGCCGCCGGTTCGATCGTCGCGTACGCCATGGGCATCACCGACCTCGACCCGATCACGCACGGGCTGATCTTCGAGCGGTTCCTCAACCCCGAGCGCGTCTCCATGCCCGACGTCGACATCGACTTCGACGAACGCAGGCGCGTCGAGGTGATCCGGTACGTGACCGAGAAGTACGGCGCGGACAAGGTGGCCATGATCGGCACCTACGGAAAGATCAAGGCCAAGAACGCGATCAAGGACTCCGCGCGGGTGCTGGGCTACCCGTACGCGATGGGCGACCGCCTCACCAAGGCGATGCCCGCCGACGTCCTCGGCAAGGGGATCGACCTCAGCGGTATCACCGACCCGAAGCACCCCCGGTACAACGAGGCGGGCGAGATCCGGGGGATGTACGAGAACGAACCGGACGTGAAGAAGGTCATCGACACCGCCAAGGGCGTCGAGGGCCTGGTCCGGCAGATGGGTGTGCACGCGGCCGGCGTGATCATGTCCAGCGAACCCATCGTCGACCACGCCCCGGTCTGGGTCAGGCACACGGACAACGTCACCATCACGCAGTGGGACTACCCCCAGTGCGAGTCGCTCGGCCTGCTGAAGATGGACTTCCTGGGCCTGCGCAACCTGACGATCATGGACGACGCCGTCAAGATGGTGAAGGCCAACAAGGGCGTCGACCTGGAGATGCTGGCCCTCCCGCTGGACGACCCGAAGACCTTCGAACTGCTCTGCCGCGGTGACACGCTCGGGGTGTTCCAGTTCGACGGCGGCCCGATGCGCTCCCTGCTGCGCCAGATGCAGCCCGACAACTTCGAGGACATTTCCGCCGTCTCGGCCCTCTACCGGCCGGGCCCGATGGGCATGAACTCGCACACCAACTACGCGGAGCGCAAGAACAAGCGCCAGGACATCACCCCGATCCACCCGGAGCTGGAGGAGCCCCTCCAGGAGGTCCTCGGTCTCACCTACGGCCTGATCGTGTACCAGGAGCAGGTGCAGAAGGCCGCCCAGATCGTCGCCGGTTACTCGCTCGGCGAGGCCGACATCCTGCGCCGCGTGATGGGCAAGAAGAAGGCCGACGAACTGGCGAAGAACTTCGTGCTCTTCGAGACCGGGGCCAAGAACAAGGGCTTCTCGGACGCGGCGATCAAGGCGCTCTGGGACGTGCTGGTGCCGTTCGCCGGATACGCGTTCAACAAGGCGCACTCCTCCGCGTACGGCCTGGTCACCTACTGGACCGCCTACCTCAAGGCCAACTACCCGGCCGAGTACATGGCGGCGCTGCTCACCTCGGTGCGCGACGACAAGGACAAGTCGGCGATCTACCTCAACGAGTGCCGCCGCATGGGCATCAAGGTGCTGCCGCCCAACGTGAACGAGTCCGAGGCGAACTTCGCCGCCCAGGGCGACGACGTGATCCTCTTCGGCCTCACCGCGGTCCGCAACGTCGGTACGAACGTGGTGGAGTCGATCATCCGCTCGCGCAAGGCCAAGGGGAAGTACAGCTCCTTCCCCGACTACCTCGACAAGGTCGAAGCGGTCGCCTGCAACAAGCGCACCACGGAATCCCTCATCAAGGCGGGCGCCTTCGACGAGATGGGCCACACCCGCAAGGGCCTCACCGCGCACTTCGAGCCGATGATCGACAACGTGGTCGCGGTCAAACGCAAGGAGGCCGAGGGGCAGTTCGACCTCTTCGGCGGCGGCGAGGAGGACAGCAGCGAGCCGGGCTTCGGGCTCGACGTCGAGTTCTCCGACATCGAATGGGAGAAGTCGTACCTCCTCGCCCAGGAACGGGAGATGCTCGGGCTCTACGTCTCCGACCACCCGCTCTTCGGCCTGGAACACGTCCTGTCGGACAAGAGCGACGCGGCCATCGCGCAACTGACCGGCGGTGAGCACTCCGACGGCGCCGTGGTCACCATCGGCGGCATCATCTCCGGCCTCCAGCGCAAGATGACCAAGCAGGGCAACGCCTGGGCCATCGCGACCGTCGAGGACCTGGCGGGCTCCATCGAGTGCATGTTCTTCCCGGCGACCTACCAACTGGTGTCGACCCAGCTGGTCGAGGACACCGTGGTGTTCGTGAAGGGCCGCCTCGACAAGCGCGAGGACATCCCGCGCCTCGTCGCCATGGAACTCCAGGTCCCCGACCTGTCGTCGGCGGGCACCAACGCCCCGGTGACGATCACCATTCCCACGGTGAAGGTCACCCCGCCCATGGTCAGCAGGCTCGGCGAGATCCTCTCCCACCACCGCGGCAACTCCGAGGTCCGGATCAAGCTCCAGGGCTCCCGGAAGACCACGGTCCTCCGGCTCGACCGGCACCGGGTCCAGCCCGATCCGGCCCTGTTCGGAGATCTGAAGGTGCTGCTCGGCCCGGCATGCCTGGCCGGATGACCGACCGCTTCACCTGACCGACCGCTTCACATGACCGAGGGGCGCGCCGTGCACGGCGCGCCCCTCGACATCATTACGGCGAAGATCAGTTGTGGCCGAATCGCCTCTGGTGCTTACGCGCAACATCAGCCGGGCTGCCCTGCGGCGTCGACTGCGAGGACTGGTTCTCGGACTCGAAGGAGCTGGACTGCGCGTCCTGGCTGCCGCGTTCCGCGGCGGACGAGCGATCATGCTGACTGCCCTGCTTGTTGCGGTTCTTGTGCTTGGCCATGGTGATGCCTCCTTGACGGGGATCAGGGCCGGCCCGGCGGATCGGTGCCGGGCGGACCCCAGGGGCCAGGGTCGCGATCAGATTCACATACCGCCCGGACCGCCGCATTTTGGATCATTACCGTGCGTAATGAGGGCTTGTGCAAGGCCACTTCGGACCAACTTCGGGTGGCGCCACGCCGATGATCGAGTTCCGGCCGTTAACCCTCGCGCGGTCGGGCAGACTCGAAGGAAACCCGAAACACTTCCCCTTCTCCCGAGGTACCCGAAAGAGGGTGGATCGCGTGGACCGCTGCGTAGTCCTGGTGGACGCCGGATACCTGCTGGGCGCCGCCGCGAGTCTCCTCGCGGGGGAGCCCGCCCGCTCCCGGATCACCGTCGACCACGCCGCCCTCATCCAGGGGCTGCGCGAGCGGGCCGAGGGCGACACGGAGCAGCCGCTGCTCCGGATCTACTGGTTCGACGGCGCCCCCGACCGCGTACCGCAGCCCGAGCACCGCAGGCTGCGGGTCATGCCACGGGTGACCGTCCGGCTGGGGGCACTGACCAGGAGCGACGGGCGCTGGGCACAGAAGGGCGTCGACGCCGCGATGCACGCCGAGCTGACCGAACTGGCCAGAAACCGCGCCTGTTCGGACATCGTGCTCGTCACCGGCGACGGTGATCTGCTGCCGGGGCTGATGTCCGCCAAGGAACACGGCGTCGCCGTGCACCTGTGGGCCGTGCAGGCCGCCGACGGGGACTACAACCAGTCCGAGGACCTGGTGGCCGAGGCCGACGAACGCCGGGTCCTCGACCGGGCCTGGATCACCAAGGCGGTCCGGGCCAGGGATCTCGGCGGGGTCTGCGCGCCCCCTCCCGTGCCCCGCCCGGAGATCGCCGCGATCCTCTCCGCCCCGCTGCCCGAGTCCGCGCTCGCCGCGTCGGCCGAGCGCGCGGCCCAGGCCGCTGCCGTGCACAACGCCTCGACGACAGGACCGGCCCCCCAGGCACCGACCGAGGCGGAGCACGAACACGCCGCGGCCAAGGGCGGCGTACCCACCCCCAAGGACCTGGCGGGCCTGCGCGGCCCCGGCCCGCAGCCCCCCGCCCCGCAGCCGGCCAACGCGACCCTGCGCTGGTCCTCCGAACGGGGTTGGGTGGAGCGTCCCGGCAGCCAGATCGGCGAGCCCCCGGAGACCGCGTCCCTGCTGACACTCGCCCAGCTCACCAGCGCCGAGCAGCGGTGGGCGGACCGCGAGGAGGACATCACCACGGTCGGCGGCGACCCCTTCGAGGTCGGACAGGTCTTCGCCAGGCGGTGGATGGAGCGCCTGCCCGACCCGGGCCACGTGCAGAAACTCTCGACGATGTACCCGCGCATCCCGCACCGGATCGACGGCGAGCTGCTGCGGTACGCGGCCCGGTTCGGCCTGCTCGCCCACAAGGACGACCAGATCGACGAGCACGACCGTTATGCGATCAGGGCCGGATTCTGGCGTGAGATCGACGTGCGGGCCGCGGCGGAGCACGCACCGGCCGGGGAGTAGGCCCTGTCCGGGGCGCCGAACCGGCCCCGGGGGCGTTCGGGGCCGCGGAACCCCGTAGGCTCGTCCCTCGTGAGTACGGGCAATGTGTGCGTGGTGCGCGATCTGGTGAAGACGTACCCGGCCGCGCGCGGCAGGCGCGGGACCCCCGCCACGCCCGAAGTACGCGCCACCGACGGGATCTCCCTCACGGTGCGGCGCGGCGAGATCTTCGGACTCCTCGGGCCCAACGGCGCGGGCAAGTCCACCCTCGTACGCCAGCTCACCGGCCTGATGCGCCCCGACTCGGGCAGCGTCGACGTCCTCGGCCACGATCTCGTACGGCACCCCGAGCGGGCCGCGCGGCTCCTCGGGTACCTCGGGCAGGAGTCGACGGCGCTCGACGAGCTGACCGTCGCCCTCGCCGCCGAGACCACCGGACGGCTGCGCGGACTCGCCACCCGGGACGCGCGCAGGGAACGGGACGCGGTCCTGGAGGAGCTCGGCATCACCGACATCGCCGGACGGCCCCTGAAGAAGCTCTCCGGCGGACAGCGGCGGCTCGCCTGCTTCGCCGCGACGCTCGTCGGGGACCGCCGGCTGCTCGTCCTGGACGAGCCGACCACCGGTATGGACCCGGTCGCCCGGCGCGCGGTGTGGGCCGCGGTCGACCGGCGGCGGGCCGAGCACGGGGCGACCGTCCTGCTCGTCACCCACAACGTCATCGAGGCCGAGACCGTGCTGGACCGGGTCGCCGTGATCGAACGCGGACGGGTGATCGCCTGCGACACCCCCGCCGGACTGAAGGCCGAGATCGCGGGCGAGATCCGGGTCGAACTGGTCTGGCGGGAACGGGCGCCGCTCGACATCCCCGAGGTCGCCGCACTGCGCGAGGCCGCCCAGGAGTCGGGGCGCCGCTGGGTGCTGCGGCTGCCCCCCGACGAGGCGCGCGCCGCCGTCGCGGCCGTGACCGGCGGGCCCGCCTTCACCGCACTCGACGACTTCACGCTGTCCACGCCGAGCCTGGAAGACGTCTACATGGCGCTCGGCGGCCGTACGAAAGGGCTGGTCAAAGCGTGACCACCGTAGTCTCCGCGCAGCCGGTGACCCCGGCGCGCAGCGAGCCGGAGGGCTCCCCGGCGCCGCTCGCGCCACGGGCGCGGCTGCTGCCCGCGCTCGCCGCCGTCTACCGGGCGCAGCTGTCCCGCGCCCGGGTGGCCCGTATCCCGCTGCTGTTCGTCGCGACCTTCCAGTCCGTCGGGATCATGGTCCTGATGCGCGGGGTGGTCGACGGGGGAGACGAGGCGCGGGCCGTGGTGGCGGGCTCGTCCGTCCTGGTCGTGGCCTTCGTCGCGCTCAATCTGCTCGCGCAGTACTTCGGGCAGTTGAGGGCGAGCGGCGGACTCGACCACTACGCCACGCTCCCGGTGCCGCCCGCGTCCGTGGTGCTGGGTACGGCCGGGGCGTACGCCTCCTTCACCGTGCCGGGGACGGTGGTCACCGCCGTCGTGGGGTCCGTGCTCTTCCAGCTGCCGCTGGCGCACCTCTGGGTGCTCGCCGCGGTGATCCCCCTGTCGGGGGCGGCGCTCGCCGGTCTCGGCGCGGCGCTGGGGCTGCTCGCGCCGCGCCAGGAACTGGCCACGCTGCTCGGCCAGTTGGGCATGTCGGCCGCACTGCTGCTGGGCGTACTGCCGGCCGGGCGGCTGCCCGAGCCGATCGCGTACGCACGTGATCTGCTGCCCTCGACCTACGGTGTGGAGGCGCTGGCCCGTACGTTCGGCGACCACCCCGACTGGTCCGCGACCGGGATCGACCTCGCGGTCTGCGCGGCCGTCGGCGTCGTGTCGCTGGCCGTCGCGACCTGGGCGTACCGGCGGGCGGCGGTCCGGTGAGGCGGCACACAGGGCTGCCTGGCACGATGGCAGAGTGACCGCGCCACTGACACCTCCGCAGCCGCCGCCGAACGACGACCCGTGGCACCGGGGTCCTACGGGAGCCACCCCCTGGCCGGGTCCGGCCGAGGACGAAGGGCCCGGGACCTGGGCGGAGCTGGGACAGGCGGCTCTCGTCGCCCTCCTGGTGACGGTCGCGGGCATCCTGCTCGGCGTCCTGTGGCTGTGGCTCGCGCCGCGCGTCCCGCTGATCTCCGACGGCAAGAACGTCTACCTCAAGGACTCCGAGGGCGAGCAGGCGATCGGCGCGGACGGCACGTTCGCCCTGCTCGGCCTGGCGTTCGGGGTGGTGAGCGCGGCCGTCGTCTTCCTCTGCCGCAAGCGCGGCGGGGTACTGCTGGTGCTCGGCCTCGCGCTGGGCGGACTGCTCGGCTCGCTGGTCGCCTGGGGCATCGGCACCTGGCTCGGACCGACGCACGACGTGGTCGCGGCGGCCAGGGCGGCGGGCAAGGGCGTCACGTTCGACGCACCGCTGAAGCTGGCGGCCAAGGGGGCGCTGCTGGCCTGGCCGGTGGCGGCGATGGTCGTGCATCTGGGCGTCACCGCGGTGTTCGGGCCGCGGGACCCCGAGCCGGTGTGGACGCACCCGTACGGAGGACCGGACGGGACGCCGCCGCCCGCGCCGGACGCAACGCCGCCGCCCGCGCCGGTGCCACCGGGCGCGGGGGACGGGCCCGCAGGGGCGTAGTACGCGTCGGCCCGGCGGGCGCCTCGCACCGCGCGGCACCCGCCCCGGTCCGCCCCCGGGCCTGCCCCCGCCCTGGCCCGTCCGCGTCCGGCGACCGCCTACGCGCGCCCGATCGGCGCGACCACCGCTGCCGTCAGCCCCGCCAGATCACCCGGCGCCAGCTCGACCTCCAGGCCCCTGCGCCCCGCCGAGACACAGATCGTGGTGTGCGCGGAAGCGGAGGCGTCCAGCACCGTCCGCAGCTGCTTGCGCTGGCCCAGCGGGGAGATGCCGCCCCGGACGTACCCCGTGGTGCGTTCCGCGGCCACCGGATCCGCCATCGCCGCACGCTTGCCCCCCACCGCCGAGGCCAGTGCCTTCAGGTCCAGGGAACCGGCCACCGGCACGACGGCCACGGTCAGCTCGCCGTCCACATCGGCCACCAGCGTCTTGAAGACCCGGTCCGGGGTGACCCCCAGCGCTTCGGCCGCCTCCTCGCCGTAGGACGGCGCGGCCGGGTCGTGCTCGTACGTGTGCAGGGTGTACGCCGTGCCCGCCGCGGTCAGCGCGACCGTGGCGGGGGTGCCGCCCGACTGCTTCTTCGCCTTCTTCGCCACGGGGGCTGCTCCTCGGATCGGTGATGCGGTGATGCGGTGATGCGGTGATGCGGTGATGCGGTGACGCGTGTTGCGGTGACGCGTGTTGCGGTGACGCGTGTTGGGGTGGCGCGGTGATGCGCGATGCGGTCGTCCGGAGGCGATCGGTGCGTCAGTTGAGGTTCGTGGGCGACCGGGTCAGATCCGTGGCGGGCAGCGAAGGCAGGTGCCGGATCATCGCGGTCTCGGCCCGCAGCAGTTTCAGCTCCTCGCGCAGCCGCGTCGCGATGTCCGGTGCCTCCAGCAGCCGCTGCTTGGCGGGTACGTCGAGCACGGTCGCCGCCGCCACCAGGTACGAGACCACCGAAGGCTCGTCCGGCAGTTCGGCGCCGGTGGTGAGGGTGCGCTCACGGGCCCCCGCCAGCCGCTTCTGGTACGCGCGGAAGGCCTGCAGCACGCCGTCCGCGAGCGCGCCCGCGTCGTCGCCGGACTCCTCCGGGAGCTCCTCGACCTCAGCCGTCAGATACGGGCCACTGGCGTCCACCGAGTGCAGCCGGACCCGGGCCGTGCCGGTGGCCAGCACCTCGAAACTGCCGTTGTCGCGCTCACGGATCGTCGCCGCGTCCGCGATGCAGCCGATGCGGTGCAGCGCCTGGATCGGGTCGTCGCCGAATCCGGCCGCCGGTCCGGGCTCGGGGACCGCGGCCCCACCCGGCAGACCGGGCAGCGTCGGCGCGACCTCCCGCCCGTCCCGGATGGCGACCACCGCGAAACGGCGTGGCTCCGCCTCGTCGTCCACCTTGAGCAGGTCGCGCATCATGGCGCGATAACGCTCCTCGAAGATGTTCAGAGGCAGTACGAGGCCCGGGAACAGCACCGTGTTCAGCGGGAACAGGGGGAGGCGCGCGGTGGTCACAGCGGTCAAGCGTAATGGCCGCGAGGGCGGGCGCGCCCCGGCCGCCCGCGCTGCGGACCCCCCGGGGCGGCCAGCAGGCGTGCCCTGGCGCGCAGTTCGAGGAAGCGGCCCAGCGGATCGTCGCTGAGCTGCGCCCACGGGAACGAGGTCACCTCGGGGCCGATCAGCCGGAACTGCTCCGCCGCGTCGGCCCACCGCTCCTGGCTGATCAGCACGTACACCAGGAGATTGCGTACCTCGGCGTACCGGATGTCGCCCGCCTCGTGTCCGGCGGACAGCGCGACGGCCCGGTCGGCCGCCGCCTCGATCCGCTCCCGGGCGACCGCGAGGTGCCCGCCGCCGAGGAGATAGGCGAAGGCCGCCCGTACCGGCAGCGCCTGTACCAGCGACCCGGGCGGGGCGTCGTCCGCGGCCTGTTCGGCGAAGTCGAAGCATTCCCGGTGCGATCCGTACCACTGCGCCGAGAGGTACTGGAGCGCGGCGACATGGCAGCCGTAGTGCCGGGACGAGCGGCGCAGCGCCTGTTCCCAGAGGGACTCGAACGCCGAGTGCGTCGCATGCACCCCGCGCGCGTGGTCCAGGGCGATACGCCAGGGCACCGGGTCGCGCGGATCGCCCGCCGCGGCCGAGTCGATGAGCGGACCCACCTCCCGCAGCCGCTCGGCGCGCGCGGGCGAGTCCCAGGCCTTGAGCACGGCCAGCTCGGCCTTGACGAGCAGCGCGTCAGGGTCGTACGGCGCGGTGCGCAGCCAGTCCGCCAGCCACTCGGGCCGGCTGTGCGTGAACACCGCCAGCCGGGCGGTGAAGCGGTCCCGGTCCTCCCACTCGGCGGCGTCCCGCGTGGCGGCCAGCAGCTCGGCGGCCGGCCGGTGGTCACCCACCGCGGCGGCCACGAGCGCGGGCGCCAGCCGCGCGCCGGGGTCGTCGAGCAGCACCTCGTTGTCGTCACGCGCCCCGACGGCAGGCTCCGCCCGCCCGTGCCGCAGTCTGCGCGACGCGGAACCGGTCAGGGAGCGAAGGGACGTCAGATACGGCAGCCGAGGCAGATGAGGCAGATAGGACATGGTGCGGACCATTGAAATCCGCAGGTGAGGAGGGAGCCAGGGGCAAGCTGTGAAGCTTTGGTATCGGCGTGGTGGTTGTACGGGCGGAGGTCAAGGCAAGGCAAAGCCCCGCCGGATCGGGCCGGTGCCGCACCGCCCCTGTCCTGCCCCTGTTCCGCCCTGCGCGATCCCTCTGCGGGATCCCTCCCGCGCGCGATCCTCTGCGGGATCCCCCTGCTATCCCCTGCGCAGCAGCCGGGTCGCGCCGGTCGCGACCGTCGTGGCCAGGATCCAGCCCAGCACGATCAGCGCGGCGGCGGCCCACTGCCAGCCGCCGCACAGTTTCCAGTAGCCGTCCTGGCCGAGATTGATCACCGGGATCAGCAGATCCAGCGCGTACAGCGCGGCGTTCCACTGCGGGTGCCCGTCCGCGTTCATCGGCGCGGGGTCGTAGTGCGAGAACGCCAGGGTGCCCGCCGCCCACAGCACCGCCATCCACAGCGCGGCCCGCCCGGGGCGGTAGCCGTACGCCACCGTCCAGTCCTGGAGGTAGCCCCATATCTTGGCGGCGAGCGGCAGCGTCTCGCGCCGCCTGCGCTGTTTGGCCAGCAGCACCTCGCGGGCGTCCGCGTCCTCGCCGCTGTTGCGGAGCACCGACGCCAGCCGTTCGTACGGCTCCGGCGCGTACTCCGGGGTCGCGGCCGACACCCACTCCAGGCGGCTGGCCAGCGGGAAGTGGCCGACCGGGATGAGGTTCTCGTAGGTGAAGCCGCCCATCGCCAGCCCGCCGGGGCCCGGCCAACTCGCCGACATGTCGACCAGGTTGACGACCTTGGCACCCGAGAGCACCACCCGCCCCCGCTCCGGGCGGTCCCCGAGGAAACGCAGCTCGGGCGTCTGGATCCGGCGCAGC
Source organism: Streptomyces sp. NBC_01267 (assembly GCF_036241575.1). Taxonomy (NCBI): domain Bacteria; kingdom Bacillati; phylum Actinomycetota; class Actinomycetes; order Kitasatosporales; family Streptomycetaceae; genus Streptomyces; species Streptomyces sp. NBC_01267. The sequence goes on along the minus strand of NZ_CP108455.1, from coordinate 1,789,584 downwards.
GAGAGCTCCTGGTCGCTGCGCATCCGGAACTTCGCGCTCCGTAGATCCACGGCGTCGCCGAACCGCCCGTCGTCGAGCCGTACCCCGCCGACGCACTCGAAGGGCTGGAGCCGGGTGCCGAACTCCGGGGTCGGCCCGATGCCGTACGGGGGAGTGGTGCTGGTGCCCGCGCCGTCCGGTGCCACCCCGGCCGCCGTCAGATAGAGCGTGCGCTCCACCGACAGCTGGGGAGCGTTCAGCGCCCGCCGCCCGTCCGGATTGAACAGCCTGCTGCCGTTCAGGCTCAGCGAGACGCCGATCCGGGCCGCCCGCAGACTCACCTCGCCGTACGACTCGATCATCTCGGCCTGCAGGTCCTGCGCGACGTACAGCCCGTCGGCCGCGATCGAGCGGCCCTTGCGGTCCGGGTGCACCACGATCATGTTGATCAGCAGGTCCGTGCCGATCTGCGCGTCGGTCAGCCGGATGCCGTGGGCCACCCGGCAGCGCGGCAGATGCAGATCACCCTCGGTGTGCAGCCGGGCCGCCTCCAGCCGGGGAACGGCGCAGCCGACCATGCGGACCGTGGTGACCCGGCACTCGGGCAGCAGCACCTCGTCCTCGAAGCGGCAGTTGGTCAGCTCCACGTACGGCTTGACCGTGCCGCCCGCCAGATCCAGCGCGCCGGTGATCTGGACACCGCTGAGCTTGAGCGCGGCGACCCGGCCCGCCAGCGCCTGCGGCCCGCTGAGCAGCAGCAGGGCCACGACACGCGCACGGACGGTGCGTTCCGGGCCCCAGGTGCGCTCCGAGAACGGGTTGTCCATGACCGGGTTGCGGGTGCGCAGATCGTAGGTGGACCCGTTCCGGAACGCCTGCCACATGCCCAGCTCGGCGCCGGTCAGCCAGTCGGGCGCGTCGTTGTCGTACTGCGCTTCGGTCACTGCCGCCCCCTCCTGCCCACGAGTGATGGAGTGAACGCTAATGGTCACCTTCGGGGGGCTGGGTGTGTATCAGCCACTGATACAGGCGACCGGACGCCCCGGGCGGTCTGAGAGAATTGGTTGCATGATCTCCCGAATCGATCTGCGCGACGGTGCCCTCCCCGAGGGTGGCGCCCTGCGTGACCTGCTGCCCCGTGCCGACTTCGACGTGAGCGCCGCCCTGGAAAAGGTGCGGCCGATCTGCGAGGACGTGCACCATCGCGGTGACGCGGCGCTGGTCGAGTACGCGGAGCGGTTCGACGGAGTGCGTCTGGCACAGGTACGGGTGCCCGCCGAAGCGCTGCGGACCGCCCTGGAACAGCTCGACCCGGAGGTACGGGCGGCGCTGGAGGAGTCGGTCCGGCGCGCCAGGCTGGTGCACGCCGCGCAGCGCCGCAGCGAGCACACCACCCAGGTCGTTCCCGGTGGCAAAGTGACCGAGAAGTGGGTACCGGTCGAGCGTGTCGGGCTGTACGCGCCGGGCGGACGCTCCGTCTACCCCTCCTCCGTGATCATGAACGTGGTCCCCGCGCAGGAGGCGGGCGTCGAGTCCATCGCGCTCGCGTCCCCGGCCCAGGCCGAGTTCGGCGGGCTGCCGCACCCCACGATCCTGGCGGCCTGCGCGCTGCTCGGCATCGACGAGGTGTACGCGGCGGGCGGCGCCACGGCCGTCGCGATGTTCGCGTACGGCACCGAGTCCTGCCCCCCGGTCAACATGGTCACCGGCCCCGGGAACATCTGGGTCGCCGCCGCCAAGCGGTACTTCACCGGCCGGATCGGGATCGACGCCGAAGCGGGCCCGACCGAGATCGCGGTCCTCGCCGACTCCACCGCCGACCCCGTGCACGTCGCCGCCGACCTGATCAGCCAGGCCGAGCACGACCCGCTGGCCGCCGCCGTCCTGGTCACCGACTCGGCGGAGCTCGCCGACGCGGTCGAGAAGGAGCTCGCCCCGCAGGTCGCCGCGTCCAAGCACATCGAGGACCGGATCGTCCCCGCCCTGGAGGGCAGGCAGTCCGCGATCGTCCTGGTCGACTCGGTCGACGACGGCCTGCGGGTCGTCGACGCGTACGGCGCCGAACACCTGGAGATCCAGACCGCCGACGCCGCCGCGGTGGCCGCCCGGGTCCGCAACGCCGGAGCGGTCTTCGTCGGCCCGTGGGCCCCGGTCTCGCTCGGCGACTACTGCGCCGGGTCCAACCACGTGCTGCCCACCGGCGGCTGCGCCTGCCACTCCTCGGGCCTCTCCGTCCAGTCGTTCCTGCGCGGCATCCACATCGTCGACTACACCCGCGACGCACTCGCCGAGGTCACCCACCACGTGGTGACGCTCGCCGAGGCCGAGGACCTGCCCGCGCACGGCGCGGCGCTCAAGGCCCGGTTCGGATGGCAGGTGCCGACCGCATGACCCGCATCGACGACCTGCCCGTACGCGACGAACTGCGCGGCCAGTCGCCTTACGGGGCGCCCCAGTTGGACGTCCCGGTACGGCTGAACACCAACGAGAACCCGTACCCGCTGCCCGAGGCGCTGGTCGACCGGATCGCCGAACGCGTCCGGGAGGCGGCCCGCACCCTCAACCGCTACCCGGACCGGGAAGCGGTCGAGCTGCGCACCGAGCTGGCCAAGTACCTCAGCCGCACCGCCGGACACGAGGTCACCGCCGCCCACGTCTGGGCGGCGAACGGCTCCAACGAGGTCATCCAGCAGCTGCTCCAGACCTTCGGCGGACCGGGGCGCACGGCGATCGGCTTCGAGCCCTCGTACTCGATGCACGCGCTCATCGCGCGCGGCACCGGCACCGGCTGGATCTCCGGCCCGCGCCACGAGGACTTCACCATCGACGTCGCGGCGGCGACCCGCTCCATCGCCGAGAACCGGCCGGACGTCGTCTTCATCACCTCGCCGAACAACCCCACCGGCACCGCGGTCGACGCCGGTACGGTCCTCGCGCTGTACGAGGCCGCGCAGGCGGCGGGCCCCTCGATGGTCGTGGTGGACGAGGCGTACGGCGAATTCAGCCACGCTCCCTCGCTGCTCCCGCTGATCGAGGGCCGCCCGAACCTGGTGCTCTCCCGCACCATGTCCAAGGCGTTCGGCGCCGCCGGACTGCGGCTCGGCTACCTCGCCGCGGACCCCGCGGTCGTCGACGCCGTCCAGCTGGTGCGGCTGCCGTACCACCTCTCGTCCGTCACCCAGGCCACCGCGCTCGCCGCCCTGGAGCACACCGATACGCTGCTCCAGTACGTCGAGCAGCTGAAGGCGGAGCGCGACCGGATCGTCGTCGAGCTGCGCGCGGCCGGATACGAAGTCACCGCGTCCGACGCGAACTTCATCCAGTTCGGCCGGTTCGACGACGCCCGTGCCGCCTGGCGGACCATCCTCGACCACGGGGTCCTCATCAGGGACAACGGGGTTCCCGGGTGGCTGCGGGTCTCCGTGGGCACCCCGGCTGAGAACGACGCGTTCCTCGAAGCGGCACGCGCACTGCACAAGGAGATCACCGCATGACCCGCGTGGGCCGCATCGGACGGGTGGAACGCACCACCAAGGAGACCTCGGTCGTCGTCGAGATCAATCTCGACGGCACCGGCAAGGTCGATGTGTCGACAGGCGTCGGCTTCTACGACCACATGCTCGACCAGCTCGGCCGCCACGGCCTCTTCGACCTCACGGTCAAGACCGACGGCGACCTGCACATCGATTCCCACCACACCATCGAGGACACCGCCCTCGCGATCGGCGCCGCCTTCAAGCAGGCGCTCGGCGACAAGGTCGGGATCTACCGCTTCGGCAACTGCACGGTGCCGCTGGACGAGTCGCTCGCCCAGGTCACCGTGGACCTCTCGGGCCGCCCGTACCTGGTGCACACCGAGCCGGAGAACATGGCTCCGATGATCGGCGCGTACGACACGACGATGACCCGGCACATCCTGGAGTCCTTCGTCGCCCAGGCGCAGATCGCACTGCACGTCCACGTACCGTACGGGCGCAACGCCCACCACATCGTGGAGTGCCAGTTCAAGGCCCTGGCGCGGGCGCTGCGTTACGCGTCCGAGCACGACCCGCGAGCAGCGGGCATCCTTCCTTCTACCAAGGGCGCGCTGTAAGCATGACTGGCCTCAACACCATTCTCATCGTCGTCGGCCTCTTCCTCGCCGGCGGCGTCTACTCCTTCGCCAAGCAGAAGATGCCCGCGGGCCTCATTGTGCTGCTCTCCATCGGCGCCGTGATGTGCCTGGCCGCGGGTGTGATGCGCATCCAGGGAATCTGGACGACATGAGCACACCGAAGAAGGTCGTCGTACTCGACTACGGCTTCGGCAATGTCCGCTCCGCGGAGCGGGCGCTCGCGCATGTCGGCGCGGACGTCGAGATCACCCGTGACTTCGACCGGGCGATGAACGCCGAGGGGCTGCTGGTCCCCGGCGTCGGCGCGTTCGCCGCCTGCATGAAGGGCCTCAAGGAGGCCCGCGGCGACTGGATCGTGGGCCGCAGGCTCTCCGGTGGCCGCCCCGTCATGGGCATCTGCGTCGGGATGCAGATCCTCTTCGAGCGCGGCATCGAGCACGGCGTGGAGACCGAGGGGCTCGACGAGTGGCCCGGCACGGTCGGCCCGCTCAAGGCCGACGTCGTACCGCACATGGGGTGGAACACCGTCGAGTCCCCTGCCGACTCGCAGCTCTTCGCCGGGCTCGACGCCGAGGCGCGTTTCTACTTCGTGCACTCCTACGCGGCGCACGACTGGTCCCTCGAAGTCACCAACGCCCGGATCCGCTCGCCCCGCGTCACCTGGGCCACCCACGGGGAGCGCTTCGTGGCGGCGGTCGAGAACGGCGCGCTGTGGGCCACCCAGTTCCACCCCGAGAAGTCCGGCGACGCCGGCGCCCAGCTGCTGACCAACTGGATCGGAACCCTGTGATGTCCGCCTTGCAGAAGAAGCTCGAACTCCTCCCGGCCGTCGATGTCCGTGACGGCCAGGCGGTCCGCCTCGTCCACGGCGAGTCGGGCTCCGAGACCTCCTACGGCTCGCCCCTCGAAGCCGCGCTCGCCTGGCAGCGCGCGGGCGCCGAGTGGCTGCACCTGGTGGACCTCGACGCCGCCTTCGGCACCGGCGACAACCGGAAGCTGATCGCCGAGGTGTCGGCGGCCATGGACATCAAGGTCGAGCTGTCGGGCGGCATCCGCGACGACGCCTCGCTGGCCGCCGCGCTCGCCACCGGCTGCACCCGGGTCAACCTGGGCACCGCCGCGCTGGAGACCCCCGAGTGGGTCGCGAAGATCATCGCCGAGCACGGCGACAAGATCGCGGTCGGCCTCGACGTACGCGGCACGACCCTGCGCGGACGGGGCTGGACCCGGGACGGCGGAGACCTCTACGAGACCCTCGCCCGACTCGACTCCGAGGGCTGCGCCCGCTACGTCGTCACCGACATCGCCAAGGACGGCACACTCCAGGGCCCCAACCTGGAGCTCCTGAAGAACGTCTGCGCCGCCACCGACAAGCCCGTCGTCGCCTCCGGCGGCGTCTCCTCGCTCGACGACCTGAGGGCCATCTCCGCGCTCGTCCCCACCGGCGTGGAGGGCGCGATCGTCGGCAAGGCGCTGTACGCCAAGGCGTTCACCCTGGAAGAGGCCATCGAAGCGGTGTCGTCATGACGGAGGTCCGCAGGATCGCGTCGGGTGGCCCCTGGGAGGATTCCATCGGCTACTCCCGCGCGGTGGAACTCCCCAACGGCCTGGTCCTGGTCGCCGGCTGCACCGCCATGGCCAACGGCCGGATCGCGGAGGGCGGCCCCTACGAACAGGCCGTCGCCGCGTTCGGCACGGCCTTCGACGCGCTCAAGGAACTCGGCCTCGGCGTCGCGGACGTGGTCCGTACCCGGATGTACGTCACCCACGCCCGGGACGTCCAGGACGTCGGCCGCGCCCACAAGGAACTGTTCGACGAGGTGCGCCCGGCCGCGACGATGGTCATCGTCGCCGGCCTCATCGACCCCAGCCTGGTCGTCGAGGTCGAGGTCGAGGCGTACCGGGGAGGAGCGGCATGACACTCGCCGTACGGGTCATCCCCTGCCTGGACGTGGACAACGGCCGCGTCGTCAAGGGCGTCAACTTCCAGAACCTGCGCGACGCGGGCGACCCCGTCGAGATGGCCAAGCTGTACGACGCCGAGGGCGCCGACGAGCTGACCTTCCTGGACATCACCGCGTCGTCCGGCAACCGCGAGACCACGTACGACGTGGTGCGCCGCACCGCCGAGCAGGTCTTCATCCCGCTCACCGTCGGTGGCGGGGTGCGGACCGCGGAGGACGTCGACAAGCTGCTGCGCGCGGGCGCGGACAAGGTCGGGGTGAACACCGCGGCCATCGCCCGCCCCGAACTCATCCGCGAGATCGCCGAACGCTTCGGCCGCCAGGTGCTGGTCCTGTCGGTCGACGCCCGCCGCGGCGCCGACGGATCCTTCGAGGTCACCACGCACGGCGGTCGCCGGGGCACCGGCATCGACGCCGTCGAATGGGCGCACCGGGCCGCCGAGCTGGGCGCGGGCGAGATCCTGCTCAACTCGATGGACGCCGACGGCACCAAGGACGGCTACGACACCGAGATGATCACTGCCGTACGCAAGCACGTGACCGTCCCGGTCATCGCGAGCGGCGGCGCGGGCACCCTGGACCACTTCCCGCCCGCGATCGCCGCCGGCGCCGACGCGGTGCTCGCCGCGTCCGTCTTCCACTTCGGTGACCTGCGGATCTCGCAGGTCAAGGACGCACTGCGGGAAGCCGGTCACCCGGTGCGGTAGAGCTGCCGCTGTCGCGGAGAAACCCCCTGGTCCCTCGGGCCAGGGGGTTTTCGTTCGGAGAATCCGCAACAGAAGTTGCGCAACATTTATTGCACAACTTTTCTTTCCCACCTACCGTGAGGGCATGGCCGACACACCGCAGGAACCGCGCAGGATCACCGACCTCGACACCCTCAAGGCCTTCGGGCACCCGCTGCGCATGCGGCTCTACCGCGCGCTCTACATCGCCCGTACCGCCACCGCCTCCCAGCTCGCCGACCAGGTCGACGAGGCCGTCTCGCTGGTCAGCTACCACCTGCGCAAGCTCGCCGACCACGGGCTGATCGAGCCCGCCGAGACGCAGAGCGGCGACGCCAGGGAGCGGTGGTGGCAGGTCGCCTCGCAGTCCCTGACCTACCGGGACGAGGACTTCAGCGACGCCCCGGAGCGGGCCGCCACGCATGCGGCCGTCAGCCGGCTCTCCTTCGACCAGCACAGCGAGATGTACCGGGGCTACCTCGACGCCCAGTCCGTCTGGCCCGCCGAGTGGCGCAGCGCCGCCTTCAGCAGCGAGTACCTGCCCCGGTTCACCGCCGGTGAACTCGCCGCGCTCAGCCGGGAGATGGACGAGCTGATCCAGAAGCACAGCGACAGCGCCCGCGCGGCCGAGCGGGCCGGTGAGACGGACGGACGGGAGAACGTCGCCCTCCACCTGTACGGCTTCCCGTTCCGCAACTGAGCCCCTGCACCTGAGCCCCCGCAGCTATGCCCCCGCACCTGAGCACCCGACGCTGAGCACCCGAGAGGACCCCGGCATGCACGCGACCACCGCAGCCGTCCCCACGGCCCCCGTGGAACGGCCCGCCCACCGCGACGGCAACATCATGCGCTGGCTCGGCGCCTACACCGCGTCGACGGTCGGCGACAACGTCTACTACCTGGCACTGGCCTGGGCCGCGGCCCGCTCCGGCAGCGCCGCGCAGGCCGGTCTGGTCCTCGCCGTCGGCGCTGTCCCCCGCGCCCTGCTGATGCTCGGCGGGGGAGTCGTCGCCGACCGGTTCGGCCCGCGCCGGGTCGTCATCGGCAGCGACGCGGCCCGCACCGTGATCATCCTCGGGACGGCCGCCTGCCTGCTGCTCACCGGACCCGCACTCGGGCTGCTGATCGCGATCGCGCTGGTCTTCGGCGTGGTGGACGCACTGTTCCTGCCCGCCGTCGGCGCGCTGCCGCCGCGCATCACCACACCCGGCCAGCTCGGCCGCGTCCAGGGCCTGCGCGGACTCGCCTCCCGCGTCGCCGATGTCACCGGGGCGCCGATCGGCGGGCTCGCGGTCGCCCTCGGCGGATCCGTCGCCGCCTTCACCGTCGCGGGCGGGCTCTTCGCCGTCTCCCTGGTCCTGCTGCTCGCGGTACGGATGGCCCCGCTGCCCGCCACCGCCGCCGACGCCACCGCCACCGCCGACGCCGCTCCGGCCGAGGACGGCGGCGAGGTGACGGCCTGGCGAGAGCTGGTCGGCGGACTGCGCTACATACGCCGGCACCACGTACTGGCCCCGCTGATGCTCGTCATCGCCGTCGGCGAACTGGGCTTCACCGGGCCGCTCAACGTCGGCCTCACCCTGCTCGCCAAGGAGCGCGGCTGGGGCGCGTCCGGGATGGGCTGGATCGTCGCCGCCTTCGGGATCGGCGCGGGAGCGGCCTCGCTGCTGCTCGCGGTACGGGGGCGAATACCGCGCGCCGGGCTCGTCCAGTCCTTCGCCCTGGTGGGCGGGGCGGCAGCCGCCACCGGACTGGCCTTCGCGCCGTCGGTGGCCCTCGCCGCCCTCGCCGGGGTGTTCGTCGGGGCCCTGGCCGGGCTCAGCGGGGCGATCTGCGGAGCGCTGCTCCAGTCGGTGACCGAGCCCGCCTACCTGGGCCGCGTCACCTCGGTCGCCACCCTCTTCACGCTCGGCATCGCACCGCTCAGCTACCCGGTGACCGGTGTGGCCATCGGGGCCTGGGGGACCGGCCCGGTCTTCGTCGCCAGCGCGGCCGTCTGCGCCTCGGGAGGGCTGATCGGACTCGCGTCGCGGGTACTGCGACGGGTGGAGCTCCCGCGCTGACCGGCCACGGCCAGGCCGACGTGCCGAAGCCGCTGACCGGCCCGCGGCTCACGTCCCGATCCGCAGACCGGCCCCCGGCTCGCAACCCCGAGCCGCTGACCGGCCCGCGGCTCACATCCCGAGGTTCGCCTCGATCGCCTTGGCGGACGCGTCCTTGTCGCCCTCCACCTCGACCTTCGCCGCGTCCTGCCGACCGAAGGCGAACATCAGCAGCTCACCGGGCTCCCCGGTCACCGTCACCACCGGCGTACCCCGGTGGGCCACGGCCGTCTGACCGTCCGGACGGCGCAGGACCAGACCCACCGGGGCCTTCCGGCCCATCAGCCGGGCCGCCTTCTCCAGCCGCTTCCACAGCGTCTCGGCGAAGACCGGGTCCAGCTCACGCGGCGACCACTCGGGCTGGGCCCTCCGGACGTCCTCGGCGTGCACGAAGAACTCGACGGTGTTGGCGCCCTCGTCGACCTGCTTGAGCGCGTACGGGGAGAACTTCGGCGGACCCGTACGGATCAGCTGGATCAGCTCCTCGTACGGCTTCGAGGCGAACTCGCCGTGCACCCGGTCCAGGCGCCCCTTGAGCGCGCCGATCACGATCCCGCCCGCCGCGTCGAGACGGCGCTCGCGCACCACCACATGGGCGGCGAGATCGCGGGTCCGCCACCCCTCGCAGAGCGTCGGAGCATCGGGCCCCGCCGCCTCCAACAGGTCGGCGAGGAGAAGACGTTCGCGTTTGGCATGGGTCGACATGCCCGCCAGCGTACGACCGCCGGACCCGTTCCGCCCAGTGGACGGCGACCTGCGCGGCCCCACCGGCACGGCACAATGAACACATGACCCGTACGCCCGGCACGCCGCCCCCCAGCAATCTCGACCCCGCCGTAGCCGCCCGCCTCAAGCGCGACGCCGACGGCCTGGTCCCGGCCGTCGCCCAGCAGTACGACACCGGCGAGGTACTGATGCTCGGCTGGATGGACGACGAGGCCCTGCACCGGACGCTCACCACCGGCCGCTGCACGTACTGGTCCCGCAGCCGCCAGGAGTACTGGGTCAAGGGCGACACCTCCGGGCACACCCAGCAGGTGAAGTCGGTGGCACTGGACTGCGACGCGGACACGATCCTGGTGAAGGTGGACCAGACCGGAGCGGCCTGCCACACGGGCGACCGGACGTGTTTCGACGCGGACGTGCTGCTCGGGTAGCGGGCAGGCGTCCCGGAGCCCCGCAGGCTCGGAGACCGCTCGAAGGTGTGGGAACAGGGACGGCATGGATCCCCCCGGCGCAGCGGCACCTAAGCTTTCCGCCATGGATCTTGAGACCTTCCGCCAGCTCGCCGCCGACCGCCGCGTCATCCCCGTGAGCCGCAAACTCCTCGCCGACGGGGACACCCCGGTGGGTCTCTACCGCAAGCTCGCCGCGGAGCGCCCCGGCACCTTCCTGCTGGAATCCGCGGAGAACGGCCGCTCCTGGTCCCGTTACTCCTTCATCGGCGTACGGTCCGCCGCCACCCTCACCGAGCGCGACGGCCGCACCCACTGGGAAGGCACCCCGCCGGTCGGCGTCCCCGTAGACGGAGACCCGCTCCAGACGCTCCGCGCCACCGTCGACGCGCTGCACACCCCGCGCGACCTGGCGGGCGGACTGCCGCCCTTCACCGGTGGAATGGTCGGCTACCTCGGATACGACATCGTGCGGCGGCTGGAGAAGGTCGGCCCCGGCGAGCGCGACGACCTGAAGCTGCCCGAGCTGACCATGCTGCTCACCTCGGACCTCGCGGTGCTCGACCACTGGGGCGGATCCGTCCTGCTGATCGCCAACGCGATCAACCACAACGACCTCGACACCGGGGTCGACGAGGCGTACGCCGACGCGGTCGCCCGGCTCGACGCGATGGAGGCGGACCTCGCCCGCCCCACCGAGACCGCGCCGGTGGCCCTTCCCGCCTCCGAGCTGCCCGAGTACACCGCGCTCTGGGGCGGCCCCGACTACCAGAACGCCGTCGAGGACATCAAGGAGCGCATCAGGGCCGGTGAGGCCTTCCAGGTCGTGCCGTCCCAGCGCTTCGAAACCCCTTGCACGGCAAGCGCGTTGGACGTCTACCGGGTGCTGCGGGCGACCAACCCCTCGCCGTACATGTACCTCTTCCGCTTCGACGGCTTCGACGTCGTCGGATCCAGCCCCGAAGCGCTCGTCAAGGTCGAGGACGGCCGGGCGATGGTCCACCCGATCGCCGGGACCCGGCACCGCGGCGCCACCCCGCAGGAGGACCAGGCCCTCGCCGAGGAACTGCTCGCCGACCCCAAGGAGCGGGCGGAGCACCTGATGCTCGTCGACCTCGGCCGCAACGACCTGGGACGGGTCTGCGCCCCCGGCTCCGTCGAGGTCGTCGACTTCATGTCCGTCGAGAAGTACTCCCACGTCATGCACATCGTCTCCACCGTCACCGGCCGCGTCGCCGACGGACGCACCGCCTTCGACGTCCTCACCGCCTGCTTCCCCGCGGGCACCCTCTCCGGTGCGCCCAAGCCCCGCGCGATGCAGATCATCGACGAGCTGGAGCCGTCGCGGCGCGGACTGTACGGCGGGTGCGTCGGCTATCTCGACTTCGCGGGCGACTCCGACACCGCCATCGCCATCCGTACCGCGCTGCTCCGCGACGGAACGGCGTACGTGCAGGCCGGAGCCGGTGTCGTCGCCGATTCCGATCCGGTGTCCGAGGACAACGAATGCCGCAACAAGGCGGCGGCCGTCCTCCGCGCGGTCGGATCGGCGAACCGCCTCGCGGGGTAATCGAGGCGTAAGGGATAGTGGGGTACGTGAGTGCCGTACCCCCGCCCCGATCCGAAGCAGGACCGGCCGCAGCCTCGTCGGGCAGCCGCCGCAGTCTTGCCACCGCCCTGCTGCTCGGCGCAGCCGGAGCCGCCGTCGTCCTGCTCGCCTCCGGGCAGACGTGGTCCGAGGGCAAGGCCTCCGTCGGCGGCGGCGCCCTGCCGCTCACGGCCGACGGCGGCGACGTCACCGGCGTTCCCACGGCCCTCGCGATCGTCGGTCTGGCCGCGCTCGTCGCGGTCTTCGCCGTCCGCAGCGCCGGCCGGCTGTTCGTCTCCGCGCTGCTCGCCCTCTGCGGAGCCGGAGCGGCAGTCGCCGCCTTCCTCGGTGCCGGGGACCACTCCGCGCTGGACGAGAAGGCCGCCACCACGGCCGGGAACACCGCAGCGACCATCCACGCGCTCTCCCACACGGCGTGGCCCTACGTGGCCGCGTTCGGCAGCCTGCTCATCCTCTTCGCCGGCCTGCTCGCGCTCCGCTACGGCAAGCAGTGGCCCGCCATGTCCAGCCGCTACGAGCGTGACGGCACCCCGCGCCCCCGCCAGGTCCGCAGGGCACCGGACCCCGAGCGGCCCGAGGAGATCTGGAAGGCGCTCGACCGCGGCGAGGACCCCACCCGCGAAGCGTGACGGACAGCTCACCCCCCAGCTCATCCTCCGGGGTCGCCGTGCGCGACAATGGAAGCGAGCTTCGACACAGGGCTTCGACACACAGCAACGAGGAGCAACTCATGGCGGGCACCAGCCACGGACACACCCCGGCCGCCTGGACCGGCGTCATCATCGCGTTCATCGGCTTCTGCGTCTCGGGCGCCTTCATGGTGATGGCGAGCCCGGTGGGGGTCGTTGCCGGACTGGTCGTGGTGGCTCTCGGCGGGGTCGTCGGCCTCGCGATGAAGGCCGCGGGCCTGGGCATGCCGAAGGAGTCAGCGGCCAGCGCGGCGGCCAGGCTGCAGGCCTCCGAGGCGCAGGCGGGCTGAGACCGGATTCCGATGTGAGGCGCAGTCCGGTCACGGGCTGCGCCTTCTCGCACGAACGGGGACAATCACCGGGTGGATCCCTACGCAGCGCCTGCCGCCCTCCGCGCTCCCGTGCCCGCTCCCGGGCCCGCGGCCCCCGAGCCCCTGGCCCGGCGTCTCCTCGTCCCGCTCGGCACCCTCGCCGCCGTCGCCGCCGCGTTCACGTACGTCGGCTCGGTCGACCCCAACCACCCCGGGCACTACCCGGTCTGCCCGCTCTACGCGCTGACCGGCATCTACTGCCCCGGCTGCGGCGGGCTGCGCAGCGCCCACGCCGTCGCCCACGGCGACCTGGTGGCGGCGCTCGGTGACAACGCGCTGGCCGTCGTCGGGTACGGCGTCTTCGCCGTGGTGATGGTGGGGTGGCTGATTCGCGCCGTACGGGCCAGACCGACGCAGGTCACGCTCAGGCCCGTGTACTGGTGGGGGATCGGCGCCGTGGTCCTGGCCTTCTCGGTCGTACGGAACCTCCCCCTGGGTTCCTTCCTGGCCCCGTGAACGCCCGGCGCGAGCGCCCTCCGAGCGCCTTCCGAGCGCCCCCCGGGTGTCCCGGGGAGGTCCGCGGAGTGAACTCACTTCGGCCGGATGCGGGGCCCGGCGCCTTCTACGGATACCATCGCCATGGCTGATCCTGATCCATCCACACCGTCCCGGAAGGGGGCCGCTCGCGTGAGTGTGCTCGACGAGATCATCGAAGGCGTACGCGCCGACCTCGCGGAGCGGCAGGCGAGCGTCAGCCTCGACGAGCTCAAGGCGCGCGCCGCGAAGGCCCCGCAGGCCAAGGACGGCGTCGCCGCGCTGCGCGGTGACAGCGTCAAGGTCATCTGCGAGGTCAAGCGCTCCAGCCCCTCGAAGGGCGCGCTCGCCGCCATCGCCGACCCCGCCGCGCTCGCCGCCGACTACGAGGCGGGCGGCGCCGCGGTCATCTCCGTGCTGACCGAGCAGCGGCGCTTCGGCGGCTCGCTGGCCGACCTGGAGGCCGTCCGGGCCAAGGTCGACATCCCCGTGCTGCGCAAGGACTTCATCGTCACCGCGTACCAGCTCTGGGAGGCGCGCGCGTACGGCGCCGACCTGGTGCTGCTGATCGTCGCCGCCCTGGAGCAGGAGGCGCTCGTCTCGCTGATCGAGCGAGCCGAGTCGATCGGCCTCACCCCGCTGGTCGAGGCGCACGACGAGGACGAGGCCGAGCGGGCCGTCGCGGCCGGTGCCCGGATCATCGGGGTCAACGCGCGCAACCTCAAGGACCTCAAGGTCGACCGCGGCACCTTCGAGCGCGTCGCGCCCGAGATCCCCGCGCACATCGTCAAGATCGCCGAGTCCGGTGTCCGCGGCCCGCACGACCTGATCGCCTACGCGAACGCGGGCGCCGACGCCGTCCTGGTCGGCGAGTCCCTGGTCACCGGCCGCGACCCCAAGGCCGCCGTCGCCGATCTCGTCGCCGCGGGCGCCCACCCGGCGCTGCGCCACGGACGGGACTGACCCCACATGGCCATCGCCCGTCTCTCGCGTGGGTGCAAGCCCCGCGGCTGCCGTGCGCCCGCACGGCGGGTGCACGGGCGACGGGTGCGCTACCACATCGGCTCCGAGCCCGGCCAGATCAACGGCATGCGATGGCGTCGCTGAGCGGACAGCTCAGCAACACCTTTCACCTCCTGCGTACCACCCCTTACGTACCTGCGGAGATCACGCATGTCTTCAGAATTCTTCATTCCGGACCCCGAGGGCCGGATCCCCAGCGCCGAGGGCTACTTCGGTGACTTCGGCGGCAAGTTCATCCCCGAGGCGCTCGTCGCCGCGGTCGACGAGGTCGCCGTCGAGTACGACAGGGCGAAGGCCGACCCGGCGTTCGCGGCCGAGCTGAACGACCTCATGGTCAACTACACCGGTCGGCCGAGCGCCCTCACCGAGGTGCCCCGTTTCGCCGAACACGCCGGTGGCGTACGGATGTTCCTCAAGCGCGAGGACCTCAACCACACCGGATCCCACAAGATCAACAACGTGCTCGGTCAGGCGCTGCTCACCAAGCGGATGGGCAAGACCCGCGTCATCGCCGAGACCGGCGCCGGACAGCACGGCGTCGCCACGGCGACCGCCTGCGCCCTGTTCGGCCTCGAATGCACCATCTACATGGGCGAGATCGACACCGAGCGCCAGGCGCTCAACGTCGCCCGGATGCGCATGCTCGGCGCCGAGGTCGTCGCCGTGAAGTCCGGCAGCCGCACCCTCAAGGACGCCATCAACGAGGCGTTCCGCGACTGGGTCGCCAACGTGGACCGTACGCACTACCTCTTCGGCACCGTCGCGGGACCGCACCCCTTCCCCGCCATGGTGCGTGACTTCCACCGGGTGATCGGTGTGGAGGCCCGTCGGCAGATCCTGGAGCGGACCGGACGGCTGCCCGACGCCGTCGCCGCGTGCGTCGGCGGCGGTTCCAACGCCATCGGACTCTTCCACGCGTTCATCCCGGACACCGGGGTACGCCTGGTCGGGTTCGAGCCCGCCGGGCACGGCATCGAGACCGGCGAGCACGCGGCCACCCTGTCCGCGGGCGAACCGGGCATCCTGCACGGCTCACGCTCGTACGTGCTCCAGGACGAGGAGGGCCAGATCACCGAGCCCTACTCGATCTCGGCGGGCCTCGACTACCCGGGCATCGGCCCGGAGCACGCGTATCTGAAGGACGTCGGCCGCGGCGAGTACCGCGCGATCACCGACGACCAGGCCATGCAGGCGCTGCGGCTGCTCTCCCGCACCGAGGGCATCATCCCGGCCATCGAGTCCGCGCACGCGCTGGCCGGTGCGCTGGACCTCGGCAAGGAGCTGGGCGAGGACGGACTGATCGTGGTCAATCTGTCCGGCCGTGGCGACAAGGACATGGACACCGCCGCCCGGTACTTCGGGCTGTACGACGCAGATGCCGAGGTGGCAGCCAAGTGAGCGGGAACACAGCGTTGTTGAGTGCGGTACTCGCCGGGGCGAAGGCCGAGGGGCGCGCCGCGCTCATCGCCTATCTGCCGGCCGGATTCCCCACCGTCGACGGCGGGATCGCCGCCGTCAAGGCCGTCGTCGCGGGCGGCGCCGACATCGTCGAGGTGGGGCTGCCGCACAGCGACCCGGTCCTCGACGGACCCGTCATCCAGACCGCCGACGACATCGCGCTCAAGGGCGGGGTGAAGATCGCCGACGTCATGCGCACGGTGCGCGAGGCGTACGAGGCGACGGGCGCGCCGATCCTCGTCATGACGTACTGGAACCCCATCGACCGGTACGGCGTCGAGCGCTTCACCACCGAGCTCGCCGAGGCGGGCGGCGCCGGCTGCATCCTGCCGGACCTGCCGGTCCAGGAGTCCGCCCTGTGGCGCGAACACGCCACGAAGCGCGGTCTGGCGACCGTCTTCGTCGTCGCGCCGAGCAGCAAGGACGAGCGGCTGGCGACGATCACCGCAGCCGGGTCCGGCTTCGTCTACGCGGCCTCGCTGATGGGCGTCACCGGCACCCGGACCTCGGTGGGCGAGCAGGCCCAGGAACTGGTGGAACGCACCCGCGCCACCAGCGACCTGCCGGTCTGTGTGGGCCTCGGGGTGTCCAACGCCGAACAGGCCGCGGAGGTCGCCGGGTTCGCCGACGGAGTGATCGTCGGATCCGCGTTCGTCAAGCGGATGCTGGACGCGGAGGACGAAGCCGCAGGTCTCGAAGGCGTACGCGAACTGGCGGGCGAACTGGCCAAGGGCGTACGCAGAAGCTGACGCCGTCGCTCGTACGGGTGGAACTGGGACCGGGGAGGCACGCTCGTGCCTCCCCGGTTCGTTGCTGCGGGTGTGAGCGAGAAGAACCGAGACGCGAAGAGGGCCGCCCGAGAGCGGCTCATCGAAGAGCGCGAGAAGCAGAAAGCCCGTGACCGGCGCAAGCGGGGAGTGATCGTCGGCGCCGCGGTGGTGGCCGTCCTGGCCGTGGCCACCGTGATCGGCGTGTTCGCGTCCCAGACGGGCAAGCACAGCAGCAGCGACAGCGCGAGCCCGGTCGTCGCGCCGAGCGGAGCGACCGGGAAGGACAGCCTGGCGGTCCCGGTGGGCGCGAGCGACGCGCCGTCCACGCTCACGGTCTGGGAGGACTTCCGGTGCCCGGCCTGCGGCCAGTTCGAGAACGGCTTCCGCAGCACCATCCACGAGTTGGAGAATTCGGGGCAGCTCAGGGTCGAGTACCACCTCGCCACGCTCATCGACACCAACATGGGCGGCTCGGGCTCACTGCGCGCGGCCAACGCCGCCGCGTGCGCGCAGGACGCCGGGAAGTTCCCCCAGTACCACGACGTGCTCTACGAGAACCAGCCCGAGGAGACCCAGGACCCCTATGCCAAGAACAGCCAGTTGATCGCGCTCGCGGGCAAGGTCAAGGGGCTGACGACGGCCGCCTTCACCTCCTGCGTCAACAGCGGCAAGCACGACAGCTGGGTGAAGAAGTCCAACACGGCTTTCCAGCAGGGCGGTTTCAGCGGCACGCCGACCGTCCAGCTCAACGGCGAATCGGTCTTCCCGAAGAAGGGGAACGAGCAGATCTCGCCCGACAGCCTGAAGAAGTGGGTCACCGAGGCGAACAAGGGCAAGAAGGCGGGCACGGTCTCGCCGACCCCCTCCGCCTGACCGCCTCCGGGGCGGCCCTCCGGGGCCGGTCCCCGAGCCCGGTCCGGCGGGGCTCGTTACTCATACGTTGCCGGGTGGGTTGCCCGATGACCCGCCCGGCAATGTAGCGTCGGCGATGCCATGAACCTTGCCTACATCCCCAGTCCGTCGACCGGCGTGATCCATCTCGGACCGATCCCGCTGCGCGGCTATGCGTTCTGCATCATCATCGGTGTCTTCGTTGCCGTCTGGTACGGGAACAAGCGCTGGGTCGCCCGGGGCGGCAGAGCCGGCACGGTGGCCGACATCGCCGTGTGGGCAGTGCCCTTCGGCCTGGTCGGCGGTCGGCTCTACCACGTCATCACCGACTACGAGCTGTACTTCAGTCCGGGCCGGGACTGGGTCGACGCCTTCAAGATCTGGGAAGGCGGCCTCGGCATCTGGGGCGCGGTCGCGCTCGGCGCGGTCGGCGCCTGGATCGCCTGCCGCCGCCGGGGCATCCCGCTGCCGGCCTGGGCCGACACACTGGCCCCCGGGCTCGCCTTCGCGCAGGCGATCGGCCGCTGGGGCAACTGGTTCAACCAGGAGCTGTACGGCAAGCCGACGGACGTGCCCTGGGCGCTGAAGATCAGCGAGGGGACGAACCGGGTCGCCGGGACGTACCACCCGACCTTCCTCTACGAGTCGCTCTGGTGCGTCGGTGTCGCCCTGCTCGTCATCTGGGCCGACCGCCGCTTCAAGCTCGGACACGGGCGGGCGTTCGCGCTGTACGTCGCCGCGTACTGCGTGGGGCGCGGCTGGATCGAGTACATGCGGGTCGACGACGCGCACCACATCCTCGGACTGCGGCTCAACGACTGGACCGCGCTGATCATGTTCCTGCTGGCCACCACGTACTTCGTCGTCTCGGCGAAGCTCCGGCCGGGCCGTGAGGAGATCGTCGAGCCCGCCGCGGTGGCCGACGCCGAGAACGTGGCCGACACGGAGAGCGTGGCCGACGCCGAGGACGCCGCACCGGCCAAGGACGCTGCCGACGCCGAGGACGCCGCACCGGCCAAGGACGCTGCCGGCAGCGAGGACGCTGTGCACACCGAGGCCGCTGCCGACAGCGAGGACACGGCGGAGGCAGCGGACACCGCCGATGTGGTGGCCGCCGGAGCCGAGACCGGTGGGGGCGGCGCGGAAGCGAAGGCCGAGAAGGCCTGACACACCCCACGCAGCTGCGACGCAGAGGGCCGCCCGGCCGTGCACGAGCCGGGCGGCCCTCTGCGTTCTCCCCGCCGGGGCAGGACCGGCCCGCGTCAGGCGCTCTCCCGCCGGCCCGCCAGCTCCAGCGTGCGCCGCGCGCCCGCCACCACCGCCGCGTCCACGAAGCGCCCGTCCGGGAGCGCCAGCGCACCCTCGTCCGTGACCGCCGCCAGCACGATGTCCTCCGCCGCGCGGATCTCCGCCGGGGTGGGCAGATAGGCCTGCTCGATCACCGGCAGCTGCCGCGGATGGATCGCCGCGCGCCCCAGGAACCCGAGCGCCCGGCCCCGTTCGCAGGACGCGGCCAGCCCGTCCAGATCGCGTACGTCGGTGAACACCGACTGGGCGGGCGGGGCCAGGCCCGCCGCCCGCGCGGCCACCACCGCACGGCTGCGCGGCCAGGCCAGACCCGACTCGTCCCGGATGCCCAGATCCGCCCTGAGGTCCGCCTCGCCCAGGGCCAGGCCGCGCACCGTGGGGGTCGCCGTGGCGATCTCGTAGGCCCGCTCCACTCCCAGCGCCGACTCCAGAATCGGATACAGGGCCAGGCCGGACCGGCCTCCCGCCCCGGCCGCCCAGCGGGCCACCCGGCGTACGTCCGCCGCGCTGTTGGCCTTGGGCAGCCGCAGTCCGGCCAGACCGGGGAGTCCGGCGACGGCGCGGACATCGGCCTCGGCGAGCGGGCCGTCCAGCGCGTTGATCCGGACATGGACCGGGGTGGGCCCGGGGGCCACGTCGGCGAGCAACTCGACGGTGGCGTCCCGTGCGTACGCCTTGCGGTCCGGCGCGACCGCGTCCTCCAGGTCGACCAGCACCACATCGGCGCCGCTGAGCAGCGCCTTAGCCACCACCTCGGGCCGGTCACCCGGTACGTACAGCCAGGTCAGGGGCGTGTTCATCGGACCGCTCCGGACGCGCGCAACCCGGCTATGTCGGAGGCCGCGAGACCGAGCCCGGACAGCACGTCATCGGTGTCGGCGCCGTGCGGCCGGCCCGCCCACCTGATGGCGCCCGGTGTCTCGGAGAGCCGGAAGAGGACGTTCTGCATCCGGATCGTGCCCAGCTCCTCGTCCGGCACCTCGGTGATCGTGCCCAGCGCGCGGTACTGCTCGTCCTCCATCACGTCCCCGATCTCGTAGACCGGCGCGATGGCCGCCTGGGCCTCCTCGAACGCCGCCACCACATCGGCCCTGTCGTGCCGGCCGATCCAGCTGCTGACCGCCTCGTCCAGCTCGTCGGCGTGCCGGGCGCGCTGCGCCCCGGAGGAGAACCACGGCTCGTCGATGAACTCGGGGCGTCCCACCAGCCGCATCACCCGCTCCGCGATCGACTGCGCGGAGGTCGACACGGCGACCCACTTGCCGTCCCGGGTGCGGTAGGTGTTGCGCGGCGCGTTGTTGTTGGAGCGGTTGCCGGTGCGCGGCTGTACGTAGCCGAGCTGGTCGTACCAGAGCGGCTGCGGCCCCAGCACCGCCAGCATCGGCTCGATGATCGCCATGTCGACGACCTGCCCGCGCCCGGTGCGGTCCCGCCCCGACAGGGCCGCCATCACGGCGTACGCGGTGGAGAGCGCGGCGATCGAGTCGGCGAGGCCGAAGGGCGGCAGAGTCGGCGGCCCGTCCGGCTCGCCGGTCATCGCGGCGAAACCGCTCATGGCCTCGGCGAGCGTACCGAAGCCGGGACGCCGGGAGTACGGGCCGAACTGGCCGAAGCCGGTCACCCTGGCCAGTACCAGCCGCGGGTTCGCCGCCGACAGCTCCGCCCAGCCCAGATCCCACTTCTCCAGGGTGCCGGGACGGAAGTTCTCGATGATCACGTCGGACTCGGCCGCCAGTTTGAGCAGCACCTCGCGACCGCCCGGCGACGAGAGATCGAGGGTGATGTTCCGCTTGTTCCTGCCCAGCAGCTTCCACCACAGCCCGGTGCCGTTCTTGCTGGGACCGTGCCCGCGTGAGGGATCGGGTTTGCGGGGGTGTTCGACCTTGATGACGTCGGCGCCGAAGTCGCCGAGCATCGTCGCGGCCAGCGGCCCCGCGAAGAGCGTGGCGAGATCGAGGACGCGCAGCCCCTCCAGGGGAGCGGGCCGAGGAGTGTCGGTGGGCAGGGTGTCGGTCGGCAGGGTGTCGGTCGGGTCGTCGTTCATCCGTCGTTCCTTACTCGCAGCGCGTGTCCCGGGAGTGGGTGCTCCGGTACGTGGCGCAGTGTGCGTTCGGCGAGTTCGTCGAAGCCGATGCCGTCCAGACCGCCGACCGTGGTCGCCAGCCGGTTCTTCAACGGAGCGGTCCAGCGCGCGGGCAGGGCCCGGGGGCCGCCCGCGAGCAGCCCGGCGACACTGCCCGCCGTCGCACCGTTCGAGTCGGTGTCCCAGCCACCGGACACCGCCCGGCAGACGGAGCCGGTGAAGTCCCCGTCGGCATGGGTCAGCGCGGCGGCCAGCAGCGCCGCGTTGGGCAGGACGTGCACCCAGTGGTGGTCGCCGTACGCGGCGTGCAGTTCGTCGACGACCGTCTCGAACCCCTCGGCGGTGCCCAGCGGTTCGGCGGTGGCCCGCTCGATGCCGAAGCGCACCGCGGCGGCGTACCGCGAGCGCGGCGGCACGACCGCGAGACCGGCCCGCAGACAGCTGTGCACGTCGCGGTCCCCGCCGGTGGCCGACGCGATCACCGCGGCGGCGAACATCTCGCCGTACACACCGTTCGCCGTATGGGTGAGCACCGCGTCCCGCCAGGCAGCCGCCGCGGCCCCCGCCGGATCGCCCGGATGCGTCCAGCCGAAGATGTCGGCCCTGATCTGCGCGCCGATCCACTCACGGAACGGATTGCGGTACACCGCCGTGTGCGGCGGCTCGATCCCGGAGAGCAGATTGCGGTACGCGACCCGCTCGGCGGTGAAGGTACGCCCCGCGGGCAGCTCGTCCAGCCACAGCTGTGCCACGTCGGCGGTGCTGAAGCCGGGCCCGTACCGGTCGAGCAACAGCAGCCCGAGCAGCGGGTAGTTGAGGTCGTCGTCCTCGGGCGCGCCGTCGATGTTCTCGGCGAGCGAGGTGGGCCGCGAGCGGCGGTTCCAGGGGTGGGCCGCGGCGGTCTCCGGATCGAGACCCACCTCGGTGAACCAGGTGTCCAGCGGCCAGTTGCCGGTGGAGCGGGCGAGCGCCCTGATCCCGTCGAGCGGCAGTTTCTCGACCGGCTTGCCCAGCACACAGCCCGCCGCGCGGCCCAGCCAGGACGCTTCGAGGCGGGAGCGCAGCTCCTTCCGGTCCGGCGAAGTCACCGGCGGCGCGGGCCAGTCGGAGCACAGTGCCCTGATCGCCTCCAGGTCCGTGGGCTCGTCGGTGGCCGACGGGGCGTCCAAGCAGGCCAGTTCGTCGAGGATCTCCTCGGCGAGCACCCGCAGCGCGGGAGCGGTGGGCCCGGCCGAAGCCCCCGCCCGCTCGGGGGCCGGATGGCCGCCCGCAGCCGTCCAGCGCCGTTCGACCGCCGCGGCGTCCCGCCCGTCCTGAGCGGCCTGGCGCAGCTCGTGGCCCACCAGGTCCTCGGCCTGGACCCAGGTCAGCCGCACGGCACGGCCGGTCATCGGGGCCTCGCGATGGCGTGGAACAGCGCCTCGTGCTCGCGGCGCCGCTCCAGATCGTGGGCGAACACCTCACGGGTGACCGCCGCGAGCACGGCGGCCGGGGCATGCAGATCGAGGCGGCTCGCGGTGGCCACCTCGGTCGCCCACTCGGCGGGCACCGCACTCTCTCCGTACAGCGCACCGACGATCGCGCCGCTCATGGTGGCGATGGAGTCGCAGTCGCGGCCGTAGTTGACGGAACCCAGGACCGTCTCACGGAAGTCTCCGCGGCCCGCGATCAGCATGCCGAGCGCCACCGGGAGCTCCTCGATGGAGTGCAGCCTCGACGGGCGGCGGGCACCCAGCGACGGTTTGCGGTACTCGGGGCCGACCGTGTCGAACGGGGCCACCGCCTCCCTCAGCGGCTTCAGCGCCGACTCGAACCCGTGGTGCCCGGCGGCGACTTCACAGACCGCCTCGATGGCCGAACGGGTGCCGTCCTTGGCCAGCGCGAGAACGTCCTCGACGACCGACTCGGGGTTCGCCCCCGGCTTGCAGGCGGCGGCGACCGCGGCGGCGAAGACCGCGGCGGCCTCCCGGCCGTAACTGGACTGGTGGGCGCCCGCGACGTCCAGCGCCTCGGCGTACGCCTGCGCCGGGCTGCCCGCGTTGACCAGACCGACCGGCGCCATGTACATCGCGGCGCCGCAGTTGACGATGTTGCCGACGCCGGCCTCGCGCGGGTCGATGTGCCCGTAGTGCAGCCGCGCCACGATCCACTTCTCGGCGAGGAAGATGCGCTGCAACGGCAGTGCCTCCGCCTCCAGTTCGGGGATCCAGCGGGGGGTGCCCATCAGATCGGGCACCAGGTGGTCGGCGACCGCGTACGCGTCCAGGTGGCCGCGCACCGTCTCGTAGACCCGGATCAGCGCATGGGTCATCAAGGTGTCGTCGGTGACGTGGCCGTCGCCCTTGTGGTACGGCGCGATGGGGCGGGCGGTCCGCCACTCCTCCTTGTAGAAGGGCTCCACGATGCCCTGGACGCGGCCGCCGTGCCGCTCGCTGATCGCCTCGGGTGTCCAGCCCTCCACCGGGCCGCCGAGGGCGTCCCCGACAGCCGCGCCGATCAGGGCGCCGGTGGTGCGGTCCTCCAGAGAGGGGATGGGCGCGGTCATGAGCGAGTTCCTTCCGGGGTGGTGTGCAGGGGAGAGGCCAGCCGGGCGGCGACCTCGACGAGGTCCGTGCCGGCGAGCTGGGGCAGGGCGCAGCCGACGAGGGTGCGGCAGCTGTCCCGCCAGGTGTCGGGCAGGGCTTCGGCGCCGCCGATGGCACCGGTGAGAGCGCCCGCCAGCGCGGGCGCGGAGTCGGCGACCCGGGACAGACACGCGGCGCTGGGCACCGCCTCGGCGAGCGCGCCGCCCGCCGCGAGGGTCATCGCCAGCGCGACGGGAACCGTCTCGGCCGCGGCGATCCCGTAGCTGTAGACGTGGTCGACGATCTCGTGCTCCAGGACGGGGACCAGCGCGAACGCGACTCCCGGCCGGCCCGGCCCGGCAGCAGCCGTCGCGGCACGGGCCAGGGCCACCGCGTGCAGTGCGTTGCGCCGGATCTCGCTGCCCTCGGGCAGCTGGGCCAGCGCCTCGTCCACGCAGGTCTGCACGGACGCCCCGCCCAGCGCGGCAGCCACCGCGGCGGCCATCGCGCGGGCGCCGTGCACCCCGTCGCCGTCCTGGGTGTAGCGGGCGTCGAACTCGGCGAGATCGGCGGCGGCGGCCGGATCGCCCGGGTGCACCACGGCGAGGACGGCGGCCCGCACACAGGCGGCGTCGTCGAAGTGGTGCGGGTTGTCGTGGCCGGTGGCCGGGGGCCGCAGCCCCGCGGCCAGATTGCCCAGCCCGGCCCGTACGGAGATCCGGGCCCGCAACGGCATCAGCGCCGACTCGATCTCGTCCGCCCGCGCGGACGCGGCGGCCACCTCGTCGGCGAGCGCGCTCCAGGCCAGCGCCAGCGCGGACCGCACCCGCTGCTGGGCGGGGAGGTCACTGCGCCCGGACGCCGCGGCGGACAGGATCGCCTGCGCGGTGAACGTCGCCCACTCCGCGTCGTCGGAGGGCCCCAACTGCAGGGGAGCGGGCGGCTGGTTGAGCGCGATGGGCACCGGCAGGGTGGTGGTCGCGTTCTGCTCGGCGAAGGTGTCCAGCTCCCGGGTGAGCCGGCGCGTCCAGTTGGGCAGCAGCGCGGCGCGGTGCCGCCCGGCAGGCCAGCCCGCCGCGTCACCCGCGGCGATGCCGAGGAGGAGACCTTCCACCCGGCGGAGCGGAGGGCGCGCGGCGGGGCCGGGGCCGGAGGGTTCGGTGGCGGGCGGGGTCAGCTGGGTGGTCACGAGGCGGCCTGCCTGTCGTCGTACTGGATGCCGTGCTGCTTGTCGTGCGGTGTGCCGTCCCGGGGGACGAGGCGGTCGGCGACATCGAGGATGTGGCGCCCGGCCATGGCGGGCAGACAACTGCCGAGTACCGGGCCGATCGCGTCCGCCCAGTGCGCCGGGATACCGGCCGCCCCGCCGAGCGCCCCCGCGAGCGCCCCCGCCACGGCCGCCGTCGTGTCGGCGTCGCGGCCCATGTTGACGGCCGTGAGCACGGACCCCCGGAAGTCACCGCGGGCCGCGATGAACGCACCGAAGGCGAGCCCCACCGCCTCGGGCGCCAGATCGGTCCACGGGTACCCGCCGATCACCACGGCGGAGCGCACCGCGCGCTCGACGGGCAGCGGGTTGCCGTCGGGAGCGGGCACCGCGCGGCGGGCCGCGCTCACCGCCCGGTGCAGCGAGCGCGCGGTCCAGGAGTCCTCGGGAACCACCGAGAGCGCGGCCTGCACCACCGCGTCCGGGCTGTCGCTCACCATCGCGGCGGCCACCCCCGCGGCGACGGCCTGCCCGCCGTAGATCCCCTCGCCGTCGTGGCTGACCGTGCCGTCCACCGCGACCAGCCTGGCGGCCTCGGCGGGCCGCCCCGTCGCGTACACCCCGAAGGGCGCGGCCCGCATCGCCAGCCCGTCGCTCCACGCGTGCCGGTGCTGCGCCGAGATGGGCGCGGCCAGCCCGCGCCGCAGGTTCTCCAGGGTGCCGCGCTCACTGAACCCGGCGCCCCGGAACGGCCCTTCGTCGCGGTCCGCGATCCACAGGTGCCACGCCGCCTCGACATGCGCGACGGTGAGCGCCGAGCCGTGCTCGGCGAGCAGCAGCCCCGAGAAGATCGCGTACTCGGTGTCGTCGGTACCGGCCGGTTCGTCCAGGACGAACCCTTCGATACGGCCCCAGCGCTCCCGGATCTGGGAGGGCTTCATGTTCTCCGCCGGGGCGCCCAGGGCGTCGCCCACGGCGAGACCCAGGAGCGCGCCGCGCGCACGGTCGCGCAACGAACGCGGGACGTCGGCCCGTTCGGCCCGGAGCCGGGTCACGGGTGGTTCGCCTGCTGCGGGGGAGGGATCGGGGCTGCCGCTCATGCTGCTGATCGTGCTCATTTCTGGGGTTGTACGAGGGGCGGGCGCGGGAGGCGTCAGCGTTGGTACCGGTCGAGGACCCGCTGGCCGTCACCGGCGAGCTTCGAGCGCAGCGAGCCGAGACCGATCGAGCCGTTGTAGTACTCCTGGAAGGCCGGAGTGGCGATCTTGTCCTTCCACTCGGCGTAGCCCCGGACCCCGAGTACGGGGGAGGGGACCAGCTCGCCGAAGAGCTGACTGCCCGTGCGCCAGCCGTTCTCGGGGGTGTTCAGCGCCGGATCCTTCAGCGCCGTGCGGCTGTTGGGCAGCAGCCAGTCACCGAGGGCGAGCCGGGCGGCGTTCTTGCCCTGGGTCAGGAAGGAGATGAAGTCGACGGCGGCCTGCTTGTGCCGGGAGTCCTGCGAGACCGAGAGGGTCTGCGGGACGACACCCTGCGTCCGTCCCTCGGGCCCGCTGCCCGCCGGCAGTGGCAGTACGGTCCAGCCGAAGCCCTTCGGCGCCTGCTGCTCGATCTGCTGCCGGTAGGAGAAGTTCACCGGCACCATGGCGTACTTGCCGGCGAAGAAACCGGGCAGCGTATCGGCGCCGCCCATGCCCAGGCTGCTCTTCGGCGCGGTGTGGTCCTGGTTGATCTGGCGGTTGATGATCTGGGCGACGGCCGAGTCGGCGGCGTCGAAGCTCACCTTGTTCTTGCCGTCCACCCGCTCGAAGATCTTCCCGCCGGTGGAGACCGAGCCGTTGACCGACTGGGTCACCGGCTCCTTCATCGACCAGGCGACGCCGTACTGCTTCGTCCTGCCGTCGGCCCCCTGGACCGTGAGCCTCTTCGAGACCTGCTGGAACTCCGACCAGCTCCACGGGTGGGCGGCGGTCGGGATCCGTACGCCGGACGCCTTGAGGAGCTTCGTGTTGGCGACCAGGACACGGGGCTCCTGGAGGAACGGCACCCCGTAGACGCCGCCGTCGAAGGTGGTGGTCCCCCACGACTGCTGGGGGATGTCCTCCTTCAGCGACTTCGGCAGCATCGTCCGCAGATCGGCGAGGTAGCCGCCGTACGCGAAGTCGGTGAGGTCGGAGGCGTCGTCATGGATGATGTCCGGCGCCTGACCGCCCTCGAAGGAGGTCAGCAGCTGGTCGTGGATGCCGTCCCAACTGCCCTGCACGTACTTCACCCGGACGTCGGGGTGCTGCTTGTTCCACTCGTCGACGAGCGCCTTGTTGGCGGCGACGGAGTCCTTCTGCCAGGCCAGGCTGAGGAATTGGAGCGTGATGCGGCCCGAGGAGCTGTCACTGCTCCCGCTGCCGCAGCCCGCGACGAAGGTGAGAGCGGCAGCGGCGGCCAGCGCCGTGACCGCGGTACGGACCCGGTTGCGGCCCCGGCTGCGAGTAGGGGTACGCATCAGCCCTTCACCGCCCCTGCGAGCATGCCGCCGACCAGCCGGCGCTGGAGCAGCGCGAAGAACAGCAGGCTGGGGATGGTGGCGATGACGGAGGCCGCGGCGAGCGGTCCCAGGTCCGCGACGCCCTCGGCGCCGAGGAAACGGGTGAGGATCACGGACATCGTCTGGTTCTCCGGGGACTTGAGCAGCACGAGGGCGAAGAAGAACTCGTTCCACGCGGTGACGAAGGTGAACATCGCCGTCGCGACCAGACCCGGCGTCAGCAGCGGGAACACCACGCTGACCAGGGTCCGCAGCCGGCTCGCGCCGTCGACGGACGCGGCCTCCTCCAGGGTGATGGGCACGGCCTTGACGTACCCCTGGAGCATCCAGAGCGAGAACGGCAGGTTCCAGACCACGTACACCGCGATCAGCCCGGCCAGCGAGTTGATCAGGTGCAGGTTCTTCAGCACCAGGAACAGCGGGATGATGATCAGTACGAACGGGAACATCTGGCTGACCAGCACCCAGCCGTTGGCGACCTTGGTCATCCGGCTGCGGAAGCGGACCAGTGCGTACGCCGCGGGCACCGCGAGCGCCACCGAGATGACCGTGGCACTGCCCGCCACGATCAGGCTGTTGAGCGCGGAGTGCAGCAGTGGCTGCGCGTCGAAGGCCGCCCTGAAGTTGTCCAGGGTCGGGTGCCGGGGCAGCCAGGTGGGGTCGATCGCGCCCAGTTCCCGGGGGGACTTGAACGCGGTGGACACCAGCCACAGCAGCGGGAAGGCCAGGAAGACCAGGTAGCACAGGAGCGCGAGGTACTGGCCGGTGCGACCGGCCGTCCGCCGGGCGCGGAGCCGCGTGGGGACACTCATGCCGTCTCCTCCTTCAGCTTCTTGCGCAGGAACAGGGTGAGGAAGACAGCGATGAGGGCGACCATCACCAGGCCCATGGCGGCGGCGTAGCCGAACTGGCCGTACTTGAAGGCCTCTTCGTAGGAGAAGAGCATCGGCAGCCGGGTCTTCCCGCCGGGTCCGCCCTGCGTCAGCACGTAGACCAGGCCGAACGAGTTGAAGTTCCAGATGAAGTTCAGCGCGGTCACGGCGATCACCACCGGCTTGATCGCCGGCCAGGTGACCGTGGTGAAGCGGCGCCACATCCCGGCGCCGTCGAGGTTCGCGGCCTCCTTCAGCTCGACCGGCACGTTCTGCAGTCCGGCCAGCAGCACCACGGTGGTCTGCGGCATCCCCGCCCACACGCCGACCACGATCACGGCCGGGAGCGCGACCGAGAGACTGGTCAGCCAGTCGACGTTCTCGCTGATCAGGTGCAGCTGCATCAGGGTCTTGTTGAGGATGCCCGCGTCCGGGTGGTAGACGAGCCGCCACATGATGCCGACGACCACCTCGGGCATCGCCCACGGCACCAGCGCGAGGGTCCGGGCCAGCCAGCGGAAGCGCAGGTTCTCGTTGAGCAGCAGGGCCAGGCCCAGCGCCAGCACGAACTGCAGCGCGGTGACGCTGACGGCCCAGATGATCCCGATCCGGAACGACTCCCAGAACAGCGAGTCGTGCAGCAGATCGGTGAAGTTGGCCAGGCCGGTGAACTGCGTCGACGTGGTGCGCCCGGCCTGCGAGTCGGTGAAGGCGAGCGAGAAGCCGTACAGCAGGGGGCCCACGCTCAGCACCAGGATCGGGATCAGGGCGGGCGCCAGCAGGAACCATGCCCCCCGGTCCAGACCGAGCGCGCGTTTGCGCTGCTCGGGTGTGCGGGGCGGTGGGGTGCCGCGGTGCTCCGGGGCCTCGTTGCCCCGGGCTGCGGTGAGACTCATGCGGACCTCGGGTTCTCCAGGTCTGTCGCCGGCGCGGTGGACGCGCGTACGACAAGGCGGGGTTGGGCGGTGCTGTGCTGGGGGGAATCGGGTGCCGAGCCCTGGCCGAGCCGGGCGAGCAGCAGCTCGGCGGCGCGCCTGCCGCGCTCGACGGAACCCAGGTCGACGCTGGTCAGCGGCGGCCAGGCGGCCTGGGCGAGGGTGCTGTCGTCCATCCCGGCGACGGCGATGTCGTCGGGGATGCGCAGGCCGTGGGCGTGCAGCGTCCGGACGGCGCCGACCGCCAGCTGGTCGTTGGCGCAGAACAGCGCGTCGGGGGAGGCGGCCAGCACCTGCTCGGCGGCGTCGGCGCCCGCCTCGGTGTCGAAGTCGGTGCTGACCACGAGCGACTCGTCGTAGGGCAGGCCGAGAGCGGCGAGGGCCGCCCGGTAGCCGGTCGCCCGGTTGCGTCCAGGAACGGTGTCGAGCGGGCCGTTGACGAAGGCGATCCTGCGCCGCCCCGTCTCGTACAGATGCCGTACGGCGAGGCCGACCCCCTGTACCGAGTCCGCGCGCACGCTGTCGACGGGGCCGTGTCCGGGCAGCGAGCCGATGATCACCACCGGGGCCGCGGCGGCGTTCAGGGCCTGGGTGTAGGCGTCGGTGATCCGGATCGGGCAGAGGATGAGGCCGTCGCTGGTGCGGTCGCCGAGGCTGTGGATCGCGGCGAGCTCGTCCTCGACGACCGCGTCCGTGGAGTGCAGCAGCAGCCGGTAACCGGCCGCCCTGGTGACGGCCTGGATCCCGCGGACCATCGCGACGTACACCGGGTTGCCGATGTCCTCCATCGCGAAGGTGACCTGCCGGGTCCTGCCGCCCTTGAGGGACCGGGCCACCGCGTTCGGTACGTAGCCGAGCTCCGCCACGGCGCTTTCGACCCTGCGCACGGTGTCGGGACGGGCACCCACCCCGTTGAGCACCCGGGAGACGGACGCGATGGAAACCCCCGCGTGCTCGGCGATCGACACGATGGTCGGCGGCCCGTTCTGCGTCATTCCTGTCCCCTGAGCATCTGTGGAGTGAATCGCTGTAAAGGTTTTCAGTAACTGGAAACGTTTACAGATATTGGTGATGCCCACCCCGGACGTCAATGAGCCAGTGGTGTGATCCATGTCTCGACGGCACTCCCCGAAGATCACGTCGGGCCTGGTCCGAGGTCTCGTCGCCCCTGGTAAGTACGGCCTTCCTTGCTGGCGGGAGTCATTTTTCGTGCGTACTTTCGACCCTGTTCGCGGGAACGACCGTGTTCGCGGGAACGACGAGGTGCCGTGACGGCAGAAAGAGGGTGGGGGCCGGTGTCCATCATGGAGAACGAGGCCGCGCTGCACGAGGCGCACCGCGACAACCACACGCACCGGGACGTCAACGGCGGCTGGCTGCGCCCCGCCGTCTTCGGAGCGATGGACGGGCTGGTCTCCAACCTCGCCCTGATGACCGGCGTCGCGGGCGGCGACGTCTCGCACCGCACCCTCGTGATCACCGGGCTCGCTGGGCTCGCCGCCGGGGCGTTCTCGATGGCCGCGGGCGAGTACACCTCGGTCGCCTCGCAGCGCGAACTCGTGGAGGCCGAACTCGACGTCGAGCGACGGGAGTTGCGCAAGCACCCGCTGGACGAGATGAAGGAACTGGCCGCGCTGTACGTATCGCGCGGCGTGGAGCCCGAGCTGGCGGCGGCGGTCGCCGAGCAGCTCTCCCGGGACCCCGAGCAGGCTCTGGAGATCCACGCCAGGGAAGAGCTGGGCATCGACCCCGACGACCTCCCCTCGCCGCTCGTCGCCGCGCTCTCCTCGTTCGGCGCCTTCGCGCTGGGCGCGCTGCTGCCCCTGCTGCCGTACCTGCTCGGCGCCACCACCCTGTGGCCCGCGCTGCTGCTCGCACTGGTCGGGCTCTTCGGCTGCGGTGCGGTGGTCGCGAGGGTCACCGCGCGCTCCTGGTGGTACAGCGGGCTCCGCCAGCTGACACTGGGAGGAGCGGCTGCCGGTATCACGTACGCACTGGGCGCACTGTTCGGCACCGCCGTAGGGTGAGGCGGTATGTGCAGTTCGGCACAACCAGTCGACTGCCTGCGGTTTTGAGCGAAGAGCCACCGGGCATAAGGCGAAGACGCTGCGGGCAACGTCGCCTGCTCCGCTCCGGGCACACGGACACCGATACGGCCGTACAGCCCCGCCTTCACCGCCTGTCCGGTGTCCGCATGTTGGAATGAAACATCCGCTTTTCGAGAAGCGTCCCATCATGTAACCTGCTCGAAATTTCGCAGAGGGCCAACGTCGTCCCTGTGCCATTGCATATGCCACGACGACGACGGGAGAGCCGATGCGCACCCACGCCTGGTCGCCCATGGACGGTCGCCCCGCCCAGCAGGGGCTGTACGACCCCCGCAACGAACACGACGCCTGTGGTGTCGGGTTCGTGGCCACTCTTACCGGTGTGGCCGGTCACGAACTGGTCGAGCAGGCGCTGACCGTACTGCGCAACCTCGAACACCGCGGCGCCACCGGCTCCGAGCCGGACTCCGGCGACGGCGCGGGAATCCTGCTCCAGGTACCGGACGCCTTCCTCCGCGAAGCCACCGGATTCGACCTCCCTGAGGCGGGCGCGTACGCCGTCGGCATCGCGTTCCTGCCGCTCGACGACAGCCCCGCAGCCGTCTCACGGATCGAGACGCTGGCCGCCGAAGAGGGCCTCACCGTCCTCGGCTGGCGCGAGGTCCCCGTCACCCCGGACCTCCTCGGCAGCGGCGCCCGCGCCACCATGCCGGAGTTCCGCCAGCTCTTCGTCGCCGACGCCCCGGACGGCGACGGCGCCCCCGCGACGGGCATCGCCCTCGACCGCAAGGCCTTCGTGCTGCGCAAGCGCGCCGAGCGCGAGGGCGGCGTCTACTTCCCCTCGCTCTCCGCCCGCACGATCGTCTACAAGGGCATGCTCACGACGGGGCAGCTGGAGCCGTTCTTCCCGGACCTCTCCGACCGCCGCTTCGCCACCACCGTCGCCCTGGTGCACTCGCGCTTCTCGACGAACACCTTCCCCAGCTGGCCGCTGGCCCACCCGTACCGCTTCGTCGCGCACAACGGCGAGATCAACACGGTCAAGGGCAACCGCAACTGGATGAAGGCCCGCGAGTCCCAGCTCGCGTCCGACCTCTTCGGACCGCAGAAGCTGGACCGGATCTTCCCCCTCTGCACCCCGGACGCCTCCGACTCCGCCTCCTTCGACGAGGTCCTCGAACTGCTCCACCTCGGTGGCCGCTCGCTGCCGCACTCGGTGCTGATGATGGTCCCCGAGGCGTGGGAGAACCACGACTCCATGGACCCGGCCCGCCGCGCGTTCTACCAGTACCACGCCACACTGATGGAGCCCTGGGACGGCCCGGCCTGCGTCACCTTCACCGACGGCACCCAGGTCGGCGCGGTCCTCGACCGCAACGGTCTGCGCCCCGGCCGCTACTGGGTCACCGACGACGGCCTCGTCGTGCTCTCCTCCGAGGTCGGCGTCCTCGACATCGACCCCGCGAAGGTCGTCCGCAAGGGCCGCCTCCAGCCCGGCAAGATGTTCCTCGTCGACACCGCGGAACACCGCATCATCGAGGACGACGAGATCAAGGCGGGCCTCGCCGCCGAGCAGCCGTACGCGGAATGGCTGGAGACCGGCGAGATCGAGCTGGAGGACCTCCCCGAGCGCGAGCACATCGTGCACACCCACGCCTCGGTCACCCGCCGCCAGCAGACCTTCGGCTACACCGAGGAAGAGCTGCGCGTCATCCTCGCCCCGATGGCCCGCACCTCCGGCGAACCCCTCGGCTCCATGGGCACCGACTCGCCGATCGCCGCGCTCTCCGCGCGCCCCCGGCTCCTCTTCGACTACTTCACCCAGCTCTTCGCCCAGGTCACCAACCCCCCGCTGGACGCCATCCGCGAGGAGCTCGTCACCTC
Organism: Streptomyces sp. NBC_01267; assembly: GCF_036241575.1. Taxonomy (NCBI): domain Bacteria; kingdom Bacillati; phylum Actinomycetota; class Actinomycetes; order Kitasatosporales; family Streptomycetaceae; genus Streptomyces; species Streptomyces sp. NBC_01267. The sequence goes on along the minus strand of NZ_CP108455.1, from coordinate 1,756,800 downwards.
GCTGCGCTCCACGCTCGGCCCGGCAGGCAACATCCTGGAGCCCAACGCCGCGTCCTGCCGCAGCGTGACACTGCCCTTCCCGGTGATCGACAACGACGAGCTGGCCAAGCTCATACACATCAACGCCGACGGCGACATGCCCGGCATGAAGGCCGCCACGCTCTCCGGCCTCTACCGGGTCGGCGGGGGCGGCGAATCCCTCGCCGCCCGGCTGAAGGAGATCTGCGACGAGACGGACGCCGCCATCGAGGCCGGCGCCCGGCTGATCGTCCTCTCCGACCGGCACTCCGACGCCGAGCACGCCCCGATCCCCTCGCTGCTGCTCACCTCCGCCGTCCACCACCACCTCATCCGTACCAAGCAGCGCACCCAGGTGGGCCTGCTGGTCGAGGCCGGTGACGTACGCGAGGTCCACCACGTCGCGCTGCTGATCGGATACGGCGCCGCCGCCGTCAACCCGTACCTCGCGATGGAGTCCGTCGAGGACCTCGTCCGCGCGGGCACCTTCATCGAGGGCCTGGAGCCCGAGCAGGCCATCCGCAACCTGATCTACGCGCTCGGCAAGGGCGTACTGAAGGTCATGTCCAAGATGGGCATCTCGACCGTCGCCTCGTACCGCGGCGCGCAGGTCTTCGAGGCCGTCGGCCTGGACCAGAGCTTCGTCGACACGTACTTCAACGGCACCGCCACCAAGATCGGCGGCGCCGGGATCGACATCGTCGCCACCGAGGTCGCCGCCCGGCACGCCAAGGCGTACCCGGCGTCCGGCATCTCCGCCTCGCACCGCAAGCTGGAGATCGGCGGCGAGTACCAGTGGCGCCGTGAGGGCGAGCCGCACCTGTTCGACCCGGAGACGGTCTTCCGCCTCCAGCACGCCGCGCGCTCCGGCCGCTACGACATCTTCAAGAAGTACACGGACCGGGTGAACGAACAGTCCGAGCGGCTGATGACCCTCCGCGGCCTCTTCGGCTTCAAGTCGGACCGGACGCCGATCTCCGTCGACGAGGTCGAGCCGGCCGCCGAGATCGTCAAGCGCTTCTCCACCGGCGCCATGTCGTACGGCTCCATCTCCAAGGAGGCGCACGAGACCCTCGCCATCGCCATGAACCAGCTGGGTGCCAAGTCCAACACCGGTGAGGGTGGCGAGGACGCCGACCGGCTCTACGACCCGGCCCGCCGCTCCTCCATCAAGCAGGTCGCCTCCGGCCGCTTCGGTGTGACCAGCGAATACCTGGTCAACGCGGACGACATCCAGATCAAGATGGCCCAGGGCGCCAAGCCCGGTGAGGGCGGCCAGCTGCCCGGCCACAAGGTCTACCCGTGGGTCGCGAAGACACGTCACTCGACGCCGGGCGTGGGCCTCATCTCCCCGCCGCCGCACCACGACATCTACTCGATCGAGGACCTGGCCCAGCTGATCCACGACCTCAAGAACGCCAACCCGGCGGCCCGCATCCACGTGAAGCTGGTCTCCGAGGTCGGCGTCGGCACGGTCGCCGCGGGTGTCTCCAAGGCACACGCGGACGTCGTCCTCATCTCGGGACACGACGGCGGAACGGGCGCCTCCCCGCTCACCTCGCTCAAGCACGCGGGCGGCCCCTGGGAGCTCGGCCTCGCCGAGACCCAGCAGACCCTGCTGCTCAACGGGTTGCGCGACCGCATCGTCGTGCAGACCGACGGCCAGCTGAAGACCGGCCGCGACGTGATCATCGCCGCGCTGCTCGGCGCCGAGGAGTTCGGCTTCGCGACCGCGCCGCTCGTCGTGTCCGGCTGCGTCATGATGCGGGTCTGCCACCTCGACACCTGCCCGGTCGGCATCGCCACCCAGAACCCGGTGCTGCGCGAGCGCTTCTCCGGCAAGGCCGAGTACATCGTCAACTTCTTCCGGTTCATCGCCGAAGAGGTCCGCGAGATCCTCGCCGAGCTGGGCTTCCGCACGGTCGAGGAGGCCGTCGGCCACGCCGAACTGCTCGACACCGAGCGGGCCGTGAACCACTGGAAGGCGCAGGGGCTCGACCTCAAGCCGCTCTTCCATGTACCGGATCTGCCCGAGGACGCGGCACGCCACCGGACCGCGGCGCAGGACCACGGCCTGGCGAAGGCGCTCGACAACCAGCTGATCAAGCTGGCCGCCGACGCGCTGGCCGCCGACTCCGCCGAGTCGGCCCAGCCGGTCCGCGCGCAGGTCGCCATCCGTAACATCAACCGCACCGTCGGCACCATGCTCGGCCACGAGGTGACCAAGAAGTTCGGCGGTGCGGGCCTGCCCGACGACACCATCGACATCACCTTCACCGGCTCCGCGGGCCAGTCCTTCGGCGCCTTCGTCCCGCGCGGGGTCACGCTCCGGCTGGAGGGCGACGCCAACGACTACGTGGGCAAGGGCCTCTCCGGCGGCCGGATCGTCGTCCGTCCGGACCGCGGCGCCGACCACCTCGCCGAGTACTCCACCATCGCGGGCAACACCATCGCCTACGGCGCGACCGGCGGCGAGCTCTTCCTGCGCGGACGCACCGGTGAGCGGTTCTGCGTCCGCAACTCCGGCGCGACCGTCGTCTCGGAAGGCGTGGGCGACCACGGCTGCGAGTACATGACCGGCGGCCGTGCCGTGGTCATCGGCGAGACCGGACGCAACTTCGCGGCAGGCATGTCGGGCGGTGTCGCGTACGTCATCGACCTGGACCGCGACAACGTCAACATCGGCAACGCCGGGGCCGTCGAGGCCGTGGACGACACCGACAAGCAGTGGCTGCACGACGTCGTGCGCCGCCACCAGGAGGAGACCGGGTCCACCGTGGCCGGGAAGCTCCTCGACGAGTGGCACACCGCCGCGGACCGCTTCAGCAAGATCATCCCGACCACCTACAAGGCAGTGCTCGCCGCCAAGGACGCCGCTGAGCTGGCAGGTCTCACCGAGAACGAGACCACCGAGAAGATGATGGAGGCGGCGACCAATGGCTGACCCCAAGGGCTTTCTGACCACGGGACGTGAGGTCGCACGGACCCGCCCCGTCGACGAGCGGGTGAAGGACTGGAACGAGGTCTACGTTCCGGGATCCCTGCTGCCGATCATCAGCAAGCAGGCCGGCCGCTGCATGGACTGCGGGATCCCGTTCTGCCACAACGGCTGTCCGCTGGGGAACCTCATCCCCGAGTGGAACGACTACGCCTACCGCGAGGACTGGTCGGCGGCGAGCGAGCGGCTGCACGCCACCAACAACTTCCCGGAGTTCACCGGCCGCCTCTGCCCGGCGCCCTGCGAGTCGGCCTGTGTGCTCGCCATCAACCAGCCGGCCGTCACCATCAAGAACGTCGAAGTCTCGATCATCGACAAGGCCTGGGACAGCGGCGACGTCACCCCGCAGCCGCCCGAGCGCCTCTCCGGCAAGACGGTCGCCGTCATCGGTTCGGGCCCGGCGGGCCTCGCCGCCGCCCAGCAGCTGACCCGCGCCGGTCACACGGTCGCCGTCTACGAGCGCGCGGACCGCATCGGAGGACTCCTCCGGTACGGCATCCCCGCGTTCAAGATGGAGAAGTCGCACATCAACCGCCGTATCGAGCAGATGCGCGCGGAAGGCACCAAGTTCCGCACCGAGACGGAGATCGGCCGCGACATCGACGCGGCGAAGCTCCGCCGCAGGTACGACGCGGTGGTCATCGCCGCCGGCGCCACCGTCTCCCGCGATCTGCCCGTACCGGGCCGCGAGCTGAACGGCATCCACTTCGCCATGGAGTACCTGCCGCTCGCCAACAAGGTGCAGGAGGGCGACCTCACGGTGGCCCCGATCACCGCCGAGGGCAAGCACGTCGTGGTCATCGGCGGCGGCGACACCGGCGCGGACTGCGTCGGCACGGCCCACCGGCAGGGCGCCGCCTCGGTGACCCAGCTGGAGATCATGCCCCGGCCCGGCGACGAGCGGAACGCCGCCCAGCCCTGGCCGACCTTCCCGATGCTCTACAAGGTCACCTCCGCGCACGAGGAGGGCGGCGAGCGGATCTACGCCGTGTCGACCACCCACTTCGAGGGCGATGAGGAAGGCAACGTCCAGTACCTGCACCTCGTCGAGGTGGAGTTCAAGGACGGCAAGCTGGAGCAGCAGCCGGGCACCGAGCGCCGCATCCCCGCCCAGCTGGTCACCCTGGCCATGGGCTTCACCGGAACCGACCAGGCCAACGGTCTGGTGCAGCAGTTCGGCCTGGAACTCGACACCCGCGGCAACATCGCCAGGGACGCCGACTTCGCGACCAATGTCCCCGGCGTGTACGTTGCTGGGGACGCGGGCCGCGGCCAGTCGCTGATCGTCTGGGCGATCGCCGAGGGCCGCTCGGCGGCGCGTGGTGTGGACCGTTTCCTCACCGGCGCCAGCGAGCTGCACGCCCCGATCAAGCCGACGGACCGCGCACTGGTCGTCTGACGGCCCACCGATACGTCCCGCACAATGGTGTGCGGGCCGGGAACATCCGGGGGACACCTCCGGACCCCCGGCACCCGGCGCCTGCCTTGTCCCCGACCGGACACTGGGTGGGCGCCGTGGCGCGTCCCGGGCCGTGTCGTAATCTCGGCTGCTCCGGCCCACCTGAGCGAGCGGAGCGTCGTATGGCCATCAGCCTCCAGAAGATGCAGGAGACGGCGCCCGCGCTGGTCAGCCTGTACAAGACCGCGGGGATATCCCTGCGCAAGAACGGGCTCCAGGGGGAGCGCGCCGCGGTCTACCTGGTGCTCGACTACTCGGGCTCGATGAAGCGGTACTACGACGACGGCAGCGTCCAGGCCCTCGCCGACCGGGTGCTCGGCCTCTCCGCCCACCTCGACGACGACGGGAGCGTCCCCGTCGTCTTCTTCTCCACCGAGGTCGACGCGGTGGAGGAGATCGGACTCGGCGACCACGCGGGCCGCGTCGCGGAGATCGCCGCAGGGCTGGGCCACATGGGCGTGACCAGCTACGACGCCGCGATGGACGCGGTCATCGACCACTACCTCGACAGCGGCCCGACGGCGCCCGCGCTCGTCGTCTTCCAGACCGACGGCGGTCCGGCCGTCAAGAGCCTGGCCGAACGGTACGTCTGCAAGGCGGCGAAGCTCCCGCTGTTCTGGCAGTTCGTCGGCTTCGGCAACCCGAAGAGCAAGCAGTTCGACTTCCTCCGCAAGCTCGACGAACTCTCGGTGCCCGAGCGCCGGCCCGTCGACAACGCCGGTTTCTTCCACGCGGGCAAGGACCCCCGGAAGGTCTCCGACGAGGAGCTGTACGACCGGCTGACAGCGGAGTTCCCGCTCTGGCTGCGGGCCGCGCGGGCGAACGGGACGGTGCGGGCATGACGGTACGGATCCTGCGGGCGGCCGACCGGACGGCGGCCCCCTGGAAGAACGGCGGCGGAGTGACCCGTGAGATCGCCGCCCGGCCCGAGGGCGCGGGGACGGACACCTTCGCCTGGCGGGTGAGCCTCGCGGAGGTCGGCGCCGACGGGCCGTTCTCCGTGTTCCCCGAAGTCGCCAGGACCCTGACGGTGGCCGAGGGCGCCGGGATGGAACTCACGGTGGGCGGTGAGCGGCGCCGGGTCGCCGAGCGGTTCGCGCCGCAGGACTTCGCCGGTGACACGGAGACGTACGGCAGGCTGCTGGACGGCCCCGTCGTGAACTTCAACGTGATGTACCGCAGGGCACTCACCGAGGCGCTCACCTCGGTCGTACGGGGCAGGACCGCCGTCGGCGTCCCGCCGGGTGCGACCGTACTGATCGTGGCGCTGGACGGCGCAGCGGTCCTGGAGGACGCCGGGGTCGCCCTGGGGCCGGGGGACGCCGCGCTGGTCACCGGGGACGCCCCGGGCGTACTGCGGGCCGACGGGCACACCGCGCTCGTCACCCTGCGGGACCGGGTCCCGGACGCCTGAATTCCCTTGCGCCGCAGGCGTGTTGCGGCATGATGCGATCATGACTTCGTTTGTACGCCATGTGACGGTCGACTGCGCCGACGCCTACCGGCTCGGCAGTTTCTGGGCCAAGGTGCTCGACATCCCGTTGACCGACGAGGACAAGCCCGGTGACCCCGAGGCGCTCATCCAGGCCCCCGGCTTCGGCCTGTTGTTCATCCAGGTCCCGGAGCCCAAGGCGGTGAAGAACCGGCTGCATCTGGACCTTCAGCCGACGGACCGCACCCGCGAGGAAGAGGTCGAGCGGCTGCTGGAGCTGGGGGCCACCCTCATCGAGGACCACCGGCGGCCGGACGGCCGGGGGTGGGCGACGCTCGCCGACATCGAGGGCAACGAGTTCTGCGTCGAGCGCAGCACGGGCGAGCGGTCCGCCGGCTGAGCCCGCCCGTGGTCCCGGCTCAGTGCCGGACCAGGCAGAAGGGGTGTCCGGCGGGGTCCGCGTAGATCCGCCAGTCCGCTGCGCTGTCGTCGAGCAGATGGGCACCCGCGTCGAGCACCTCGACCTCGGCGCGGTCCAGGTCGGGGACGCCGAAGTCCAGATGGAACTGCTGGGGCCGGGTCGGGTCGGGCCAGGCCGGCGGGTGGTAGTTCTCCGCGCGCTGGAAGCAGAGGACCAGCCCGGCCGTGGTGTGCAGCGTCGACCAGTCCGCGCTGAGCGCCCAGCGGGGGTCGGGCCGGTTGACGCTGCCGCCGAGTACCGACTCGTAGAACGCGGCCAGGCCGGCGGGGTCGGGGCAGTCCAGCACTATGCACTGCAGTTCGGCGATCATGCCGGGAATCCTAGGCTGCGGAGGCTCCCGCCCGGCACGCGGAGTGGGGTGCCGGGCACCCCACCGGCCGGACGCGTCCCGAGGGCCGTGCCCGCCGCCCCGTGCGGCCGGAGGGAATGGCCGAAAAAGAGCGAGGATCCTTCGCACGGATGAACGTCAACAGAACGGCGATTGTGTCGTCACCCGTAGGGGAACCGGCCCGCGCGGCGGACGGGCCGGAGTTTCGGCCGGTGCCGCACGCGGGCGAATACTTTTTTCCGGTACCCCCTGGGTGGGCCGCACCGATACGCACGGCTGCCGGAAGAGCCGGGACTTCGAGGCCAACTGCGCTTCCGGAAGGACCGAGTTGAGCTTCGGCCGAGGTGGGAGCACGGACCCGGGCCGGTCGGCGCCCCGGGTCGGAGATCGTTTGACTCCGCCCCGCGTCCACACATCCGGGCGGCAGACGTGCTAGGCTAGCGTTGTTGCAGTTTTGGTACCCATGAACTTTATGTGCGCCTGACGGGAATGCTCCGACAGGCGCATTATTGTTTTCCGGCTTTCTCCGGATGGGGTTCAATGCGGCGACGCGGAATTCGTAAAGTGCGAATTTCCGGCACTGCACCTGTTGAGGAGAATGTTATGGCCACCGGTACCGTGAAGTGGTTCAACTCGGAAAAGGGCTTCGGCTTCATCGAGCAGGACGGCGGCGGCGCCGACGTCTTCGCCCACTACTCCAACATTGCCACCCAGGGCTTCCGTGAGCTCCAGGAGGGCCAGAAGGTCTCCTTCGACGTCACGCAGGGCCAGAAGGGCCCGCAGGCGGAGAACATCGTCCCGGCCTAATTGTCGGACGCGTACCTCGCTGACCGGGGCCCGCACCTCCATGGTGCGGGTCCCGGTTTGTGCTGTCCTACACCTGGCAGGAAGGCTAGAACTGCATGACCCGCTCCGCTGAACGCCCGGCACGCCCCGCACGCAACAGTCCGCCGAGGGGCCGAGGCAAGGCCCCCGCAAAGTCTCCGGCCCGCAAGGCAGCTCCCAGGCCTGCCGAATTCACGCTGCCGGACACCATCACCCCCGCGCTGCCCGCCGTCGAGGCCTTCGCCGAGCTGGACATGCCCGCCGCACTCCTGAAGACCCTCGCGGCCCAGGGCGTGACCGACCCCTTCCCGATCCAGGCAGCGACCCTGCCGAACTCCCTCGCGGGCCGCGACCTCCTCGGCCGCGGACGCACGGGATCCGGCAAGACCCTCGCCTTCGGACTCGCGCTGCTCGCCCGGGTCGCGGGCCGCCGCGCCGAGCCGAAGGCACCGCTCGTCCTCGTCCTGGTCCCCACCCGTGAACTGGCGCAGCAGGTCACCGACGCCCTGACCCCGTACGCCACCGCGGTGAACCTGCGGCTCGCCACGGTCGTCGGCGGCATGTCCATCGCCAAGCAGTCCGGCACCCTGCGCCGCGGCGCCGAGGTGCTCGTGGCCACCCCCGGGCGGCTCAAGGACCTCATCGAGCGCGGCGACTGCCGCCTCGACCAGGTCGGCATCACGGTGCTCGACGAGGCCGACCAGATGGCCGACATGGGCTTCATGCCGCAGGTCACCGCGCTGCTGAAGCAGGTCGAGCCGGGCGGCCAGCGGATGCTGTTCTCCGCGACCCTGGACAAGAACATCGACCGCCTGGTCAAGATGTTCCTCACCGACCCCGTCGTGCACTCCGTCGACCCGTCCGCGGGCGCGGTCACCACGATGGACCACCACGTGCTGTACGTCGCCGACGAGACCGACAAGAAGGCCGTCACCACGCGCATCGCCGCCCGCGACGGCCGGGTGATCCTCTTCCTGGACACCAAGCGGTCCGTGGACCGGCTCGTGAAGCGGCTGCTCGCCAGCGGTGTACGGGCGGGCGGACTGCACGGCGGCCGTTCCCAGCCGCAGCGCAACCGCACCCTCGACCAGTTCAAGAACGGGCAGGTCACCGCGCTCGTCGCGACGAACGTCGCAGCGCGCGGCATCCACATCGACGACCTCGACCTGGTCGTGAACGTCGACCCGCCCACCGACCACAAGGACTATGTCCACCGCGGCGGGCGCACCGCCCGCGCCGGTGAGTCCGGCAGCGTCGTCACACTTGTACTCCCGGAGCAGAAGCGGGAGATGACCCGGCTGATGTCGGACGCGGGCATCACCCCGCAGACCGCCCGGGTCAAGTCCAGCGACGAGGAACTCACCCGGATCACCGGGGCGCAGGAGCCCTCCGGGGTGGCCGTCGTCGTCGACGTGCCGCAGCAGGCCACCGCCCCGCAGCGGCGCTCCCGGCCCAGCAGGCCCGCGGCGGGTGCCGCCGGGTCGTCCGGCCAGGCGCGCGGCAGCCGCGGACGCCGTGGCGGTCAGGGCCGCGCAGGCCAGGCCCAGGCCGGCGGCCAGGGCCGTGGCGCACAGAGCCAGGGCGGTCAGGGCCGCGGCGGAGCAGGCCGTGGCGCACAGGGCCGCGGCAGCAGCCAGGGCGGACAGGGCGGTCGCAGGGCCGCCGCCTGATCTCGTCCGGGGCGGAGGCGGGGTGCACACTCACCCTGCCTCCGCTTTCGTGTGTCCGCCCTCCGGGAACGAGGCGGCGCGGTCAGCGGCAGCGGGGCAGCGTCCGCTCCAACCGGCTCCGCACCGCCGGATCGGCCACATCGCCGACCGCCTCCAGCGCCGTGCCGTGCGCGTAACCGTCCGGGTCCTCGTCCGCCAGGATCCGGATCAGCGTGTCCGTGGCGCGCGGATCCCCGCGCATCACCAGACCGCGGGCCGCCTCGGCCGCCGTGTCCGGATCGGCATCGTCCAGCCGGGCCGCCAGCGCCTCCCGCAGCCGCGGGGTGTCCGCGTCCACCGTCGCCAGACCCAGCGTGGCCCAGTCCCGCACCCGGGGATGCGAGTCCTCACTCAGTACGATCAGCGCGTCCACCGCGGCACTGTCCGCCGCCTCGACCAGACCGTGCAGCGCGAGCGCCACCCGCAGCCGTACCTCCGGGTCCGGGTGCCCGGCGTGACGCAGGATCGCGGGGAGCGCGGCCCGGTCATCGTGGTGGCCCAGCGCCTGCACCACCGACGCGATCAGCACGTCGCCCCCGGCCGAATCCGCTGCCTGCGCCGTACGGTCGGCCAGATCCAGCAGCAACGGCAGACTGCGCGCGACGAACGGCCTGTTCTGCGTGGCGAAGCCCAACTGCCCCAGCACATCCGCCGCGAACGCCCGCTGCAGCGGATCCGCGCTCGCCGCCCGGGCCACCGCCGCCTGGAAGGTCTCCTCGTCCCCCCGCAGCTGCAGCGCGTGCATCGCCTCGGCCCAGTCGTCGTCCGCCGGATCCCCGCAGCGCAGCGCCCGGTCGGCCAACTCCTCGAACGGCGCCCGGATCCCCAGCTCCGCCTCCAGCAGCGTGGCGATCGCCGCATGGCCGCTCTGCTGCTCGGCGCCCGCCCAGGGCGCACCCGCACCGACCAGCTCGACCAGGACCGTCACCCCGCCCTCCTCGACGACCCGGCGCGCGACCGAACCGAACGCGCCCCCGTAACTCTCCTCCAGCTGCCGACGTGCCTCCTGCTCGGTGTCCAGCGCGAGCCACCGCCGCGCCTCGTCGAGAGCGGCCCGCTGCGACCCGGCGTCCGCACCGTGCCGCAGCAGCACCCGTACGGTCTCCGCCGACCCGCGCGTCACCGCCGCCACCAACGGCAGCACCCCGCCGGGACCCGGCGCACCAGGATCGGCGCCGGCTTCGAGCAGCGCCTCCGCCGTCCTCGCGTACCCCGCCCGGACCGCCCACGACAGCGCCGTGAAGTCGAACTCCTCCCGCCGGTCCGGCTCCGCGCCCGCCGCGAGCAGCGCCCGCACGACCTCGGTGTGACCACCGCTGGCGGCCCCGCACAGCGGCAGATCCACACCGTCACGGCCGCTCGCCCCGTCAGGATCGGCGCCCGCCGCGAGCAGCAGCCGTACGATGCCGGGCTCGTTGCTGACCGACGCCCGGTAGAGCGCCGTCTCCCCGCTCTCCCCGTCGGTCGTACCGGCCGGGACCCCCGAGCGCAGCAGCCGCACCACGGCGTCGTCGTCCCCGCCGTGCACCGCCTCGAACAGTTCCTCGCACCCGGTCGCCCGCTCCTGCGTCATGACGCGACCCTCCCCCCTGCGCGCGCCGTCCCGCAAGGCGGTTTCGCCCACCGGAACCCACGGGAACTCACCGGAACCCACTGGAACCGGAGCGCTACGTGTCACATTCCAGCACCGTGCGGCAGAGCCCGCAGCGCGCCCGCACCCGCCCCCGCACGGGCACCCGGATGCGCTGACAGCAGGTGGGGCAGGGGAAGCTGACGCGCAGTCCGTCCGCACCCTGCTCGAAGGCGTACGGCGCACCGGGGGAGCTGTGCCCGCCGTGCTTCAGCGCAGCCGCGCGGTTCCTGGCGTAGGCCCGGCGGCCCGACCGGCCCGCCGCGGTCAGCGGCGGCTGCCGCCCGTCCTGCCCGGCCAGGGCCGACCCCTTGGTGTAAGCCACATACGCCTGCGGGCTGGTGAACCAGATCGCCGGGTCCTCGTCGAAGACCAGCGCCCGCTTGGCCAGCACGTACCCGAACTCCTCCGGAGTGAGATACCCGAGCTTCTGGCTGGACACCCCGTCCTCGCGGAACGCGTCCAGCAACAGCCAGCCCGCACCCAGATACGTCGTCACGGTGTCGGTGAGGATCTCGTTGTCCCGGGTACCGGGGAAGGCCAGGTCCAGCCGGTGCAGCAGCACATGCGCGACCTCGTGCGCGAGGGCCGCGCCGATGTCCTCGCGGTGCGTGCGGAAACGGTCGTTGAGCTCGATGAAGTACTCCGGCCCCGCGGCCAGTTCGACCCCGGCCGCATGCTGCATCTCACGGAAACTGACGATCAGGCGGGCATCCGGCAGCCGGAAGTGCTGGACCAGCGCACGGGCCACCCGCTGCGCGCCCGGATACAGGTCGTCCAGATCGGAGAAGGCCACATCGACCGGCGCGACACTCGGCGCGTAACCGCGGATGCCGTCGTACGAGAGGCGTTTGTGGAGCGCCGTGATGGCCGCCCGGACCGTGTCCAGGTGCGGAAAACCGTGCACGACCTCGCTGCCGCCCGTCACGGACCCCACTGTAACGACCTCACCCGCGGGCCGGGTGAGGTCGTACGGCCGGGCGGAAACCCCGCGCAGCGGCCATGGTCGTGGGAACGATCCCTTCCGGACCGCGGGATCACGAATCCCGAGCCCCCCACGAGAGGAAGCCCGTTGAACCAGCGCATGCGCCACCTCGGCCGAGGCGCGGCCACAGCCGCCGCGGCCCTCGCCGCTCTCAGCCTGCAGCCCGCCCCGTACGCGACCGCGTCCGCCTCACCCGTGCCCGTCGTCGGCGGCACCCGGGTGGCCGAGGGCCAGTTCCCCTTCATGGTGCATCTCTCCCGGGGCTGCGGCGGCGCCCTCTACGCCAAGGACATCGTCCTGACCGCCGCACACTGCGTACCCGCGACGGGGAACAACACCTCCATCACCGCCACCGCCGGCTCCATCGACCTGCAGAGCCCCCGCGCCGTCCACATCACCTCCACCAAAGTCCTCCGCGCCCCCGGCTACCACGGCAAGGGCAAGGACTGGGCACTGATCAAACTGGCCCGGCCGTTCGAGCTCCCCAGGCTCCCGATCGTCACCGATACGGCCTACGACCAGGGAAATTTCACCATCGTGGGCTGGGGATCGACGAGCGAGGACGGCGGCCAGGAACGCTACCTGCGCAAGGCGACCGTGCCCTACGTCCCGGACGACCAGTGCCAGAAGGCGTACGGAACGGGGCTCACCCCCACCGACGAGATCTGCGCCGGATACGTCGACCAGGGCGGCACCGACACCTGCCAGGGCGACTCCGGCGGACCGATGTTCCGCAAGGACGACCACGGGGCGTGGATCCAGGTCGGGATCGTCAGCTGGGGCCAGGGCTGCGCCGAGCCCGGATACCCGGGCATCTACACCCAGCTGTCCACCTTCGCCGCGGACATCGAGGCAGCGGCGGACACACTCAAGTGACGCCACGGCAGCCCTCCCGGTCGACAACCCCGGTAAAGGGCCGGTCAAAGCGCCGGACGTGAACGGCGGGCAAAGCGGCGGATAACGCTTTAGTCCAACACCTGTTCCTCCTTTGTCCATAGGCGCACACGCCCCGCCCCTCCATCGTGACGTGCACGGATGATCGTCGCGATGGAGGAGCGAGCGTGCACGAACAAGACCGAGGGCCCAGCCGCAGGACAGTTGTCGCCGCCACCGCACTGGCCGGTGTCGGTGCGGCATTCGTCACCCCGTCCGCCTTCGCGGCGGACGCCGGGACCAAGGGCTCCGGGAACGCCGGTCCGGCCGAGGCCGTACTGCGCTCCGACGCCCTCGACGTGCGCGTCGACCGGGCCTTCCCGCGCATCGTGTCCTACACCGACCGCAAGACGGGCGCCCTGCTGCACGGGCAGGAGGACCAGGTCACCTCCGTACTCATCGACGGAACGGCACACACCCCGCGCGTCACCTCGGCCCCCGGCCGGGACCGCATCACCTACACCCTCACCTTCGACGGCGGCACCCGCATCGACATCACGATCGCCGTCGACGGCTGGCAGACCGACTGGCGGGTGACCCGGATCGCGGACACCGCCGCGCTGCGCGTCGGAACGCTGGAGATCCCCGGACTCGCGTTCCTCTCCGTACGCAGCGACCAGCCCGGCGCCGCACTCCTCGCCGCCAAACTCGACCTGGACAAGGCGAAGAGCGGCGACACCCTGGTCAAGGTCACCGCGGACAGCCCGGCGGACGCGGCGCCCGTCGGCTGCGCCTACGCGGTACTGGCACACGACCACCTCGGGGCAGCGGTCGAGACCAACACCGTCTACGACAACCCCAGCGCCACCCCCGGAGCCACCTGGGAGAACGGCCGCCTCTGGCGGCAGACCCTGCACCGGGACGGCTACGTCAAGGCGCAGCTGGCCTGCGGGCAGTGGACCCACCGGGCCGCCACCTCACCCGTCGACGCCACCGAACCGCTGCCCTACGCGACCGTCGTCCTCACCCGGGACCGCAACGGCGACGGGATCGTCGACTGGCAGGACGCCGCCATCGCCTTCCGCGACATCATGGTGACCCCGCTCGGCGCGGACGACACCCACCTGCGGGTCGTCCCGCACATCCCCTTCAACTTCGCCTCGCAGGCCACCAACCCCTTCCTGGCGACCCTCGACAACGTCAAGCGGATCTCGCTCGCCACCGACGGACTGCGCCAGTACACCCTGCTCAAGGGCTACCAGTCGGAGGGCCACGACTCCGCCCACCCCGACTACGCGGGCAACTACAACAAGCGCGCCGGAGGCCTCGCCGACCTCAACACCCTGGTCAAAGAAGGCCGGAAGTGGAACAGCGACTTCAGCGTCCACGTCAACGCCACCGAGTCGTACCCCGTGGCGAACGCCTTCTCCGAGAAGCTCGTCGACAAGACCAACGAGCAGTGGGACTGGCTCGACCAGTCCTACCGCATCGACTCACGGCGTGACCTGGTCTCCGGCGACATCATCAAGCGCTTCAAGGACCTGCGCAAGGAGACCGACCCCGCGCTCAACACGATCTACATCGACGTGTTCCGCGAGTCCGGCTGGAACTCCGACCGCCTCCAGCGCGCCCTGCGCGAACAGGGCTGGCTCGTCTCCAGCGAATGGGGCCACGGCCTTGAGCGCTCCTCGCTCTGGTCGCACTGGGCCAACGAGACCGACTACGGCGGCGACACCTCCCGCGGCATCAACTCCCAGCTGATCCGTTTCATCCGCAACCACCAGAAGGACGTCTTCTCCAACAAGTGGCCCACCCTCCTCGGTGCGGGCCGCATGGGCAACTTCGAGGGCTGGACCAACAAGGTCGACTGGAACACCTTCTACGACATCGTCTGGACCGAGGGCCTGCCCGCGAAGTACCTCCAGGCCTACCCGGTCAAGCGGTGGACCGAGCACGAGATCAGCTTCTTCGGCCCCACCGGCACCGTCGTCGACGACACGGCCGGCCGGCGCATCACCACCGACGGACGCGTCGTCTACGCCGACGGCAGCTACCTGCTGCCCTGGGAGCCCCGCAAGGCCACCGACCCGGACAAGCTCTACCACTACAACCCCAAGGGCGGCACCACCAGTTGGCAGCTGCCGCGCGGCTGGTCCGGCTCCTCCCGCGTCGCCCTGTACAAGCTCACCGACCAGGGCCGGGTCCACACCGGTGACCTGACGGTCCGCTCCGGCAAGGTCACCGTCGACGCCACCGCCGGACAGCCCTACGTGCTGTACCGCTCCCGCGCCGCAGCCCTCGCCGCCCCCCAGTGGGGCCAGGGCACCCCCGTCTACGACCCCGGGTTCAACTCCGGCTCCCTGAAGGGCTGGCAGACCCAGGGCCCCGCCTCCGTCGTCCGCAACGAGATCGGCGACTACGAACTCGTCATCGGCGCGGGCGCCGCCACCACCGTCGGCCAGCGCCTCGGACGCCTGCGCGCCGGCACGTACGTCGCCTCCGTACAGGTCGAGGTGGGCAGCACGGCGGGGGAGCAGCGCCGGGCCGCACTGGAGATCCGCACCGCCGACGGGGTCACCGCCACCAACTGGACCGACACGTCGAGCGCGGGCAACTACGTCGCGGCCGACCGCAAGCACGACACCCGCTTCCAGCGGATGTTCACGTACTTCACCGTGCCGGAGAGCGGCGGCCGGGTCGACCTGACGCTGCGGGCCGCGGCGGGCGACGCACGGGTGCGGTTCGACAACGTCCGGATCGCCGAGGCCGTGCCCACCACGAAGACCGGCACGCTGGCCTTCGAGGACTTCGAGAACGTCCCGCAGGGCTGGGGCGTCTTCGTCAAGGGCGACGCGGGCGGCTCCACCGACCCCCGCACGCACATCGCGCAGCGCCACGCGCAGTTCACCCAGCGCGGCTGGAACGGCAAGGCCATCGACGACGTCATCGACGGCGGCCAGTCCCTCAAGTCCCGCGGCGAGAACGACGGCCTCGTCTACCGGACCGTGCAGCACACCGTCCGCTTCGAGGCGTCCAAGCGCTACCGCGTCTCCTTCCGGTACGAGAACGACACGGCCGGCCAGTACGCCTGGATCACCGCCGTCGACGAGCCCGCGGCACGTGAACTGGACCGCAAGGAACTGCCGGTCGCCACCGAACCGACCTTGCTGAGCTACGAGTTCACCGCACCGGCCGGGGGCGACACCTGGGTGGGCCTGCGCAAGGTCGGCGACGACGGAGTCGCCGAGTTCGCACTCGACGCCTTCGAGGTCCGCGAGGTGTAGCAGAGGCGCACGAGAGACAACACGCACACACACGGATGGCCGGTCCTCACCGAGGACCGGCCATCCGTCTCACTCACCCACCGTACGGAACCGGGCCCTGCGCCCGGCGGCCCCGCGTCAGCGGAACCTCAGACGCGGCGCACCCGCGGACCCCGCACCGGAACCCGGCTCGGCGCCCGCCAGTTCGAGCACCCACACCTCGTTCTCCCCCTCACGCAGCACCGGCCCCGGCACGAACAGCGAATCCTGCGGACCTGCCGACCAGTAACGGCCCAGACAGAAACCGTTCACCCACACGAACCCCCGTTCCCAGCCCGGCAGTTCCAGCGTCGCGTCACCCGCACCGGACACCTCGAACGTGCCCCGGTGCAACCCCCGCCCCCCGGACTCCGCCGCCCGGAACGGCAGCTTCGCGACCGCCCCCGCGTCGTCGAACGCGTCCAGCCGCAGGCCACGCGCACGCACCCCGTGCAGATACTGCCGCTCGTGCAGCACCCCGCCCGTGAGCCCCTTCGCCTCACCCACCAGCGGACCGTAGTTGACCCGCCCCAGCGACTCCACCCACAACTCCACCGAAGCGGGCCCCGCCACCGGAGCACCCAGCTCGGTCCGCACCCCGTCGACGAACATCAGCGCCGTGTCACGCAAGCCCGGCACCGTCAGCGGATACGGACGGCGCGGACCCGGCACCTTCACCCGGTAGCGGACCAGACCGCGGTCCACGTCCAGCTCCTCGAACGTCGGCGGCACCCCCGTCTCCTCCTCGGGACCACCCAGCGCGTCCGTCACCTCCCCGAGCGGCACCCACTCGGGCAGCACGGCGTCCACCGGCGCCCCGAGCGCGTCCGGCGCCGCGGGCAGCTCCGGCAGCGGACCGTCCGCGTACTCGGCGAGCACCTCACGGAACAGCCAGAACTTCTCCGTCGGCCGCCCGTACTCGTCGACCGGCGCACCGTAGTCGTACGACGTCACGGTCGGCTGCAGCTCACCGTCGTGCAGGTCACCGGAGCGGTTCGCGCCCGCCCACCCCGCGAAGTTCGTCCCCCCGTGCGCCATGTACACATTCACCGAGGCGCCGCACTCCAGGATCTCCCGCAACGCCCGCGCCGCGTCCGCCGGATCCCGTACGACCGGCTCGGCCGCCCAGTGGTCGAACCAGCCGCACCAGAACTCCATGCACATCAGCGGGCCCTTCGGCTGATGGCGGCGCAGCACGTCGAAGCCCTCCCGCGCGCCCGCCCCGAAGTTCGCCGTGGCCAGCACACCCGGCACCGAACCACCCGTCAGCATGTGATCCTCGGGCCCGTCCGACGTGAACAGCGGCACACTCACCCCCAGCCGCCGCAACAGCCCCGCGAGATGGCGCAGATACACCTGGTCGGAGCCGTAACTGCCGTACTCGTTCTCGACCTGCACCATGATCACCGCACCGCCCCGGTCGATCTGCCGGGGCACCACCTCACGCAACAGACGGTGGAACCAGCGATCCACATGACGCAGATACTCAGCGTCACGCGTCCGCACCCGCCGGCCCAACGACCCGGTCAGCCAGTGCGGCAGCCCGCCGTTCTCCCACTCGGCGCAGATGTACGGACCCGGGCGCACGATCGCCCACAGCCCGGCCTCGTGCGCCGCGTCCAGGAACCGGCCCAACGCCTGCACATCATGGAATCGTCCCTGCTGAGGCTCGTGCAGATTCCATGGGACATACGTCTCCACAGCATTGAGCCCCATGGCCCGGAGCATCGCCAGCCGATGCCCCCACTGCCCCTCGTGCACCCGGAAATAGTGCAATGCCCCCGACAGCAGCCGCACCGGCCGCCCGTCCATCCGGAAATCCTCGTCACCCACCGTGAAATCAGCCACGTTGCCACCTTGACCCCTGGCGGCGATCCGGTCCATGGACAAAGATCAGCACTCATTGGACGCAAGGGAACACACCCGCCGCGGTACGGACGCAGCGTCACGAAACATGACGGATCGCACATGACGGATAGCCATGGATGACAACGGATCACGCAGGGAGGCCGGAAAAGGGATGTACCACACCTGGATGCGCTACTTCACCCCCAGCCCCGTCCACCACAAACTCGGCCTCGTCTGCCTCGGCGTCGGCCTCCAGCACGGCACCCTGCCCCCGGTCGGCCCCCGCACCCTCGACCACCACGTCGCCGTCGTCGTCAGCGCCGGCACCGGCTGGTACCGCGGCGCCGACGGACGCCGCACCCCCGTCACCGCGCCCGCACTGATCTGGATCACCCCCGGCACCACCCACCACTACGGCGCCGACCCCGCCACCGGCTGGGACGAATCCTTCGTCGACTTCACCGGCCCCGCCACCACCACGTACACCGAACTCGGCTACATCGAACCCGACCGGCCCGTCGTCCCCCTCACCGACGTCGCAGCCGCCCGCGCCGCCGTCGGACGCATCGCCCGCGCCGCCCGCCGCGGCAACCCGCTGCTCGAAGTGGAGACCGGCGCCGCCGTCCACGAACTCCTCGTCGCCCTGCGCCGCGCCCGCGCCGACACCGACGCCGAAGGCGCCCCCGTCCTCCAGGCACTCGCCCGCGACGCCTTCCAGCCGCTGACCGTCGCCGAACACGCCTCCCGCCACGGCATGACCCCCGCGGAACTGCGCCACGCCGTACGGCAAGGAGCGGGCTGCAGCCCCAAGGACTACCTCCTGGGCATCCGCCTGGGCCGCGCCAAGGAACTCCTCGCCGCCACCGACCTCCCGGTGGCCGCCGTCGCCCGCCGCGTCGGCTACGACGACCCGGCGTACTTCTCCCGGCTGTTCACCCGCCGCGTCGGAAAGGCCCCCGTCATCTTCCGCCAGCAGCAGGGACACACCGTCCCCGGCGGCTGGAGTGACCAGATACCGGACCCCGACGACCCGCCGACGATCACGACGTAAGCTCGACGACCATGACCGAGACAGCCCCGTCCGTACAGGCCGAACTGGACCGCCTCCGCGGATCCATCGACAACATCGACGCCGCCGTCGTCCATATGCTCGCCGAACGCTTCAAATGCACCCAGCAGGTCGGCCACCTCAAGGCACAGAACCACCTGCCGCCCGCCGACCCGGCCCGCGAGGCCCGCCAGATCGCCAGGCTGCGCAGCCTCGCCGAGAGCGCCAGACTGGACCCGGCCTTCGCGGAGAAACTCCTCAACTTCATCGTCGCGGAAGTCATCCGCCACCACGAACAGATCGCGGACGGCTCCGAGAACAACACCTGAGCCCCACACACCCGGCAGGGGCGGGCCACCGACGGCCCCACGCCGTCCGCCCGCCCCACCCGCCGCTCAGCCCGCCGCCGCCCACAGCGTCAGATACTTCGCGAACTGGCCCCGGTCGAAGACGACACTCTGCTGATCCTGCGGAATCGCCGCACCGTCCAGCAGCACCGTCGGCGTCCCCTCCGCCCCACTGCTCTCGAAAGCCGCCTCGGACCGCGTCACGAAACTCCGGTACGTCATGTCCTCGACCGCCTTGTCGAACCGCGCACCCCGCAACCCCGGCACCTTCGACGCAAGCTCCAGCAACCGCGCAGTGGTGAAACCGTCCACCGACTCCTCGGGCTGATCCCGGTACAGCACCGCGTGGTACTCCGCGAACTTCCCCTGCTCCAGGGCCGCCCGCAGCGCGTTGACCGCCCGGACCGAACCGTGCCCCCCGAGCGACTTGTCCAGGAACGACGCGAGCGTGTACTGCATCTTCACCGTCCGCTCCCGCGCCAGATCCAGCGCCGCAGGCGCGCCACCCGTCTCCTCGAACGTCCTGCAGACCGGGCACCGCGGATCCTCGTACAGCGCGACCGTCCTACGGGCAGCGGGATCACCCACGGTGATCGTGGTGCCGTCGCTCTCCAGCCGCTCGGGCAGCACCTTGTACGGAGTCGTCACCGGCGCGGGCTTCCCCGCCGGCTTCTCCGCCGCACTCTCCTCCGGCCCGCACCCCACAGCGACCAGCGCCACCACCGCGCCCACCGCGACCCCGGCAACCCGTCTCCACCTGCGCACCCGCATCCTCAACCCCACCCCAGCGTCGCCCTGCCCACCCGCCGACCAGCACATTCCCGCGCTCACCGACGAACCGGAACCCAAGGGACCTAGGGTAAGTGCGCATGACACCCGCCGATCCCACGGGCCAACAGCGCCGCCCCCCTGCCGACCTCACCACCACCCACACCCTCGACATCGGCCCCACCACCGTCGTCAAGCGCTACCGGTCCTGGGACCGCGACGAACCCCGCCGCGAATGGCAGACCCTCACCCTCCTCGCCCGGCACGCCCCCGGCCTCGCCCCACGCCCACTCGACCGGTCGGCCCACCCACCGGCCGTCACCATGGAACGCGTCCCCGGCACCCCCCTGCGCGGCACCCACGTCGGCCCCGCACAGACCACCGCACTCGCCGCAGCACTCACCCGCCTCCACGAAGCCGTCCCCCGCACCCAACTCGACGCCCTCCCGCCACGACTCTGGCCCCCGGCCCTCATCCTGCGCGGCGTACGCGACCAGTGCGCACAACCCTCACCCACCGCACCGGACACCGACCCCACCGAACAGGCCGCCCTCAGCGCAGGCACCGCCTGGATCTCCGCACCCCACCTCGACACCCTCGCCGCCACCGAACCCACCACCCCCGTCCTCGGCTTCGCCGACGGCAACCTCGCCAACTACCTGTGGGACGGCACCCGCATCCGCCTCGTCGACTTCGAGAGCGCGGGCCGCGCCGACCGCATCCACGAACTCGCCGAGATCACCGAACACATATCGGCCTGGTCCGACAGCGAACTCGACACCGACACCCTCCTCGGCCACTTCACCCTCACCCTCGCCGAAACCCGCCGCCTGCGCGAACTCCGCCGCCTCACCGCCCTCATGTGGCTCTGCATGCTCACCCTCGACCGCGCCACCGCACACCCCCGCAACCCACCCGGAACCGTCACCCGCCAAGCACGCCGGCTGCTCCACCTCCTGAACTGACGCCGAGGGACGCGAGGTTCTTCTCCTCCAGGTCCGCCCGCACGCCCTCGCGGCGCCGCCGACCAGCGGGCCACTACCCGTCACGAACCAAGAACCGCCGCACATTTCCCGTCAGGTCATGTTCGAGCGAAATTCATTCGATCACTACAGGCATCGGACGTCGTGGATGCCTATGGTGCGGGTTGCCACGGACAGACACGGAAATGCAAAGGAAAATACCCGGCGGTAGGTATTCCGAGGGGTTTTCACCGATGCCGGCCCGTGTTCTGCCGACTGGCTCTCCGCGAATCGACAAGAAGACGATCCGCGGACCTTTCAGAAGAACCTCAGAGCAAATACAAAGGAAACGCTGGGATGCAGATACCACGCGCGAGAATCCGAAGTCTGATGGTCGCGGCCCTGCTGGCATGCGCCGCCCTTCCGGGGACGGCTTCCGCGACCGCGGCGACCTCGGACACCACACCCGCGAACACCGGCTCCTCGGTCGTCGTGGGATCCACCGCGGTCCCCAAGCCGGACCACGTGGTCATGGTGATGATGGAGAACCACGGCTACGACGACATCCTCAACAACACGTCCGACAAGCCGCAGGACCAGGCCCCGTACATCAAGTCCCTGGTCGCGCAGGGCGCGTCGTTCACCAACTCGTACGGCATCACCCACCCGAGCCTCCCCAACTACTACGCGCTGCTGTCCGCCTCGGACACCGTCAGGACCAGCGACTTTCCCGCGCCGTCGTCCGTCGACGCCGACAACCTCCCCAACCAGCTGATCACCCACGGGTACAGCTTCGCCGACTACGCCGACCAGGCCCTCCCCACCCAGTGGCTCCGTTACAAGACCACCCCCGGTGTACCCGGCAACCTGAACCCGATGGACAAGCGGCAGGAGGAGTTCCCGACCACCCAGGACGGATTCGCCGAACTGCCCACCGTCTCCTTCTACGTGGGCAACGGCATGCAGAGCATGCACGACGGCTCCATCGCCCAGGGCGACGCCTTCGTCAAGAACACCTTCGGCTCGTACATCCAGTGGGCCAGGACCCACAACAGCCTCTTCGTGCTGACCTGGGACGAGGACGACTTCACCCCGGCCAACCACATCCCGACGATCATGGTCGGGCCGATGGCCGAGGCCGGCGAGTACAGCGAGAAGATCAACCACTACAGCGTCCTGCGCACCCTGCTGGACATGTACGGCCTGGACCACATCAACCACACGGCCGACGCGGACGTCTCGACGATCACCGACACCTGGGACATGTCGAAGACCGCCCGCCTGCAGGGCACGGCCGGGCGATGCCTGGAGAACCACCGGACCAACCCGGCAGAGACGGACCCACCCGGCCTGTGGCACTGCGAATCAGCCGCCGACCAGAAGTGGATCAGGCACGCGGACGGCACGATCCGCCAGTCCGGCACATGCCTGACCGCCACCACGAACGGAAAGACCGACCTCGCCGACTGCGACGGCACCCCCACGCAGACCTGGCAGCCCGCAGCCGACGGCTCCCTGACCAACCCGGCATCCGGCCGCTGCCTCACCGTCCCCGCCGCGAACCCCGCCAACGGAACCCCGGCCGAACTCCAGGACTGCGACGGCAAACTCCACCAGAAGTGGATCGTGCCCGGCTACCACGCGCACCACTCACTCACAGTCGACACACCCTCGACCGTCAAGCCCGGCGCCGCCACCACCGTGACGACCACCTACACCAACGACGGCAGCCCGGTAGCGCTCACCGACGCCTCCGTCAGCCTCGCAGCGCCCAGCGGCTGGACCGCCAGAGCCACCTCGCCCACCACATTCACCACCGTCAAGCCCGGCCAGTCCGTGAAGACCACCTGGACGCTCACCACCCCCGCCGACGAAACACCCGGCGCCAAGACACTGTCCGCGCAGGCCACCTACAAGAACGCGAAGAGCAGCGACGAGGGCACCGGCTCCGTCGACGTCCCCTACACGTCTCTGACAGCGGCGTTCAACGACGTCGGCATCACCGACGACCAGAACGCCTCCGCAGGAGCCTTCGACGTCACCGGCCACAGCTACTCCGCCCAGGCACTCGCGGCGCAGCACCTGACCCCGGGAAGCAACGTCACCGCAGAAGGAACCACCCTCACCTGGCCGAACGTGCCGGCCGGCACCTCGGACAACGTCAACTCCACCGGGCAGAAGGTCGAGTTCTCCGGCAAGGGATCAAAGCTCGCCTTCCTGGGCTCCGGCGTCTACGGGCCGCTGACCGGCACCGGCACGGTGACGTACACCGACGGCACGACGCAGACGTTCTCCCTCGGCTTCAGCGACTGGACCCTGAACGGCGGCGGCAGCGTCCCGCCCGCCGGCAGCACCGTGGCGAAGACGACCTACCGCAACAAGGCGTCCGGCCCCGAGAACGTCACCACCTACGTCTTCTCCGCCTCGGTGCCCATCGACCCGAACAAGACCACGGAGATGATCCAGCTGCCCAAGCCGGCCTCGGGGTACCTCCACCTCTTCGCCATGGCCACTTCCTCCTGACAGCCCCTCCGCTGACGCCCCGCCACAGGAACAGCGAGGCAACCGCCACCTGAGAACCCCACCGAGCCGCCCCACGGACCGTGCAGAACCAGGACACCGTGGCGCGGACGGCTCCGCACGGGAAACCCCGCCGGCCGGGGGGATCAACGACGATCCCCCCGGCCGGCGCGACCCGCTCACCGGCACCCCGCACACCCGGCAAGAACCCCGAACACCCCGAGCCCCCACGGCGACCCGCACCACCACACCGCCGCCCGCCACCTCCCCGACTCCCTCGGACCCGTACACACGATCAACGCCTTACGGCACGATGGGTCCATGTCCGTACTGACGCGCGACGAAGCGCAGCTCCGAGCCCAGCTCCTCGATGTCCAGCGGTACACGATCGACCTCGACCTCACCCGGGGCGACGACACCTTCGACTCCCGGACCGTCATCCACTTCACCGCACGCACCGCCGGCAACACCTTTGTCGAGCTCAAGCCCGCAGAACTGCGCTCCATCACCCTCGACGGACAACCCCTCGACCCCGAAACCCTCACCGAGAACCGGCTCCCCCTCACCGGCCTCACCGAAGGCGACCACGAACTCCACGTCGACGCCTCCATGCGCTACTCCCACACCGGCGAAGGCATGCACCGCTTCACCGACCCCACCGACGGCGAGACCTACGTCTACACCCAGCTGTTCATGGAAGACGTCCAACGCCTCTTCGCCGCCTTCGACCAGCCCGACCTCAAAGCCGTCTTCGACGTCACCGTCACCGCACCCGAAGACTGGAGCGTCCTCGCCAACGGCATCACCCGGCAGAACACCCCCGGCCACTGGCAAGCCGCACCCACCCCACCCATCTCCACCTACCTCGTCGCCATCGCCGCAGGCCCCTGGCACTCCGTGACCACCGAACACGCCGGACTGCCCTTCGGCATCCACTGCCGCCGCTCCCTCGCCGCCCACCTCGACACCGACGCCGACGAAATCCTCGACATCACCCGCGCCTGCTACGACCGCTACCACGAAAAATTCGACGAACCCTACCCCTTCGACTCCTACGACCAGGCCTTCGTCCCCGAATTCAACGCAGGCGCCATGGAAAACCCCGGCCTGGTCACCTTCCGCGACGAATTCATCTACCGCTCCGCCGTCACCGACACCGAACGCCAGACCCGCGGCATGGTCATCGCCCACGAAATGGCCCACATGTGGTTCGGCGACCTCGTCACCCTCCAATGGTGGGACGACATCTGGCTCAACGAATCCTTCGCCGAATACATGGGCTACCAGACCCTCGCCGAAGCCACCCGCTTCACCGACACCTGGGTCGACTTCGCCATCGCCCGCAAGAGCTGGGGATACGACGCCGACCAACGCCCCTCCACCCACCCCGTCGCACCCGACCCCGCCGCCGTCCCCGACACCGCATCCGCGATGCTCAACTTCGACGGCATCTCCTACGCCAAGGGCGCATCCGCCCTGCGCCAACTCGTCGCCTGGCTCGGCGAAAAAGACTTCCTCGCCGGAATCAACAACCACTTCGCCCGCCACCGCTTCGGCAACGCCACCCTCGCCGACTTCATCGACAACCTCGCCTCCGCCACCGACCGCGACGTCCACACCTGGGCCGAACAGTGGCTCACCACCACCGGAGTCGACACCCTCACCCCCCGCATCACCGAAACCGACCACACCTGGTCACTCGCCGTCACCCGCGACGGCACCCGCCCCCACCGCATCGCCGTCGGCGCCTACGACCACGACCCCGTCGACCCCGCCCACCTCGTCCTGCGCGAACGACTCGAACTCGACGCCCCGGCCCCCGACACCACCCACACCTTCCAAGGCCGCCGCCCCGACCTCCTCCTCGTCAACGACAGCGACCTCACCTACGCCAAGGTCCGCCTCGACCCCCCCTCCTGGAACACCGCACTGCACGCCCTCTCCGGCATCCCCGACCCCCTCACCCGCGCCGTCATCTGGAACGCCGCCCGCGACATGGTCCGCGACGGCGAACTCCCCCCCACCGCCTACCTCGAAGCCGCCCACACCCACCTCCCGCACGAAACCGACCTCGCCGTCGTCCAAGGCGTCCTCAGCTTCGCAGCCACCCAGATCACCGACCGCTACCTCCCCACCGAGGACCGCACCACCGCCCTCACCACCCTCACCACGACCTGCCGCGCCCTCATCCGCCGCACCGAGGACGGCACCAACCCCGGACTGCGCCTCACCGCCGTACGCCACTTCATCGACGCCGCCACCCAGCCCGACGGCATCCAGGCCTGGCTCACCGACGGCAGCGTCCCCGGCGGACCCGAACTCGACCCCGAACTCCGCTGGCGCATCCTCACCCGCCTCGCCGCCCTCGGCGCCACCGACGAAACCGCCATCACCGCCGAACTCGACCGCGACAACAGCGCCACCGGCCAGGAAGGCGCCGCCCGCTGCCGGGCCGCCCTCCCCACCCCCCAGGCCAAAGCCACCGCCTGGCAGCAGATGTTCCACACCGACGACCTCTCCAACTACCTCTTCACCGCCACCGCCCAAGGCTTCTGGCAACCCGAACAGACCGACCTCCTCAGCACCTACGTACCGCGCTACTACCAGGACGCCGTCACCCTCGCCGACCGCCGCGGCCCCGCCATCGCCGAAGCCGCAGGCCGCTACGGATTCCCCGCCTACGACATCACCCCCCAAGCCCTCGACCACGGACAGACCTGCCTCCGCGACGCCGACATGATCCCCGCCCTGCGCCGCAAACTCACCGACCAACTCGACGACCTGCGACGCGCCCTGGACATCCGCGGAAACTGAAACCCGCACACAGAACAAGAACCGAACCCCCCGCACACAAGACCGAACACCCCCCATAACACCCGGACACCGCCCAACAACCCCTCCGGCGAAGGCAATACCACTTCCGGGTCGACATCGTTGTGCTCAACGGGCACGCCACCTGTTCCCCGTACAGGCCGGCCCCCGAACAGGCTGGTACCCCACCCAGGCCGGGGCCACAGCCCCACGCGCAACGAAGGACACCCGCATGAGCACGCCGCCCCTCGCCGGAGGGGCCACAGGCCCGAGCGCCCTGCGGCCCCTCATCGGCACCGTCCTCGACGCGCTCCACCAAGGCGCAACCGACCGCGCCGGCCCCCTCCCCGCCGGCGGACCACAAACCGTCGCCGCACGCGTACGAGCCACCGCCCACCCCGTACTGCCCCACACCGGAACCGGCGCCGAAGAAGCCCTCCACACCCTCGTACACGCCCTCACCCAAGGCGCCGCAGACCCCGCAGACCCCCACTGCGCAGCCCACCTGCACTGCCCCCCACTCGCCCTCGCAGCCGCCGCCGACCTCGCCGCGTCCGCACTCAACCCCTCCATGGACTCCTGGGACCAGGCACCCGCCGCCTCCGAACTCGAAGCCCTCGTCACCCGCACCATCGCCGCCGAGATCTACCCCACCGGCGACGCCCTCATCACCACCGGCGGCACCGAATCCAACCAACTCGCGCTGCTCCTCGCCCGCGAACGGCACGGCGCCCTCCGCATCATCTGCGGCGCCAACGCCCACCACTCACTGCCCCGCGCCGCCTGGCTCCTCGGCCTCCCCCCACCCCTCACCATCCCCGCACCCGCCGGAACCATCGACCTCGCCGCCCTCGATGAAGCCCTCACCGTCGGAAACACCCCCGGACTCCGCCCCCGCGGCGGACCCGTCCTCGTCACCGCCACCGCAGGCACCACCGACGCAGGACTCATCGACCCCCTCCCCGAAATCGCCGACCTCTGCGACCGCCACGGCGCCGAACTCCACATCGACGCCGCATACGGCGGCCCCCTCCTCTTCAGCGAAACCCACCGACACCAGCTCAACGGCATCGAACGCGCCGACTCCGTCACCCTCGACCTCCACAAACTCGGCTGGCAACCCGTCGCCGCCGGGCTCCTCGCCGTACCCCGACCCGCCACCCTCGACGCCCTCAACCACCAAGCCGACTACCTCAACGCCGACGACGACACCGAAGCAGGCCACCCCGACCTCCTCGGCCGCTCCCTCCGCACCTCCCGACGCCCCGACGTACTCAAAATGGCCGTCACCCTCCGCGCCCTCGGCCGCACCGGACTCGCCGCACTCATCGACGACACCTGCGCACTCGCCCAGGAACTCGCCGACCTCATCGAAACCCACCCCCACCTGGAGCTCTACGACCGCCCCACCATCTCCACCGTCCTCTTCCGCCCCACCGGAGCAGACGACGAAACCATCGCCACCATCCGCCGCACCCTCATCGACGAAGGCCGCGCCGTCCTCGGCCGCGCCCGCGCCGACAACCGCCTCTGGCTCAAAGTCACCCTCCTCAACCCCCACACCACCACCGGCGACCTCAAAGCGCTCCTCGCACTCCTGGAAGGCACCGCACCCCGATGACCCTGCCCCCCCAACACCTCCCCGAAGGCCAGCCCCACGACCTGGTGGGCGTCGGCATCGGCCCCTTCAACCTCTCACTCGCCGCCCTCGCCCACCCCCTCACCCAACTCCGAACCGCCTTCTACGAACAACGCCCCGCCTTCCACTGGCACCCCGGACTCCTCATCGACGACGCCACCCTCCAAGTCCCCTTCCTCGCCGACCTCGTCACCCTCGCCGAACCCGCCAGCCCCTGGTCCTTCCTCAGCTACCTCAAAGCCCGCGAACGCCTCTACCCCTTCTACTTCGCCGAGCACTTCCACATCCGACGCACCGAATACGACGCCTACTGCCGCTGGGTCAGCGAAAACCTCCCCGGCCTCCACTTCGCCCACCAGATCGACTCCATCCGCTGGAACACCCGACGCGCACTCTTCGAAGTCGACTACACCCAACTCGACACCGACGGAGAAGCCCGCGCCCTCGGCCGCACCCACACCCGCAACCTCGCACTCGGCGTCGGCACCGAACCCCACATCCCCGAACCCCTCAAACCACTCGCCGAAGCACCCACCGTCCCCGTCGTCCACTCCGCCCAATACCTCGACAACCGCGAACGCCTCATCTCCGCACACCACATCACCGTCATCGGCGCAGGACAATCCGGCGCCGAAATCTTCCTCGACCTCCTACGCGCCCGCCCCGAAGGCCAAGAAAAAATCACCTGGCTCGCCCGCACCGAAGCCTTCGCCCCCATGGAGTACTCCAAACTCGGCCTCGAACACTTCACCCCCGACTACACCCGCTACTTCCACCAACTCCCCGAATCCGTACGCGACACCCTCGCCCCCCAACAATGGCAACTCCACAAAGGCATCGACGCCGACACCATCGCCGCCATCCACGACGAGCTCTACCGCCGCACCCAACACGGCGGCTGGCCCGACGCCGTCCTCACCCCCGGCGTCACCGTCCGCACCGCAGGCCGCGTCGCCACCACCCGAGTCGAACTCCACCTCGAACACACCCAGCAAGGCACCCGCTCCCGCCTCACCACCGACGCCGTCGTCCTCGCCACCGGCTACCGCGAACGCCCCCTCGACACCATGCTCGCCGGACTCGACCCCTACATGCGCCGCGACACCTCACAACGCCCCCGCATCGACGACCACTACCGCCTCGTCCTCGACCCCACCGTCACCGGAGCCGTCTACGTACAGAACGCCGAACGCCACACCCACGGCGTAGGCGCCCCCGACCTCGGCCTCTCCGCCTGGCGCAGCGCCACCATCCTCAACTCCCTCACCGGCACCAACCCCTACCCCCTCCCCAACCGCACCGCATTCACCACCTTCGGCCTCACCCACCCCCACCCCCCGCACCCACACGACCGCACCGACCTCATCCCCCTCACCGAAGCCACCTGAAAACACCACACACAAAAACGGGGCCCGGCTCAGCAACAGCCGAACCGGGCCCCGCCCACACACAAAAAACGCCCTAGAACACCGGCGTCCCGTCCCGCGTCAACTTCCAGTCCACCGACGCGAACTCCGCCGCATCCACCGTCCCCTTCGCCTGCACCCAAGCAATGATCGTATTCCGGATCTCATCCGAATTCGCCCACACCTGCTCAGCACCCGGCACATGCGGGAAATTACCCCCACCACTCGCCCGATAATTATTCACCGCCAGCACGAACTTCGCCGCCGGATCAATCGGCTTCCCACCGAACGACAGATTCACGATCCGCGAACCCACCGCCTTCGCAATATCGATCTCATACGTCAGACCAGAAACCGCATCGTAGTTGTAATCCGGAGTCCCCTCCGCATTCGTCAACTTCGACGTATCCACCGCCCCACCCGCCGGCGTCTGCACATAATACCGAGCCGAGAACTCCAGATAATCCTTCATCTGCGCACCCGTCACCAACCGCGCCTCAAGCGTGTTCTCGAACGGATACAACCCCGCCGCATCCTTGATCGTCACACTCCCCGCAGGAATCTGCGCCGTACGCGAGAAACACGACGCCTGCGACAACACCGGCAACGCCGCATACGCGCCACCCGCCAACGCCGCCCTCACCGTGTCCGCCTGCACCACATTGATCAAATCAATGATCGGCTCGTCCTTCCACGGCGCATCCGCCGTCGTCATCGCCACCGACGACGTCCCGATCACCTCATTGACATACGCCACCACCTTCTTGTGCTCATCCTTCAGCAACTTCGTGATCCTCGGATCCTCCGCCACCGCATTCGTGTTCAACACCTTCGAACCGGCCCTCTCGACCGCCCAACGCCCCTTCTCCCACACCAGATCGAAATCAAAGACCGTCAGCCGCTCACCCCACATCAACGGCTCCGACAGAACAACCTTCCTACCCGTCTCCTCGTTCACCACGAACGACTCAGGGATCTCCACATGCGCATGACCCACCAGAATCGCATCGATCCCCGGCACCTGCTGCGCCACCAGACCCGCCGCATTCTCCACATACGGAATCTGATCCCCGTACGACGACGTACCACTCGCACCCGAATGCGCCGCCACGATCACCACATCCGCACCCATGGACCGCAGCCGCGGAACAAACTTCGCCGCCTGCTCCTCAAGGCCCGGAAACGTCATCTTCCCCTGAACGTTCGCCTTGTCCCAGATCGCAATACCCGGATTCGTCAGACCCAGGATCGCCACCTTCACATCACGACCGTGCGGCGTACGCAACGTCTTGAAGACATACGGAGTGAACGCCGGCTTCAACGTCTTCGCATCCAGCGCATTCGCACCCAGCAGCGGAAAACGACACTGCTCCTCGAACTTCCGCAGCACCGGAATACCGTAGTTGAACTCGTGGTTACCGAGCGCCGCAGCGTCGTAACCGATCAGGTTCATCGCCTGCGCCATCGGATGCACCGGACCGTGCTTCGCCGTGATCGGGTCGATCTTGGCGTAGTAGTACGACAACTGCGTGCCCTGGATCGTGTCACCCGCATCGATCATCAGGGTGTTGTGGCGGCCCTTCTCCTTACGGATCCGCTCCACCAGCGTAGAGATCTTCGCCAGACCGACATCGTTGTGGTCCGCGTCGTCGAACTCCTTGTCCGTGAAGTAGTCCCAGTTGAAGACATGACCGTGCAGATCGGTCGTCCCCATCACGGTGAAGGAGTACCGCTGCTGCGGACGCCCATGACCCTGACCAGGCCCACGCCCATGCGCCTCAGCAGGCACAGCCGTACCCCCAGCCACAGCCACACCGGCGCCGGCGGCTGCCGAAGTACCCAAAAACGTCCTACGGTTGAGCGGCATTTCATCTCCCTAGTCCACAACACAACGCGCGTAGATGCTGTCCAGCACGATGCACAACGCGCGTAGATTCTGACCCAGGAGCCGCACCCCGCAACACCCCCCGCACATTTCGATCTGATGACCGACCACCGTCCGGCCGGGGCTGCCACAGTGGAACCCATGACCTCCGAAACCCCCGCCCCCGCACCTCCCTACGGCACCCCCGAAACCCCCCGCGTCGCCGTACGCGGCGAAGCACACCTCGAAGTCGACCCCGAGATCGCCCGCATCGACATCACCGTCAGCGCCCGCGGCAAAGACCGCCGCGCCGCACTCGACGACCTCACCCGACGCAACAACCAACTCCTCACCCTCGTCAAAACCTACGGACCAGCCATCGAAAAGGTGGAAAACGGGGCATTCTCCATCACCCCCGAAACCACCCCGCACAGCAGAGGCGAACGCATCCGCGCCTACCACGGCCGCGTCCACATCACCGTCGAACTCAACGACTTCACCGCACTCGGCGAACTCACCACCCGCACCGCCGACCACGACATGACCCGCACCACCGGACCCTGGTGGTCCCTGCGCCCCGCCTCACCCGCCCACGGCGAAGCACGCCGCCGAGCAGTCCGGGACGCCGTCCAACGAGCCCGCGAATACGCCGACGCCCTCGGCGCCCGGCTCACCGCACTCGTCGAACTCGCCGACCTCGGCGCCGAGAACACCCCCACCCTCGGCGCAATGCCCCCGGTCCCCGGCGGCCTCCGGACCCGATCCGCCTACAGCGGCACCGACGAAACCCCCACCGCCCTCGACCTCGAACCCCAACGTCAGACCGTGTACGCACAAGTAAACGCCCGCTTCACCATGACCCCACCCCAGCTCTGAACCAACCGCTCATCAGAGCACCACTCCGCCCACTTCAACACTTGTCAACTAGCCTTCATCCAAAGGTGGTTGAGCCGTCACCCCCACCCAATTGCCTACCCATCGGTAAGCCCTACGCTCGAACCATGCGCCGAGCAAAGATCGTCTGCACCCTGGGCCCAGCAACCGACTCGTACGAGCAGATCAAGACACTCGTCGACGCCGGAATGGACATCGCCCGCTTCAACCTCAGCCACGGCAGCTACGCCGAGCACGAACAGCGCTACCACCACGTCCGCAAAGCATCAGAGGAAACCGGCCGCAGCGTCGGCATCCTCGCCGACCTTCAAGGCCCGAAGATCCGCCTCGGCCGATTCACCGAAGGCCCCGTACTCCTTGAACGCGGCGACGACTTCACCCTCACCGTCGAACCCGACGCCCAGGGCGACCGCAACAGCTGCGGCACCACCTACAGCGGCCTCACCCGCGACGTCACCACCGGCGAACGCATCCTCGTCGACGACGGAAAAGTCACCCTCGAAGTCATCTCCGTCGAAGGCCCCCGCGTCCACACCATCGTCATCGAAGGAGGAATGATCTCCGACCACAAGGGACTCAACCTCCCCGGCGTCGCCGTATCCGTCCCCGCGATGTCCGAAAAAGACACCGAAGACCTCCGCTGGGCCCTCCGCACCGGCGCCGACATCATCGCCCTCTCCTTCGTACGCACCGGACAGGACATCAACGAAGTCCACCGCGTCATGAAGGAAGAGGGCCGCACCCTCCCCGTCATCGCCAAAATCGAGAAGCCCCAGGCCGTCGACAACATCGACGACATCGTCGCCGCATTCGACGGCATCATGGTGGCCCGCGGCGACCTCGGCGTCGAAATGCCCCTGGAACAGGTCCCGATCGTCCAGAAGCGCGCCGTCAAACTCGCCAGGCGCAACGCGAAGCCCGTCATCGTCGCCACCCAGATGCTCGACTCGATGATCGAGAACTCCCGCCCCACCCGCGCCGAAGCCTCCGACGTCGCCAACGCGATCATCGACGGCACCGACGCCGTCATGCTCTCCGGCGAGACCAGCGTCGGAAAGCACCCCGTCGAGACCGTCAAGACCATGAGCCGCATCGTCGAGGCAGCCGAGGAGGACCTCCTCGCCAAGGGCCTGCCGCCCCTCACCGACCGCAACAAACCCCACACCCAGAGCGGCGCCGTCGCCCGCGCAGCCGCCGAAATGGGCGACTTCCTCGGCGCCGAACTCCTCGTCGCCTTCACCCAGTCCGGCGACACCGCCCGACGCCTCTCCCGCTACCGCTCCCCGATCCCGCTGCTGGCGTTCACCCCCGACCCGGCCACCCGCGCGCAGCTCAACCTCAGCTGGGGCGTCGAAGCGATCCTCGGCCCGCACGTCGACTCCACCGACGAAATGGTCGCGCAGGTCGACGAGCAGCTCCTGAGGACCGGCCGCTGCCAGAGGGGCGACACGGTGGTCATCACCGCGGGCTCCCCGCCCGGCATCGCGGGCTCCACCAACCTGGTCCGCGTCCACCACATCGGCGAGAACGACGCCCCGGAGTAGCGGCGCTGCGGCCCGGGGTCAGAACTTCGGGCCCACGTGGCGGTCCATGAGGGCGACGGACGCGCGCTTGGCGACGGAGATGTTGTAAGGCCTGCCGTGGCGGGTGCAGTGCTTCCACTCGACGCCGAGCCTGTCGAGTGTGTCGGTGTAGAGCGTGCGGATGTCGTCCGAGACGTTGGTGAACCAGTAGCGCGGATACTCGTACCGCTTCCGTTCGCCGCCCACGACGCGGGTGGTCCAGTTCATGTTCCGGCACCCGTCGGAATGGACCAGACCCCGGACGAACTGCCAGGGGTGCTCGTCCACGATGTTCTGCTGCCAGGGGTCCAGGGTGATGGCCCGGTCGTGCTTCTTGCCGGGGCCGTGCTGGGGGAAGAGGCAGGGCAGGTGTTTGGAGTAGACCTTGATGTTGTGGCAGCCCTCCTTGCGCACGCGGCACGTGGCGTTGTCCGGGAAAACTGCTCTCAGAGCTGACTCTGCGGCGTCCTGCAAGCCCGGCCAGGCGTCGTCACACGTGATCATGAGGCTCGGCACATTGTGCTTGGAGTAGTGGTTGATGTGGCCGTCGCCGAGATAGAGGCCGAGCAAGTAGGCGTAAGCGGATCGGTCCAGGTGGCGGCCGTCGCAGCGTGGGCACAGCGCTGACGACTGTGCGCGTGTCGTCTCGCCCCTCTTGACCCGCTCCATGTGCCGCCAGTAGGAGACGGTGCCGGGGGGCACCTTGAGCCGTCGAGCGACGGCCGCGTTGGTGGAACCGGCCTGGAGGAGCCCGAGCGCCTGCTGGCGCACGGCTATGCCATGAGTGTTCATGGCGCGACTCTCTGCTATGCCAGGAGCTGGTGCGCAGCAAAAAGCGGATGTTCACGTGAATGTGAACATCCGCCTCTTTTGTTCGAATGTGCCCGGTGTGGGATTCGAACCCACATGCCCAAAGGGCACGGCATTTTGAGTGCCGCGAGTCTGACCAGTTCCTCCAACCGGGCAAGTCAGGGAGCTTTCGAGCAGTGTACCGGTTCACGTTGGCAGCTTGCTGCTAGGTAGGCTGCATAGGCAGCTGCACCTGCCCCGCAACGAGGAGCCCCCGTGACCGCCCCCGAGTCGCCCCAGCCCGTCGCCGACGACGACAAGTCGCACGTCCCGCCGCTGACGACCCGCGTCGTCATCGCCGAGGACGAGGCCCTCATCCGCCTCGACCTCAAAGAGATGCTCGAAGAAGAGGGTTACGCGGTCGTCGGCGAAGCCGGTGACGGTCAGCGGGCTGTCGAGCTGGCCCGGGAACACAAGCCCGATCTCGTCATCCTCGACGTGAAGATGCCCGTCCTGGACGGCATCTCCGCCGCCGAGAAGATCGCCGAGGAGTCCATCGCCCCCGTCCTGATGCTGACCGCGTTCTCGCAGCGCGACCTCGTGGAGCGGGCCCGGGACGCCGGAGCGATGGCGTACCTGGTGAAGCCGTTCTCCAAGAGCGACGTGGTGCCCGCCATCGAGATGGCGGTGTCCCGCTTCACCGAACTGAAGGCCCTGGAGCAGGAGGTCGCGGACCTGTCGCTCCGGCTGGAGACCCGGAAGCTGGTGGACCGGGCGAAGTCGGTGCTGCAGACGCAGTACGGGCTGACCGAGCCCGCCGCGTTCCGGTGGATCCAGAAGACGTCGATGGACCGGCGGATGTCGATGCAGCAGGTCGCCGAGGCGGTCATCGAGGACGCCGAGGAGAAGAAGGCGGCGAAGGAGCAGGGCCAGTAGACGCCCGCCGCTCTGTACGGAGAAGGCCCGCCCCGGTGACGCACGGGGGCGGGCCTTCGTCCGTGGTGGGTCAGTCCTCGCCGAGGTACGCCTTGCGGACCGACTCGTCGTGGAGCAGGTCCTGGCCGGTGCCGGAGAGGGAGATCTTGCCGATCTCCATGACGTAGCCCTGGTCGGCCAGGGAGAGCGCGGCCTGCGCGTTCTGTTCGACGAGCAGGATCGTGGTGCCCTGGGACTTGAGCTCGACGATGGTCTCCAGGATCTTCTGCATCATGATCGGGGAGAGGCCCATGGAGGGCTCGTCGAGCATGAGCAGTTTGGGCTGGGACATCAGTGCGCGGCCCATGGCGAGCATCTGCTGTTCGCCGCCCGAGAGGGTTCCGGCGGCTTGCTTTCGGCGTTCGCCCAGGATGGGGAAGAGGTCGTAGGCGCGCTGGATGTCCTTCTCGATGCCTTCTTTGTCGTCTCTCAGGAACGCTCCGAGCTGGAGGTTCTCGTAGATCGAGAGGCGGGGGAAGATGTGGCGGCCTTCGGGGGAGTGGGCGAGGCCCAGTGCGACGATCTTGTGGGCGGGGATGCCCGCGAGTGGTTTCCCGTCGAAGGTGATGGTGCCGCCGGCCGGCTTGATCAGTCCGGAGAGGGTGCGCAGGGTGGTGGTTTTGCCTGCGCCGTTGGTGCCGATGAGGGTGACGACCTGGCCGGCTTCGACGGTGAAGGAGATGCCTTTGACGGCTTCGATCTTGCCGTAGGCGACTCTGAGGTCCTCGACTTCGAGGAGAGCGGTCACGGGGTGTCTCCTTCGGTGCCGGTGGCGCTGTTCTGTTGTGCTGCTTCGGCTTCTGCTGCTTCGACTTCGGCGGCTTCTTCGTCGCCGGGGGCGCCTTCGAAGGGGGTGCCGAGGTAGGCGGCGATGACGCGTTCGTCGCCCTGGACGACGTCGGATGTGCCTTCGACGAGTTTTTCGCCCTGGACGAGGACGGCGACGCGGTCGCAGAGGTTGAAGATGAAGCGCATGTCGTGCTCGATGACGAGTACGGCGATGCCCTGGTCGCGGATGGCGAAGACGAGTTCTTCGGTGGCGCGGGTTTCCTGGGGGTTCATTCCGGCGGTGGGCTCGTCGAGGAGGAGCAGGCCGGGTTCGCTGGCGAGGGCGCGGGCGATTTCGAGCTTGCGCTGTTCGCCGTACGGGAGGTTGCGTGCGAGGTGGTCGGCCTTGTGGGCGAGGCCGATGAACTCCAGGAGTTCCGTGGCGCGTTCGCGGGATTTCGCTTCGGCCTTGTGGAAGCCGGGGCCGCGGAGGATGGCGGACCAGAGGCCTTCTTTGGTTCTGGTGTGGCGGCCGACGAGGACGTTTTCCAGGACGGTCATGTTGGCGAAGAGCCGGATGTTCTGGAAGGTGCGGGCGATGCCTGCCTTGGTGACGAGGTGGGGCTTGGGTGGCAGGACGGTGCCTTTGTAGCTGACCTTGCCCTCGGTGGGGACGTAGAGGCCGGTGAGGCAGTTGAAGAAGGTGGTTTTGCCTGCGCCGTTGGGGCCGATGAGGCCGACGATCTCTCCGGTGTTGACGGTGAGGTCGACGTTGCGTACGGCGGTGAGGCCGCCGAAGCGCATGATGACGCCTTCGGCCTGGAGCACCGGGGTGCCGGTGGCTTGGGGTGTCTGTGCGGTGGTTTCGGTGGTCATGTCGTTCCTCACGCCCCTGCCGTGCCGGCGGGGACGGTGTCGTCGCCGGGTGCGCGCTGTTCCGGTAGGTCGGGGGTGTCGTCCTCGTGGAATTCGAGTTGGCGTCGCCGGTTGGCGATGACGCCTTCGGGGCGGAAGCGCATGAGGAGGACGAGGGCGATGCCGAAGGCGAGGAGTTCGTACTGCCGGAGGAAGGTGAGTTTCTGGGGGATGAGGTAGAGGAAGGTGGCGCCGAGGAGGGGGCCGCCGACGGTGCCCATGCCGCCGAGGACGACGGCGGCGAGGAGGAACGCGGAGTTGGGTGGGGCTGCTCCGGCGAACTGGTAGGGGGCGGGTGTGACGCTGTAGGTCACGTGTGCGCTGACGGTGCCGGCGAGTCCGGCGAGGGTGGCGCCGAGGGCGAAGGCGATGAGTTTGGCTCGGAAGCCGTTGATGCCCATGGCGGTTGCTGCGGTTTCGTCCTCGCGGATGGCGATCCAGGAGCGGCCGATGCGGGAGTCCGCGGCGCGGTTGAAGACCACGACGACGAGTCCGGTGATGACCAGCATGAGGAGGAAGTAGTTGGCGAAGCGGCCGAGGGTGAAGCCTGCGATGTCGTGGGCTGTGCCGAGGTTGAAGCCGAAGAGGTTGAGGTCGGGGATGGAGGGGATTCCGTTGGGGCCGTTGGTGATGTCGGGTCCTGAGGAGCCGTCCATGCTGTTGACGGCGATGCGGAAGATCTCTCCGAAGCCGAGGGTGACGATGGCGAGGTAGTCGCCGCGGAGGCGGAGGGTGGGGGCGCCGATGAGGACGCCGAAGATCAGTGAGGCGGCCATTCCGGTGAGGGCGGCTGCCCAGAAGGGGAATTGGACGCCGGCGAATCTGGAGAATTCGGAGCCGGAGACGAGGGCGGCTGCGTAGGCGCCGACGCCGAGGAAGGCGACGTATCCGAGGTCGAGGAGTCCGGTGAGGCCGACGACGATGTTGAGGCCGAGGGCGACGGTTCCGAAGACGAGGATGCTGACGCCGAGGTTGGCGTTGGCGTCCTCGGTCTGGGTGAAGGGGAAGATCGCGGCGGCGAGGAAGGCCATGGAGGTGGCGAATCCCTTGTGCCGTGCGTTGAGTTGGGAGAAGCGGTCGGTGAGTCCGGCGCTGAAGAGGGCCCAGGCGTTGAAGAGGACGAGGAGGACGAATGCGAGGAAGACCTCGGGTTGTTCGTCGGGGACGTCGATGCCGTAGGTGAAGACGGTCAGGCCGAGTGCGGTGGCGGCGGTGATGACGACGCGCTGTGCCCAGGCGGGCAGGCGCTTGGGTGCGGGGATGCCCTCGGCTTTGGCGAAGTAGTGCTTGGCGGTGGGGCCGGGGCGGGGGAGTGCGAGGGTTCCGGCGAGGGAGAGCGTGGAGCCTGCGAGGGCGATCCAGCCGCCGGGGTCGACGTTGACGAGCCCGCCGAGTTCGAAGGAGATGGCGAGGACGACGTACCAGGCGGCGGCGAAGGCGGCGAGTGCGGCGAGGAACACGGGGGCGGTGGCGGCGCCGGGGTTGAGCCAGCGCAGTCCGCGGGTGTTCTGGTGGCCGAGCAGGTAGAGGAGGGTGATGACGCCGGCGATGACGATGAGGATCTGGAGGCCGGAGGGGTTGCCGGAGTAGGTGAGGTCGTCGGCGAAGTCCGCTTTCCAGGTCCAGGAGAGGAAGGCGCTGATGATGGTGGCGACGGCGCCGACGGCGGTGAGTGCGCGGGCGGCGGCCGGGGGGAGCGGTATCGGCGGCTGGGGCCCGGTGGGTTCGGGGCTCTTGGCGGGTTCTGTGGTGGCGTTGGTGGTCATGGTGGTCACGCCCTGTCCGCGACGCGTTCGCCCAGTAGACCTTGTGGTCGTAGGAGCAGTACGAGGATGAGGAGGACGAAGGCCCAGACGGAGGACCAGGCCTGGCCGCCGAGTTGGTGCATGCCGGGTACCTGGTCGATGTAGGCGGTGGCCATGACTTCGGCGACGCCGAGGACGAGGCCGCCGAGCATGGCGCCGTAGATGTTGCCGATGCCGCCCAGTACGGCTGCGGTGAAGGCCTTGAGTCCGGCCTGGAAGCCCATGCTGTAGTCGACGTTGCCGATTTTGAAGCCGTAGGCGATGCCGGCGACGGCGGCGAAGAGGCCGCCGATGGCGAAGGCGATCACGATGATGCGGTTGGTGTCGATGCCCATGAGCTGGGCGGTGTCCGGGTCCTGGGCGGTGGCCTGCATGGCGCGGCCGGTGCGGGAGGTCCGGGTGAAGACGGCGAGGGCGGCCATGCAGAGCGGGGCGGCGATGATGAGGAAGAGGTCGCCGCTCTGGACGGTGACGGAGCCGAGGTGGTAGGGGCCGCCGGGGAGGGCGGGGAAGACGCGGGCGTTCTCGGCGCCGGGGTACCAGTTGAAGACGGCCTGCTGGAGGGCGAGGGAGAGGCCGATGGCGGTGATGAGTGGTGCGAGGCGTGGTGCGCCGCGTAGGGGGCGGTAGGCGAAGCGTTCGGCTCCTACGGCGACGAGTACGGCGACGAGGGCGCCGCCGATGAGCATGGCGGGCAGGGCTATCCACATGGATGTGCCGTTGGGCAGCACGTACAGGTAGATGGTGAGTGCGCCGAAGCCGCCGGTCATGAATATCTCGCCGTGGGCGAAGTTGATGAGCTGGACGATGCCGTAGACCATCGTGTATCCGATGGCTATCAGCCCGTACATCGAGCCGAGGAACAGCCCGTTGGCCAGCTGCTGCGGCAGGGAGTTCACCGCGTGGCCTCCATGTGGGTGGGAAGTGAGCGGGGGGAGACTGCGGGCCGCGCGGTGACGGGTGGTCCTGGCCGCGCGGCCCTGGGTGGTGCGGTGTTCCTGGTCAGCCGGCGGGGGTGTAGACGCCGCTCTTGACGGCCTTCCAGACGCCGTTCTTGACCTGGTAGACGGTGAGCTGCTTGTTGGTGGTGTCGCCGTACTGGTCGAATGCGACGTGGCCGGCGATGCCGTCGAAGTCGGTCTTCTGGACGGCGTCGACGATCTGCTGGCGGGCGTCGGTGGGGATCTTGCCGTCCTTCACGACGGCGCCGACGGCCTTGATGATGGCGGTGGCGGCGTCGTAGGAGTATCCGCCGTAGGTCCCGTAGTCACCGGTGTACTTGGCGGCCTTGTACTTCGCGATGAAGTCCTTGGCGGCGGGGAGGGAGTCGACGGGGACGCCGACGGAGGTGGCGAGGTCGCCTTCGGCTGCCTTGCCGGCGGTCTTGATGTAGGTCGGGGAGAACATGCCGTCGCCGCCCATGAGGGGGATGTTGGCGCCGGCGTCCTTGAGCTGCTTGGTGATGATCTGGGACTCGTCGTACTGGCCGCCGTAGTAGAGCATGTCGGCGCCGGAGTTCTTGATCTTGGTGACGAGGGTGGAGAAGTCCTTGTCGCCGGTGTTGACGTGGTCCTCGCCGGCGAGTTTGCCGCCTGCCTTCAGGAAGTTGGACTTGAAGAGCTTGGCGAGGCCGGCGCCGTAGGTCTGCTTGTCGTCGACGACGAAGACCTTCTTCTTCTTGAGGGTCTGGCCGGCGTACTGGGCCGCGAAGCCGCCCTGGAGGGCGTCGGTGGTGGCGGTGCGGAAGTACGTCTTGTAGGGGCGGACCTTGGAGGTCTGCCAGTTCTTGCCCTGGGTGAGTTCGGGGGCGGTGTTCGCCGGTGATATCTCGACGAGGTTGGCGGTGGCGAAGACCTGCTGCATCGTTTGTGCGACACCGGAGTTGAGGGGGCCGACGACGCCGAGGACGTTCTTGTCGGCGACGAGGGTGGAGGCGTTCTGCTGGCCGGTGGGCGGCAGGGCCTTGTCGTCGAGGGCCTTGATGGCGAACTTCACGCCGGGCACGGTGTTGTTCTTGTTGGCGTCGTCGATGGCGACCTTGACGCCGCCCTGGATGCCGAGGCCGGTGGCGGAGTTCGCTCCGGTGAGGGGCGCGTCGACGCCGATGATGACCTCGGTCTTGCTGTCGCCGCCCTTGCTGTCCTTGTTGTCGCGTGATCCACAGGCGGTGAGTGTGAGTGCTCCGGTGGTCAGCACGGTGGTGAGTATGAGCAACGAACGGTGTCGCACGATGTTTCCTCTCCCTGGCGCGTCGCCTCTGCTGAGGCGACGTAGGTCTCGCCGGGCCGTACTGGGGTGGTACTGAGCCGTGCTGCAGACGCGCCCGGCGGCGCGGTGACTGGCCGTGACTCTAAGCGCAGGTGGCAGAGGTGTGGGCCGGAGAGGGTCAGGATGTGACTGTCTTGTTATGCCCGGAGGGTTGAACGGCTGTCCTACAGCGGACAGTTGGGAGGAATGCGGTCACCATCTATCTGCCCACATGATGAGAACGCGCAGTTCCGCTCAGGGGCTTGAGGCAATCTTGCTGCTGTCACCTTGTGGTGTAAGGGAGTTGGGGCGACGGCGCCCCCGGACCCGGTGGAGGTGGGGGTGCGGGGGGCGTCGCGGACCCGTGCGTTCCTTGCGTTCTTGTGACGCAGTGTGACGGCGGAGTGGTGTGGCGGTCGTCGGGAGTGACGGATTCCGCTCGCTGCCGTGGTGCGCGATGGCGTGTTCTGTGCCGGCCGGGCGCTGTGCCGGGGTGGTGCG
Organism: Streptomyces sp. NBC_01267; assembly: GCF_036241575.1. Taxonomy (NCBI): domain Bacteria; kingdom Bacillati; phylum Actinomycetota; class Actinomycetes; order Kitasatosporales; family Streptomycetaceae; genus Streptomyces; species Streptomyces sp. NBC_01267. The sequence goes on along the minus strand of NZ_CP108455.1, from coordinate 1,715,091 downwards.
TGTGCTGTCAGGTTTCCGTGTCAGCCCGTGGGGTTGCCGGGGTTGGCGTCGCGGAGGAGGCAGGTGAGGCGTGCGGTGCAGACCCGCTTGTCGTGTTCGTCGGTGATGACGATTTCGTAGGTGGCGGTGGAGCGGCCCCGGTGGACGGGGGTGGCGACTCCGGTGACGAGTCCGCTGCGGGCGCCGCGGTGGTGGGTGCAGTTGAGGTCGACGCCGACGGCGAGTTTGGCGGGGCCGCCGTGCAGCATGGCGCCGACGGAGCCGAGGGTTTCGGCGAGGACGGCGGAGGCGCCGCCGTGCAGCAGGCCGTAGGGCTGGGTGTTGCCTTCGACGGGCATGGTGCCGACGACGCGGTCGGCGGAGGCTTCGACGATGCGTACGTCCATGCGTTCGCCGAGGTGCCCGGCGGAGAAGAGCGCGACCAGGTCGACGCCGAGGGCCGCGTACTCGTCGATGACTTCCTGGGGGAAATTCACGGTGGTCTGCTCGCCCATGGGGGTGTGGCTCCGATCGGTGTCCGGGGTGCTTAAGCGAACGCTTAGGCGGGGGGAGATTGTTCCAGACGGATCACCACGGATTTGCTCATGGGGGTGTTGCTGATGTCGGCCGTGGCGTCGAGCGGGACCAGGACGTTGGTCTCCGGGTAGTACGCGGCGGCGCAGCCCCGGGCGGTGGGGTAGTGCACGATCCGGAAGCCGGGGGCGCGTCGTTCTGCGCCGTCCTTCCATTCGCTGACGAGGTCGGCGTACGTGCCGTCGGGGAGGCCGAGTTCGCGGGCGTCGTCGGGGTTGACGAGGACGACGCGGCGACCGCCCTTGATGCCGCGGTAGCGGTCGTCGAGGCCGTAGATCGTGGTGTTGTACTGGTCGTGGGAGCGCAGTGTCTGGAGGAGCAGCCGGCCTGCGGGGAGTGTGGGGTACTCGACGGGTGCCGCGGTGAAGTTGGCTTTGCCGGTGGTGGTGGGGAAGCGGCGTTCGTCGCGGGGGGCGTGCGGGAGGGCGAAGCCGCCGGGGGCGGCGATGCGGGTGTTGAAGTTTTCGAAGCCGGGGACGACGCGGGAGATCCGGTCGCGGATCGTGGCGTAGTCCTGCTCGAATTCCTCCCAGTCGATGGTGGTGCGGTCGCCGAGGGTGGCGCGTGCCATGCGGGCGACGATGGCGGGTTCGGGGAGGAGGTGGGGGCTTGCGGGGGTGAGGTTGCCGCGGGAGGCGTGGACGAGGCCCATGGAGTCCTCGACGGTGACGAACCGGGTGGTGCTCCTGGTGCCGCGGGTGCCTGGCCGGATGTCTTTGTCGGTGCGTCCCAGGGTGGGCAGGATCAGTGCGCGGGTGCCTGTGACGGTGTGTGAGCGGTTGAGTTTCGTCGATACGTGCACGGTGAGGGAGGCGCGGCGCATCGCTGCCTCGGTGACGTGGGTGTCGGGTGTGGCGGCGACGAAGTTGCCGCCCATGGCGAAGAAGACTTTGGCTCTGCCGTCGCGCAGGGCTTCGATGGAGCGGACGACGTCGTAGCCGTGGTGGCGGGGTGAGGTGATGCCGAATTCCTGGTCGAGGGCGTCGAGGAATGCGGGGGCGGGTCGTTCGAAGATGCCCATGGTGCGGTCGCCCTGGACGTTGGAGTGTCCGCGGACGGGGCAGACGCCGGCGCCGGTGCGGCCGATGTTGCCGCGCAGGAGGAGGAAGTTGACGACTTCGCGGATCGTGGGCACGGAGTGTTTGTGCTGGGTGAGGCCCATGGCCCAGCAGACGATGGTGCGTTTGGAGGCGAGGATCAGGGCGAGGGCCTGTTCGATGTCCGTGCGGTCGAGGCCGGTCGCGGTGAGGGTCTGGTCCCAGTCGGCGGCGCGTGCGGCGGCGGCGAACTCCTGGTAGCCGTGGGTGTGTTCGCGTACGAACAGTTCGTCGGTGGCGCCGTCGGTCTCGATGATCAGTTTGTTGAGGAGGCGGAAGAGTGCTTGGTCGCCGCCGATGCGGATCTGGAGGAAGAGGTCGTTGAGTGCTGCGCCCCGGAGCATGCCCTGGGGGGTCTGCGGGTTCTTGAAGCGTGCGAGTCCGGCTTCGGGCAGCGGGTTGATCGAGATGATCTTGGCACCGGCGGCTTTGGCCTTCTCCAGTGCGGAGAGCATCCGGGGGTGGTTGGTGCCGGGGTTCTGTCCGGCGACGATGATCAGGTCGGCCTGGTGCATGTCGTCGAGGGAGACGCTGCCTTTGCCGATGCCGATGGTTTCCGACAGGGCGGTGCCGGAGGACTCGTGGCACATGTTGGAGCAGTCGGGGAGGTTGTTGGTGCCGTAGGCGCGGGCGAAGAGCTGGAGGAGGAAGGCTGCTTCGTTGCTGGTGCGGCCCGAGGTGTAGAAGAGTGCTTCGTCGGGGGAGCCGAGGGCGTTGAGCTCGTCGGCGATGAGGGTGAAGGCCTGGTCCCAGCTGACCGGTTCGTAGTGGTCGCCGCCTTCGGGGAGCAGCATGGGCTGGGTGATGCGGCCTTGTTGTCCGAGCCAGTAGCCGCTGCGTTCGGCGAGGTCGGCGACGGGGTGCGCGGCGAAGAATTCGGGGGTGACGCGGCGGAGTGTCGCTTCTTCGGCGACGGCTTTCGCGCCGTTCTCGCAGAATTCCGCGGTGTGTCGTTTGTCGCCTTCGGGCCAGGCGCAGCCGGGGCAGTCGAAGCCGTCCTTCTGGTTGACCTTGAGGAGTGTCCTGGCGGTGCGCACGACGCCCATCTGCTGTTGGGCGATCTGCAGGGTGTGGGCGATGGCGGGGATTCCGGCGGCGGCGTGTTTGGGGGGCGCGACCTGCGGTGCGTCCTGGACCGGGTCACCTGCGGGCGGCTTGGCAGCCATGGCGCTCCCCTTCGAACGGGCGGATCTGGCGTACGTGACCGATCCTGTCACGCGGCACCGACAGGTGCTCCGGGGAGGTGTGCGGAGGTCTGGATTGTCAGTGCTCCGTGGCAGGATCGCTTCCGTGGCAAAGACAGCGAAGACCGCGCAGACAGCACAGGCAGCGCCGAAGCAGACCGCAAGCACCCGCCCCCGCCTGCTCCTGATGGATGGGCATTCTCTGGCGTACCGGGCGTTCTTCGCGCTGCCCGCGGAGAATTTCACGACCGCGAGCGGTCAGCCGACGAATGCCGTCTACGGTTTCGCGTCGATGCTGGCGAATACGTTGCGTGACGAGGCGCCGACGCATTTCGCGGTGGCTTTCGATGTGTCCCGTAAGACGTGGCGTTCGGAGGAGTTCCCGGAGTACAAGGCGAACCGTTCGAAGACGCCGGACGAGTTCAAGGGGCAGGTCGAGCTGATCGGTGAAGTGCTGGACACGATGCGGGTGGACCGGTTCGCGGTCGAGGGGTTCGAGGCGGACGATGTCATCGCGACGCTGGCCACGCGTGCCGAGGCGGAGGGTTTCGATGTTCTGATCGTGACGGGTGACCGGGATTCCTTCCAGCTGATCACGGACCGGGTCACGGTGCTGTATCCGACGAAGGGGGTCTCGGAGCTGACCCGTTTCACGCCGGAGAAGGTCGAGGAGAAGTACGGGCTGACTCCGCAGCAGTATCCGGATTTCGCGGCTCTGCGGGGTGACCCGTCGGACAATCTGCCGGGGATTCCGGGGGTCGGTGAGAAGACGGCCGCGAAGTGGATCAATCAGTTCGGTTCGTTCGCGGAGCTGGTGGAGCGTGCGGACGAGGTGAAGGGGAAGGCCGGGCAGAATTTCCGTGATCATCTGGATGCGGTGCGGCTGAACCGCCGGCTGACCGAGATGGTGCGGGACGTGGAGTTGCCGAAGGGTCCTGCGGATCTGGAGCGTGTCGCGTACGACCGTGAGGCGCTGGCGGGGGTGCTGGAGGTGCTGGAGATCCGGAACCCGAGCCTGCGGGAGCGGTTGCTGGCCGTTGATCCGGGCGCGGCGGAGGAGGAGCCGGCGGCTCCGGCGGCCGGGGTGGAGCTGGACGGTTCGGTGCTGGGGTCCGGTGAGCTGGCGCCGTGGTTGGCCGAGCACGGCGGGCAGCCGCTGGGTGTGGCGACGGTCGAGTCCTGGGCGTTGGGTACGGGCAGTGTCGGTGAGGTCGCGCTGGCGGCGGCGGGGGGCGCGGCGGCGTGGTTCGATCCGGCGCAGCTGGATGAGGCGGACGAGCGGGCGTTCGCGGCGTGGATCGCGGATGAGGGCGCCGCGAAGGTCATGCACGGTGCGAAGAACGCGATGCGGGTGTTCCCCGAGCACGGGTGGAGTGTCGGGGGCGTCACGATGGACACCGCGCTCGCGGCGTATCTGGTGAAGCCGGGTCGGCGTTCCTTCGCGCTGGAGGCGTTGGCGGTGGAATATCTGGGCCGGGAGCTGGCTCCGGCTGCTTCGGCGGACGGGCAGCTCGCTTTCGGTTCGGACGAGCAGGCCGAGGCCGAGGCGCTGATGACGCAGGCGCGTGCGGTGCTCGATCTCGGTGCGGCGTTCGGTGAGCGGCTGCAGGAGGTCGGTGCGGCGGATCTTCTTCATGAGGTGGAGCTGCCGACGTCGGTGTTGCTCGCCAGGCTGGAGCGTCATGGCATCGCCGCGGACCGGGCTCATCTGGAGGGGATGGAGCGGCAGTTCGCGGGTGCGGTGCAGCAGGCGGTGAAGGAGGCGCATGCGGCGGTGGGACACGAGTTCAATCTCGGTTCGCCGAAGCAGCTGCAGGAGGTGTTCTTCGGTGAGCTGGGGCTGCCGAAGACGAAGAAGACGAAGACCGGGTACACGACGGACGCGGACGCGCTGGCGTGGCTTGCCGCGCAGACCGAGCACGATCTGCCGGTGATCATGTTGCGCCATCGTGAGCAGGCCAAGCTGCGGGTGACGGTCGAGGGTCTGATCAAGATGGTGGCGGCGGACGGCCGTATTCACACGACGTTCAACCAGACGGTCGCGGCGACCGGCCGGCTGTCGTCCACGGATCCCAATCTGCAGAACATCCCGGTGCGTACGGACGAGGGGCGGGCCATCCGCCGGGGCTTCGTCGTGGGCGAGGGGTACGAGTCGCTGATGACGGCGGACTACAGCCAGATCGAGTTGCGGGTGATGGCGCATCTGTCTCAGGACGCGGGGCTGATCGAGGCGTTCGCCTCGGGTGAGGACCTGCACACGACGGTTGCCTCGCAGGTGTTCGGTGTGGAGAAGTCCGCTGTCGACCCGGAGATGCGCCGCAAGATCAAGGCGATGTCGTACGGGCTGGCGTACGGGCTCTCGGCGTTCGGTCTTTCCCAGCAGTTGAATATCGAGGCGGGTGAGGCGCGTGCGCTGATGGACACGTTCTTCGAGCGGTTCGGTGGGGTGCGGGACTATCTGCAGCGTGTCGTGGAGGAGGCGCGGGCCACGGGGTACACGGAGACGATGCTGGGGCGCCGCCGTTATCTGCCGGATCTCAACAGTGACAACCGTCAGCGTCGTGAGATGGCCGAGCGGATGGCGCTCAACGCGCCGATCCAGGGGACGGCGGCGGACATCGTGAAGGTCGCGATGCTCAAGGTCGACCGGGCGCTGACGGGGGCGGGGCTGGCGTCGCGGATGCTGCTCCAGGTGCATGACGAGATCGTGCTGGAGATCGCTCCGGGCGAGCGTGAGCGGGTCGAGGAGATCCTTCGCCGGGAGATGGCTGCGGCTGCGCAGTTGCGTGCTCCGCTGGATGTGTCGGTGGGGGTGGGCGCGGACTGGGAGTCCGCCGCGCACTGAGCGGGCCGGGGCGCTGACCGGCGGAGCAGGGGGGGCCGGTCGGGGTGGCGGGTGTTCGGGTCGTCCGGAGGTGTCCGGGTTGTGTGGGGTCCGAAGCTGAAGAATCGGTGAATAGCGGTCAGGGACCGGTGTTGTGGCGCCGGGAGTTGTCGTAGTGTCACCGGAGTCCTGCGCCGGGGAGCGCGACGAGCAGTCCAGGGGAGGGCCCGTACATGGCACCGCATTTCAGCAGTCGGCTGCGCAAGGGGGCGACCGCGACCACGATGGCCGCGCTGGCGGTGGCGGCGATGACCGCCTCGCAGGCGCCGGGCGCGGTGGGCAGTCCGGGCGATCAGCCCCTGGGCAACCGGCAGGCTGCTGACGCGACGCCACCTGCCGGTACCCCGGTGAGCGGCGACTCGCCGTATTTCACGGACCTTCCGCCGCTGGTCACCCCGGAGACCACGACGCCTCCGGTGAACACCCCCGCCGGGGCGGCCGAGGCGGGCATACCGGCTTCGGTGCTGGCCGCGTACAAGAAGGCGGAGCAGACCGTCGCGGGTACCGATCCGTCCTGTCATCTGCCGTGGCAGCTGCTCGCGGCGATCGGCAAGGTCGAGTCGGGTCAGGCGCGTGGTGGCCGGGTGGACGCCGGGGGCACCACGCTCTCGCCGATCCTGGGTCCGGTGCTCAACGGCGCGGGCTTCGCCAATATCCCCGACACCGACCACGGGCAGTACGACGGGGACTCGGAGCACGACCGTGCGGTCGGCCCGATGCAGTTCATCCCCTCGACCTGGGCCGTCTGGGGGCAGGACGGGAACGGCGACGGGAAGAAGGACCCCAACAACATCTTCGACGCGTCGCTCGCCACCGGCCGGTATCTCTGCGCCGACAGCCGTGATCTGGCGGTGAAGCACGATCTCGACCAGTCGATCCTCGGCTACAACCACTCGCAGGAGTACCTGAGTACGGTCCTGTCCTGGTTCGAGTTCTACAAGAAGGGCAGCCACGGTGTCCCGGACGGCACGGGAGTGCTGCCGGCCGGTACCGGCCCCGACGGCGAGGGGTTCGGTACGGGGGGTAACGGCTCGCACCCCGGTGGTGGTCCGGCGGGTTCCACCCCGTCCCCGAGTCCGTCCGCGAAGCCGAAGCCGAAGCCGACGAAGACCGGTGAGGGGACGATTTCCCCGCACCCCACCCCGAGCGGCAGCGGGAAGCCCTCGCCGCACCCGTCCGGCAGCGGTTCGCCGTCCCCGTCGCCCTCACCGAGCGGTTCCGGCTGCCCGTCGCCCTCGCCGTCCCCCTCGGACAGTGCGAGCCCGACACCTTCGCCCTCTCCCTCGGACTCGGCGAGCCCCACGCCGACACCGACGCCCAGTCCTTCGGGCAGTGCCGGCGGCTCGCCGTCGCCCTCGCCCTCACCGAGCGGGAGCGGCAGCCCGGAACCCTGCTCCGCCGGGTAACAGCCCGGCTGGACACCTGACCCGGCCCGGCCGGACACCCGACGCGGTGTCCGGCCGGGCTTCGCCATGTCCTGACACGGGTGTTGCGTGCCGGCGCGCAGGTGCCGTCCGGCGGCCCGGTGCGATGTCTTCTCGGTACGACGTGTTCTCATCTCGCGGCTGCGTTGCTACGGTGCCCCATCCCTGACGCTGTATCAGATTCTCCAGGAGGCCGAGTATGCGCGCCCTCATCGCCGCCGCCATCGGGCTGGCAGTGGCCTTCGCCCTCGTCCTCACCATCTCGGCTGTCGGTTCGCCCACCGGCAAGACCTCGCCCAAACCCCTGCTCACCACCGTCCCCGGTCCCAAGAAGTAGGAGGACGACGGTCATGCGTCGTAAAGCCAGTCTGGTGCTGCTCGCGTTCGCGGTCTTCTGCGCCGCCATGTCCCCGCTGCTGCGCTGGTACGCGTTCCCCCGGCTGGCCAAGATCCCGGCCAACCAGTACCAGGAGGAGGTGCTCCAGGCGAAGCCCGCGACCCTCATCGACTACGGCACGATGCAGGCCAAGAAGGTCCCCGAGGTCACGATCGTGCAGACGCTCAAGGGCAACGTGGAGGAGTCCGACCGGATCGAGCAGAGCGCCGGACGCGATGTCGTCGTCTGGGACACGCTGTCGTACATCGCCGGGCCCGACGGGAAAATGGTCTCGGAGATCCCCGAGCGCTACATCTTCGACGCGCACAGCCAGGCACCGGTGCACGCGACCGGCGAGATGGTCGACGGCGACCCGGTCATCCGTACGGGCATCGAGTACAAGTGGCCCTTCCTGACCCAGAAGCGCGACTACGAGTACTTCGACGCGCAGTCCCGGACGTCCGCCCCGATCCACTACAAGGGCACCGTGAAGTTCCACGGCCTCGACGTCTACTACTTCGAGCAGACGGTCCCGTGGACCAAGGTTCCGCTGCCCAAGAAGATGCCCGTCAAGGGCATCACCGCGGAGTCCGTGGCGAAGACGGGTACCACCCGCTGGTACACCACGAAGCGGATGTTCTGGGTCGACCCGGTCACCGGCGCCCCCGTCAACGGTGAGGAGCTCCACAAGGAGGAGCTGCGCGGCGGGACCCTGCTGGGGGGCCGGGCGAAGGTCACCGTGTTCGCCGGTGATGTGAAGATGCGCCCGGACTACGTCGACGCCACGGTCGCCCTGGTCAAGTCCAACCGCCTGCTGGTGCTGCTGCTGACCTCCTACCTCCCCTGGGGGTTCCTGGGCCTGGGGATCTGCCTGCTGGCGCTCGCGCTGCTCCTGGAGGCCCGCAGCCGCAGGCCCGGGGATCCGGACCCGTCCGGGTCGCACCTCCCGGACCCCGTGCCGGTCAACGCGTGAAGGGTTACCGACTCCCGTTCTGGCGGGCCTTCGTGTACCGCGTGGGCTCCGCCGCCGAAGGGTCCTCCGGCCAGGGATGGCGCGGGTAGCGCCCGCGCAGCTCCGCCCGTACGGACCGGTACCCCTCGCGCCAGAACGACGCCAGGTCCGCGGTCACGGCGGCGGGCCGCCCGGCCGGGGACAGCAGATGCACCAGCACCGGCACCCCTGCGACGGCCGGGGTCTCGGCGAGACCGAACATCTCCTGGAGCTTCACCGCGAGCACCGGCTGCGCGCCCCCGTAGTCGAGCCGGATCCGTGACCCGCTCGGCACCTCGTACCGCTCGGGCGCCAGCTCGTCCAGCCGCGCCGCCTCACCGGTCGCCCAGGGCAGCAGCCGGTCGAGTGCCTGTCCGGCGTCGATCCGCGCCAGATCCGCTCTCCGCCGTGCCCTGGACAGTTCGGGTTCCAGCCAGGCGTCGGGGTGCCCGGCGAGGGCCTCGTCCGAGACGTCCGGCCAGCCCCGGCCCACTTCCCGGTGCAGAAAGGCCAGCCGCTGCCGCAGTTCCCGCGCGTGGGGCGACCACCGCAGCAGCCCGAGCCCCTCGCGGCGCAGCCCGTCGAGGAGCGCCTCCCGTACGAGAGCGGGCTCCGGGCTCTTCAGCGCTCTCGCCGCCAGTTCGACGGCGCCCAGCCGCTCCACCCGCCGCGCCAGCACGTCGCCGCTCTCCCAGCGGACCTCCTCGTCCGTGCCGAGCAGGTGCCCGGCGGCCAGCCGTGCGGTGTCCTCGTCGATCACGGCCGCCAGCCGCACCCGTGCGGAGGCGGCGGTCGCGGGCCGGTCGGCGACCGCGACGGCCAGCCACGGTGAGCCGCGCAGCCGCGACCCGGCCGCCGTCTCGGCCCCCGTTCCCGACGCCATCAGGAACACGCCCTCGGACCGGGCCCGCGCCACCCGCTCGGGGAAGGCCAGCGCGGCGACCAGCCCCGCCACGGCGTCGTCGCCTGCGGCGGGTGCCCGGCCGCCCCGGCCCGTACCGCCGCCGTCCACCCCCGAAGCCAGCCTGCGGGCCTCCTGACGCCAGCGGCCCGCGTAGCTGTCGCCGCCCGCGCGCGCGGTGCGCCAGGCGGCGGCCAGGTCGTCCCCGTACTCCCGAGGCGGCTCCTCGCTGAGCAGTGCCACCACCTCCGCGGCCCGGCGGGCTCCGACCTCGCGTGCGCCGTCGACGAGCGCCCGCGCGAGCCGGGGGTGCAGTCCCAGCCGGGCCATCCGTACGCCCCGTCCGGTGGCCCGGCCGTCCGCGTCCACGGCGCCGATCGCGGCGAGTACCTCCCGGGCCGCGGCCATCGCCCCGGCCGGCGGCGGGTCGAGCAGTGCCAGGCCGGCAGCCGACGGGTCGCCCCAGCAGGCCGCCTGGAGTGCGAAGGCGGCCAGGTCGGCGACCTTGATCTCGGGGGAGGGGAAGCGGGCGAGCCGGGTGTTCTCGGCCTCCGTCCAGCAGCGGTAGACGGTGCCGGGGGCCTCCCGCCCGGCCCGTCCCGCGCGCTGGCGGGACGCGGCCTGCGAAGCCCGTACGGTCGTGAGGGCGCTCAGCCCGCGCGCGTGGTCGGTGCGCGGCTCCCGGGCCAGCCCGGCGTCGACCACCACCCGTACCCCCGGCACGGTCAGCGACGACTCGGCCACCGACGTCGCGAGGACCACCCGCCGGCTGTCCGAACCGGCGAGTACCGCGTCCTGAACGGCGGCCGGAGCCCGTCCGTGCACCTGGAGGACATCCACCCCCAGGCCGCCCAACTGCCCGGCCACCCTGGTGATTTCACCGACCCCGGGCAGGAAACAGAGCACGTCCCCGGTCCGCTCGGCCAGCGCCCGCCGGACGACCGAGGCGACATGCGTCAGCAGTGCGGGGTCGACCCGCATCCCGTGCGGCGGGCGCACCGGCCGGGCCGGCGGCGCCCACACCGTCTCCACCGGGTACGCCACGCCCCGGGCCTCCACCACCGGCGCGTCCCCGAGCAGCCGCGCCCACCCCTGCGCGTCCGTCGTCGCGGAGGCGGCGACCAGCCGCAGCTCGGGCCGGAGCGCCGCCCGTACGTCCAGCAGGAAGGCGGCGACGGTGTCCGCGTCGAGATGGCGTTCGTGGCACTCGTCGAGCATCACCACATCGACCCCGGCCAGCTCCTGGTCGCGCTGGAGGCGCTGCAGCAGGACACCGGTCGTGACGACCTCCACCACCGTGCCGGGGCCCGCCACCCGCTCCCCGCGCACGGTGAATCCCACCCGGCCGCCGACGGACTCGCCGAGCAGCCAGGCCATCCGGCGGGCCGCCGCGCGTGCGGCGATGCGCCGGGGTTCCGCGACGACCACCTTCCGCACCGGACCGCGCCCGGCTCCGTCCCCGACGAGACCGGCGAGCACCAGGGGGACGAGGGTGGTCTTGCCGGTGCCGGGCGGCGCGCAGAGCACGGCGGTCCCGTGCGCGTCGAGTGCCCGCTCCAGGGCGGGCACGGCGGTACGGACGGGGAGCACGTCGAGCGCGCCGGTACGGATCACCCGCCCAGTCTCGTACGCCGCGGGGGCGGTCCCGTACGCCGCGGGCTCAGTCCCGTACGCCGCCGGGACGGTCCGTCACGCCGCGGGCTCAGTCCCGTACGCAGACGAAGATCGCGGACCCCGGGATCAGCTTGCCGCGCAGCGGGGACCAGCCGCCCCACTCCGAGGTGTTCCAGGCCGGCCACTCCGGCTCGACCAGGTCGACCAGCCGGAAGCCGCCCGCCACCACGTCCCGCACCCGGTCGCCGACGGTGCGGTGGTGCTCGACGTACACCGCGTCGCCCTTCTCGTCCTCCTCGACGTACGGAGTGCGGTCGAAGTAGGAGGCGGCGACGGTCAGGCCCTCGGGCCCCGGCTCGTCGGGGAACGCCCAGCGGATCGGGTGCGTGACGGAGAAGATCCAGCGCCCGCCGGGCCGCAGCACCCGCCGCACCTCGCGGAAGACCTTCACCGGGTCCGCGACGAAGGGGACCGCGCCGTACGCGGAACAGGCCAGGTCGAAGGAGCCGTCGCGGAAGGGGAGGACCGACGCGTCGGCCGCGACCAGCGGCACGCTCGCGCCGCCGGGGTTGTGCTCGGCGATCCGCAGCGCGTGCTGGAGCTGGCGGTGCGAGACGTCGAGTGCCACCGGGTGCGCGCCCTGCGCGGCCAGCCAGCGCGAACACTGCGCGGCGCCCGCACCGATCTCCAGGACGTCGAGCCCCTTCAGCTCCTCGGCGGGGCCCAGCAGCTCGGCCTCGACCTCGTCGAGGCCCTCGGGCCCCCAGACGAAACGGTCGTCGCCGAGGAACGAGCCGTGCTCCGTCTGGTACTCGTCGGCGTTCCGGTCCCACCAGCCACGGTTGGCACGGCTGCTCTCGGTGTCCCCGGCGTCACGACGTGTCGCCTCGGGCTCGTACTCTTCGCTCATCGTGCCTGTCTGTATCGTCGGGACCAACGGGATGCGTCGCTGGTGGAACGGTGTCCGGGGCCGATCCGGCCCCGTGCGGCCGAAGTTGTGCCGGGAATGGGGCGTTCCGCCCCGGGTGTGCGCCTTCGCGCATTGACCGTGTCCGGCCGTCCCCGTATGCTACAAGTTGCGCTGCGAGCCTGCGCTCCTCAGACCTAGCAGGCTGCGCTTGCATCTGTTGCATGTCCCCTCGGTTATCGAGGCGCCACCGACGTGTTCGGCAACGAACACGGAACACCGGATCGGCGCTTCCTGGGCTGTCCGGCGTCTGCAGAGGCGATACGGGCTCCCGGCGTAGCAGTACCTACGACTTCAATGTCCGTACCGGAGCCCTTTCCCACATGACGAGCAGCACCGAGACCACCGCCACCACGCCGCAGGTTGCGGTCAACGACATCGGCGACGCGGACGCGTTCCTCGCGGCGATCGACGAGACGATCAAGTACTTCAACGATGGCGACATCGTTGACGGCGTCATCGTCAAGGTTGACCGGGACGAGGTTCTCCTCGACATCGGTTACAAGACCGAAGGCGTCATCCCGAGCCGCGAGCTCTCGATCAAGCACGACGTCGACCCGAACGAGGTCGTCAAGGTCGGCGACGAGATCGAGGCCCTGGTTCTCCAGAAGGAGGACAAGGAAGGCCGCCTGATCCTCTCGAAGAAGCGCGCTCAGTACGAGCGTGCCTGGGGCACCATCGAGAAGATCAAGGAAGAAGACGGCATCGTCACCGGTACCGTCATCGAGGTCGTCAAGGGTGGTCTCATCCTCGACATCGGCCTCCGTGGCTTCCTGCCGGCCTCCCTGGTCGAGATGCGTCGTGTCCGCGACCTCCAGCCCTACGTGGGCAAGGAGCTCGAGGCCAAGATCATCGAGCTGGACAAGAACCGCAACAACGTGGTCCTGTCCCGCCGTGCCTGGCTCGAGCAGACCCAGTCCGAGGTCCGCCAGACGTTCCTCACGACCCTGCAGAAGGGTCAGGTCCGCTCCGGCGTCGTCTCCTCGATCGTCAACTTCGGTGCCTTCGTGGACCTGGGTGGCGTCGACGGTCTCGTGCACGTCTCCGAGCTCTCCTGGAAGCACATCGACCACCCCTCCGAGGTTGTCGAGGTCGGCCAGGAAGTCACCGTCGAGGTCCTCGACGTCGACATGGACCGCGAGCGCGTCTCCCTGTCGCTCAAGGCGACGCAGGAAGACCCGTGGCAGCAGTTCGCCCGTACGCACCAGATCGGTCAGGTCGTCCCGGGTAAGGTCACGAAGCTCGTTCCGTTCGGTGCGTTCGTGCGCGTCGACGAGGGCATCGAGGGTCTGGTCCACATCTCCGAGCTGGCCGAGCGCCACGTGGAGATCCCGGAGCAGGTCGTCCAGGTCAACGACGAGATCTTCGTCAAGGTCATCGACATCGACCTCGAGCGCCGCCGCATCAGCCTCTCGCTGAAGCAGGCCAACGAGTCCTTCGGTGCCGACCCGGCCTCGGTCGAGTTCGACCCGACGCTGTACGGCATGGCCGCGTCGTACGACGACCAGGGCAACTACATCTACCCCGAGGGCTTCGACCCCGAGACGAACGACTGGCTCGAGGGCTTCGAGACCCAGCGCGAGGCTTGGGAGGGTCAGTACGCCGAGGCGCAGTCGCGCTTCGAGCAGCACCAGGCCCAGGTCATCAAGTCCCGCGAGGCCGACGAGGCCGCTGCTGCCGAGGGCGCTGCCGCCCCGGCCGCGACCGGTGGCAACGCCGGTGCGGGTGTCTCGGGTGGTTCGTACTCCTCGGAGTCGGACGACAACTCCGGCGCCCTGGCGTCGGACGAGGCGCTGGCCGCCCTGCGCGAGAAGCTGGCCGGTGGCCAGAGCTGACGCTCAGGTCCCAGCTGGTAGATAGCTGAAAGCAAGGCCCGCTCCCTTCGGGGGGCGGGCCTTGCTCATGTCTGCGGGCGCGGGTTCACGGGGTGACGGCGATGTTGGTGAGCCCCTTGCCGCCGGTGACCGTGTTGCTGGCGTAGACCGTGGTGGGGCAGCTGTCCGCCTGGTAGTTGGTGATGTTGAACGCGAGCTGGAGCGCGCCCGGATCGTCGCTCAGGTCGGACGTGTTGGAGCGGAAGACCGTGCCGCAGCCCCAGCCCGGCTGCTGGGTGTGGGTCTCGTAGCCGGTGTTGCTGGTGTGGGTGCCGGTGTTGTTCTCGACGAGTGCGTCGTTACCCTTCACGTCGACCCAGGAGTCGTCGTAGTGGGCGCCGGTGAGGCCGCTGCCGTCGAAGGTGTTGCCGATGATCTGTGTGCCGCTGGTGCCCTCCTTGACGTCGACGTTCTCGCCGCCGACGCCGGGCCCGATGGTGTTGTTCAGGATCTGCACCCGGTCGCTGTTGTCGGAGAGGTCGCCCGCCGTGCCGACGTAGACGCCCTCACCCATGCCGCGGCCGTCGCGGCCGGTGTCGTAGATCCGGGAGTTCTTGACGACGCCGTCCTTGCTGGACCTGCGGAAGTGCACGCCCTCCATGTCCAGGCCGTGCACGGTCACCGAATCGATGGTCACGCCGACCGCCGTGTCCATCATGATCCCCTTCTGGCCGCCGGTGAGGGTGATGCCCTGGACCGTCCAGTGCGAGGCCCCGTTCAGATAGAGGCCGTAGCCGCCGCCGGTGGTGGTGAGGACGGCCTTGGACGAACCGGTGAGGGTGATCCGGGACGAGGACGTTCCGGCGGCTGTCGTCTTGAAGTTGCCGGTGTACGTGCCGTCGGCGAGCCGGATGGTGTCACCGGGGCCGACGGTGGTGAGGGCCGACTTCAACTGGGCCGCGGTGGACACCTGGACGACCGTGGCGGCTTCGGCGGTCGATGCGGTCGCGGTCAGGCCGCCGGCGGCCAGGGTCGTGATCAGAAGGGGCAGGAGGAGCGGGCGGGTACGCATGGGGGCCTCCGCGTCGGGGTTCGGGATTCGCGCCACAGCATCGCTCGATGTTTGTCCATGTGAACCGTGGGCGAGTTTCTGAACGCTGTGCTGCCCCGAGACGGTAGGGACGGCGCGTGGACATGTCAAGGTCTGGACCAAGGGGTGCGGGGGAAGGGGTACGGGGGAGTCCGGGGGAGAGTCCGGGGGGACGCCCGGGGGAGGGGTGCGCGTCGCGCCGGAGGGGGAGGACGACGGAGGGGGCGCGAGAGGACGGACCGTCAGGGGGCCGGGAGTTGCCCCGCACCGGGAGCCGCCTGTGAAGAGGCGTACGCGGGGAATGCTCGCGCCCCCTCGGACGTTCTCCCCGATGAACACGAGGAGGAGCGGTAATCGTGCTGGATCCGCAAGATTTGTACGCATGGGAGCCGAAGGGCCTGGCAGTCGTCGATGTGGCGCTCGCGCAGGAGTCGGCCGGACTTGTCATGCTCTACCACTTCGACGGGTACATCGACGCGGGCGAGACCGGCGACCAGATCGTCGAGGGGCTGCTGGACACCCTCCCCCATCAGGTGGTGGCCCGCTTCGACCACGACCGGCTCGTGGACTACCGGGCACGCCGCCCCCTGCTGACCTTCAAGCGCGACCAGTGGGCGGACTACGAGACACCGGCCCTCGAAGTGCGTCTGGTGCAGGACGCGACAGGAGCGCCCTTCCTGCTGCTGTCGGGCCCCGAGCCCGACGTCGAGTGGGAGCGGTTCGCAGCAGCGGTGGAGCAGATCGTCGAGCGGCTCGGCGTACGCATCTCGGTGAACTTCCACGGCATCCCGATGGGCGTCCCGCACACCCGCCCGGTCGGCATCACTCCGCACGGCAACCGCACCGACCTGATGCCGGGGCACCGGTCCCCGTTCGACGAGGCGCAGGTACCGGGCAGCGCGGAGGCGCTGGTCGAGTACCGGCTGGCGCAGTCCGGGCACGACGTGCTCGGCGTCGCCGCCCACGTGCCGCACTACGTCGCACGCTCCTCGTACCCGGACGCCGCGCTGACCGCGCTCGAAGCCGTCACGGGAGCGACCGGGCTCGTGCTGCCGGGAGTCGCACACTCCCTGCGTACGGAGGCGCAGCGCACCCAGGACGAGATCGAGCGCCAGATCGGCGAGGGCGACGAGGAACTGGTCGCACTCGTCCAGGGACTTGAGCACCAGTACGACGCGCTGGCCGGATCGGAGACCCGCGGCAATCTGGTCGCCGAGGCGGTCGATCTGCCGTCGGCCGACGAGATCGGCCGCGAGTTCGAGCGCTTCCTCGCGGAGCGGGAGGGCGAACTCTGACGGCTCCGGCCGGGGCCCGGCCCGGTCCGGAGGAAAGACGGTCGGTCTAAGCTCCTGCCCATGCTGAAAGTGGGGTTGACCGGTGGAATCGGCGCCGGAAAGAGCGAAGTGTCCCGGCTGCTCGTCTCGTACGGAGCGGTGCTGATCGACGCCGACCGGATCGCGCGCGAGGTGGTCGAGCCCGGAACTCCCGGGCTGGCGGCCGTCGTCGAGGCGTTCGGGGAGTCGGTCCTCACGGCCGAAGGAAGCCTGGACCGGCCGAAGCTCGGTTCGATCGTCTTCGCCGACGCGGACCGGCTCGCGACGCTGAACGCGATCGTCCACCCGCTCGTCGGAGCCCGCTCCGCGGAGCTGGAGGGCCTTGCGGGAGCGGACTCGATCGTCATCCACGACGTGCCCCTGCTGACCGAGAACGGTCTCGCCCCGCTCTACGACCTGGTGATCGTGGTCGACGCGTCGCCCGGGACACAGCTCGACCGGTTGGTACGGCTGCGCGGCATGCGGGAATCCGAGGCCCGCGCCAGGATGGCAGCCCAGGCCGGCCGGGAAGAACGCAGGGAGATCGCAGATCTCCTGATCGACAACGACGGCCCCCTGGAGGCCCTGGAGCCGCAGGTCCGCACGGTCTGGGCGCAGCTGTCCGAGCGGGCAGCAGGCCGGGCGGGCGGCTGACCCCGAAGCCCCGGGCGGGCAGTAGTACGACGGAAAGGACCGGACGGATGTCCCACAGCAACCCCGAGACCCACGTCATCGACTACCGGGCGGCGGAAGCGCTGCTGGCGGCCCGTGATCCGCGCGGCGCCGTGAAGCTGCTCGACGAGGTCATCGCCGCCCACCCGGAGAACACGGCGGCCCGTCTGCTGCGGGCGCGCGCGTTCTTCGCCGCTGCCCAACTGCGCCCGGCCGAGCTGGAGTTCCAGCTGGTACTGGAGCGGGAGCCGGACAACGCCTTCGCGCATTTCGCCCTGGCCCGTACCTTCGAGCGGGCCGGCCGTCCGGAACAGGCCAGGCGCCACTTCCGGTTGGCCGCCGCGCTCGATCCGAAGCCGGAGTACCTGGAAGCGGCCCGCTTCGATTCGGAGGGCCGGTCCGGGGGCTGACCGGACCGCTGATCCGGCGACCGGAGACCGGCGACCGGGAGGGAACGACCGGTCCGGCGTGTTCGTTCGGCGGGCATGAGCCTTCGGATGCGTGAGGGATATGACGGCACGGGGCCGGGCGCGCGGACGCCCGACGGCTGCTCCGTGGAGTTGTACAGACGCCTGCCGGTCGGCAGCGAACCGGATGTGATCGCTTCGGCTGTCCCGGCCGGAGCGAGCATCCTCGAACTGGGCTGCGGGGCGGGCCGGGTGACCCGCCCGCTGACCGAGCGGGGCTTCGCCGTCACCGCGGTCGACGAGTCGCCAGGAATGCTGGAGCAGATCGAGGGTGTGCGCACGATATGCAGCCCGATCGAGACGCTCGACGCGGGAGAGACCTTCGACGTGGTGATGCTGGCGTCGTACCTGGTGCACTCGGGAGACCCGGAGGTCCGTCAGGGCATGCTGCGTACCTGCCGTCGGCATGTCAAGGACGAGGGCTGTGTGCTGATCCAGCGTGAAGGCCCGGACTGGCACACGGACGTCCCGCGCGAGCGGCAGAACGACACGGGCGGGATCGTGCGGATCCTGTCCGCGACCCCGGTCGGGGACGGCGTGGACTCGATGGTCTGCGAGTACGTCTACCCCGACGCGACGTGGACGCAGACCTTCCTGTCGCGCCCGCTGACCAGGGAGGAGTTCGCGCACCACCTCGACGGGGCGGGGCTCGTCGTGGACCGCTGTCTCACGGACGACGGAACATGGGTGAGGGCGCTGCCCCGGCACTGAGCCCAGCTCCGGCTCCGACTGCGGGCGGGCGCGCCGTGCCGCGTCGTCCGTGGTGCCGGCTGCGGTGTTTCCGGCGGTGGTGCCAGTGGCGTCGTCCGTGAGGTGGTCAGTGGACCAGGCTGTAACTGCGCCAGGCGACGAGCGGGGGCGTCACCGTGTTCGTGAGCGTGGTGGCGTTGTACACCGATGGCCTGCCGGCGCAGTTGGTGCCCGGATACAGCACCATGTCGATCAGTGTGTTGTTGACGACGGAAGCGGCGCCGCCGCGCAGCAGCGGGTGACAGCCCCGTACGGACGGGTTCGACACGGTGACGACCTGTGAGGCCGGAGTGGTGTACGAGATCGTGCCGACGGCGCTGCGGTTGAGACCGGAACAGCCGGTGACGGCGAACGGCAGGAGCACTGCCCCGGCGATGATGCCGAGACGCCGGTGATCGGACATGGGCGGTCCCGTCTGTACAGAGAGTCACTGGTGGGCCCCACCCTGCCGTGCCCCGGGCGGGACGGCATCCGGTGCTGGGCCGCGCGGGGGACGTCACTACGGCCGCCTTGGTGCGGCCCGCCGATCCGAACCTCTCCCCGGTCGGTCCTGTGCCGGCTGGGTCCGTCTCGGCTCTCCAGGCCGGGGACTCCGGGATCTTTACGGGGAGGGGCGCGGCACGGTACCAGGGAAGGGAACGTCCGCCACATTGCTGTTCTTCGAGCCGATGGGACCGGAATTGAACAGAGTGAGCCCGAACCAGATGGAACCTGTGTGCATGACCCGCCAGGGTGCGGTCCGGGGGCGGATGGGCGACGAAGGGGTGGCGTCCTTCCTCGGCATCCCCTACGCGGCGCCGCCCTTCGGCCCGCGCCGGTTCCGTGCACCGGCGGCGCCCCCGTCGTGGGAGGGCGTGCGCGAGGCGAAGGCGTACGGCCCGACCGCGCCCAAGGCTCCGTACGCGCCCCCGTTCGACACGCTCATCCCGGAGGGCCGTGGCGGTGACGGTGAGGACTGTCTGAACCTCAACGTCTGGACGCCGCAGCCGGGGCCCAACGGGGGGCTTCCGGTGCTGGTGTGGCTGCACGGCGGAGGGTTCGCGAACGGTTCGAGTTCGGCGTCCGGCTACGACGGCAGTGCGTTCGCCCGCGACGGTGTGGTCTGTGTGACGGTCAACTACCGGCTCGGCACGGACGGTTTCCTGAGCCTGGACGGAGCGCCGGACAACCGGGGGCTGCTCGACCAGATCGCCGCCCTGGAGTGGGTGCGCGAGAACATCGAGTCCTTCGGCGGCGCTCCCGACCGGGTCACCGTCTTCGGGGAGTCGTCCGGGGCCATGGGCATCGGGGTGCTGCTCGGGACGGAACGGGCGGCCGGGCTGTTCGGCCGGGCGATTCTGCAGAGCGGGGCCGCCCACCACTTCCTGCGGCCCGCGACGGCCGCTCTGATCGCCGCGCGGCTCGCGGAGTACCTGGGGATCGAGCCGACCGCCGATAAGTTCGCCGCTGTGCCGCTCGCGGAGCTGCTGCCCGCCCAGGCCAGGCTGCGCGCCGAGATCGGGCGACGCCCGGATCCGGAGCTGTGGGGCGATGCGGCGCTCAACGTGATGCCCTTCGAGCCGGTGCTCCCCGGGCTCGCCCTGCCGGGTCCGGAGTGCGGTGTCCAGTTGCTCGTCGGCAGCAACCGTGAGGAGAACCGGCTCTTCATGGTCCCGACCGGACGGTTGGACGCGATCACCGAGGAACGGCTGCGGCTCGCGCTGACGGCGTACGGACTCGACCCGGACAGGGCACTCGCCGTCTACCGTGCGACCCGCCCGCAGGCGTCGCCGGGTGAGCTCCTCGACGTAGTGGCGACCGACTGGTTCTACCGGATTCCGGCCGTCCGCCTCGCCGAGGCGGTTCCCGGCTCCCGGCTGTACGAATTCGCCTGGCGTTCCCCGCAGTTCGGCGGCAGGCTCGGCGCCTGCCATGCGGCCGAGCTGGGCTTCGTCTTCGACAACCTCCGCGATCCGTCGTACGCCGCGATGCTCGGGAACTGCCCGCCCCAGAGCCTGGCGGACACCGTGCACGGTGCGTGGGTGGCCTTCGCGACGACCGGAGACCCCGGATGGGCGCCCTACGACCGGGCCGCGCGCACAACGATGATCTTCGACGAGGAGTCCGCTCCCCGCCAGGACCCGCGGGCGCGGGAGCGCGCCTTGTGGGAGGGGGTGCGCTGAGGCCTGTCGGAAGGGCAGGTTCCGGTTCCCGGGTCCGTTGTCAGACCCCGCACCTAGACTCGCAGAGACATCGGATGCGAGGGGGGAAGGCAGGTGAGCGGGGTGCCGGAGACGGGGAGAGCGCGGAGGACCGGTGGGCCGGCGCCTGCCGCCGGGACCGTGCCTGCCGCCGGGACCGTGCCTGCCGCCGGGCCGGGGCCGGCCGGGCTCATCAGAGGGGCCGCGGTGTTCCTCCCCGCCGTGCTGCCACGGGACGGCCGCTTCGCCTTCTGGGACCCCGACGGTGAGGTGTCCGGGCCCGACGAGCTCGCGGTCGTGCGACGCCAGGGCGCAGCGGTCCGGCGCCGGACCGTCCCTGCGGTGCTGCTGTCCGTCGCCGAGGCGCTGCCGCTGCTGGTGGCGGCCCGGCACTCCCCGGTGGCCCATCCGGCCGTCCGCTGCTGGGGCGCGGCGGCGCTGCACGCCCTGCAGCTGGTCGCGCGCGGTCGGCTGCTCCCCGGCCTGACCGCCGACGACCACGACGCCTGGCGAGCCGGACCGCTGGACGCGGAGGACATCGCACACCTGCGGGCCATCGCCGCAGCCATGCCACCGGAGGCACACGCCACGCCGCTTCCCGGGCGCACCCCCATGGAACTGCCCGAGCCACCGGGACTGATCCGGGCGTTCTACGACGCCGTCGCCGACACCCTGCCCCGCACCCCGGCGGCACCGCACGCGGCCGGGGCCGCCTACGCGGCCCGTGAGGCCCAGCAGCTGCCCGGACTGCGGGAGTGGGCGGCGGAGGTGGCAGCCGGGTCGGACGCCGGGGTGCAGGTCTCGCTGCGCCTCGACCTCTCCGGGTTCGAACTCTTCGACCAGGCCGACCGGACCGACGGGACCGACCGGGGCGGGGACACCGCGGAAGTGGAGCGCCGGGCGGGTGCGGCCGTCGTCCAGGTGCACAGCCTCGCCGACCCGACCCTCGTGATCGACGCCGGGCGGCTCTGGGCGGGGGACGGCGACAAGCACTTCGGGCCGCGGGTGCGGATCGACGCGGTACTGGCGCTGCGGCGCGCGGCCCGGGTCTGGCCCCCGCTGGCCCGGCTCCTGGAGCGCCCGGTGCCCGACGTACTGCCGCTGTCCGAGGAGGAGCTGTACGAGCTGCTCGGCCCGGCGGCGGCCAGGCTCGCCGCGGCGGGGGTGGCCGTGCACTGGCCCAGGGAGCTGGCCCGTTCGCTCACCGCCACCGCAGTCGTACGGTCCGCCCCCGGCTCGGCCACGGACGGCACCTCGTTCTTCGACACCGAGCACCTCTTCTCCTTCAGCTGGCAGTTGGCGCTCGGTGACGACCGGCTGACCGATGCGGAGATGGACGTCCTGGCCGAGGCGCACCGCCCGGTGGTCCGGTTGCGGGACCAGTGGGTGGTGGTTGATCCGGCCCTCGTACGCAAGGCGCGCAAGCGGCAGTTGGGGCTTCTCGCACCCGTGGACGCGCTGTCGGCGGCGCTCACCGGCAGCGCCGAGGTGGACGGCGAGACGGTCGAAGCGGTGCCGGTCGGCGCGCTCGCGGCCCTCCACTCCCGGCTCACCACGGACGCCGCCCCGCTGCCGCAGCCCACCGGCCTGGACGCCACGCTGCGCGACTACCAGCTGCGCGGCCTCGGCTGGCTCGATCTGATGACCTCGCTCGGCCTCGGCGGCTGCCTCGCGGACGACATGGGCCTGGGGAAGACCATCACGCTCATCGCCCTCCACCTGCACCGGGCACGCCGCGAACCGACACTGGTGGTCTGCCCCGCCTCGCTGCTCGGCAACTGGCAGCGGGAGATCGCCCGGTTCGCGCCCGGGGTGCCCGTCCGCCGTTTCCACGGCACGGACCGCTCCCTCGACGACACCGGGGGCGGCTTCGTGCTCACCACCTACGGCACGATGCGCACCAGCGCCGCCGAACTGGCCGCGCACCCCTGGGGCATGGTCGTCGCGGACGAGGCGCAGCACATCAAGAACCCCCACGCGGCCACGGCGAAGGCCCTGCGCACGATCCCCGCCCCGGCCCGCGTCGCCCTCACCGGAACGCCGGTGGAGAACAACCTCTCCGAGCTGTGGGCCCTGCTCGACTGGACGACTCCCGGACTGCTCGGCCCGCTGAAGACCTTCCGCGCCCGCCACGCGAGGATCGTCGAGAACGGCGAGGAGGACGGGGCGGTCGAGCGGCTGGCCCGGCTGGTCCGCCCGTTCCTGCTGCGCCGCAAGAAGTCCGACCCGGGCATCGCCCCCGAACTGCCGCCCAAGACGGAGACCGACCACCCCGTTTCGCTCACCCGTGAACAGGCATCCCTCTACCAGGCCGTGGTCCGTGAATCGATGGCGGTCATCGAGGCCGACGAGGGCGCCGGCCGCCGCGCCCAGATCATGAAGCTGCTCACCGCGCTCAAACAGATCTGCAATCACCCGGCGCAGTACCTGAAAGAGGGGCCCTCGCGGCTCGCGGGCCGCTCGGGCAAGCTCGCGCTCCTCGACGAACTCCTCGACACGATCCTGTCGGAGGGCGGCTCCGTCCTGGTCTTCACCCAGTACGTGGCGATGGCCCGGCTGCTCTCCGACCATCTGACCGCCCGCGGCGTCCCCTCCCAACTCCTGCACGGAGGCACCCCCGTGGCCCGGCGCGAGGAGATGGTGGACCGCTTCCAGGCCGGTGAATCCCCGGTCTTCCTGCTCTCCCTCAAGGCCGCGGGGACGGGCCTGAACCTCACCCGAGCGGGCCATGTCATCCACTACGACCGCTGGTGGAACCCGGCAGTGGAGGAGCAGGCGACCGACCGCGCCTACCGCATCGGCCAGACCCAGCCCGTGCAGGTCCACCGGCTGATCGCGGAGGGTACGGTCGAGGACCGCATCGCCGACATGCTCACCGCCAAGCGGGCGTTGGCGGACGCGGTCCTCGGCTCCGGCGAGAGCGCCCTGACCGAGCTGGGCGACGCGGAACTCGCCGACCTGGTGTCGCTGCGGAGGCCGTCATGAGCAGCTGGTGGGGGAACGCCTGGGTGGCAGCCGTGGAGGCGCTGTCACTGGACGAAGGACGTCTCGAACGCGGCAGGAAGTACGCGGACGGCGGCCATGTAGCCGCGGTGAACGTGGCGCCGGGCCGCATCCTCGCGTACGTCCAGGGGAGCCGTCCGCGCCCCTACCGTGCCGAGCTGCGGCTGCGTACGCTCACGGACCCCGACTGGGAGCAGTTCCTCGACGCTGCCGCCGCCCAGCCGGGCCACATCGCCGCTCTCCTCGACAAGGACATGCCCCACTCGCTGGTCGACGCGGCGGCCGAAGCGGGGGTGGCCCTGCTCCCCGCGCCCGGTGATCTCACACCGTCCTGCTCCTGCCCGGACGGCGGCCGGCCCTGCAAGCACGCCGCCGCCCTCTGCTACGAGACGGCCCGGCTCCTCGATTCCGACCCCTTCGTGCTGCTGCTGATGCGCGGCAGGGGTGAGCGGGAACTCCTCGACGAACTGGCCAGGCGCAACGCGGCCCACGCGGCCCGTGACCGGCGTGCGGCGCCGCCCACGCCCGGAGTGCCCGCGCGCGAGGCGCTCGCCCCGCGGTTCCTCCCGCCGCTGCCCGCGCCCCTGCCGCCCGGCCCGTACCCGGGCCGGCCCCCCGCCTACCCCGGCGCGCGCGGAGCCCCCGACCCGCTGACCCTGGACCACCTCGCCACCGACGCCGCCGCCCGCGCCCACACCCTGCTGACCACGGGCACCGACCCGGTCGCCGGTCTCACCCCCTGGCAGGACGCCGTCCGGCTGGCCGCCGCCCGTCCCACCGCCGGGCTGACCGCCACCACCCGCACGCTCTACCGCGACCTCGCCGGAGCCACCGGGCGCAGCCCCACCGACCTGGCACGCGCGGTCGCCGCCTGGCGGCAGGGCGGAGCCGACGGGCTGTCCGTACTCGAAACACCGTGGGACCCACCGGCGGGCCCCTTCGACCGGGCTCGCCCCGCCCTGGCCGCCGCCGGGCTGCCGCGCTTCCAGCCCTGGCGCAACCGCCTGACGATCCCCGGCGGCGCGCTCCAGCTGCGCTTCGGTCACGACGGCCGCTGGTACGCCTACGAATCGGATCCCGGCCGCGACGACTGGTGGCCACGCGACAGCCCGCACCGCGACCCGGTGGCGGCGTTGCGGCGCTAGGCTTCGGAAGCAGCCGGGGAGAAGGAACTCACCGGACAGCAGAGACGGCCAAGGGGGAACAGTGGACGCGGAGTTGACGGCGCTGGTGACGGCGGGGGCGACCGCACTCGTACAGCAGATGGCGACCGATGCCTGGACGCGTACCCGTGACCGGATGGCCGCGTTCCTGGCCCGGCGGGGCAGCGCCGAACCGACGGCGGTGGCAGCCGAACTGGACGCGGCCCGCGCCGAACTGACCACCGCACAGCAGGCCGGTGACACCGACACCGCCGCCGATGTGCAGGGCGAGTGGCGACTGCGGATGCGCCGCGCCCTCCAGGCGGACCCGGAAGCCGCCGCCGAACTGCGCACGCTGCTCGACGAGATGGCACCGCCGACGTCCGGCACGCGGGTCGGGGTCATCAACAACAGTATGTCCGGGGGCACTTACCAAGCTCCCGTGATCCAGGCCGGGATCATCGGTCGCCAGAGCATGGGCGGGGACCGCGGTCGCGGTTAGAGCAGTTCCTGGTCCTGGTCGCGCAGTTCGAGCACCCGCACCCCGTACGGCTCCAGCGCGACCTCCGGTGACTCCGCGCCCGTACCGAGGTCGAACAGGCGGCCTCCGCCCGGCCGTACGTTCAGCGCGTCCTCCGACTGGCTGACCAGCCAGGCGAAGCGCCGCCCGTCCTCGTGGACCAGGACATCGGCGCTGACGTACGGGGTGTCCACCGTCACGGCCCGCGCCACCCCGGCGACCTCCGCCAGCGCTTCGTACAGGCGGTGGGTCTGCTCCGGGTTGACCCGGGCGGTGCGGGCCGCCATGTTCTCCAGCGGGTACGTGGCCAGTACCGTCCGGCCCTCCCCGATCTCGTGGACCAGCAGTGCGGGGCGCCCGTGCCCGTCGGTCGCCACCACCCGGGCGCCCTGCGGCACCACCGGGAGATACGCGCGGCTGTCCTCGTTCCCCGACACCGGGAAACGCAACGTCTCCCCCGACTTCAGCGGGCCGAAGTCCTCGGTGAAGGTCATCTCCAGGACGTTGTCCTCGATCGGTTCGGCGACCCCGTACGACAACTGGTGCTTTACCCCGAAGAGGCCGTCCAGGTCGTGGAACCACGGGCCGCGCGTCGCCGGGTGCTCGCCCGAGCAGAACGACAGGTACACCGTCGCCCCCGCCCGCGCCCGCCGCTCCAGATCCCGCCGGGTCCGCGTCGTCAGCTGCCGGGTCGACGGGAGCAGGTACAGCTGGACGTCGTCGGCGATCCCGTCCGCCTCCCGGACGAAGCCCACCGGGAGGTCGGCGCCGCGGGCGGCCACATAGCCCTGGTGGAGCGAGGAGAAGATCAACGGCCGGTCGGCGGGCCTGCTGTAGGGGTATCCGCGTTCCAGGAAGGCGGGGACGACCAGCGCCGCTCCGGTGTCGGCCCGCCGGCAGCGCGGGAAGTCGACCTGCTCCAGCACCTTGCCGAAGGCGGCCAGTTCGCGCAGCGGCTCCTTGGGGCGTCCCGCGCTGTCCGTGATGCCGAAGTGCATCTCGAAGGGGTGGTGGTCGTACGGGGACCGTTCCCACAGGTCGTCGTAGTCGGTGTTGTTCCAGGCGATCCAGCCCGTCGCACCGCCGAGCAGCGAATTGTGCAGTGTCTGCCGGTAGTACACGCCCGCGTTGCGCGCCGACACGGTGTCCGTGGAGAGCCCGAACTCCTCCAGGACCACCGGCTGTCCGGTCACCGCGGCCAGCTCGCACTCGAAGGCCGCCCGGTAGTGCTGGCGGACCTTGTCGGTGTCCGAGCGGTACACGTGGGGCCCGACGAAATCGACGTACTCGGCGGTCTCGCGCAGCGAGAAACCGTTGTCGCGCCCGGTCACCTCCTGCCCCCAGGCGCCGTCGCCGAGCGAGACGGGCTGGGTGCCGCCCGCCGCCCGTACCGCGTTGCACATTGACTGCGCCCACGCCGTCACCACGTCCACCGACGGCGGGTCGACCTGGTAGATCCGCCCGTACCCCGGCATCTCATTGGTGATCAGCCAGCCGGTGACGGCCGTGTGGTCCTTGAAGCGCCGGGTCATCTCGCTCGCGAACCACGCCTGGCGGCCGACCATCCACACGTCCTCGTACAGATCGCGGCCCGCGCGCCAGACGGGGTCCCAGTTCTCCCCGGACATGTGACCGACGATGAACGTGGGAACGGTCCCCATCCCGTACTCGCCGTGCGCGTCCAGGAAGTCCCGGAACCGGTCGCACAACTTCTCGTCGATGCGGTGCGGTTCGGGGTGGAAGTCGGGCCAGTAGAAGAACGACCGGGTCATGTTGAGCCCGTGCTCGCGCAGTACGGCGAGCTCCTCGCGGACGACCGCCGGGTCGTAGTCGCGCCACATCAGGGGGCCGCCGGTGCGGGACCAGTAGTTGGCCCCGAGCCAGGGCAGTACGGCGGGGTCGTGGGCGAGCTGGGCGCTGTGGCGCTGCATCTGTGGTGCTCCAGGGGGTCAGGCGGGACCGGTCGACTCACGTACGACGAGCCGGGGTTGTCCGGTGAGGGGTTCGGTGCGGACGTCCTCCCCGCACTGCGCGAGCAGCTCGCGGGCGGCGGCTGCGCCGGCCTGTTGGACGTACTGGTCGACGGTGGTCAGGCGGGGGTGGATCCAGCGGCCCAGCGGCAGGTTGTCGTAGCCGACCACGGAGAGTTCGCCGGGCACGGACAGGCCTGCCCGCTGGGCGGTGCCGAGTCCGCAGACGGCCATCGAGTCGTTGGCGTACACGAGGGCCGTGGGCCGGTCGTCGAGTGCGAGCAGCCGCTCGGTGGCGGCTGTCGCTTCCGCCTCGGTGAAGTCCGTGTGGACCACCGCGGCCGGTACGAGACCGTGTGCGGCCAGGGCTTCCCTGAGGACCCGCAGCCGGAAACGGGTGTGCAGGAGGTCGTCCGGCCCGCAGACGTAGCCGATGCGCCGGTGCCCGAGGGCCAGCAGGTGCCCGACGGCCTCGGTGATCCCGTTGCCGTGCGCCGTGCTCAGCAGGACCGCCGGCAGTCCCAGGCCCTTCAGGAGCGGCAGCCGTGGATCGTCGGCGCGGTGCTCGGTGAGTACGGCGCCGTCGACGCGGCCCTCGGCGGCCAGCCGTTCGTACAGCGCGGTCTCCTCGCGCACGTCGCCGGCGAGGTGCAGCAGCAGCCCGTAGCCGCGCGGCGACAGCTCACTCTCCAGACCGGTGATGAGCTCGGAGAAGAACGGATCGGCGCCGAGGACATCGGTGGGGCGGCGCACCACCATCGCGACCGTGCGCGTACGCGAGCGGCGCAGCGCGCTCGCCGACGCACTCGGCGACCAGCCCAGCCGCTCCGCCGCGTCGAGGATGCGGCGGCGGGTGGGCTCGGAGATCCGGCCGGTGTTGTTGAAGACCTTGGACACCGCGGCCGTGGAGACTCCGGCCCCGGCTGCGACATCCTTGATCGTCGGCCGGGGGCCGGAGGGCGTACTCGGACTCACATCTTCACCGCACCACTCACGAGGGCCTGCTGCATGCGCTTCTGCAGCAGCGTGTACATGATCCAGACGGGGACGAGCGTGAGGATCGTACCGGCCGTGAGGATGCCGTAGTCCGTGCCGATCTGCGACTTGAGCGTGGGCAGGGCCACCTGAATGGTCCGCAGGTCGGGGTCCGGGCCGATGATGATCAGCGAGTACAGGTACTCGTTCCAGAAGGTGAGGAAGTTCAGCAGCAGCACGGTGGCGATGCCCGACATGCACATCGGGGTGTAGATGTGCCGCAGCACGCCGAAGGTCGAAGCGCCGTCGATCCGGGCGGCCTCTTCCATCTCGCGCGGAATGGTCCGCATGAACTGGATGAGGATCACCACCGACAGCGGCATCGCCGTGGCGGGCAGGAACAGCACCATGAACAGCCGGGTGTGGAAGAGGCCGGTGGCCGCCGAGAGCAGGAAGGTCGGGAAGAGGGCGGCGAAGGTGGGGACGAGGAAGCCGAGCGAGAAGATCTTCTCGATGACGGACCCGACCCTGCCCTGTGCGCGGGCGAGTGCGAACGCGGCGGGTATCGCGAGGCCCAGGGTCAGCGCGAGCGAGAACACCGTCACGATCGCGGAGTTGAGGATCGCCATCCCCAGGTCCGCGCTCTCGAACGCGGTACGGAAATTGCCGAATCCGAACGAGGTCGGCGGGGCGAGCGGGCTCGCGAAGATGGCCTCGTTGGACTTGAAGGCGGAGGCGAGGAAGTAGTACAGCGGAATGGCGAGCAGCACGGCGTACGCCCACACCAGAATGTGCGCGGGGAGCCAGGACTTCCTGAACCGGGGCTTTCTGAACTGTGTGGTGGCCATGGTGGGTCGGGCTCCGATCAGTAGCTCTGGCGGAAAGCGCGGCGGATGGCGAGCAGCCCGACGAGCCCCGCGAGGAAGAGGACCACGCCGACGGCCTGGCTGTAGCCGAGGTCGCTCTCCATGAACGCCTTCTCGTAGACGAGGAACGACAGCGTGGTCGAGGAGTTGGCGGGGCCGCCCTGGGTCAGCAGCAGTACCTGCTGGGCGGAGCCGAAGAGCGTCCAGAGGAACTGGAGCATCGTCACCACACCGACGTACTCCTTGATGACGGGGAAGTGGATCCGCCACATGGCGCGCCAGTGCCCGGCGCCGTCCAGCTGCGCGGCCTCGCCGATCTCTTCGGGGACGCTGTCGAGCCGGGCGGCGAAGAGGACGGCGGTGAAGCCGATACCGGCCCAGACGTCGAGCGCGATCAGGCAGTAGAGCGCGGTGTCGGGGTTGGCGAGCCAGGCGTCGGTCAGCGAGCCGAGACCGACCGACTTCAGGGCGCCGTTGACCAGGCCGTCGGGGGAGAGCGCCGCGTAGAAGACCATGGCCTTGGCCGGGGTGGAGATGAGCCCCGGCACGAACAGCAGATAGCGGATGACCCGGTGTCCCGGCGGCTTCTGGGCGACGTAGTACCCGACCATGTAGGCGCAGACGATCATCACCGGGATCGCGATGACCATCTGGACGCCGGTGTTGCGCACGGCCTGCCAGAAGACCGGATCGTCGTACAGCGCGCCGAAGTTGTCGAATCCGGCGAAGGAGGTCGGCTGCAGCATGCCGGGCCAGTGCAGGGCGGCGATCACGAAGATCGCGACCATGGGCCCGACCATGAAGACCAGGTACCAGGCAAGGGCGGGCAGGGCGAGAACCGTGGTCCGGGGCCCGCGCTGCCTGCGCTGCGCGGCGGAGGGGGGACCGGCCTGCCGGGAGGCGGGCCTGACGGATGACGTCATCGTCATGGGGTTGCCTCCTCAGGCGTTGCGGTACGCGCCCTGGAGCGCGGAGAGAATCCGCCGGGCGCTGACGCCGGGCGTGAAGGCCGTACTGGTGGCCTGGATCATCGGCTGGACGGCCGACGGCGGTACGTACAGATCGGGAAGCACGACCTGGCTGACGTCGGCGCCGAGTTGCTGGGCCTTGGCGACCAGCGGGAACCCGTCGCTCAGGGTGTCGCTCTTCACCGCCATGTCCCGGCCGCCCTCGGTGATGAAGCGGGAGACGATGTCGGGCCGGTACATGAAGCGGACGAACTTCTCGACGGTCTCGATCTTCTTGGTGCCGTTGGGGCTCACCCAGAACCCGGAGACGG
The DNA here is from genome assembly GCF_036241575.1 of Streptomyces sp. NBC_01267. Taxonomy (NCBI): domain Bacteria; kingdom Bacillati; phylum Actinomycetota; class Actinomycetes; order Kitasatosporales; family Streptomycetaceae; genus Streptomyces; species Streptomyces sp. NBC_01267. The sequence goes on along the minus strand of NZ_CP108455.1, from coordinate 1,685,039 downwards.
TGAAGGTCCGCAGGATGGTCGGCCTGTCGTGCACGGCTCCGGGCGGCAGCGGCCAGCCACCGACATCCGTATGCCTGGCAACGTTGTCAGGAACCCGGGCGAGGGCCGAGGACATCGCCGACTGCATGGCGGCGGCCTCGGTGTTGAACTGGGTGGTCATCGAGTCGGTGGTGAGCCCCTGGGCCTTGTCGGTGAAGACACCGGCGTCCCGCAGTTCGACGAAGTACTCGATGCCTTCGCGCGCCCCGCTGATCCCGCTGAAGTCCCCGGTGGCGTAGAGCTTCTTGGCCTGCGGGGCGGTGACGAAGGACTGGATGATCTGGGCGAGCAGCTTCTGTCCGGTCCAGTCGTTGCCGCCGATGGTGACGGGCGCGGTGCCCTTCGCCCGCAGCTTCCTGGCGGCGGCGATCAGGGCGTCCCCGGTGAGCGGTATGTCCTCGACCCCGGCTCTGTGCATCAGGCCGCGGTTGAATGCCACGGGCCAGTTGCTGGCGATGTAGGGAAGGGCGCGGAGTCGTCCCTTGTCGTCGGTCCACTCGTCGAGCGCTGCGGGCAGGATGCGCTCGCGGAGGCCCCAGTCGTCCAGGTACCCGTTGACGGTCACCGTGGCGCCGAGCGCCGTCCAGGAGACGGTCTTGTCGTAGAGGTTGACCATGACGACGTCGGCCTCTTTGTGCGCCAGCCGGGACGTCTCGTAGACCTGACCCAGCTCGTCCCCGTTGATCAGGCTCTTGACCCTGAGTCCGGGGTTCTCCTTGCGGAACATGTCGAGAACGGCCCGGAAGGTCGCGGAGCCGGGCGCGGTGCCGCCCAGCGAACTGTGGACGACCAGGGTGTCGGGGTCGGACTCGTCCCCTCCGACCAGCCCGCACCCGGACAGCCCGGGGGCGGCGACACCGGCCGCGACGGCCGCTCCCGCGGTGATGAATCCGCGGCGATTCAGCATGGAACGCACGGCGTGCGGCCTCCTACAGGGGAGCAGGGGAGTGGGTGCCCGGGAGGTGGTTAATCGATACACCTGCGAGGTGGGAGCACCGTACGAGGTGATCGGGGGGTGGTCAACCCCCCGTTGCGCATGGTGGAAAGGCCGCTGAATGAAGGTTCAGTATCCGCGCTCATTGACACCGGCGGCCCGGACTCCAAATACTGACTAGTGATTCAGTAAGACCGGTCGGTGCATGGCCCCGTGACAGCTCCTCCCCGTGTGCCGGTCGGTCCGAGGACGTCATCGTCGTGTCTGGAGACGCCATGTCGGAGCTGCCCACCGAGCTGATCCCGCTGACCCCCGAACAGCGGGACATCGTCGGCCTCACCCGTACCTTCGCGCTGGAGGAGATCCGGCCGGCGGCGCGCGCCGTCGACGAGGCCGACGTCGAGACCCCCTGGGACTTGTGGCGCAGGGCCGCCGAGGTCGGCATCACCGGATTCATGCTGGCCGTCACCGAGCCCGGCACCGGTTCGGACGCCGCCTCCCTCACCACTGCGGCCACCCGCACCACCGGCGTCGGCACGGAGCTGGCCGAGTCCGACCTGTGGACGGATCCGCCCGCACTCGGCGGCACCCTCGTCCGGGTGGATGTCGACCCGGCGCAGATGTACGCGGGACTGCCCGCGGACCTCCCGCTGGTGGGCGATGCCTGCCACACCGTGCGCGCACTGCTCGCCGCCTGCCGCGGCGGCGGGGCAACGACCCGCACCAGCCGGGAGACCGGCACCGTACGGCCGGATGCCGGTACCCCACGGCCGGATGCCGGTACCCCACGGCCGGAGACCGGTACCGTCCGCCGGGCCGTCGCCGTCCGCCGGGCCGTCGCCGTCCGCCGGGCCGTCGCCGCGCTGCGGGACGAGCGGGACGCCGGGACGCGGAGCCGGGACGCGCACCGGCTGCGAAATGGCGGCCCGCTGCGACCACCCGACCGGCGTCGACCTGCCCCCGGTCGACCTGCCCGCACTGGCCCGCGCCTACGGCGGCCACGGAGTGCACGCCGACTCCCCCGAGGCGCTCGCCGAAGCCCTGCGCCTGGCCCTGACCACCCCGGGGCCCACCCTCATCACCGTTCCGGAGGAGTCCTCCTGATGACCACGTCTTCCCACACGCCGTCCTCCCCCGCGCCGCAGACCCCCGCCACGCCCGTGACGAGCCCGTCGCCCGCTCCCGCCGCCCCCTTGATCTCTCTCACCTGGACCGACCACGAGACCGGGCACCAGGGACACCTCGTCGTCGACCGGCTGGTGCGCGGGGTTTCCAGCGGCGGCCTGCGGATGCGCGCCGGCTGCACCCTGGAGGAAGTGACCGGTCTGGCCCGCGGCATGACGATGAAGGAGGCGCTGCACTACAACCCGCAGGGCCGCTACATCCCGTTGGGCGGCGCCAAGGGCGGTATCGACTGCGACCCGCGCGACCCCGCCGCCCACGGCGTTCTCGTCCGCTACCTGCGCGCCGTACGCCCCTACGTCGAACGCTTCTGGACGACCGGCGAGGACCTCGGCCTCACTCAGGACCTCGTCGACCGGGCCGCCTCCGAGGCGGGCCTCGTCTCCTCCATCCAGGCCGTCTACCCGCTCCTGGACGACGAGGAGGCCGCCCGGCAGCGCCTCGCCGACGCGTTCGCCATCGAGGTGGACGGCATCGGACTCGGCGAGCTCGTCGGTGGCTGCGGCGTCGCCGAATCGGTACTCGCCGCGCTGGACCGGGCCGGTACCCCCTATCAGGGAACCCGGGTGGCGGTACAGGGCTTCGGCACCATGGGCGGCGCCACCGCGCGTTTCCTGGTCCGCGCCGGACTGCGCGTCGTCGCCGTCGCCGACATCAAGGGCACCCTCGCCAACCCCGCCGGTCTGGACATCGAGACGCTGCTCGCCGCCCGTGACGGCCACGGCTGCGTGGACCGCGCCGTGCTCCGCGCCGACGACAGCGAACTGCCGGCCGGTGCCTGGCTGACGGCCGACGCCGAGGTGCTGGTGCCCGCCGCCGTCTCGTACGCCGTGGACACCGCCAACCAGGCGGGCATCACCGCCCGCTGGATCGTCGAGGCCGCCAACATGCCGGTGCTGCCGGAGGCGGAGGCGCTGCTGACCGGCCGCGGCATCACCGTACTGCCGGACGTCGTCGTCAACTCCGGTACCAACGCGTGGTGGTGGTGGACGCTGTTCGGCGACATCGGCGCCGACGCCGACGAGGCGTTCGCCCACACCCGCCGTTCGATGCGTGCCCTGATCGACCAGATGCTGTCCCGCGCCGAGGCCGACGACTGCACGCCCCGCGCCGCCGCGCACGCCCTGGTGGCCGAGCGGCTGCCGGTCATCGCGGAGCGCTTCGGATGGTTCCGCTGACGACCCGGCCCGCCGTGCAGGCCGCGGCCCCCGGCGCCCTCGATCCGGTTCAGGGACTTGCGCAGCCGGGGACGTTGCTCACCCCAGCCCCTGGAAAATCGGGGGAGCACTCCGGACCGGGGCAGTCCCCGGGGGCGCCCTGGGGGGAACTCGGTGCGGTGCCGTGCGACGGCGAGATCGGTGTACGGGTCACTGAGGGACTCCTGCTGCGGCGCGGGCAAGGGAGGCGTGGCGCAGTGCATTGACTGAATGAACAGTCAATAGTGGTCGACTGTGGCCCCGCCGTTGCGCGCTGTCAAGGGTCCGTGCGACCTTGTCCCCCACAGGGTTCGGACACCCTGTGGGGACAGTAGGGTGACGAGGTGGCAAGAGTCAGACTGAACGTTGCCGAGCGGCGCGAGGAGCTGCTGCGCGCCGCCATCGAGCAGATCGAGGCGCGCGGCGCCGCGGCCGTGCGCGTCGCCGATGTCGCCTCCGCCCTGGGCGTCAGCAACGCCCTGGTGCTCTACCACTTCGCCACCAAGGAGAAGCTCGTCGCCGCGGCCTTCGCGCACGCCGCCGAGGGCGACCTCGCCCACCTCCGCCTCCTGCTCGGCCGCCGCACCTCCGCCGTCCGCAGGCTGCGCGCGGCGGTCCGCTGGTACGCCCCGACCGGCCAGGCCAAGGGCTGGCGCCTGTGGATCGAGGCCTGGGCCGGTGCGCTGCGCGACCCCGTACTGCGCGAGACCGCTGGCGGGCTCGACCAGCAGTGGAAGGCGGCGCTCGCGGACGTCATCGCGGAGGGCGCCGCCGCCGGTGAGTTCGACTGCCCCGACGCCGCCGCCACGGCCTGGCGCCTCACCGCCCTCCTGGACGGCCTCGCCGTCCAGATGACCTCCTACGGTGCGCCGCTCTCCCGCGCCGCGATGCTGGAGTGGACCGACGACGCCCTGGCCCGCGAACTCGGCCTGGAACTCGATGTCCTGACGGGAACCGCGGCGCGCTGAGCCGACGCCGAGCGGGCGCCCTGAACCCGTCCAGCCACTTGTCGAGTATCAGGAGGCTCCCGACGCCCGGCCAAGCGCACCGCAGGGACGCGCACCGTGTCTCGCCCGGCCGCGCGAAGTGCAACCAGCCCTCCGCGTCGCTCGCCCGCAGTCCGGCCTGCCTCCGTGCCGGCTCGAAACCGTCCGGGTACGGCAGAGGTGGCGTCGTTCTGCGAGGACGTGTTCAAGGACGGCGGAGCTGCGGTCATCTCGGAACGGGCGGCTTCATATGTCTCGGACGAGACGTGAGGTTGGGGGCAAGGTACACATCAAGGCATTGGTCCAGTGCGCAATGAAGGACTGGATCGGGCTGCCCGGCCGTATGGGCGGCTTGGAGGGCTGAGATGACGGATCGACGAGGGAGCGTGCCCCAGACCCAGACCCAGGCCCAGGCCCAGGCCCAGGCCCCAGACCCAGACCCAGACCCAGACCCAGACCCAGACCCAGACCCAGACCCAGAACCCAGCCCCGGCTGCGACGCGGGCCTCAGCGTTTGTGCCTGCATGAAGCCATCTGCCGAGCTATGCCCACCGCTTAGACCGGTCGCAAGCCCTCGTCCTCGCCCGGTTCCGTACAGGTGACCAGCCCTGTGGTCTCCGGGGCAGCGGAGGCACAAGGACCGGGGCATCGGGAAGCCTCTCTACGAGGCGGGAGCCGCGGAGGCCTATCCGGGGAAGCCCTCACGGCGTCACAAGGACTTCGACCAACTGATCAGTGTGGCGAAGTCCGTCTCCCGCAGACCGCGGCGGGGGTCGATGCGCAGCAGCAGCGAAGGAGCGTCGTGGTGGGCCGTGACGTGGGCCCTGTCCAGGTCCGTGATCATGTCGTCCACCCAGGCGAACGGGCGGCCCGCGGCCCAGTTCAGGAGAGGGCGGGTCTTCCAGTAGAGGCCGTCGGGGTCCTTGGCGAAGAGTTCCGGCCATTCGATTACCGGGAGGTCGTGGGGCAGGCCGATGACTGGGGCGATCATCTCGTTCGCCTGGTGCATCCAGGTGGTCGCCCATGCCAGGTCGAAGGGGAGCGCGGTGAGACGGGCACCGTGCCCGGGGAGGAGACGGACGCGCAGGCCCCGGCGGTGGGCGCGGGAGCCGGGGGTCTGGCGGGAGAGCCAGTTGGCGGGGTGGCATCGGTGTGTGGTGTAGCCGCGCAGGCGGGGCAGGCGGGCGGCGTACGGATTGAGGGGGCCATCCACGTCGAGGAGGAGCAGCGGGCGAACCGTCATGGAGAGATGCTTCCCGCCCTGATATCCACTCAATGCCAGTGATGCTGAATAGAGTTGGCACGTGGTCGATGAGACGCGGAACAGCGTGAGCGGGCAAGCCAGGGTCGGGACAGTGGTTCAGGCCGGAAGCGTGGGGGAGGTTCACTTCCATGCGGGCGCGGATGCGGATCCGGATATCGCCGAGTTCCAGCTGCCGCCGGGCGCCGCGCACTTCGTGAACCGGGAGAGCGAACGGGACGCCGTGCTCGGGGTGATCGGACGGATCGGACGACCGGGACGCGTGGAGGCCGAGCGGCCCCTCGTCGTCGCGGTGCACGGAGTGCGAGGAGTCGGGAAGACCGCACTCGGAGTGCACCTCGCGCGGCGGCTGGGCGGCGACTTCCCGGACGCCGTGCGGTTCGTCGATCTCGACGACCACCGCCGGGGCGGAGGTGTCGAGATGGCGGAAGTCCTGGGAGAGCTGCTGCGCTCACTGGGGGTGCGTCCGGACTGCGTGGAGCCGACGTATGCGGGACGGCAGCGCCAGTACTGGGCGCGTACACGGGGCAAGCGGATGGTCGTAGTGGTCGACGGTGCACGGGTCGGCTTCGAGGTGGAACAGCTGATGCCGGTGTCGGCGGACAGCGTGGTGATCGCCCTCAGCCAGGGGCGGCTGGACGACCTCAAGGGCGGCGCCGACCTGGAGGTGCCACTGGGACCGCTGGGGAACGAGCACGCCGCGCAGTTGCTGCGGAGCATCGTCGACGACCCCCGGCTGACCACCGAGACCGCGGCGGCCGAGAGGCTGGCCCAGGTCTGTGGCGGACTTCCGGTCGCGCTGGAGGTCGCGGGTGACTGGCTGCGCAGACACCGCAGGCGCGGACTCCTGCGGCTCGTCGCCCAGTTGACCGACGAGCTGACGGAGAGGGGGGTCCCGATGGTTGAAGCGGTATGGAACGCGGCGTACGGAGACCTGAGCGGTGAGGCTGCCCGCCTCTACCGGCTGCTCGCGGTGCACCCCGGTCCGTACATCGCGCCCGAGGCCGTCACCGCACTGCTCGGAGCGGGGCCGGACGCGGCCGAGGACGCGTTGGAGGAGCTGGAGCGGGCCAGCCTGCTGCTCCCCGGAAGGGGCGGCCGGCTCAGGATGCACGATTTGCTCCGGGCCCACGCGGTGCGCTGCGCACGCCGGGACGGCGGGGATGCCGAGGCCGCGGCGGCGCGGCAGCGGGTGATCCACTGGTATCTGCGCCAGGCCCAGCGCGCCGACGCGCTGGCGGCCGGGCCACGGATGACGCTCGCGGAGCCGGAGCCCGGTGACGCGGATGCGCCGGACGTGGACTTCGGGGAGAGCAAGGTGCGTGCCCTGCACTGGATGGAGGGAGAGCGGCTCGCTCTGTACGCCTGTGTCCGCACCGCGTACGCGCACGGGATGGACGACGCGGCCTGGGCGCTCTGCGAACCCCTGTGGACCCACTTCCTCGACCATGCGCACTACGGCGATGTGACCGAGGCATTCCGCACCGGGCGCGACGCCGCCCAGCGGGCCGGGCACAGCGCTGCTCTGGTACGGATGCGCTGCCAGCTGGCCCGCCCCCTGTGGGAGCAGGAGCGGTACGAGGAGGCGTATGCCGAGGTGGAACCGGCCGTAGCCGCGGCCCAGTTGCTGGACCGTCCGAAACTGCTGGCCTCCGCCCTGGAGTTCCGGGGCAAGGTCCGCTCCGTACAAGGCGACTGGGCGGGCGCCGCACCGGACTTCGAGGCATCGCTGCGCATCCACACCGGGATCGGCAATGCGTACGGCGTGCTGCTCCAGTCCCATCTGCTGGGCCAGGCCGCAGCGGGGATGGGCGAACTGGACCGGGCCGTGGCGCTGTTGGAACAGGCCCACGCGATGGCGCGGGAACAGCAGCGTGAGCGGATGGCGGCCCGGACCGGCTTCGAACTGGGGCGGGTGCTGCACCGCGTCGGTCGACGGGACGAGGCCGCCGGCCTGTACGCCGCCGCGCTGAGTGGAGCGCGGGAACGCGGTTCGGTTCGGGACGAGGTGCGGATTCTGGAGGCGTTCGCCTCGCTGGCCGCGGACACCGGGGACGCGGACGCGGCAACGGCCCACCGTGCGGCGGCTGCCGCGCTCCGCGAACGGGAAGGCGGGTTCTGAGCCGACTGGGTCCGAGCCGCAGGAAGGGTTCCAGGAACGGCTCCATGAAAGGGTTCAGGAGGGGGTTCAGGTGGGGGCTGAGGTGCGGGTTCGATCGCCTGCACGCACTCCCCTCGCGCGCGATGTTTCAGAGCTCGTGGTCTGCTTCCTCGTCGGTGGCCGGAGCCAGCCGGGCGCGGTAGACCTGGCCCCCGACCCGGCAGTGCAGCGTGGTGGGGAGGCGGGGGTACGGGTTGTCCGTCAGCCAGGCGTGCACGCCGGACAGCACGGCCGCCGGATCGGTCCGGACGACCCTGTCCCCGGTGCGGCACGGTTCGATACGCAGCAGCAGCAACGGCGTCTCCGGTCGGCGCAGCAGCCAGCGGGAGGCGGTGAGTTCGGCCGCTGCCGTCCGGTGTCCGGGGTGGTCGGCGAGTGCGCGGGCGGTCCAGCCGGCCGCGGTCGGGGCCGCGGTGTGCGGGTGCGGCACGGCGGTCCGGGTGCGGCGCCGGAACAGCAGCGACGCGCTCTGCGTCTGGGGCTCTGCCGCCCGTTCCCGTTCGGCCGCCAGATGGTGGGCCGGGACATCCGCGTGCGCGGGGCGGCGGTCGACGTCGATCTGGTCCCCGTGGACCTCCGTCCGTACGGCGAAGGCTGCCGGACCGTGCGAGGCGGGTGCGGGGGCCGGCAACGGGCGGGCGACCAGCTCACCAGCCCGGGGAGTGAGGCCGAGCAGTGCGTACAGCTCGGTGCGCAGGCGCTCAAGTGCGGCGCCCTGCTCGGCGAAGGCCGGTGCGGCGAGGGCGCGGACCGCGCTGGGGGAGTGGGCGGCCAGCGCCGGTTCGAGATCGGCCGGTGTGGCAAGGAAACGGGCCTGGGCGAGAAGTTCCGCCATCGGACTGCCGGGGAGGAGCTCGTCGCCGCCGTCGCACGCCGCGATCAGGGGCAGGCCCAGCGCCGCCGCGTAGAGCGCCGACGAACCGTGGTCGGTGATGACCGCGTCGGCGGCGACGAGTACCGTCGCCCACTCCTCGTACGGACGGGCCAGCACCATCCCCGAGGCGAGCGCGGGTTCCAGCATCTCGCGGAGGTCGTAGGCGCTGGTCCTGCTGTACTCGTTGGGGTGCAGGATCAGGGCCAGTTGGTAGCTGTCGTGGGGGAGTCCGGCGGCCAGCTCCGCGGGCAGACCGGGACGCCGGGCCAGCAGGGACTCGGGGCCCCAGGTCGAGGTCAGGGCGATCACCTTGCGGCCACCGGTTCCCAGGGTGGTGCGGTAACTCCCGCGGCGGGGGAGGGAGACCAGCATGCGGTCCAGGGTCGGATCGCCGACTACGGTGCTGCGAGCTGCGGCCGGTGGGCAGCCGACGGCGAGGCGGTCGGCCTGGCTGGGGTGGGCGAGGGCGTGCAGGTCTGCGATCGGCCGGCCGTTGCGCAGCAGCATCGCCGGATCGAGACCGGACGCCGTACGGGCCGATCCCTCGTACGGAACCGCCTTGTTGAAGCCCGCACCGTGCGGGAGCAGGGCCAGCGGGCCGGTGAGACGGTCGAGATCGCCCTTCGGGCTGGCGGCGACGATCAGGTCGTGCGGGTGGCGTACGGCCTCGGCCCACGGGATCGTTCGGGCGCCGGCGCGTTCGACCGCGGCGAGGGCGTCGATGTCGAACTCCGAGCCGGGGACGAGGGTGAACCGGCGGTGGCGGATGCGGTCGTCACCCACGAAGACCGGGATGACGTCGAGGAGACGGTGCAGGGCGGTCGCCGAACGGGCCGCGAAGAGTACGGACTTCTGCTCCGCCGCCTGTCGCCCGCCGCCTGTCATCCGCTGACCGCTGACCGCTGACCGCTGACCGCTGACCGCTGACCGCTGACCGCTGACCGCTATCGCATCGTTCATTCTAGAGTGTCCGGTATCGCCATGTATGCCGCTTCTGTAATTCACTTGTACGTTCCTGGGGTCGGGCAGCGGCATGGCCCAGATCGTACCGGCGCCCGGATGCCCGCACGGGTAGCGTGTGCACCGGATGGTGTCGGCCGCCGCGGGGGAAAAGATGGATTCAGGGTCCGTGAGGAACGACTTCGACGGAACCGCGTACGGTCCCGTCATTCAGGCAGGAGAGATCGGGGCTCTGACCGTGAACATGCCGCAGCCCCGGACGGCTGTGGTGCCCCGGCAAGTCCCCCCGGCGTCGCCCGGGTTCGTCAATCGGACGGCGGTCCTCGGCGACATCGACGACTGGGCCGGCCGGGGCGGCAACGGTGCGCGCGTCGCGGTGCTCAGCGGATTGCCCGGAATGGGGAAGTCGGCCACGGTCCGGCAATGGGTCCAGGACCGGCGCGAGCAGTTTCCCGATGGTGACTTCTATGTCGACTTCACCGAACTGCGCCGCGAGGCGGGCGCCGATGTCTCCACCGGCGTGACCAGTTGTCTGCGTGCGCTCGGAGTCACGGACGAATACCTGCCACCCACACTCGGTGAGTTGTGCGCGCTCTTCCGCAGCCACACGGCGCTCCGGCGGGTCCTGGTGGTGCTCGACGACGTCACCGAACCGGCTCAGCTCAGAGCGCTGATCCCCGGTGGTCCGGGCAGTGCCGTCATCGCCACGAGCCGTGGACGGCTCGGCGAGCTGGTCATGTCCGGCGCGGAGCTGATGCGTCTCGGACCGCTCGAACCGGCGCACGGCCTGCGCGTCCTGGAGGACCTGTGCGGGGCCGGGCGCGTGGCGGCCGATCCGGATGCGGCAGCCCGCATCGTCGACCTCTGCGACGGCTTACCTGTCGCGCTGCGGGTCGCGGGCGCCCGCCTGGCCATGCACCGAGGACTCACTCCGTCCGCGCTGGCCGCCGAACTGGCCGATGAGCAGGGCCGACTGGATGCCCTGAGCCTGGGAGGAGAAAACGCTGTGGCTGCCGTCTTCACCGTTGCGTACGAGGGCCTCGATGCGGAGGCGTCCCGCCTCTACCGGCTCCTCGGCGTCTATCCCGGGCACCACTGGGACGCCGAGACCGCCGCCGCTCTCGCGGACCTGACACCCCGGCAGGCACAGCGCCTCCTGGACACGCTCGAAGAGGCGAGTCTGGTGGAGGTCGCGGTGCCCGGCGACGGGGAGCGGGAGCCGGGGGCCGGACCGGGACACGAACCCGCCGGTCCGTACGGGTTCCACGGTTTGGTACGCCTCCACGCCCGCAGCCAGGCCGAACAGCACGAGACCGGGGAACAACGCGCGGCAGCCGTGAAGCGCGTGATCGACCACTTCCTCACCCTCACCGGGTACGCGGACCTGGCCGTGATGGGCGGCCGGATGCGCATCGGCGCGTACACGCGGCGACTAGACGGTGCCGCTGGGCCGTTCTCCACCAAGGCCGACGCCCTGAATTGGCTGGTCGGACACCGCGCCGAACTCCTCGCAGCCGTGCGCGCCGCGGCGGCGCTGAATCTGCACCGCCGGACCTGGGAGCTGGCGGAGGCGCTCACCGCGCTCTACCTCAACCGCCGCTACCTCAACGACTGGGCGGAGTCCGGCGAGCTCGGCGCGCTGGCTGCCGCCGCGGACGGGAATCCCGCCGCCGAGTCCCGGCTGCGCGCCCTGGTGTCACGTCCCCTGCTGGACCGCGGAGACGACGACCGTGCCCGCGCGGAGCTGGAGACCGCGATCGTCCGGGCCGACGAGAGCGGTGACACGCTGCTGCGGGCCTCCGCGCGTGAGTTCTACGGTCGTTACTGGGACCGGCACGACCTCTCCCGCGCCGTGGAGACGTACGGGGAGGCGCTGGAGTTCTACCGCCTGGACGGTGACTCGCGCGGTATCGCCATCGGCCTCTACTTCCTGGGCTGCGCACAGGACTCGGCGGGGCGGCACACCACAGCCCTGGACACGCTCGACGAGGCCTGGCGACGGTTCCTCGCGCTGACGGTGAAGGACGAGCGGATGGCGGCCCGCGCACGCAGCGCCATCGGGACCACGCTCCACCATCTGGGACGTGACGACGAGGCGGTCACCGCGCTGGAGGAAGCCGTGCACGCGTTCGGGTCCGTGGGCGCACGCCACTACGAGGCCCCGGCACGCGAGGCGCTGGCCGAGCTCTGTTCGGGAGACCAGCGTCTGCGCCACCTGGTGCGGGCACTGGAGATCTACGAGGAGGGCGGCGGCCCGCGCGTGGCTGTCCTGCGCGAGCGCCTCTCGGCTGAATTCCCCTCCCCTGAATTCCCTTCAGGGGAGCAGTCGTAGCGTGACGTCCTCCTCGCGCCCGGCGAAGCAGAGGGTGAGGAAGCCCGCCAGGGGCAGGCCTGCCCGGAGGCAGCTGTAGACGGCCGAGGCCGACATCCCGGCGTCGGTCGTCCGGCCGGTCGTGGACACCTCGACCGTACGGCCGTCTGTGAGCCGCACCCGGCAGCAGCCGCCCGCGAGCGACGAGGCAGCGAGCAGGGCGCCGGGGTAGCGGGCGAAGACGTTCTCGGCCCAGCGGGCCGCGGCAACCGCTGTGGGGGCGGCCGTACGGCGCACCAGGACGGATGCGCTCTCCGCGACGCCCTGGTCCCGGGCGTCGTCGCCGCAGCTCACGTACCGGAAGACGCTGTCCGTGCTGTCGGTGTCTGTGCGGTCGGTGTCCGGTTCGGCGACGAGGTGAGCGACGGACGCCGGGAACCGTTCGACCACGACCCGGCTGTCGCCCTGGCTGGTGACGACCCGGGTGATGACGACGGACGCGGTCGTGTCCTCCTCGTCCGGCTGTGGCACGGGGAGTACGGGAGCCAGCCTGGGCGGTGGAGGCCCCTCGCACGGATCGAGCCGGAGCTGTTCGTACACCACGGTGCGCAGATTCCCCAACGCGTGACCGGGGTCGGCGAAGGCGCTCTCCCCGAGCTTGCGGAAGCGGTCCGGCTGGTGCTCGGAGAGTGTGCGCTCGATCTGTGCGCGCAACGGTGCGTCCTGAACGAGCCGCGGCGCCAGCTGGCCCAGCTCCGCCATCGGTGTGCCGGGTACCACCTCGTGCTCACTGAACGCGCCGAGCAGCAGCGGGGTTCCGAGCGCGGCTCCGTAGAAGGTCACGGATCCGTGGTCGCCGATCAGCAGGTCGGCGGCCAACAGCGTTCCCTGCCAGCCTGCTGCGGGCGGGATCCGCAGCAGACCGGAGCCGCGGGCCGACGCGAGTACGGTCTCCACCTGGTAGGAGCCGTGCGCGGCCTGCACATTGGGGTGGCTCACGAGGGCGACGGCGTACTCGTCCCTCGGCAGCTCCGCCAACAGCCTGGCCGGTAGGCCCGGTTGAGAGCCCATGGTGGACTCCTCGCGCCAGGTCGTGCTCAGCATCACCAGTCGTCGCTCAGGGCCCACGCCCAGGGCGTCGCGGTACCTGGCGCGCAGGTTCCGGCCTTCGAGCAGCGCGTCGTAGCAGGGATCCCCGATGAGCACGCTGAGTCCGTCCGCCGCGGGGTGGGCGGCAGCCAACTGCGCGGCCTGGCTCGGGTGCGAGACCGCGAGCCGGGCCCGCCCGCTGCGCAGCAGGGCGGCGGGCACCAACCCGGCCAGCCGTTCGCGGGTGCTGCGGGAGTCGGGGACGGTCTTGTGGAAGCCCACGCCGTGCGGCAGGACGAGGACGGGACAGACTCCGGGAAGCCGGGCGTTCTCGGTGGCGGTGACGATCAGATCGGGCTCGGCCGAGGCCAACTGCCCCCAGGGCATGACGCGGGCGCCGACAGTCCGCAGCAACTCCTCGACTCCGTGGTTGAACGCGGAGGTCGGGTCGTACGCGAAGACGACATCGACGCGCGGGTCGTCCCGCAGAACGGGGCGCAGCACGTCCAGGACCCGAACGGTCGAGGTGACGGTGCGGGCCACGGCGACCACGAGGCGTTTGCCGGGCAGGGTGCGCCAGCGCTCGGGATCTTCACCGACCGGAACACGCAACCACCGCTCGCGGCTCGCGGCTCGCGGCTCGCGGCTCGCGGCTCGCGGCTCGCGGCTCGCGGCTCGCGGCTCGCGGCTCGCGGCTCGGGTCATGGTCCGCCTAGTACGAATCACCATGGTCCGCAACCCCCTGGCCTGCGTGTCGATCTCGCCCCGCGCGACCCACACCGTACGCCATCCCTCCGGGACCTCACCGGTCATGGCCGGTCGGCGACCTCAGCGATGATGGAGGGGTGCGACTCGAAGCGATCTCCTGGGAACGGCTGGCCGATGCCCTGGCACAGCGCGCGGACGGACTGAAGGCCGCGGACGGCGGCCCCTGGCCCAAGATCGCGATCGATGGCGCACCCGCCGCGCCCACCGCCGAACTGTCGGCCGCCGTGGCCGAGGCGCTACGGGAACGCGGCCGGTCCGTCCACCTCGTCAGCACACAGGGCTTTCTACGCCCGGCCTCCCTGCGGTACGAGTACGGGAAGCGGGACCCGGACGCGTATTACAGCGGCTGGTTCGACACGGGTGCGCTCTGGCGGGAGGTCTTCGGTCCGCTGGAGGCAGGCGGCAGCGGTCGTGTACTGCCCGATCTGTGGGACCCGGTGACCGATCGGGCCACCCGCAGCCCGTATCAGCAACTTCCGGACGGTGCGCTGTTGATCGTGCAGGGGCCGTTTCTGTTCGGGCACTGGTTTCCCTTCGATCTGAGTGTGCACCTGCGGCTCTCGCCGGGAGCGCTTCAGCGCCGTACCGGGCAGGACACGCAGTGGACGTTGCCGGCCTTCCGGAGGTACGAGGACGAAGTGGATCCTGCGGAGACCGCCGATGTCGTCGTACGGGCGGACCACCCCGACCACCTCGCCTGGAACGGTCCCACCCGGGGGCGGGTCTAGACCAGGCGCTTTATCTCTCCCCGCACCCGGTAGAAGCCGCCCGAGGAGGAGTGCAGCGCGTCCACCACGTAGCGGGCGCCGACCTGACGTATCGCCCGGGGGAACTGGACGTGCCAGGAGGGTTCGTAGCCGTCCGAGACCACCTGGACGCGCAGCCGTCCGCCGACCTGCACGCACTCCACGACTATCCCGGCTCCCGGCGCGGGCATCGCACTCACCGTGGCCACGGTCGCCGCCGGGGTGTACGTGGGAAGCGCCGCAGCCTGCTTGACGTCCAAGGCGACCGGAACGCTTCCGCCCTGCGCCGCGGTGATGGCCGCCTCGCTCGCATCGATGCAGGCCAGCGAGCCGTCCGTGGTGACGATGTACAGCTTCTCGGCGTGGTACTGCATGGAGAGCGCCGAGCCGCCGCCCGTCCCCAGCTTCCACAGCCGGGTGCCGTCCGCGGCGAAGCAGTAGACCGAGGAGGCGAGGTCGCCCGCGAAGACGTACTCGCCGTCGGCGGAGGTCGCGCAGGAGTAGACCGCCGCGTCGCACCGGTACCGCGCCTCGCTCCGGCCGGTCGCCTTGGACAGCCGCTCGACGACCTGCCGGCCCGTTCCCGCGTACACCGCGGTCTCCTCCTGCCAGCCGAAGAGCACGCCGCCGGAGGTGTCCGTGTGCCACAACTCGCCGCTGCCGTCCGCGGCGTACGCCGTCACACCGCGCGTGTGCCCGTGATAGACCGCGCTGTCGTCGGCTCGCACCATCCAGGCGTTGCTGCCGTTGGAGCGGCGGGACCACTGGAACTCGTCCTCGTGGTCGATGACCGTGAGACCGCCACTGCGGTCGGACACGTTCAGCACGCCCTCGTGGATGTCCAGCCAGAAGATGTCCACGTCGTCCGCGATTTCGTACGCGGCGAAGGGCACCTTCGACGACAGGTCGTACACCTTGCCGTCGTCACACCCCGCGTAGATCCAGAAGTCGTCCGCGACCAGGCACTTGACGCCGTCCGGCAGCGAGAAGCGGGCCAGCACCTCGCCGTCGTGGCCCAGCGTGTAGACATCGCCGTGCTGGTTTCCGACCCAGCAGTGGTCCTCGTCGATATGGATCCCGAACGCCGAGGTGCCGGTACGGAACCGCCAGAGCACCGGGGCCGTCGCCCGCGCCGTGGAAGGAGCCGAGGTCACCTGACGGCGGGTCACGGACCGGGGTGCGCGCCCGCCCCGTACCGCCGGTGCGTATCCCTTGCGCACCTTCTCACCCAGCTTCTTCGCCGCGGCGGCCTTCGCCTTCTCGACCGTCGGGAAGGTCGAGACCTGGCGCTGCCCGTCGGCGCCGATGCGCCCGTACCGCACGGCTACCACCGTGCCGGTGACGGTCACTTCGTAGAATTTGTGTGCCCCGCCGCCCTCCTGGGACAGCTCCAGATACGTCGTCTTCCCCACCTGCGCAGCAGCCATGGCACACCCCTCCCCAGGGACCAGCCGGTGCGGCTGATCTTCAGTGATTCCACGCTAGACGCCACCACTGACAATCGGCCGCGTCGGCCGTCGCCGTAGCTGCTCGCCGTCGCAGCAGGGGCCGCGCTAGCGTGCGGGGGTGGACCCCACACAGCTCTTCTACGATCAACTCGCCGCCGATTACGACCTGATCTACGCCGACTGGGACGCCGCCGTGACCCGGCAGGGCGACGCGCTCGACGCGCTGATCTCCGAGGCGCGCGGGCCGGGCCGCCACGACGTACTCGACTGCGCCTGTGGCATCGGCACGCAGGCGCTGGGCCTGGCGGCGCGCGGACACCGGGTCACCGGCAGCGATCTCAGCCCGGTCGCGGCGGCGCGGGCCCAGCGTGAAGCCCGTGCGCGTGGACTCCGGTTCACGGCCGGCGCCGCGGACATGCGCGCGCTGCCGTTCGCGGACCGTTCCTTCGATGTCGTCGTCTGCGCCGACAACTCCCTGCCGCACCTGCTCACTTCCGTCGACGTACGGGCCGCGCTCGACGAGATGCGCAGAGTGCTGCGGCCCGGCGGGCTGCTTCTGCTGTCCACACGTCCGTACGACCAACTGCGCCGCGAGCGGCCCGGTTCCACTCCGCCCCAGGTGAGGGAGCGGCCCGAGGGGCGGACCATCACCTTCCAGCTGTGGCACTGGCACCGGGACGGCGAGCGCTACGACCTGGAGCACTTCCAACTGCTGCCGGAGGAGGGCCCGACCTGGGTGACGCGGACGCGCCGGGCCACTTACTGGGCGCTCACCCAGCGGGAGACCGCCGGTTTCGCGGCGCGGGCGGGGTTCGTGGAGACCAGATGGCATGCTCCTGAGGACACCGGATTTTTCCAGCCGGTCATGGTCGCTAAAGTTTCGCGCTATGACAACAATTGATCAGACTTCCGCTTCTTTTGCCGTGCACATCCCGGATGCCGAACTGGAGCCGGAGCCCCTGGACCCGGCGCAGATCGTCTCCGGGAATCCCGAGGTCACGGGCAAGGTGCTCTGGGAATCGGCGGACGGCACCCAACTGCGCGGGATCTGGCAGATCACCCCCGGTGTGGTGACCGACACCGAGGCCAATGAACTCTTCGTGGTGGTCAGCGGGCGGGCGAGCGTCGCGGTCGAGGGCGGGCAGACCCTGGAGATCGGCCCCGGCGACGCCTGCGTGCTGCGCGAGGGCGACCGTACGACCTGGACCGTCCACGAGACGCTGCGCAAGGCGTACCACATCAGCCTCTGACGGTGGCCGCGGTGGCGCGGCGGCGGACCGTCAGCAGGACGAGCCCGGCCAGCGGCAGCAGCAGGCAGGCGCCGGCGGCATTCAGCCAGCCGTAGCTCGCCCGCGAGACGATCAGCCCCGCCGCCACGCCACCCACCCCCGCCGCTGTGTTCATGGTCAGGTCGGAGAGGCCCTGCACGGCGGCGCGGGCGGGTTGTGGCACGGAATCGGTGAGCAGCGTCGAACCGGACACCAGCCCCGCCGACCAGCCGAGGCCGAGCACGAAGAGTCCGGCGGCCGTCTGTCCGTGACTGCTGCCCGCGGTCCCGGCCAGCAGCGCGGCGAACGCCAGGAGTCCGGCCGCCAGACCGATCACCGCGAGGCGGCCGATGCGGTCCGAGAGCCACCCCATCACCGGGGAGAACGCGTACATCCCCGCGATGTGACCGGAGATGACCAGCCCGATCAGCTGGATGCCGGCGCCGTGGTGGCTGAGCGCGACCGGGGTCATCGACATGATCGACACCATCGTGGTGTGCGACACCGCGACGGTCACCAGCGCCAGTCGCGCCCGCGGCGACGCGGCCACCGCTGCGACGCCGGCCCGCAGCGAACGGCCCTCGGGGGACCGGTCCGAGGCCGGGGCCAGGGCGCGCGCCGTCAGCAGCGGATCGGGCCGCAGCAGTACGGCGACGAGCGCCCCCGACACCAGGAACACCCCGGCCGACCAGGCGAACGGGCCCGCCGCCGCGGGAATGCCCAGGCCCGTCACACTGCGACCGGCGGGGGCGGCGATGTTCGGCCCGAGAACGGCACCGATCGTGGTGGCCCACACGACGGTGGAGATGGCCCGGCCGCGGCGTTCCGGTTCCGCCAGGTCGGCGGCGGCGAAGCGGGCCTGCAGATTGGCGGAGGAGGCGGCACCGAAACCGGCCATGCCCACCAGCAGGAGCGGGAAGTTGGAGAGGACGGCGGCCAGCACGACGACAGCCGCACCGACCGCACCGATCAGATACGCGAGAACCAGCCCGGGGCGGCGTCCGCGGGCGGTCATCAGGGCTGCCAGCGGCACGGAGAGCAGAGCGGTGCCGATCACGGTCGCCGTCGGAGCGAGCCCGGACAGGGCCTCGGTACCACTGACCTGCTTGGCCAGTACGGCGGCGAGCGCGACACCGGTCGCGACGCCGAGCCCGCCGAGTATCTGGCTCGCGATGAGCACGGCATTGACCCGGCGGCGCAGGGCGGGCAGGTCGGCGGGGTGGGCGAGCGGGCCCGGTATACCGGCCGTGCCGTCGGCCTCGTTGTCGACGGCGGTCATCGGGCGCCTCCAGTGGTAGTCACCGCCGCAGTGTGACACCCCTTACGCACAGGCGAAAGGTGCTCTTGGACAGCCCACCACCAGGGGCTTCGAGGCAGGGCTCCCACCAGGGTGCCGGGGCTCCCGCCGGCGGGCCCGCAGAGGTCGGAACCACCGGAATCAGAAGAGGGGTTGTGGGAGCACGCCCTCAAGGGCCAGCAGCCGGCGCTTCGTCTCCAGCCCTCCGCCGAATCCGCCCAGCCCTCCATCACTCTCCACGACACGGTGGCAGGGCACGACGACCGGCAGTGGATTCGACCCCATCGCCACGCCGACCGCCTGCGCCGCCCCCGGTTGGCCCACCCGGTGCGCGAGGTCGCCGTACCCGACGACCGAGCCGTACGGCACTCCGGTCGCCAGCTCACGCAGCACCTGCCGGTTGAACCCGGAGGTCAGCGTCCAGTCCAGCGGCAGGTCGAATTCCTGCAGATCACCCGCGAAATAGGCCGCCAGCTGACGCACGGGTCCGGCCAGCCGTACCGAATCCGGCGCCTCGACCGGTGCGGTCCCGCATCGCGCGGCAAGCTGCTCAAGGGCTCTCTTCCGCACCGCTGCGTCGGCATGGAAGACGACGCTCAGCAGGCCCCTCCCGGTCGCAGCGAGCAGCAGTGGCCCGATGTCGCTGCCGACTGCGGTCCACTCGATGATCTGCCGGTCGCTGTTCACGCCTCCACCGTACGGCGGCCCACCGACAGTGCCGCCGGGCGGCGGTCGGCCGCGGTTGTCAGTGGTGGGTCGTACGGTGGTTGCATGCGGCCCGTTTCCAAGATCGAACGCACGGTGGCGCCTTTCGAGGTCGTCAGTCCCTACCAGCCCAGCGGCGACCAGCCGACGGCCATCGCAGAGCTGGAAAAGCGCATTCGTGCAGGTGAGAAGGATGTTGTCCTGCTCGGCGCGACCGGTACCGGCAAGTCGGCGACCACTGCCTGGATGATCGAGAAGCTCCAGCGCCCCACTCTGGTGATGGCGCCGAACAAGACGCTCGCCGCCCAGCTGGCCAACGAATTCCGTGAGCTGCTCCCCAACAACGCCGTCGAGTACTTCGTCTCGTACTACGACTACTACCAGCCCGAGGCGTACGTCCCGCAGTCCGATACGTACATCGAGAAGGACTCCTCGATCAACGAGGAGGTCGAGCGGCTGCGCCACTCCGCGACGAACTCGCTGCTGACCCGGCGCGATGTGATCGTGGTCGCCTCGGTCTCCTGCATCTACGGCCTCGGTACGCCCCAGGAGTACGTCGACCGGATGGTGTCGCTCAAGGTGGGCGACGAGCTGGACCGCGACGAGCTGCTGCGCCGCTTCGTCGACATCCAGTACACGCGCAACGACGTGGCCTTCACCCGCGGCACCTTCCGTGTGCGCGGCGACACCATCGAGATCTTCCCGGTGTACGAGGAGCTCGCGGTCCGGATCGAGATGTTTGGCGACGAGATCGAGGCGCTCTCCACGCTGCACCCGCTCACCGGCGAGATCATCAGCGAGGACGAATCCCTCTACATCTTCCCGGCCACCCACTACGTGGCGGGCCCGGAACGCATGGAGAAGGCGGTCAACGGCATCGAGAAGGAGCTGGAGGGGCGGCTCGCGGAGCTGGACAGACAGGGCAAGATGCTGGAGTCCCAGCGGCTGCGCATGCGCACCACCTATGACCTGGAGATGCTGCGCCAGATCGGCAGCTGCTCCGGCGTCGAGAACTACTCGATGCACTTCGACGGCCGTGAGCCCGGAACCGCGCCCAACACGCTCATCGACTACTTCCCCGAGGACTTCCTGCTCGTTCTCGACGAATCGCATGTCACCGTTCCGCAGATCGGCGCGATGTACGAGGGCGACGCCTCCCGCAAGCGCACACTCGTCGACCACGGCTTCCGGCTTCCGTCCGCGATGGACAACAGACCGCTGAAGTGGGAGGAATTCCAGCAGCGGATCGGCCAGACCGTCTACCTGTCCGCCACCCCGGGGAAGTACGAACTCTCGCGGGGCGACGGCTTCGTGGAGCAGATCATCCGCCCCACCGGACTCGTCGACCCCGAGGTCGTCGTCAAGCCCACCGAGGGCCAGATCGACGACCTCGTGCACGAGATCCGTATGCGCACGGAGAAGGACGAGCGCGTCTTGGTGACCACGCTCACCAAGAAGATGGCCGAGGACCTCACCGACTACTTCCTCGACCTGGGCATCCAGGTCCGCTATCTGCACAGCGATGTCGACACGCTGCGCCGTATCGAGCTGCTGCGCGAGCTGCGGGCCGGTGAGTACGACGTACTGGTCGGCATCAACCTTCTGCGTGAAGGACTCGACCTCCCCGAGGTGTCGCTGGTCGCCATCCTCGACGCGGACAAGGAGGGCTTCCTGCGGTCGGGGACCTCACTGATCCAGACGATCGGCCGGGCGGCGCGCAACGTCTCCGGGCAGGTCCACATGTACGCGGACCGGATCACTCCGGCGATGGAGAAGGCCATCGAGGAGACCAACCGGCGCAGGGAGAAGCAGGTCGCGTACAACAAGGAGCGCGGTCTCGACCCGCAGCCCCTGCGTAAGAAGATCAACGACATCGTCGCGACGATCGCGCGCGAGGAGGTCGACACCGAGGAACTGCTCGGCACCGGCTACCGCCAGACGAAGGACGGGAAGCAGGCGAAGGCTCCGGTGCCCGCGCTGGGCGGCGGAGCGGGCAAGGGCGCCAAGGGCGCGAGGACGGTTCCCACCGATCGTCCCGCGGCCGAACTCGCGGGGATCATCGAGGAGATGACCGAGCGGATGCGGGCCGCGGCGGCGGATCTGCAGTTCGAGGTGGCCGCCCGGCTCCGTGACGAAGTCGGCGAGCTGAAGAAGGAGTTGCGCCAGATGAAGGAGGGAGGGCTGGCCTGACCTGGTTGTTGCAAGAACGACACAAAAACGCCCCGGCCCTCCTGCGGTGTCGGCGCCACTGCGTAGGGTGCGGGGAAAACGTGGGGAAACAGGAAGAAGGGACAGCGCGTGACGGCCAATTTTGCCAAGGGCCCTGGCGTCAACCTGACCAAGGGGCAGGCCATCAGCCTGCAGAAGAACAACGGGGGCACCCTGACCGCGGTGCGGATGGGACTCGGCTGGCAGGCGGCACCGCGCCGCGGGCTGTTCGGTTCACGCACCCGTGAGATCGACCTCGATGCCTCGGCGGTGCTGTTCGCCGACAAGCAGCCGGTGGACGTCGTGTTCTTCCGTCATCTCGTCAGCGACGACGGCTCGGTGAAGCACACCGGGGACAATCTGGTCGGCGGCGCCGGACAGGGCGGCGACGACGAGGCGATCCTCGTCGATCTCTCGCGGGTCCCGGTGCACATCGACCAGATCGTCTTCACGGTGAACTCCTTCACCGGCCAGACGTTCCAGGAGGTGCAGAACGCCTTCTGCCGCATCGTCGACGAGGCCAACGGTGACGAACTCGCCCGGTACACGCTCGACGGCGGCGGCCAGTTCACCGCCCAGATCATGGCGAAGGTGCACCGCGCGGGCGCGGGCTGGCAGATGACGGCCATCGGCGCCCCCGCCAACGGCCGCACGTTCCAGGACCTGATGCCGACGATCCTGCCGCACCTGTAACCGGGACGTCCATCACGTACTACGAGCAGCTCCCGGGGGCGCGTTGCCGCCGGGAGCTGCCTCGCATCCGCAGGGCAACCGCGTCCGGCGTCCGAGCGGCGGCCGAGCCCTGGCTGAGCAGCTGCGAAGTGACGTCCGTGCGACGACCTGTACAGCGCGATCAGTAGTACAGCGCGACCAGTAGTACAGCGCGACCAGTAGTGCAGCGCGACCAGTAGTGCAGCGCGGCATCAGCAGTGCAGAGCGACCAGAAATGCAGAGCGACGAGGAGACACACGCGATGACGGCCGAGCTGGTGCGGGGGCAGAACCACCCCCTGCCCGGGACCCGACTGGAGATCCGGGTCTCCACCGGAAAGCCGGTCGTGGCCGGTGCCACGCTCGGCGACGAGCAGGGAAAGGTCCGTGGCGCGGAGTGGGTCGCCCACCCCGGGGCGCCGCAGCTGCCCGGCCTCGAAGTCTCCGGACAGGCGGCGAGCGACCATCGGCTCGCCGTCGACCTGGAGGCGCTGCCGGACACCGTGCACCGCGTGAACGTCCTGCTCGCGCTGCCCGACGGCGTCGGGGGCCCTGCCTCGTTCGCCGCCGTCGCCGCACCTTTCGTCGCGGTCACCGGTCCCGACGGCGCGGAGATCGCCACCTACACCGTCACCGGTCTCGACGCCGAGTCAGCGGTTGTTGCCCTGGAGCTCTACCGCAGACACGGTGCCTGGAAGGTCCGTGCCGTCGGCCAGGGATACGCGGGCGGCCTCGCCGAAATGCTCAGCGACCAGGGGCTGTTGCAGGCCCATGAGCTCGCCGGTGTCATCCAGGCCGCGGTCGTGGGCGGTGCGGCCCGCGCGGTGGCGGTGCCGCCGCCCCGGACGGCCGGGGCCGGAACCGGACCCAGCGGCCCCGTCGACTACGTGCATCCGCGCCGTCGGAGCGCCGCACCTCCGCCTCCTCCCGCTTCCCCGCCCGGACAACCGGCCACGCCTGTCGCGGGAGATGCCACCGGCTGGTCCATGGAGGAGCGCCTGTACAACCAGGTCTGGGGCATGTTCGAGGACCTGGCGCGCACCACCGCCGCGTACCGCAGTGCGGTCGGCTTCGCCGAGTCCCGCATGGAGCAGGAGGTCGACCGGGCCCTCTCGGATCCGCGCGGCCGTATCGGCCCCGCCGGGGCCGACGCCCGTCGGCAGGCGCAGGAGAAGCGTGACGGGCTGACAGCCCAGGCGCGTGAGGTGCTCGACCGTGACCTCGCCCAGCTCATCGCGGAATCGCAGGTCGTGGAGCCCGCTCTGCCCCCGGCCTTCGCCCGCTGGGACAACCCCGTCTGGCACGGGTACCGCGTTCCGATGGAGATCCCGATGGCGCTGCGCGTCGGAGATCTGCACCTTCCGGAACGGCCCGAGCTGCGCATCCCGATGCTGGTACGGCTGCCACTGGAGCGCGGTCTGTGGATCGACAGCGCTCGCACCACATCCGACCCGGCCGTGGAGTGGGACGCGGGCCGGCTGCGTACACGTGCCATGGACACCGCGGTGGCGCTGGCCGCGCGGCTGCTGGCGGTCTACCCCGCCGGTGAGTTCGCGGTGCACGTCATCGACCCGGCGGGTTCGGCTGCCGGATCGCTTGCCCCGCTGGTCGGTTCAGGAGTGCTCGACCCGGCGCCGGTGGCGGGTGCGCGGACGGTGGCCGATGTACTGGGGCGGCTCGTCCAGCGGGTGGATCTGGTGCAGATGGCCGTGCGCGGCGGCGCGGCCGACTCTCTTCCGCCGGACCTGGACACCGCGGAACAACTGCTGATCGTCAACGACTTCCCGCACGGATTCGACGACCGTGCGCTCACGCATCTGCGCTATCTCGCCGACGAGGGGCCGTCCGTCGGCGTCCATCTGCTGATGGTCGCCGACCGGGAGGACGCGAGCCGGTACGGTCCGGTGCTCGATCCGCTGTGGCGTTCGCTTCTGCGTATAACGCCCGTGCCCGACGACCACCTTGCCGACCCGTGGGTCGGTCACGCCTGGACGTATGAGCCGTCACTCCCGCCGCCGGGCAGCCGGGTGCTGGATCACGTCCTCGGTCACGTGGCCGAGGCCCGTCGAGGCCTGCCGGACTGACCTGCTGTTTTGAATTGATCTTTACCGATCTCTTTACCTTCTCTTGGTATTGCCTGTACTGTTCTTGGTGCGGAGGGGAGTACTCCCCAAGTGCGACGTACCCGTCAATACGGACCCGTCCGGGACCCGGGGCGTCGACCCGGAAGCCGGTGTTCCGGCTCGGGTGGAAGAGACCTCCGGCAGCGACGACGCTGATCAAGTAGCCGTAGCAATCGCCGGAGGCGTAGTGGACGTTTCTCTGACCCTGTGGGTGCTGACCATTCTTGGTCTGGGCGCCCTGATCGCAGTCGATTTCTTCATCGGGCGCAAGCCCCACGATGTGTCGATCAAGGAAGCCGGTATCTGGACCGTGGTCTGGATCGCCCTGGCCGCGCTCTTCGGTCTGGGCCTGCTGCTCTTCGGGGGCGGCCAGGCGTCGGGTGAGTTCTTCGCGGGCTTCATCACCGAGAAGTCGCTCAGCGTGGACAACCTCTTCGTCTTCATCCTGATCATGGCGAAGTTCGCGGTGCCCTCCCCGCTCCAGCAACGGGTACTGCTGATCGGCGTACTGATAGCCCTCGTCCTGCGTGCGATCTTCATCGCGGCCGGCGCGGCGATCATCGCCAGCTTCTCGTGGATCTTCTTCCTGTTCGGCGCGTTCCTCATCTACACCGCCTGGAAGCTCGTCAAGGAAGCGCGCTCCGACGAGGAGGACGAGGAGTTCGAGGAGAACCGGCTTCTCAAGTCCATCGAGCAGCGCTTCGGCGTCGCTGACCGCTACCACGGCACCAAGCTCTTCATTCAGAAGAACGGCAAGCGGATCATGACCCCGCTCATGGTGGTCATGCTCGCCATCGGCACGACCGATGTGCTGTTCGCGATGGACTCGATCCCCGCGATCTTCGGCCTCACCCAGGACCCGTACATCGTCTTCACGGCCAACGCCTTCGCGCTCATGGGGCTGCGGCAGCTGTACTTCCTGATAGGCGGCCTGCTCAAGAAGCTGGTCCACCTCAGCTACGGGCTGTCGGTGATCCTCGGCTTCATCGGCGTCAAGCTGCTGCTGCACGCGCTGCACGAGTCCGGGGTGCACGTTCCCGAGATCTCCATCCCGGTCTCGCTGGGGGTGATCTGCGGCGTGCTGATCGTCACCACTGTCACCAGCCTTCTCGCCAACAAGAAGCAGGCGGCAGCGGAGGCGGCGGAGGCAGCGAAGAAGGACAGCGTGGACGTCTGACGGCCCAGCGGCCCGCGCTGTCCCCGGCGGGCGGGAAGCAGCGGGCGGAAAGCAGGGGGCGGCGCGGGTTCGCGGCTGGGATCGGGGGATCACCAGCCGCGAGCGCGGCGGGGGATCACCAGCCGCGCTCGCGCCACTCCCCGAGGTGCGGACGCTCGTCACCCAGTGTGGTGTCGTGGCCGTGGCCCGGGTAGACCCAGCTCTCGTCGGGGAGCTCGTCGAAAAGCTTCGTCTCGACATCGTGCAGGAGGCTCGCGAAGGCCGCGGGATCCTCCCAGGTGTTCCCGACCCCGCCGGGGAACAGGCAGTCGCCGGTGAAGACGTGCGGATGGCCGTGCGGGTCGTCGTACACGAGTGCGATGGAACCCGGGGTGTGGCCGATCAGCCGGCGGGCGGTCAGTGCGACCCGCCCCACCCGGATCGTGTCACCGTCCTCCACGAGGACATCGGTGGTGACGGGGATGCCCTCGGCGTCGTACCGCCCCGCATAGGTGCGGGCGCCGGTCGCCGCGACCACGGCTTCCAGGGACTGCCAGTGGTCGCCGTGGCGGTGGGTGGTGACGACGGACGCGATGGAGTCCTCGCCGATCAGCTGCATCAGTGTCGCGGTGTCGTTGGCCGCGTCGATCAGCAGCTGTTCGCCGCTCTCCCGGCAGCGCAGCAGGTACGCGTTGTTGTTCATCGGCCCCACTGCGACCTTGGAGATCATCAGAGCTGTCAGCTCGTGCACGTCCGCGCCGCCGCCGACCTTCACCACTCCGCTGTACGTCATGCTGCCGAGTCTAGAGCGAGGGGAGCACAGGCAGCGTTGCGCCGGGGGCGGTCAGTCCCGCGCCGTCCCTGCGGCCCGAGAGCCAGCCGAGCAGTGCGGTGGCGGGACCGGTGACCTCCGCCACGGCGGGGTCCGAGGAGAAGCGCTGCTGGAGGAAATCGATCTCCCGTGCGGTGAATTCCGCCGACAGGTCCTCCAGCTCGTAGCCGATGCCCAGATCGACGTGGTGCAGCTCGATCTCCACCCGCCGGCGGAAGGGGATCCGGGCGGCCGTGTCGGTGACGCCGTTGCGCAGGGTGACGGTCCGTGACCAGTCGGCGGGGAGCGCCGCCCGTTCCCGGAGTCGGGCCGCGCTGGCGCGTACGTCTTCCAACTGCTCGGAGAGCGGGCGCGGTGCGTCCCGCTCGATGTCGGCATCGCGCACCTCGGCCGTCTCGTACATCGGACGGCCCTCGAAGACATTGCACAGCGCATCGGCGTTGCGGGCGAGATGGGCGAGTACGTGCCCGCGCGACCAGCCGGGAAGCCGTGACGGTTCGTGGACCGCCGCGTTGTCCAGTCCGGCGGCCGAGGCCAGGAGCTGTTCGGTCGCTTCATCCACAGACGCCAGGTCCCGCTCGTGATCGATCATGTGCCTGACGATAGGCCTCTCCACTCCTTCGGGTGAAGCTCTTTACCGATGGCCGTAAATCGAATGCACGTGCTATAGGCTCGTGAGAGACATCCAACAAGCCATCTTCAGACATCGCTGAGGCGCCCCCCATACCCTGGGGAGGGGGCTCCGCCCCTGCTTCTTCTCTCAGAAAGGTGCGGACCGGCGTGGCCGACCGTCTCATCGTTCGTGGCGCTCGCGAGCACAACCTCAAGAACGTCTCGATCGACCTCCCTCGCGACTCCCTGATCGTCTTCACCGGGCTCTCCGGATCGGGTAAGTCCTCTCTCGCGTTCGACACGATCTTCGCCGAGGGGCAGCGGCGCTACGTCGAGTCGCTCTCCTCGTACGCCCGGCAGTTCCTCGGTCAGATGGACAAGCCCGATGTGGACTTCATCGAAGGTCTTTCCCCGGCTGTCTCCATCGACCAGAAGTCGACCTCGCGCAACCCGCGCTCGACGGTCGGCACCATCACAGAGGTCTACGACTACCTGCGTCTCCTCTTCGCGCGCATCGGCAAGCCGCACTGTCCCCAGTGCGGCCGGCCCATTTCGCGGCAGTCCCCGCAGGCCATCGTCGACAAGGTCCTCGCCCTGCCCGAGGGCAGCCGGTTCCAGGTGCTCTCGCCGCTCGTGCGGGAACGCAAGGGAGAGTTCGTCGATCTCTTCTCCGATCTGCAGACCAAGGGGTACAGCCGTGCCCGGGTGGACGGCGAGACGATCCAGCTCTCCGAGCCGCCCAAGCTGAAGAAGCAGGAGAAGCACACCATCGAGGTGGTCATCGACCGCCTCACGGTGAAGGACAGTGCCAAGCGCCGTCTCACGGACTCGGTGGAGACCGCGCTCGGCCTCGCCGGGGGCATGGTCATCCTCGACTTCGTCGATCTGCCCGCCGACGACCCCGAGCGCGAGCGGATGTACTCCGAGCACCTCTACTGCGCGTACGACGACCTGTCCTTCGAAGAGCTGGAGCCGCGCTCCTTCTCGTTCAACTCGCCCTTCGGCGCCTGCCCCGACTGCACCGGCATCGGTACGCGGATGGAGGTCGACCCCGAGCTGATCATCCCCGACGAGGACAAGTCGCTCGACGAGGGCGCGATCTCCCCGTGGTCGCTCGGTCACACCAAGGAGTACTTCGCACGGCTCGTCGGCGCGCTCGCCGAAGAGCTGGGATTCCGTACGGACATCCCCTGGGCGGGACTCCCGCAGCGTGCCAAGAAGGCCCTGCTCCACGGACACAAGACCCAGATCGAGGTCCGCTACCGCAACCGCTACGGGCGCGAGCGCGCCTATACGACCTCCTTCGAGGGGGTCGTGCCGTTCGTCAAGCGACGGCACTCGGAGGCCGAGAGCGACTCCAGCCGGGAGCGCTTCGAGGGCTATATGCGCGAAGTGCCGTGCCCCACCTGTGAAGGCACCCGCCTCAAGCCGATCGTTCTCGCCGTCACGGTGATGGAGAAGTCCATCGCCGAGGTCGCCGCGATGTCGATCAGCGAGTGTGCCGAGTTCCTGGGCCGGATGAAGCTCAACGCCCGCGACAAGAAGATCGCCGAGCGGGTCCTCAAGGAGGTCAACGAACGCCTGAAGTTCCTGGTCGACGTCGGCCTCGACTACCTCTCGCTGAATCGTGCCGCCGGGACCCTCTCGGGCGGCGAGGCGCAGCGCATCAGGCTGGCCACCCAGATCGGCTCCGGCCTGGTCGGCGTGCTGTACGTGCTGGACGAGCCGTCCATCGGTCTGCACCAGCGGGACAACCACCGCCTCATCGAGACGCTGGTCCGGCTGCGGGACATGGGGAACACCCTCATCGTCGTCGAGCACGACGAGGACACCATCAAGGTGGCCGACTGGGTGGTGGACATCGGCCCCGGCGCGGGTGAGCACGGCGGCAAGGTGGTCCACTCCGGATCGCTGAAGGACCTGCTGACCAACAAGGAGTCGCTGACCGGCCAGTACCTGGCGGGCAAGCGGGCCATCCCGATCCCGGACCTGCGCCGGCCGGTGGACCCGGGGCGCCGGCTGACGGTGCACGGCGCCCGGGAGAACAACCTGCAGGACATCGACGTGTCGTTCCCGCTGGGCGTGCTGACCGCGGTCACCGGAGTCTCGGGATCCGGTAAGTCGACACTCGTCAACGACATCCTCTACACGCATCTCGCGCGCGAGCTCAACGGCGCGCGTACGGTCCCGGGCCGGCACACCCGCGTCGACGGCGACGACCTGGTCGACAAGGTCGTGCACGTCGACCAGTCGCCCATCGGACGCACCCCGCGTTCCAACCCGGCGACCTACACCGGGGTCTTCGACCACGTCCGTCGGCTCTTCGCCGAGACGATGGAGGCCAAGGTCCGCGGTTACCTGCCGGGACGCTTCTCCTTCAACGTCAAGGGCGGTCGCTGCGAGAACTGCTCGGGTGACGGCACGATCAAGATCGAGATGAACTTCCTGCCGGATGTGTACGTCCCCTGCGAGGTCTGCCACGGGGCGCGGTACAACCGGGAGACCCTGGAGGTCCACTACAAGGGCAAGTCCATCGCCGAGGTCCTGGACATGCCGATCGAGGAGGGCCTGGACTTCTTCGAGGCGGTCCCGACGATCGCACGCCATCTGCGCACGCTCAACGAGGTCGGCCTCGGGTACGTCAGGCTCGGCCAGTCCGCGCCCACCCTGTCGGGAGGCGAGGCGCAGCGGGTGAAGCTGGCGAGCGAGCTCCAGAAGCGCTCCACCGGACGCACGGTGTACGTGCTGGACGAGCCGACGACCGGGCTCCACTTCGAGGACATCAGCAAGCTCATCCATGTGCTGTCCGGCCTGGTGGACAAGGGCAACTCGGTGATCGTCATCGAGCACAACCTCGATGTCGTCAAGACGGCGGACTGGGTCATCGACATGGGCCCCGAGGGCGGCAACGGCGGTGGCCTCGTCATCGCCGAGGGCACTCCGGAGCAGGTCGCCGGGGTCCCGGCCAGTCACACCGGGAAGTTCCTCCGGGACATCCTGGACGCGGACCGGATCAGCGACGCGGCCCTGTCCGGGACGAAGGCGCCGGTCAAGAAGACGGCCGCGAGGAAGACGGCAGCGGCGAAGACGGCCGGGGCCGGGGCCGGGAAGACGGTTGCCAGGAGCACCCCGGCGAAGACCGCCGCGAAGAAGACGACGCGTACGCGCCGCGCTTCGTCGTGACCGCGGAGGCTGTACGGACCGACGACGGCGCACGGCTCTGGGCCGTGCGCCGTGGCGCGGGCCCGCCCGTGGTGCTCTGCCACGGCGGTCCCGGCCTGTGGGACACCCTGGACGAGGTGGCCGAGTTGCTGCCCGATTACGCCGTACACCGCTGGGACCAGCGCGGCTGCGGCCGTTCGGAGCCGTCCGACGGTCCGTACACGGTGGCCCGTTCGGTCCAGGATCTCGACGACGTACGGCGCCACTTCGGGCTGGCCCGGATGGCGCTGCTCGGTCACTCCTGGGGTGCCCAACTGGCCCTGAGCTATGCGCTGGAACACCCCGGCCGGGTCAGCGGGTTGGTCTATGTGTCCGGCACCGGCATCGACCCGGAAGCGGGCTGGCACCCGGAGTTCGTCCACGGCCTCCACCGAGGTCTGGGAGAGGACCTGGAGCGCTGGCGCACGCTGACCGGCCGGGACAGAGCCGTACTCCAGTGGTCGGTGGAATTCCAGGACCGGGACCGTGCCCGGGAGCTGGCCGAGACCATGGCCACCCCTTGGTACGGCGTCAACGAGACGGCCAACGACACCATCAACGCCGAGAACCGGCAGAGCTGGGGCACCCCGGCACTGCGCGTGCGGTGCGCGGAGCTGGACGTCCCGGTGCTGATCGTGGACGGCGACCGTGACATCCGGCCCCGCTCGGCGGTCGACTCCCTGGAGCGGGCCCTGCCACGGGTGGAGCGGGTCACCCTGCGGGGCGCCGGGCACCTGCCCTGGGCCGAGGAGCCTGCCGGATTCGGCTTCGCGGTCACCGCCTTTCTCCGAAGGCACGGACCCGCGACGGCCGGTCCCTGACCGCCGGACGCCACGGCCCCCCGGTGGTTACGGTCCGTACCTCTGCACGCCTCCAGCGGTTACGGCCCGCACCCCGCACCCCGCACCGCGACGGCGGCTGCGCCCGGCCCCGCGTACGTGTACGGCCGCTACCCCAGCTCCCTCGCATACGGCGGCTGCGCCCCGGCACGGGAGCAGGTCAGCGCGGCTGCTCGGGCGGCGAAGCCCAGTACCTGCGCCCAGTCGTCGCCGGAGAGCGCGGCGATCGCCCGCGCCGACAGGGCGTCCCGCTCGGCGAGGCCGTGCAGCAGCGCCGCGTTGACCGTGTCACCCGCGCCGATCGTGTCCACCACGTCGACGGCCACGCCGGGCACGCGGTAGGAGCCACCGGCCCTGGTCCGTACGGTCAGACCGTCACCACCGTGCGTGATGACCACGGCCTGCGGGCCGGCGGCCAGCCACTCCTGCGGGCCGCCGCCGAGCCACTCCGCGTCCTCCTCCGACAGCTTCAGCAGCGTCACATCCGGCAGCCAGCCCCTGAACCGCTTCCGATAGCCGTCCGCATCCGGGATCAGCCCGCTCCGGATGTTCGGGTCGAGCAGGGTGAACACCCCGCGTGCCGACTCCCGCCGCAGCAGCGCCTCGTACGCACTCGCACCTGGTTCGAGGACCAGCGAACACGTGCCGAGTGACAGCGCCCTTACTCCGGAGGGGAGTTGCACCGGCAGTGTGAAGAGCCGGTCCGCGCTGCCTTCCGCGTAGAAACCGAATCCGGCGGAACCGTCCGCCCCCACCGTCGCCACCGCGAGCGTCGTCGGCTCGGGGCCGCGCTGAACGAGCGAGAGCTCCACCCCGGCCGTCCGCAGCCCGTCGAGCAGCGCCTCGCCGAAGTGGTCCGTGGAGACCCGCGAACAGAAACCCACCCGGGCACCCAGCCGCCCGAGCGCGATCGCGGTGTTGTACGGCCCGCCGCCCAGCCGGGGCAGCAGTGCGGGCAGCGGTTCACCGGGCGCGGCGGCGTTCTGCGGCACCAGGTCGATCAGGGACTCTCCGGCGACGGTGATCACAGATCCCGAACGTAGCCGAAGATTCCTGGACCGTAAACGCCGCCGGAAGGGGCGGAGATCTCCACCGGTATCGTCGGTTCCGTCACCGATGCCTTGAACAGTGGAGCCTCCCATGTCCGGTCTGCCCCCCGCCCGCCGTACCGTCCTCATGGGAGCCGCCCTCGCAGGCGCCGCAGGGCTCGGACTCACGGCCTGCTCGGGGGGAAGCAGCACGTCGACGGGGCCGGACAAGCCCGTCGACCTCGGCGCCGCGGACGCGGTCCCGGTGGGCGGGGTCAAGTACTACAAGGACCAGTTCCTGATCGTGAGCCGCCCGAGCACCGACGAGTACAAGGCGCTCTGGTCGCGGTGCACGCACCAGAACTGCCCCCTGCAGAAGATCGAGGGAACGGTGGGCATCTGCCCCTGCCACGGGAGCCGTTTCGACGCCATGACGGGGAAGGTGCTCCAGGGCCCCGCCAGCCGCCCGCTCAACGACGTCCCGGTGAAGGTGGTCGGTGGCAAGCTGATCGCGGGCCCCGACAAGAAGGCCTGACCCCGGCCCGCTACGACCTCGCACTGTCAGTCCCCGCCAGTAGGGTGGGAGACATGGCAGACCCCTCCAGCTACCGCCCCAAGCCGGGACAGATCCCCGACTCGCCGGGGGTCTACAAATTCCGCGACGAGCACCGCCGGGTGATCTACGTCGGGAAGGCGAAGAGCCTGCGCCCGCGCCTCTCCTCGTACTTCCAGGACCTGGCCAACCTCCACCCGCGCACCCGCACGATGGTCACGACGGCCGCTTCCGTGGAGTGGACCGTCGTCGCCACCGAGGTCGAGGCGCTCCAGCTCGAATACTCCTGGATCAAGGAGTTCGACCCCCGCTTCAACGTCAAGTACCGGGACGACAAGAGCTATCCGTCCCTCGCGGTCACCCTCAACGAGGAATTTCCGCGGGTGCAGGTGATGCGCGGCCCCAAGAAGAAGGGCGTGCGCTACTTCGGTCCGTACGGCCACGCCTGGGCCATCCGCGAGACCGTCGACCTGATGCTCCGGGTCTTTCCGGTACGCACCTGCTCGGCCGGGGTGTTCAAGCGCTCGGCCCAGATCGGCCGCCCGTGTCTCCTCGGCTACATCGGCAAGTGCTCGGCGCCCTGCGTCGGCCGCGTCACCCCCGAGGAACACCGCGAACTGGCCGAGGAATTCTGCGACTTCATGGCGGGCCGCACCGGCACGTACATCCGCCGTATCGAGCAGGAGATGCGGGAAGCGGCGGAGGAGATGGAGTACGAGAGGGCGGCCCGGCTCCGCGACGACATCGAGGCGCTCAAGCGCGCCCTGGAGAAGAACGCGGTCGTCTTCAACGACGCCACCGACGCCGATCTGATCGCCGTCGCCGAGGACGAGCTGGAGGCCGCCGTCCAGATCTTCCACGTCCGGGGCGGCCGGGTCCGCGGACAGCGCGGCTGGGTGACCGACAAGGTCGAGGCCGTGGACACAGCGGGCCTCGTCGAGCACGCGCTCCAGCAGCTGTACGGGGAGGAGCAGGGCGACGCCGTACCCAAGGAGGTGCTGGTCCCCGCCCTTCCCGAGGAGCCCGAGGCCGTCACCCAGTGGCTCGCCGACCGCCGAGGTTCGCACGTCTCCCTGCGGGTCCCGCAGCGCGGTGACAAGAAGGACCTGATGGCGACGGTCGCGCGCAACGCCCAGCAGGCGCTGGTGCTGCACAAGACGAAGCGTGCGTCCGACCTCACCACTCGCTCCCGGGCCCTGGAGGAGATCGCGGAGGCGCTCGGTCTCGACAGCGCGCCCCTGCGCATCGAGTGCTACGACATCTCCCATCTCCAGGGGGACGACGTGGTGGCGTCGATGGTCGTCTTCGAGGACGGTCTGGCGCGGAAGAGCGAGTACCGCCGCTTCCAGATCAAGAGCTTCGAGGGGCAGGACGATGTCCGCTCGATGCACGAAGTGATCGCCCGCCGCTTCAAGCGCTACCTCCAGGAGAAGGAGCGGACGGGGGAGTGGACCGAGGAACAGACGGCCGAGGCCCCCGAGGACGACGGCCGCCCCAAGCGTTTCGCCTACCCGCCCCAGCTGGTGGTGGTCGATGGCGGACAGCCCCAGGTGGCCGCGGCCAAGCGCGCGCTCGACGAGCTCGGCATCGATGACGTCGCCGTCTGCGGCCTGGCCAAGCGCCTCGAAGAGGTCTGGCTCCCCGATGACGACGACCCGGTGGTCCTGCCGCGTTCCAGCGAAGGGCTCTACCTCCTCCAGCGGGTGCGTGACGAGGCCCACCGCTTCGCCATCACCTACCAGCGCGTCAAGCGGGCCAAGCGCTTCACATCCGGCCCGCTGGACTCCGTGGCCGGTCTGGGTGAGACCAGGAAACAAGCCCTGATCAAGCACTTCGGCTCCGTCAAGAAGCTGAAACAAGCCACAATTGATCAGATCTGCGAGGTGCCCGGTATAGGCCGCAGAACGGCCGAGGCGGTGGCCGCGGCGCTCGCGGAGGCGGCTCCGGCCGCACCCGCCGTGAACACGGCAACAGGAGAGATCATGGAAGACGACGGGGGCAGCACGCATGAGTGAAGAGCAGGAACGGGACGGAGCAGACGTGGGCACGGGCAGCACGGGCACACCGGCCGAGGCCACCGAGGCGGCCATCCCGGAGCTGGTGATCATCTCCGGGATGTCGGGCGCCGGGCGCTCCACCGCGGCCAAATGTCTGGAGGACCTCGGCTGGTTCGTCGTCGACAACCTGCCGCCCGCGCTGATCCCCACCATGGTGGAGCTCGGCGCCCGCTCGCAGGGCAACGTGGCGCGGATCGCCGTCGTCGTCGACGTCCGGGGCCGCCGCTTCTTCGACAACCTCCGCCAGTCGCTCGCCGACCTGGCGGACAAGCAGGTCACCCGGCGGATCGTCTTCCTGGAGTCGTCCGACGACGCCCTGGTGCGCCGCTTCGAATCGGTCCGCAGACCGCACCCTCTCCAGGGCGACGGCCGCATCACCGACGGCATCGCAGCCGAGCGTGACCTGCTGCGCGAGCTGCGTGGCGACGCCGACCTGGTGATCGACACCTCCAGCCTCAACGTCCATGAGCTGCGCGCCAAGATGGACGCCCAGTTCGCGGGCGACGAGGAACCGGAACTGCGTGCGACGGTGATGTCGTTCGGGTACAAGTACGGACTGCCCGTCGACGCCGACCTCGTCGTCGACTGCCGCTTCCTGCCGAACCCGCACTGGGTCCCCGAGCTGCGCCCCTTCACCGGCCTCAACGAGGAGGTCTCCGCCTATGTCTTCAACCAGCCGGGTGCCAAGGAGTTCCTCAACCAGTACAGCGAGCTGCTCCAGATCATCGCCACCGGCTACCGCCGTGAGGGCAAGCGGTACGTGACCATCGCGGTCGGCTGCACCGGCGGCAAGCACCGCTCGGTGGCGATGTCCGAGAAGCTCGCCGCCCGGCTGGCGTCGGAAGGGATCGAGACGGTGCTCGTCCACCGCGACATGGGGCGCGAGTGACGAGCCGCGCGACCCCGAAGCTGCGGCGCGTACGTCTGGTCCCCGGCCGGATCCGGCGTGGCACCCAGCCCAAGGTCGTCGCCCTGGGCGGCGGGATGGGACTGTCCGCCTCGCTCGCCGCGCTGCGCCGGATCACCGGGGACCTGACCGCCGTGGTGACCGTCGCCGACGACGGCGGCTCCAGCGGACGGCTCCGTGAGGAGCTGGGCGTACTGCCGCCCGGTGATCTGCGCAAGGCGCTCGCGGCGCTCTGCGGGGACGACGACTGGGGGCAGACCTGGTCCCGGGTCATCCAGCACCGCTTCCAGTCCAAGGGCGACCTGCACGAGCACGCGGTCGGCAATCTGCTGATCGTGGCCCTGTGGGAGCAGCTGGGTGACCATGTGCAGGCCCTCGACCTGGTCGGCAAGCTGCTGGGCGCGCACGGCAGGGTGCTGCCGATGTCCGCCGTACCGCTGGAGCTCCAGGCGCTCGTACGCGGCCACGACCCGGACCGCCCCGACGAGATCGGCACGGTCCGTGGCCAGGCGACGGTCGCGCTCACCCCGGGCGAGGTGCAGTCGGTGCACCTCGTCCCGAACGACCCGCCGGCGGTGCCGGAGGCCGTCGCCGCGGTCCTCGACGCGGACTGGGTGGTGCTCGGTCCCGGCTCCTGGTTCTCCTCGGTGATTCCGCATCTCCTGGTGCCCGAATTGCTGGACGCGCTCATCGAGACGAAGGCCCGCAAAGTGCTTTCGCTCAATCTCGCGCCGCAACCCGGTGAAACCGATGGCTTCTCACCGCAGCGTCATTTGGAGGTTTTGGCCCGACACGCCCCTAAACTCGCCCTGGACGTGGTGCTGGCCGACGAGGCCGCCGTGCCCGACCGCTCAAGTCTCGCCGAAGCCGCCCAAGGGCTCGGTGCGGCGGTCGAGCTGGCGCCCGTGGCCTCGCCCGACGGCTCCCCGACACATGACCGGGAGCTGCTGGCCGCCGCGTACGACCGTATTTTTCGGATGCATGGAAGGATCGGCCCATGGCGATGACGGCAGCGGTGAAGGACGAAATTTCCCGGCTCCCCGTCACCCGGACCTGCTGCAGGAAGGCGGAGGTTTCGGCGATTCTTCGGTTCGCCGGCGGGCTGCACCTGGTGAGCGGGCGGATTGTGATCGAGGCGGAGCTGGACACCGCGATGGCGGCGCGCCGGCTCAAGCGGGACGTCCTGGAGATCTTCGGACACAACTCCGAACTGATCGTGATGGCACCCGGCGGTCTGCGCAGAGGCAGCCGCTACGTCGTACGGGTCGTGGCAGGCGGCGACCAGCTGGCACGCCAGACAGGCCTGGTGGACGGCCGGGGCCGTCCCATCCGCGGACTGCCCCCGCAGGTGGTCTCGGGGGCCACCTGTGACGCCGAGGCGGCCTGGCGGGGTGCTTTCCTGGCGCACGGCTCGCTCACCGAGCCCGGCCGTTCCTCCTCGCTGGAGGTGACCTGCCCGGGGCCCGAGGCGGCCCTGGCGCTGGTGGGCGCGGCCCGCAGGCTCCAGATCGCGTCCAAGGCCCGCGAGGTGCGGGGCGTGGACCGGGTCGTCGTCCGGGACGGGGACGCGATCGGCGCGCTGCTGACCCGGCTCGGCGCCCACGAGTCCGTACTGGCCTGGGAGGAGCGGCGGATGCGCCGCGAGGTCCGCGCCACCGCCAACCGCCTCGCCAACTTCGACGACGCCAACCTGCGCCGCTCGGCGCGGGCCGCGGTCGCCGCCGGGGCCCGGGTGGGGCGCGCGCTGGAGATCCTCGCCGACGAGGTCCCCGAGCATCTCGCGGCGGCAGGGCGGCTGCGGATGGAGCACAAGCAGGCGTCGCTGGAGGAGCTGGGCGCGCTCGCCGATCCGCCGCTGACCAAGGACGCGGTGGCCGGGCGGATCCGCAGGCTGCTGGCGATGGCGGACAAGCGGGCACAGGATCTGGGAATTCCCGGCACGGAGTCGACCCTCTCCGAAGAGATGGACGACAGCCTCGTCGGCTGAATCCGCTGAATTCACCCGGCCTTCCCGCAACGGCCAACTGATCGGTGCCGGTGCCCATATGGGTACCGGCACCGTCGTATGAGCCACGACGTTTTTACTGGTCGGTACAGGTGCCGGGGTCAGGTCCGGAATCCCTTACGGTGCCGTTCGATATGACCCTGAGGCCTTTCGAGAGGTAGGGTCGGAAGCGGTCGGGGACATCCCATACATCTCGCCGTGGCGTCGAAACCCGGCGTACCAACGAGGAGATCGAGTTCGTGACGATCCGCGTAGGCATCAACGGCTTTGGCCGCATCGGTCGTAACTACTTCCGCGCGCTGCTGGAGCAGGGTGCAGACATCGAGATCGTGGCTGTCAACGACCTGGGTGACACTGCGACCACCGCGCATCTGCTGAAGTACGACACGATTCTGGGCCGTCTCAAGGCCGAGGTCTCGCACACCGCAGACACCATCACCGTTGACGGCCACACCATCAAGGTGCTGTCCGAGCGCAACCCGGCCGACATCCCCTGGGGTGAGCTGGGAGTCGACATCGTCATCGAGTCGACCGGTTTCTTCACCAAGAAGGCCGATGCCGAGAAGCACATTGCGGGCGGCGCCAAGAAGGTCCTCATCTCGGCTCCGGCCAAGGGCGAGGACATCACCATTGTGATGGGCGTCAACCAGGACAAGTACGACGCGGCAAAGCACAACGTCATCTCCAACGCCTCCTGCACCACCAACTGCGTGGCGCCGATGGCCAAGGTTCTCCTGGAGAACTTCGGCATCGTCAAGGGCATGATGACGACGGTCCACGCGTACACCAACGACCAGCGCATCCTTGACTACCCGCACTCGGACCTGCGCCGCGCCCGCGCCGCCGCCGAGAACATCATTCCGACCACCACGGGTGCCGCCAAGGCCACCGCGCTGGTCATCCCGGAGCTCGAGGGCAAGCTCGACGGCATCGCGATGCGCGTCCCGGTCCCGACCGGCTCCGTGACCGACCTGGTCATCGAGCTGGAGCGCGAGGTCACCAAGGACGAGGTGAACGCCGCGTTCCAGAAGGCCTCCGAGGGCCAGCTCAAGGGCCTCCTCGACTACACCGAGGACC
Source organism: Streptomyces sp. NBC_01267 (assembly GCF_036241575.1). NCBI lineage: Bacteria > Bacillati > Actinomycetota > Actinomycetes > Kitasatosporales > Streptomycetaceae > Streptomyces > Streptomyces sp. NBC_01267. The sequence goes on along the minus strand of NZ_CP108455.1, from coordinate 1,646,506 downwards.
CGATCGTCTCCTCGGACATCGTCAACTGGCCGGCGTCCTGCACCTTCGACTCCTCCCTGACCATGGTCCAGGGCAAGAGCGTGAAGGTCATCGGCTGGTACGACAACGAGTGGGGCTACTCCAACCGTCTGGTCGACCTCACGGTCTTCGTCGGCAACCAGCTCTGATCACGGGCCGGTAGGCACCTCGATGTGAGCACGGGGCTCGGACTGCGCAACGACGCGCGGTCCGGGCCCCGTCGCCTGTCCAGATCTTCCAAGGAGTCCAGGAACTCATGAAGACCATCGACGAACTTCTCGCCGAAGGGGTCGCGGGCAAGCGGGTATTCGTCCGCGCCGACCTCAATGTGCCGCTCTCCGGCACCACCATCACCGACGACGGCCGCATCCGCGCCGTCCTGCCGACGGTGTCCAAGCTCGCCGAGGCGGGCGCACGTGTCGTCGTCGCCTCCCACCTGGGCCGCCCGAAGGGTGCCCCGGACCCGGCGTTCTCGCTCGCACCCGTCGCCGCGCGCCTCGGTGAACTCCTCGGCACCGACGTCGCGTTCGCGACCGACACCGTCGGCGAGTCCGCCCGCGCCACGGTCGCCGCTCTCGCCGACGGCCAGATCGCCGTCATCGAGAACCTCCGCTTCAACGCCGGTGAGACCTCCAAGGACGACGCCGAGCGCGGCGCCTTCGCCGACCAGCTCGCCGGCCTCGCCGATCTCTACGTCGGCGACGGCTTCGGCGCGGTGCACCGCAAGCACGCCTCGGTCTTCGACCTCCCGGCGCGCCTGCCGCACGCCGCCGGCTACCTCATCGCCACCGAGGTCGGCGTCCTCAAGAAGCTGACCTCCGACGTCCAGCGCCCGTACGCGGTGGTCCTCGGCGGTGCCAAGGTCTCCGACAAGCTCGGCGTCATCGACCACCTCCTGGAGCGGGCCGACCGCATCCTCATCGGCGGCGGCATGGCGTACACCTTCCTCAAGGCCCAGGGCCACGAGGTCGGCAGCTCGCTGCTCCAGGAAGACCAGATCCCGGTGGTGCTGGAGTACCTGCAGCGCGCGAAGGAGAAGGGCGTGGAGTTCGTGCTCCCCGTCGACGTCGTGGTCTCCGCGCAGTTCCCGGACCTCAAGGCCAAGGCGCCGACCCACCCCCAGACGGTCCCCGCGGACGCCATCCCGGCCGGACAGATGGGGCTGGACAACGGCCCCGAGACCGACAAGCTGTACGCATCGAAGCTCGCCGACGCGGCCACCGTCTTCTGGAACGGCCCGATGGGCGTCTTCGAGCACCCCGACTACGCGGACGGCACCCGGGCCGTCGCGCAGGCACTCCTCGACAGCCCCGCCTTCACCGTCGTCGGCGGTGGCGACTCGGCCGCCGCGGTCCGCATCCTGGGCTTCGACGAGAACAAATTCGGACATATCTCGACCGGTGGCGGCGCGAGCCTCGAATACCTCGAAGGCAAGACGCTTCCCGGCCTCGCCGCACTGGAGAACTGACACCCTCATGACGAATCAGAGCACCCGCACCCCGCTGATGGCGGGCAACTGGAAGATGAACCTCAACCACCTCGAGGCCATCGCGCACGTCCAGAAGCTGTCCTTCGCGCTCACGGACAAGGACTACGACGCGGTCGAGGTGGCGGTCCTGCCGCCCTTCGTCGACCTGCGGTCCGTCCAGACCCTGGTCGACGGGGACAAGCTCAAGATCAAGTACGGCGCCCAGGACATCTCGGCGCACGACTCCGGCGCGTACACCGGCGAGATCTCGGGCCCGATGCTGGCCAAGCTGAAGTGCAGCTACGTGGCCGTCGGCCACAGCGAGCGCCGTCAGTACCACGAGGAGAGCGACGAGCTCTGCAACGCCAAGGTCAAGGCCGCGTTCAAGTACGGCATCACCCCGATCCTGTGCGTCGGTGAGGGCCTGGACATCCGCAAGGCCGGACAGCAGGTCGAGTACACGCTGAAGCAGCTCGACGGCGGGCTCAAGGACATCCCGGCCGACGAGGCCGAGTCGATCGTGATCGCGTACGAGCCGGTCTGGGCGATCGGCACCGGCGAGGTCGCCACCCCCGAGGACGCCCAGGAGGTCTGCGGCGCGATCCGCGGGCGGCTGGCCGAGCTGTACTCGCAGGAGCTGGCCGACAAGGTCCGCATCCAGTACGGCGGCTCCGTCAAGTCCGGGAACGTCGCCGCGATCATGGCGCAGCCCGATGTGGACGGTGCGCTGATCGGTGGCGCGGCGCTCGACGCCGACGAGTTCGTCAAGATCGTCCGGTTCCGCGACCAGTGAGTATGCGGTAGCGCGGATCCGTCGTACCCTTGCGGGGCCGAGACGGCTGGCAGCAGCCGTCCGGCCCCGTCGTCCGTTTAGAGTTCCGAGGAAGTTGGTCCAGCCGTGATTCTGGGGTTCTCGATCGCCCTGATCGTCTTCAGCCTGCTGCTGATGCTGCTGGTGCTGATGCACAAGGGGAAGGGCGGCGGCCTCTCCGACATGTTCGGTGGTGGCATGCAGTCGTCCGTCGGCGGCTCCTCGGTCGCCGAGCGCAACCTCGACCGCATCACCGTGGTGCTCGGCCTGCTGTGGTTCGTGTGCATCGTCGTGCTCGGTCTGCTGATGAAGCTGAAGAACTGACCGTCCGCTTCCGTGCCCCCGCGTTCCGGTGCGGGGGTGTAACTCCAATCACTGGACGCGCGTTGGGCCTTACGTAGACTGGGGCATCTTCGAGCACCATCACGCAGGGAGTTACGACCGTGGCAAGTGGCAACGCGATCCGGGGAAGCCGGGTCGGAGCGGGGCCGATGGGGGAGGCCGAGCGGGGCGAGTCCGCGCCGCGCCTCCGCATCTCCTTCTGGTGCTCGAACGGGCACGAGACGCAGCCGAGCTTCGCCCACGACGCACAGGTTCCGGAGACTTGGGACTGCCCGCGCTGTGGGTTCCCCGCCGGTCAGGACAGCGAGAATCCGCCGGACCCGCCGCGCACCGAGCCGTACAAGACGCACCTCGCGTACGTACGGGAGCGGCGCAGCGACGAGGACGGCGAGGCGATTCTCGCCGAGGCCCTGGCGAAACTGCGGGGCGAGATCTAACCGTATGAATTCCGGCCGGACCCTCTCGGGGTGTCCGGCCGGACCGCGTTGCCGGACCGCACGGTCGGACCGCGTTGTCAGTGGTGCCGTCTACGGTCTTCACCATGGAACGTCAACCGGTGGACCCGGCAGGGAAGTTGTGATGGCCGACGCAGCCGCGCAGGTATGCGCTCCGGCCTGGCGTGGCGGGTTCGGCCGTCTCTGGACGGCGGCCGTCGTCTCGAAGTTCGGGGACTCGCTGCGTACGGCGGCGATGCCGCTGCTCGCCGCGTCGCTGACCCGGGATCCGGTGCTGGTGTCCCTGGTGACGGCCTGCGGATATCTGCCGTGGCTGCTGTTCGGGCTGCTGGGTGGCGCGGTCGCCGACCGGGTGGACCAGCGGCGGGCGATGTGGGGCGTCGATGTGGTGCGGGGCGTGCTGATGGCCGCCTTCGCGGTGACGGTCGCGCTGGGGCACGCGTCGATGGCCCTGTTGATCGCCCTGGCCTTCGCGCTCACCACACTCCAGACGCTCTTCGACAACGCGGCGACCGCCCTGCTGCCCCAACTCGTCCCGCCTGAGGCGCTGGGCAGTGCCAACGCGCGGCTGATGACCGGTCAGCAGATCGTCGGCGGTTTCCTGGCCGCGCCCCTGGTGCCGGCGCTCCTGGTGGCCGGGGCGGCGGCGCCGTACGGTGCGGACGCCGTCAGCTACGTCCTCGCGGCGGGTCTGGTCGCCTCGCTGCGGACGGCCGCGCCCGACCGGCCGCCCAGGGCCACGGGCCGCACCCTGCGGAGCGACATCGCCGAAGGCATACGGGTGCTGTGGCGCGACGGGATGCTGAGAGCGCTGTGCATCGCCACCATGCTGTGCAACATCGGCATGGGCGCGCTGATCGCCACTCTGGTCCTGGACGTCACCGGATGGCTCGGCGCCGGGCACAGCGGCTATGCGGCGGCCCTCACCGCGGTCGGGGCGGGCAGTCTGGCGGGCGGGCTGCTGTCCCGCCGGGTGTCCCTGCGCGTCGGGCGCGTCCGGAGCGTCTTCCTGGCCGGAAGCGTCCAGACCGGCTGTCTGGTCGCCGTCGGGAGCGTCCGGGAGCTCTGGGTGACGGTCGCCGCGCTGGCCCTGTTCGGGGCGTGCGGAATGCTGTGGAACGTCAACCAGGTCACGCTGATGCAGCAGCGCAGCCCGGAAGCCATGGTGGGCAGGATCAGCGCCGCCTTCCGTACGCTGTCGACCGGCGGAGCCCCTCTGGGTGCGCTGCTGGGCGGTGCGGTGGCCGCCGCGTGGGGGCTGAACACCCCGGCACTTCTCGCAGCGGCGCTCTTCGCGGCTGCCGTAGCGTCACTCGCACGTCAGATCAATTAGGTTGGATGTGCAGCGGGGCATGTACGCAGGTACGAGAAGAATGGACCGATGTCCGAGATGAACGCAGAAGGCCGTACCAGGCTCAACCAGATGCCCGAGTGGACCGCACTGGGCAAGCACCGGGAGCAGCTGGGCGACACGCGTCTGCGGGAGCTGTTCGACAGGGATCCGGCGCGAGGGACCGCATACACCCTCCGGGCGGGCGATCTGTATCTCGACTACTCCAAGCACTTGGTGACCGACGAGACACTCGGCCTGCTCCGTGAGCTGGCCGCTGCCGCCGGGGTCGCCGAGCTGCGCGACGCGATGTTCCGCGGCGAGAAGATCAACACCACCGAGGACCGCGCGGTGCTGCACACCGCGCTCCGCGCTCCGCGCGACGCGGTCGTCGAGGTGGACGGGGAGAACGTCGTGCCGGCCGTGCACGCCGTGCTCGACAAGATGGCCGCCTTCGCCGACAGGGTCAGGTCGGGCGAGTGGACCGGTCACACCGGCAAGCGCATCAGGACCGTCGTCAACATCGGCATCGGCGGTTCGGACCTCGGCCCCGCGATGGCGTACGAGGCGCTGCGCTCGTTCACCGACCGCGAGCTGCAGGTCCGCTTCGTCTCCAACGTCGACGGTGCCGATCTGCACGAGGCCGTAAGGGACTTGGACCCGGCGGAGACGCTGTTCGTCATCGCGTCCAAGACCTTCACCACCATTGAGACCATCACCAACGCGACGTCCGCGCGCAACTGGCTGCTGACGAATCTGCGGGCCGGTGAGGACGCGGTGGCGAAGCACTTCGTGGCCCTGTCGACGAACGCGGAGAAGGTCGCGGACTTCGGCATCGACACGGCCAACATGTTCGAGTTCTGGGACTGGGTCGGCGGACGGTACTCGTACGACTCGGCCATCGGCCTCTCGCTGATGATCGCGATCGGCCCCGACCGCTTCCGGCAGATGCTGGACGGATTCCACCAGGTCGACGAGCACTTCCGCACCGCCCCGCCCGAGGAGAACATCCCGCTCCTGCTCGGCCTGCTGGGCGTCTGGTACGGCGCGTTCTTCGACGCGCAGTCGCACGCGGTCCTGCCGTACTCGCACTACCTCTCCAAGTTCACCGCCTACCTCCAGCAGTTGGACATGGAGTCCAACGGCAAGTCCGTGGACCGCCAGGGCAATCCGGTCGACTGGCAGACCGGACCGGTGGTCTGGGGCACGCCGGGCACCAACGGCCAGCACGCGTACTACCAGTTGCTGCACCAGGGCACCAAGGTCGTCCCGGCGGACTTCATCGGCTTCGCCAGGCCCGTCGACGACCTGACGTCCGGGCTGGAGGCCCAGCACGACCTGCTCATGGCGAACTTCTTCGCCCAGACCCAGGCCCTCGCCTTCGGCAAGACGCCCGACGAGGTACGGGCGGAAGGCGTTGCCGAGGAGCTCGTCCCGCACAAGACGTTCCGGGGCAACCACCCGACGACGACGATCCTCGCGGACACGCTCACCCCGTCCGTGCTGGGCCAGCTGATCGCGCTCTACGAGCACAAGGTGTTCGTCCAGGGCGCCATCTGGAACATCGACTCCTTCGACCAGTGGGGCGTCGAGCTCGGCAAGGTCCTCGCCAAGAAGATCGAGCCGCTCCTCACCGAAAGCGGAAGCGGAAGCGGAAGCGAGGCCGGAGCCGACGAGCAGCTGGACAGCTCCACCGCCGCGCTGATCTCCACGTACCGCACCCTGCGCGGTCGTTGACCTGCCGCTTGGCAAAAGAGACCGGCCCGCACCCCCTCAAGGGTGCGGGCCGGTCCCATGTACGCGGTGCTAGGCCGTGGCCGGTGAGTAGAGCTGCGGCGGCAGCTGGGAAGCCGCTGCCGAGTCGAGCAGCCACAGTGTCCTGCTGAGGCCGTACGCGCCCGCGGCCGGGGCCTGGATCTCCCCGGTCCCGGACAGTGCGAGGGCCGCGGCCCCGGCCTTGTCCTCGCCCGCGGCGAGCAGCCACACCTCGTGTGCCGCCCGGATGGCGGGCAGCGTCAGCGAGATGCGGGTGGGCGGGGGCTTGGGTGCGCCGTGCACACCGACGACCGTGCGCACGGACTCCCGTACGGCCGGGAGTTCGGGGAAGAGCGAGGCCACGTGCGCGTCCGGGCCCACCCCGAGCATCAGCACGTCGAACGCCGGAACCCCGCCGTGGTCCCCGGGACCGGCGGCAGTGGCCAGCTCCGCGGCGTACGCCGCGGCGGCGGCCTCCACGTCGCTGCCGTGCGGACCGTCCGAAGCGGCCATGGCGTGCACCCGCGCGGGGTCCACACCCACCGAGTCGAGCAGCGCCGCTCGGGCCTGGGTGATGTTCCGTTCCGGGTCGCCCTCCGGGAGGAAACGCTCGTCGCCCCACCACAGGTCGATCCGCGACCAGTCGACGGCGTCCCGGGCGGGCGCCTCGGCGAGGGCCGCGAGCAGCCCGTTGCCGTTGCGCCCACCGGTGAGCACCACCGAGGCGGAGCCGCGGGCGGCCTGGGCGTCCACGATCTTGGTGATCAGCCGGGCCGCCGCGGCCTGCGCCATCAGCTCCTTGTCGCGGTGGACGACGAGCTGCGGAGCACTCACTTCGACGCCGCCTTCTTGGCCGGCGCCTTCTTCGACGCAGGAGCGGCCTTCGGAGCATCGTCCACGGCGGGCGCGCTCCCGGACGCGGCGCTCTTCGGCGCGGGCTCGGCAAGCCGGTCCACGCCGAACTTCAGCGCCGCCGCATAGGTGTCGTCCGGGTCCAGCCTGCGCAGCTCCTCCGCGAGCAGCTCCGAGGTCTCCCGGCGCTTCAGCGCCACCGCGCGGTCCGGCTGGCCCGCCATGCAGAGGGTGGCCAGCGAGCCGTCCGGGCGGTCCAGCACGATCTCGCCGTGGTCCGTCTGCATCCGTACGGCGGTGAGGCCGGGGCCGGCCGACACGGAGCGGATCACCGGCACGTCGAGACGGTCGGCGAGCCACATCGCGAGCAGCTCACAGCTCGGGTTGAACTCCTCACCCTCCACCTCGACCCCGGTCACCCGGCTCGGCACCTGGTCGAGCGCCGCGGCGAGCATCGAGCGCCAGGGGGTGATGCGCGACCAGGCCAGGTCCGTGTCGCCCGGGGTGTAGGCGGCGGCGCGGGCGGACAGCTCGTTGATGGGCTGCTCGGCCGCGTACGAGTCGGTGACCCGGCGCTGGGCCAGCGCGCCGAGCGGGTCCTTGGCCGGGTCGAGCGGCGCGTTCACCGGCCACCAGACCACCACGGGTGCATCCGGCAGCAGCAGCGGCAGGACCACCGACTGGGCGTGGTGCAGCACCTCGCCGTACATCCGCAGGACGACCGTCTCGCCGGTGCCCGCGTCCGCACCGACCCTGATCTCGGCGTCGAGCCGGGCCGTGGCCCGGTCACGGGGCGAGCGGGAGGCGCGTTTGACGACGACCAGCATGCGCGAGGGGTGCTCGCGCGACGCTTCGTTGGCCGCCTTCAGCGCGTCGTAGGCGTTCTCCTCGTCGGTGACGATGACGAGGGTCAGCACCATGCCGACGGCGGGGGTGCCGACCGCGCGACGCCCCTCCACCAGTGCCTTGTTGACCTTGCTGGCCGTGGTTTCCGTCAGATCGATTTTCATGGGCGACGCCAGCTCCGTCCTTCGCGTGCGAGCATTTCGTCCGCCTCGGCCGGTCCCCAGGTGCCCGACTCGTACTGTGCGGGCTTGCCGTGGGTGTCCCAGTACTCCTCGATCGGGTCGAGGATCCGCCAGGACAGCTCGACCTCCTCCAGGCGCGGGAAGAGGTTCGAGTCGCCGAGCAGCACATCGAGGATGAGCCGCTCGTACGCCTCAGGGCTGGACTCCGTGAAGGACTCGCCGTACGCGAAGTCCATCGACACGTCGCGGATCTCCATCGAGGTGCCGGGCACCTTGGACCCGAACCGCATCGTGATGCCCTCGTCGGGCTGCACCCGGATGACGATCGCGTTCTGGCCCAGCTCCTCCGTCGCCGTGTGGTCGAAGGGGGAGTGCGGCGCGCGCTGGAAGACGACCGCGATCTCGGTGACGCGACGGCCCAGCCGCTTGCCGGTACGCAGGTAGAAGGGGACGCCCGCCCAGCGGCGGTTGTCGATCTCCAGCCGCACCGCGGCGTAGGTGTCGGTCGTCGACCTGGGGTCGATGCCGTCTTCCTGGAGGTAGCCGACGGCCTGCTCGCCGCCCTGCCAGCCCGCGGCGTACTGACCGCGTACGGTCTCCTTGCCGAGGTCCTTGGGCAGCCTGACGGCACCGAGGACCTTGGTCTTCTCGGCCACCAGCGCCTGGGCGTCGAAGGAGGCGGGCTCCTCCATCGCGGTCAGCGCGAGCAGCTGGAGCAGGTGGTTCTGGATGACGTCACGGGCCGCGCCGATGCCGTCGTAGTACCCGGCCCGGCCGCCGATGCCGATGTCCTCGGCCATGGTGATCTGGACGTGGTCGACATAGGACCGGTTCCAGATGGGTTCGAAGAGGGTGTTGGCGAAGCGGAGCGCCAGGATGTTCTGGACGGTCTCCTTGCCGAGGTAGTGGTCGATCCGGAAGACCTCGTGCGGCGGGAAGACCTCGTGCACGACCTTGTTGAGCTCCTGGGCGCTCTTCAGGTCGTGGCCGAACGGCTTCTCGATGACCGCGCGGCGCCAGGATCCGTCCCGCTGGTCGGCCAGCCCGTGCTTCTTGAGCTGCTGGACGACCTTGGGGAAGAACTTCGGCGGCACGGACAGGTAGAAGGCGAAGTTGCCTCCGGTGCCCTGCTGCTTGTCGAGCTCCTCGATGGTCGACTTGAGCGTGGCGAACGCGGTGTCGTCGTCGAAGTCGCCCTGGACGAAGCGCATGCCCTGGATCAGCTGCTGCCAGACCTCCTCGCGGAAGGGCGTGCGCGCGTGTTCCTTGACCGAGTCGTGGACGACCTGGGCGAAGTCCTCGTCCTCCCAGTCGCGGCGCGCGAAGCCGATGAGCGAGAAGCCCGGCGGCAGCAGGCCGCGATTGGCCAGGTCGTAGACGGCGGGCATCAGCTTTTTACGGGACAAATCACCCGTGACGCCAAAAATGACCAGGCCCGACGGCCCCGCGATACGCGGGAGCCGTCGGTCCGCAGCGTCACGCAGCGGGTTGCTGCTTGACAAGGTTTCAGCCCTCCGAAGGGGCGAGGCGTGCGAGCTCTGCCTCAGTGGACTTGAGCAGGTCGATCCAGGAGGCCTCGAACTTCTCGACGCCCTCGTCCTCCAGGACCTGTACGACATCGTCGTACGAGATCCCGAGCTTCTCCACCGCACCGAGGTCGGCGCGAGCCTGCTCGTAGGTGCCGGAGACGGTGTTGCCGGTGACCTCGCCGTGGTCGGCGGTCGCGTCGAGCGTCGCCTCCGGCATGGTGTTCACCGTGTTGGGCGCGACCAGGTCCACGACGTACATCGTGTCCCGGTACGACGGGTCCTTGACACCGGTCGAGGCCCACAGCGGACGCTGCTTGTTGGCCTGCGCCTTGTCGAGCGCGGTCCAGCGGTCGGAGGAGAAGACCTCCTCGTACGCCTCGTACGCGAGACGCGCGTTGGCGACGGCGGCCTTGCCCTTGAGTGCCTTGGCCTCGTCGGTGCCCAGGGCGTCCAGCCGCTTGTCGATCTCGGTGTCCACCCGGGACACGAAGAAGGAGGCGACCGAGTGGATCTTCGAGAGGTCCAGGCCCGCGGCCTTGGCCTTCTCCAGACCCGCCAGGTAGGCGTCCATGACCGCGCGGTAGCGCTCCAGCGAGAAGATCAGCGTGACGTTGACGCTGATGCCCCGGCCGATGGTCTCGGTGATGGCGGGCAGGCCCGCCTTCGTCGCCGGGATCTTGATGAGCGTGTTCGGGCGGTCCACCAGCCAGGCGAGCTGCTTGGCCTCGGCGATGGTGGCCGTGGTGTGGTGCGCGAGACGCGGGTCGACCTCGATGGAGACCCGGCCGTCCTGGCCCTGCGTGGCGTCGAAGACCGGGCGCAGGATGTCGGCCGCGTCCCGGACGTCCGCCGTCGTGATCATGCGGATGGCTTCCTCGACGGTGACCTTGCGGGCCGCGAGGTCCGTGAGCTGCTGGTCGTAACCGTCGCCCTGGGAGATCGCCTTCTGGAAGATCGACGGGTTGGTGGTGACACCCACCACGTGCTGCTGGTCGATCAGCTCGGCGAGGTTGCCGGACGTGATGCGCTTGCGCGAAAGGTCGTCGAGCCAGATCGCGACGCCTGCGTCGGAGAGGCGCTTGAGTGCGTCTGTCATGAGAGTTGCATCTCCTACTTGTCTGTATAGAAGCGTCAGCGTGCGGCGGCTTCGAGAGATTCCCGGGCAGCGGCGGCCACGGCCTCGGCGGTGAAGCCGAACTCGCGGAACAGGACCTTGGCGTCGGCGGACGCACCGAAGTGCTCCAGCGACACGATCCGTCCCGCGTCACCCACGAAGCGGTGCCAGGTCAGACCGATACCGGCCTCGACCGCCACCCGCGCCTTGACGGCCGGCGGCAGCACCGAGTCGCGGTAGGCCTGGTCCTGCTCCTCGAACCACTCGACCGAGGGCATCGAGACCACCCGGGTCGGGATCCCCGCGGCCTGGAGCTGCTCGCGCGCCTGCACGGCCAGGTGGACCTCGGAGCCGGTGCCGATCAGCACGACCCGGGCGTCGCCGCCCTCGGCGTCGAGGAGGACGTAACCGCCCTTGGCCGCGTCCTCGTTCGCCTCGTACGTCGGCACACCCTGACGGGTCAGCGCCAGGCCGTGCGGGGCGCCCTTGCCGAACTCCTTGGTGTGGCGCTGGAGGATCTCGCGCCAGGCGATCACGGTCTCGTTGGCGTCCGCGGGGCGGACGACGTTCAGACCGGGGATGGCACGCAGCGAGGCCAGGTGCTCCACCGGCTGGTGCGTCGGGCCGTCCTCGCCGAGACCGATCGAGTCGTGCGTCCATACGTAGGTGACCGGCAGGTGCATCAGAGCGGAGAGCCGGACCGCGTTACGCATGTAGTCGGAGAACACCAGGAAGGTGCCGCCGTAGATACGGGTGTGGCCGTGCAGCGCGATGCCGTTCATGGCCGCGGCCATGGAGTGCTCGCGGATGCCGAAGTGGACCGTGCGGCCGTACGGGTCGGCGCCCGGCAGCGGGTTGCCCGCCGGCAGGAACGACGACGTCTTGTCGATGGTGGTGTTGTTCGAGCCCGCGAGGTCGGCGGAGCCGCCCCACAGCTCGGGAACGATCCCGCCCAGTGCCTGGAGCACCTTGCCGGAAGCGGCGCGCGTGGCGACCGGCTGACCGGCCTCGAACGCGGGGAGGTGGTCCGTCCAGCCCGCGGGCAGCTCGCCCGCGCTGATCCGGTCGAACTCCGCGGCACGCTCCGGGTTGGCGGTGCGCCAGGCGGCGAGGGTCTTCTCCCACTCGCCCTTGGCCTCACGGCCGCGGTCGAGCGCCGCGCGGGTGTGCGCCACGACCTCGTCGGACACCTCGAAGGACTTCTCCGGGTCGAACCCGAGGACCTTCTTGGTCGCGGCGACCTCTTCGTCGCCGAGCGCCGAGCCGTGCGCGGCCTCGGTGTTCTGGGCGTGCGGGGCGGGCCAGGCGATGATCGAGCGCATCGCGATGAACGAAGGGCGCCCGGTCTCGGCCTTGGCCGCCTCGATCGCCGCGTACAGGGCCGCCGGGTCGAGGTCGCCGTTCGCCTGGGGCGCGACGCGCTGGACGTGCCAGCCGTACGCCTCGTACCGCGCGCAGGTGTCCTCCGAGACCGCGGTCTCGGTGTCACCCTCGATGGAGATGTGGTTGTCGTCCCACAGCAGGACGAGGTTGCCGAGCTTCTGGTGGCCCGCGAGCGAGGACGCCTCCGCGGAGATGCCCTCCTGGAGGCAGCCGTCGCCGGCGATCGCGTAGACGAAGTGGTCGAACGGGGAGGTGCCGGGGGCCGCCTCCGGGTCGAAGAGACCGCGCTCGTAGCGGGCGGCCATGGCCATGCCCACCGCGTTGGCGACACCCTGGCCCAGCGGGCCGGTGGTGGTCTCGACACCGGCGGTGTGCCCGTACTCCGGGTGCCCCGGGGTCTTCGAGCCCCAGGTGCGGAACGCCTTGAGGTCGTCCAGCTCCAGGCCGAACCCGGCCAGGTAGAGCTGGGTGTACAGGGTCAGCGACGAGTGGCCCGCGGAGAGGACGAACCGGTCACGGCCGGCCCACTCGGGGTCGGCGGGGTCGTGGCGCATCACCTTCTGGAAGAGGGTGTACGCGGCCGGGGCCAGGCTCATGGCCGTACCGGGATGGCCGTTGCCGACCTTCTGTACGGCGTCCGCGGCCAGAACGCGGGCGGTGTCGACGGCCCGCTGGTCCGTTTCGGTCCACTCGAAATCAGTGGTGGTCGGCTTGGTGCTCACCCTGGGTCAGGGCTCCTCTCCAGATATGTGTTTCCCGGTGACGGTCGATGTGTCCGGGCGTTGTCGAGCCTACCCCTGTGGCAACGCCCGTCTTTTCGAGTTCCCCGCGGCGGAAGACAGACACTTCCCAGGGTGCGGTCGGGCGCGTCGGTTCGCCCGTCGGAAGACGGTTCTCCCCATGCATCCCGGGTGCGGGCAACGGCCTCAACACGACCCCACCCCCGGGGAGGGCGACGTAGGGGCAGCGTTTAGAGTGGCGTGGTACGCGCAAGTCTTTACCGCGCCTTCACGGCCGGAACTTGCTGGGAAATTCTCTGTCAGGGGTGTACGTGACGGCCGTCGAGTCCCGACCCGCAGGGGTCGTCCTGACTCCCAGCCCGGGGGCCCGTCGGCCATTCGGGGCCCGTGTCAAGGCTTTTGTGGCGCTGACCAAGCCGCGGATCATCGAACTGCTGCTGATCACCACCGTTCCGGTGATGTTCCTGGCGAAGCAGGGCGTCCCCAATCTGTGGCTCGTTCTGGTGACCTGCGTGGGCGGATATCTGTCCGCCGGCGGCGCCAACGCGTTCAACATGTACATCGACCGCGACATCGACGCCGTGATGGACCGCACGTCGCAGCGCCCGCTGATCACCGGAATGGTGTCCCCGCGCGAGTGCCTGGTCTTCGCCTTCACGCTCGCCGTGTTCTCCACGCTGTGGTTCGGCCTGCTCGTCAACTGGCTGTCGGCGGCGCTCTCGCTGGGCGCACTCCTCTTCTACGTCGTCATCTACACGATGATCCTCAAGCGCCGTACCTCGCAGAACATCGTCTGGGGCGGCATCGCGGGCTGCATGCCGGTGCTCATCGGCTGGTCGTCCGTCACCGACTCGATGTCGTGGGCCCCGGTCATCCTCTTCCTCGTCATGTTCTTCTGGACGCCGCCGCACTACTGGCCGCTGTCCATGAAGGTCAAGGACGACTACGCGCGCGCCGGTGTCCCGATGCTGCCCGTCATCGCGACCAACCAGGTCGTGGCCCGGCAGATCGTGATCTACAGCTGGGTGATGGTCGCCGTCTCGCTGCTGCTGACCCCGCTCGGTTACACCGGCTGGCTCTACACCGTGGTGGCCGTGCTCGCGGGCGGCTTCTGGCTCCGGGAGGCGCACGCGCTGCGGTCGCGGGCCAACAACGGCGTCACGGGCGTCAAGCTCAAGGAGATGCGGCTGTTCCACTGGTCCATCACCTATGTGTCGCTGCTCTTCGTGGCCGTCGCGGTGGACCCCTTCCTGCGCTAGCTGTCCGCGTCGGGGCCGGCGCGTCAGTGGCCCACACCACGTCACCCGACCGTCGCCCCCGCTCCTACTCGCGAGTAGTGTGCGGCCATGGCAGAGACTCAGGTTGACGAGAACGCTGACGAGAAGCACGACGCCAGGGCCGAGCGCAGGACGGCCAGGCTCGCCAAGCAGATCCAGGCCTTCGGCCGGGCGCACGGCGGCGCCGAGGCGCAGCTCGCGTACATCGGACGGCGCGGGGCCCGCATCGTGCTGGTGGGCGAGGACGGCGACTGGGGTGACCTGATGGCCCCGTCGTACGCCATGGCGCAGAGCGCCGCCGAGAAGGCCGGGGTCACCGTCCACGAATCCTTCGACGGGGAGTTCGCGGCCAAGGTCCGCACCGGCCCGTACGAGTGGAAGCGGATGGCGGGCATCCAGCTCGGTGGCTCGGGCAACAGCTGAGGGCACCGGCTGAGGGCAACACCTGAGGGTGCCTTCTCCCGTTAGGACTGAAGGAGAACAGTCCGAAGCGGAGGCCCCGGATGATCGAGACACCTTCCCTGGTGGACCAGTACTGCCACGGAGTGCTCCGGACGGAACTCGGCCTCGGCACCTTCGAGGCGTACCTCGGCAGGACTCCGGGGCCGCCCGCCCCCGGCACCACCTTCTTCGACACCCAGACCGGCTTCGCCGTACGGCGCTGGTGTCCGCCGCTGCTCGACCTCGAACCGCACTGCCCGCCCGCCCGCTACCTGGCCCGCCGCCGGGAACTCGGCGTGCTGGAGGTGGGGAGACGGCTGCTGCGCGGCAGCGGGATCACCACCTTTCTGGTGGACACCGGGCTGCCGGGTGACCTCATGAGGCCGCAGGAGATGGCGGCGGCGGGCGCGGCCGAGGCCCACGAGACCGTCCGTCTGGAACTGCTCGCCGAGCAGGTCGCCGACACCTCTGGCACCGTCGAGTCCTTCCTCGCCAATCTGGCCGAGGCCGTGCACGGAGCGGCCGGTTCCGCGGTCGCCTTCACCGCGGTCGCTCCGCTGGAGCAGGGAATCGCACCGGCAGCCGACCCGCCAGGACCCGGTGAGGTCCGCGGTGCCGCCGGGCGCTGGCTGGCGGGCCGCCAGGTCGGGGGCAGGCTCACCGATCCGGTGCTCCGGCGCCACCTCCTGTGGAACGCGGTCGCCACCGGGCGCCCGCTCCAGCTGCACATCGGCGTGAGCGACCCGCTGCTGCTCGGTGACTTCATCGCTGCGGCGACAGGCCTCGGCACGGATCTGGTGCTGCTGCACGGCTATCCGTACCACCGGCAGGTCGCCCATCTGGCGAGCGTCCACCCGCATGTGTACGCCGACCTCGGCCCGGCCCTCGCCCACACGGGGGTGCGGGCCGCCGCCGTGCTCGCGGAGATCCTTGAGCTCGCGCCCTTCGGGAAGCTGCTGTTCTCCACCGGCGCCCGGGGGCTGCCCGAGCTGTACGTGGTGGGCGCGCGGCTGTTCCACGACGCCCTGGAGCAGGCGCTGGGCGGCTGGGTGGCCGACGGGGCCTGGTCGCGTACGGACGCGTTACGTGTGGCCGGGATGATCGCGGCGGGCAACGCCCGCCGCGTCTACGGCCTGGAGGGGCGGGACCCCGCCCCATCGACCG
This sequence comes from Streptomyces sp. NBC_01267, assembly GCF_036241575.1. Taxonomy (NCBI): domain Bacteria; kingdom Bacillati; phylum Actinomycetota; class Actinomycetes; order Kitasatosporales; family Streptomycetaceae; genus Streptomyces; species Streptomyces sp. NBC_01267. Next base: position 1,630,799 of record NZ_CP108455.1, on the reverse strand, counting down.
GTTAGACGCCGGCGAGTGCCGCGTCCTCGGGCTGGGCGGGGATCCCGGTCCCGGTGGTGTGCGGGCGCTCGCGCAGCGACAGCAGGACGCGCATCACGCCGATCCACACCAGTGTGGCGCCGAACATGTGGATCCCGACCAGGATCTCGGGGGTGTGGGTGAAGTACTGGACATAACCGATCACGCCCTGCGCCATCAGCACCAGGAAGAGGTCACGGGCCCGGTGGAGCGGCCCGACCGGTGCGTCCACCGCCTTCAGTACGAACCAGAGCGCCACGGTGAGCGCCACCACGACCCAGGCCAGATCCGCGTGCAGCTGGGCGATCATCGACCAGTCGACGGGGATGCGCTCCACCTCGCTGGAGTCGCCCGCGTGCCGGCCCGCACCGGAGACGACCGTACCGACCGCGATCAGCAGACCCGCCGCGACGGTGAGCAGCCAGGTCAGCTGGGCGACCGCCTTGCCCACGAGGGGGCGCGGGGCGCCGTCACCCTCGCGGGTGCGCTGCCAGGTCAGTACGGCGACCGTGATCAGCCCGGTGGAGAGCAGGAAGTGGGCGGCCACCGTGTACGGGTTGAGGCCGACCAGCACCACGACGCCGCCGAGCACCGCATTGCCCATGACCACCCAGAACTGGGCCCAGCCGAGCCGCGTCACCGGACGCCGCCACGGCTTCGCCGAGCGGGCCGCGATGATCGCCCAGCCGACCGCCGCGCACAGTACGTACGTCAGCATCCGGTTGGAGAACTCGATGGCGCCGTGGAGGCCCATCTCGCTGGTCGCGGTGAGGCTCTGGTCGGTGCACTTGGGCCAGGTCGGGCAGCCGAGCCCGGACCCGGTGAGCCGCACGGCGCCGCCGGTCACGACGATCACCACCGCCATCACCAGGGCCGACATGGCGGCCCGCTGGACGGTCCGGGGCGCCGGAGTCCAGCGTTCGGCGATGAAGGCGAGCGGGTTGCGCACGGCGCCAGCGGCTTCGGCGCGAGTCAATTTCGGCACGGGGACATCGTAGGCCGGGCGCTTGTGCGTACTTTCACGAGGGGGGCTTTCACCCACTCCGGGCTGCTTCGGCCGGACTGTTCCCAGCCGGGGACCGGACTATTCCCAGCGGAAGAACCGGGCAGCCGCGCCCAGCCCGAGCACCGCCCACACCACGAGGATCCCCAGGTCGCCCCAGGGCATCGAGGCCCCGTGCTGGAGCACGTCGCGCAGTCCGTCCGAGAGCGCCGAGATCGGCAGCAGTTCCAGTACGGACCTGACGCCGCCGGGGAACTTGTCCATCGGAACGATGACCCCGCCCCCGACGAGCAGCAGCAGGAAGACCAGATTGGCGGCGGCCAGGGTGGCCTCCGCCTTGAGGGTCCCGGCCATCAGGAGCCCCAGGCCGGAGAAGGCGGCCGTACCGAGGACGAGCAGCAGCAGGACGGCGAACGGGTTGCCGTGCGGCGACCAGCCGAGCGCGAGAGCGATCACCGTCAGCAGGACGATCTGCAGGACCTCGGTGACCAGGACGGACAGCGTCTTGGCGGTCATCAGCGCCCAGCGCGGCAGCGGGGACGCGCCGAGCCGCTTGAGCACCCCGTACCTGCGCTCGAAGCCGGTCGCGATGGCCTGTCCGGTGAAGGCCGTGGACATCACGGCGAGCGCGAGGATCCCGGGGGCCAGGAAGTCGACGGACCTGCCCGCGCCGCCCGCGGTGTCCGTGGGTACGGCGACGATGTCGACCGCGGAGAAGAGGACGAGCAGCAGCGACGGGATGATCACGGTGAGGAGCAGCTGCTCGCCGTTGCGCAGCAGCATCTTCGTCTCGAAGACCGTCTGCGCCGCGATCATGCGGGGGAGCGGCGCCGCCCCCGGCCGGGGGGCGTACGTCGACGTGGTTCCGTCCCGGCGTGGGGATCGCGGGGATGCAGCCGTACCGGCGCTCATGCGCGCAGCTCCTTGCCGGTCAGTTCCAGGAAGACGTCTTCGAGTGTGTGGCGCTCGACGGAGATCCGGTCCGGCATCACGCCGTTCTGGGCGCACCAGGAGGTGACGGTGGCCAGCAGCTGCGGGTCGACGGTGCCGGTGATCCGGTAGTGGCCCGAGGCCGGTTCGGCGGCCTGGGTGCCGTCCGGGAGAGCCTTGAGCAGCGAGCCCAGGTCGAGCCCCGGCCGTCCGCTGAAGCGCAGGCTGTTCTCCGCGCCGCCGCGGCACAGGGCGTCGGGGGAGTCGTGGGCGACGGCCCGGCCGGCGTCGATGATCACGACGTCGTCGGCGAGCTCCTCGGCCTCGTCCATGAAGTGGGTGGTGAGCACGGTGGTCACGCCGTCGGCGCGCAGCTCCCGTACGAGATCCCAGGTGGACCTGCGGGCCTGCGGGTCCAGGCCCGCGGTCGGCTCGTCGAGGAAGACCAGCTCGGGGCGGCCGACCACGGCCATCGCCAGGGCGAGCCGCTGCTGCTGGCCGCCGGAGAGTCTGCGGTACGTCGTACGGCCGCAGTCCGTCAGCCCGAGCCGCTCGATCAGGGTGTCCACGTCCAGCGGGTGGGCGTGCAGCCGGGCCGTGTGGTGGAGCATCTCGGCGGCGTGGGCGCCGGGGTAGACACCACCCGACTGGAGCATCACACCGATCCGCGGGCGGAGCCGCGCGGCGTCGGCCACCGGGTCGAGGCCGAGGACCCGCACGGTGCCGGCGTCGGCGCGGCGGTATCCCTCGCAGGTCTCGACGGTGGTGGTCTTGCCTGCGCCGTTCGGCCCGAGGACCGCGGTGACGGTGCCGGTGCCGACCGTGAGGTCCAGGCCGTCCACCGCGGTCCTGGCGCCGTACCGCTTGACGAGGCCGCGGACCTCAACGGCGGGATCTGTGCTCATACGGGGGAGTCTACGAACCGCCCGGGGGGACGCCGGGCCCGGGGCAGGGCGTCCCGGAGCCCGTTTAGGTGACCCTAAGTGATGGAAGCCACCGAGGGCGTTCGCGATCTCTGCTTGTCGCGAGCCGGTGAATTACGCAACAATGGCGTTGTGAAATACGTTGGCGAGGCTCCGCAGGAGGAACTCGCGACCGGTGAGCGGTCCACCCGCAACCGCGTCGCGCGCTCCATCCTGGACCACGGCCCGTCCACCGTGACCGAGCTCGCCGGGCGCCTCGGGCTCACCCCCGCCGCCGTCCGCCGCCATCTCGACGCCCTGGTCACCGACGAGGTGATCGTCCCCCGCGAGCAGCGGGTGTACGGCGCGCGGACCCGCGGCCGTCCGGCCAAGGTCTTCGCGCTCACCGACTGCGGCCGGGACGCCTTCGAGCAGTCCTACGACAAGCTCGCCGGGGACGCCCTGCGCTGGATCGCCCGGCACTCGGGCGACGAGGCCGTCATGGATTTCGCCCGTGACCGGCTCACCACGCAGGCCGAGACGTACCGCGAAGCCATCGAGGCCGCCGCACCCGAGAGCCGCGCCGAGGCCTTGGCCAAGGCGTTGACCGCCGACGGGTACGCTGCTACGGCGCGAAACGCGCCGGTCGGTGAGCAGCTCTGCCAGCACCACTGCCCGGTGGCCCACGTCGCCGAACAGTTCCCGCAGCTCTGCGAGGCGGAGACCGAGGTCTTCTCCCGTCTGCTCGGGACCCATGTGCAGCGTCTGGCCACCATCGCCCACGGCGACGGGGTGTGTACGACGTTCATCCCCAAGACCGCCCATCAGATCACCACCGATTCAGCATCCGCCAGTACGGCCGGGAGGAACCCCGCATGACTCTCCCCATGGAGACTGCCCACCCCGAACTCGAGGGCCTGGGTACGTACGAATTCGGCTGGGCCGACCCCGACGTGGCAGGTGCCGCGGCCAAGCGTGGCCTGTCCGAAGCCGTCGTCCGCGACATCTCGGCCAAGAAGAACGAGCCGGAGTGGATGCTGAAGCTGCGTCTCAAGGGCTTCAAGCTCTTCGGCAAGAAGCCGATGCCGAGCTGGGGCTCCGACCTGTCGGGCATCGACTTCGACAACATCAAGTACTTCGTGCGGTCCACCGAGAAGCAGGCCGAGTCCTGGGAGGACCTGCCGGAGGACATCAAGAACACGTACGACAAGCTCGGCATCCCGGAGGCGGAGAAGCAGCGTCTCGTCGCGGGTGTCGCCGCCCAGTACGAGTCCGAGGTCGTCTACCACCAGATCAACGAGGAGCTGGAGGCGCAGGGTGTCATCTTCATGGACACCGACACCGCGCTGAAGGAGCACCCGGAGCTCTTCCAGGAGTACTTCGGCACGGTCATCCCGGTCGGTGACAACAAGTTCGCGTCGCTGAACTCGGCCGTCTGGTCCGGTGGTTCCTTCATCTACGTGCCGAAGGGTGTGCACGTCGAGATCCCGCTCCAGGCCTACTTCCGTATCAACACGGAGAACATGGGCCAGTTCGAGCGGACGCTGATCATCGTCGACGAGGACGCCTACGTCCACTACGTCGAGGGCTGCACCGCCCCGATCTACTCCTCCGACTCGCTGCACAGCGCCGTCGTGGAGATCATCGTGAAGAAGGGCGGCCGGTGCCGCTACACGACGATCCAGAACTGGTCGAACAACGTCTACAACCTGGTCACCAAGCGGGCCGTGGCGTACGAGGGCGCGACCATGGAGTGGGTCGACGGCAACATCGGCTCCAAGGTCACCATGAAGTACCCGGCCGTCTACCTGATGGGTGAGCACGCCAAGGGCGAGACCCTGTCGATCGCCTTCGCGGGCGAGGGCCAGCACCAGGACGCCGGCGCCAAGATGGTGCACATGGCACCGAACACCTCCTCCAACATCGTCTCCAAGTCGGTGGCGCGAGGCGGCGGCCGCACCTCCTACCGCGGTCTGATCGAGATCGGCGAGGGCGCCGAGGGCTCCAAGTCCAACGTCCTGTGCGACGCGCTGCTCGTCGACACGATCTCCCGCTCGGACACCTACCCCTACGTGGACGTCCGCGAGGACGACGTGTCCATGGGCCACGAGGCAACCGTCTCCAAGGTCTCCGACGACCAGCTCTTCTACCTGATGAGCCGCGGTATGACGGAGTTCGAGGCGATGGCGATGATCGTGCGCGGCTTCGTCGAGCCGATCGCCAAGGAGCTCCCCATGGAGTACGCCCTGGAGCTCAACCGGCTGATCGAGCTGCAGATGGAGGGATCGGTCGGCTAGCCGCCACCCTCCCCGCTCCCTCGCCCGACCCAGACGTATTCATCAGAAAGCGAGCACGACGACAGCCATGGCTGAGGCTCAGAATTCCCCCACTCTCGGCTCCGCCCGAGCGGGGGGACCCCCTCCGGCAGGTTCCACCACTGCCGGGTCCATCGCGGTGGCTGCCGAGTCCACCGTCGCCACCCGCATGAGCGCGCCCCCGTCCTTCGACGTGGCGGACTTCCCGGTCCCCCGCGGTCGCGAGGAGGAGTGGCGGTTCACCCCGCTGGAACGCCTCAAGGGCCTGCACGACGGCACCGCCGTCGCGTCCGGCAGCGGCGTCCAGATCGAGGTGTCCGCCCCCGAGGGCGTGACCGTCGAGACCGTCGGCCGTGACGACGCGCGCATCGGCAGGGCCGGTACGCCCGTGGACCGGGTCGCCGCCCAGGCGTTCTCCTCCTTCGAGAAGGCGTCCGTCGTCTCGGTGCCCAAGGAAGCCGTGCTCAGCGAGCCGATCCGGATCGCCGTGCGCGGTCTGGGCGGCACCGCCTACGGCCACCAGGTCATCGAGCTCGGCGCCTTCGCCGAGGCCGTCGTGGTCATCGACCACACCGGTGACGCGCAGCTCGCGGCCAATGTCGACTACATCCTGGGCGACGGGGCGAAGCTGACCGTCGTCTCCGTCCAGGACTGGGAGCCCGAGGCCGTCCACGTGGCGCAGCACAACGCGCTGGTGGGCAGGGACGCCTCGTTCAAGTCGGTCGTGGTCACCTTCGGCGGCGACCTCGTACGGCTCCACCCCCGCGTGCAGTACGCGGGCCCCGGCGGCGAGGCCGAGCTCTTCGGCCTGTACTTCACCGACCAGGGACAGCACCAGGAGCACCGCCTCCTCGTCGACCACAATGCCCCCAACTGCAGGTCGAACGTGGCCTACAAGGGCGCGCTGCAGGGCCAGGACGCGCACGCCGTATGGATCGGCGACGTCCTGATCCGGGCCGCCGCCGAGGGCACCGACTCGTACGAGCTCAACCGCAACCTCGTCCTCACGGACGGCGCACGGGTCGACTCGGTGCCGAACCTGGAGATCGAGACCGGTGAGATCGCCGGTGCGGGACACGCGTCGGCGACCGGCCGCTTCGACGACTCGCAGCTCTTCTACCTGCAGTCCCGTGGCATTCCGGAGGGCGAGGCCCGCCGCCTGGTCGTCCGGGGCTTCTTCGCCGAGCTGGTCCAGCAGATCGGCCTCCCGGATGTCGAGGAGCGGCTGCTCGCCAAGATCGACGCAGAGCTGGAGGCTTCGGTCTGATGGCCTTCGTCCGAGTCTGTGGGCTGAGCGAGCTGGAGGAGGACACCCCGAAGCGGGTGGAAATCGACTCCACGCCGGTCTCGGTCGTCCGTACCGAGGGGGAGGTGTTCGCCATCAACGACATCTGCTCGCACGCGAACGTCTCGCTCTCCGAGGGCGAGGTCGAGGACTGCACCATCGAGTGCTGGCTGCACGGTTCCAGCTTCGACCTCCGTACCGGCAAGCCGTCCGGCCTTCCCGCGACGCGCCCCGTCCCCGTTTACCCCGTAAAGATCGAAGGGGACGATGTGCTCGTCTCCGTATCCCAGGAGTCCTGAGTCACCCATGGCAACGCTTGAAATCCGCGACCTGCACGTCTCCGTCGAAACCGAGAACGGTACGAAGGAGATCCTCAAGGGCGTCGACCTGACCGTGAAGCAGGGCGAGACCCACGCCATCATGGGCCCCAACGGCTCCGGCAAGTCGACGCTGGCGTACTCCCTCGCGGGGCACCCCAAGTACACGATCACCAGCGGCACCGTCACCCTCGACGGCGAGGACGTCCTGGAGATGACCGTCGACGAGCGCGCCCGCGCCGGCGTCTTCCTCGCCATGCAGTACCCGGTCGAGGTCCCCGGCGTCTCGGTCTCCAACTTCCTCCGCACGTCGGCCACCGCCATCCGTGGCGAGGCGCCCAAGCTGCGTACCTGGGTGAAGGAGGTCAAGACGGCCATGGAGACCCTCCAGATGGACCCGGCCTTCGCCGAGCGCAACGTCAACGAGGGCTTCTCCGGCGGTGAGAAGAAGCGCCACGAGATCCTTCAGCTGGAGCTGCTCAAGCCGAAGATCGCGATCCTCGACGAGACCGACTCCGGCCTGGACGTCGACGCGCTGCGCCAGGTCTCCGACGGCGTCAACCGCGTCCGCGAGGGCGGCGAGGTCGGCACCCTGCTGATCACGCACTACACGCGCATCCTGCGCTACATCAAGCCCGACTTCGTGCACGTCTTCGCGAACGGCCGGATCGCCGAGTCCGGTGGCCCCGAGCTCGCCGACAAGCTGGAGAACGAGGGCTACGAGGCCTACACGAAGGGTGGCGCAGCCGCGTGACACAGCTGCCGGGCCTGCTCGACACCGAGGCGATCCGCAAGGACTTCCCCCTGCTGGATCGTCTGGTCCACGACGGGAAGAAGATCGTTTACCTGGACAACGCGGCGACCTCGCAGAAGCCGCGTCAGGTGCTCGATGCGCTGAACGAGTACTACGAACAGCACAACGCCAACGTCCACCGTGGCGTGCACGTGCTCGCCGAGGAGGCCACGGCGCTGTACGAAGGTGCCCGCGACAAGGTCGCCGCCTTCATCAACGCACCGAGCCGCGACGAGGTGATCTTCACCAAGAACGCCTCGGAGTCGCTCAACCTCGTCGCCAACATGCTCGGTTGGGCCGATGAGCCCTACCGCGTCGACCACGAGACCGAGATCGTCATCACGGAGATGGAGCACCACTCCAACATCGTGCCGTGGCAGCTGCTCTCGCAGCGCACCGGCGCGAAGCTGAAGTGGTTCGGCCTCACCGACGACGGCCGGCTCGACCTGTCCGACATCGAAGAGATCATCACCGAGAAGACGAAGATCGTCTCCTTCACGCTGGTCTCCAACCTGATGGGCACGGTCAACCCGGTCGAGGCGATCATCCGGCGGGCCCAGCAGGTCGGCGCGCTGGTCTGCATCGACGCCTCGCAGGCCGCGCCGCACATGGTGCTCGACGTCCAGGCGCTGCAGGCCGACTTCGTGGCCTTCACCGGCCACAAGATGGTCGGCCCGACCGGCATCGGTGTCCTCTGGGGCCGCCAGGAGCTCCTGGAGGACCTCCCGCCGTTCCTCGGTGGCGGCGAGATGATCGAGACCGTGTCGATGCACTCGTCGACCTACGCCCCCGCGCCGCACAAGTTCGAGGCGGGTACCCCCCCGATCGCCCAGGCCGTCGGCCTCGGTGCGGCCGTGGACTACCTCTCCGCGATCGGCATGGACAAGATCGCCGCTCATGAGCACGCGCTCACCGAGTACGCGATGAAGCGCCTCGGCGAGGTCCCCGACCTGCGGTTCATCGGCCCCTCCAGCTCGCTGGACCGGGGCGCGACGATCTCCTTCACGCTCGGCGACATCCACCCGCACGACGTGGGCCAGGTCCTCGACGAGGAAGGCATCGCGGTCCGGGTCGGCCACCACTGCGCGCGGCCGGTCTGCCTCCGGTACGGAATTCCTGCGACCACGCGAGCGTCGTTCTATCTGTACTCCACGCCTGCCGAGGTCGACGCCCTGGTGGACGGCCTGGAACATGTACGGAACTTCTTCGGCTAGCCACCGGCTAGACAGACGAGCACATCGGGTAGGGACTGGATCGTGAAGCTGGATTCGATGTACCAGGAAGTGATCCTGGACCACTACAAGCACCCGCACGGGCGCGGTCTTCGTGACGGCGACGCCGAGGTGCACCATGTCAACCCGACGTGCGGCGACGAGATCACGCTGCGCGTGAAGTACGACGGCGACCGCATCACGGACGTGTCGTACGAGGGGCAGGGCTGCTCCATCAGCCAGGCCAGTGCCTCGGTGATGAACGAGCTGCTGGTCGGCAAGGAACTGGCCGACGCGCAGAAGATCCAGGCGACCTTCCTGGAACTGATGCAGTCCAGGGGCCAGATCGAGCCGGACGACGCGATGGAGGAGGTGCTGGAGGACGCGGTCGCGTTCGCCGGCGTCTCGAAGTACCCGGCGCGCGTCAAGTGCGCGCTGCTGAGTTGGATGGCGTGGAAGGACGCGACGGCGCAGGCGCTGTCCGAAGGGAAGACCGCATGAGCGAGAACGAGACCGCCACGATCAAGCCGGCCTCCGAGGAGGAGGTCCGTGAGGCGCTGTACGACGTCGTCGACCCCGAGCTGGGGATCGACGTCGTCAACCTCGGGCTGATCTACGGCATTCACATCGACGACGCGAACATCGCGACGCTCGACATGACGCTGACGTCCGCGGCCTGCCCGCTGACCGACGTCATCGAGGACCAGGCGAAGTCGGCGACCGAAGGCATTGTCAACGAGCTGAAGATCAACTGGGTCTGGATGCCGCCGTGGGGCCCGGACAAGATCACGGACGACGGCCGCGAGCAGCTGCGCGCCCTCGGCTTCAACGTCTGACCTCCGCTCGTCCCCGATACGGCCCCGGTGCACCCGCACCGGGGCCGTATTGCGGTGTTCGCCTGCCGTACGTAGCGTGTCCGCTCGTAGTTGGCGGGGAGACCGGAGCCTTCTCGTCGACACACCCCCCACGACGAGAGGGACCCCGTGCTGTCCTCTGCTTTTCCGTCCCGCCGCAGGACCGTAGCCGCAGTCGCCGCCGCGAGCGGACTCTTCTCCCTGGCCCTCGGAGGCCTCAACGCCCCGGCGCACGCCGCGAGTTACGGCACGCCGACGCTCTCCTTGTCGGCCGGATACCTCTCCGGCGCCGTCGGTGCGACCGGCGACCCCACGGTCACGGTCACCGTCGCCCAGAGCGGCGCGGACGCCTCGGCGCTCACCGTGGCGGCCTCGGCCAGCTCCAAGTCCTCCGTCGCCGGTACGGGTGATGTCGCCGTCACCGGCACCGGCGGCACCCGGCGGGTCACGGTCACCGCCCACGGTCAGGGCTACACCGATCTCACCCTCAAGGTCACCGGTCTCGGTGGCAAGACCGCCACCAGGACCCTGCACTACGCGGCGTCCGCGGCCGTGCAACACAGCGCGGACACCCGCTACTTCACCGGTTCCTCCGACGCCTCGGCCGCCGTGTCCGTCGGCGACGGCTATCTGGTGGTGGCCGACGACGAGTCCAACACCCTCCGGCTGTACGACGGTTCGGTCTCCGGCGCGCCCGTGAAGAGCTGGGACGTCAGCGGCGCGCTCGGCGCCGACAAGGAGATCGACATGGAGGCCGCGGCCCGGGTCGGCGACACCATCTACTGGACCGGTTCGCTGGGCAACAACAAGGACGGGAAGTACAAGCCCGACCGCAACCGGATCTTCACCACCCGGGTGACCGGATCCGGCGCCGCGACGGAGCTCAAGGTGGCCGGCTCGTACCCGAAGCTCCGTGACGACCTGGTCGCCTGGGACCGGAAGAACGGCGACCGTCTGGGCTTCGCCGCCGGTACGGAGGAGGGCCAGGTCCCCAAGCAGATCGACGGATTCAACATCGAGGGACTGGAGTTCGCCCCCGGCTCGACCACCACCGCCTACCTCGGCTTCCGGGCGCCGCTGGTCCCGCCGAAGAGCGGCGGCAAGGCGCTGATCGTGCCGGTCACCGACATGGACGAGGTCGTCACCGGCAAGAAGGCCACCTTCGGCGAGCCGATCGAACTGGACCTCGGCGGTCTCTCCGTCCGGGACATCAGGAAGAACGCGGCCGACCAGTACCTGATCGTGGCCGGGTCCTGGGCGGCCGACGACAACGAGGATCCGTACGTCCTCTACTCGTGGGACGGCGTCGCCGGCCATGCCCCGGTGAAGCGGGTCGACCTGCCGACCAGCGACCCGGGCGGCTGGGAGGCCGTGGTGGACGTACCCGATCTGTCCGCAGCGGGGGCCAGGGCCCAGCTGATCACCGACGACGGGTCGGCCGATCTCTACGGGGACGGGACGGCGGCGAAGGACCTCACCCACGACGAGTGGAAGAAGTCCCGCGCCACCTGGTTCAGCCTGAACCCGTGACGTCCGCGGCTGCTGCCTCGACGAGCGCCGGCGCCAGGTTCTCCTTACGGATCCGGCGGTCGACGTAGAGCAGCCCGGTCACCAGCTGCGGGAAGGTCGTCGAGAAGATCTGGCTGAGGGACTGGCCCACCAGTACGAGCGCCGTGTAGCCCAGGAAACTGGAGAACAGCTGCGCGTCGCTCGGGGAGTGGTGGGCGCCCAGATCCACGCTCAACGAGCTGAACATGCCTGCGATGTTGAAGGGGAGCTGGATGAAGTAGGCCAGCGCGGCCCCGATCACTCCGGCCAGCAGCGTGATGCCGAAGGTCCGCCACCAGGCGCCGCGCACCAGCCGGGCCGACCGGCGCAGTGCGCCGACCGGCCCCTGGCGTTCGAGCACCACGGCCGCCGGGGCCAGACCGAACAGCACCCCCAGCCAGATCACCAGCGGAAGCAGCGCCACCCCGCCGAGGACACCCACCGTGATGGCCAGGGGTGTGTTGTGCTGACTGGCCGCCGCGAAAACCAGGCCGACGGCCACCCCGGCCACCAGCAGCACGGGGACGAGGACGGCCAGTCCGCTGAGCAGCAGCGCGCCGATCACCGAGGGGACCCGGGACCAGGCCCGGCGCCAGACGGCCCGGTAGGTCGTCGGCCGGCCCAGTACCGCTTCCTGGAGGACGGTCCCGCACGTCGCGTACATCATGCCCGTGCAGACCATCTGCAGCAGCAGGGCGACCAGGACGACGGCGCCGAAGGTGATCACCAGCGGCCCGGCGTCGCCCCAGTCGATGTCGGACGACCTCGATGTGTCGAAGACGGTGTGGATGCGGTCCGAGAGCGCGGCGTAGCCGATCGCCAGGGCCGCTCCCACCAGGACCGCCAGGCCTCCGTACAGGGTCGCCGCTATCCCGAGCAGCGGCTTCCAGTAGCGGCCCACAGTGGAGACCGCCCCGCTCAGGACATCGCTGACCTGCAACGGCTGCAGCGGTATCACCCCGGGTTTGGGTGCCTGCGGGGGTATCCAGCCGTAGCCCCACCCTGGAGGTCCCCCGTGGGGGGCGCCGCCGTACGCCCCGCCCTGCCCCGAATTCTGTGCCACCGCTCACTCCGTCGTCGTCTGTCATGTGCCGGATTTTTCGTACCGGACGGCACACCGTAGCCCGTCCTTGATGTGTACGGTCGTACACATGCCATACGTACTGCTCGCCGCGGCCATCGCCGCGGAAGTCGGCGGGACCACCGCCATGAAATACAGCGACGGATTCAGCAAGCTGTGGCCGTCGTTGGGGACGGCCGCCGGGTACCTGCTGGCCTTCGTCCTGCTCGCGCAGGTGCTCAAGTCGATGTCGGTGGGGACCGCCTACGCGATCTGGGCGGGCACCGGTACCGCCGCCATCGCCGCCATCGGCATGCTCTTCATGGGGGAGACGATGAGCGCCGCGAAGCTCGGCGGCATCGTTCTGGTCATCGCCGGCGTCGTCCTGCTCAATCTCGGCGGGTCCCACTGATGGCCCGGCGTTACGATCCGGACCGCCGGGGGCGCATCATCGACGCGGCGATCCTGGTGGTGGGCGAGCAGGGCATCGCGGGGCTCAGTCACCGTTCCGTCGCGGTGGAGGCCGATGTGCCGCTGGGCTCGACGACGTACCACTTCGCCACCCTCGACGACCTGCTGGTCGCCGCCCTGCGTCAGGTCAACGGCGAACCGCAGACCGCGGTCGAGGGCTGGGCCCGCGCGCTGGACGAGCCGGGAGACCCGCTCGCCGACCGGCTCACCGGACTTCTGGGGCGGCTCGTCGCGGGGGACCGCAGCCGGGTACGGCTGGAGTACGAGCTGTATCTCGCGGCGCTGCGGCGGGAGGCGTTGCGGCCGGTCGCCGCCGAGTGGCTGGACCAGCTGGTGGAGGTCGTCCGGGGCCATGTCGACGGCGACGCCGCGACCGCCCGCGCCCTGGTGGCCCTGATCGACGGCCTGCTGATTCAACTCCTGCTGACGGAAAGGGAGTTCGACGCCGCGGAAGTGCGGGCCGCACTCGCCCGGGTCATCGGCTGACCGCCGCCAGCGCGGCCCGGACGCTCGCCTCGATGTCCGTGATCGGGTACAGCGCCTCGCGGATCGTGCGGTCCCGGTCCACCACCAGGGTCAGCCGCTTCAGTCTGCTGACCCCGGCCGCCCGGAACGTCGGCAGCCGCAGCGCCGCCGTCAGCGCCAGATCGGCGTCCGACAGCAGCGGGAAGCGCAGCCCTTCCTTCTCGGCGAACGCCCGCTGCTCGTCCGGACGCTGCGCGGAGACCCCGTGCACGCTCGCCCCGGCAGCGGTGAACTCCGCCAGCTGGTCGCGGTACGTGCAGGACTCCAGGGTGCAGCCGGACGCCCCCGGGATCCCGGCCCAACCGGGCGGATAGGCATCGCGCCGCGCGTACGCGCTCGGGAAGCAGTACAGGACCGTGTACGGGGTGCCGGAGGCGACCGGATCGTGCGGGGCGCCGTCGGACCCGGTGAGCAGCAGCTCCGGAACGCGGGTCCCGACGAGCGCGCGCACCCGTTCGGCTTCCTTCGACAGCTCGTCCGTGGTGGCCATCGTCTCTCCTTCCCCGAGGACCCATGCGTCCCCCCAGTCCTGCAGTGCGACCAGCACCGGGAGCAGGCCCCGGCCCCGGGCGGTGAGCCGGTACTCGTACCGGGGCGGGCGGTCCTGGTACGGCTCGCGGGCGAGCACGCCCGCGTCCACCAGCAGCCGCAGTCGCTCCGTGAGTACCTTGCGGGACATCCCGAGCTCCCGCTGGAGCGCGTCGAAACGGTGCACCCCGCGTGCGGTGTCCCGCACGATCAGCAGGGTCCACCAGTCGCCCACCACGTCCAGGGCCTGCGCGATCGCACAGTTGGCGTCGTCCAGCCGGGTGCGCTGGGGCATGGCTCGCTCCGTTCCGGTCTCCGTCGACCGTCATCGCCGTGGGAACACATGCTGACACAGGTGAGTTCCCAAACGGAACTCGAAGGGTGCGGCCGGTCGCTGAGACCGGTTGGCCCGTGCGCCGCCCGGCCGGTTAGGTTTCGGTCATGACCGACACGCTTTCGCAGAGTTCCCCCCGTTCCACCGGCGCCGTCGCCGCCGGACTGGCCACGATCACCGCCGACGGCACCGTTCTCGACACCTGGTTCCCCGCGCCCGAACTCACCGCCGAACCCGGCCCCGCGGGCACCGAGCGGCTCTCGGCCGAGCGCGCCGCGGAACTGCTGGGCGAGGCCGCTCCGAAGGCGATCGGGCCCGACGCCCGCCGCGGTGTCGAGGTCGTCGCCGTCCGTACGGTCATCGCCTCGCTCGACGACAAGCCGCTGGACGCGCACGACACCTACCTCCGTCTCCACCTGCTCTCGCACCGCCTGGTGCAGCCGCACGGCCAGAGCCTGGACGGCATCTTCGGGCACCTCGCCAACGTCGCCTGGACCTCGCTCGGCCCGGTCGCGGTCGACGACATCGAGAAGGTACGGCTGAACGCCCGCGCCGAGGGCCTGCACCTCGCGGTGACGAGCATCGACAAGTTCCCGCGGATGACGGACTACGTGGCACCCAAGGGTGTACGCATCGCCGACGCCGACCGGGTCCGCCTCGGCGCGCACCTCGCCGAGGGCACCACCGTCATGCACGAGGGCTTCGTCAACTTCAACGCGGGCACCCTCGGCACCTCCATGGTCGAGGGCCGGATCTCCGCGGGCGTCGTCGTCGGCAACGGCTCCGACATCGGCGGCGGCGCCTCCACCATGGGCACGCTCTCCGGCGGCGGCAACGTCCGCATCACCATCGGCGAGCGCTGCCTGGTCGGCGCGGAGGCGGGCGTCGGCATCGCGCTGGGCGACGAGTGCGTCGTCGAGGCCGGGCTCTACGTCACCGCGGGCACCCGGGTGACCATGCCCGACGGTCAGGTCGTCAAGGCCCGCGAGCTGTCCGGCGCCTCCCACATCCTCTTCCGCCGCAACTCGGTCACCGGCACCGTGGAGGCCCGTCCGAACAACGCGGTCTGGGGCGGCCTCAACGAGGTCCTGCACAGCCACAACTGACCGGTCTCACCGGGACCCGACCGGCAGGGCCCAGGCGTCGAGGAGTTCCCCGTACGCCGCGCGCAGCCCGTCGACCGCCTCGCGGCCGGCGGGCTGCAGTGGTTCACGGACCGGCCCGGCAGGCAGCCCGACGGCGTCGAGCAGCGCCTTCGCGGTCACCGTGCCCGGCAGCCCGGAGCTCATCATCAGTTCGACCAGCGGGAGGACGAGCCGGTTCAGCCGCGCGGCCTCCACCGGGTCGGGGAGGTCGTACGCGTCGAGGACCGCCCGCAGCCGCCGCGGGGCCACGTTCGCGACCGTACTCACATAACCCGCGCTGCCCACCGCGTACAGCGGGAGATTCAGCTCCTCGCAGCCGGAGTAGTAGGCCAGCCCGGTGCGGGAGATGACCTTCGTGGAGCCGAGCAGGTCGTACGCGCAGTCCTTCACCGCGACGATCCGGGGGTGCTCCGCCAGGCGCAGCAGCGTGTCCGTGCCGATCCGGGTGCCGGTGCGGCCGGGGATGTCGTAGAGCATCACGGGCAGCCCGGTGGCGTCCGTGACCGCGCGGAAGTGCGCCTCGACCGCTTCCTGCGGCGGGCGGCTGTAGTACGGCGTCACCACCAGCAGGCCGTCGGCCCCCGCGCTCTCGGCTGCCCGTGCGAGTGCGGCCGTGTGCCGGGTGGACGCGCTGCCCACCCCCGCCACGATGTGCGCCCGGCCGCCGACGGCCTCGGCCACGGCCCGCACCAGCGCGGTCTTCTCGGTGTCGGTGGTCGTCGGGGACTCGCCGGTCGTGCCACTGAGGACGAGACCGTCGCAGCCCGCGCCGACCAGTTGGTTTGCCAGGCCTCTCGTTTGGGTCAGGCCGGGTCAGGGAGCGGGGTGTGGTGCGTGCGGTCGCAAGGCGGAGGATTGAGGTATGGCGGAGCCATGGTGATTGACGACAACGCGGCGAGCGTGCGTGCCACACCCCGCGAGCCCGGCCTGACCCAAACGAGAGGCCCGAGGCCTTGCGCGCCCTCCAGGTCCAGCTCACCGGCCGTGGTGAACGGCGTGATCATTGCGCAGAGGGCGCGCCCGAAGGGCCGTGGTGGTGTCATGCGGGCAGTCTCCGCCCGAAGGAGAATGAAGGTCTACTTAGTTCTTCTCCGGGTGAAGCAGAAGCAGGGCTGAACAGTGGTGCAGGGATCAGCCGGATCAGTAGCCGGCGCTGCTGCTGGCCTTCGGCGAACCGCTCATCGAAGGGGAGCTGCTCATGGACGGCGAGCTGCTGGCCTTCGCCATGGTGGTGACCACCTTGCCCGCGGAGTCGATGACGTACCACTTCGCGCCGAACTGGGTGAGGCCCTGGCCGTTCATCTCGCCCGCCTTGTGGTCACCCGCGAACAGGTAGAGCGGGTGGTTCTTGTAGCTGACCTGCTTGGCGCCGTTGCTCCGGGTGGTCGTGGTGATCAGCTTGCTGTCCACCCCGCTGCCCAGCTTCGGCGTGCCCGTGACGAGCAGCGGCGGCCACGCCTTGGCGCAGGCGCCCGAGCAGGTCGACTTGCCGTTCTTGTCCGCCTCGAAGATGTACAGGGTCCGGTCCTGGCCGGTGACCAGGATCTTGCCGAGCGAGGTGGTCTTGGTCATCACCGTCCGCATGTTCGCCGAGCTGGGGCTGCTCGACGCGCTGGCGCTGTTCGACGCCATCGCGGTGCTCGACGGCGAGGAGCCACTGCCGCTCGCCTCCGACTTGGCTCCGCTGGAGCACCCGCTGACCGCCGCAGCGAGCAGGCCGGCCACCACTACGGTGGCGGCTGTGGTGGTGCTTTTCCTCATCTGAGGCTCCTCCGGTTCGGCCGCCCTTCGGCAGCGCCCATGGCCTGCCCGAAACAGGGCCGCCGGATCCACTGGACAGCGGGACCCGGCGGCTGGCCACTCGGCAGAGCCGTCCGGCGTACAAGGCCGGAGGAGGAGACGGCTACGGTGCGACCGGCGGACTTGCCTCCGGGCGCCGCCGCCTGCGCCACAGCACCAGCGGTACCGCGCCCATCAGGCCCAGTGCGCCGGGCGCCGCGGCAGCCGCCGTGTTGATGCCCGACTGGCCGAAGGTGGAGGGGACCGGCAGGTCATTCAGACGGGTGATCGGCCAGGCGACCACCACCGCGCGTCCCACCACGTCCTTCACCGGTACGGCGCCGCCGCCCGGCTTGTCCTGGTGGTAGCGGGAGTCCGCCGAGAACTGCCGGTGGTCGCCCATCACCCAGATGTGGTCCTTGGGCACCTTGATCTTGAACTGGCCGGGTCCGTCGGTGCTGCACGCGGTGTTCCCGGGGAAGACGTACGGCTCCTTGAGGGCCTTGCCGTTCACCTTGACGGGACCGGTGCCCTTGCACTCCACGGTGTCGCCGCCGACCCCGATGACCCGCTTGATCAGGTCCTTCTCGTTGGCGGACGGCATCAGCCCGATGTAGCCGAGCCCCTTCTGGACCGCGTTGGGCTCGGTGACCGGTTCACCGGCCAGCCAGCCGTCCGGGTCATGGAAGACGACGACCTCACCGCGCTGGGGCTTCGCGCCGAACCACGGGGTCAGCTTGTCGACCAGGACCCGGTCTCCCGTCTGGAGGGTGTTCTGCATCGAGTCCGACGGGATGGAGAACGCCTGCATCAGGAAGGTCTTGATCACCAGAGCGAGCACCAGCGCGATGACGACGAGCAGGGGCAGCTCCTTCCAGAAGGAACGCTGCTTGCTCTTCCTGCCCGGATCCGGCGCTTCCGGCGCCTCCGACGCATCGCTCTCTTGACCTGACTCCGTGCCGACCGTCACATCCCCCACCCTCACTGCATTCGGGAGCTGGATAATTCCACCCAGATCTTCGCACGCGCTCCGGGAATCGCCATCCACGCCTTTATCCCGAGCAGACTTGAGGCTCGGGGCGGAGTGCGGAACGCCGCACTCCGCCCCGAGCCCGGTCGTGTCCGGCCTGCCTACGGGCCTACGCGCCCACGGGCCTGCCGGGCCACGGACCTACGGGCGGAAGCGGATCACGCTCGGGTCGTGGTCGCTGTTCTGGTCCGCGAACTCCGCGTTGATGTGGACGATGTCCAGGTTGTAGTCCTTGACCGCCGGGCTCACCAGGATCTGGTCGAGTATCTGCGAGTTGCCCTGGTAGACGTACGAGTAGCGCTCGTTCTTCGGCAGTGAGTACGCCGTCGCCGACAGGACCTTGCCGTCGGTGAGGATCTTCGCGGTGTCGGAGAACTCGAAGTCGTTCAGGTCGCCGAGCACGACGACCTCCGCGTTCTTCTGGACCGAACGGATCTTCTTCACAAAGGAGTTCACGGCCTTGGCCTGCTCGTGGCGGGCCGTCTCGGAGCTGCGCGTGGGCGGCTGGTACTGGGAGTCCAGCGCCTGGTCGCCGCCCTTCGACCCGAAGTGGTTCGCGACCAGGAAGACCTGCTTGCCACGGAAGGTGAACTCCCCGGCGAGCGGCTTGCGGCTGTTGTTCCAGGCCGGGTCGGCCGGGTCGATGCGGCCGGGGGAGTACGTCAGTGCCGGCTTGCCGCTCTTCGACACGACATCGGTCGCGTTGGTCGCGGTGCCGCCCGCGCGGTCGGTGAAGCCGACCCGGTCCGGGTTGTAGAGGAAGCCCTGACGGATGTTGCCGCCGGGCTCACCGCCGTCGGCGAGGTCCACCGGGTCGATGGAGCGCCATGCGTACCGGGGGCCGCCCGCCGCGACGATCGCGTCGATGAACTTGCCGACGGTCACATCGGCGGCGACCACACCGTCGTTCTTGGCGCCGTCGTTGTCCTGGACCTCCTCGATCGCCACGATGTCGGGCGACGCCAGGTGGTCGACGATGCCGGCCGCGAGCTTGTCGAACTTGCTCTGCGGGTCCGTCGGGTCCAGGTTCTCCACGTTGTACGTGGCGACCGCCAGCTCGTCCTTCTTCTGCTTGCGCGTGACCTCGGGCTCGGTGCGGCCCGCCTTGACGGTGCCCAGTTGGCGGGCGGCGACCGTGTACGTGCCCGCGTACTGGTTGTAGTCCAGCGGACCCTCGGTCGTCCCGGTCAGCGAGTCCCCGACGTTCGCCACCGGGAAGGCCCCGGCGGCGGCCGGGGCCAGCGACTGGATCATCAGACGCCCGGTGTTCTGCGAGGTGTACGAGTTGTAGAGGGTGCCGCCGCGCGGAGTGGGGCGCTCGTTCGGCTTCACGGTGACCCACAGCTCGTGGTACGCGTCGGTGGCGCCGGTCACGCGCGAGGTGCCGATGCGGACGTTCATGCCCTCCAGCGACTCGTAGAGGTCGAGGGCGTACTTCTTCGGCCGCAGGGTCAGGCCGTTGATGCTGCCGCCGGCCGCCTTGTCACCGGCCGGGGCGAAGGCGCCGGGGACCGAGCGGGAGTCGATCACCACGGCCGCCGGTACCGCGTTGCCGCGCGAGACGACGGTCACGGTCGGCTTGCCGAGCTCGGTGACCGACTGGTTCCCGGAGGAGGCTCCGCCGGGAACGTACTCGTCGACCGTGGCGGAGACCGTCACCGCGTCGCCCACGGCGACGGTCGGCGCGGAACTGGTGAAGACGAAGACGCCCTCGCTGGTCGCGGGGTCGGCGTCGGGGTGCGGGTCCTGGAACCAGAAGCCCTTGGAGCCGGACGTACGGACACCCGTCACGATGCCGGGCACATCGGCCACCGCCTGCCCGGCCAGCGGGGAGACGCGGGTGGTGCCCTGGATGTCGTGGATCCGGACCCCGGCGGCGTCGGCCGACGCGGAGGTGGTGACGAGCAGACCGGCGGCGAGAGCGGCCGTGACCACGGCCGCCACGGCCGTCGATCTGTTGACGGAGAACGAGGGAACAGCAGGCATGACGGAACTCCGGGGGTGAGGGTCGAACGGAGGCGCAGAGCGAGGTTCTACGCGCGTCAATCTCTTGCGTGCGCAGGGGAGTTGTCAAGGGTCGGCAGGTGGACGAAACCTGACGAGTACATGAACCGGGCTGCATGGGTCGAAATGCGTCTACGCTGGGGCGCGCCCGAACCGAATGCAGTAACCGAATGCCCGAAGACCGTGCCCGCAGCGCCGGTCGGCCTCAGTCCCGAGGAGAACCACCGATGTCCGGAGACCGCCCCACCCTGCCGCCGGTGCGGCTGAACTCCGACGCGGAGCTCGCCCGTGACGCGCTGGCGTCCCCGCTCTTCGCGCGCGCCGTCCGGCTCGCCCGCTGGGCCGGACCTGCCACCCGCGTCGGCGCCGGCGGCGAGCTCGTCGACGAGCAACTGCCCGCGGCTGCCAGGGAGCTCGGCCTGGAGGCGGACGACGACGGCGCAGCCTGGGCGAGCGAGGCCTGGCGCCTGGCCGTCGACACCGGCCTTGTCGAGATCGAGGACCCCGAGGAGGCAGAGGGGGAGGAGGACGGTGAGGGAACCGCCGCTCCCGGCGAGAACCTGGAACTGATCACTTCCGGGAGCCCCCAGGAGATCCTCGCGCTCTGGCTGGACGGTCTGGAGACCGTGCACGCCGACGCGATCGCCCCGCAGTTCGACGACTTCGCCGATCTGGTGGGCGAGGACGGCGAGATCGACTTCGACAAACTGGAGTGGGATCCGGAGGAGGAGGCCGACTTCCTCGACGGTGTCCTGGGGAACCTCTATCTGCTCACCGTGGCGGAGAGCGGCCCGGCGGACGCCCCCGTGCCGCTGCCGGCGCTCGCCGCCTCGATGATCGTTCCCGATGACATGGGCGAGCCGACGGACGGTGTGCTGGAGCAGGTGTCCGAGGCGATGATGCGCCTCGACGACCAGTTCCGGCTGCTGGAGCCGATCGGGCTCGTCGAGTACCAGCCGGTCGACGAAGCGCTGATGGCGGAGGAGCCCGAGGATCCGGCGGAACCGGAGGCCGTGGACCCCGCGCTCGACGAGGAGGACGTCTCCCGGTACGGAATGGTCCGGCTCACCCCGCTCGGTCTGTACGGGATCCGTGCCCGGATGCTGGATGCCGGTGTCGACGCGCCCGCGGTCGGGGAACTGGCGGACAAGGACGCGGGCGCGCTGCTCGACGCCGTCGGGCACTTCCCGGAGACGGCGGCCCGTGCCGAGACCGTCCTGTGGCTGAACGGCCGCGAACCGGCCACCGCGGCACGGGAGTTGCTGGTCGCGGCGCGGGGCGTCGACCAGGGTGCGCCGCTGCGGCGGCTGCACTGTCAGCAGGCGCTCTCGCTGGTGGCCGACGAGGCCGCGGAGCACGAGGTGCGTGCGGTGCTCGACGACGCGGAACTGGGCGGGCTGGCCCGGGTCTGGCTCGCGGAGCGCGGCTCGGTGGACGTGCCGGCGCCGCCGGAGTCGATGATCTTCTGGCTGGCGATCGACACGCTCGCCGCACAGCTGGACGCGGACGGTGAGGTCGAGGAGCTACAGGGGCTCGTCGAGGGACTGACCGGGCAGCACAGCGGGTTCTTCGATGCCGCCTGGCGGGTGGACCACCCGGCGACGGCCGAGGTGCTGGAGGCGATGGGCAGGCTGCACCCGGACAAGAAGGCGGCGAAGGACGCCCGCAAGGCGGCCTTCAAGGCGCGGTCGCGGGCCTGAGAGCCGCGGGAGCCGTCCCGCCGGTGGCGCGGGACGGCTCCATGACGTGTCATGGCAGGGGAGGGCCGTCGGTGAGGACCGGGCGGCCGTCGTGGGGACGTCGGGAATCCCACGGGCCGAATGCCATGGGCTCCATCCCACGAGCCCGGTCCCGCGGGCCGAATCCACGGGCCCGGTCCCACGGGCCGAATCCCATGGGGCGTACGCCTTCCGCGCCGTACGCGGATATCCGGACACCCGCCGTCCCGTTCGCGATCAACGGCTCCCGGTGCCGCCGGAACCGTTGGTCCTGCCGCCGTGATCCGGTGTCCGGAGGCCGGCCGGCGGGACAGACATGGCGTGAGAGGGGCTCGCGGGCGCATACTGAGAGCAATGACTAAGTCAGCCGGATCCCGGCGCCACCTGCCCTCCAGTCCCTTCAACCGCCCGGCCCAAGCTGCCGCACCGATCGAGATCTTCGACGTGGGAGACCGGGTTTCGCATGATCAGTTCGGGCTCGGAAGAGTCATCGGAATCGAGGGCGACAACGACGCAGTGCTCATCGACTTCTCCGGGCGTCAGGGGAGGATTCTCAGCCCTTACGCCAAGCTGACCAAGCTCTGAGCCCCGCGAGGACCGGTCAGTTACGGGCCGGGCGCCTGCCCTTGATCATGAGGGCGGCGACCGGGACCGTACACACAGTGATCAATGCTCCCGCGAGGAAGGCGCTGGTCGCGCCCTCGGCGAGCACGGTGTGAGGTGACCCGGTGGCATGCCGGGTCGCCGTTCCGTACACCGTCACCAGGACGGACAGCCCGCGTGTGCCGCCGCTCAGCCACCGCAGGGTCCGGAGCAGTCCGGCGGCCGACCCTGCCTCGCGTGGCTGGATTCCGGTGAGGGTCGTCGCGTTCAGCGGCATGAGGCCCAGACCTACCCCGAGTCCCCGCAGCAACATCGGCCCCAGTAGCCCGGCGGCGTACCCTCCGGCCGGGCTCGGCCGGGACAGCCGGCACTCACTGCCCGCGGACAAGCAGGGGATTCCTCCGTTCGACGCTCGGTACGATGCGGGGGACGTCCCGGTTCGCGAGGAGCAGCTGATGCCGAAGCCGATGCGGGCCGATGCGCGCCGCAATTACGAACGCCTTCTGAAGGAGGCGGCCCGCGCTTTCGCGGAGCGGGGAGCCGATGCGTCCCTGGACGACATCGCGAAGCGTGCGGGGGTCGGATCGGGCACGCTCTACCGGCATTTCCCCACCCGGCAGGACCTGCTCGAAGGGGTCTATGTCGAGAGCATCGACGAACTCGCCGACCAGGCCGTCGAGTTCGGCGCGTCGGCGAGGGCGCCGGGTGACGCGCTGGCCGACTGGCTGCAGAAGCTGGCCGAGCAGATGATTCATCTCCGCGGTCTCAAGGTGCTGTTGGGTGCGGCGATGACCGACGGCACCTCACCGGTGATCTCGGACTGCGGTGGCCGCCTCAAGGAGACTGCGGGCGACCTCCTCGCCGCGGCGCAGCGGGCCGGCGCGGTGCGCGCGGATCTGAGGACCACGGAGATGCTGCGGCTCACGCATGCGGTGGCCACGGCGACGGAACTCGGTACGGGAGAGCCGGGTGAGGTCCGCCGCTATCTGGCGCTGATGACGGAGGGGATCAACGCGGGACCGCGTGACGTGGCATGAGCGAGGAAGAGCCGGAGCCGCTGCCCGAAACCGTGCAGGAGGGCCGCCGCCCGGTGCTCTGCCGGATGTGCGGCAGGGCGCTGACGGGCCGCGCCTCGCGGCGCACCGGACTGGGCCCGGCCTGTGACGCGAAACTGCATCCCGCGCGGCCGGAGATCCGGTCCCGCCGCCACGAGGTGGACCAGGACCCGCTGCCCGGCGTCGAGTGAGCCGGGCAGGGATCCGGGGAGCGCTCGGGGATTCCCGCCCCGCTCAGGCCGCGGGCTCGATCCCGCCCTGTATGGCGGCGGCCCACTCCACGAGCAGGATCTCGTAGTCCTCCGACGGCCACTCGCCGTCCGCCGGCTGGGCGTCGACGAGCCTGCGGATGGCGTCGTTGGCCTCGGAGGCGGAAGAAGTGGTGGGCATGCGAACAAGGCTACGGCCTGCCACTGACAGTGAACCCTCATTTGCGCGTGGTGTCGGTCACGTGTTCCGCGAAGGGGCGTGGTATCGGTCACGTGTGCCGGGTGTCACGTCGCCTGCCAGGGCTAACACCTCTCTGTGGAGACCGAGTTCGAGCCTGTGGGGTTGCCTGCGGGCGGTGCGATCCAGCTCACTCCGGGCCGGTTCCGAGCGGCGGTCGCACGGGCTGGAGCATGTCCAGCCGGACGCGTCCGTCGCGTACCGCGTCGGTCAGCGAGAGCCCGCCCCCGCTGATCGCGATGCAGGTGTCGGCGTCGAGGGTGAGCCGGGCGTCGGGGCGGTCGGCGGGGCCGTCGCCGTAGAGGGGTTCGCCGCCGTCGGTGCGCACATGGAACACCCCTTCGTCCAGGTGGACTTCGACCACTCCGGCGCCCAGGCCGTCCAGGTGCCGCACCAGCGGGACGGCGAACCAGTGCGCCCGCAGCGCGTCGGTCGGCCGCCGTTCGGTCAGCGCGGGGGTGCCCCAGTCGGCCAGTGCGGTGAGCACCGGCAGCAACTCGCGCCCCCGTGCGGTGAGTTCGTACACGGTCGCGGCGCCGGGCGGCGGCAGTCGGCGGCGGGTCGCCAGCTCCTCGCGCTCCATGTCCTTCAGCCGTGAGGCGAGTACGTCCGTACTGACGCCCGGCAGATCGGCGTGGAGGTCGGTGTAGCGGCGGGGGCCCGCCAGGAGTTCGCGGACGATCAGCAGGGTCCACCGGTCCCCGACGGCGTCGAGAGCACGGGCGGCGGCGCAGTACTGGTCGTAACTTCGGCGTGGCATGCGACGCAGTCTAGACAAGAAGTTGGACTTTCCAAGCTGTGACTTGGTAAAACCAAGTGAAGCAAGTGAGACCTGGGAGGGTCACGGCATGGAGTTCCGCCAGTCGAACAAATTGAGTGAGGTCTGCTACGAGATCCGGGGCCCGGTGATCGAACACGCCAACGCGCTGGAGGAGGCAGGCCACAGCGTGCTGCGCCTGAACACCGGTAACCCCGCGCTCTTCGGCTTCGAGGCGCCGGAGGGGATCGTCCAGGACATGATCAGGATGCTGCCCCAGGCCCACGGGTACACCGACTCCAGGGGGATCCTCTCCGCCCGCCGCGCCGTCGCCCAGCGCTACCAGGCGCTCGGGCTCGCCGAGGTCTCCGTCGACGACATCTTCCTCGGCAACGGGGTCTCCGAACTCATCTCGATGGCGGTCCAGGCGCTGCTGGAGGACGGGGACGAAGTCCTCATCCCCGCACCCGACTTCCCGCTCTGGACGGCCGTCACCACGCTGGCCGGCGGCAAGGCCGTGCACTACATGTGCGACGAGTCCGCGGACTGGTACCCGGACCTCGACGACATGGCGTCGAAGATCACCGACCGCACGAAGGCCCTGGTGATCATCAACCCCAACAACCCCACCGGGGCGGTCTATCCGCGGGAGATCATCGAGGGCATGCTCGATCTCGCCCGCCGCCACGGGCTGATGGTCTTCGCCGACGAGATCTACGACCAGATCGTCTACGACGACGCCGTCCACCACAGCGCGGCGGCCCTCGCGCCCGATCTGGTCGTCCTGACCTTCAGCGGTCTGTCGAAGTCCTACCGCGTCGCGGGCTTCCGCTCCGGCTGGCTGGTCGTCACCGGGCCGAAGCAGCACGCGAAGAGCTACCTGGAGGGGCTGACGATGCTCGCCTCCATGCGGCTGTGCCCCAACGCTCCCGCGCAGTACGCCATTCAGGCCGCGCTGGGCGGCCGTCAGTCCATCCGTGACCTGACGGTCCCGGGGGGCAGGCTGTACGAACAGCGCGACACGGCGTGGGAGAAGCTCAACGAGATCCCGGGCGTGTCCTGTGTGAAGCCGAAGGGCGCGCTGTACGCGTTCCCGCGCCTCGACCCGAAGGTCCACAAGATCCACGACGACGAGAAGTTCGTACTGGACCTGCTGCTCCGGGAGAAGATCCAGGTCGTCCAGGGCACCGGCTTCAACTGGCCGCGCCCCGACCACTTCCGGATCCTGACCCTCCCGTACGCCGACGACCTCGACGCGGCGATCAGCCGCATCGGCCGCTTCCTGAACGGGTACCGGCAGTGATCCCGTGCGGCGCGGAAGCGGGGGCCGGAGCGGCGCGGCCCCGGCCTCCGCGGCGCTCCGCCCGGTCCTACAGTGCCTGAGCTGCCGGTTTGACCATCCCGCGGACCGTGCGGGACTTCACGAAGTCGCCCACCGCGGTCATCTCCCACTCCCCGGAGAACTGCCTGATCAGCTTGGCCATCAGCACGCCCGTCTGCGGCTCGGTGCCGGTCAGGTCGAAGCGGACCAGTTCCTCGTCGGTCTGCGCGTCGATCAGGCGGCAGTAGGCCTTGGCCACCTCGGTGAACTTCTGGCCGGTGAAGGAGTTGACCGTGAAGAACAAGGCCGTCGCCTCGGCGGGGATCTTGCCGAGGTCGACCACGATCACCTCGTCGTCGCCCGCGCCCTCGCCCGTGAGGTTGTCGCCGGAGTGCTTGACCGCGCCGTCGAGGATCGAGAGCTTGCCGAAGTAGCAGCTGTCCAGGTGGTTGCGCTGCGGACCGAAGGCCATGACCGAGGCGTCGAGGTCGATGTCCTTGCCACGGAACGCGGGCTCCCAGCCGAGGCCCATCTTGACCTTCGACAGGAGCGGCTTGCCGGCCTTGACCAGCGACACCGTCTGGTTCTTCTGGAGACTGACCCGGCCCTTGTCGAGGTTGATCCGGCCGGTGGCCGCGGGTGCGGCCGGAGGCGGCGCGGGGGCGGCCACCGGGGCCGCGGCGATCCTCGGGTCCACCGGCGGGACCGGCGGTGCAGGCGGTGCGGGCGGCATCTGCGGTGCGGGCGGAGCAGCCACCGCCGGGGCGGGGGCTGCCTCGGGCTCCTCGACCGATACGCCGAAGTCCGTGGCGATGCCCGCCAGCCCGTCCGCATACCCCTGTCCGACCGCGCGCACCTTCCACGCGCCGTTGCGCAGGTAGATCTCCACGATGACCAGAGCGGTCTCCGTGCCCAGCCGGGGCGGGGTGAAGGAGGCCAGCGTGCTGCCGTCGTCCGCCCCGCGGACGGTGGCCGTGGGCTCGATGCCCTGGAAGGTCTGGCCCGCCGCGTCGGGGCTCGCGGTGACGATGATCTTCTCGATGCCCGCGGGAACGGCGTCCGTGTCCACCACGATCGCGTCCGGCGCCGAGCCACCGCCCGAGCGGTGGCTCACCCCCGGGCCGGACGGCTGGTTGTAGAAGATGAAGTCGTCGTCGGAGCGGACCTTGCCGTCGGCGGTGAGCAGCAGGCCCGACACGTCGAGCCGCACCGGAGCGGTCACGTCCACCGCGATACGGGAGGCCGTGAGCGGGATGTTCGAGCCAGGGGTCATTGCGGTCATGTCCGGAGGAACGAGCGACGGGGCTTTACAGTTCCTTGAACCTTTTTCGCTACCGGTCAGCGTCCGGGCAGTACGACGATCTTCCGGCCCAGTCCCGCCCTGAACCGGTCCAGCGCCGCCGGGTAGCTCGCCAGCGGCAGCCGGTCGCTGATGAAGACCTCCGGGTCCAGCACCCCCGCGGCGAACAGCTCGGCCGCCCGCTCGTAACTGTGCAGCACCGCCATCGAACCGGTGATGGTGATCTCCTGGTTGTAGATCCGGTACGGGTCGATGGTGGCCCGTGCCGCGTAGTCGGCGACGCCGAACTGCAGATACGTACCGGCCTTCGCCACCCGCCCCAGACCGTCCTGGATCGCCGCGGCGTTCCCCGTGGCATCGATGACGACGTCCCAGCCCTGCGGTGCCCGGTCCAGTTCGTCCGCGCCCCCGGCCGCCGCCGAGCAGCCCAGCTTCCGGGCGGTGGTGAGCCGCTCCGCGTTGATGTCGACGATGTCCACGCTCGCCGCACCCGTCCGCTTGGCCAGCTCCAGCATCATCAGCCCCATGGTCCCCGAGCCGTAGATCAGCACATGGGAGCCGAGCCTGCTGTTCAGTACGTCGTAGCCGCGCACCGCGCAGGACAGCGGTTCGACGAGCGCCGCGTCCTCGGTACGCACATGGTCGGGCAGCCTGACGCAGTTGGCTGCGGGCGCCACCGCGTACTCGGCCGCGCCGCCCGCCGTGGTCACCCCGATCGCCGCCCACTTCTCGCACATGTTGTTGTGGCCGAGACGGCAGTAGCGGCACTCGAAGCAGTACAGGGAAGGGTCGACGGCCACCCGGTCACCGGCCGCCGGCGACGTGACCTCGGCGCCGACGGCCACGACCGTGCCGGCGAACTCGTGGCCGGGCACCACCGGCAGCGTGGGCGCGAACTCGCCCTGCAGGATGTGCAGATCGGTACCGCACAGCCCGCAGGCGGCCACCTCCACCACCACGTCGCGCGGTCCCGGAGTGGGGTCCGGCACCTCCCCGTACCCGACCTTGCCGACGGATTCGATGATGGCGGCCTTCATTTCACGGCTCCCAGTGAGAGGCCCTGGACCAGCTTGTCCTGGGCGGCGAACCCCGCGGCGAGCACCGGCAGGGAGACGACGAGCGACGCGGCGCACACCTTCGCCAGGAACAGTCCCTGGCTGGTGATGAACCCGGTCAGGAACACGGGCGCGGTCTGGGCGACCACACCGGTGAGCACCCGGGCGAAGAGCAGTTCGTTCCAGCTGAAGATGAAGCAGATCAGCGCGGTGGCCGCGATACCGGGCGCGGAGATCGGGGCGACGATCCGGGTGAGGATCACCGGCAGCCGGGCACCGTCGACCCGTGCGGCCTCGATGACGGCGACCGGTACCTCCGCGAGGAAGGACTGCATCATCCACACCGCGATCGGCAGATTCATCGAGGTGTAGAGGATGACCAGCATCCAGATGTTGTCGAGCATCCCGGTGTTCTTCGCGAACAGGTAGATCGGCAGCAGACCGGCCACCACCGGCAGCATCTTCGTGGAGAGGAAGAAGAACAGCACGTCCGTCCACTTCTTCACCGGCCGGATGGACAGCGCGTACGCCGCGGGCATCGCGAGCAGCAGCACGCACAGCGTCGAAACCACCGATGCCACGGCCGAGTTGGTCAGTGCGGGCCAGGGGGTCGCGCCGCCGCCCGCGCCGAAGAAGTCGCGGTAGCCGTCGAGGGTGAGGGAGGCGGCGAGCGACGGTGGGTTGGTGGCCGCGTCCGCCTCGGAGTGGAAGGAGGTCAGCGCCATCCAGGCGACCGGGAGGAAGAAGAGGATCCCGGCCAGCCAGGCCAGCAGCCCCAGCGCGGCGCCTCCGGTGCGGGCGGCGCCCTTCGGCCCTGTGGAGTGCGGGGACTTCATGCTCGGGATGCCTCCTCGTTGAAGAGGGACGAGACCACGCGGAGCGCGAAGGTCGCGACGATGATCGTGCCGATGACGACCAGCACACCGGCGGCGGACGCGAGTCCGTTCTCGTGTGCCTGGTAGAAGGCCTGGTAGACGGTGTAGGGCAGGTTCGCGGTGCCCAGCCCGCCCGAGGTGATCGTGAAGACGGCGTCGAAGTTCTGCACGATGTAGATCGAGCCGAGCAGTGCGCCCAGTTCGAGGTACCGCCGCAGGTGGGGCAGTGTCAGATGACGGAAGATCTGCCAGCTGCCCGCCCCGTCGATCCGGGCCGCCTCGATCAGCTCCGGGGAGCGGCTCTGCAGTCCGGCCAGCAGGATCAGCATCATGAACGGCGTCCACTGCCAGACCAGCGCCGCCTCGACCGCGAGCAGTGGGGTGCGGGAGATCCAGTCGGGCTGGGGTGCTCCACCGCCGCCCACCCAGTGCAGCAGCCCGTTGAAGAGCCCGTACTCCGGGTTGTAGAGCACGTGCTTCCACAGCAGCGCCGCCGCCACCGGGACCAGCAGGAACGGTGTGATCAGCAGCGTACGGACCAGGCCCCGGCCCTTGAAGCTGCGGTCCAGCAGCAGCGCCAGGACGAGCCCGAGCACCAGGCTGACGAGCACCACCGCCGCCGTCAGCAGCACCGTGGTGAGGACCGACCTGCGCAGATCCGGGTCGGTGAGCACATCGGAGTAGTTGGCGAAGCCGGTGAAGTGTCTGGCCTCGGGGTAGAGGGCGTTCCAGTTGAAGAAGGAGATCACCACCGTGGCCACGAAGGGCAGTTGGGTGACCACGACCATGAAGATCAGCGCCGGGAGCAGCGGGGCGCGGGTGGCCCAGGCGCGGAGCCGGCCGCCGGACGGGGGTAACAGGCGGGGCGCGGGGGGAGCGGCTGTCGCGGTCATCGTCCCTCGTACTCCTTCGCGATCTTCGCGGCCAGCCGCTGGGACGCGGCGAGGGCCGAACCGACGGACCGGCGTCCGGCGATGGCCGCACTGATCTCCTGGGAGACCTTGGTGCCGAGATCGGTGAACTCCGGGATCCCCACGAACTGGATGCCGGGCGCGGGCCTCGGCTGCACCCCCGGGTCGTTCGGCCTGGCGCTCCGGATGGCGGCGAGGGTGACGTCCCCGAAGGCGGCGGACGCCTTGCGGTAGGCGGGGTCGGCATAGGTCGACGCGCGCTTCCCGGCCGGGGCGTCGGACCAGCCGCTCTCCTTGCCGACCAGTTCCTCGTACCCCTTGCCGGAGGCCCAGGAGATGAACTTCCAGGCGTTGTCGGGGTGGTGGGCCGTCTTCTGGATGCCCCAGGCCCAGGTGTAGAGCCAGCCGGAACTGTCCGTCTTCTCGACCGGCGCGGGCACGTATCCGATCTTGCCCTTGACCGGGGACGACGCCGACTCCAGCGAACCGGCGGCCGATGTCGCGTCGTACCACATCGCGGTCCTGGACTGGGTGAGGTCGTTGAGGCACTCCGCGAACCCGGACTGCGCCGCCCCCGACTCACCGTGCTCGCGCACCAGCCGGACATAGAACTCGACGGCCTGCTCGAACGCGGGGGAGTCGAGGCGCGCCTTCCAGTCCTTGTCGAACCAGGTGCCGCCGAAGGTGTTGACGACCGTGGTCAGCGGGGCGATCAGTTCGCCCCAGCCGGGCAGTCCGCGCAGGCAGATGCCCTTCATCCCCGGCTGCGCCCCGTCGGCCCGCGCCGCCAGATCGGCGACCTGGGTCCAGGTGGGGTGGGGCGGCATGGTCAGCCCCTTCTTCGCGAAGACGTCCTTGCGGTACATGAGGAAGGAGGACTCGCCGTAGAAGGGTTCGCCGTAGAGCTTCTTGTCGTCGCCGGTGAGGGACTGGCGCAGCGCGGGGAGGATGTCCTGCTGGTCGAACGTCCGGTCCGCGGACGCGTACGGTCCCAGGTCGTGCAGCCACCCGTTCCTCGCGTAGATCGGGATCTCGTAGTTGCTCAGGGTCGCGACGTCGTACTGGCCGGCCTGGTTGGCGAAGTCCTGGCTGATCTTGTCGCGTACGTCGTTCTCGGGCAGGACCGTGAAGTTGACCCGGATGCCGGTCTCGCGGGTGAAGTGCGTGGCGGTGAGCTTCTGCAACTCGGTCATCTGCGGGTTGTTGACCATCAGTACGTTGATGGCGCCGTTGGCGCCGTTGGCGCCGGACCCGGCTCCTCCCGCGCCGGTCCAGCAACCGGGGACCAGGCTGATGAGCAGCGTCCCCGCGGCGGCCCGCGCGAGCAGCGTGCGTGACCTCCGTCGGCTCTGGCTTCGCATGGATTGCTCCTCGGGTGGATCGTCAGACGCGGATGACCTGCGGCCCCAGCAGGGAGTAGCGATGGGCCTCCGACGTGGGCAGCAGCGTGCTCGTGACGATGGCCTCGAAGTCGGTGATCTCGGCGAACCGGCAGAAGCCGGCGGCGCCGAACTTGGTGTGGTTCCCGACGAACACCCGGCGTCTGGCGGCCCTGACCGCCTGTGCCTTGACCTCGCCGACCGCCGGGTCGGGTGTCGTCAGGCCGTGTTCGCGGGAGATTCCGTTGGCGCCGATGAAGGCCAGATCGATGACGAATCCGGCCAGCATCCGGGTCGCCCAGTGGTCGACGGTGGCCAGGGTGCCCGACCGCAGCCGTCCGCCGAGCAGCAGCACGGTCGTCTGCTCGGCGTGCGCCAGCGCACCCGCCGTGACCAGGGACGCGGTGACCACCGTCAGCGGGCGGTCGTGCGGCAGCGCCTCGGCGATCAGCTGCGGGGTGAATCCCTCGTCGATGAAGACCGTTTCGGCGTCGCCGAGCAGCTGGGCCGCCGCGGTGGCGATCCGCCGTTTCTCCGGTACGTGCATCGTCGTGCGGAAGTCGAGCGTGGTCTCGAACCCCGCGCTCTCCACGGGGTAGGCGCCGCCGTGCGTGCGCCGGACCAGGCCGTGGTTCTCCAGGGCGTGCAGATCACGGCGGATGGTCTCCTTGGCGACCCGCAGCCGCACGGACAGTTCGGTGACATCGACCGACCCCGACTGCCGGGCGGCCAGGACGATCTCCCGCTGCCGCTGCTCCGCACTCATGACCACAGGACCTCCTCGGCGCTCTCGCTGGCTGTGAGGAGAGTTGTACAGCCGCCCGGCTGACGTGAATAGGGCAGGAACGGGCTCGATGGTGCCCGTTCCTGCCCGTTTCGGCGTCCGGTGCGCGGGCCCGACCTGGGTGGTCGGGCCCGTCCGGGCATGGCAGAGGCCCGCCCGGGTGCCGGGCGGGCCCGTTTGCTGCCCGGATCCGGACGAAGGTGGTCAGTGCGGCCAGATCGGCGGGTCGGTGAGGAACGGGCCGCCGAGGTGGCAGTGCGCCGGGTTCTCCGGGTCCAGCTCGCCCTGCTCGGCGATGAGCTTCGCCGCGTACGGCTCGGAGTCGTCCCGCGGTTCGTACCCGAGGGCCCGCGCCGACGAGAGGTCCCACCAGATACGGGTGTTGGCGGAGGAGCCGTAGACCACCGAGTGTCCGACCTCCCCGGCCGTCAGCGCGGCGTGGAAGAGCCGGGCGCCGTCGTCCGGGCTCATCCAGACCGAGAGCATGCGTACCGAGGTCGGCTCCGCGAAGCAGGAGCCGATCCGTACGGAGACGGTTTCCTGGCCGAACTTGTCCCAGTACAGCTGGGCCAGGTCCTCGCCGAAGCACTTGGAGAGCCCGTAGTAGGTGTCGGGCCTGCGCGGGGTGTCGATCGGGATCAACGCGCCGGGATCGAGGGGCACTTCGCCCTCGGGGCTCGGCGTCCAGCCCACCGCGTGATTGGAGGAGGCGAAGACGATCCGTCCGACGCCCTCGGCGCGGGCCGCCTCGTAGAGGTTGTAGGTGCCCTCGATGTTGGCCCGGAGGATCTTGTCGAAGGAGGCTTCCAGGGAGATCCCGGCGAGATGGATGATCGCGTCGACGCCCCGCACGGCCTCGCGCAGCGCTTCCTTGTCGGCCAGGTCCGCGGTGATCGCCGTCGGCTCACCCTCGACCGGGACGGCATCGAAGAGGCGCAGCTCATAGCCGTACGCGGGCAGCAGGCCCCGCATCAGGGTGCCGAGGCCTCCGGCGGCTCCGGTGAGCAGGATGGTGCGGGGAGCGGGCATGAGCGGGTCTCTCCTCGATGGATCGGCTGAGTCCATGGACGGCATTCACATGCATGGACAAACTAAGGAGCCCCGCCGAGCCTCGTCAAGTGTGGCGTGGAGCGCCGGATTCCGCGCCTGTCTTGCTGTTTCCTGTCTCGACCGCCCTGTTTCCCGTCTTGACCGCCCCGGCCCCGCTGGCTTAGCGTAGCAATGTTCAGAAATATAGACACTGATCAGAACTGTGCACGACTGGATGACCCAGGGAGCGCCCGTGTCCTCAGCCCCGCTCGCCGGCCGACTTGACGGTCTGCTGTTCTTCCCCGTGACCGCCTACGGGGAAGACGGCGCCGTCGATCTCGATGCCTTCCGCGCGCATGTGCGCAGCGGTATCGACGCCGGCGCGGCCGCGGTCTTCGCCTGCTGCGGCACGGGCGAGTTCCACGCCCTCGGCCCGGAGGAGTTCGGCGCCGTCGTCGCCGCCGCTGTCGAGGCCGCGGCGGGCCGGGTGCCCGTGATCGCCGGGGCCGGATACGGGACGGCCCTCGCGGTCCGGTTCGCGAAGATCGCCGAGGAGGCCGGTGCGGACGGACTGCTCGCCATGCCGCCCTACCTGGTGCTCGCCGGCCAGGAAGGACTGCTGCGGCACTACTCGGCGCTCGCCGCGGCCACTTCGCTCGACATCATCGTCTACCAGCGCGACAACGCGGTGTTCACCCCCGAGACCGTCGTGGCCCTCGCACAGGTCGACGGAATCATCGGCCTCAAGGACGGGCACGGCGACCTCGACCTGATGCAGCGCATCATCAGCGCGGTACGCAGCGATCTCCCCGGCCGGGACTTCCTCTACTTCAACGGCCTGCCCACCGCCGAACTCACCGCCCTCGCCTACCGGGCCATCGGTGTGACGCTCTACTCGTCGGCCGTCTTCTGCTTCGCCCCCGACATCGCGCTCACCTTCTACCGCGCGCTGCGCGGCGGCGACGACGCCACCGCCAACCGGTTGCTGGACGCCTTCTACCGGCCGCTCGTCGAACTGCGCAACCAGGGCCGCGGATACGCCGTCTCCCTGATCAAGGCAGGGGTGCGGCTCGGCGGTCTGGACGTCGGCGAGGTCCGCCCGCCGCTCGGTGAACCCACCGCCGAGCACCTGGAGCAGCTGACCGCGATCGTCGCACGGGGCCGCGCCGTGGTGGCGGACGTGGCGGGCCGGGCCGCTGCCGGAACGGAGGACGCCGCGTGAAGACCTCCGTCTTCGTCTACCCCTGGGACATCGTCGGCGACCCGGACGCCGCCGACCGGATCGCCGGTCTCGGCGTCCAGCAGGTCACCCTCGCCTCCGCCTACCACTCGACGCGCGCCCTGACCCCGCGCCACCCGGACCACCGCATCGTGACGGCCGCCCACGCGTCCGTCCTCTACCCGGCCGCGGAGGAAGTCTGGGCCGGGCGGGCGCTGCGCCCGTACGCCGCCGGGGACTGGGCCCCCACCGCGGACCCGTACGGAGAGGCCGCCGCCGCGCTGGCCGGTGCCGGTCTGGAGGTGCACACCTGGGTGGTCCTCGCCCACAACTCCCGCCTGGGCACCGAGAATCCGGACATCGCGGTGGTCAACGCGTACGGCGACCGCTACTCCTGGGCCCCCTGCATCGCCCAGCCCGCCACCCGCGACTACCTCGTCACCCTGGCCGCCGAGGCCGCGGTGCGCCCCGGCGCGCGCGGCACCGAACTGGAGTCGCTCGGCTGGTACGGGCTCTCCCACCTGCACGCGCACGACAAGATCGCGGGGGTGGAACTCGGCGACGCCGGCCAGTACCTGATGTCGCTCTGCTTCTGCCCGGCCTGCGCCGACGGCTACCGCGGACTCGGCGTCGACGCCGAGGAGCTGAGGACAGCGGTCCGCCGCGCGCTGGAGCCGGTCTGGGCCACCGGCTCCTCGGCGGCCGGGCGGCCCGCGATCGAGAAGCTGCTCGGCGCCGATCTCGCCGCCGCCACTCTCGACTGGCGTACGCGCACCGCCCGCACGCTCCAGGAGCGGACCGTCGCCGCCGTACGCGCCGCCGCCGCTCCCGGCTTCCAGGTGCTGCTGCACGCCGATCCGGTCGCCCACCACTGCGGGGCGAACGTGGGCGTCGACCCCGAACACATCCTGGGCATCGCCGACGGGGTGGTGGTGCCCTGCACCGCCGGCCCCACGCTGCTCGCCCCGTTCGCCGTGCACCGTACGGAGCGGACGGTGCTGGCGGCCAACCTCACCGTGGTCTCCGGCATGGGTGGCAACCCGGCCGCGCTGGCCGAGGACGCCGCCCGCGCCGCCGGGCTCGGCGCGAACGAACTGCGGCTCTACCACGCCGGGTTGGCCTCCGAAACGGATCTCACACGCGTACGGGCCGCGCTGTCCTGACCCCCGTACGGGCCAGCGCGAGGGCCACCGCGAGACCGCTGACGGAGGCCACCGCCAGCAGTACGCGGACGTCCACCACGGCGACCAGCCCCGCGCCGAGTGCGAGGGCCACCGCGTTCGGAACGAACATCAGGCTGTTGGCGGTGGCCGCCGTACGCCCCAGTACGGCGGCCGGGGTCTCGCTCTGCACCGCGGTCAGCGCCGCGACCAGGACGCACGGCAGCCCGAAACCGACCGCCGCACTGCTCACCAGGGCCACCGTGTCGTACGGCAGTGCGCGCGCCCCGACCGCCGCCGCGAACACGGCGATCCCGGCGGCGGCGAAGACGCGGGGCGGGAGCCGGCGCATCAGCGGACCCGACAGAACGCCGATGGCGATGGAGCCGACCCCCTGCACCGAGTACAGCAGCCCGGCGTAGCCGGGGGAGTGGCCCAGCAGCCGGTCGACGACCGCGTAGATCATCGAGCCGTTGAGCCCGGCGACCAGCATCGTCGCCGAACCCGCGAGGACCAGCGGACGCAGCGTGGGGGAGCCGCGCAGGAAGCGGGCGCCCTCGATCGTGTCCCGCAGCCAGTGCGCGCCGGCGGGGCGCACCGGCTCGGCCTCCCGTACCCGGATCAGTGTGAAGATCACGGCCGCGAGGGCGAAGGTGACCGCGTCGAGCAGCGCCACGGCGGCTCCGCCGAACTGCACGAAGAGCCCGGCGCCCACCAGGGGCGAGACCAGTTTCATGCCCTCGGTGACGGTCATCCGCAGTCCGTTGAAGTCGCCGAGGAGATCCTTGTCGACGGCGGCGGCGACCAGCGCGGACTCGGCCGCGCCGCCCACCACGGTGTGCACGCCGTAGATCACCAGCACGGTGAAGAGGATCCAGATCCGGCCCGGCGAGTCCAGTGCGAGAAGCACCGGCATCAGCGCCGCCATCCCGAGATTCGTCACCACCAGCAGCGGCTTGCGGCGCACCCGGTCGGCGACCGTACCGATCAACGGCCCCACCAGGGACGGCGCCCACATGGCGAAGACGGCCAGCGCGGCGAGACTGTCCGACCCGGTCAGGGCCTTGACCCAGATGCCGGAGGCCAGCCACATGGCACTCGTGCCGAAGGCGTCGACGACCGCACCTGCCAGGTAGAGCCCCGCGTTACGGTCCCGCAGGACGCGTCCTATTGACCATTTCACCAGGTCAGCGTGGCAGCTGAGGGGGGTGCCCGAGATCGGGCGGCTGCCTTAGACCGACCGGCAATTGGGGGGCGGCGTCGCGGGGTCCGGCACGCACGCTCGCCGCGTTGTCGTCAATCACCATGGCTCCGCCATGCCTCAATCCTCCGCCTTGCGACCGCACGCACCGGACCCCGCTCCTTCACCCACCCCCCAATTGCCGGTCGGTCTTAGCCATGCACCCGGAAACGCCTTACGGCGAGGGGGGAGATGTACGGAGTCGTGGTCGTGAGGGCGGCGAAGCCGAGGCGCTGGAGGATCGGGCGGCTGTCGTCGGACGCGTCGACCTGGAGGAAGCGGTAGCCGCGTCCGGCCGCGAGCCGGGCGCGGTGCGCGACCAGGGCCCGGTAGATGCCCCGGCCGCGCCAGGCCGGGTCGGTGCCGCCGCCCCAGAGGCTCGCGAAGTCGGTGCCCGGATGGAATTCGACCCGGGCCGCGCAGACCGGTACGTCACCGGCCGTCGCCACCACCGCGGCGACCGACTCCGGGGCGTCCGTCACCTGGGCCAGTACCTGGTGCATGATCCGTGAGCCGTCCGTGCCGAAGGCCGCCCGGTGGGCGCGCGCCATGAGTTCCACGCCCGCGGCGTCGGTCACCGGGCGCAGGACGACGCCCTCGGGCAGCCGCACCTCGGTCGGCAGGTCCTTGACGTCGGCGACCATCAGGGTCTCCGGGGGCTCGGGCGTGAACCCGGCCGCCCGGAGCCGGTCCGCGAGATCGGCGGGGCGGTCGTGGGCGTACAGCTTCCACTCGAACTCGCGCTCCAGCGCGCCGAAGTGGCGTACCTGCCCGGCGATGGCCGCGTCCACCGTGTCCTCGTCCAGGTCCGACCAGACGACTGCGTTCCAGTCGGCGGCGTCCGCACCGGTCCGGCGCACTACACCGCCGACCCGCTCGGTCCGGCCCCCGGGGCCGTCCGGTGGCGCGTCCTGTCGCATCTGCCGGTCGAAGGCGGCCAGTACCGCACGGAGATCCATCCGCCCACTTCAGCAGGGTCGCCCCGGCCCGGCAAACAGATTTCCCCGGCGACGGGACTCCCGGCAGCAGATTTCTCCGGCAACGGATGCGCAAAGAGTCTTGTGCAGCGGATGTGATGCGCGTAGACAACCAGTGACCTGCTGTTCGTCCGTCACACATCAGAACCGGAGTTACCCGCGCATGCCCTCCAGACTCACCAGGATTTCCGTGTGTACCGTCGCGCTCGCCGCCGCCGGGAGCGCCTTCTACGGCGTCGGCGCCGCCACCGCCGACAACTCGGTCCCGAGGACCGACAAGGAAATCCCGAACATCACCAAGGTCGAAGACAGCATCAACGCCTTCTACGGCGGCAAGGCCGACGCCTCGGGTGCCTACCAGGCGTCGCCCACCAGCAACTACGCCAAGCAGGTCAAGGGCATCGAGACCAAGGCGAAGCGGCAGATCGCCGATGCCGCCCGCCACACCGCGCACGGCCGCAAGCCCGCCATCGTGCTCGACGTGGACGACACGACCCTGCTGACCTACGACTACGAGAAGAAGAACGGCTTCGCCTACAACGCGAAGGCCTTCGACGACTACGTCCAGAGCGCCCAGTCGGTCGCCGTCTTCGGGATGCCGGACGTCGTCAACTACGCCGCGAAGAAGGGCGTCACGGTCTTCTTCCTGACCGGCCGCGCCGAGACCCAGCGCACCGCGTCGGCGGTGAACCTCACCAAGGCCGGGTACGGCGTACCGGTCGACAAGGCGCACTTCTACCTGCAGGACAAGACCTCCGCGCCGTCCTACCTGAGCTGCGCCTCGCCGACCTGGAGCTGCACCACGGTCCAGTTCAAGTCGGGCACCAGGAAGCACATCGAATCGCTCGGCTACACCATCGTGGCCAACTTCGGGGACCAGTACTCCGACCTCAGCGGCGGGTTCGCCGACAAGACGTACAAGCTCCCGAACCCGATGTACTTCCTGCCCTGACGCAGCACACCGGTCCCGGCGTCAGCCTGTCGGCGCCGGGACCGGCCGCGCCGCGCCCGCCTTCTCGTACCGCAGCGCCAGCCCCGTCACGACCGCGCCGGTCCCTTCCCACAGGCCCACGCCCAGGAAGCCGGCCGGGGCGCGGCCGGTG
Source organism: Streptomyces sp. NBC_01267 (assembly GCF_036241575.1). Lineage (NCBI taxonomy): Bacteria > Bacillati > Actinomycetota > Actinomycetes > Kitasatosporales > Streptomycetaceae > Streptomyces > Streptomyces sp. NBC_01267. The sequence continues at coordinate 1,591,814 of NZ_CP108455.1, read as the reverse complement.
ACGACCGCGGTGGTGAAGACCGCGAAGGTCAGCAGCCGGAACGGGACCGTCCAGCGGAAGAACGCCTTCCAGTCGGCGAGCGCGGCCAGCACGTAGTACACGCCCATGTTGACCGCCGCCATCGACGAGGCCGTGATGAAGGTCCGGGTGTAGTCCGAGCCGGGGCGGCGGGACACCGGTACGGAGTGGAAGCCCAGCATCTTCAACAGCGCGTCGGGCGAGACCAGTCCGGCCACGCCGAGTACCGCGGCGAGCACGCCGAAGACCGCCATGGTCCAGCCGGACGGGGAACGGGGCAGTCGTATGGCCATGGCGGCACCCTATGCGTGACGCCCGCGCGGTGATCACCGAACGGAAACTTCCGCTGTGATCAACGACCGGCAGTTGCCGCGGTGATCGCCGACCGGCCACTGCCGCGCGGTGATCACGGACCGGCCACTGCCGCCGTGATCACCGAGCAGCCAGTTCTCCGGCAGTTACCGAGCAGCCACTTCTCCAGCGGTCACCGCGCGGCTACCTCTTCAGCGCCGCCGCCATCATCTTCTGTGCGACCGGCGCCGCCAGACCGTTGCCGCTGATCTCGGCGCGCGTCGCGTTCGAATCCTCGACGAGCACCGCCACCGCCACCTCCTTGCCGGTCGCCTTGTCCTTCGCGTACGACGTGAACCAGGCGTACGGGGCCTGGCTGTTGTTCTCGCCGTGCTGCGCCGTGCCCGTCTTGCCGCCCACCTCGGCGCCGCCGACCTTGGCGTTGGAGCCCGTTCCGTCCTCGACGACGGTCACCATCGCGCTGCGCAACTGCGCGGCGGTGGACTGGGAGACGATCCGACGGGACGCCGGCTTACCGTACGACTGAAGGGTGTTGCCGTCCCCGTCCGTCACCTTCGAGACCATGTGCGGGGTGGTCAGCACCCCGCCGTTGGCCAGGGTCGACGACACCATCGCCATCTGGAGCGGCGTGGCGGTCACATCGAACTGGCCGATGCCGGTGAGCGCCGTCTGCGCCTGGTCCATGCCGGACGGGTAGATGCTCGGCCACGCCCGCACCGGCACGTCCTGCTTGGTGTCGTTGAAGCCGAACTTCTCCGCCATCGCCTTCAGCTTGGCCTGACCCAGATCGTCGGCCAGCTTCCCGAAGACGTTGTTGCAGGAGTACTGGAGCGCGGTGCGGAGCGTCGCGTTCTCACAGGGGGCCGACGCGCTCTCGTTCTTCAGATCCGTGGTCGTACCCGGCAGGCGGTACGGGTTCGGGCTGTCCGTCTTCTCGTCGACCGACGAGAACAGCCCGTTCTCCAGCGCCGCCGACGCGACCACCAGTTTGAAGGTGGAGCCGGGCGGCAGCGGCTGGCGCAGCGCCCGGTTGAGCATCGGCTGGCTCTTGTCGCCGGTCAGCTGCTTCCAGGCGGCGCCGTCCGTCGTCCCGCTGATCTTCGACGGGTCGTACGAGGGCGTGGAGACCATCCCGAGGATCTCGCCCGACTTCGGATCGATGGCGACGGCCGCGCCCTTCTTGTCGCCGAGCGCCCGGTACCCCGCCTTCTGCACCGCGGGATCGATCGTGGTCAGCACGTCACCGGGGGCCGTCTGCTTGCCGGTGAGCGCCTGCACCGGGTTCTTCAGCCGGTCGTCGGTGCCGTCGAGCACGCTGCTGTAGAGGCTTTCGAGCTGCGTCGACCCGTAGGCCTGCGAGCTGTATCCGGTGACGGCCGCATAGAGGTCGCCGTCGGTGTACGTGCGTTTGTAGGCGAGGTCATCGCTGTCCGTCCGCTTCGATCCGGTGACCGCGGAACCGCCCACGACGATGTCGCCGAGCGGCTGCGCGTACTGCGCGATCGTGGTCCGCCGGTTGTGCTTGTTGTCCGCGAGCGCCTGGGTCTCGAACGCCTGCAGCCAGGTCGCCCGCACCAGCAGCGCGAGGACGAGGAGCAGGCAGAAGACCGAGGTGCGCCTGATTGTCTTGTTCATCCCGTGTGGAGACGAACGGAGCCGGGTGTGCCGTTCCCGGGCCTCGATTTTTTCAGCCGGCTCTCATCTGCGGGGGCCGCCTCCGGTCCGCCCGGTCCGTCCCCACCGCCCGGTCCGTCCGGTCCGGGCGGCGGGGACGGGTCTCGTCCCGGCAGGTCTCATCCCGGCAGGGTGAACAGCAGCTCGTCGGTCTCCGCCCCGCGGGAGTGCGCGAAGTCCCGGTTCCGGCCGGTGACGACGAAACCGCACTTCTCCAGCACCCGGGCCGAGCCCGGGTTGTCGGCGGCGGCGCGGGCGTACAGGGGCCGCTCGGGGACCAGGGCGAGCAGCGCGCGCAGCGCGGCGGTCGCGAGGCCCCTGCCCCAGTGGGCCCGCCCGATCGTGTAGGTGACCGAGCGCTCGTCGGGCGGCCCGTACACCGCGGTGTGGCCGACGACCGCACCGTCGGCGAGCACGGTACGCAGGACGGCGTCCGAGGCGCGGATCCGCTTCCAGTGTGCGTCGAAGTACGCCCGGTCCGTGGGGTCCTCGCAGGTGAAGGCCGCCATATGGTTCGAGACGGGGTCGCTCATGTGCGCGAAGATCACCGGCAGGTCCGCGTCCTCGACCGCGCGCAGGACGATGTCCATCAGAGCCTCCGGGTGGCGAGGGTCAGCCGGTCGCGGGCGTCGAAGAGTGCGTCCTTGACCATCTGCTCGTGCGCCGGGGTGAGCCGGGCGACCGGTACCGAGCAGCTGATCGCGTCGCGCGCCGGGGTGCGGTACGGGATCGCGACGCCGAAGCAGCGCAGCCCCAGGGTGTTCTCCTCGCGGTCGACCGCGTACCCCTGCTCGCGGATGAGGTGCAGTTCCTCGATGAGCTTCTCGCGGTCGGTGATCGTGTGCTCGGTCAGCTGCGCCATGGTCTCCGGCAGCATCTTGCGGACCTGCTCGTCGCTGTGGGTGGCGAGCAGCGCCTTGCCCAGCGACGTCGAGTGGGCGGGCAGCCGACGGCCGACGCGGGTGAACGGGCGCAGATAGTGCTGCGACTGGCGGGTGGCGAGGTAGACGACGTTCGTGCCGTCGAGGCGGGCGAGGTGGATGGTCTCCGTGGTGTCGTCGGAGAGCCGGTCCAGGGTGGCGCGGGCCGCCGCTACGACCTCGTCGCCGTCGATGTACGACGTGCCGACGAGCAGGGCGCGTACGCCGATGCCGTACCGCGTGCCGGTCGCGTCGGTCTCCACCCAGCCCAGCTCCACCAGGGTGCGCAGCAGCATGTAGAGGCTGGATTTGGGGTAGCCGACCGCCTCCTGGACGGCCGCCAGGGAGTGCATGCCGGGCCGCCCGGCGAAGTACTCCAGCAACTCGACCGTCCGCACCGCGGACTTGACCTGCGCCCCACCTGCTGTCTCGGCAGTCGACATTCGACCCTGCCCCTCTTGTCAATGCTGAACGCGCGTTATTAGAGTTCCAGGAGAGTTCATGATCTGGAACTGTGTTCAGAATACCGAACAACTTTACCGAACAAGTCATGCTGTGCGGCAGTGGATCTGGAAGGACGTTCGCGGTGGCAGCAACACCAGTCTGGAGTGTCGACCCCCGAACCGGGAAGCAGCGCGAACAGGTCGCGCTGGAGGCCACGGCGGGTGAGGTGGACCAGGCGGTCCGCGCCGCCCACGCCGTGCGTGCGACGCTCGCCGACCGTAGGGTACGGGCCGCGCTGCTGCGCACCGCCGCCGACCTGCTCGACGAAGCGGCGCCGCAGGTCATCGAGGCGGCCGACGCGGAGAGCGCGCTCGGCCCCGGCCGGCTCACGGGCGAACTCGCCCGCACCACGGCCCAGTTCAGGGCCTTCGCCGACGTCATCGACGAAGGCTTCTTCCTCGACATCCGCATCGACCACCCGGACCCCGGCGCCATACCGCCCCGGCCCGACCTGCGCCGGTACAAGCTGCCGCTGGGAGTCGTCGCGGTCTACGCGGCGAGCAACTTCCCGCTGGCCTTCTCGGTACCCGGCGGGGACACCGCGAGCGCGCTCGCGGCCGGCTGCCCGGTCGTGGTCAAGGCCCACCCGGACCACCCCGCCACCTCCGAACTGTGCGTCGCCGTGCTGCACCGGGCCGCCGAGCAGGTCGGACTGCCCGCCGCGGTGATCTCCGTGGTGCACGGCTTCGACGCCGGTGTCGCGCTGGTCAAGCACCCGCTGGTCGCCGCCGCCGGCTTCACCGGCTCGGTACGGGGCGGCCGGGCCCTCTTCGACGCGGCAGCCGCCAGGCCCGTGCCGATCCCCTTCCACGGCGAGCTCGGCTCGCTCAACCCGGTCGTGGTGACCGAGGCCGCGGCTGCCGAGCGCGCCGAGGAGATCGGCGCCGGCCTCGCGGGCTCCGTCACCCAGGGCGTCGGCCAGTTCTGCGTGAAGCCCGGCTTCGTCCTCGTCCCCGGCGGAGCGGCCGGTGACACCCTCGTGAAGGCGCTGACCGACGCGGTCAGCGACAGCGAAGCCGGAGTCCTCCTCGACCACCGGATGCGCGACAACTTCCTCGCGGGGGTACGCGAACGGGCCGCGCTCACCGGGGTCGACGCACCGGTCACCCCCGGCGCGGGCAGCGACCACACCGTGAGCGCGGGCTTCCTGACGCTGCCCGCCGCGCTGCTCGCCGCGGACGGCGAGCACGACCTGCTCCTCGAAGAGTGCTTCGGCCCGGTGACGGTCGTCGCCCGCTACGAATCGGCCGACGAGATCGCCGCGGTGCTCTCCCGGCTCCCCGGCAACCTGACGGCGACCCTCCAGGTGTCCGCCGCCGAGGCCGCCGGCGAAGGCGGCGCCGCCGCGCTGCTCGCCGAACTCACCCCGCTCGCCGGGCGTGTCCTGGTCAACGGCTGGCCGACCGGCGTCGCGGTCGCCCCCGCACAGCACCACGGCGGCCCCTACCCGGCCTCCACCTCCACCTCCACCTCGGTCGGCGGCACCGCGATCGAGCGCTGGCTGCGCCCGGTCGTGTACCAGACGACGCCGGAGGCGCTGCTCCCGCCGGAACTGCGCGAGGCCAACCCGCTGGGCCTGCCGCGGCGCATCAACGGGCTGCCGGAATGAACCGGCTCCCGGAACTGCCCTTCCCGCTGAGCCCGTACGGCCCGCAGGCCCCCTGGTCGCACGGCTCAGGGGTGCTTTCGGTCCGTGCGGGAGCGCGCCAGGACCTGTTCGTACCACCGGCGGGCGACTCCCTGGATCCCGCGTCCGACGCGCCCCGGCTGCTCGGCACGCCGCCGCCGGGCGACTTCCAGCTGATCGCCAGAGTGGCGGTCGGTTTCGTCGGCGCGGGCGACGCGGGCGCCCTCTACCTGCACGTGGGCGACCGCGAGTGGGCCAAGCTCTGCCTCGAACTCTCCCCGGACACCCCCACGATCTGCTCGGTCGTGACCCGTGGGTACTCCGACGACGTCAACTCCTCGGTGGTGGAGGGCGACAGTGTCTGGCTGCGGATCAGCCGCACGGGCAGTGCGTTCGCCTTCCACGCGTCGCCGGACGGTGAGCGCTGGACGTTCGTCCGGGTCTTCGCGCTCGGTGACGCCGCAGCCGCCCGGATCGGCTTCCTGGCGCAGTCGCCGGAGGCCGACGGCTGCGCGGTGACCTTCGACTCCGTCGCGTACCGGGCGTACGCGCCCAAGGGGCTGCGCGACGGCAGCTGACGCGCGGGCGGCCGGGCTGCAACTGTGCCCCGGCCGCCCGCGTCCTTCCCCTCATGATCCGAATTGCTGGTCCCGAAGACATCGACACGATCGCCACCTTTCACGCTGCCGCCCGCGCGACGTACTACGAGGGGCACCTCCCGGTGGCCGAGTACGCGGGCCCCGACGTGCTGTCCCAGGTCCGCGAGGGCTGGGTCCGGGCCGTGGCGCGGCAGGACGGCGGTGTGCTCTGCGCGGAGGACGGGGGTGTCGTCTCCGGGGTCGCGGCCTTCCGCGTCATCGACGGGGCCATGACCCTCACCCAGTTCCATGTCGCTCCGGCGCGCTGGGGCAAGGGCATCGGCAGCGCCCTGCACACCGCGGTGGTGACCGCCTGGCAGCAGACCGGAGTGCCCGGGGCGCGGCTCACCGTGTTCGAGCACAATCTGCGCGCCCAGCGCTTCTACACCCGGCACGGCTGGCAGCAGGACGCCACCGTGCTCCGGGGACCCGGCGACGATCACATCACGATGCTGCTGACCGTCCCGGCCGCCGGGAGCGCCGGGGAATGCGCCGGTACCCCGCCACGTTGACCAGGTGCGCGGGGCCTCCCGCGCGTCACGATCCTGGAGAGATGAAGAACATGCGCGTCGAGATCTGGAGCGACATCGCCTGCCCCTGGTGCTACGTGGGCAAGGCGCGGTTCGAGAAGGCGCTGGCCGCCTTCCCGCACCGGGACCAGGTCGAGGTGGTGCACCGTTCCTTCGAGCTCGACCCGGGCCGCGCGAAGGGCGACGCCGCCCCCGTGATCGAGATGCTCGGCAAGAAGTACGGGCTCACCGCGGAGCAGGCACAGGAGGCCGAGAACAACATCGCCGCCAACGCCGGAGCCGAGGGGCTGGGCTACCGCACCGAGGGCCGTGACCACGGGAACACCTTCGACATGCACCGGCTGCTGCACTTCGCCAAGGAACAGGGCCGCCAGGACGAGCTGATCGGGCTGCTCTACCGGGCGAACTTCGCCGACGAGCAGTCCGTCTTCGGAAGCGACGAGCACCTGGTGGAGCTCGCCGCCGAAGCGGGCCTCGACGCCGGCGCGGCCCGCACGGTGCTGGCCGACCCCACCGCGTACGCCGACGCGGTACGGGACGACGAGCGCGAGGCGGCCGAACTGGGCGCGAACGGCGTGCCGTTCTTCGTACTCGACCGCGCCTTCGGCGTCTCCGGCGCCCAGCCCGCCGAGGTCTTCACCCAGGCGCTCGGCCAGGCCTGGGACGCCAAGCCCCGGCTGACGGCGGTCAGCGGGGACGGCGAGGTCTGCGGGCCGGACGGGTGCGACGTTCCGCAGGCCGGCGGCCAGGCATAGGGTCTTTCGTTTGGATCACCCCGCGAGCCCGGGGTGATCCAAACGAGAGGCTAAGGGCTGTCCCGTAATTCCTGGCGGGCGCACGACGACAGCTACGGCACCTCGCGGCGTTGTCGGAACGCCCGAATACATCCAGTATTCGGGCGCCCCTCCGCCTTGCGATGCACCGCATCTGACGCCGTGCGCTGATCCACCAGGAATTACGGGACAGCCCTTAGGCGTCCCTTCGCGGTACCCGGCGGCTCTTCGCGATGGACGGAGAGCCGCCGGGGCCGCAGAGTGGTGCCCATGGAGACCTCGGCAGAGACCTTGGCAGGCGTGGAATTCGCGCCTCGGACGACCTATCTGAACACCGCGAGCACCGGGCTGCTCCCGGCCCGTACCGTCGCCGCGATGCACGCGGCGGTGACGGCGGCCTCCGTGGGCAGCCCGCCCGACATGTTCGCCGATGTGGAGGCCTCCCGCGCCTCCTTCGCCCGGCTCGCCGGAGTCCCGGTGTCCCGGGTGGCGGCCGGGGCTTCCGTCGCCGTCTACGCGGGACTGATCGCCGCCTCGCTCCCCGAGGGGGCCGAAGTCCTGGTCGCCGAGGGGGAGTTCAGCTCGCTGGTGAACCCCTTCGTCGTACGGGGCGACCTCAAGGTGCGCAGTGTGCCGCTGGAGTCGCTGGCGGACGCGGTACGCCCGGAAACCGCGCTCGTCGCGGTCAGCGCCGTGCAGTCGGCCGACGGGCGGCTCGCCGATCTCGCCGCGGTCCGGGCCGCCGCCCGCGCCCACGGCGCCCGTACCCTCGTGGACGCCTCGCAGTCGGCGGGCTGGCTGCCGCTCACCGCCGCCGAGGACGACTACACGGTGGCCGTCGCCTTCAAATGGCTGACCTGCCCGCGCGGAGTCACCTTCCTGGTGGTCCCCGAGGACCTGGGTGGGCTGACCCCGGTCTTCGCGGGCTGGGTCGCGGGGGAGGAGCCCTGGGACAGCTGTTACGGGCCGGTGGCCGAACTCGCCCACTCCGCACGGCGGTTCGACGAGAGCCCGGCCCTGTTCTCGTACACCGGGGCGCGGCACTCCCTCGCGTTGATCGAGGAGATCGGCCCCGCCGTGATCGGGCGTCACGACGTCGCGCTCGCCGACCGGTTCCGGGCGGGCCTCGACCGCACGGGGCAGCAGTTCGTCGCCGCCCCCGGCTCGGCGATCGTCTCGGTGCCGGGGCTCGGCCACCGCCAGGAGGAGCTCGGCCGGGCGGGCGTCGCGCTCTCCGACCGCGCGGGCAATCTGCGCGCCGCCTTCCACCTCTACAACACGGCAGCCGACGTCGACCGGCTGCTGGACGTCCTCGCCGGCTGACCGCCGGGGCGCCCGGAGCGGTACGGGATCAGTGCTGCCGCGGCTGCACGGACCATCCCGCGCTCGGCGGCTGACGCAGGAGAGGGGGACGGCACCCGGTGCCGTCCCCCTCTTCATGCACGTCGGCTCACTTCACCGGCGTGAAGTCCCGTGCCCCGATGAACTCCGGGCGCCGGACAGGAGCCGCGAACGGCTCCACCGCCGCGTTCTCCACGCTGTTGAAGACGATGAAGACGTTGCTGCGCGCGTACGGCGTGATGTTGTCGCCCGAGCCGTGCATGCAGTTGCAGTCGAACCAGGTCGCCGAACCGGCCCGGCCCGTGAAGAGCCTGATGCCGTGGGCGTCCGCCATCCGCGTCAGTGCCGCGTCCGACGGGGTGCCCGCGTCCTGCATCTGGAGCGACTTCTTGTAGTTGTCCTTCGGCGTCGCGCCCGCGCACCCCAGGAAGTGCTGGTGCGAACCCGGCATGATCATCAAGCCGCCGTTGGTGTCGAAGTTCTCGGTCAGCGCGATCGAGACCGACACGGCCCGCATGTTGGCCAGACCGTCCTCGGCGTGCCAGGTCTCGAAGTCCGAGTGCCAGTAGAAGCCACTGGCGCCGAATCCCGGCTTGACGTTGATCCGGGACTGGTGGACGTAGACGTCCGAGCCGAGGATCTGCCGGGCCCGGCCCACCAGCCGTTCGTCCCGCACGAGCCGGGCGAAGACCTCGCTCAGCTTGTGCACCTCGAAGACCGACCGGACGTCCTGCGACTGCGGCTCGATGATGGACCGCTCGTCCGCGCGGACGTCCGGATCGGCGATCAGCCGGTCCAGTTCGGCGCGGTAGAGCGGCACTTCGTCGTCCCTGAGCAGCTGGTCGACGGTGAGGAACCCGTCCCGCTCGAAGCCCTGGAGCTCGGGCCCGGTGACCGGCCCCGCGGCTCCGGGCCGCGACCAGACCACCGGGTCCTGGCGGGGTGTGGTCACTTCACTCGTACCACGGGTCGGATAGAGATCCGCCCGGATATTGGTCAGTACGTCGGTCATGGCGGTCAGGCCTCCTCGGTCAGCAGCGGGTAGACGCCGTTCTCATCGTGGTCCTCCCGTCCGGTGACGGGCGGGTTGAACACGCAGACACAGTGGAAGTCGGTCCTCGGACGCAGGGTGTGCTTCTCGTGCCCGTTGAGCAGATACATGGTGCCGGGCTCGATCCAGTGGACCTCGCCGGTGTCGTCGTTGGTGAGCTCGGCCTCGCCCTTGGTGCAGAGCACGGCCTCGATGTGGTTCGCGTACCACATCGACGTCTCGGTCCCCGCATACAGGATGGTCTCGTGGAGCGAGAAGCCGACCTGCTCCTTGGCGAGCACGATGCGCTTGCTCTCCCAGGTCCCGGACTTGGACCTGATGTGCCGGTCGGTTCCCTCGACATCCTTGAACGATCGGACAATCACGGTGAGTTGAACCTTTCTGTGCTACGGGTGCTGTCGTGTCAGGCGGTCTCGCGGACGGAGCGGGCCAGCGTGCTCAGACCCTCGTCCAGTTCTTCGGCGGAGATGGTCAGCGGCGGCAGCAGCTTCACCACCTCGCTCTCGGGACCCGAGGTCTCCAGGAGCAGACCGAGCTCGAAGGCGCGGCGGCAGACGGCGGTCGCGCGCGCCTTCTCCTGGAACTCGATGCCCCAGACCAGCCCGCGTCCGCGGAAGCTCACCCCGGCTCTGTCGTTCTCCTCGACGAGGGCGAGCAGCGCGCGCTCGACCTGCTCGCCGCGGGCGAGGGTCTGCCGCTCCATCTGGCCGTCGGCCCAGTACGTGTCGAGTGTGGCGGTGGCGGTGACGAACGCCGGGTTGTTGCCGCGGAAGGTGCCGTTGTGCTCGCCCGGCTCCCACACGTCCAGCTCGCCCTTGAACAGGCAGAGCGACATGGGCAGCCCGTAGCCGCTGATGGACTTCGACAGCGTGACGATGTCCGGGGTGATCCCGGCCTCCTCGAAGGAGAAGAAGCTGCCGGTACGGCCGCAGCCCATCTGGATGTCGTCGACGATCAGCAGCATGTCCTGGCGGCGGCAGAGCTCCTGGAGCTCCCGCAGCCACTCGGCGCGGGCGACATTGATGCCGCCCTCGCCCTGGACGGTCTCGACGATCACTGCGGCGGGCTTGTTCAGACCGGAGCCCTGGTCGTCGAGCAGCCGCTCGAACCACAGGAAGTCCGGGACCTGGCCCTCGAAGTAGTTGTCGAACGGCATCGGCGTGCCGTGGACCAGCGGGATACCGGCGCCGGCCCGCTTGAAGGCGTTGCCGGTGACGGCGAGCGAGCCCAGCGACATGCCGTGGAAGGCGTTGGTGAACGAGACGACGGACTCGCGGCCCTTCACCTTGCGGGCCAGCTTCAGCGCCGACTCGACGGCGTTGGTGCCCGTCGGGCCGGGGAACATCACCTTGTACGGCAGGTCACGCGGGCGCAGGATCACGTTCTGGAAGGTCTCCAGGAACGCGCGTTTGGCCGTGGTGGCCATGTCCAGGCCGTGGGTGATGCCGTCGCGCTCGATGTAGTCGATCAGCGCGCGCTTCAGTACCGGGTTGTTGTGGCCGTAGTTGAGCGCTCCGGCACCGGCGAAGAAGTCGAGGTAGGTGTGGCCGTCCTCGTCGTGGAGGTAGCTGCCCTGCGCGTGGTCGAACACGGCGGGCCAGCTGCGGCAGTAACTGCGCACTTCCGACTCAAGGGTCTCGAAGACGCTGAGGGCAGGCGGGGTGATGGTCACAGCAGATCTCCTGGGATGAGGGATGTCAGTCAGGCCGAGACGGGGCTGATGCGGTACAGCACTTCCGGCTGGTGCGTCCCTTCGGGAAACAGTCCGCCGTCGAAGAGCACTTCACGTTCCAGGGATGCTCCGTGCCGCTCCGCGTACGAGCGGAAGAGCCGGTCGGAGGCGGAGTTGTCCGGGGCGACGGTGGTCTCTATCTCCCGGACCCGGCCGTCGGCGGTGACCTTGGCGGTCAACGCGTCCAGCATCAGTCCGGCGAGGCCGTGGCCACGGTGGGCCCGGTCGACGGCCACCTGCCAGACCACCAGGGCCTCGGGGCGGCTGGGACGCGCGTAGCCGGTGACGAAGCCGATGGGCTCGCCCGCGGAGTCGCGCGCCACCACGGAGGTCGCTGCGAAGTCACGACACCACAGCAGGTAGCTGTACGAGGAGTTGAGGTCGAGAACCTCGGAGTCGCGGGCAATACGCCAGATCGCGGCCCCGTCCTCCACTCGTGGAGTGTCTATCTCGTGGAATTCGCTACGGGCACGTACAAGGTCTTCTTGCGCGGCGGTCATGTCTGCAAAATTTACCCAGCAAATTCAAAAAATGCATTCGGGCGCAGGGTTGGCCAAATGCCCTGACCGGTGTTATCGCGCGGGCGCGGGTCTGGGCCGCTCCGGTCGCGAATATGGGTGATTTGTGGTGGAATAATTGGTCAAAGTGACCCCATTGTGGGGTCGGTCACATGTGTGTAACTGTCACGAGACGTGTCTGAATTACGCTAGTCGAACTTGTTGAAAATACAGTGTTTAGGGTCCCGGAAAGCGGGCAGAAGAAAACGGGAAGCTGTACTGATAAACGTTAGAATTACGTATTGTTCAATTCTCGGCCAATAGAATTCCGTTAAAGGCGCGCCCAAGCCACGCCCAAGCCGCGCCCCGGGCGTGACCCGGGGCACGGACCGGACGGGTCTCAGGCGCTCTGCCAGGCCGCGGAGACCGCGCTGCGGGCCGCCTCCAGATCGACGGTCGCCCCCGTGCCGCCCAGTGCGGCACCCAGTGCGGCGAGCGAGGAGTGCACCACTCCCTGGGTGGCGTCCGGGCCGTAGTGATTGATTCGGATCATCTCCTTCGCCAGCGCCCCGCCGCCCGCGATCAGCGGCAGCGTCGGATCGGCGGCCAGCGCCTTCGCGACCAGTTCCGAGGCGTCGACCCCGGCCGGCGTGCGCAGTGTGGTGGCGACCGGGGCCGCGTCCCGGGCCTCGTGGACGTACGGCGCGAGACCGCCGCCCAGGGCGAGCGCACCGGCCCGGGTGGCCGAGGCCGCCCGCGCGTGCCGGTCCATCACCGAGGCCGGGCCCTCCGACTCGATCCGCTCCAGGCACGCCTGCAGCGCCAGCATCTCCAGCTGCGCCGGAGCGTGCGGCAGCGCCTTGCGGCCACTGTCGATCCAGCGCTCCTTCCAGTCCAGGAGCGAGAGGTACGAGCGGCGCGGGGCCTGCGGGTTCTCCGCGAACCGCTGCCAGGCACGCCCGCTCACCGCCACCGCCGAGACCCCGGCGGGGCCGCCCATGCCCTTCTGGGCGCCGATCACGCAGAGATCCACGCCCCAGGCGTCGGGCAGCAGCGGCTCCGCCCCCACCGAGGCGACCGCGTCGAGCATGAAGAGCGCTCCGTGGGCCCTGACGACCTCACCGATCTCGGCGACCGGGTTGGTGTTGCCGGTCGCCGCCTCGGCGTGTACGAGCGAGACGAAGTCGATCTCCGGCCGGGCCGCGAGGGCTTCGCGCACCTGCTCCGCGGTGACCGCGCTGTGGAAGGGCACGGCCAGATCGACCACGGTCACCCCGCAGTCGCGCAGCCAGTTGCCGAAGGTCTGGCCGTACGGACCTGTGATCACGTTCAGCGCGGTCGAGCCGGGCCGGGCTCCGGAACGGATGCAGCCCTCCAGGGGGAGCAGCGCCTCGCCCTGCATGATCACGACATCCTGCCGGGTGTCGAGCAGCGCGCCGACCTGCCGCTCGATCGCCGCGAACCGGGCGGGGGTGAGCGGGGCGAGGTCCAGGAAAGGATGGGTCACGGTGGTGCTCTCTTCGCGAGTACGTTCGGGCTGCCGGTCCGATGGTACTGAGGGGGGTCCGGGCGGATACCGGGCCGGATCGGCGAGCGCGCCGGGTGGGAGGCGGGCGGCGGCGCCGACCGGCGTCGTCCTAGGCTCGGCGCATGAGCGATCACGCGGTGCTGCATGTGAAGGGGCGGGTGCTCGTCGGGCCGGAGGAGGTCCGGGACGAGTTGTGGGTGGTCGGCGGCCGGATCACGTATGTGCGCCCGGCCGCCGAAGCGGTCACCGTGGAGGGGTGGGTGCTGCCCGGTCTGGTCGACGCCCACTGCCACGTCGGGCTCGGCCCGCACGGCGCGGTCGACGAGGCGACCACCGAGAAGCAGGCGCTGACCGAGCGGGAGGCCGGGGCGCTGCTGCTGCGCGACGCGGGCTCGCCGTCCGACACCCACTGGATCGACGACCGCGACGACCTCCCGAAGATCATCCGCGCGGGCCGGCACATCGCGCGCACCCGTCGCTACATCCGGGGCTTCGCCCATGAGATCGAGCCGGGGGACCTGGTCGAGTACGTCGGCAGGGAGGCGCGCGCGGGCGACGGCTGGGTCAAACTCGTCGGGGACTGGATCGACCGGGAGACCGGTGACCTGTCGGCCTGTTGGCCGCGTGGCGAGGTGGAGGCGGCGATCGCGGAGGCGCACCGGCTCGGCGCCCGGGTCACCGCGCACTGCTTCGCCGAGGACTCGCTGCGGGATCTCGTGGAGGCCGGGATCGACTGTATCGAGCACGCCACCGGGCTGACCGAGGAGACGATCCCGCTGTTCGCCGAACGGGGCGTCGCGATCGTCCCGACACTGGTCAACATCGCCACCTTCCCGCAGCTCGCCGCGGGCGGCGACGCCAAGTACCCGCGCTGGTCGGCGCACATGAGGCGGCTGCACGAGCGCCGTTACGACACGGTGCGCGCCGCGTTCGACGCGGGCGTCCCGGTGTATGTCGGTACGGACGCGGGCGGCTCCCTGCCGCACGGTCTGGTCGCGGCGGAGGCGGCGGAGCTGGCGAAGGCGGGCCTTCCGGTGGCCGATGTGCTCTCCGCGGCGGCCTGGGGCGCGCGGGAGTGGCTGGGGCGGCCGGGGCTCGTCGAAGGGGCGCCCGCCGACCTCGTGGTGTACGGCGAGGATCCGCGCGAGGACGTGCGGGTGCTGGCGGCGCCGCGACGGGTGGTGCTCGACGGGCGGGTGCGCGCCTGAGGGCCGGGGCTCGAACGGTCAGGGCCCGGCGTCAGGTTGACCAGGGCGTGACGCGATGCGCGCGCCTCTCGTTGTACCGCTTCAGGCATGTGTCCCCGCACCGGCCGGTGCGTCACTCCGGGGTGTGACAGAAGGGGCAGACAGGAACGCCCGTGCCTCCAGATTCGAATACGAGCGCGGAAACGCCACTTTGGAGTGAACTCACGTCGGGTTGCTGCCCGTTCACCCTCAGTGCGTAAAGATTCCCCTGTCTCGGTCGCCGGCGCACTCACGAAGTCCCCGTGAGGTGCGCCCCCGGCGACGTCATGTCTCTTGTGGGGGTTCCACCGCCTTGAACAGCAATACCTTCCGTATGCCCGCACGCCGCACGGCCGCCGCCTTCGTCGTGGCCGCGCTGACCGCAGGATCCGCGGCGCTCCTCGCCGCGGCCCCGGCGCAGGCGACCACCGGCAGTGACGGAAAGGCGAGCGCTGTCGTGCTCCGTACCGGGCTCGACGTCTCGCTGCTCAACAAGACCGTCGACCTGCCGCTCGCGCTCTCGCTCAACGAGGTGCGGGCCCCGGCGACTGCCGAAAAGACCGCGCTGACCGCGAAGTTGGACGGAGTCGACCAGGGCCGCCCCTTCAGCCTGCTGCGCGCCGACGTCGCCACGGCCAGAGCCACCGCCGACAAGCACCGTGCCGAGGGGTACGCCAACATCGCCCGCGCGTCCGTCCATGTCCCCGGGCTGCCGCTGCTCTCGCTGATCGAGGTCGAGCAGGTCACGTCGAAGGCCGTCTGCGAGACGGGCAAGCGGCCGAAGGCCGAGTCGAACGTCCTCGGCCATGTGACGGTGCTCGGCAAGCGGATCACGCTCTCCGCCGGTGGCACGACCGAGGTCCATGTGCCCGCCGTCGGCGACGTGACCCTCGACCTCTCGAAGACCGCCACCACCTCCCGTACGGCCGCGGCCACCGCGCTGCGGCTGAAGGTGTCGGTGAACCCGCTGAAGCTGAACGTCGCAGACGTCCAGGGCGAGATCACTCTCGCGCAGGCGACCTGCACGTCGCCGAAGGCCGCACCGGCCCCGACCCCGCACCCCACCGGACACCGGGCCGAGCCCGTCCCCGGGGTGACGGCCCAGAACGCGGCCGACCCGAAGCCGGCGACCGAGCCGGCCAAGCAGAACCTCGCGGAGACCGGCGGCAGTTCCATGACGCCGTACATCGCGGGCGGCGCCGCGGTCCTGGTGCTGGCAGGCGGGGGCGCGCTCGTGATGGCGCGCGGACGCAGCCGTAACAAGGCCTGACACGGCCTACATGGCCTGACACGACCGGGCGGGGGCTGTACGGGACGCGTGGGGGATCCGGCCCGTACGGCCCCCGCCAGGGGGGTGCTGTCAGCCGACGGAGGTCAGCGCCTGGTCGAGCGCCTGGAGGAACCGGTTGGTGGTGGCCCGGTCGCGCACGGCCAGGCGCAGCCACCGGGGTCCGAGCCCCGGGAAGGTGTCACCCCGGCGAGCCGCGAAGCCGAGGCCGCGCAGCCGCTCCCGGACCTCGTCGGCCCGCTCCATCCGGACCAGCACGAAGGGGCCCTCGGCCGCCTCCACCGCCCGCACCTCGTCGAACTCCGCCAGCCCGGCCAGCAGATGAGCACGGTCCGCGGCGATCGCGTGCGCCGCGAGCGCGGCCTCGGCGAGCGCCGGGGCCGCGCTGCACGCCTCGGCGGCGGCGAGCGCCGGAGCCGAGACCGGCCACAACGGCTGGGCCCGTGCGAGCAGTTCGACGGTCTCCGGCTCGGCCAGCACGTAGCCGATCCGCAGCCCCGCCAGGCCCCAGGTCTTGGTGAGGCTGCGCAGCACGATCAGCCCCGGCACGTCCGTACGTCCCGCCAGCGACTCCCGTTCGTCGGGCACCGCGTCCATGAACGCCTCGTCCACCACCAGGGTCCGCCCGGGGGCGGCCAGCGAGGCGAGCGTCGCCGCCGGGTGCAGTACGGACGTGGGGTTGGTCGGATTTCCGGCCACCACCAGATCCGCGGCCTCCGGAACGGCCGCCGGATCGAGCCGGAAACCGTCCGCCTCGCGCAGCAGCACCCGCTCCACCCGGTGCCCGGCGGCGCGCAGCGCCGCCTCGGGTTCGGTGAACTGCGGGTGGACGACCACGGGTCTGGTCGCGGGCAGGGCGCGGGCGATCAGGACGAACGCCTCGGCGGCCCCCGCCGTCAGCAGGACCCGCTCCACCGGCAGCCCGTGCCGGGCGGCCACCGCCGCTCTGGCGGCCCGGCCGTCCGGGTAGGAGGCGAGGCCGGAGAGTGATCCGGCGATGTGTTCTCTGAGCCAGTCCGGGGGAGTGCCCGCCCTGACATTGACCGCGAGGTCGGTGAGGCCCCCGGGGCCCCCGGGACCGCAGTCCCGGACCTCGGCGTCCCCGTGGTGCCGCAGATCGTGTGCGTCAGTGTGTGTGCGCATGACTGCCATGGTGGTGATGGTCGTGCCCCTCGTCATCAGGGTGGAAGTGGGGCTGTTGTGGAAGTCCTACCTTGTCCTCGAATCCGGGCAGGGCGATCCGGTAGACGCAGGAGTCGCAGTTCATCCGCAGATCGCCTCCGACGGCCTCCCGGTACCGCTCCATGACCAGGTCCATCAGCTCCTCGGTGGGACCGATGACGGCCGCCGACCGCACCTCGGTGGCCGGGTGCGCGGCGTCCCACTCGCCGGTCTGCGCCAGCACCCGGTCCGGGAGTATCCCGGTGAAGAGGAAGTACGGCAGCACCACGACCTTCGCCGCCCCGAGCCGCACACAGCGGTCGAGACCCGAGGGCACGTCGGGCGCCGCGAGCGAGACGAAAGCGGTCTCCACCCCGGCGTACCCGCGTCCCTCCCACAGCAGCCGCGCCGCCTTGTGCACCTCGGCGTTGGCGTCCGGGTCGGTGGAGCCGCGGCCCACCAGCAGGACCGTCACGTCCGACCGTTCCCAGTCGCCGCGCGCCTCGTCGATGCGCCGCTCCAGCACCGACAGCAGACCGGGGTGCGGGCCCAGCGGGCGTCCGTAGGTGTACGAGATGCCGGGGTGGCGTTCCTTCTCGCGGGCGAGCGCGGCGGGGATGTCGCCCTTGGCGTGCCCGGCCGACACCAGCATCAGCGGGACGGCGGCGAAGCGCTTCACTCCTCGCTCGACGAGCTCCGTCACGGCGTCGCCGAGCGGCGGCGGCGACAGCTCGATGAACCCGCCGCCGACGACGAGTTCGGGGTGGCGCGCGCCCAGTTCCCTGACGAAGTCGCGGAAGGCATCGGCCCCCGCCTCGTCCCTGGTGCCGTGGCCGGCGATGAGCAGTGCGGGTGCGGGGGTGGTCACGCGATCTCCTTGTAGAGCAGGGCGTTGAGGGCGGCTGCCGCGACCGCGGACCCGCCCTTCTCGGAAACATTGCTGACGGCGGGCAGTCCACTGGCGCGCAGCGCGGCCTTGGACTCGGTGGCGCCGACGAAGCCGACGGGCAGACCGATCACGAGCGCCGGCGCCGCGTCGATGAGCAGCAGCTCTTCGAGTGCGGTGGGCGCGCAGCCGATCACCCAGATCGCCCCCGGGCCCACCTGTTCGTACGCGAGACGTACGGCGTGCGCGGAACGGGTCAGCCCCGGACCGGACACGGCCTCCTTCAGCCGGCACACGGTCTCGCGCTTCGTGATGCCCGCGGCGACCATCTGGACGTCGGCGACGACCGGGGCGCCCGCGTGCAGCGCGCGGTGGGCGGCAGCCAGGGACGCCTCGTCGCAGACCAGGTCGGTGGCGTACGCCAGGTCGGCCGCCGAGTGGATCACCCGCTCCACGACGGCCCGGGTGAACGGCCCGAGGTGCGAGGTGTCGAGGCGGGCCCGGAGCCTGCGGAACGACTCCTGTTCGATCGGATGGACGGACCGGGTCACCGTGCTGCCTCCGTCTGCCAGCGGTAACCCCGCGGGGTCACCATGCGGCCCGCGATCTCGCGCGCCGCGGTGTTGCCGACGACCACGACCGTCATCATGTCGACGGTCGCCGGGTCCAGTTCGGCCAGCGTCGTCAGCCTGCTGCTCCCGTCGGGGCGCGAGGCGTTCCGTACGACACCCACCGGCGTCGTCGGCGCGCGGTGCCCGGCGAGCACCGCCAGAGCCTTCGGGAGCTGCCAGTCGCGGCCCCTGCTGCGCGGGTTGTAGAAGGTGACGACGAGGTCGGCCTCGGCCGCCGCCCGCACCCGCCGCTCGATGACCTCCCACGGCGTGTGCAGGTCCGAGAGGCTGATCGAGACGTGGTCGTGCCCGAGCGGCGCGCCCAGGATCGCGGCGGCGGCGAGCGCCGCCGTGACCCCCGGCACCCCGACCACGTCGATGTCGTCGCTCGCCTCGGCCAGCGCGGGCGAGGCCATCGCGTACACCCCCGCGTCGCCGCTGCCGATCAGCGCGACGGCATGCCCGGAGCGCGCCTCGGCGACGGCCGTGCGGGCCCGCTCCTCCTCGGCGCCCAGCCCGGACTCCAGGACCCTGGTGCCCGGCCTGAGCAGATCGCGGATCTGGTCGACGTACTGGTCGAGCCCGACCAGCACCGAGGCCCGCCGCAGCTCGTCGCGGGCGCGTGGCGTCAGCAGGTCACGGGCGCCGGGACCGAGCCCGACGACGGCGAGCCGCCCGCGCGGCGCCCTGCGCGCCACCGCGCAGGTGGCCATCGCGGCCCGGCCCCCGGGCGCCGACTTCCGCTTCGGTACGAGCAGTTCGCCCCCACCGGCGAGCGCGGCGGCCTCGGCGACCGACGGCGTCCCGACGGCGGCCAGCGGCGCGCCCGACGGGTTGGGCACCTCGATCCCGGCGAGCACGTCCGCGGGGTGGGTACGGAGCGGCACACCCAGCCGCTCGGCCGCGCCGAGGATCCCGGGCTCGTCGGCCTTGGCGTCCACGGTCGCCAGCTCGGCGACGCTGAGCGGCGACAGACCGGCCTCCCGCAGGGTGTCCTCGATCAGCCCGAGCACCTCGCCGACGGACGCGCCCCTGGACGCACCGACGCCCACCACGAGCGAGGCGGGCCGCAACACCGCGTCGGCCGGGCCGAGTTCGACCGTCCGGTCGGTGACCAGGAGCGAGGCAGCGTCCGGGCCGTCGGTCGTCGCAGCCGACACGGTCGCGGCCGACACGTTCGACGGCAGCGCGGGCAGCGGCCACACCGCGTCCGCCCGCAGCGACACCGGCGAACCGTCCAGCACGGCGCGCGTCACCGCGGCCACCGCGCCCTCCACCGGGAGGCCCAGCGTGTCCAGCCCGGGTACGTCCGTGGCGTCCGTCGCCGTCGTCACCACCGGGGCGGCGCCCAGCACATCGGCGACCTCGGCCGCCAGCGCGTTCGCACCGCCCTCGTGCCCGCCCAGCAGGGACACCGCGAACCGCGAGCCCTCGTCGACGCAGACCACCCCGGGGTCGGTGGTCTTGTCCGCGAGCAGCGGGGCCACCAGACGGACGACAGCGCCCGTGGCGAGGAAGCACACCAGCTGCTCGCACTCGCCGAAGGCGCGCCGCACGGCCTCCCGCACCGGTCCCTGGTAGACCCGGGTGCGGCCGGGCCAGGCCGAGGCCAGCCGGTCACGCGCGACAGCGCCCGCCGCCGTGGCCGAGATGAGGCCGATCACTGAGTTGCTCCTTCGGTCGCCGATTCCGCGGGACGGTCGCCCCACAGCAGGAAGACGGGGTTGGTGGACGCCAGGCGGGTCACGTCGCCGGGCAGCGGCGCCAGCCGCGAGGAGTGCAGGAGTACGCCGTCGGGCGCGTACCCGGCGGCGGTCAGTGCCTCCCGCACGGCGGGCACCCGGTCCAGCGCGGCCAGCGCCACCACCACGGTGCGGCGCGCACGCCGGGCGCACGCCGTCACGACCGCGGGCAGATCACGGCCCCCGCCGCCGATGAACACACTGTCGGGGTCCGGGAGTCGGGACAGCACCGTCGGCGCGACCCCGTGCACCGCCCGCACGTCCACCTGGTGCAGGGCCGCGTTGGCCCGGATGCGCTCGATCCCGTCGAGGGTCTTCTCGACGGCGACCACCGCGGATCCCAGCCGCGCGCACTCCACGGCCACCGACCCCGACCCGGCCCCGATGTCCCACACCAGATCACCCGGGCGCGGACCCAGCCTGGCCAGCGCCAGCGCCCGCACCTCGAACTTGGTGATCATCGAGTCGCGGTGCACGAAGTCGCCCTCGTCCAGGGCCCAGCGGGCGGGCGCCGCCCGGCCACCGGACACCGTCAGCTGCCGGGGCGGGAGCGCCCGTGCCCGGTCCACGCAGAGCACCACGCTCACCGCGTCCGGCCAGTCCCTGGCGGCGGCCTCCTCGGGCGACAGCCACGCGACGGACTCGGCAGCCGGGTCACCGAGCGCGGAGGCCACCACGAGCGTGCGCGGGACGCCGGTCCGGGCCAGCGCGGCCCCGATCTCGGCGGGCCCGGCCCCCGGACCGGTCAGCACGGCCGTCTTCGGGTGCGCCAGACACACGTTCACCGCGGTCCGCAGCTCACGGCCGTGCGCGCTGACCACCACCGCGTCGTCCCAGGGCAGCCCGATCCGCGCGAAGGCGACCGCGACGGACGGGGCGCCAGGGCGCACATCAAGACATTTCGACCCGAAGCGCTCCGCCAGCACCCGCACGATCCCGAAGAAACCGGGGTCGCCGGAGGCCAGCACCACCACCCGGGCCGCGGGATCCGTACGGTGCTCCGCCACCTGGTCCAGCGCGGGCGCGAGCGGCCCCAGCACCACCGACTCCACCCCGGGCGGCAGCCCGGCCGCGGCCAGATGGCGCCGGGCGCCGACGACGAGCGTGGCACCGGCCAGCGCCTCCCCGGTGCCGGGGCCCGGGGGTGCGCCGGTGCCCGTACCGATCACGGTGATCACGGCGTGGCACCCTGCGCGCGGAGAGACCTGCGCGCCGCCGGATCGGCCTTGCGGAAGCCGTGGAAGTGCCCCGGGTGGTAGAGGTGCGAGCGGGTGCCCGACGCGGAGAGGGCCGGGCCCACCAGGAACAGCGTGTGCTTCCAGAGCTTGTGCTCCTTGACCGTGGCCTCCAGCGTCTCGATGGTGCAGCGCAGCACCAGCTCCTCCGGCCACGTCGCCTGGTAGGCGATGACGACCGGCGTCGACGTCGGATACCCGCCCTCCAGCAGCTCGGCGGTCAGCTGCCCGGAACGCGCCGCGGACAGGAAGACGGCCATCGTCGTGCCGTGCCGGGCGAACTCCCGCACCTCCTCGCCCGCGGGCATCGGCGTCTTGCCGCCGCCCAGCCGGGTGAGGATCACCGACTGCGCGACCTCCGGGATCGTCAGCTCGCGCTGTACCAGCGCGGCGACGGCGGAGAAGGCGGAGACCCCGGGCACGATCTCGACGTCGAGCCCCAGGGCCGTGCACCGGTCGAGCTGCTCCTGGGTGCCGCCCCACAGGGCCGGGTCGCCGGAGTGGATACGGGCGACCTTCAGACCGTCCCGCACCGCCCGCTCGTACACCGCGACGACGTCCTCCAGCGACATCGTCGCCGAGTCCAGGATCTCCGCGCCCGCGCGGGCGTGTTCCAGGACCTCGGCCTGCACCAGGCTCGCCGCCCAGATCACCACGTCGGCGTCGGCGATGGCCCGAGCGGCACGGAAGGTCAGCAGATCGGCGGCGCCGGGTCCGGCGCCGACGAAGGTCACCTTGCCGGGGGTGGCAGGGGCCATGGGATGGGGTCCTCTCGGATACGGGGTCACGGGATCACGCGTTGCCGCGCGGGATGGGGGTGCCATGGGCTAGCAAGGGCCCATGGCGGTCTTCGTTGCGTTCGGAGCGTTCCTGATGACGCTGGTCGGCGGCTGGACCGCGCAGCGCGTCACCGACCGGCGCCATCTCGTGCTGGGCCTGGCCGGTGGGCTGATGCTCGGCGTGGTCGGGCTCGACCTGCTGCCCGAGGCGCTGCACGCGGCGGGCGGGGAGATCTTCGGGGTGCCCGCGGCGCTGCTGCTGTTCGTCGCGGGGTTCCTCGTCGCCCACCTGGTGGAGCGGCTGCTCGCGGTGCGCCAGGCCGCGCACGGGGCGGGCGAGGAGCGGGTGCCCCAGGTGGGACTCACGGCCGCGTCGGCGATGGTCGGGCACAGCCTGATGGACGGCGTCGCCATCGGCGCGGCCTTCCAGGTGGGCGACGGCATGGGCGCGGCCGTGGCGATCGCCGTGGTCACCCACGACTTCGCCGACGGCTTCAACACGTACACCCTGACGAGCCTGTACGGGAACGCGCGCCGCAAGGCGGTCGCCATGCTCGTCGCGGACGCGCTGGCCCCCGTCGTGGGCGCCGCCTCCACCCTGCTGTTCACCCTTCCGGAGCAACCGCTCGGCTGCTATCTCGGCTTCTTCGGCGGCGTACTGCTCTATCTCGCCGCCGCCGAGATCCTCCCCGAGGCGCACCACGACCACCCGGCCCGCTCCACGCTGCTGTTCACCGTCGCGGGAGTGGCCTTCATCTGGCTGGTGGTGGGCGTCGCCGGCTGAGCCCGGACGGGGTGTCACAGCTTGCCGCCCCGCACACCGTCACGCCGGGCGGGCGCGATGAGGGTGGAGAGGTACGGCAGGGCGTCCCCGGCGCCGAGTTCGCTCGCGGGCCGGATCGATTCCCCGGGCAGCCCGAGCGCCGAACCCCACACCGCGTCCTCGGTCCGTCCGGACTCCCGCAGCGCGGTCGCCACCTCGGCGGCCAGCCGCCCGAACTTGTACGCCACGACCGTCCCCGGTCCCTCCAGCGCCTCCTTGAGCACAGCGGCCCCGGCGGTCACCGGGACCAGCGTCAGCGGCTCCGTGCCCTCGGTGAGGACGGCCCCGCTGCGCGCGGCCAGATCCTGCATGGCGGTGATCCCGGGCACCGTCTCGACGACCAGCCCCGGCACGGCGACGGTCTGCGCGAGGTAGGTGAACGTCGAGTACACATTGGGGTCGCCGATCGTCGCGAAGGCGACCGTCCCGTGCGCGGCGAGCAGCTCGGCGACCCGCTGCCCCGCGGCGTCCCAGGCGGCCTCGCGGCGCCCCCGGTCGGTGCGCTCGTTGAGCGCGAACACGACCCGTACGACCTTGTCCGCGCCGACGTAGTGCAGCACGGTGGCCTCGGCGCGGCCCCGCTCACCCGTGTCCATCACCGGAACGACGACGACATCGGCCTCCCGCAGGGCGCGGACTCCCTTGACGGTCACCAGTTCCGGATCGCCGGGTCCGACCCCGACCCCGATCAGCTTGCTCATTCCGTGCACCTCTCCGTGAATCTCCGGGCGATGGTGGGCTGCGCCGCCCAGTGCGTGTGCAGATAGCTCGCGTGCACACCCCGCTGTACGAACCCCTCGACGCGGCGCTCCGGCTGGTGCACACCCCAGGCGGGCGAAGCACCGGCGCCCGGCTCCAGCACCGTGCGGTGGAACTCGTGGCCGCGCAGCCGGGTCCCGGCCCGCGCGAGCGAACTGTCCGAGACGGCCACCGCGTCGCGGTAGCCGAGCGTGAGCTTCTCCGACATACGCGCCTCCGCGTCCAGCACCCCGCACATCGGCCGTCCGTCCAGAGAGCGCGCGAGGTACAGCAGCCCGGCGCACTCGGCGGCCACGGGCGCGCCGGAGCGCGCCAGCTCGGACACGGCCCTGCGGAGCGGCTCGTTGGCGGACAGCTCGGGGGCGTACACCTCGGGGAAGCCCCCGCCGATGACCAGCCCGCGGGTGCCCTCCGGGAGCCGCTCGTCGTGCAGCGGGTCGAAGGGGACGACCTCCGCGCCCGCCGCGGTGAGGAGCTCCGCGTGCTCGGCGTACGAGAACGTGAAGGCGGACCCACCGGCGACGGCGACCACCGGGCGGCCCCGGCCCACGGGCCCGGCCGACGCCCGCGGCTCCCCGAGGGCGCCCGCCGGGTCCCACGCGTCCGCGACCGGCGACGGCGCACTGCGCGCCAGCGCCAGCAGCGCCTCCAGGTCGCACCCCGCACGCACCTGCGCGGCCAGCGCGGCGACCGCGGCCACCGCGTCGGGCCGCCGCTCCGCGACCGGGACCAGCCCCAGGTGGCGGGACGGCGTCTCCACCTGCCCGGCGCGCCGCAGGGCACCGAGCACCGGTACCCCCGACTCGTCCAGCGCCTCCCGCAGCATCGCCTCGTGCCGCGCCGAGCCCACCTTGTTGAGAATCACCCCGCCGATGCGCACCTCCGGGTCCCAGGAGGCGAAGCCGTGCACCAGCGCGGCCACCGACCGCGACTGCGACGACGCGTCCACGACCAGCACCACCGGTGCCCGCAGCACCTTCGCGACCTGGGCCGTCGACGCCAGTTCACCCTGCCCGGCGGCGCCGTCGTACAGCCCCATCACGCCTTCGACCACGGCGAGATCGGCGCCCGCCGCGCCGTGCGCGAAGAGCGGCGCGATCAGCTCCGTACCGCAGAGGTACGCGTCGAGATTGCGGCCCGGACGCCCGGTGGCGAGCGCGTGGTACCCCGGGTCGATGTAGTCCGGCCCGGCCTTGTGCGGCGACACCACGAGCCCACGCTCCGCGAACGCGGCCATCAGCCCCGTGGCGACCGTGGTCTTGCCGCTGCCCGAAGCGGGCGCCGCGATGACGATTCTTGCTACCACTCGATGCCCCGCTGGCCCTTCTGCCCCGCGTCCATCGGATGCTTGACCTTGGACATGTCGGTGACCAGATCGGCGAACCCGACCAGTGCTTCGGGGGCGTTGCGCCCGGTGATCACGACGTGCTGGGTCCCCGGCCGGTCACGCAGCACGGAGACCACCTCGTCGGTGTCCACCCAGCCCCAGTGCATGGGGTACGCGAACTCGTCCAGCACGTACAGCTGGTACGTCTCCGCGGCCAGATCGCGCTTGACCTGCTCCCAGCCCTCCCGGGCCGCTTCCTCGCTGTCCTCGATGGACCGCTGGACCCAGGACCAGCCCTCGCCCATCTTGTGCCAGGCGACCGTCCCGCCCTCGCCGCTGGCACCGAGCACCCGCAGCGCGCGCTCCTCGCCGACCTTCCACTTCGCCGACTTCACGAACTGGAAGACCCCGATCGGCCAGCCCTGATTCCAGCCGCGCAGCGCGAGCCCGAAGGCCGCGGTCGACTTCCCCTTGCCCACACCCGTGTGCACCACGGTCAGCGGCCGGTTGCGCCGCTGCCGGGTGGTGAGCCCGTCGTCGGGCACCGTGGTCGGCTGTCCCTGCGGCATTACGCGGCCCTCCTCGAACTGGTCTGTACGTCCTTCACGAGCCCGGCGATGCTCTCGGCCCGCAACTCGTCCAACGTCACGGCGCTGCCGCCGAGATGACGTGCGAGATCCCCGGCGAGCCCCAGCCGTACCGGACCCGACTCGCAGTCCACGACGACGGACGCGATACCCGTCGCCTCGTGCAGCCGTGCGGCACGGGCGGCCAGCGCCACCGGCTCGGGTCCGCCGGTGGCGCGCCCGTCCGTGACGACCACCAGCAGCGGACGGCGCGAGGGATCCCGCATCCGCTCCACCCGCAGGACGTCATGGGCCTTGAGCAGCCCGGCGGCCACCGGGGTCCTGCCCCCGGTCGGCAGCGTCTCCAAGCGGGCCGCCGCCGCGTCCACGGACGACGTGGGCGGCAGCGCGACATCGGCCTCCTTGCCGCGGAAGGTCACCAGCCCCACCTTGTCCCGCCGCTGGTAGGCGTCGAGCAGCAGCGAGAGCACCGCGCCCTTCACCGCGCTCATCCGCTGCCGGGCGGCCATCGACCCGGAGGCGTCCACCACGAACAGCACGAGGTTCCCCTCCCGCCCCTCCCGCGTGGCCTGCCGCAGATCGTCCCGGCGCAGCACCAGCCCGCGACCGGACCGCCCGCGGGCCCGCTGGTGCGGCGCGGCGGCCTGCACCGTCGCCGCCAGGTGCAGCTTGGTGAGCGCCCCTTGAGGCCGCCGGGCCCCGGTCGTCCTGCCGTGCTCGGTCCGCGCCCGGGACCGGCGCCCGGCCGCGCCCTCGCCCAGTCCGGGCACGCTCAGCATCTTCGTACGGAACGGCTCGGCGGCGCCCACGGGCTGCTGCTCACCGCCACCGGAGGACTGCGCCCGTCCCGGTTCCTGCTCCCGGTCCTGCCCCTGTCCCTGTCCCTGCTCGGGCACGGACGGTGCGGACGTGTCGCCCGACTCGCCCTCCGGCTGCGGCGGCGTGCCGGGCCCGTCGCCCTGCGGGGGCCGGCCGCCGCCACCGGGGCCGTCCGGGTCCGGATCGCCGTCCTCGCCGCTGTTCTGCTCCAGCGTGTCGTCGAGCTTGTCCTCGTCCAGCCCCGGCGCGTCGAAGGGATTGCGCCGCCGCCGGTGGGGGAGCGCGAGCAGGGCGGCCTGCCGTACGTCCTCGGCCAGGACATCCGTCCGGCCCGCCCAGGCGGCCAGCGCGGTGGCCGTCCGCGCCATCACGATGTCCGCGCGCATCCCGTCGACCTCGAACGCCGCACAGGTGGCCGCGATCTGCCGCAACGCCCCGTCTCCGAGGCGTACTTCGGGCAGCAGCGCACGCGCGGCCGTGATCCGCGCCCGCAACGCGCCCTCCTCGTCGGCCCACCGGGCGGCGAACCCGGCCGGGTCGTCGTCGTACGCGAGCCGCCGTCGCACCACCTCGACCCGCAGATCGGTCTCACGGGAGGCCGCGACCTCCACGGTCAGCCCGAACCGGTCGAGCAACTGAGGCCGCAGTTCGCCCTCTTCGGGGTTCATCGTCCCGACGAGCAGGAACCGCGCGGCATGCCGTACGGACACTCCCTCGCGCTCGACGTACGAGGCGCCCATCGCAGCGGCGTCCAGCAGGAGGTCGACCAGGTGGTCGTGGAGGAGATTGACCTCGTCCACGTACAGGATCCCGCGGTGCGCGTCGGCGAGCAGCCCCGGCTCGAAGGCCTTCACGCCCTCGGCGAGCGCCCGCTCGATGTCGAGGGCGCCGACGAGCCGGTCCTCGGACGCGCCGACGGGCAGCTCCACGGTCCGCGCGGCTCGCGACACGCCGGGCCCGGTCTCGTGCGGGCCGTCCGGGCACGCCGGATCGGGCGACGCCGGGTCGCAGGAGAACCGGCACCCGGGGACGACGGACACCTCCGGCACGAGCGCGGCCAGCGCGCGCACGGCGGTGGACTTCGCGGTGCCCTTCTCGCCGCGCACCAGCACCCCGCCGACGGCGGGGGAGACGGCGTTGAGCAACAGTCCGAGCCGCAGATCGTCCTGTCCGACGATGGCGGTGAAGGGGTACGGCGTACTCACAAGACCTCCTTGACGAGGGAGCAACCAAGCCCCTCCGGCGATTGAGGAGCGGGGTCCGGGACGGAGCCCCGGTTCAGGGAAGGGGCGGGCCGGGAGAGAACGCCCGCCGCGGGCGCCACGCGACGCCCGCTCACTCGTCCCCCTCCAGATCGCCTTCGAGCTCCAGGTACGTCGCCCGCAGCCGCTCCAGCGTCCCGGCGTCCGGCTCCGCCCACAGCCCGCGCTCGGCCGCCTCCAGCAACCGCTCCGAAATCCCGCGCAGCGCCCAGGGGTTGGACTTCTGCATGAACTCCCGGTTCTCCGGGTCGAACACGTACTCGGCCGACAGCTTCTCGTACATCCAGTCGTCGACGACCCCCGCCGTGGCGTCGTACCCGAAGAGGTAGTCCACGGTCGCGGCCATCTCGAAGGCGCCCTTGTAGCCGTGCCGCCGCATGGCCGCCATCCAGCGCGGGTTCACCACCCGCGCGCGGAAGACCCGGTGCGTCTCCTCGCCGAGGGTCCGCGTCTTCACCTGGTCCGGCGTGGCGCTGTCGCCGACGTACGCCTCGGGGCTCTCGCCGGTCAGATGCCGGACCATGGCCACCATGCCGCCGTGGTACTGGAAGTAGTCGTCGGCGTCCATCAGGTCGTGCTCACGGGTGTCGACATTTTTCGCCGCCACCGCGATCCGCCGGAACGCCGTCTCCATGTCCCCGCGCGCCGCCCGCCCGTCGAGCCCGCGCCCGTACGCGTAACCGCCCCAGACCGCGTACACCTCGGCCAGGTCCGCGTCGGACCGCCAGTTGCGGGCGTCGATCAGCGGCAGCAGCCCCGCTCCGTACGCGCCCGGCTTCGAGCCGAAGATGCGGGCCGTGGCCCGCCGCCGGTCGCCGTGTTCGGCGGTGTCCTCGTCCGCGTGCGCCCGTACGTAGTTGGCCCCGGCCGGTTCGTCCAGCTCCGCCACCGCGCGTACCGCGTCGTCGATCAGCCCCACCACATGGGGGAACGCGTCCCGGAAGAACCCGGAGATCCGGACCGTGACATCGATCCGGGGCCGCCCCAGCTCCTCGGCGGGCACGATCTCGAACCCGGTCACCCGGCGCGACGCGTCGTCCCAGACCGGACGGCAGCCCAGCAGCGCCAGGATCTCGGCGATGTCGTCGCCCTGGGTGCGCATCGCCGACGTGCCCCAGACCGTCAGGCCCACCGACTTCGGGTAGTCGCCGGTGTCCTGGAGGTAGCGGGCGATCAGCGAGTCCGCCAGCGCCTGCCCGACGTCCCAGGACAGCCTGGACGGGATCGCCTTCGGGTCGACGGAGTAGAAGTTGCGGCCGGTCGGCAGCACGTTGACCAGACCGCGGGTCGGCGATCCGGACGGACCGGCCGGGACGAAGCCGCCGTTCAGGGCCAGCAGGATGTTGCCGATCTCGTCGGTCGTCCGCGCCAGCCGGGGCACCACCTCGTCGCAGGCGAACGCCAGCACGGCCACGGCCGACGGGAGTCCGGTGCCCAGCACCTCGCCCACCAGGGCCGGGACGGCCGCCGGGTCCCAGCCGCGCGCCTCCATGCCCTCGGCGAGCCGTCGGCACACCTGCTCCAGCAGGTCGATCGCGTCGGCCCCGGTCCTGGCCGGACCCTCCACCAGCGCGGTCAGCTCGGCGGGCACCTTCACCGCGGCGCCCGGCTCGCCCAGCAGCTCCTTCTCCGCCAGCCCGAAGTGCTCGGCGAGCGCCGCCCGCAGACCCGGCAGCGCGTGCGCCGTACCGCCCCAGACCTGTGACGCCCGCAGCACCGCCAGCACCAGATTGACCCGGGCCTCGGACTCGGGACCGCCACCCAGGATGTGCAGACCGTCGCGGATCTGCACATCCTTGATCTCGCAGAGATAGCCGTCGACATGCATCACGAACGAGTCGAAGTCGTCGTCGTCCGGCTGCTCGTCGAGATGCAGGTCGTGGTGGAGCTCGGCCGCCTTCACCAGCGTCCAGATCTGCGCCCGCACGGTCGGCGCCTTCGCCGGGTCGAGATCGCTGACCATCGCGTACTCGTCGAGCAGCTGCTCCAGCTTGGCCAGGTCCCCGTAGGTGTCGGCGCGCGCCATCGGCGGCACCAGATGGTCCACCACCGTCGCATGGCCCCGCCGCTTGGCCTGGGTGCCCTCGCCCGGGTCGTTGACGATGAACGGGTAGATCAGCGGCAGCTCGCCGAGCACCGCGTCGGGGCCGCACTCCGCGGAGAGCCCGAGGCCCTTGCCGGGCAGCCACTCCATGGTGCCGTGCTTGCCCATGTGGACGATCGCGTCCGCGCCGAAGCCGCTCTCCGAAGCGGCGGTCTCCAGCCAGCGGTACGCCGCCATGTAGTGGTGCGACGGCGGCATGTCCGGGTCGTGGTAGATCGCGATCGGGTTCTCGCCGAAGCCGCGCGGCGGCTGGATCATCACCACCACGTTGCCGAACTGCAGGGACGCCAGCACGATGTCGTCCCCGTCGACGTACAGCTCGCCCGGCGGCTCGCCCCAGTGCTCCAGCATGCTGTCGCGGATGCCGGGCTCCAGCTTGTCGAACCACCGCCGGTAGTCGGCGAGCGGCACCCGCGCGGGCGCCGCTGCCAGCTGCTCCTCGGTGAGCCATTCCACGTCGTGGCCACCGGCGTTGATGAGGCGGTGGATCAGCTCGTCGCCGTTGTCCGGATGACCGTCGACCGCGTACCCGGCGTCGCGCAGCGCGTCGAGCACCCGGATCGCCGAGGCGGGGGTGTCCAGGCCCACCGCGTTGCCGACCCGTGAGTGCTTCGTCGGGTACGCGGTGAAGACGACGGCGAGCTTCTTGTCCGGGTTCGGCTTGTGCTTCAACTGCGCGTGCCGTACGGCGATTCCGGCGACCCGCGCGGCCCGCTCGGGGTCGGCGACGTACACCGGCACATCGCCCTCGCCCTGCTCCTTGAAGGAGAACGGGACCGTGATCAGCCGGCCGTCGAACTCCGGGATCGCCACCTGCATCGCCGCGTCCATGGGGGAGACGGCGGCGTCCGACGCCTCCCAGACGGCGCGCGACGACGTCAGGCACAGCCCCTGGAGGACCGGCACGTTCAGATCGGCCAGCGCCCCGATGTCCCAGGCCTCGTCGTCCCCGCCCGCCGACGCGTCGGACGCACGGGTACCGCCTGCGGCGAGCACGGTCGCGACCAGCGCGTCGGCCCGGCCGAGCAACTCGTACAGCCCGGCGTCGGCGCTCCGCAGCGAACCGCAGTACACCGGGAGGGCGTTGGCGCCCCGCTCCTCGATCCGGTCGCACAGCACGTCCACGAAGGAGGTGTTGCCCGACAGCTCGTGCGCCCGGTAGAAGAGCACCCCGACGGACGGCCTGCCGTCCACCCACGCGCGGTCGCCGTGCAGCCCCCACTCCGGCATCTTCCGGGGTTCGGCGCTGCGCCTGGCCCGCTCCTCCCCGGCGCGGACGCTGGCCGCGGGCAGCACGTCCTCGGTCAGGAACGTGGCCAGCTCCGTGAGGTTCCCCGGCCCGCCCTCGACGAGGTACTGGAGCGCCTCGGCCACGGCGCCCGCGTGCAGGGTGGACTCGGCCATCAGCTCCGCGTCCGGCACGGACTCGCCGCCGAGCAGCACGGTGGGTATCCCCGAAGCGCGCAGCACATCGAGACCGTCCTCCCAGGCGCGTCTGCCGCCCAGCAGCCGTACGACGGCCACCGAGGCGCCGTCGATCAGCGCGGGCAGCTCGGTGGCGGCGTCGACCCGGGTCGGATTCCCGGTCCGGTACGGCGCGTCGGAGGCTCGGGCCGCCAGCAGGTCCGTATCGGCGGTGGACAGCAACAGCACGGTGCTCATGGCGCTCCAGGTGCGATGAAGGGAAGTCCTGACGGTGCGCCCGATTCGATGAGCGCGAGAAGCCGGTCGGTGTCCGCGTGTTCTTCGATGAGGTCGCCGAGCCGGTCGAGCTGCTCCTCCCGGAGCATGCCGAAGCTGGTGTCGGGCGCCGGGACGAAGCGGCGGCCCGCCGCGCTCGCGACCTCGCGCAGGAACGCGCGGCGGAAGCCGTCGCTCTCCAGCGAGCCGTGCCAGTGGGTGCCCCAGACGGAGCCGACCCGGCAGCCGTCCAGGAAGGGGACGCCGTCGGTCACGTCGGCGACGCCGTGATGGATCTCGTACCCCTCGACGCGCTCGCCGAGGGCCTCGCCGACGGGCCGCGCCAGGGTCTTCTCGGCGGCGAACCGTACGCGCACGGGCAGCAGCCCGAGCCCGTCCACCGACCCGGCGCGCGATTCGATCTCGTCCTCGATGTGCTCGCCGAGCAGCTGGAAACCGCCGCAGATGCCCAGCACGGGACGGCCTTCCGCCGCCCGCCGGGCCAGCGCCGCCGCGAGCCCGCGCTCGCGCAGCCACTCCAGCGCCCGCACGGTGCCACGGGTGCCCGGCACGATCACCAGGTCCGCGTCGACGAGCTCCTCGGCCCGGTCCACGAACCGCACGACGACCCCGGGCTCGGCGGCCAGCGCGTCGACATCGGTGAAGTTGGACATCAGCGGTACGGCGCACACGGCGACCCGCAGGACGTCCGGTCCGTACGGCTCGGCGACGGCCGACTCCCGTACGGCGCCCCGCATCGAGACGTGCAGCCCGTCCTCCTCGTCGATGCCGAGGCCGTGCGCGAACGGGAGCACCCCGTACGTACGCCGCCCGGTGAGCCCCTGCAGCATGTCGATGCCGGGGCGCAGGAGGGACACGTCGCCGCGGAACTTGTTGACGATGTACCCGGCTATCAGCTCCTGGTCCTCGGCGCTGAGCAGCGCGGTCGTGCCGAAGAAGGAGGCGAAGACGCCACCGCGGTCGATGTCGCCCACCACCACCACCGGGAACCGCGCGGCCCGCGCGATGCCCATGTTGACGATGTCCGTCCGGCGCAGATTGATCTCGGCAGGACTGCCGGCCCCCTCACAGATCACCGCGTCATACGTGCCCCGAAGTTGTGCCAGACAGTCCGTGACGGTGCCCAGCAGGGCTTCCCGCCCCCCGCCGTACGCGGATTTCCCGCCGGACGCGTCGCCGAAGAACCCGCGGGCGCTCATCTCGCCCACCGGTCTGCCCAGCAGCACGACCTGGCTCGACCGGTCGCTCCCCGGCTTGAGGAGCACCGGGTTCATCAGCGCGGTGGGTTCCACCCGCGCCGCCTGCGCCTGCATCGCCTGCGCCCGGCCGATCTCCGCGCCCTCGCGGGTGACGAACGAATTCAGCGACATGTTCTGCGCCTTGAAGGGCGCGACCTTCACCCCCCGGCGCACCAGCCACCGGCAGATCCCGGCCGTGACCACGCTCTTCCCGGCATCCGACGTGGTTCCGGCGACCAGCACTCCGCCACTCATCCGCGCACCTTCCTCACCAGGAGAGCCGTCGCGAGCGCCAGTACGGAGACCCGCCGGGACAGCCGTACCGCGCGCTCGATGTCGTCCACGCCGACGGGCCGGCCGCCGCCGTTGAGCACGGCCCGGTGCTCGACCCGGCCGCCGTACGAGAGGGTGCCACCGAGCCGTACGCCCAGCGCCCCCGCGAACGAGGCCTCCACCGGACCGGCGTTGGGGCTGGGGTGCTTCGCCGCGTCGGCGCGCCAGGCCCGCACGGCACCGCGCGGGTCCGGGCCGGCCAGCGTCGCGAGGACAGCGGTCAGCAGGGCTCCCGGCCGGCCCGCCACGTCGTCGAGCCGGGCCGAGGCCCAGCCGTACCGCAGATACCGGGGCGAGCGGTGGCCGACCATTGCGTCCAGTGTGTTCACCGCCCGGAACCCGGCCAGACCGGGCACCCCGGCCAGCGCCCCCCACACCAGCGCGCCCACCACGGCGTCGGAGGTGTTCTCGGCGACGGACTCGACGACCGCGCGGGCCATCTGCTGTCCGTCGAGCGCCTGCGGATCACGCCCGCACAGATGCGGCAGCCGCTCCCTGGCCGCTTCGAGTTCGCCCGAGGCCAGCGCGTCGCCGACCGCCCGCGCCTCCCGGCCCAGCGAGGTACCGCCGACGACGGCCCAGGTGGTGACGGCGGTCAGGGCGATGCCCGCGGCGGCCCGGCCGCGCACGGCACGCCGGGCCAGCAGGGCGGCGCCCACCACGCCTCCGGCGCACACCACGGTGTGCAGCGCCCCGCGTCCGCGGTGGTCGCGCCACAGCCGGCGCTCCACGGCAGCCGCGGCCCGTCCGAAGGCGGCCACCGGGTGTCCGCGCCGCGGATCGCCGACGATCAGGTCTGCTACGAGGCCGGTGGTGGCGCCGTACACGAATACACGCTCGGCACGCATCGGGTCAGCAGGCCGATACGCCTCGGAAAACCTTCGTACCGGTAGTACTCACAGCATCGGGCAGCAGGCAGCCGCGCATGGCGATATGTCCTCACTCAGGGTGTCCGCGCCCTGGTTCGACGTGATCGGCGGTGAGAGTTCCTGGCTCCCGGGGGGTGACCCCCGATGACAGTGGCGGGACCGCGCCGGATTCGCACCGGGCTTCCTCTTTTGCCGCCGTATTGGCTCCGGCAGTCCACCACGCCCCGCGAACACCCGTCAACTCCCCCTTGACCTGCAAGGAGGCAGTGTGCTGAGCCCCACACGAACCGCCCCCCGGCGGGCCGTGGAAGGCCGGTCGGAGGGCGGTTCGGGTGGAACGGGGAGTGGAGCCGGGGGACGGGGGTGCGGGGCGGTCAGGCGACGATCAGATAGATCCCGTACGCCACGGCCGCCGCGCAGAGAGCGAAGCAGGCGTACGCGCCGGTGCGCGCGGCGAGCGCCGGGCCCCGGCCGGTGGAGCCCGTCTCCTGCGCGGGCTTCCCGGCGAGGCCCACGATGCCGAGGGTGAACAGGCCCACGAGTCCGACGGTCGCCACGAGGCTGACGCCGAAGACGGTGCCGAGAGCTGCCCAGTCGATGTTCATGCTGCGGTGTCCTTCTGCTTCAGACCGTGGCCGGTCGGCTGGGCTCCGGTGCGGCGCCCCCCGGTGCGGGGATGGTGGCCCTGAGTTCGTCGGCGGACAGTCCGGCCGGGGGAGGGGCGACGGCCGCGATGGCGGTGGTCACCACACCCGCGGGCTCGTCGGGGGTGACGCTGTGCTGGTCGACCGGCTGGCGGCGGGAGAGCGACCAGATGACACCCGAGCCCGCGATCAGCAGGGCGGCCACGGCGGCGACGCCCCAGGGGCCGTTGCGGGTCAGGTACTCGGCGCCCGCGCCGACCACGGCCGCCGCGGGAAGCGTCAGGCACCAGGCGACGGCCATCCGGGTCGCGGTGGACCAGCGGACCACCCCGCCCTTGCGGCCGACGCCCGCGCCCAGCACGGCGCCCGAGCAGACCTGGGTGGTGGAGAGGGAGAAACCGAGGTGCGAGGAGGCCAGGATCACGGTCGCGGCGCCGGTCTGGGCGGCGAAGCCCTGCTGCGGCCTGAGTTCGGTGAGCCCCTTGCCCATGGTGCGGATGATGCGCCAGCCGCCGAGGTACGTACCGAGTGCGATGGCCGTGCCCGCGGAGACGATGACCCACAGCGGAGGGTTCGAGCCCGGGGCGATGACGTTGCCGGTGACCAGGGCGAGGGTGATGACACCCATGGTCTTCTGCGCGTCGTTGGTGCCGTGGGCGAGGGAGACCAGTCCGGCGGAGGCGATCTGGCCGGCCCGGTAGCCCTTGGCGGTGGCCTTCTCGTCCGTACGGCGGCCGATCCGGTACGTCAGCTTGGTGGCGAGCACCGAGGCGATGCCGGCGACGACGGGTGCGGCGACCGCGGGCAGCAGCACCTTGGTGACGACGACATCGCCGTTGACACCGGAGGAGCCGACCGACATCAGCGTGGCGCCGATGAGTCCGCCGAAGAGCGCGTGGGAGGAGCTGGACGGCAGGCCGAGCAGCCAGGTCAGCAGATTCCAGAGGATGGCGCCGACGAGCGCCGCGAAGATCACCTCTGTGGTGATGCCCTGTTCGTTGATGATCCCGCCGGAGATCGTCTTGGCGACCTCCACGGACAGGAATGCTCCGACGAGGTTGAGTACGGCGGACATGGCCACCGCGGTCTTCGGCCGGAGAGCGCCGGTCGAGATGGTCGTCGCCATCGCGTTGGCCGTGTCGTGGAAACCGTTCGTGAAGTCGAACACGAGAGCGGTAATGATCACGATCCCAAGGAGCAGGGTCAAGTGTTCCATTTACCTGGGCAATCGTTCGAGGTCATTGACGAGACGAACGTAGGCAACCTGGATGAACGGAAGGTGAACTGGGGCAGGCGCTGTGGTGACTCCGAACGGGCGCTCTCCTTCCGCTTGCCGCCGCTCCTACCGCCGTCCGCGGGCGGCTGGCATCATCGCCGGATGACCGACCCGACGGCAGGCCCCCCATCGCAGGAGAACGACCCGGTCGCCCGCGCCTGGCACGACGTCGTGGCCACCGCCCGCAGAACGGCGGCGGAAGGCCTGGTCGTCGGCACCTCGGGCAACGTCTCGGTCCGCTGCGGCGACCTGGTCCTCGTCACCCCCAGCGGGGTTCCGTACGACCGGCTCGGCCCCGAGGACACGGTTGCCGTGGACCTGGAGGGCCGCCAGGTCCTGGGCGAGCTGAAACCGACCAGCGAACTGCCCCTGCACCTCGCGATCCACCGCGGCACCGGAGCCACCGCCGTGGTCCACACCCACGCCGTCCACGCGACGGCCGTCTCCACCCTGGTGACCGAACTGCCGGTGATCCACTACATGGCCGCGGCGCTGGGCGGCCCGGTGCGGGTCGCCCCGTACGCGCTGTACGGATCGGACGAACTGGCCGGGAACATGCTCGTCGCGCTCACCGACCGCACCGGCTGCCTGCTGCAGAACCACGGCACGGTCACCTACGGGACCTCCCTCGACCAGGCCTACGACCGCACCGCCCAGCTGGAGTGGATGTGCCGGCTCTGGCTCACCGCGTCCGCACTGCCCGGCCGCACCCCCACCCTGCTGTCGCCCGCCGAACTCTCCGCCGTGAGCGAGAAGCTCCGCGGTTACGGCCAGCAATGACGGGCCGGGGCCGCCCCGCCACCGTTGGGTCCGGCCCCGTTTGCTCCCGCCCGCTGGCAGCCCGGCCCACCGAGCCGGACACTTGAGGCGTGCGCCCGGCTACCGCGACGGCAACGGCCGTCACCACCCTGATCGGCGTCGGCGCGGCTGCGGTCGCAGCCGGCCGGCTCGCCGGCGACGCCGCCCTCAAGGCGCGCCGGGGCCGCCCACTGCCCGACGAACCCCGGCTCTCCGTGCACGCCACGGCGCCCGGCCAGGTCACCCTGACCCGGTGCCTGGCCTCGCTGCGCCCCGGTATGTACGGCCTGGCGGGCCCGGACGTCCAGGCGGTCGTCGGTCCCGTCCTGGACCGGGCGCCGCACACCGCCGACACCGTCGTCCGCCGCCTGGAGCGGATCGGTCACGGCTCGCTCGCCCCCGGAACCAAGGTGCGGCTCACCCCGCAGGTGTACGCCGGGGACCCCCGCTCCGCCCTCGGCATCGACTGCACCGACGTGGAGATCCCCGGCGAACTCGGCGCCTCACCCGCCTGGTTCGTGCCGGGCCCCCGCCCCACCTGGGTGATCACCGTGCACGGCCTCGGGGCCACCAGGGAACACCCCATGAACGTGCTGGGCTTCCTGCACCACCTGCAGTTCCCGGTCCTCGACATCTCCTACCGGGGCGACCCCGGCGCACCCGCCTCCCCGGACGGACTCGGGCACCTCGGCGAGACGGAGTGGCGCGACCTCGACGCGGCCATCCGGTACGCCGTCGGCCACGGAGCCAGGCACGTCATCCTGCACGGCTGGTCCACCGGCGCCTCCATGGCCCTGCACGCGGCGGCCCGCTCGGCCCTGCGCGACCGCATCAGCGGACTGGTGCTCGACTCCCCGGTCCTCGACTGGGAGGCCACGCTGCGCGCGCTGGCCTCGGCCCGGCGCACCCCGGCCGCCCTGCTGCCGCTCGCGGTACGGGCCGCCCAGGGGCGCACCGGCCTGGACGGCGACCGGCTCCGGTCCGCCGCCGACCCCCGGGCCCTGCACGTGCCCACACTGATCTTCCACGGCCCCGACGACCGGCTGGCGTCCTGGCAGCGCTCCCGCGAACTCGCCGCGATGCGGCCCGATCTGGTCGAGATGCGCACCGTCGCCGACGCCCCGCACGGGGCCATGTGGAATGCGGACCCGGCCGGATACGAGGAAGCCCTGCGGCGCTTCCTGACCCCGCTGATGTAGCGGCGGGAGACCGGCGTACGCCCTCCGTCAACCTGTAACGAGGGGTTCCGTTTGGGCTTTCGGCCCGTCAGAGGCAAGACTGCTCCCCGTGACGTCCCGTAACCCGCGCGACTCCAGACTCCGACTCGTCCGCCCCCGGCCTCTGGTCACGGCCCGCCGTGTCGTGAGCAACCGGCCAATCCGCCCCACCCCGCGCCCGCCGGAGGGGACTCCCGCCCCGGCGGAGCTGGCCCGCCAGGCCAGGGCACTGCTCGCCGACGCCGTACGGATCGCCCGCTGGGCCGGGGCCGTCCTTCCCCACGCCCTCGGTTCCGACCGGCCGGGGGAGCCCCCGTTCGTACAGGCCGGTGCCCTCTCCGCGCCGGCTGCCGAACAGGCCGTACGCACACTGGCACTGACGCCTGAAGAGGTACGTGCGGGCTGGGACCGCGCCCGGCTCGCCGGACTTGTCGAACTGCACGGGGACACCGCACGCCCCGGCTGGCGGCTGCGCGCCTGGGACGGCGACGACATCGCGGTGCTGCGCGGCTGGGTGGCGCTCTTCGACGCCTGGTCGATCGTCCACCCGGCCGCCGCGGACGTCGCGCCGACCGCCGTGGCCGAGGTCGTCGAGGCCATACCGCAGGTGCTGTCACTGCTCCAGCTCTCCGCCGGCCCGGTGACCGTGCCCGCCCTGCTCGACCTGCTCCAGCAGCGGGTCGCCGAGCTCCACGACGAACGCTGCGAGGTGCCCTACGGCCCGCAGCAGCAGCCCGCGACGCCGTCCTCGGCCGCACTGCTCCCCGCTCTCCTCGACTGGGCCCTCCAGGGCCTGGCCGCCGTGGGCGCACTGACCCTGGCACCCGGCCAGGCGACGCTCACCCCGCTGGGCAACTGGGCGGTCTGGGTCAAGCTGGAACAGATCTGCGTCGCGGCGCAGAGCCCGGCGGGCAACATCGAACAGCCCGCCGACGACATGCTGCGTGGCTGCGCCCAGCTGACCCCGGGCCCGGCCCGCGCCGAGTACCGCGCCTGGCTGGCCGCCCGCACCGTCGGCAGCGCCGTCACCGAACTGCTCGGCGTCGCCCGTGGCGAGGACGCGCTGCTGCGCGGTCTCGCCTTCGAGGCGCTGCGCGTCGTCGGCGCCCCCGCGGAGGCGGCGGTACGCGGAGCGGCCGGAGAGACCTCGCTCCGCCCGTACGCCGTGCTCTGGCTGGCCGAGTACGAGGGAGCGGACCCCGAGGACGCCCACGACGCGCTCACCCGTGAGGAAGCGACCTGGCTGTGGGTGGACACCGCGGCGGCCGTGGCCGACCACGGCGAGAGCCCCCTGCTGGTCCGGCACCTCGAATCGGCCGTGCAGGGCACCGTCCCCGCGCTGCTCGAAGAGGTACGGGCGGTGGGCCATCCGCGGACCGTGCAGGTGCTGGTGGCCCTGGCCGCCGCGCACCCCGACCCCGCGCTGGCCAAGGCCGTGCGCAGGGCCGCGTTCCAGGTGCACACCGGCGGCGTCTGAGCCCGGCGGCCCGGTGCGCGGCAGTACGCGCACCGGGCCGCCGGTCCGCCCCCCCATGTACCGGCTGGTCTAAACCGGCCGCGGCGACAGAGTGGTTGCACGGCACCGTTAGACTGGGCCACATGGCATTTCTCCTTGTGCATTAGCCGGCGTCGAAGGAACCCCTCCGCCTGCCCTTCCGCCGTCCATACCGCCCTGGAGTTTTTCCGTGATCACCGCTTCCGGCATCGAGCTGCGCGCCGGCGCCCGAGTCCTCATCGAGTCCGCCTCCTTCCGTGTCGCCAAGGGCGACCGCATCGGCCTCGTCGGCCGCAACGGCGCCGGCAAGACCACCCTCACCAAGTGCCTCGCGGGCGAGGGCATCCCCGCCGGGGGCACCATCACCCGCTCCGGTGAGGTCGGCTACCTCCCGCAGGACCCGCGCACCGGCGACCTCGACGTGCTCGCCAAGGACCGCATCCTCTCCGCCCGTGACCTCGACTCCGTGCTGCGCAAGATGCGCGAGAACGAGGAGCGCATGGCCAACGGCCAGGGCGCGACCCGCGAGAAGGCGATGAAGAAGTACGAGCGCCTGGAGACGGAGTTCCTCACCAAGGGCGGGTACGCCGCCGAGGCCGAGGCCGCCACCATCGCCGCCGCGCTCGGACTGCCCGACCGGGTGCTCGGCCAGCCGCTCCACACGCTCTCGGGCGGTCAGCGCCGCCGGGTCGAGCTCGCCCGGATCCTCTTCTCGGACGCCGACACCCTCCTCCTCGACGAGCCGACGAACCACCTCGACGCGGACTCCATCGTCTGGCTGCGTGACTACCTCAAGAACTACCGCGGCGGCTTCATCGTGATCTCCCACGACGCCGAGCTCGTCGAGACGGTCGTCAACAAGGTCTTCTACCTGGACGCCAACCGCACCCAGATCGACGTCTACAACATGGGCTGGAAGCTCTACCAGCAGCAGCGCGAGGCCGACGAGAAGCGCCGCAAGCGCGAGCGCCAGAACGCCGAGAAGAAGGCCGCTTCCCTCAACTCGCAGGCCGACAAGATGCGCGCCAAGGCGACCAAGACCGTCGCCGCGCAGAACATGGCCAAGCGCGCCGACCGGCTGCTCGCGGGTCTCGAAGCGGTACGGGTCTCCGACAAGGTGGCCAAGCTGCGCTTCCCCGACCCCGCCCCGTGCGGCAAGACCCCGCTCATGGCGGAGGGCCTGTCCAAGTCGTACGGCTCGCTCGAAATCTTCACCGACGTGGACCTCGCGATCGACAAGGGCTCACGCGTCGTCATCCTCGGCCTCAACGGCGCGGGCAAGACCACGCTGCTGAAGCTGCTCGCAGGCGTCGAGAAGCCCGACACCGGCGAGGTCATCGAGGGCCACGGGCTGAAGATGGGCTACTACGCCCAGGAGCACGAGACCCTGGACCCGGACCGTTCGGTCCTGGAGAACATGCGCTCGTCGGCGCCCGACCTCGACCTGGTCCAGGTCCGCAAGACGCTGGGCTCGTTCCTCTTCTCCGGCGACGACGTCGACAAGCCGGCGGGCGTGCTCTCCGGTGGTGAGAAGACCCGGCTGGCCCTGGCCACCCTCGTCGTCTCCTCGGCCAATGTGCTGCTCCTCGACGAGCCCACCAACAACCTCGACCTGGCCAGCCGCGAGGAGATCCTCGGCGCGCTGCGCACCTACAAGGGCGCGGTCATCCTCGTCACCCACGACGAGGGCGCGGTGCAGGCGCTGGAGCCCGAGCGGATCATCCTGCTGCCGGACGGTGTCGAGGACCTGTGGGGTCCGGACTACGCGGACCTCATCGCACTGGCCTGATCCCGTCCCCGCCGGTTCCGGCCGTTCCTGGCCGGTTCCGCAGGGTCGTGCTGCGACCTGATCCACTCCGGATGGATCATTCGGCCTACCCGTGATCCTTCATCTGGGTGAGACGCTCTCGTACCACGGCGTGTCCCACGCCTGGCCGCCCGCTCCCGGAGCGGCGCACGGGTCCGTACCGCCCTCTTGCCAACCGACCCCCGCTGACCAGCCATTTCGCGCCCAGCGGGGGTTTGGCGTATCCCCGGCCGTCGGCGGAATGACGAAATCCGGCCGGGACAGTGAGGCGTGCCACAGAAATCCGTGTCCCACAGACCTTGCCGAATGGGTGGCCAGGAAGCCGTGTAGGGGTGATCATGAGAGTCCAGAGCGCACTTCCTTGAGGAGGCACGGGTGGCCGAGACTCTGAAGAAGGGCAGCCGGGTAACCGGCGCCGCGCGCGACAAGCTCGCGGCAGACCTGAAGAAGAAATATGACTCCGGTGCGAGCATCCGGGCGCTGGCCGAAGAGACCGGCCGCTCCTACGGATTCGTCCACCGGATGCTCAGCGAGTCCGGAGTGACGCTGCGAGGACGCGGCGGAGCAACGCGAGGCAAGAAGGCCGCTACGGCCTGACAGGCCCGCGGTCCGGGGTTCGCCGGCTCGAAGGTGACCACCCGCCCGGTCGAAAGGCCGACATGGTGGTTACTGTGCAGTCACTTAACTGTCTGCACCCGAACCGGAGATCCCATGACCTCGC
Organism: Streptomyces sp. NBC_01267; assembly: GCF_036241575.1. NCBI lineage: Bacteria > Bacillati > Actinomycetota > Actinomycetes > Kitasatosporales > Streptomycetaceae > Streptomyces > Streptomyces sp. NBC_01267. The sequence goes on along the minus strand of NZ_CP108455.1, from coordinate 1,549,961 downwards.
TCGACAACGTGCTCGACAAGGACGGCGTACGGCTCACCGTCGAGGACGCGGTCGCCACGGTGACCCTGACCAATCCCGCGAAGCGCAACGCCCAGTCTCCCGCTCTGTGGCGGGCGTTGACAGAAGCGGGACGGTCGCTGCCGGGCACTGTCCGCGTCGTGGTGCTGCGTGGTGAGGGCAAGTCCTTCTCCGCCGGCCTGGACCGTCAGGCGTTCACGCCTGAGGGCTTCGACGGTGAGCCGTCCTTCCTCGATCTGGCACGTGGCGATGACGCCGCGCTCGACGCTGCCATCGCCGAGTACCAGGAAGCGTTCACCTGGTGGCGCCGCACCGACCTGATCACGATCGCCGCCGTACAGGGCCATGCGATCGGCGCCGGGTTCCAGCTCGCCCTCGCCTGTGACCTGCGGGTCGTCGCCGAGGACGTGCAGTTCGCCATGCGCGAGACCAGCCTCGGACTCGTCCCCGACCTCACCGGCACACACCCGCTGGTGGGGCTCGTCGGCTATGCCCGCGCGCTGGAGATCTGCGCCACCGGCCGTTTCGTCCACGCGGAAGAGGCCGTCCGCACGGGCCTCGCCAACATCGCCGTCCCCGCCGACGAGCTGGAGAGCGCGGTCCAGGACCTGACCGCGGCGCTGCTCGCCGCCCCCCGGGACGCGGTGATCGAGACGAAGGCGCTGCTGTTCGGCGCCTCGGACCGTACGTACGAGGAGCAGCGCACCGCCGAGCGCGCCGCTCAGGGCCGCAGGCTGCGTGACCTGGCGGGCCTGTCCGACTGACCGCGCGCCGCTCCTCCGCCACGGAGGTGCTCCTCCGCCACGGAGGACGGAAAGGCGGAGGAGCGCCCTCAGGCCACCCGCTGCGCGCGGTGCTTCGCCGCGCGCAGCCGGACCTCGGCCGGCAGCTCCGCCAGGCCCGCCGATGCGCGGGCGTGCTCCAGCGCCTCGGTGGTGAGGCGCGACAGGGCGGCCGTCGGCTGGGCGTGCGCCGTGAGGACGAGACCCACCCGGGCCTCCGGCGCGGTCCGCCGGCCCGTCAGCCGGACGGTCGCCCGGTCGACGCCGCGCAGTGACTCGGCCTCACTGGACAGGACGTTCTCCAGGGCCCGGCCCCTGAGCCGCGCTCCGTTGCCGTCACCGCTGGCCACGAGCACCTCGGAGAGCCGCGCACGGCGCAGCTGGGCGAGCAGCCACCAGAGTGCGAGCAGGACGATGACGGCGAGCGCCGCGATGACCACCGGCCACCACCAGCCGTTCTTGCGCCACTTGTCCCGGTCGGCCACGCTGAGCAGCACGTCGTGGGGCCCGTCGAAGGGCCACCAGGACGGCACGGAGAAGTTGAGCCCCGCCGCGAGCACCGCGCCGCCGAGCGCGAGCAGCACCAGTCCGGCGAGACAGAGCAGTACCCGGTTGACCGGCCTCAGCATCGCCGTCACCCCTTCCTGGCAGGACGGCCGACACGCACGGAGAGTCCGGGCGACGAGGCGAGCCCCAGCTCCGTGATCCCCGCGTCCAGCGCGGCGTCCAAGTCGGCCCGTACATCGTCGAGTTCACGGAAGTGCGAGCGCGCACGCGCCTTGACCCTGGAGCGCTTCACACGAATGTGTACGGACTGCACACCCGCCACCTCCATCGCCCGGTCGCGCAGTACCAGCGCCGCCGCGTCCCGCTCAAGACCGCCCTTGACCTGTGGGCTGTCGCGGCGCATCGACAGCAGCGAGCGCAGTCCGGGGGTGAGGGCGAGCACGATCAGCCACAGGCCGATCGCCATCGCGACGCCCGCGCCGACCTTGATCCAGATGTTGTCGAGGGGGCGCGTCGCCAGATCGTTCGCCACCACACGGCGCCAGTGCATCGCGGGGCGTCCCGCCCGTACCGCCGACACGTCGTAGAGCAGCACACCGGCCGCGGCGAGCAGGAGAAGTGCCAGCAGTCCGGCCGGGATCCGGCGCCGTGACCAGAAACGGCCCGCCCGGCCGCCCGAACCCGGGGGCCGGTAGGCCGTGGCGGACGACAACGGCTCCAGATCCGCCGAAGGCGACTTCTCGACGGCGGGAAGCCGCTGGGTGCTGTTGTCGGGTTCGCTCATCGGGCCCTCCCCCGATCGGCGCCACGGGTCTGTTCCGAGTGCAGCCGCTCGATCTGTACCGCCACCTCGGGTACTTCCATGCCCGCCAGTGTCTCGACCCGCTGCTTGACCCGGCGGCGCACCTCACCGCACTGGGCGCCGATGTCTGACGGGTAGGCCAGCTCCAGACTGACCCGTACCCGCGCACGGGCCTCGTGCACCGTGACCGCGGCGTTCGGGGCGGCGCCGCCCTCGGGTACCTCGCCGATCGCCTCCCGGGCCGCCTGCGCGGCGATCTTCGACACGACCCGGTCGGCGATCCGTGTCGAACCGCGCTCCGCGGGCGCGACCTGAGTGGTCATCGCCGCCCGTCACCGTGGTCGCGTCCGCGGAAGAAGTCGCCTGCTTCCAGGTCACCGTCGAGGAACTTGCCCGCGACGAATCCGACCGCGCCGAGCGCGGCAACCAGAAGGAAGGCTCCGAAGCCGCCGAAGTAGCCGGCGAAGCCAAGTGCCATACCGACCAACAGGCCGACCACAGCCATACTCATCCTGCACTCCTTAGACCGACCGGGGTTGGGCCCTACTGAAGGCGGGACTCCGGCTCTTCGTCGTCCTCCTCGTCGGGCAGCTTCACATCGCTCACCGCGATGTTGACCTCCACCACCTCCAGGCCCGTCATCCGTTCGACGGCCGAGATGACGTACTCGCGTACCTCGCGTGCGACCTCCGCGATCGAGACGCCGTAGTCGACGACGATCTCCAGATCGAGAGCCGTCTGGACTTCACCGACCTCGGCCTTCACCCCCCGGGACACGGACTTGGTACCGCCCGGGACCCGGTCGCGCATGGCACCGAAGGTGCGCGAGAGACCGCTGCCCATCGCGTGGACACCGGAGACGTCACGGGCTGCGAGGCCCGCGATCTTCTCCACCACACCGTCGGCGATGGTGGTGCGCCCGCGCGAAGCGGGGCTGCCGCCACCACGTTTCGTCACGTCCGTCCTGCGGGGCTCCTGGCCGGCCTGCCCCCTCCCGGGGGTCTCGGACTGGTTCTGCTGTGCGGTGTCGCTCATCGCCGTACGTCCCTTTCCGAGCGGTAGCGGATTCCGGTGCCCACGTTATGTGCGCTTGCCCGATTCCGCGCCGGGAATGCGGCAGGGTGGAGACATGACGGGTGACGGAGACGACGGTTGGACAGCGGCGGTACGCAGTCGGCTCGCCCTCGGCAGGCTGCTGCCGCTGGGCGGTGCCCACGACGGGGCGTGGATCGCCGAACAGGCCGCTGCCGCCGTGCTGCGGCGGGCCGCGGACGGTGTGTCAGGGATGGCCCTCGGCAAGCTGCGGATCGCCCTGGCCGACCCCGGGCCGGACACGGTGCCGCAGGTCCCGCCGCCGCCGAGCGCCCTGCCGCCGGGTCCGCTGCGGATCGAGGCGGAGGCCGAGGGGACGACCGGGGGAGAGTCGCTGCCCGCCGCGGTCGACGGCCTGCGTGACGCGCTGTTCGCCGCCGCCGCGGACCTGCTCGGCCTCGCTGTCACCGAGGTGGACGTGCGGGTGACCGGCCTGCTCGACGCTCCGCGGGATCCGTCGGCCCGGGTTGGGCCGGACAGGCGATTGGCAGCGGTACGCGGTCCTGTGGCGGAGGCCGCGGCGGCCGTCCCCGGGGTCGCCCACCTCACCGGGGCGCTGGGGGCGGCCGTGCACAGCGGGGACGGCCACGTACGGGTCGAGATCGCCGTGGCGCCGGGTCACCGGGCGCTGGACGTCGCCGCGGCCGTCCGGGCCGCCGCCGCCCGCGCCGCCGACGGCGGGCCCTCCGTGACGGTACTGGTCACCGCGGTGGAACTGCCCTGAACGCGGCCTGTTCCGGCGGGTGTTCAGAAACCGTGCCGGGCGCCTCCGTCGACCGGCAGCATCACGCCGGTGAGATAGGAGGCCCCCGGCGACAGCAGGAACGCGGCCGTCCTGCCGAACTCCTCGGGCTTCCCGTACCGCCGTAGCGGAATCCCCGCCTCACCGCGCGTCCGGGCCGCCTCCGCGTCGCCGCCGAGGGCGTCCAGCTGCCGGACCCGGTCCGTGTCGATCCGGCCGGGCAGCAGTCCGACCACCCGGATGCCGCGCGGGCCCAGTTCGTCCGCGAGCGACTTCGCGAAGCCCGCCAGGCCGGGGCGCAGGCCGTTGGAGATCGTCAGCCCGCCGATCGGCTCGTGCACCGAGGCGGAGAGCACGAAGCCGATGACTCCGCCTTCGGAGAGCTCGGCCGCCGCCGTACGGGCCAGCCGCACCGCGCCGAGGAAGACCGTCTCGAACGCGGTACGCCACTGCTCGTCGGTGTTGTCGGCCGCCGAGCCGGGGGCCGGACCGCCGACGCTGATCAGGATTCCGTCGAAGCGGCCGAAGTGCTCGCGCGCCGTGGCGATCAGCCGCGCGGCGGCAGCGGGGTCGCTGTTGTCCGCGGCCACTCCGAGCGCGTTCGGGCCCAGCTCGGCCGCCGCGGCCTCCGCGGACTCCGCCTCCCGTCCCGTGACGATCACCTTCGCGCCGTCGGCCGCCAGTTCCCGGGCGGAGGCGAACCCCAGTCCCCTGGTGGCGCCGGTGACGATGTAGACGCGGTCCTTCAGTCCAAGATCCATGCACCTATCCTGCATCCTCCTCGGGCGCCCCCTGCGCGCGGGCCAGTGCCAGAGCGGTGTTCACCAGACCGATGTGGCTGAACGCCTGCGGGAAGTTCCCGAGCTGCCGGCCCGCCGCCGGGTCGTACTCCTCGGCGAGCAGGCCCACGTCGTTGCGCAGTGCCAGCAGCTTCTCGAAGAGACACTCGGCCTCGGCGACCCGGCCGGTCAGCCGGAGCGCGTCGGCCAGCCAGAACGAGCAGACCAGGAAGGTGCCTTCGCTGCCGGGCAGCCCGTCGACCGCAGGGCCCCCGGTGCTGTAGCGGCGCACCAGACCGTCGTGGCTCAGCTCCTCGCGCACGGCGTCGACCGTGCCGATGACCCGCGGGTCGTCCGGCGGCAGGAAGCCGACCTGGGGGATGAGCAGCGTCGCCGCGTCCAGCTCCTTGGAACCGTACGACTGGGTGAAGGTGTTGCGCACCGGATCGAAGCCCTTGTCGCACACCTCCTGGTGCACCTCGTCGCGCATCCGCCGCCACCGCTCCACGTCGCCGCGCGCCCGCGGCTCGTCCTCCAGGGTGCGTACGGCGCGGTCGGCGGCCACCCACGCCATCACCTTGGAGTGCACGAAGTGGCGGCGCGGTCCGCGTACTTCCCAGAGCCCTTCGTCGGGCTCGCGCCAGCGGGTCTCCAGGAAGCCGAGGAGGCTCAGCTGGACGTTCCAGGCGTGCGGCTTGTTGACGAGACCGGAGGTGCGGGCCAGGTGCAGCGAGTCGATGACCTCCCCGTACACATCGAGCTGGACCTGGTCGACCGCGCCGTTCCCGGTCCGTACCGGTGCGGAACCCCGGTGGCCGCGCAGCCAGCCCAGCTCGGTCTCGGGCAGCCGCCGCTCGCCCGAGAGGCCGTACATGATCTGCAGATCGCCGGGGCTGCCCGCGACCGCGCGCAGCAGCCAGTCCCGCCAGTCGGCCGCCTCGTCGAGATAGCCGCAGGCGAGCAGCGCGCCCAGGGTGAGGGTGGAGTCGCGCAGCCAGCAGAACCGGTAGTCCCAGTTGCGCACGCCCCCGATCTCCTCCGGGAGCGAAGTGGTCGGAGCGGCGACGATCCCGCCGGTCGGGCCGAAAGTGAGCGCCTTGAGCGTGATCAGCGAGCGGATGACGGCCTCGCGGTACGGCCCCCGGTACCGGCAGCGCGCCGACCACTCCTCCCAGTCGGCCAGGGAGCTCTCCAGCGCCTCGTGCGGGTCGGTGAGCGCCGGCCGGGGGTCGTGCGAGGGGTGCCAGGTGAGCACGAACGCCACCTTCTCGCCCTCGGCGACAGTGAACGACGAGCAGGTGGAGAAGTGGTGGCCCCAGGTCTTCACCTCGGGCTCGCTGCGCAGCCACACGGAGTCGGGACCCGCCACCGCGACCCGGTGTCCGTCCGCCCGGCGCATCCAGGGCACGACCGACCCGTAGTCGAAGCGCAGCCGCAGCGTCCCGGACATGGCCACCTCGCCGGAGACACCCTCGATGATCCGCATGATGTCGGGTGCGGTGTCGCGCTGCGGCATGAAGTCAGTGATCTTGACGGTGCCGGTCGGTGTCTCCCAGACCGATTCCAGCACGAGGGAGTCCCCCACGTAGCTCCGCCGTGTGCAGTTGCCCGCGCCCGTCGGGGCGATGCGCCAGTGGCCGTTCTCGTCGTCCCCGAGCAGGGAGGCGAAACAGGCACCGGAGTCGAAGCGCGGCAGGCACAGCCAGTCGATGGAGCCGTCCCTGCCGACCAGGGCCGCCGTCTGCAGATCGCCGATGAGGGCGTAGTCCTCGATACATTGGGTCACGCTCTCGCGTGTTCCCTGGAGCGGGCCGGGCTAAGCGGCTGCCGGTACCGGTTCCGGCGCGCTCTTCGCCCCGGCAGCGGTCCGGTCGCGCTTTTCACGCCGTACGAGAACCACCCATCCGATGGGCACTCCGGCGGTGAACAGCCACCACTGGACGGCGTACGCCATGTGCGGACCGATGTCCGAGTGTTCGGGCGTCGGGATCAGCTCGGGGGAGTCGCCCCTGGGCTCGGGCGCGGTCTGCTCGATGTACCCGCCGAGGACCGGTCTGCCCAGCGCCTTCGCCTGCTGGGCGCTGCTGATCAGCATCACCTGGCGTGGCGGGAGCCCCTTGACGTTCCTGATCCCGCTGGCCGCGGTCGTCTGATCGGCCATCAGCCGACCGGTCACCGTCAGGTCGCCCTTGGGGGCGGCGGGGATCTTGGGGAGGGTCATCTGGCTGCCGTTGTCGGGGATCCAGCCGCGGTTGATCAGCACCGTCTTGCCGTTCGTCAGGACGAACGGGGTCAGGACGTGGTAGCCGACGGTGCCGTCGGACGAGGTCCTGCGCCGTACGACGACCTCGTCCGCGGTGTCGAAGTGACCGGTCGCGGTCACCTGGCGCCAGTACTCGTCGTGCGGGACGGTGTGCCCCGGAGCGGTGAGGTCCTCGACGGGTACGGGGGTCGCCTTGAGGTTCTCGCCGATGAGGGCGTTCTGTGCGACCTTGTGCTGGTGGCGGTGCAGCTGCCAGAAGCCCAACTTGATCATCGTCGGCATGAGGACGAGGGCGACAAGGGTGAGGATCACCCACTGCCGGGTCAACAGGAAGCGGTACACGCCTTTGAAGGTACCCCTCAGGTGAAGGCCCCCGGACGGGGGGTCCCGTCGGGGGCCGAACCGGACCTCAGACCTTGTCGACGATCCCCACCTTCCCCTCCGCGCGGGCGCAGTGCCCGCCGCAGTACCACTGGCCGTCGACCTCCACGCCCTGGCCGATGACCCGGACGCGGCAGTGTTCACAGATGGGCGCCATGCGGTGAATGGCGCAGGAGAAGCAGTCGAAGACGTGAATCGCGCCCTGCGCGTGCACCTCGAACGACATGCCGTAGTCGTTTCCGCATACCTCGCAACGTGCCATGCGCCACAGGGTGGGACGGCGGAGCGGCGGCGGGCGAGCGGACGGCGGGCGAGTCGCCCGTCAATCACCCGTCTGCCGGGGCCGGTGTGACATCGCGCAGCAGTTGCGTGAACGCGGCCTCGTCCACGACCGGGGTGCCGAACGACTTCGCCTTGACCGTCTTCGACGTGGCGGAATCCGGGTCGTTGGTGACGAGCAGGCTGGTCAGCCGGGACAGGCTCGTCGCCACGTGCAGCCCGGCCTCGGCCGCCCGGTCCTCCAGCAGCTCGCGGTCGACCGAGGTGTCGCCGGAGAACGCCACCCGCATGCCCTGCAACAGCGGTTTCCCCGGCTCGTACCGGCCCGGATTCGGATAGGGACAGACCGGACGCTTCCGGGAGGGGCGCCAGTTGCCCTGCCGGTACGAGGCCTGGTACCCGACGCGCGGCGCCGGCGGGGCGTCCGACCACTCGGTGAGCGGCAGGCACTCCAGGAGCGGCAGCCGCACCCCGTCCCGGGCCGCCGCGTGCAGACTCGGACGGAAGGCCTCGGCGAGCACCCGGGCGTCGTCGAGGGCGTGGTGCGCGTGTTCCTGTACGACGCCGAAGTGCGCGGCGAGCGACTCCAGCTTGTGGTTGGGCAGCGGGAGCGCCAGCTCCTTGGAGAGCGCGATGGTGCACAGCCGCTGGCGGACCGGGGCGGTGCGCTGCGCGCGTGCGTACTCCCTGGCGATCATCTGCCAGTCGAAGATGGCGTTGTGCGCCACCAGGACCCGGCCGTCGAGCCGTTCGGCGAACTCGGCCGCGATCTCCGGGAAGAGCGGGGCGCTCTCCAGGACGTCACTGGTCAGACCGTGGATCCAGACGGGCCCGGGGTCCCGCTCCGGATTGACCAGCGTGTACCAGTGGTCCTCGACGTTTCCGCGGGCGTCGAGCCGGTAGACGGCAGCGGAGATTATCCGGTCGTCGCGGGCGAGGCCGGTGGTCTCCACGTCGACGACCGCGTATCCCTGCGGGTAAGCGGTCGGCCATGCTGTCGCTGTTGTCTGGCGGTCGTCGAGCATGGTCACAGAGAATACGGGCCCCGACCGACAACCTGGGAATCCCGGGGTCCCCGGCCGCCGCTCAGGGCGCGAACAGGCTCTGCACCAGGGCAGTGACCGAGAGGGTGAAGAGGTGTTCGGGGTCGGCCGGTCCGGCCAGCGCGCGCGCCAGGGCCGGGTCGTGCTCCGCGGCCGGAGTGTCCCAGAGCTCCTCCTCGCCGGGGTGCTGGGCGGGTGAGCGCTCGCGGTTGCGCTCGACCAGTACGAAACCGACGGTCTGGAACTGCACGGCCCGTACCGCGTCGGCGGCGCGCGCCCCGCGCAGCCCGGCCGCGTGCACCTCATGCACGAGCGCCTGCTGTGCGGGGAGGAACATCCGTTCCGTCAGGCCGCGTTCATGGACCATCGCGATCAGGTGCGGGCGTCCGCGCAGCTCCTTGCGCAGCGTTCTCGCCACCGACACGACCCGGTCCGCGGGTGTGCTGCCGTGCGGGGTTATCTCGCCGAGTTCCCGCACGGTGCGTTCGACGAGGGCGTCCAGCAGCGACTCGCGATTGCCGATGTGCCAGTAGATCGAGGTGACCGCGGTGCCGAGTTCGGCGGCGAGTTTGCGCATGGACAGGGCGCGCGGTCCCTGCTCCTTCACCAGCTCCGCCGCAGCGGTCAGGATCTCCTCGCGGGTCAGCGAAGGTCGTGGCACGGGACTCTCGACTTCCTTTCCTGCATGGCTCTTTACCCTTCACGGGCTCTGCTGTAACTGTGTTACAGGCTACCTGCGAAAGGTGACGACATGGCACGCGTACGGTACGGCGCGCGCACCGGCGAAGAGATCTCGGCCGCCCGCGCAGCGAGTTCCAGGCTTCCCGACATCTGGTCCACCGGGGTGGTGGCGGTCTGGGAGAGCGACCCCGACGCGGTGGCAGCGGTGCTGCCGCCGCCGCTCGGCCCGGCCGGACGGCCGCTCGTCCGGGCCAACATCAGCAAGGTCGATCTGCCGGGTTATCCGCTCGGTGCGGGCTCGGTGGCGGTCGCCGCCGTCCACGAGGGGGTGGAGGGCTGGTATCCGCTCGTCATGCCGATGACCCATGAGCGCGCCCTGACCGGCGGGCGCGAGGTCTTCGGCGAGCCGAAGAAACTGGGTGAGGTCACCGTCGAGCGGGACGGCGCGACCGTGCGCGCGGTGCTCGCCCGGCACGGCATCGCCTTCGTGGAGGTGCGGGGCGAGGTGACAGGCCCCCTCCCGCTGCCCGGACCGCGCGAGAAGGTCGACTTCTACTTCAAGTTCCTTCCCGCGGTGGACGGTCAGGGCTTCGACACGGAACCCGTGCTCGTCCACTGCACGCGCCACGAGAAGGTCCGCAGGCTGGAGGAGATCTCCGGCGAGGTGCTGCTGCGCGAGTCGGCGTACGACCCGGTCGCGGACCTCCCCGTACGCCGTGTCGTCGAACTCACCATCGGTGAGAAGACCACCGACCAGCGGGGCCGGGTCGTCGGGCCGGTGGACGCGCAGGCCCTGCTGCCGTACATCCACCAGCGTTACGACGATCCCCAGCAGATCCTCGACGGCCCGCCGGAAGGGAGCGTCTGATGCGGCTGGAACCGGGCCGGGTGGCCGTCGTCACGGGCGCCGCGAGCGGCATCGGCCTCGCCATGGCACGGAAGTTCGCCGCCGGTGGGCTGAAGGTCGTACTCGCCGATGTGGAGGCGGCGGCGCTGGACAGCGCCGCGGAGGAACTGCGCGCCGAGGGCGCACAGGTACTGGCCCGCGTCGTCGATGTCGGTGAGCGTGACGAGGTACTGGCGCTCGCCGACGCGGTGTACGGGACCTTCGGCGCCGTCCATGTGCTGTGCAACAACGCGGGTGTCGGCTCCGGTGCGGAGGGCCGCATGTGGGAGCACGATCCCAACGACTGGAAGTGGGCCTTCGCCGTCAACGTGTGGGGCGTCTTCCACGGCATCCAGGCCTTCGTCCCGAAGATGATCGCCTCCGGCGAACCCGGCCATGTCGTCAACACCTCGTCGGGCGACGGCGGTATCGCCCCGCTGCCGACCGCCTCCGTGTACGCCGTCACCAAGTCGGCGGTGGTCACGATGACCGAATCGCTGTACGCACACCTCAGGGCGGAGGGCGTGCGGGTCGGAGCGTCCGTGCTCTTCCCCGGGCCGCACATGCTCCGTACCGGGCTGTGGGAGTCGCACCGCAACCGGCCCGAGCGGTACGCGAAGGAGCGGCCCCGCAGGACCCCCTACCGCAGTCTCGACCAGTGGGAGTCCGCGATGAAGGACTCCGGGCAGGAGGTGCGGTTCACCCCGGTCGAGGAGGTTGCCGAGCTGGTCGCCGAGGGGATCGAGGCCGAGCGGTTCTGGCTGCTGCCGGAGAGCGAGCACAGCGACCTGCAGATCAGGAGGCGCGCGCAGTCGATGCTCGACCGGGCCGCCCCGTCGTACCTGGAGAACTTCGTACTCGACTGACCCGTCCCCGGCCGACCCGCACCGGCTGATCCGTCCCTGGCCGAGCCGCGCCGACTGATCCGTCCCCGGCCGACCCGCACCGACTGATCCGTCCCCGGCCGACCCGTGCCGACTGATCCGCGCCGACTGATCCCTTCCGTACCCGACCGAGGAGTCAGCGATGACAGACCCGTACCTGATCATCTCCTCCGACTGCCACGCCGGTCTGCCGACCGAGCAGTACCGGCCGTATCTGGACCCGCGCTTCCACCGTGCCTTCGACGGCTTCCTCGGCGAGCGCGACGCCCGCCGCGCGGAGATGACCCGGCTGGGGGTGCGCAACGAGGCCTTCGCCGCCCAGTGGTTCACGGACAACGAGGAGGGACTGAAAGGCGGTTGGGACACCGGCCGGCGCCTCAAGGAGCTCGACGGCGACGGAGTGGCGGCCGAGGTCGTCTTCCCCGACGCGGACGCCGTGGACAGCCGGACCGCGGCACCCTTCGGGGTCGGCCTCGGGCTCTCCGGGGACCAGGACCCCGACCTCGGGATGGCCGGTGCGCAGGCGCACAACCGCTGGCTGGCCGAGTTCGTCGGAGAGCACCCCGAACGGCACTGCGGGGTCGCGCTCCTGCCCATCACGGGCGAGGTGGACCGGGTCGTCGCCGAGGTGTACCGGGCGAAGGAATCCGGGCTCGGCGCGCTGATGATCCCCGCCATGTGGGTGGACAAGGCGCCCTACCACGACCGGCGTTACGACCCCGTGTGGGCAGCCGCCGCCGAGACGGGCATGCCGGTCGTCACCCACTCGGGCGCCGCGCCACGCCATGAGTACGGTGACCACCTGGGCATCTACGTGAGCGAGGTGACCTGGTGGCCGTCCCGCCCGCTCTGGTTCCTGCTCTGGTCAGGTGTGTTCGAGCGCCACCCCGGGCTGAAGTTCGGCATCGCCGAGTCCGGTTGCTGGTGGCTGCCCAATCAGCTCTGGTTCATGGACCGCCTCTACCTGGGCGCGCACGGCGGGAAGAAGCTCTCCCCGTTCGCCGAGCTGCAGCGCCCGCCGAGCGAATACCTGGACCGTCAGGTCTTCATCTGTGCCACCAACACCAAACGCCGCGAGCTCGCCCTGCGTTACGAGATCGGCGTCGACAACATCCTCTGGGGCAGCGACTTCCCGCACCCCGAGGGCACCTGGCCGCGGACCCGTGAGTGGCTGCGGAACACCTTCCACGACATTCCGGTCGACGAGACCCGGCGCATGCTGGGCCTGGCGGCAGCCGATGTCTTCGGCTTCGACACGAAGGCGCTGGAGCCGATCGCCCGGCGGATCGGCCCCACCCCGGACGAGCTGGGCCAGCCGGCCGACCAGACAGCCGTCGAGGCCGCCTGGGCGAAGTCCCGTGAGGTGGGCCGCCACTGGCTCACCGGCCATGAATTCCCGCAGACAGGGGTCCTGTGATGTCCCCGGTGGACCGCTACACCGTCATCTCGGCCGACTGCCACGCCGGCGCCGACCTGCTGGACTACAAGCCGTACCTGGAGAAGCGCCACCACGAGGACTTCGACGCCTGGGCGGCCACGTACGTCAATCCGTACGAGGACCTCGTCGCCGACACCGCCGACCGCAACTGGAACTCCGCCCGCCGGCTCGCCGAACTCGAAGCGGACGGCATCGTGGCGGAGGTCGTCTTCCCCAACACCATTCCGCCGTTCTTCCCGAGCGCCTCGCTGATGGCCCCGGCGCCGTCGAAGGAGGAGTACGCGCAGCGCTGGGCCGGGCTGCGCGCCCACAACCGCTGGCTCGCCGACTTCTGCGCGCAGGCGCCGGGACGGCGGGCGGGCGTCGCCCAGATCCTCCTCAACGATGTCGGGGAGGCCGTACGGGAGGTGCGTCGCACCCGGGCGGCGGGCCTCACCGGCGGGATCCTGCTGCCCGGCGCCCCGCCGGGCTCCGGGGTGCCCGAGCTGTACTCGCAGACGTACGACCCGCTCTGGGCGGTCTGCGAGGAGCTGGGAGTCCCGGTCAACCACCACGGCGGCTCGGCCTCCCCGCCGCTGGGCGACGAACCCGCCGCGCGGGCCGTCTTCATGGTCGAGACCACCTGGTTCTCGCACCGCGCCCTCTGGCATCTGATCTTCGGCGGGGCCTTCCGGCGGCACCCCGGCCTCCGGCTCGTCCTCACCGAACAGGGCTCCGGCTGGATCCCGCGGGTCCTCGACATGCTGGACTACTACCACGGCCGACTGGTCTCGGCGGCCTCGAAGGCGGCCACCGCCGAGTCCAAGTTCGGTGCGGGGCTCGCTACTTCGATGGGCGGCGGGCCCAGCGAGGTCTGGCGCGACAACTGCTTCGTCGGTGCGAGCTTCATGCGTCCGCACGAGGTGCCGCTGCGGGAGCAGATCGGCCTGGACAAGATCATGTGGGGCAGCGACTACCCGCACGACGAAGGCACTCATCCCTACACCCGCGAGGGTCTGCGGATCGCCTACGCGGGGCTCCCGCGCGAGGAGGTGGCCGCCATGGTGGGCGGCAACGCCGCCCGGGTGTACGGCTTCGACCTCGCCCTGCTCGATCCCGTCGCCGCGAAGACGGGGCCGACCGTGGCCGAGGTCGCCGAGCCGCTGACGGAGGTCCCGGCGGACGCCACGAGCCCGGCCTTCGCCCGCGGAGGGTCGGTCCGGGTGTGGTGAGACGCGGGGTCCGAGCGGGTCGGTGCGGATCCCCGGCGGGAGCGGGTGAGACCCTCCCTGGGTGACTGATCAGACCCACGACGAGGCCCACGGCGGCGGCATCGGGGCCCGCCTCAACTGGCTCCGGGCCGCCGTGCTCGGCGCCAACGACGGTGTCGTCTCCACCGCGGGCATCGTCGTCGGCGTCGCCGGTGCCACCGACTCGCGCGCCGCGCTGCTCACCGCCGGACTCTCCGGACTGCTCGCCGGATCGATGTCGATGGCGGCGGGGGAGTACGTCTCGGTCTCCACCCAGCGCGACTCCGAGAAGGCCGCCCTGGCCCAGGAGAGGCGCGAGCTGCGCGAGACCCCGGAGGCCGAACTCGCCGAGCTGGCCGGGCTGTTGGAGGGCAAGGGGCTCTCCGCCGAACTGGCCCGCGAAGCCGCCGAGCAGCTGACCGAGCGGGACGCCCTGCGCGCCCACGCCGAGGTGGAACTGGGCATCGACCCCGACGACCTCACCAGCCCCTGGCAGGCGGGGGGAGCCAGTTTCCTCGCCTTCACGGTGGGCGCGCTGCTCCCGCTGCTGGCGATCGTCCTGCCGCCCGCGTCCCTGCGGCTGTACGTCACGGTGCTCTCGGTCCTGGCGGCGCTGATCCTGACCGGGTGGTGGAGCGCCCGCTCGGGGGCGGCTCCGGTGCGTGCGGCGGTGGTGCGGAACGTCGCCGGGGGAGCGCTGGCCATGGCGGTGACCTACGCGGCCGGTGCGCTGCTGGGGGCGGCCGGGGTCTGAGCCCCGGCGGCCGGGGCGCTCCGGAGGGCGCGTCGGCGCCCCTACCGGCAGCGGTACCAGCAGTGGTATCGGCAGCCGTATCGGCAGTGGCATTGGCGGAAGTCACCAAAACTCGCTGACAGATCGTCTCGCATACTTGTCAGTAACAACATCTAGCCGCAGCCGATCGCCCGGCCGTACCGTGCTGGCATGCCGAACCTGCCTGATGTCGTGCTGTGGTCCGTACCGGCTTTCGTCCTGCTCACCGTCGTGGAGATGGTGAGTTACCGGTTCCACCCGGACGAGGAGGCCGCCGGGTACGAGACCAAGGACGCCGCCACCAGCGTCGGCATGGGTCTCGGCAGTCTGGTCTTCGACGCCCTCTGGAAGATCCCGATCGTCGCCGTCTACACCGCGGTGTACGAACTGACCCCGCTGCGCATCCCGGTGCTGTGGTGGACGGTCCTCCTGATGCTGCTCGGGCAGGACTTCTTCTACTACTGGTCGCACCGCGGCCACCACGTCGTCCGCATCCTGTGGGCCTGCCACGTGGTCCACCACTCCAGCCGCAAGTTCAACTTCACGACCGCGCTGCGCCAGCCCTGGACCACGCTGACCGTCTGGCCGTTCTACGTCCCGCTGATCGCCCTCGGCGTGCATCCCGCGGCCCTCGCGTTCTGCTCCTCCGTCAACCTCGTCTACCAGTTCTGGGTACACACCGAACGGGTCGGCACGCTGCCGCGCCCCTTCGAGTACGTGCTCAACACGCCCTCCCACCACCGGGTGCACCATGCCTCCCAGGGCGGCTACCTGGACCGTAACTTCGGCGGCATCCTGATCGTCTGGGACCGGCTGTTCCGGTCCTTCACGGGCGAGGGCGAGCGGCCCGTCTTCGGGCTGACCAAGAACATCGCGACCTACAACCCGCTGCGTGTCGCGACCCACGAGTACGCGGCGATCGCCCGGGACGTCCGGGCGGCCGACAGCTGGCACGAGCGCGCCGGGCGGATCTTCGGCGGGCCCGGCTGGCAGCCGGCGGGACGCTCCCCCGCACCCGGCGCCGGGACCGTTCACGAGGCGACGGCAGCCGAGCGGATCGCGTGACGACGGATCCGGCGGTGCCGAAGCCGGTGACACCGGAACGGGAGATGCCTGAACAGGTGGTGCCGGGTCAGGTGCCGGAGCCGGTGGCGCAGAGCAGGGCGGCCCGGCTGCTGCTGCTCGTCTTCGTGCTCGTGGCGCTCGTCGACCTCGTCGCCGTTCTCGCCCACTGGCCCACCGCTCACACCGTCGCCAAGCCGCTGCTGATGCCGCTCCTCGCGGCCCATGCGTACGCCCGCGGCGCCCCCCGTCCGCTGCTCGCCGCGCTGCTCTTCGGCTGGGGCGGCGACACCCTGCTCCTCATCGACGCGGACCCCGCCTTTCTCGCCGGAATGGCGTCCTTCGCGGCGGGACACCTCTGCTACCTGGTGCTCTTCGGGCGCCGTCGTACGCCTCCGGGCCGGGGGAGTGCCAGGCGTACCGGGCCGGCCGTGGCGTACGCCGTCGCGCTCGGCTGCGCGATCGCCGTTCTCTGGCCCGGCCTGCCCGCCGGGCTGCGCGTCCCGGTGGCGGGATACTCGCTGCTGCTCACCGCGATGGCGTACCGCGCGGGCGGGCTCGGCCGGTACGCCGCGCTCGGCGGGGCGCTCTTCCTGGTCTCGGACACCCTGATCGCCACCGGTATCGCCTCCCTTCCGCAGCTGCCCGCGCCGGACTTCTGGGTCATGGCCACCTATCTGGCGGCCCAGTGCCTGCTGGTCACGGGGGTACTCCGGTGCGGGGCCACGCCGCCGTCGGCGTACCGTGACAGTCGTACATCTGTCTGACCAGCAAGGATTTCCCCATGCGCGCCACCGTCATCCACGCCCCTCACGACATCCGGGTGGAGGAGGTGCCGGACCCCGAGATCCAGCAGCCCGGCGACGCGGTCGTCCGCGTGCTGCGCGCCTGCATCTGCGGCAGCGACCTGTGGGCGTACCGCGGTGTTGCCGCCCGTAAGCCCGGTCAGAGGATCGGCCACGAGTTCCTCGGCATCGTCGAGGAAGCGGGCTCCGGGGTGAGCGGCTTCGCGGCCGGGGACCTCGTCGTCGCCCCCTTCGTCTGGTCCGACGGCACGTGCGAGTACTGCGCCGAAGGGCTCACCACCTCCTGCACGCAGGGCGGCTTCTGGGGTTCGGTCGGCTCCGACGGCGGTCAGGGCGAAGCCGTCAGGGTGCCCTTCGCCGACGCCACACTCGTCAAGCTCCCGGCCGACGCCGCCTCCGACGACCACCTGCTGACCGCGCTGCTCGCACTCTCCGACGTCATGGGCACCGGCCACCACGCGGCCCTCGGAGCGGGCGTGCGCCCCGGCAGCACGGTCGCCGTCGTCGGTGACGGGGCCGTCGGGCTCTGCGGCGTGCTGGCCGCCAAGCGGCTCGGCGCCGAGCGGATCATCGCGCTGGGGCGGCACCAGGTGCGTACCGACATCGCCAGGACGTTCGGCGCCACGGACGTGGTCGCGGCGCGCGGTGACGAGGCCGTCGCCGCGGTACGTGACATGACCCGCGGGCAGGGCGCCCACGCCGTGATCGAGGCCGTCGGCACCGAGCAGTCGATGCGCACGGCCGTCGCCATCGCCCGCGACGGCGGCGCCGTCGGCTACGTCGGCGTACCGCACGGCAGCGGTACCGGCCTGGACCTCAGCGACATGTTCGACCGCAACATCGCGCTGCGCGGCGGCGTCGCGCCCGTCCGCACCTACATACCCGAACTGCTCCCCGACGTACTGGACGGCACGATCGACCCCTCGCCGGTCTTCGACCTGACCGTCGGCCTGGACGGTGTTCCGGACGGCTACCGGGCGATGGACGAGCGCACCGCGCTCAAGGTGCTCGTCAAGTAGGCCCGGCGGGCCTCGACCGGTCCGCCGGGCCGTCGGTGGGGGCGGCCGGCCGCCCCCACCGGAGGTGCTACCAGGTCACCGCGTTCAGGGCGTTGACCAGGCCGGACCCGTAGAAGCCGTTGTGACCCCGGCCGCCCTGGCAGACCGCGTCGACGGTGCCGTCACCGTCGATGTCGTACGACGCGGGGCAGGCCAGCTTGTCCGCCTCGGCGGACAGCAGCGCCTTGACCAGCTGCGGCGAGGCGTGCGGGTGCGTGGACTTGATCAGCGCCGCGACACCCGCGACATGCGGGGACGCCATGGACGTACCGGCCATGTAGGCCCAGCCGCCGCCGGGGACCGGGCCCAGGATCAGGCCGTTGTTCGCCGGCGCGTCGGGGGCCTGGTAGGCGGTGGAGTCACCACCGGGGGCCGCGACGTCGATGATTCCCCGGCCGTAGTTGGAGAACGACGACTTCAGGTTCTTGGCGCCCGTCGCGGCGACCGTGACGACCCCCGGCAACTCGGTGGGTATGTCGAGGCACTTGGACGGGTCCACCGTCCGGTCCCCCGGGGTGCCGTCGTTCGGGCTCGACGGGTCGGTTATCGAGTGCGAGGCGAGGTCGTAGCTCTCGTTGCCCGCGGCTGCGACATTGACCGTGCCCTTCTTCTCCGCGTACTGCGAGGCGCGGGTGACCGCGTCGACCAGGGCCCGCTGGTCCGGGTCGTCCTTGCAGTTGAAGTACCACGGGTCGGTGTAATAGCTGTTGTTGGTCACGTCGACCCCGTGGTCCGCGGCCCACATGAAGCCGCACACGACGGCCTCCGTGTAGAAGGACCCGCCCGTCGTGCCCACCTTGATGCCCGACACCTTCACCCCGGGGGCGACCCCGGTGATGCCGACGCCGTTCTTCGCGCCCGCGATCTCACCTGCCACATGGGTGCCGTGCGGGCTCTCCTCGGCGGTCGGCCGCCAGGCACCGTCCGTGGTGTCGGGCTTGCCCGTCACACAGTTGACGGAGGCCTTGCGGTCGAAGTTCGGTGCGATGTCCGGGTGGGTGTCGTCGACGCCCGTGTCGATCACCGCGACCGTCACCTCGGAACTGCCGAGAGTCTTCTCGTGCGCCTTGTCGGCCTTGATCGCCTTCAGGTCCCACTGCAACGGCTCCAGCGGGTCCTCCCCGGAGGCCGCCTTCGCCGACAGCGACTTCAGCTGCTTCGCCGTGAGCTTCAGCGGGGTACCGACGTCCGTCGTCGACTCGGCGGGCAGCGGCGCGGTGCGGGTGGCACCGGCCGAAGAGACGCCCTTGACCGCGCGGACGTTCTTCGCGAAGTCCGGGTCGGCCGAGTGCGCGACGATCACGCCGATCTTGTCGTACGTCATCACCACCGAACCGCCGGCCCGGGAGATCGCCTGTCTCACCGAGTCCAGCGTGCGGTGGTCGGTTCTGGTGTTCACCACGTACGAGAGTGCAGGGCCCGTGGCGTGCGCCGAGCCACCCCCCGACTCCGCGGTGGCCGTGCCCGGCAGGAAGCCGAGCGAAGCGACGAGTGCCAGTCCGGCGGGCAGCGCGACCGCGCGCCACCGCCCGGATGCCAGATGAGCCATGGGTTCTCCACATCATCCGTATCAGCCGCCCTGCTGCGGGACGCAGTTGGGCGGTACATGACCAGCGAAACTATCGCTGATCATCGGCGGACAGCAATCAATCGGTCAAGAATCAACCAGCGTTGAACCGGGCCGCCGCGCGCTCCGTGCCGTTGTCGGGGGGACCCGCACCACCCGCCTCCCGACAGCCCAGCCGCTCCGGCCCCACCCACACCGCGTCGCGAGGAGAATCCGTGGCTACCGATGCACCGCAGCGCCCGGACGGAACGGGCCCCGGCCCGGCCCGGCCCACGGCAGAGAAGTACGTCGAGGTGCAGGAGGGCGCGGAATTCGGCGAACTGCGCCGCGCCCACCGCTCCTTCGCCTTTCCGCTGACCATCGGCTTCATCGCCTGGTACCTGCTGTACGTCCTGCTGTCGAGCTACGCCGGCGGCTTCATGGGCACCACGCTCCTCGGCCACATCAATGTGGCCCTGGTCCTCGGTCTCGCCCAGTTCCTCACCACGTTCCTCATCGCCTGGCTCTACTCGCGGCACGCCGCGACGAAGCTCGACCCGAAGGGCGCCGCGATCAAGTCCCGTATGGAGGCCGACGCATGAGCCCCGCAGTCCAGCTCGCCGCCTCGGCCACCACCGAGCACCGGCCGCTGATCATCACGCTCTTCGCGGTCTTCGTCGTCGCGACCCTGGTCATCACCGTCTGGGCCGGACGCCAGACCCGCAGCGCCGCGGACTTCTACGCGGGCGGCAGGCAGTTCTCCGCCTTCCAGAACGGACTCGCCGTCTCCGGCGACTACATGTCGGCCGCCTCGTTCCTCGGCATCGCGGGCGCCATCGCACTCTTCGGCTACGACGGCTTCCTCTACTCGATCGGCTTCCTGGTCGCCTGGCTCGTCGCCCTGCTGCTGGTCGCCGAACCGCTGCGCAACTCGGGCCGCTACACGATGGGCGACGTCCTCGCGTACCGGATGCGCCAACGCCCCGTGCGTACCGCGGCGGGCGCCTCCACCATCGTCGTCTCGATCTTCTATCTGCTGGCTCAGATGGCGGGCGCCGGAGTGCTCGTCTCCCTGCTGCTCGGCATCACCAGCGACGCGGGCAAGATCGCCATCGTCGCGCTGGTCGGCGTCCTGATGATCGTGTACGTCACCATCGGTGGCATGAAGGGCACCACCTGGGTGCAGATGGTCAAGGCCGTCCTGCTGATCGCGGGCACCATCCTCATCACCTTCCTGATCCTGCTGAAGTTCCACTTCAACGTCTCCGACCTGCTCGGCTCCGCGGCCTCGAACAGTGGCAAGGGGAAGGCCTTCCTGGAACCCGGCCTGAAGTACGGCACCTCGGGCACCACCAAGCTGGACTTCATCTCGCTCGGCATCGCGCTGGTGCTCGGCACCGCGGGCCTGCCGCACATCCTGATCCGCTTCTACACCGTGCCGACGGCCAAGGCCGCCCGCAAGTCGGTGAACTGGGCGATCGGCATCATCGGCGCCTTCTACCTGATGACGATCGTGCTCGGGTTCGGCGCCGCCGCCCTCCTCAAGCCCGCCGACATCATCGCCTCCAACCCGGCGGGCAACACCGCGGCACCGCTGGCCGCCCTGGAGATCGGCGGCGGCGCCGACTCCACCGGAGGGTCCATCCTGCTCGCGGTGATCTCGGCGGTCGCCTTCGCCACCATCCTCGCGGTGGTCGCCGGACTGACCCTGGCCTCCTCGTCGTCGTTCGCGCACGACATCTACGCCAACGTCATCCGCAAGGGCAGGGCGACCGAGAAGGAGGAGATGCGCGCGGCCCGCTGGGCCACCGTCGCGATCGGCGCCGTCGCCATCGTCCTCGGTGCCTTCGCCCGTGATCTGAACGTGGCGGGCCTGGTCGCCCTCGCCTTCGCGGTCGCCGCCTCCGCCAATCTGCCCACTCTCCTCTACAGCCTGTTCTGGAAGAGGTTCACCACCGGCGGCGCCCTCTGGTCGATCTACGGAGGGCTCGTCTCCTCCGTGGTGCTGGTGCTCTTCTCGCCGGTCGTCTCCGGAAAGCCCACCTCGATGTTCAAGGGCGTGGACTTCCACTGGTTCCCGCTGGAGAACCCGGGCCTCATCTCGATCCCGCTGGGATTCCTGCTCGGCTGGCTGGGCTCGCTGCTCTCGAAGGAGGAGCCCGACAAGGGCAAGTACGCGGAACTGGAGGTCAAGTCCCTCACCGGGTTCGGAGCGCACTGAGCCGGTCGCCGGAGCACGGCGGAGACGGTACGGACCGGGGCCGCGTCGTAGATCTCTACGACGCGGCCCCGCCGTACCTCGTGGTAATCGGCCCTGTTGCTGTCACAGGGGTCGCGTACGCTCGGTTGCATACAGTTCTTCAGCAGGGATTCCTCGTGGGAAGGGGGCCGCAGTGCTTATCGACACCTTTGGCCGCGTAGCCACTGACCTGCGCGTTTCACTCACCGACCGCTGCAATCTGCGGTGCACGTACTGCATGCCCGAAGAGGGGCTGCAGTGGCTGGCGAAGCCGGATCTGCTCACCGACGACGAGATCGTCCGGCTGATCCGTATCGCCGTGACCGGCCTCGGGATCACCGAAGTCCGGTTCACCGGCGGCGAACCGCTGCTGCGCCCCGGGCTGGTGGGCATCGTCGAGCGGTGCGCGGCCCTGGAGCCCCGCCCCCGGATGTCGCTGACCACCAACGGCATCGGCCTCAAGCGCACCGCCCGAGCCCTCGCGGCAGCGGGCCTGGACCGGGTCAACGTCTCGCTCGACACCCTGCGCCCCGACGTCTTCAAGACCCTCACCCGCCGGGACCGGCACCGCGATGTGCTGGACGGTCTGGAGGCCGCCGGCGCCGCCGGGCTCACCCCGGTGAAGGTCAACGCCGTACTGATGCCCGGACTCAACGACGACGAGGCTCCCGAACTCCTCGCCTGGGCCGTGCGGAACGACTACGAGCTGCGCTTCATCGAGCAGATGCCGCTCGACGCCCAGCACGGCTGGAAGCGGGACGGCATGATCACAGCGGGTGACATCCTGGAGTCGCTGCGCACCCGTTTCCTGCTCACCGAGGAGGCCGCGGACGCACGCGGTTCGGCCCCCGCCGAGCGCTGGGTGGTGGACGGCGGACCGCACCGCGTGGGGGTCATCGCCTCCGTCACGCGGCCGTTCTGCGGAGCCTGCGACCGCACCAGACTCACTGCCGACGGTCAGGTGCGCACCTGCCTCTTCGCCCGGGAGGAATCGGACTTGCGGGGCGCGCTGCGCTCCGGGGCGTCCGACGAGGAGATCGCCCGTCGCTGGAAGCTGGCGATGTGGGGAAAGAAGGCCGGATCCGGTCTGGACGACCCGTCCTTCCTCCAGCCCGCCCGGCCGATGTCGGCGATCGGCGGCTAGGCCGTGTTTTGAAAGTAGCGTCGTCCGCCCGAAGGGCGGGCGCCGCGGTGCCTGGTGCGTGCGATCGCAAGGCGCCGGAGAGTCCTCGTAGCGGAGCTACTAGGACTTTTCGGCAACGCCGCGAGCGTGCGTGCCAGGCACCGCGGCGCAGGCGGGACTTTCAAAACACGGCCTAGGCCCTGGACGGGCCGGGGCCGTCGGCGGAGTCCTGTTCCCACTCGTTCAGGGCCACCACGTCCTTCAGGAAGCCCCGCACCCCGAGGAACTGGGAGAGATGCTCCCGGTGTTCCTCGCACGCGAGCCAGGTCTTGCGGCGCTCGGGGGTGTGCAGCTTCGGGTTGTTCCAGGCCAGTACCCAGACGGCGTCGGTACGACAGCCCTTGGCGGAACAGACAGGGGCGGAACCGGCGGTTTCGGGGGAGTTCACCCGCCCAACCCTAGGCCAAAGCATGGCTCGTACGA
The DNA here is from genome assembly GCF_036241575.1 of Streptomyces sp. NBC_01267. Classification (NCBI taxonomy): domain Bacteria; kingdom Bacillati; phylum Actinomycetota; class Actinomycetes; order Kitasatosporales; family Streptomycetaceae; genus Streptomyces; species Streptomyces sp. NBC_01267. Next base: position 1,527,066 of record NZ_CP108455.1, on the reverse strand, counting down.
GAGCCGGTACGGACTTCGTCACTCCGCGAATCCGCGTAACAGGCCCCGGAAATGGCGACGCCGAGCAGCCACGGGGGGAGCTGCCCGGCGTCGGTCCGTCGCTCCGACGGGGGATGCGGAGCGCTTTCGAAGTATGTCACGGGCCACTGGGCATGCGGCACCGGAACTTCATGATTGATCTGAGCTTTTCTTGAGCTTTGCGGCCCGCGCGGATCCCGCCCCGTTTCAGCTCTGTTCAGGCGCCGGACGCTCACTCTCCGTGGCGGACGGATCGGCCGCGGCCTCCGCCCCCGGGACCACGGACGAGGGCTCCAGCGCCGGCCGGTAGGGCGCCGGGACGAACGTCGTGGGCAGCCCCGGGGCGTTCTCCCGGCCCGCGTTCGCGATCACCACGGCGACGTACGGAAGGAACGCGCCGAGCACCAGGGTCACGATCGCGACCGGCCGCTCCACGTTCCAGAGGGCCGCGGTCAGGATGACCGCGACGGTACGCACGGACATCGAGATGATGTAGCGCCGTTGCCGGCCGCGGACGTCCTCCGCGAGTCCCTGCCGCGCTCCCGTGATCCGGAAGACCTGACCGCTGCTCTGCTTCCGCATCGCGTCCCACCACCCGATTCCTGCGCCGGACTCTCCCCGGACCGGACGGCACAACGTTACGCCGCGGCCGGGCCGCCATCGAGACCGGGGCGCGCCGCCACGGGCAGGTGGCGGCACGCGCGGCACGGATGGCGCCGCCCGACATGCGCCGTATGGCCGAAGCGCCGATGCTGGGCGTCATGCGTACACAGCTGCCGCACCAGGAGGCGACATGAGTTGGTTGTGGGCCGTCATCGTGGGGCTGGTGCTCGGCCTGATCGCCAAGGCGATCATCCCGGGCAAGCAGCAGATCCCGCTGTGGCTGACCGTGGTGTGCGGCATCCTGGGCAGTGTGCTGGGCAACTGGGCCGCCACCGGACTCGGCGTCAACGACACCAACGGCATCGACTGGATCAGGCATCTGCTCCAGCTGATCGGGGCCGTGATCGTCGTGGGTGCCGGGGACAAGCTCTGGGCCGCGGTCCGGGGCAACAGGAAACAGCCGAGCTGAACGAACGCGGGAGGGACGGCCGGTACGCACCGGCCGCCCCTCCCGCGTATGTCCGGGGGTCCAGGACCTCTCCTAGGACCTGACCTCGACCGCAGCCAGGTTCTTCTTGCCCCGGCGCAGCACCAGCCAGCGCCCGTGCAGCAGATCCTCCGCGGCGGGTACGGCGTCCTCGCCCGCCACCTTCACGTTGTTCACGTACGCCCCGCCCTCCTTCACGGCACGCCGTGCGGCGGACTTGCTCGGGACCAGGCCGGTCTCGGCGAGCAGGTCCACCACCGGGACCAGCGCGTCCACCTGGACGTGCGGCAGCTCGGAGAGCGCGGCACCCAGCGTCCGCTCGTCGAGCCCGGCGAGGTCGCCCTGGCCGAAGAGCGCCTTCGACGCGGCGACGACCGCCGCGCACTGCTCGGCGCCGTGCACCAGCGTCGTCAGCTCCTCGGCCAGCGAACGCTGGGCCGCGCGGGCCTGCGGACGCTCCTCGGTGAGCTGCTCCAGCTCCTCCAGCTCCGCGCGGCTCTTGAAGCTGAGAATGCGGTTGTACGTGGAGACGTCACGGTCGTCCACGTTCAGCCAGAACTGGTAGAAGGCGTACGGCGTCGTCATCTCCGCGTCGAGCCAGACGGCCCCGCTCTCGGACTTGCCGAACTTGGTGCCGTCCGCCTTCACCATCAGCGGGGTGCCCAGCGCGTGCACCGACGCGTCCGGCTCCAGGCGGTGGATCAGGTCGATACCCGCGGTGAGGTTGCCCCACTGGTCGCTGCCGCCCTGCTGGAGGGTGCAGCCGTACCGCCGGTACAGCTCCAGGAAGTCCATGCCCTGGAGCAGCTGGTAGCTGAACTCGGTGTAGCTGATGCCCTGTTCGGACTCCAGGCGGCGGGCGACCGACTCCTTGGTGAGCATCTTGTTCACCCGGAAGTGCTTGCCGATGTCCCGCAGGAACTCGATCGCGGACAGCCCGGCCGTCCAGTCCAGGTTGTTGACCATCACGGCCGCGTTCTCCCCCTCGAAGGAGAGGAACGGCTCGATCTGGGCGCGCAGCCGCCCGACCCAGTTGGCGACGGTCTCCGGGTCGTTCAGCGTGCGTTCGGCGGTCGGCCGGGGATCGCCGATCTGGCCGGTCGCCCCGCCCACCAGCGCCAGCGGCCGGTGTCCGGCCAGCTGGAGCCGGCGGACGGTGAGGACCTGCACGAGATGGCCCACGTGCAGGCTGGCCGCCGTCGGGTCGAAGCCGCAATAGAACGTGACGGGACCGTCCGCGAGCGTCTTGCGCAATGCGTCCTCGTCAGTGGAGAGGGCGAAGAGCCCTCGCCACTTCAGCTCGTCGACGATGTCCGTCACGGGTCTCGCGTCTCCTTCGGTGTGGCTGGAAGTACGTCCAGAGGTTATACGCCCTGGCTGACGGAACTCATATTGAAATCCGGGATGCGCAGCGCGGGCATCGCGGCGCGGGTGAACCAGTCACCCCACTCACGGGGCAGCGTCCGCTCCGTACGCCCGGCTTCGGTGGCCCTGGACAGCAGATCCACCGGCGACTCGTTGAAGCGGAAGTTGTTCACCTCACCCACGACCTCGCCGTTCTCCACGAGGTAGACACCGTCCCTGGTCAGACCGGTCAGCAGCAGCGAGGCCGGGTCGACCTCCCGGATGTACCAGAGGCAGGTCAGCAGCAGGGCGGGCCCCTGGTGCCCGGACGCCGCCACCATCTCGTCCAGCGACCGCTCACCGCCGCCCTCCAGGATCAGATTGCTGATCGCGGGAGCCACCGGCAGACCGGTCAGGTCCGCGCTGTGCCGGGTGGTGACCAGGCGCTCCAGCCGCCCGTCCCGCACCCAGTCCGTGCGGGAGAGCGGCAGCCCGTTGTCGAAGACCGACGAGTCGTCCCCCGAGGCATGCGCCAGGACGAAGGGCGCCGACTCCAGACCGGGCTCGGCCGGATCGCTGCGCAGGGTCAGCGGCAGCGGGGAGAGCCTGTCCCCCAGCCGGGTACCGCCGCCGGGACGCGAGAAGACCGTACGGCCCTCGACGGCGTCCCGCGCGGCCGACGACCACAGCTGGTAGATCAGCAGGTCGGCGACGGCGGTCGGCGGCAGCAGCGTCTCGTACCGTCCGGCGGGCAGCTCGATACGGCGCTCCGCCCAGCCCAGCCGCTGCGCCAGCTCGGCGTCCATGGCGGTGGGGTCGACGTCCTTGAAGTCGCGGGTGGCACGGCCCGCCCAGGCGGAGCGGGTCCGGTCGGGGGACTTGGCGTTCAGCTCCAGGGTGCCGTTGGGCTGGTCGTGGCGGAGCCGCAGCCCCGTGGAGGTACCGAGATAGCTGGAACTCATCTCGTGGTGGGCGAAGCCGTAGAGCTCACGGCCGCCCTCCCGGGCACGGGCGAAGGACTCACCGAGCGCGGGCGCGAAGTCGGCGAAGACCGCCGAGGTCGTCTCGGCGGGCGCGTCGGTGAAGTCGGGCGACGCGGGGACGCCGGAGACCAGCGGCTGCGCGTCCTCGGCGGGCGCCCCGCCCCGGGCGGCGGCCTCCGCGGCCCGGACCAGCGGTTCGAGATCGTCCGCGGTGACCGCCGAGCGGGAGACCACACCGGAGGCGGTGCCCTCCTTCCCGTCGACGGTGGCGATGACGGTCAGGGTCCTGCCACGGGTCACGCCGTTGGTGGTCAGCGCGTTGCCCGCCCACCGCAGGTTGGCACCGGACTGCTCGTCGGCGATGACCACGCAGCCGTCCGCGGTGGACAGCGCGAGGGCGCGTTCGACGATCTCGTGCGGTGTGACGGTGCGCTTCGACGAGGTCATCGTCCGGCCTCCTGCGTGGTGTTCAGGATGTTGACGCCCCGGAAGAGGGCGGAGGGGCAGCCGTGCGAGACGGCGGCGATCTGTCCCGGCTGGGCCTTGCCGCAGTTGAACGCGCCGCCGAGCACATAGGTCTGCGGGCCGCCGACCTTCTCCATCGAGCCCCAGAAGTCGGTGGTGGTCGCCTGGTAGGCGACGTCACGCAGCTGCCCCGCCAGCTGCCCGTTCTCGATGCGGTAGAAGCGCTGACCGGTGAACTGGAAGTTGTAGCGCTGCATGTCGATCGACCACGAGCGGTCGCCCACGACATAGATCCCGCGCTCGACGCCCCCGATCAGATCCTCCGTCGAGAGCCCGCCCGGATCCGGCTGGAGCGACACATTGGCCATGCGCTGCACGGGCACATGGCCCGGGGAGTCCGCGTACGCACAGCCGTTGGAGCGCCCGAGCCCCGTCAGCTTCGCGATCCGCCGGTCCAGCTGGTACCCGACCAGCGTGCCGTCCTTGATGAGGTCCCAGGACTGCGCGGCCACCCCCTCGTCGTCGAAACCGACGGTGGCGAGGCCGTGTTCGGCGGTGCGGTCGCCCGTCACGTTCAGCACGGGGGAGCCGTACGCCAGCTTCCCGAGCTGGTCGAACGTGGCGAAGGAGGTTCCGGCGTACGCCGCTTCGTACCCCAGCGCCCGGTCCAGTTCGGTCGCGTGCCCGATCGACTCGTGGATGGTCAGCCAGAGGTTCGACGGGTCGACGACCAGGTCGTACGTCCCCGCCTCGACACCGGGCGCGCGCATCTTCTCGGCCAGCAGTACCGGGAGTTGCTCCAGTTCGGAGTCCCAGTCCCAGCCGGTCCCGGTGAGGTACTCCCACCCTCGGCCGGCCGGTGGGGCGATCGTCCGCATCGAGTCGAACTCACCGCTGGCACCGTTCACGGCGACCGCGGTGAGCTGCGGATGCACCCGCACCCGCTGCTGGGTGGTGACGGTGCCCGCCGTGTCCGCGTAGAACTTGTTCTCGTGGACGGTCATCAGCGAGGCGTCCGCATGTGCCACTCCGTCCGCCCTCAGCAGCCGGGACGACCAGTCGGCCAGCAGGGCGGTCTTCTCGTCGGCGGGTACGGAGAAGGGGTCGATCTCGTACGCGGAGATCCAGGTCTGCTCGGAGTGCACCGGCTCGTCCGCCAGTTCCACCAGCTCGTCCGATCCAGCCGCCTTGATGACCTTGGCGGAGAGCTTCGCCATCGCGACCGCCTGCGAGGCGACCTTCGCCGCGGCGTCCATGGTCAGGTCCACCCCGGAGGCGAACCCCCACGCGCCGCCGTGCACCACCCGCACCGCGTATCCGAGATCGGTGGTGTCCGACGACCCGGCCGGCCTCGCGTCCCGCAGCCGCCAGGCCGCGCTGCGCACGCGCTCGAAGCGGAAGTCGGCATGGTCGGCGCCGAGTGCGCGCGCACGGGCGAGGGCCGCGTCGGCCAGGGGGCGCAGCGGCAGCGCCGTGAAGGCTGCGTCGATGGAATGTGGCACGGAGGTCTCCTGTCGTCACGACCGGTCGCTCGCATCATGTCGCGCGAAGGGGGCCGCCTGCCAGATCGTTCTTCTGCAGGGACCCGACCGCGTTCTTCTGTAGGGACCCGACAGGCGCCGCCGTGCGGTGCTGTCGGAGGCGGATTCCCCTTAAGTGGGACAGAGCCGATAGTTTGCGTGGGTACCAAACAGCTATCGAAAGGGTGATCCGTTGAGCCGCTCGGTTCTCGTCACCGGAGGAAACCGGGGCATCGGCCTCGCCATCGCCCGCGCTTTCGCCGACGCAGGCGACAAGGTCGCGATCACGTACCGCTCGGGCGAACCTCCCGAGGGCTTCCTGGCCGTCAAGTGCGACATCACCGACACCGAGCAGGTGGATCTGGCCTACAAGGAGATCGAGGAGAAGCACGGTCCGGTGGAGGTCCTGGTCGCCAACGCCGGTGTCACCAAGGACCAGTTGCTGATGCGGATGTCCGAGGAGGACTTCACGTCCGTACTCGACACCAACCTCACCGGTGCCTTCCGGGTCGTCAAGCGGGCCAACCGGGCCATGCTGCGCGCCAAGAAGGGCCGGGTCGTCCTCATCTCGTCGGTGGTCGGGCTGCTCGGCGGGGCGGGTCAGGCGAACTACGCCGCCTCCAAGGCGGGCCTGGTCGGTTTCGCGCGTTCCCTCGCTCGTGAACTCGGCTCGCGCAACATCACTTTCAACGTCGTCGCACCCGGTTTCGTCGACACCGACATGACCAGGGTGCTCACCGACGAGCAGCGCGCGGGCATCGTCTCGCAGGTGCCGCTCGGCCGGTATGCGAAGCCGGAGGAGATCGCCGCGACGGTGCGGTTCCTCGCCTCCGACGACGCGTCGTACATCACTGGAGCCGTCATCCCCGTTGACGGCGGATTGGGCATGGGGCACTGATCACATGAGCGGAATTCTTGACGGCAAGCGCATCCTCATCACGGGTGTGCTGATGGAGTCCTCCATCGCCTTCCACACCGCCAAGGTGGCCCAGGAACAGGGTGCCGAGGTCATTCTGACCGCGTTCCCGCGGCCCACCCTCACCGAGCGCATCGCCAAGAAGCTGCCCAAGCCTGCCAAGGTCATCGAGCTGGACGTCACCAGCACCGAGCACCTGGACCGGCTCGCGGACCTGGTCCGTGACGAACTCGGCTCGCTCGACGGTGTCGTGCACTCCATCGGCTTCGCGCCGCAGGACGCGCTCGGCGGCAACTTCCTCAACACCCCGTTCGAGTCGGTCTCCACGGCGATGCACGTCTCGGCGTTCTCGCTGAAGTCGCTCACCATGGCCTGCCTGCCGCTGATGAGCGAGGGCGGCGCGGTGGTCGGACTGACCTTCGACGCCCAGTACGCCTGGCCGCAGTACGACTGGATGGGCCCGGCCAAGGCCGCGCTGGAGGCCACCTCCCGCTACCTCGCCCGCGACCTCGGCAAGCAGAACGTCCGCTGCAATCTGATCTCCGCCGGACCGATCGGCTCGATGGCCGCGAAGTCCATCCCGGGCTTCTCGGAGCTGGCGGACGTCTGGAACCACCGCTCCCCGCTCGCCTGGGACATGTCCGACCCGGAGCCGGCCGGCCGCGGTGTCGTCGCACTGCTCTCGGACTTCTTCCCGAAGACCACCGGCGAGATCGTCCACGTCGACGGCGGCGTGCACATGATGGGTGCCTGACCGCTCCCGAGCTCTTCGCTCACGAGGCCGCGTGCCGTCCAGGAGACGGCGCGCGGCCTCGGTGCGTTCCGGAGCACCCAGGATCTGCCCCCTGTCGTGATCGACTCGAATATCCGGTCGAACCACCGCAGACTGCTCCTGTCGGAGGTGCCCTCCGGCTCGCCTGGGGAGGAGACACGCGTATGCGTCATCTGCTCTGCCGAACGGCAGTCCTGCTCGTGGCCTCGGCCGGAATGGCGGGGTTCACCGGCCCGACGGGCGCGTATGCGCGGGAGGTCCCCTTCGGGGCCGGGTGCCGCATCGCGGTCAAGGGTTCCCAGGTGGCCGCCACCTGCCACAACTCGTACGTCGACAGCGACCGGGTGGCCCTGCACATCGAGTGCGCCCGCTGGTGGGACATCGACATGGACAGCGCCCCGGTCGAGGTCGGGCCCGCGCGGACCGTGCGGCTCACCGGCCGCTGCTGGAAAGAGATCGGCTCGGTCCGGATGACGCACGAACGGGTCGGCTGAGCCCTCCGGCCCTGGTCACACCTGGGCTTCCAGGCAGTTGATGAAGGCATGGCTGGCGGCCTCCGAGGCCGCCAGATCCGCGTCGCCCGCCAGGATCGCCCCGATCAGCCTGCTGTGGTCCACGTATCCCTCGGGCCGCAGCTCGTGCCCCACGCCGCCGCGCAGCCACTCGCGGAGCAGATCGCCCAGATCGGCGTAGAGCTCGGTCAGTACGTCGTTGTGCGAGGCATTGACGATCGCCAGGTGCAGCGTCGCGTCGGCGGCGACGAAGGCCTCCGCGTCGCCCGCCGCCCAGGTGCTCTCCCGGTGGGCGAGGAGCGCGGTCAGCTGCTTCGCGTCCCGCTCGGTGTGCCGTACGGCGGCCAGCCGGGCGGCCGACGATTCGAGCGTGGCACGCACCTCCGCGACGTCACGGGGGTCGGCAGCCGCGAAGCGGTGATGCATCACCCCGGCCAGTTCGCTGGTGGCGACCACGTACGTGCCCGAGCCCTGGCGGATGTCGAGCAGCCCGTTGTGCGCGAGCGCGCGCACCGCCTCCCGGACGGTGTTGCGGGCCACCCTCAGCTGCTCCACCAGTACCGGCTCTGTCGGGATGCGCGATCCCACCGGCCACTCGCCCGAGGTGATCTGATTCCGCAGTTCCGTGATCACCTGGTCGGCGAGTGCGGAACGCCGGGGAGAGTTCAGCGCCATCGTGCTCCTCGTTCGTGAAACCGCCGGGGCCGGACAGCCTGATTCCGGCGGGTGGGCCGGACAGGTGAACAGCCAATCATCCCATGATTCTATGATGGCCTCATGCCTGATGACGAGACCAAGATCCTCAGCCCGGTGGCCGAGCCGGGAACCCCCGTGGATTCCACACCTCCGCAGCTCGCCGCGTGGACCGTGAAACTGGTGATCGCCGGGATCGTCCTCGCCGCAGTCAACCTCCGTCCGGCCATCACCAGCCTCGGCGCGCTCCTCGAAGAGGTACGCGACGGTCTCGGCATGAGCGGCAGCGTGGCGGGCGTCCTCACCTCCGTACCGCCGCTGTGCTTCGCCGTGTTCGGCGTCATGGCGCCGCGACTGGCCCGCCGGTTCGGACCGGGCGCGGTCGTCTGCGCAGGGATGGCCGCGATCACCGCGGGCCTGGTGATCCGCCCGCTCATGGGCGGTACGGCCGGCTTCCTCGCGGCCAGCGCACTCGCGCTGATGGGCATAGCCGTCAGCAACGTACTCATGCCGGTCATGGTGAAGCGGTACTTCCCCGACCGCGTCGGCTCCATGACAGGGCTCTACTCGATGGCCCTCGCCCTGGGCACCGCACTCGCCGCCGCCGTCACCGTGCCGCTGACCGACAGCCTCGGCGGCAGCTGGCGGATGGGACTCGGCGTGTGGGCGGTGCTGGCCGCCGTCGCCGTACTGCCCTGGATCGGGCTGATCCGGGACCGCAGCGCCGCCGCCGCGGACGCCACCGGGACCCCCGGATCCGATGTCCCGGCCCTGCGGATCGCCCGCAGCCGCACCGCCTGGGCGCTCGCCTGCTTCTTCGGTCTCCAGGCCACCGCCGCCTACGTCACCATGGGCTGGATGCCGCAGATCTTCCGGGACGCCGGAGTCTCCGCCGGCACCGCCGGACTGCTGCTCGCCGTGACGATGGTGATGGGTGTGCCGCTGGCCTTCGTCATCCCGCGACTGGCCGGCCGGATGAAGCACCAGGGCCCCATCGTCGTCGCCCTGGGCGTCTGCGGACTCGTCGGCTACGCGGGGCTCTACCTCGCCCCGTCCGGCGGCGCCTGGGCCTGGGCGCTGCTGCTCGGCATCTCCAACTGCTCGTTCCCGCTGGCCCTCACCATGATCGGGATGCGCTCCAGGAGCGGCGCCGGCGTGGTCAGGCTCTCCGCCTTCGCCCAGTCCACCGGCTATCTGATCTCGATCCCCGGGCCGCTGCTCGTCGGCGTCCTCTACCAGCACAGCGGCGGCTGGGGGCTGCCCATCGCCCTGATGGCCGGGCTGATGGTGCCGCAGATCGGGGCGGGGATCCTCGCGGGACGGGACCGGACGATCGAGGACGAATCCTGAGATGCGAGACTGACGTCATGCCAGTGCTCGAACCGAATCCCCAGAACGGTCAGAAGAAGCTCCTGCTCGTGCTCGGCGCGATGCTCGCCGTCACGGTGATCGTCGCGATCGTCGCGACGTTGGCCTCGCCCTGACACCCCGCGGTGGTGGGGCTGGCCCCACCACCCCCTAGGGGGCCAGGGTCAGGGTGAAGTGGGTGGGTCACCGGATGGGACCGGCCGCCCGCACTCCGTAAGTTCGAGGTACTTCAACAACCGCGAACTCGACGGAGGCGGCCATGTCGGCCCGTACGCACACCAGGTCCCACGCACCGGCCTCGGGCAGCGTCGATGTCCGGCTGCCGTGGTGGGCGATCGCCCTGCCCGCCGTCGCCTTCGCCGCCCTGCTCCTGCTCATCAGCGCGCCCGGCCAGGCGCACGCCGAGGCCGGCGGCGCCAACATCACCCATGTCCTGGAGCTCATCCAGCGGAACCTGCCGCTCTAGGTGTACGGCCCGGCCGGTCTTCGCCGGGCCCTCGGACCCGCCCGGCGTACGGCGCCCGGCCACCGTGGCCGAACACCGTTCACTCGTGCTGGGGAGCCTCCCCACACCCTCTGCCCGATGGTCCGATCCGTGCGAAGCTGGATTGTATGAGCGCCGTTGTGTCATCCGGGGGGACAGCCCCCGGAACCCCCGAGTCCCACAGGATCGCCCTTCTCCGGCATGCGAAGGCCGACTGGCCCGAGGTGTCCGACCACGACAGGCCGCTCGCCGACCGCGGCCGGATGGATGCCTCCGCCGCGGGCCAGTGGCTCGGCTCGCACGACCTCCACATCGATCTGGCCCTCTGCTCGACAGCGGTCAGAACGCGTGAGACCTGGAAGCTGGCCGTGCAGGAGATGCCGAGCCGGCCCAGGACCGTGTACGAGGAGCGGCTGTACGACGCCTCGCTCGGCGAGTTGCTCGCGCTGCTCAACGAGACCCCGGACGACGTGGACGACCTCCTGGTCATCGGCCACAACCCCGGGATGCACGCACTCGCCGACGCCCTGGCGGGCCGCTCCGAGGGCTCCGTGCTGAGCAGGATGAACCGCAGCGGATTCCCGACGGCAGGGGTCGCCCTCATCGAGTTCACCGGACCCTGGAAATCCGTCGAGCACGGCGTGGGCAAACTCGCCGACTTCTGGGCGCCGCACGAGTAGGCCCCCCGGACATGCGTGCGGGCCCCGGTACGCGTACCGGGGCCCCGCGGCTCTACCAGGAGCTAGACCTCGTCGTCGACGAGCCCGTCCGCCGCCTCGACCTCTTCGCGGGTGATGCCGAGCAGATAGAGCACGGTGTCCAGGAAGGGCACGTTCACCGCGGTGTCGGCGGCCTTGCGGACCACCGGCTTGGCATTGAACGCGACGCCGAGTCCGGCCGCGTTGAGCATGTCCAGGTCGTTCGCCCCGTCGCCGATCGCGACCGTCTGGGCGAGCGGTACGCCCGCCTCCGCGGCGAACCGCCGCAGCAGCCGCGCCTTGCCCGCGCGGTCCACGATCTCCCCGACGACCCGGCCGGTGAGCCTGCCGTCGACGATCTCCAGGGTGTTCGCGGAGGCGAAATCGAGGCCGAGACGCTCCTTGAGGTCATCGGTGACCTGGGTGAAACCACCCGAGACGACGCCCACTTGGTAGCCGAGCCGCTTGAGCGTACGGATCAGGGTGCGGGCACCGGGGGTGAGCCGCACCTCGGCCCGTACCTTGTCGACGACCGAGGCGTCGAGCCCCGCCAGCAGCGCCACCCGCGCGTGCAGCGACTGCTCGAAGTCCAGCTCGCCGCGCATCGCACGGGCGGTGACCTCGGCGACCTCCTGCTCGCACCCCGCGTGCGCGGCGAAGAGCTCGATCACCTCGTCCTGGATGACGGTCGAGTCCACGTCCATCACGACGAGCCGCTGTGCCCGGCGGTGCAGACCGGCGGAGATCACGGCCACGTCCACGCCGAGCGCCGATGCCTCGGTGGCCAGCACGGTGCGCAGCGCTTCGGTCTCCACACCGGACACCGCGAATTCCACGGCGGTCACCGGATACTTCGCCAGCCGGAAAATGCGGTCGATGTTGCCGCCGGCGCCGGTGATACCGGCCGCTATGGCAGCGGTCGACTCCGCGGTGAGCGGATTGCCGAGGACGGTCACATGGGAGCGTCCGCTGCCCCGGGGCCGGTTGTCGCCGGTGCCGGAGATGATCTCCGCCTCCAGCTTGAGCGATTCGGCCCAGCTGTGCACGGTCGCCCGCAGCTCTCCCTGGGCAATGCCGTCGGGGCCCGGTGCGGTGATCAGGACGCACAGGACGATGCGGCCCCGCGTGACGACCTGCTCGATGTCGACGACGTCGACGGCGTAGGCGGCGAGGGTGTCGAAGAGCCCGGCGGTGATCCCGGGGCGGTCCTTCCCGAAGATCTTGACGAGAAGAGTGGGGAAATCGGCGGGGACTGGGGGCTGCGATGCGCTCATGGTGATCCCACCGTATAGGGCACTGCGGACCCCCCGGCAGTCCGTCCCGAGGACCGGACGCCCGTACCTCCGGTGGCCCATCGCGGCAATGAACGGCGGAAGGGGGAAATACTGAGTGATTCATGAGAAGGCAGGCGAAAAGGGAGAGGAGTCCGTCCGGTCACGTCCGCAGATGCCCCGGGGAACCCATTGGTACATGGTCGTCACACGGCCCGGGTTCCCGATACGTCACTGCGCCTGAAATAGTTCCCCACGATGTTCGCCATCCCTAGACTCCCTGCAATGGGGGTACCTCGGGGGACAATAAGTGGGGCTGGAGTGCAGGAACTCGTACTGGAATTGAATGGCAGGACCTGGACGCTCGATCCGTCCAGGTCGTACACCCTTGGCCGTGATCCGCAGGGAGACCTGGCGATCGACGACGCGAGGGTCTCGTGGCGGCACGCCACGATCAGCTGGGGGGGCCGTAGTTGGGTCATCGAGGACCACGGCTCCACCAACGGCACGTTCGTGCACGGGCAGCAGGTCCAGCAGGTGGAGATCGGTCCCGGCTCGGAGGTGTACCTCGGCAACGCGACCGACGGTCCGCGGCTGAGCCTCTCCGGCGCGGCGGCCCGGACACCGGAGCCGATGCAGGCGCAGGCCGTTGCCCAGGCACCCGTACAGCCGCAGGCGCCGATGCAGGCGCAGCCGTACGCCCCGGCCCAGTACCAGGGCGGTGACCCCGGCTGGGGCGCCGCTCAGCAACAGGCCCCGGCCCAGCAACAGGCCCCGGCCCAGCAGGGCTGGCAGCCGCAGCAGGCCCAACTGCCCCAGCAGGGCGGCCCGGTGGGCGGGGGCGCGGGGGCCTCGACCCCGTACGGGGACCGCAGCCCGACCACTTTCCACCAGCTGGCTCTCGGCCGGGTGATGCGCATCGGCCGTGCGCTGGAGAACGAACTGGTCGTCTCCGACCTCCAGGTCTCGCGTATCCACGCCGAGTTCGTGGCCACGCCCGACGGCCGCTTCGAGATCCGTGACCTCGGTTCCCACAACGGCACCTACGTCAACGGTCTGCCGATGGCCAAGTCCGGAACGGCCCTGATCGGCCCGAACGACATCGTCGGCGTCGGCCACTCGACCTTCCGCCTCGTCGGCGACCGGCTCGAGGAGTTCGTCGACACCGGTGAGGTCTCCTTCTCCGCCCGCCACCTCACGGTGACGGTCGACGGCGGCAAGGACATCCTCAAGGACGTCTCCTTCGGCGTCCCCGAGAAGTCGCTCGTCGCGGTCATCGGCCCCTCGGGTTCGGGCAAGTCCACCCTGCTCAAGGCGCTCACCGGCTACCGGCCCGCCAACCGGGGCGATGTCCTCTACGACAACCGGAATCTCTACAAGCAGTTCGCCGAGCTGCGCCAGCGCATCGGTCTCGTCCCGCAGGACGACATCCTGCACAAGGAACTCTCGGTCCGTAAGGCCCTGAAGTACGCGGCCAAGCTGCGCTTCCCCGCGGACACCACCGAGGCCGAGCGCGAGTCCCGTATCGACGAGGTGCTGCGCGAGCTGAAGCTGGACATCCACAAGGAGAAGAAGGTCACCTCTCTCTCCGGCGGCCAGCGCAAGCGGGTCTCGGTCGCACTGGAGCTGCTGACCAAACCGTCCCTGATCTTCCTGGACGAGCCGACCTCCGGCCTCGACCCGGGGATGGACCGCGATGTCATGCAGCTGCTGCGCGGCCTCGCCGACGACGGTCGTACGGTGCTCGTCGTCACCCACTCCGTCGCCGAACTCGCCATCTGCGACAAGCTTCTGGTGATGGCACCGGGCGGCGCGGTCGCGTACTTCGGGCCGCCGGAGGAGGCGCTCAACTTCTTCGGCTACTCCAGCTGGGCCGATGTCTTCTCCGCCTTCGAGAACTACCGCGACTACGACTGGGCGGGCCGCTGGCGCGGCTCGCAGCACTACCAGATGTACGCGGCGGACATCGACGCGGTCGCCGTGCAGTCGGTCCAGATGCCGCCCGCCCAGGCGATGAGGGTCCCCAAGCCCCAGGGCTGGGGCTCGCAGCTGGTCACCCTGATGCGCCGCTACGTGTCGGTCATCGTCTCCGACCGCGGATTCATGGCGCTCTCGGTCCTGCTCCCCGCTGTCCTCGGCGCGGTCGGTGCGCTGATCCCCGCGGACTACGGACTCGGCTTCGGCCCGGTCAGAGGACACGGCAGCAACGGCGACGGCGCCGTGATCCTGCTGATCCTGGCGGTGGGCGCCTGTTTCGCGGGCGCGGCCAACTCCGTACGCGAACTGATCAAGGAACGGGTGATCTACGAACGGGAGCGGGCCACCGGCCTGTCGCGTTCCGCCTATCTGATGTCCAAGGTGATCGTGCTCGGTCTGATCACCGTGGTGCAGGGCGCGATCATCGGGGGCATCGGCTTCGGACTGAAGAAGGCGCCCGAGGAGGGGCTGGTCTTCTCCGCCTCCACCCGGATCGAACTCACCCTGCCGATCATGGCTCTCGGCTTCACCTCGATGATGATCGGCCTGATCATTTCCTCGCTGGTGAAGACCTCCGAGAAGACCATGCCGCTGCTGGTGATGTTCGCGATCACCCAGGTCGTCTTCACCGGTTGCCTCTTCACCCTGAACGGCGCCGCCGGGGTCAACCAGCTGTCGTTCCTGATGCCCGCCCGCTGGGCGGTCGCAGCCGCGGGCGCCACCGCGTCACTCAACATCCTGCTGCCCAACAAGAAGAACCTGACCAGCACGGACCCGCTGTGGGACCACACGCTGGGCACCTGGGTGATGGACATGGGCATCCTGATCGCGATGGGCGTGATCTGCGGAATCGTCGTGGCCCGGCTGCTGCGCCGCCACGAGCCGGAGGTCATGCGCAAGTAGTCGCTCACGGAGCAGCGCCGAAGGGCGGCACCCCCGCAAGTGGGGTGCCGCCCTTCGGCGTGTGACCGGTGGCGTGTGTCCGGTGCGCCGGATCAGTAGGCGCTGTTGACGTTGTCGATCGATCCGTACCTCGCGGCAGCGTAGTTCGCGGCGGCGGTGAGGTTGGCGACCGGGTCGTAGATGTTCGTGGAGGTGCCGGTCACGTGGTACGCGGAGAACGTCGGCTGGATGACCTGGAGCAGGCCGATCGACGGGGTGCCGTTCTGCGCGTTGATGTCCCAGTTGTTGATGGCCTGCGGGTTACCGGCGGACTCGCGGATGATGTTGCGGTGCAGACCGTCGTACGAGCCGGGGATGCCCTTGGCCTGCATGATCGACAGCGCCTGGCGGATCCAGCCGTCGAGGGTGTTCGGGTAGCTGGCCGCGTTGACGGTCTTCGCCTTGGCGGCGGCCTTGGCCTTCGCGGCGGCCTCGGCCTTGGCCTTGACGGCGGCCTCGGTCTTCGCCTTCGCCTCGGCCTTCGCCTTGGCGGCAGCCTGGGCCTTCTCCTTGGCGACGGCCTTGGCCACGGCCTGCGCCTTGGCCTTCGAGGCGGCGTCGGCCTTGGCCTTCGCCTCGGCCTTCGCCCTGGCGGCATCTGCCTTGGCCTTGGCCGCGGCGTCCTTGGCGGCCTGCTCGGCGTGCGCCTGCTGCAGTTCGAGGCCGGTCTTCACGGTTGTGGTCTGCGAGGTGAAGGCCGCCGGGGCGGCGTCGATCGACTGGTGGGTCGTCTCGGCGGACGCGTTTCCGGGAACAAGGGTGAACGCGACGGCGGCGGCGCCGACGGCGGCCACACCACCGATCGAGTACTTGTGGGTCTTGGTCAGACGGCTGCGGCGGTGGCGGGAGGACATGTGGGCGTACCTCTTCGAATAGCGGAAGTCGCGAGCGCCTGGGGCGGCGGTACGCCCTGGTGGCGGCGACGGGAGCCATTCTTAGCGGCAGCAAAATCTTGTGGCAAAGGTGTGACGTACGACCCCGCTTAGTGGCGTGGGGTACCGCCGGTAAGGCCGGACATCCACCGATGCCCGGCCCAGGTGGCTCTTGAGGATCAACTAGCCTGCGTCGTAAGTGACGTGCGTCCTGTGCGGGGCGTCACAGCAGGCGGACAGGATTCTCACAGTACGTTGCTCAAGCAATCCGGAGTGTGAGCGTCCTCATCCGGAAGGATGAGGTGGACGTCCCCGAACTCGTGCCAGAGGTAGCGGGCCCGTACTACCTCCGCATAGCTGCGGGTCAGCGCCCCACACCCGTCACGCCTCCTCCAGCAGAGCGGGCGCCGTGTACCGGCCGCTCGCCGGACGCTCTTCGAGCAACCGCAGGAACGCCGGGACCACACTCGACGGAGCAGGTCGCCCCTCCTCCCCGGGCGCGGCTGCCGCGTAGAGATCGGTCTCCATGTCGCCCGGGTCCACCGCCCGGACCCGCAGCCCCGGTTCCTCCGCGGCGAGCACCGCCGACAACTGGTCGAGCGCGGCCTTGGACGCCCCGTACCCGCCCCACGTCCGGTACGCCTCGACGGCCGCGTCCGAACTGACCGAGATCACCGCGCCCGCCCCGGCCGCCCGCAGCAGCGGCAGCGCCTCCTGCACCAGACCCAGAGCCGCCACCACATTGGTCTCCAGCGCCGTCCGCAGCCCGTCCAGCGCCAGCTCGTCCAGCGCGCTTCCGCCCCGTGCGCCGTCCGCGAGCCGCAGCGGACCACGGCACTTCGACCTAGTCCCTGACCTAGTCCCCGCGTCCCGGTCAGGGCCGTCCACAGCCCGATACGGTCCGCCGCGCCCGCCGGTACGGTGAGGCCATGTCCCATCGACCCCGGTCCGGCCTCTCCGCGGTGAGTACCGCACTGCTCGCCATGAGCAGGCATCTGGAGGTCCACGACGTCCTCAAGACGATCGTCGCCTCGGCCCGCGAACTGCTGGACGCCGAGTACGCCGCCCTCGGCGTGCCCGACGACCACGGCGGCTTCGCCCAGTTCGTGGTCGACGGCATCAGCGACGCCCAGTGGAAAGCCATCGGCCCGCTCCCGCGCCAGCACGGCATCCTCGCCGCGATGCTGCACGACGAGAAGGCCCAGCGGCTGGACGACGTACGGCAGGACCCCCGCTTCGGCGGCTGGCCGTCCGCCCACCCGGACATGTCGGACTTCCTCGGGCTGCCCGTCCGGGACGGCGACGAGACGATCGCCGCGCTCTTCCTCGCCAACAAGAGGTGCCCCAGACCCACCGGCCGCTGCGGATTCACCGAGGACGACGAGGAACTTCTGACGATCCTCGCCCAGCACGCCGCGATCGCCCTCACCAACGCCCGCCTCTACGAGCGCAGCCGCGAACTCACCATCGTGGAGGAACGCTCCCGGCTGGCGCACGAGCTGCACGACGCCGTCAGCCAGAAGCTCTTCTCCCTGCGGCTGACGGCCCAGGCCGCGGCCACCCTGGTGGACCGGGACCCGGCCCGCGCCAAGGACGAACTGCAGCAGGTGGCCGCCCTCGCCGCGGAGGCGGCGGACGAACTGCGGGCCGCCGTGGTGGAGCTGCGCCCGGCAGCCCTCGACGAGGACGGTCTGGTCAACACCCTCCGTACGCACATCCAGGTCCTCGACCGTGCCCACGCCCCCCGTGTCACCTTCGGGAGCAGCCAGGTGCGGGCACTGCCCGCAGCCCAGGAAGAGGCGCTGCTGCGGGTGGCCCAGGAGGCGCTGCACAACGCGCTGCGCCACGCGGAGGCGGACCAGGTCGACGTCGTACTGAACCGGCGGGGGCAGGGCGCCGTCCTGCGGATCACCGACAACGGCCGCGGATTCGAGCCCAGGACGGTACGGCAGGCCGGCCGGCACCTCGGTCTCGTCTCGATGCGCGACCGGGCGAGCGGGGTCGGCGGCAGGCTCACGGTGGAATCGGCGCCCGGCGAGGGCACCACGATCGAGATGGAGGTGCCCGGTGGCTGACACCGAGCCCAGGCCGAAGCCGGCCATCAGGGTCCTGCTGGTCGACGACCACCAGGTGGTCCGCCGCGGGCTGCGTACCTTCCTGGAGATCCAGGACGACATCGAGGTCGTGGGTGAGGCGGGGGACGGCGCCGAGGGCGTGGCCCTCGCCGAGGAACTGCGCCCCGACGTCGTGCTGATGGACATCAAGATGCCGGGTACGGACGGCATCGAGGCGCTGCGCAAGCTCCGCGAGCTGGCCAACCCGGCCAGGGTGCTGGTGGTGACGAGCTTCACCGAGCAGCGCACCGTCGTCCCCGCCCTGCGCGCGGGCGCCTCGGGCTACGTCTACAAGGACGTCGATCCGGACGCCCTGGCCGGTGCCATCCGCTCCGTCCACGCGGGGCACGTCCTCCTCCAGCCCGAAGTCGCCGGGGTGCTGCTCTCCCAGGAACCGGGCGGCGGCCAGGGGAGGGGGACGACCCTGACGGAGCGCGAGCGGGAGGTGCTCGGCCTGATCGCCGACGGACGTTCCAACCGGGAGATCGCGCGGGCGCTGGTCCTCTCGGAGAAGACCGTCAAGACGCACGTGTCGAACATCCTGATGAAACTGGACCTCGCCGACCGCACCCAGGCGGCGCTCTGGGCCGTACGGCACGGCGCGGCGGGCTGAAGGGCCGTCGGGTCATCCGGGGCCGGACAGCCCGCGAGGCGGTCCGGCCCCGTCAGGCTGCTCCGGTCCCCGTCACTCCGCCCCGCCTCAGTTACGCCGCTCCCGCTCCTCCACGTACGCGTTGTACGCCGCGACCTGCGCCCGCCTGGCCACCCGCTCCACCGGCCGCAGCGCCGCTCCCCGCGCCGCCATCTCCGACGCGCTCACCGCGCCGCCGGGACCGTGTTCGTACCCCATCTCGACCAGCAGCCCGACCCGCTGCGCCAGCGTGAGCACCCGGACCGCGCGCGCCGGATAGCCCGGAGCCAGTACTTCGCCCGGCCCCCGTTCCGCCCGCGCCCGGTAGGCGTCGATGGCCGCCTCGGCAACCGGCCCCGAACCCGCCACGTCGAGACCCGAGAGCACCTTGGTCGCCTCCCGCAGCGCCTCCGCGAGCTCCCGCTCCGCCTCGCCCAAGGAGGGGACGTCGGCGGGCGGCGCGTCCCGCACGGCCAGACAGTGCCAGAGCACCTCCCGGTGCAGATCGCCCTCGGGCCCCGCCTCGTACACCTCGGGCACCAGCCCGAGCGGCACACCGAAGGCGACGACCGCCTCCTCCGCGTCCAGCGCCCGCGCATTGAATTCCGGCGGGCCGCTGAGCCCCAGCGGATGCCCCGGCGTGGGCATCGCCACCCGGAACCCGGTCGCGCCGAGCCCTCTCAGCCTGCCGAGCGCCAGCGTGAGCCCGACCGGCCCCGCCTCCCCGGGCAGCCCGTCGACCCGGTGCACCGCGTCCTCGCCCACGATGGCGAGTGCGGCGTCATCCGGCGAAACAATTCCGGCCAAAAGGGCATTTCCCCATGCGGCCAGCCGTCCTGAGCGTGGTTCCGTGAACATGCGTCCAGCCTAGGGACCGGCCCGAGGTGCCATGCCCCGTCCGGCCGGATTCCCTGGCCCGGGAGATCGACCGAATAGGCCCTAGGCACGGGGACACTTCTCAGGTGGCGTAAGTTTTCCCTGGGAGCTGCGCCCACAGGCGCACGCGCGAACCGAGACTGCATGGGGAGACAACGCGCTCATGAGCGATGTACTGGAGCTGCTGGACGTATCCGTGGTCCGCGACGGACGTGCTCTGGTGGACGACGTCTCCTGGGCGGTGAAGGAGGGGGAGCGCTGGGTCATCCTCGGTCCCAACGGCGCGGGCAAGACCACTCTCCTCAACATCGCGTCCAGCTACCTCTTCCCGACCAGCGGCACCGCGTCGATCCTCGGTGAGCAGCTCGGCAAGCCGGGCACCGATGTCTTCGAACTCCGCCCGCGCATCGGCATGGCCGGCGCGGCCATGGCGGAGAAGATGCCCAAGCGGCAGACCGTGCTCCAGGTGGTGCTCACCGCCGCCTACGGCATGACGGCCACCTGGAACGAGGACTACGAGGAGGTCGACGAGCAGCGCGCCCGCGCCTTCCTCGACCGCCTCGGCATGACCGAGTTCCTGGACCGCAAGTTCGGCACGCTCTCCGAGGGCGAACGCAAGCGCACCCTGATCGCCCGCGCGATGATGACCGACCCCGAACTGCTCCTCCTCGACGAGCCCGCCGCCGGTCTCGACCTCGGTGGCCGCGAGGACCTCGTACGCCGTCTCGGCCGGCTGGCCCAGGACCCGTACGCCCCCTCGATGGTCATGGTGACGCACCACGTCGAGGAGATCGCGCCCGGCTTCACCCACGTCCTGATGATCCGTCAGGGCAAGGTGCTCGCCGCCGGACCGATGGAGACCGAGCTGACGTCCCGCAACCTCTCCCTCTGCTTCGGGCTGCCGCTCGTCGTCGAACAGCGCGGCAACCGCTGGACGGCGCAGGGCCTTCCGCTCGGCTGACCGGTTCCCGCCCTTCTGCGCCCTGTCCCCGGAAGGGGCTGTCCACCTACCATGACCCCGTGGACATCGAGGCGTGGGTGTGGTGGCTGATCGGGGCAGCCGGGCTGGGAATCCCGTTGGTGATCACCGCCATGCCCGAATTCGGGATGCTGGCCGTCGGGGCGATCGCCGCATCGGGCGTCGCCGGCCTCGGCGGTGACCTGGTCGCGCAGGTACTGGTCTTCGTGATCGTCTCCGTCGCGCTCATCGCCGTCGTACGCCCGATCGCGAACCGGCACCGCTCCCAGCGGCCCGAACTGGCCACCGGGATCGATGCGTTGAAGGGCCGTCAGGCCGTCGTCCTGGAACGGGTCGACGGCAGCGGTGGCCGGATCAAGCTCGCCGGTGAGATCTGGTCGGCCCGGTCGCTCGACACCGACACCAGCTACGAACCAGGTCAGCAGGTGGACGTCGTAGAGATCGACGGAGCAACGGCCGTCGTCCTGTGACAGAACCTCACCCACGGCAGGCCGAGGTCTGCGAAACTCGATCATTGCCAACCGCCGGCTATCGAAGGACACGGGGAGCACGATGCCATCCGTCATCATCGTTCTGATCATTCTGGTGGTGCTGGTCTTCATCGCCCTGATCAAAACGATCCAGGTGATCCCACAGGCCAGCGCTGCCATCGTCGAACGGTTCGGCCGTTACACGCGCACGCTCAACGCCGGACTGAACATCGTCGTCCCGTTCATCGACTCGATCCGCAACCGGATCGACCTCCGCGAACAGGTCGTCCCCTTCCCGCCGCAGCCCGTGATCACCCAGGACAACCTGGTGGTCAACATCGACACCGTCATCTATTACCAGGTGACCGACGCCCGCGCCGCGACCTACGAAGTGGCCAGCTACATCCAGGCGATCGAGCAGCTCACCGTCACCACGCTCCGCAACATCATCGGTGGCATGGACCTGGAGCGGACGCTGACCTCCCGTGAGGAGATCAACGCGGCGCTGCGCGGCGTGCTCGACGAGGCGACCGGCAAGTGGGGCATCCGCGTCAACCGCGTCGAGCTCAAGGCGATCGAGCCGCCCACCTCCATCCAGGACTCGATGGAGAAGCAGATGCGCGCCGACCGTGACAAGCGCGCCGCGATCCTCCAGGCCGAAGGTGTCCGGCAGTCGGAGATCCTGCGGGCCGAAGGTGAGAAGCAGTCGGCGATCCTGCGGGCCGAGGGTGAGGCCAAGGCGTCGGCGCTGCGCGCGGAGGGCGAGGCCCAGGCCATCCGTACGGTCTTCGAGTCCATCCACGCGGGTGACGCGGACCAGAAGCTCCTCGCGTACCAGTACCTCCAGATGCTCCCGAAGATCGCCGAGGGCGACGCCAACAAGCTCTGGATCGTGCCCAGCGAGATCGGCGACGCGCTCAAGGGCCTCAGCGGAGCCTTCGGCAACCTCGGTGACAACGTCCCGGGCTTCAACACCGGCAAGGAGCAGGCGGCTCCGCCTGCTGCCCGCAAGCCCTCGGAGTAGCGAAGAGCCCGTCCCCCGGCCGGGGGACGGGCTCAACTGCTGTACGGCTACTGCCCGTACGGGAGCTCGTCTAGGCGGTCCGCGGAAGCCACTCCGGCAGCGCCCGGCGCTCACCGGCACCGAGAGCGAGCAGCATCGCGTCGGCTGGGGTCGGCACGAACGGCCCGCGCAGCAGCGGCATCCCTGCCTGGTCCGGCGTACGGGCCGCTTTGCGGTGGTTGTCCTCGGCGCAGGAGGCAACCGTATTCAGCCAGGTGTCCTGACCGCCCTGGGCACGCGGCACCACGTGGTCGACGGTGGTGGCCCGCCGACCGCAGTACGCGCACCGGTGCTGGTCCCGGATCAGCACCCCCCGTCTCGACCACGGTGCCTGTCTTCGGAACGGCACCCGTACGTAACGGCAGAGCCTGATCACCCGGGGCACCGGAAGCTCGACAGCCGCCGCTCGCACCCGGAGTCCTGGATGGGCCTGCTCCACGACGGCCTTGTCCTGGAGCACGAGCACCACGGCGCGGTTCAGCGTCACCGTCGACAGCGGCTCGAAGCTCGCGTTCAGTACCAGCGTGTCCCGCATGGTGCCCACCTCCATCAGCGGGCCCGCCCCCTGGCGGGCCGGAATCAACTCTGGCCGGGCACGCCACGATGGACAACGCAATAAAAAAGGCCCTGCCCTGATCTCTCCAAGACCGGGGCAGGGCAAACTAACGGCGGACTTCAGCTCTCCGCGGGACCGGTGTACTCGGCGACGAGCTGCGCACGCGCCAGTGTGTGGAACCGCAGATTGAATCCGACGACCGCGGGGGAGGCGTCGGCGTCGATACCCAGCCGCTCGGTGTCCACCGCGTACACGGTGAAGACGTAACGGTGGTTCTCACCGGCCGGCGGCGCGGCGCCCCCGAACTCCTTCGTCCCGTAGTCGTTGCGCGCCTGGACCGCGCCTGCGGGCAGCCCGTCGAACGCACCACTGCCCGCGCCCGCGGGCAACCCGGTCACCGAGGCCGGGATGTCGAACAGCGACCAGTGCCAGAACCCGCTGCCCGTGGGCGCGTCCGGATCGAAGCAGGTCACGGCGAAGCTCCTGGTCTCCGGCGGGAATCCCTCCCACCGCAGCTGCGGCGAGGTGTTCCCCGCCGCGTACACCTGGGCGTCCTTCAATACCGATCCCGGCGCGATGTCCTCGCTCACCACGGTGAACGAGGGCACCGGCGGGTGAAAATCATGGGGAAGCGGCGGCTTGCTGAGCCCGGTCACAACGGCACCTCCTGCATCGGCTGTCCAGTTCCTTCCCCGACCCTAGAGGCTGCCCCGCACCCCTCGGAGCAGGACCCTAGAGCCAGTTGCGCCTGCCGCCGACATCGGCCAGCCACTGGTGCAGGTACCCGGCCCAGTCCGTCTCCCCGAAATCACGAAGCCCCACCTGGAACGCCCGGTAGGAATCGCCGCGCTCGCCGAAGAGGCCCGGCTTCTTGTCCATCTCCAGGATGACGTCCATCTCCCGGTCGTCCGCGACGAAGGTCAGCTCCACCTGATCCAGCCCGCGGTACTCCTCCGGCGGGCAGAACTCGATCTCCTGGTAGAAGGGGAGTTTCTGCCGGGTGCCCCTGATGTGGCCGCGCTCCAGATCCGCGCTCAGGAACCGGAACCCGAGCCGGCCGAAGGCGTCGAGGATCGCCTGCTGGGCGGGCAGCGGATGCACCTGGATGGGGTCCAGGTCACCGGAGTCCACCGCCCGCGCGATCTCCAGCTCGGTGGTCACACCGAGGTGCATGCCGTCCAGCGGCCGGCCGCCGATGCTGGAAATCGGTGTCTCCCAGGGGATCTCCAGTCCGAACGGCACCACGTGCACCGCTCCCGCCTCCACCTCCAGTTCCCCACCGAGGCGTAGCTGGGTGAACTCGATGTCCTGCTTGACCTCGTGGTCGCCGCCCTCGATCTCCACCCGGCCCTGGATTCCGACGGAGAGGCCCTCCACCCGCTGGGCCACGGATCCGCCGTGGATGCGTATCTCGCCCTGGACCACCCCGCCGGGCACGACGTTCGCCTCGGCCAGCACGGTCTCGACCGAAGCACCACCGGCCCCCATGCTGGCAAGCAGCCTCTTGAACCCCATACCCACTCCTTCTCGAACCTGGGCCCGCGCCTCCGGGCCCGTACCTCTGGGCCCGTACTTCCGGGCCATCCGTACGGGCATACGGCCGACAGTGGGGAACCGTTCCCCACTACGCTCGGACGCCATGATCGTCACCCCGGACCGTAATCCGTTGCCGCGAGACTTCTTCGAGCGCCCGGTACTGGAGGTGGCCCCGGATCTCCTGGGACGCACCCTGGTCCGCCGCACGCCGGACGGGCCCATGGAACTCCGGCTCACCGAGGTGGAGGCGTACGCAGGGGAGGCGGACCCGGGATCGCACGCCTACCGCGGCCGTACTCCCCGCAACGAAGTCATGTTCGGCCCGCCCGGCCATGTGTACGTCTACTTCACGTACGGGATGTGGCACTGCCTCAATCTGGTGTGCGGCCCCGAGGGGACGGCGAGCGGTGTTCTGC